>NZ_JAUKWH010000009.1 GCF_030504625.1 Neisseria sp. MVDL19-042950 | reverse complement strand
CCTGAAAACCTTTCAGACAGGCATCACACCGGCCGTCTGAAAGGCCGCAACATCGGCAAAGGCAACCGCCTCGAGGAATACAACGGCACCGAATACACCTACGATGCCTTGGGCAATATGATTTACCGCCTGTTATCAAATTAAGGAAGCCGGTATGTTCAATTACATTACAATAGTTTGCCGGCAACGGTATTGATGCAATCGGCAGCAAAGTTTAGCTAGATAAAGCATTTAAAGTCTAACAATTGAGGCCGTCTGAAAAGTTAAGTGAGCTTTTCAGACGGCCTTTTTATCTTTGAAATCAAAAAATCGTTATTTCAATGCAGCGGCTTCTTTGGCCAAGAGGGTGATGGTTGCCCAGTCTTTGTTTTGAACTGCGTCTTTGGGGGTGAGCCATGAGCCGCCTACACATAATACGTTGGGCAGTTTCAGGTAATCGGGTGCGGTTTCAAGGCTGATGCCGCCGGTGGGGCAGAATTTTACTTGTGGGAAGGGGCCGTATAGTGCTTTGAGCATGTTTTTGCCATCCACGACTTCGGCGGGGAAGAGTTTCATGGTGTCGATGCCGTGCTCCAGTGCAAGCATCAGTTCGCCGGGGGTGGCGATGCCGGGGATAACGGCAATGCTGCTTTGTTGGGCGGCTTTGGCGAAGTTGATGTTGAAGCCGGGGCTGATGGCGAATACTGCGCCTGCATCTTCTACGGCTTTGAGTTGTTCGCCGTTAATTACGGTGCCGGCACCGACGATGGCGTTGGGGACTTCTTTTTTAATCAGTCGGATGGCTTCGATGCCTGCGGGGGTGCGCAGGGTAATTTCCAGTGTGGGGATGCCGCCTTCTACGAGGGCGTGTGCCAGATCGACGGCGGTGCTGATGTCGTCAATCGCCATTACGGGAACAACTGCTCCTGCGGTGAGGATGTCGCGTGGATTCATGTTAAGCTCCTAATTCAAATCAGAGAAAGCGGTTTTCAAAGGGTATGGGCTTGTTTCTAAAAGGCGGTTTTCAGACGGCCTCTGCATATGGCAAATAAACTTGGCTTTTATGATGGTTTGCCGTACTCGGGTTTGGCCCGAGTTATTTTTTAAGTTGATTTGCTATGATGTTGAGGCCGTCTGAAAATGTGTTTAGGCAAAGTCGCCGCCGAAGCTCATGGCACCGGTTTCCGCGCTGCTGGCCAAGCTGCGGAATCCGGTAAACAATTCGCGCCCCGAACCGTGTTGGTTTTTGCTCAGGTTGGGCATGGGGATTTCGCGGGCGTTCCATTCTTTTTCATCCACCAGTGCGGTCAGTTCGCCGGTTTCGGCATTGAAGCGGATTAAATCGCCGGTGCGGATTTTGCCGATACTGCCGCCGAGCAGGGCTTCGGGGCTCATGTGGATGGAAGCGGGCACTTTGCCGGATGCGCCGGACATGCGGCCGTCCGTTACCAAGGCCACCTTAAAACCGCGGTCTTGCAGAATGCCTAACGGCGGGGTGAGTTTGTGCAGCTCGGGCATGCCGTTGGCGCGAGGGCCTTGGAAGCGCACGATGCAGATAAAGTCGCGCTCCAGCTCGCCGCGTTCGAATGCGGCCAATACGTCTTTTTGATCGTTGAAGACAATGGCCGGGGCTTCAATGATGCGGTTTTCGGGTTTGACGGCGGAAATTTTAATCACGCCGCGACCGATATTGCCTTTCATCAGGCGCAGGCCGCCGTCGGGTGAGAAGGGGTTGGCGGCCGGGCGTAAAACATTTTCGTCTCCGCTAACGGCAACGGCATCGCGCCAAACAACTTTGCCGTTATCTAAGAACGGTTCTTGCGCGTAACGGCGCATACCGTGCCCGACTACCGTATCGACATCTTCATGCAACAGCCCTGCGTCCAACAGTTCGCGTACCACAAAAGCAAGGCCGCCGGCGGCTTGGAGATGGTTAACATCGGCTTTGCCGTTGGGGTAAACGCGGGTAAGCAGCGGAATAATGGATGAAATTTCGTCGAAGTCGTCCCAAGTGAGGATAATGCCGGCCGCGCGTGCCATGGCCACCAAGTGCATGGTGTGGTTGGTTGAACCGCCGGTTGCCATCAGGCCGATAAGGGCGTTGATGATGTTTTTTTCGCTGATCATTTCGCCTAGCGGCATCGCCGTGCCGTTTTTGATGCTTTCGGCCAGATGTTCGCCCGCCGTGCGCACCAACGCTTCGCGCATCGGTGTGTTGGGGTTGACGAAAGCGGTGTTCGGCATGTGCATACCCATCAGCTCCATCATCATTTGGTTGGAGTTGGCGGTGCCGTAAAACGTGCAGGTGCCGGGGCTGTGGTAAGAGCCCATTTCGCTTTCCAGCAGGGCATCGCGGCCTACTTTGCCTTCGGCGAACAATTGGCGGATTTTGGATTTTTCATCATTGGAAATCCCGCTGGTCATCGGGCCTGCGGGCACGAACAGGGCGGGCAGGTGGCCGAAAGCCAATGCGCCGATCATCAGGCCGGGAACGATTTTGTCGCACACGCCTAAGAAGAAACTGCCGTCGAACATATTGTGCGACAGGGCAACGGCGGTACTCATGGCGATTACATCGCGCGAGAACAGCGAAAGCTCCATACCTGCATAGCCTTGGGTAATACCGTCGCACATGGCGGGCGTGCCGCCGGCAAACTGCACGGTTGCGCCGTGTTTGTGCGCACTTGCTTTGATCCATGCGGGAAAGTCGAGGAAAGGCTGGTGGGCGGAAACCATATCGTTATAAGCCGACACGATAGCCAAGTTGGGAATGCTTTCTTGTTGCATCTCGATTTTGATGGTTTTGGGCATGGCCGCCATGCCGTGCGCCAAGTTGGTGCAACCCAATTGGTTGCGTTCCATGCGTCCCGATTGGCGGGCGGCGCGGATGCGTTCGAGATACGCCGTGCGGGTGGCTTTGCTGCGTTCGACAATCCGTTCGGTAACGGCAGCAAGGGTAGGGTGGATAGGGGCGGGTGTGTTCATGATTATTTTGCCTTTCGTAGCCGGATACCGACCGATGCGGATGTCGATATGCGGTTAATAGTCGGATACGGCTTAATAAAGGGTAGATGCCGTCTGAAACCGGTTGAAATCAATTATAATCTATAATTGTAGTTTAGTTACAGAAGAATGCTTGAACTAGGTCAAACTTTGTTTTGTAGTTTTGTAACATAATTTCAGCTCAAGTTAACTAAATATTTACTTAGGTCAAATTATTTGATTAAAACGGCATAGACAAAAGGTGTAGTGCTGTGTAGGATTGCTACTAATTTTTAAGACGGCTCCTTTGGAATTTTAAAATAGGCCGTCTGAAATATGCTTAAAGTATAATTAGATATAAAAATTTCAGGTCTTTTTAGGTCTGAAATATCTTTAAATAAGCCAATTTTATAAGTGATGCCATCAAAAACGGCAGTTTGAATGGCAAATGTAACACGATTACTTATCTGAGATAAGCGGTAGAAATAAAATGCCGGATAATACCGGTGTTAACGGAGCAGAGTTTTTACATATGTATATGGCGCAAGCCACTTTGATTGAAAGACAGAATGATGGATACACAAACAAACTTCGATTTGGTGTTATTTGGTGCAACCGGCGATTTGGCCATGCGCAAACTGCTACCTTGCCTGTATCAAGCGCATGTGGCGGGTTTACTGCATCTCGACGGGCGCATCTTGGGGGTAAGCCGCAGCGACTTGGATACCGCCGGTTTTTTGGCGAAGGTCGAAACCAATGCCAAAATTCACATCAAACAGAATTTCAGTGAAGAAGCGTGGGCGTCTTTTATTAAACGTATTGCTTATATGCCAGTGGACGTTACCCGCCCCGAGCATTTCCAAACGCTGGCGGAAAAGGTGAAAGCACGCAAGCAAACCGATAATGTAATCATCTATCTTTCTACCGCGCCGAAGTTCTTCGCCCCAGCCTGTGAAAATCTGGCTGCTGCGGGCTTGAATGCCGACCATGTGCGTATCGTGCTCGAAAAACCGTTGGGCACCGATTTGAAGTCTTCGCAAGAAATCAACACCGATGTCGCCCGTTTCTTCAAAGAAGAGCAGGTTTACCGCATCGACCACTATTTGGGCAAAGAATCGCTGCAAAACCTGCTGGCTTTGCGTTTTGCCAATGTGATGTTCGAGCCGCTGTGGAACAACAAATACGTGAAAAGCGTTCAACTGACCATCGCCGAGCAATTGGGTGTGGAAGAGCGCGGCGAGTTTTACGACATCACCGGTGCGTTGCGCGATATGGTGCAAAACCACCTGATTCAGATGTTGTGCATGACGGCGATGGAAGCGCCCGCCGGTTTGGATGCCGATGCCGTGCGAGATGAAAAACTGAAAGTGATTAAGTCTTTGAAACCGCTGACTTCCGCCGATGTCGATGCCAATGTGGTGCGCGGCCAATATACCGCCGCCCAAAAAGACGGCCAAACAGTCAACGGCTATTTGCAAGAGCATAACGTACTGGCCGGCAGCCGCACCGAAACGTATGTGGCCATCAAAGCGGAAATCGACAACCAACGTTGGGCGGGCGTGCCTTTCTACTTGCGCACCGGCAAACGCATGGCGGGTAAAGTGGCCGAAATCGTGCTGAATTTCCGCGATTTACCCAATCATATTTTCGACGGCAGCCAAAAAGCCCCCAACCGTTTGGTTATCGAACTGCAACCTACCGAATCCATCCGCCTGTACACGCAAGTCAAAACGCCCGGCGCGGGAAACCATGTGGAACTCACCGCTTTGAGCGTAGACATGGGTAAAGAAGTGGCCGGCCGCCGTGCGGAAGCCTACGAGCGTTTGCTGTTGGACGTAATCAACGGCAAGCTGGCGCTGTTCAACCGCCGCGACGAACTTGAAGCCGCGTGGGAATGGGTGATGCCGATTATGGAAAACTGGGAAAGCAGCCCGACTCCGCCGCACGGTTATGCCGCACATTCTTGGGGCCCCGAAGCAGCACGCGAATTGCTGGCACGCGACGGCAACCAATGGCACGAAGAACAATAAATCAAGGTTGTTTCAGACGGCCTCCTGCCTCTTGAGGCCGTCTGAAAAAATAGAGAAAGGAAATATCATGGCTTACCAATGGCACCATCACGAAAGTGCCGCCGCATCTGCCGCAGCCTTGGCCGATGCCGTTGCCGCTGCATTGAAAGTTGCACTGGATAAACGGGGCAATGCCGTTTTAGCCGTGTCGGGCGGGCGTTCGCCAATCGCTTTTTTTGAAGCCTTATCGCAAAAAGATTTGGATTGGGCGCATATTGCCGTTACGCTGGTGGACGAGCGTATCGTTCCTACCGACCACCCCGACAGCAATACCGGATTGGTACATGAATACCTGTTGAAAAACAAAGCCGCCGCCGCTAAGTGGATTCCGGTGGTGGAAGCGGAACGGCAAGCAGCCGATCTGCAACCTGAAGCCGTTGTTCAGACGGCCTTAAAACACTACCGCCAGCCCGATGCGCTGGTGTTGGGAATGGGCGGAGACGGACACACCGCATCGCTGTTTCCGCAAGCACCGCAATTGGACAGCGGGCTGGATTTGGCCAACGAAGCGCCGCTGCTGCATACCACGCCCGTTACCGCGCCGCATGAGCGTGTGAGCATGACGCTGGCCGCCATTGCGAAAACGCCCGCAGTATTTTTGGCGATTCAAGGCGCGGAGAAAAAAGCCGTATTCGACCAAACTGCCGCCGCACTTTCAAAATCTTTTCCAATCAGTTATGTAATTAATAACAAAAAGGTAAATTGCCATGTCCACTACGCAGAATAAAACCGTTGTTGCCGAATGGCCGCGTTTGTTGGCAGACATCGGCGGCACCAATGCCCGTTTTGCGTTGGAAACCGCACCGCAGCAGCTTGAGCAGATAGAAGTGCTGAAGTGCAATGATTACGATACGGTTGTTGATGCCATCCGCGAATACTTGAAGCGTGCCGGCAATCCGAAAATCCACCACGCAGCGATTGCCATTGCCAACCCGATTCTGGGCGACTGGGTGCAGATGACCAACCACCATTGGGCATTTTCCATTGAAACCACCCGCCAATCGCTGTGTTTGGATACATTGATTTTGTTGAACGATTTTACTGCACAAGCATTGGCGATTACTCAATTAGAAGCGGAAGATCTGGTGCAGATAGGCGGATCGAAACCGGTGGAAAATGCACCGAAAGCCGTTATCGGCCCGGGCACGGGTTTGGGCGTAAGCGGATTGATTCCGAGCAATGCTGGTTGGGTGCCGCTGGCCGGCGAGGGCGGGCATGTGAGTTTTTCTCCCTTCGATGACGCGGAAAGTATGATTTGGCAATATGCTAAGAAAAAATACGGCTACGTTTCCGCCGAGCGGTTTTTGAGCGGTGCGGGTTTGTCACTGATTCATGAGGCTTTGTCGGCCAAAGAAGGGGTGAAACGTCAGAAAATGACACCGGCCGAAATCAGCGAACAGGCTTTGAGCGGTTCTTCGCCGTTATGCCGTCTGACTTTGGATATTTTCTGTGCCATGCTGGGTACGGTATCATCCAACCTTGCGCTCACATTGGGTGCAAGCGGCGGCGTGTATTTGTGCGGCGGTATTATTCCGCGTTTTATCGACTACTTTAAAAATTCGCCGTTCCGTACCCGTTTCGAGAGCAAAGGCCGTTTCGATGCTTATTTGGCGGCTATCCCCGTATATATCGTGTTGGGGAAATATCCCGGTATCTACGGTGCGGCGGTAGCGTTGTCCAACCATTTGCAAGGCGCGTGCAATAACACTGCGGCGCTCGGCGGTGCGGCGGGTAAAAAAGATAAACAAGTGTAATCGCCCAGTTGGTTTGTTTTACAACATTGAAACCGCACGGATTGGCTCAGTGTAGGAATGATGCAAAAATCCGTGCGGTAATTCGCCGTTTGTTGTCCGGTAACAAAATGTTGTGTCAATATATCGCATAAAATTTCGAGCAGGGATTTTTCAACCATATAATTCATAATAATTGTCGGCTCCATCACATATAGATAGAGGGACAGACAACAGGCTTAAATGGAGCAGATATTTATGTTAAGCAAAATCAGTGAATCATTGGCTAACCTGTCAGGAGCGGAGCGTAAAGTTGCCGAGTCTGCTTTGGCCGAACCCAAGTGGTTCGTCCATGCGGCGGTGGCGGAAATTGCCGAACGCGCTTCCGTGAGCCAGCCGACGGTTATCCGTTTCTGTCGCAGTTTGGGTTATAAAGGTTTGCCTGAATTCAAATTGGCGTTGTCGGCCAGTATCGGTCATGAAGGCATGCCGTATGTGCACGAAGAATTAAATACCGACGACGATATTTCGAAAGTGGTGGAAAAAGTGTTGGGCAACACCGCTGCTTCTGTTCTCGGCGCACGCCGGTTTTTGAAAGAGGCGGAGTTGGAAAAAGCCATCGCCATGCTCACCCATGCCCGCCGTATCGAATTTTATGGTGTCGGCAATTCGGGCATCGTCGCGCATGATGCACAGCATAAATTTTTCCGCTTCGGTATTTCTACCGTCGCTTATGTCGATACCCACATTCAATTGATGGCTGCGTCCGTGCTGGGCAGTCAGGACGTGCTGGTGGTGATTTCCAATTCCGGTTCTTCCATCGAATTGCTGGATGCCGTGAGCATCGCCAAAGAAAACGGAGCGGCGGTTATTGCGATTACCCGTGCCGGTTCGCCGTTGGCGCAACTTGCTGATTGCGTTTTGAGTGTTGCCGCTCAGGAAAACAGCGAGCTTTATACGCCCATGATTTCGCGTTTGCTGCAATTGGTCGTAGTGGATATCCTTGCCATCGGCTTGGCCTTGCGTTTAGGCGAAACAGCCAGCCTGCAATTGCAGAAAGGCAAGCGCAGTATTCACAGCAAACATTTGGAATACAATAAGGAAGAATCATGAAACACTTGCAGGAACTGCCTGTATGGCGCGAGCTGTGGAAACATTTTGATGCTACCAAAAGCCTGCACATGCGTAATTTGTTTGAGCAAGACCCGCAGCGGGCCGAACGTTATTGGTTGGAAGTGGGCGGATTGATATTGGATTATTCCAAAAACCGCATCACAGACGAAACATTGTCCTTGTTAATGCAGCTTGCCCGCGAAGCCGGTTTACCGGAGCGTATCAAGCAGTTGTTTCACGGCGAAAAAATCAATACTACCGAGAACCGCGCCGTGTTGCATGTGGCTTTGCGCAACCGTACCAATGCACCGATCTATGTAGACGGTGAAGATGTGATGCCCAAAGTAAACCACGTGCTCAAACGCATGGGCGAATTCAGCCACGAAGTGCGCAGCGGCGAATGGCTGGGCTATACCAATCAAGTGATTACCGATGTGGTGAATATCGGTATCGGCGGTTCGGATTTGGGGCCGCTGATGATGTGTACCGCACTCAAACCCTGCGGCCATCCGCGTCTGAATATGCACTTCGTTTCCAATGTGGACGGTTCGCAGTTGCGCGACGTGCTGGAAAAAGTACACCCCGAAACCACGCTGTTCATCATCGCTTCCAAAACCTTTACCACGCAAGAAACCCTCACCAACGCCCTGACCGCGCGCGAGTGGTTTTTGAAGCATGCAGACGAAGAATCGGCGGTTGCCAAACATTTTGTGGCCGTATCCACCAATAAAAAAGCCGTTGCCGATTTCGGTATCGACACCGCCAATATGTTTGAATTTTGGGATTGGGTCGGCGGACGTTACAGCCTGTGGTCGGCAATCGGCCTGCCGATTATGCTTTATCTGGGTGAAGAAAATTTCATTGAGATGCTCAACGGCGCGCACTTGATGGACCAGCATTTTTTCAATGCGCCGCTTGAACAGAATATGCCGGTATTGCTGGCGATGATCGGGATTTGGTACATCAATTATTACGGCGGCGGCAGCCACATTATCGCCCCGTACGACCAACACCTGCACCGCCTGCCCAAATTTATCCAGCAGCTTGATATGGAGAGCAACGGCAAACAGGTTACGCTCGACGGTAAAGCGGTAGAGCATGAAACCGCACCGATTATTTGGGGCGAAACCGGTATCAACGGCCAGCATGCCTTCTTCCAATTGCTGCATCAAGGCACGCATATTACGCCTATCGACCTGATTGCCTCGCTGCAAAAGCGCAGCAATCTGCCCGGCCATCACGAAATTTTGCTGGCCAACGTCTTCGCCCAAGCGGAAGCGTTTATGCGCGGCAAAACGCCCGACGAAGTGCGTGCCGAGTTGAAAGCGCAAGGTATGGATGAGGCGCATATCGAAGAGTTGGTACCGCATAAAACCTTCTCCGGCAACCGTCCCAGCAATCTGATTCTGATGAACAAAATCAACCCCCGCAACATGGGCAGTCTGATTGCTCTGTATGAACATAAAACTTTTGTTCAGGGTGTTATTTGGGGAATCAACAGCTTCGACCAGTGGGGCGTGGAGTTGGGTAAACAGCTTGCCAAAACGATTCTTGCCGAACTTACCGGCGAAAGCGATGTGCAACGCCACGACAGTTCCACTGAACGGCTGATCCGTTTGTATCGTAATGCGAATTGCGATAAGCCGGGTGGATGCTGAAACAAAAGGCCGTCTGAAAACTTTATTTGTAATTCGGACGGCCTTTGATTTAA
This sequence comes from Neisseria sp. MVDL19-042950, assembly GCF_030504625.1. Taxonomy (GTDB): domain Bacteria; phylum Pseudomonadota; class Gammaproteobacteria; order Burkholderiales; family Neisseriaceae; genus Neisseria. The sequence continues at coordinate 93,722 of NZ_JAUKWH010000009.1, read as the reverse complement.
TACAAATTGTAGTAAAATAACAGTTGCAAACCGATAGAATATCAGTAAGATAGCTCTCGCATTAAAGTTGTTTAACTTTAATTTAACACTTGTAAGTAAATTTTATTACATATAAATTTAAGGGCAATTACAATGTCTGCGCAATCACAAACAAACAACAATACCGCTCTGTCTGTATTAACCGCATTGTTCTTCATGATGGGTTTCATTACCTGCATGAACGACATCTTAATCCCTCACCTGAAAGCCATTTTTGATCTGAACTACGTTCAGGCCATGCTGATTCAGTTCTGTTTCTTTACCGCATATGCCATTATGTCGATTCCGATGGGTAAAGTGGTGGAGAAACTGGGCTACAAAAACGGCGTTATCGGCGGTTTCCTGTTGACGGCCGTCGGTTGTCTGCTGTTTTATCCCGCCGCTTCCAGTGAGGCTTACCCGATTTTCTTGGGTGCGCTGTTTATTCTGGCTTCGGGTGTAACGTTGTTACAAGTAGCGGGTAATCCTTATGTAACCCTGCTGTCCAAACCGGGTAAAGAGTCTGCCACTTTAACGCTGGTGCAAGCCTTTAACTCGCTGGGTACGACGATTGCACCGCTGTTGGGTTCGGTGTTGATTTTGGCGGATGCCAGCCAAGCGGCAACCAAAGCGGAGCAGGTGGCCTCTGTGCAGATTCCCTATTTGGGCTTGGCAGGCTTGCTGGTGTTGCTGGCCGTGTTTGTGAAAATGATCAGATTGCCCGACGCACGTAAAATCGCCGAGGCGGAAACAGAACACAACCACGACGGTAAAACCAGTGTATGGCAATACAAACACTTGGTGTTGGGTGCCATCGGTATTTTCTGTTACGTAGGTGCAGAAGTATCTATCGGTTCCCTGCTGGTTAACGTGATGGAAGTAACCGCCGGTTTGGATCACACTACGGGTGCGAAATATCTGTCGCTCTATTGGGGCGGTGCTATGGTGGGCCGTTTCTTGGGCTCTGCCGTGATGAACAAAATCGCGCCGAACAAATATCTGACTTTCAATGCGGTAATGGCAGTATCGTTGATTACCATTGCTATTCTGGCAGGCGGCGGTGCGGTATCTATGTGGGCGCTGCTGGCGATCGGTTTCTTTAACTCAATCATGTTCCCGACTATCTTCTCGTTGGCAACCAAAGATTTGGGTAAATTTACCGGTGCGGCTTCAGGCATTATCTGTACTGCGATTGTGGGCGGTGCGATTGTGCCGGTGGTTCAAGGTTTCTTTGCCGACCACATCGGTTTGCTGGTATCGTTCTTCGTTTCAGCCATCTGCTATCTGTATATCGTATTCTTTGCGGTTAAAGGTTTCCGTGCCGACGAAGCGTAACAGTAGTTTTCAGTAGAATTTGAACAGGCCGTCTGAAATGTTTTCAGACGGCCTGTTTGATTGATCTGTTATGATGCTACGCTCTTTTATGGTTATCGAACCCGATGTTTCATACTTCGTTAACTTTTTCGGGTTCAAAAGAGTGGTTTCGCAAACTGCCGAAGCGGTAACAAGATTGGTTCGGCATTGATACGGAATATCGGTTTCACAACCGCTGCGGTATCGGTTTCAAACTGTTCGGTTTGATACCGTAAGCAATAATATATGGCAAATAAACTCATTTTTGATACAAGGGAACAAGCCGCAGACGGTACAAGTAGTACGGCTGATTCTGTTGCTGCTTTAGCGGTTGATAAAATTGTTCTCTTCGAGCTAAGGCGCAGTGCCGTAGCAGAAATTAAGTTTATTTGCTGTAAAATAACACTTTTTGAAAGCGGTTTTGTGCCGCTTTCTGTTTCCAATCGTGCACCGCGGAAAAACCGCACGGCTTTTTCAGGTGTGCATATCAATAAAAAAGGATGGGCAAATCATGTTCAGCTTCAAACCGCTGTTAAACATGCCGCGCTGGGAAGCATTTCTGGTGGTGGTTTTATTGGTTTCCGCCATGGGATACAGCATTATTTCGCTCGGCTGGCTGCCGCATATGTCGATTGTTACTGCGATTACAGTGCTTTTGATATACGGCTTGCTGCGCGGAGTGAAATACGCCGATATGCAGCGCGGCATGGTTGATTCGGTGGGGCAGGGCATGGGGGCGATTTACCTGTTTTTCTTTATCGGCCTGCTGGTAAGTGCCTTGATGATGAGCGGCTCCATTCCCACGCTGATGTATTACGGTTTCGGCTGGATTTCGCCTCAATATTTTTACCTTTCCGCTTTTGTTTTAAGCTCGTTGATCGGTATCGCCATCGGCAGCAGTTTGACCACTTGTGCCACGGTCGGCGTGGCTTTTATGGGTATGGGCGAGGCTTTCCATGCGGATTTGGCGATGACGGCGGGTGCGGTGGTTTCAGGCGCGTTTTTCGGAGACAAAATGTCGCCGCTTTCGGATACCACCGGTATTTCGGCTTCGATTGTGGGCATTGATTTGTTCGAACACATTAAAAATCTGGCTTATACCACCATTCCCGCATGGCTGATTACGGCTGCGTTATCGTTGTGGCTGCTGCCTGCGGTGGCGGCGCAAGATTTGAATAATGCGGCGGTTTTTCGCGAGCAGCTTGCCGCTTCGGGTTTGGTGCACGGCTATTCGCTGATACCGTTTGCTTTGCTGGTGGTATTGGCCATGAAGCGTGTGAATGCCATCGTTGCCATGATTGCCACCGTCTTTGCCGCTTTAATCGTTACTTATTTTCACAGCACGCCCGATTTGGCGCAGTTGGGTGGTTGGTTTTACGGCGGTTTCAAGATCGAAGGTAATTTTGAAAACATCTCCCGTTTGGTTTCACGGGGCGGTGTGGAAAGCATGTTTTTCACGCAAACCATTGTGATTTTGGGCTTGAGTTTGGGCGGGTTGTTGTTTGCGCTGGGCGTAATTCCCAGCTTGCTCGAGAGCATCCGCCAGTTTTTAACCACGGCGGGGCGAGCCACGTTCAGCGTAGCCGTTACCGCTGTGGGGGTGAACGTGCTTATCGGCGAGCAATATTTGAGTATTCTGCTGGCCGGCAGAACATTCAAACCGGTGTACGATAAACTCAACTTGCATCCGCGCAATCTGTCGCGCACTTTGGAAGATGCCGGTACGGTGATCAACCCGCTGGTACCGTGGAGCGTGTGCGGTGTGTTTATCAGCCAAGCCTTAGGCGTGCCGGTGTGGAATTACCTGCCTTATGCGTTTTTCTGCTACTTATGTTTGATACTGACTTTATTGTTCGGTTGGACCGGATTGACCCTAAGCAAGAAATAAACATTGAGGCCGTCTGAAATGTGTTTTCAGACGGCCTCAATGTTTATGGTGGCGATGCGGATTAGATGTGCCAACCTTGCAGATGCTGTTTAATCAAATCGGCCAGTGCGTTTACCCAAGCGGGGTTGGTGTTGAGGCAGGGAATGTAGTGGTATTGCGCGCCGCCCGCCGCGTGAAACTGCTCGCGCCCTGCAATAGCGATTTCTTCCATGGTTTCCAAACAGTCGCTGACAAAGCCGGGGCAGAATACGTCCAGCTTGGAAACACCTTGTTTGGGCAGTTCGTCGAATAAATCCTGCGTGCTCGGCCCTACCCATTTTGCGTGGCCGAATTGGCTCTGAAACGACACGATATAATCGTTTTCACTCAAGTTTAATGCTTCGGCAAGCAGTTCGGCGGTGTGGCGGCATTCTAGCGGGTAGGGGTCGCCGTCGTCATGGTGTTTTTGCGGAATGCCGTGAAAGCTCAGCATCAATTTGTCGCCACGCCCGTGCTCCGCCCAATAAGCCTGAATGTGCTCCTTCATGGCGGAGATATAGCCGGCATCGTTATAAAAGTGGGATATCGTGCGCACGCTCATTTGATAGCGCTGTTGCTGCAATTCTTTGAACACTTTATCCAAAGCGGCGGCGGTGCTGGAGGCCGCATATTGCGGATACAGCGGCAACGCCAAAACCTGCGTAACCCCTTGCGCTTTCAGCTCGGACAGTACCTGCGCAACATTCGATTCGCCATAGCTCATGGCATAACGCACGATGATATCGGGCAGTTTTTCAGACAGCGCGGCCGCTTGCCGTTCGGTGTACACCGTTAGCGGAGAACCTTCGGGAAACCAGACTTTTTCGTAACCGTGCGCGCTTTTCTTCGGTCGGAATGTTAATACCAAACCGTACAAAATCGGCCGCCAAAACCATTTGGGTAGTTCTACAACGCGCTGGTCAGACAAGAAATCCCGCAAATAAGGGCGCACGGCTTGGGCAGTGGGTGCCGAGGGGGAGCCGAGGTTAATCAGCAGCACAGCAGTTTTGTTTTGTTGTGCGTAGGGAACGGCAGGTTCGGTTTGGAAAAGCGGCATATGAAAGTATCCTGATAAATTTTCAGACGGCATCTTACGGTATTTTATTGCGGGGTGGAACCTACGGATACGGCAGGCCGTCTGAAAATGTTGTGCAGGGTATACTGCCGTCTTGGGAAGACGTTATCATATTTTCTGATATATTAAGGAATTAGCCATGGATTTCTTCGATGCTCGCAGCGTAACCTTTGCTGAACCAATAGAAATGCTTTATACCTGCCATAGTAAGGTGCGCCGTTTTTGCGAACAGATAAAAATGTTGCCGGATTATCTTGAGGAAAACGGCTGCAATGATGTTGCTTTGCAGGCGGTAAAGCAGATTGCCCAATATTTCAATGTCGCCGCGCCGCTGCACCATCAGGACGAAGAAGAGGATTTTTTTCCGTTGCTGCTGCGATATGCCCCGCAAGCGCAAGACTGCATCGACCGGCTTTTGCAGCAACATGAAAGCCTGCATCAAAATTGGGCGGCATTGGCCGAAGAATTTGCCAAACTTCAAAAAGATAAAAGTTATAGACTCGAGCGGGAAATATTGGAACGCTTTACCGCCGGTTATGATGTCCATTTGGCACTTGAGGAACCGCTGTTTGAAATGGGCAAACAGTTTGTGCCGCAGGATGAATTGGCGGCAATCGGTCGGAAGATGGCGGAGCGCAGGAAACCGAAAGTGTAGATGATGTGATGAGAGAGGCCGTCTGAAAACAAGTTTTCAGACGGCCTCTCGGCTTTTTATTCCGTTAACGCCGTTCCTGCCTGCGTATCAAATAAACGCCCAAGATACCGAAGAGCACCGTCGGCAGCATGGCGGCGATAAAGGGGGGAACGCCGTAGAGTTGGCTGGTAAAGCCGAACAGCCGTCCGGCAAAGTGGAAAGCCAGCCCCAAGCAGATGCCGGCAAACAGCTTCAAGCCCATGTTGCCGTGGCGGGTGGTTTGCGGCGTGAATGCCAGCGCAACCAAAGCCATAATGGTGGCGGCGACGGGATACATCAATTTGCGCCACCACGCGATTTCATAAGTTTTGGTTTGTTGGTTGTTGGCTTTCAGATGGCCTATGTAGGTGGTAAGGGCAGATACCGACATCTGTTCGGGCTTAACCAGCAACACGTCAAGCAGGTTGCGTTGCAGTTCGACAGGCCATTTTTGCACGGTTTGGGTTTCGGTGCGGACTTGTTCGCCTTCGAGCAGGCTGCGGCGCACATTTTTAAGCTGCCAGCTATTGTCGTCGTTCAATACGGCGGATTCGGCTTCTATGGCCTCGGCAAGCCGGAAGGCTTCGTTGTGTTTCCAGATTTTTACGCCGAGCAGAGTGTGGTCGGGCAGCATTTCGCGCACGTTGATAATGTTGTTTTGCTCTTTCAGCCACAGACCTTGGCTGCCGGTGCTGATTTTGCCGTTGACGGCGGTGGCTTTGAGGTTTTCGGCACGTTGGCTGAGCGAAGGGGCAATCCATTCGCCCAGCAGCGTGGTCAATACCGCGAAAATCAAACCGAATTGAAGCAGAACGGTTATCAGTTTTTTGGTGCTCATGCCGCTGGTTTTCATCACGGTAAGTTCGCTGCCGGAAGCCAGTTGGCTGAGGGCGACCAAGCCGCCGATTAAGACGGCCAGCGGCATCAGTTCGTAAGCATGGGCGGGCATCTGCATCAGCACATACTGCATCATTTTCGCGCCGGTGTAGCTGCCTTGGCCGATGTCGCCGATTTCGCTGATGATATCGAAAAAGCTGTATAAAGCGAGAAATGCCAAGAGAGCGTATATCGATGTTACGCTGAGTTGGCGGATGAGGTAGCGGGTGAGCAGCATCATTTTTCACCGCCTTTCATGCTGTTTTTCAATGCCTGCCAAAACGGTTGCGCGGGCATGCTGCGCACACGCAGCAGGATAACGGCGATGGCGAACATCAGAATGTGCATGGGCAGCATGCCGATCCAGAAATTGAGTTTGCCGTCTTCAACGGCGTTGCGCAGGAACGTGAGGCCGTTTTGATAAACCAGATAAAGGCCGATGGCAATCAAGATGTTATAAGTATGCCCCGTGCGCGGGTTGAAATAGGAAAGCGGCACGGCCAGTATGCTCAGCAGCAATACGCTGATGGGCAGCGACAAACGCCACATCAATTCGGCTTGATATTGCGGATTGTCGCTGCCGAAGAGTTTGGATGTGGGAATGGTGCGGCGGTGGGAAATCGGGTCGACGATTTTCGGCACGGTGCTGATGATCAGGCTGAGATGTTCGAACGATACTTGGTTGTAGTCGGCTGTGCCGGGCGTGCCGCTGTAACGGTAGCCGTTGCTTAATTCCAGCGTGCGTTTGTTTTCTTTTAAAGAAAAAGTGCCTTCTTTGGCGAGGATAATGTTGTCGTTGCCTTTGCTGTCGTGCTCGCGCAGAAACAGGTTTTTCATAATGCCGGAATCGACATCGAAGGTTTCAACGAAATACACCCGTCCGTTGCGTTTGCCGAGGGTGCGGAATTCGCCCGCTTCGATTAAAGAAAGCTCTTGTTTCTGCTTGAGGATTTCGGCAAATTCACGGCTGCGCAGCTCGGCCCACGGCATCACGAAAAGCTGCATCACGGCAATCAGAATGGCAAACGGCACGGCGAATTGCAATACGGGGCGTATCCATTGCTTCAGTGCCAACCCGCAGGAAAGCCAAACCGACATTTCGCTGTCGCGCCAATATCTTGTGAGCACGGTAAGGGTGCTGATATAAGAGGTCAGTACCAGCAGCAGCGGAGTCATGCCGATGATCCAGAAGCCGACCAGTGCGGCCACGGCATCAATCGCCACGCGGCCGTCGGCGGCACGTCCGAGCAAGTTGATGGCTTGGGTCGATACCAAAACCGCCAGCAGCACCACGAAGATGCCGACTGCCGTGAACGAAAGTTCTTTAATAAAATTGCGTTGATAAATCATAAAAAATCTTGCCGCTTTTATGCGGGGAGTGTATTCGGTCGGCCCGAGGCGTTTCAGACGGCCTGATATGAGAGTACAATCGAACCAATATGTTTCAGACGGCCTGCATTCGTTTTGGAGGCCGTCTGAAAAAATCCATTTGAATCACCGTTTCAATCAGGAGAATAAACATGGAATTTAGCATAAAAGCCGAAAAATTGCAGCCAACCCAAGCGGGGGCGCTGCTTTACATTTGTGAAGATGCCTGCCCATGCAGCGAAAATAGCGACAATCCGACTGTCGCATTGCTGTGCGGAGCATTGGAAGAAGATCAGGCGTTTGCCGAAACCAAGGCATCTGAAGATGGCAGCTTGAAAGCGATTGCCGTTGTGCGCCTGAAAGACATGAAACGTGAAACCGTTGCCAAAGCCGCGGCAGAAGCTGCTGTTTGGGCGCAGAAACAAGAGCGGGTCAGCGTGTGTATCGCGCCGTTTAATAAGAAAAATGCCGCTTTGGTAACGGAAGTGTTTGCCGAGGCATTCGGTAATGCCGTTTACCGTTTCGAGCGCTATAAAAAAGAAAGCAAACCGGTCAAATTGGAAAAAGCGGTGTTTTTCTGTGCCGAACACACCCAAGCCGTTCAGACAGCCTTGGAAGTGGCAGAAGCCCAGATTCACGGTGTAAACATCTGCAAAGACCTCGGCAATGCGGCTCCCAATGAGTGTACCCCCAAATTTTTGTCGGAAACGGCCAAAGAAGAAGCCGGAAAAGTGGGCGCATCGGTAAAAATTCTCGATAAAGACTACATCAAGAAAAATATGGGTGCGTTTTGGTCGGTGGCCAAAGGCAGCAAACAGAAACCGTATTTGATCGAACTTTCTTATTTCGGCGCGAAAGACCAAAACGAAGCTCCTGTCGTGCTGGTGGGCAAAGGCATCACTTTCGATTCAGGCGGCATTTCCCTGAAGCCCGGCCTGAATATGGATGAAATGAAATACGATATGTGCGGCGCAGCCAGCGTTATCGGTACTTTCTGTGCCGCCGCCAAGCTGAAACTGCCGATCAACCTGATTGCCATTGTGCCCACTTGCGAAAACATGCCTTCCGGCGGTGCGAACAAACCGGGCGACATTGTAACCAGCATGAAAGGCTTGACCATCGAAGTGCTCAACACCGATGCGGAAGGCCGTCTGATTTTGTGTGATGCGCTCACTTATGCCGAACAGTTCAAACCTAAAGCGGTGATTGACGTAGCTACGCTTACCGGCGCATGTATTGTGGCGCTCGGCCATGATGTGAGCGGTGTGATGGGCAACAATCAGAAACTGGTCGACAGCCTGCTTGCCGCCGCCAAACATACCGACGACAAAGCATGGCAGTTGCCGCTGTTCGACACTTATAAAGAACAGCTTAAATCCAATTTTGCTGATCTTCCCAACATCGGCACGCCCGGTGCGGGCACGATTACCGCAGGAGTGTTTTTGTCTTACTTCACCGAAGATTACTCGTGGGCGCACTTGGATATCGCCGGAACCGCATGGAAATCAGGCAAAGAAAAAGGCGCAACCGGTCGCCCCGTGCCGCTGCTGCTCAATTATTTGCGTCATGTGAAATAGTATCGGAAAGCAGGTTTGTGCCTGCTTTTTTTATTGGCCGGTATTTTGCAAAGTATTGTTCGCCGCATATTGCTTCTTATGCCTCGAGCTTGCTTCGGCCGGTTTCGAAAGCCGTCAGGCCGTCTGAAAAACACGGATTTCAGACGGCCTCGGGGGAAGTGTAAAAAGCGTTCGTTGCAATCGGAACCTTATCTTTGCAAGTATAGTCTACACATAATAAGTAATAATAATTTACTGTATTTTGCTATAATTTATACCGCAGTTTGAACAGTAGGTTGGCAGCATGTCGTTGATTTGAACGGTATTGTCGGTCGGGTGTGTGATTCGGCTCTTAATTAAGGCAGCGTACCGGAGCCGGATTCTCCAATCAGGAATATTCTAAATGAACAGAACAGTCATTGCTCAAACGCCTTTAGGTCAAAGTTTGTTGTTTAAAAAGCTGGAAGGAACCGAAGCGGTTTCGGAACTTTTTAAATTCGATATCACTTTCGTTTCTAAAGATCCTAATCTGCAAGGCCGCGATATTGTCGGCCAGCCCGTAACGCTGGAAATCGATACCGAAGCGGGCAGCCCGCGCTACCTGAACGGTTTGGTTACTGATTTCGGCTACATCGGCGAAGATGAAGACGAAGAGGGCTACCATGCTTATGCTTGTACCGCCCGCCCTTTTATGTGGTATCTCACTCAAAATGTAGACAGCAGGGTGTTCGTTGATAAATCGGTGTTGGATATTGCCAATGAAGTTTTATCGCCGTTCGGATTCCCGTATCAAGTGAAATGCCAAAAAGGGTATCGGACAAGGGGCTTTTGCGTTCAATATCAAGAAACCAGTTTCGATTTCCTAAACCGCTTGTTTGAACAAGAAGGCATTTACTATTATTTCACCCACAGCAACGGCTCGCACGAGCTGGTTATCGCAGACGATGTCGGCATTTTGCAGGCGATTCCTTCTTCCAACATTCCTTATCACTCCCGCCAGACTGCGCCGGGCGCGCCCAGCACTGCTTATATCGACATCTGGGAAGAGCGGGACTCTCTGAAATCCAGCCAGTTCGTTACACAAGAATACAATTATAAAAACGCCAAAGTGCCGATGAAGTCTTCAGATTCCGTTCATGATTTCAGCTCGGTTTCTATGGAACATTATGATTTCTATACCGGCTTCAGCGATGTTTCCGAAGCGCAGAATTACAGCCAAGTGCGCAGCGAAGATTTGAAAAGCCAAACCAAAGTCATTACCGGCTCCGGCACGGCGTTGACGATTGCTCCGGGCTATACGTTTACCTTGAGCAGACACCCGCATTCGTCATCCAATACCGAATATACGATTTTGAAGGCAAACTACGATTTTGAAGAAGCCGGCTATACCACCGGCGACCGTATCGGCAAATTCAGAATTTCGTTCCGCGTATTGCCGAAGTCGTACCAATACCGCCCGCCGCTGAAAACACCCAAACCGAAAGTGTTGGGTACGCAGGCCGCAACGGTAACCGGCCCGGCCGGAGAAGAAGTTTATACCAACGAATACGGCGATATTAAAGTTCAATTCCATTGGGACCGCTACGGCAAAATGGATGAAAACAGCTCCAATTGGGTGCGCGTAACGCAAGGCTCGGCCGGTGCGGGATACGGTTCCATCAATACGCCGCGTATCGGCGAAGAAGTATTGGTCGATTTCATTAACGGCGATGCCGACCGGCCGATCGTATTGGGCCGTCTGTATAACAGTGCAATGTCGCCGCCGTGGGGTTTCCCTGCCGCCGCCAAGCAATCCGGTATTAAGAGTAAAAGTTTCAATTCGCCGCTTTCCAACTTTAATGAGTTGATGTTCAACGATACCGCCGGCTCTGAAATGGTGAATTTTCAGGCGCAGAAAGATTTGACATCGCTGGTTAAAAACAACGAAACCCGCAACGTCAATAACGACCGCACCACCACCATCGGTAATAACGAAACGGTAACGGTGGTGGGCGACAGGGCGAAAACCGTTCAGAAAAACGAAACGGCTTCGATTACCCAAAACCGTACCAAATCGGTGGGCCAAAACGAAACGGCCAGCATCACCCAAAACCAAAGCATCAGCGTCGGTCAAAACCAAAGCACCAGCGTGGGTAAAGACCAAAGCGTCGACGTGGCGATGAACCGCAGCCGTTCGGTCGGTCAAAACGAAAATGTAACCATCGGCCAAAGTCAGGCTTTGACGGTGGGGCAGGATCAAAACGTTACCGTCGGCCAAAACCAAGCGTTTACCGTCGGAGCCAACCGCAACAAAACCGTTGTTTCAAACGAAGTCAGCAGCATCGGCGGCAACAAACAGGAAACGGTGAGCAAAAACGGTATGAACAACGTCGGCATCGGCCAGATGACCAATATCGGTGCGGGCTATATGCTGAACGTCGGCGGCGGTTGGATGACCAACGTCGGCGCGGCGGAAATGCACAGCGTCGGCCTGATCATGAGCATCAATGCCGGCATGAACATCGGCCTCAATGCAGGCCGCAACATTACTTTGTCCGCCAATTCCAAAATTACCCTGCAAGTCGGTAATTCCATGATTGTGATGGATAAAAACAAGATTGCGATTGTCAGCAAAAAAATCAAAGTCGTCGGCACCAAAGTGGTGGATATGGACGGTAAAAAAGTGGACATCAACTAGAGAAGAACCGCCATGTTTGAGCTGGAAAACTTTACCTGTTTTCATACGCAGCAATTTAAAAATGTCGACCAGTTGGATCGGGCGTATGATGTTGTTGTTGCCAAAGTCAGCTATGAATTTGAAATCGATCCGGCAACCGGGCAGACAGAGCTTCAGTTTGCCCGCACGCAAACGCCGCTTACGTTTGCCGACACTTTTTACGGCGAGCCGTCGCAGACGACAACCTTGCTCGAAAGCGATTTTTCACTTTATAAACCGAAAGTGGATATCGTGGTTAACGCCACCGCTTACGCACCCGACGACAGAATGGTCGGACAATTTCCGGTTTCCGTGCAGATCGGCGATTATGAAAAGCCTTTGGCCGTTACCGGCCCCCGTTATTGGGTGAGGGAAGCATTGGGCTGGACTTTGGGTGAGGCTTCCCCCATCGATTCGCTGCCGATCCGTTACGAATTCGCTTTCGGCGGCAGCGAGGTGGAAGACGACCACGAAGGGTATCAGGAAAACGCTATCGGCATGGGCTATTATCCGAAAGCATTTTTGCAGAAAAACAGCGCCAAACGCATGTTGCCCGCCCATCAGATTTACAATCCCGCCAAGCCGGTGAGAGACCCGAGCGAAATTGCCATGCCCGAAGGTTTCGGCTTTTTCCCCCGATATTTTGCCCGGCGTGCGCGGCATACGGGTACGGCGGATGCGGAATGGATAGAAAAGCGCGCTCCGTTGCTGCCGGAAGATTTTTCCATGGCATATTGGAACGGTGCGCATCCGTCGTTGCAACTGCAACATTTCAAACCCAACCATATTTATGAATTCGGATTCACCGGATTGGTACATTCTTTCCAAGCGCCCAATCAACATTTCACGGTTTCCCTGCCGGTGGAAACCGTGTTTGCCCATGTGTACACGCCGGCCAATTTGTCTCTTTGCAAAGATTTGATTTTGGATACGGTGGTGGTGGATGTGGAAAAACGCAGGATCGACTGCACTTATCGGACATCGTTTCCGGAAGAGCTCGAGGTTGTTTCGTGTCAGTTGAGATTTATCGCAAGGCATGAACGTGGTGCACAAATCGAATTGGCAAAAGAATGCAAAGCATCAAAATCGCAATTTACGCCCATTCCGCCGTCGCTGATGGCAATGATGTAGCAGAGAGTTTGCCTGTTGTTAGAATCATTCCGATGATATGGAGCCGTTTATGAATCAAAGAGGCCGTCTGAAAAGTTTAAAAAGTTTCAGACGGCCTTTTTACCGCTGTTGGTATCCGGATTGTTGTGTTTATAATATTTTTGTTTATTTTAATCTGCTTGATAACAGAAAGGCCGCGATATGAAACATACTTTATTGATGGCATTGTTACTGCCTGCGCTTGCCCATGCCTACCAACCCGGCAAAACTTATTCCTTAACCGTACTCCACACCAACGACCTGCACGGGCGTTTTTGGCAGAATGCGCAGGGCGAATACGGTTTGCCGGCGCATCGGACTTTGGTGAAGCAGATTAAAAGGGAAGTGAGAAAAGCGGGTGGTTCGGTTATTGTTTTGAGTGCGGGCGATGTCAATACCGGCGTGCCCGAATCCGATATACAGAATGCCCACCCCGATATTGAGGGTATGAACGCCATCGGTTATGCGGCGATGGCTTTGGGAAACCATGAGTTCGATAACCCGTTGCAGCTTTTGGATATGCAGGAAAAATGGGCGAAATTTCCGTTTCTTTCCGCCAATGCCCGTTGGAAGAAAAACGGCAAGCCATTGGTCAAACCTTATGTTATTTTGAGGAAAAACGGTTTGAAAATTGCGATTGTGGGTTTAACGACCGAAGATACCGCCACAATAGGCAATCCCGAATACACGACCGAGGTTGTGTTCGAACCGTCCCAAAAAGCGGCGGCGGCCGTCTTAAAAGAAGTGGATGCACGCACGCCCGACATCAAAATCGCGCTGACCCATCTGGGCTATTATCACGACGGCAAACACGGTTACAACGCTCCCGGAGACGTTTCTCTGGCGCGCGGCCTGCCGAAGCAGTCTTTCCACATGATTATCGGCGGCCACAGCCATACGGCCGTTTGTTTGGATGAGGCAGGCCGTCTGAAAGAACCTTATAAACCGGGAGACGACTGCCGTCCGGACTATCAAAACGGCACATGGATTATGCAGGCCGGAGAGTGGGGCAAATATTTGGGGCGCGCCGACTTTGAATTTAAAGACGGAAAACTGACCCTCAAATCTTACCGTCTGATTCCGGTCAATTTGAAATACGAAGTAAAAACCGCCGACGGCAAAACCGAATACAAACTGTATCAAAACGAAATCGCACAAGACAAAATACTCGCTTACAGGCTGGGTAAATATCAGGCGAAAGGCGATAAATTGCTCGGCGTTAAAGTAGGTTCGGTTAACGGCAAACTCGAAGGCGACCGCAGCATTGTCCGCCACCAACAAACCAATCTGGGACGCTTGGTTGCATACGCGCAGCGCGAACGGACCCGTGCGGATTTGGCTATTGTAAACAGCGGCGGTATCCGCGATTCGATTCCTGCCGGCGACGTAACCTATAAAAGTATTTTGAAAACGCAACCGTTCGGCAACATCGTGAGCTATGTCGATTTAACCGGCAGCGAGCTGAAAAGTTATCTTAAAGTTGTGGGTTTGAAACAGCGCGGTTCCGGCGGTTATCCCCAGTTTGACAATGTCGGCTTAAGCGTTAATTACGAGAAACAGCAGGTCAGCGATATCCGTGTCGGCGGGCAGCCGGTGGACGACGGCAAAACTTACCGCTTGAGTATTCCGAGCTATCTGGCTTCGGGCGGGGATGCTTATCCGAAAGTGTCCGACCATCCGAAGTACGTCAATACCGGATTCGTTGATGCCGAGATTTTAAAACAGTATTTTGAAAAACATTCTCCGTTGGATGCCGCGAAATTCATGCCGCAAGGTGAATTCAAAGTGTTGGCGGATTAATGTAAAAAGGCCGTCTGAAATTTTCAGACGGCCTTTTTTTCAGCCGATAAACAATCTTTTCGAAAAATTTCGGAAAGCGGCGATTTAGTGATGGTGGCCGTGCTCGCCGTGAACGTGGCCGTGTTCGATTTCTTCTTGTTCCGCATCACGCACGCTTTCTACCGTGGCTTTGAAGCGGATTTTCATGCCTGCCAACGGGTGGTTGCCGTCTACCACGGCTTTGCCGTCGGCAACATCGGTTACACGGTAAACCCAAACGTCGCCGGTTTCGGGGTCGTCGGCTTCAAACATCATACCTACTTCTACTTCTACCGGGAAAACGTCTACGCTTTCAATGCGCACCAATTCGGGGTCTTGCTCGCCGAAAGCATCATCGGGAGACAAAATAACGTCTACTGCATCCCCCACGTTTTTGCCGTGTAACGCTTCTTCTACCAACGGGAAAATACCGTCGTAACCGCCGTGTAAATAAACAATGGGCTGCTCGGTTTTGTCGAGTAGCTGGTCGTTGATATCATACATTTCGTAGTGCAGAGTAACGACGGAATTTTTTTGGATAGTCATTTTAGAAATCCTTTTATCATTTGGAAATGGAAAATTCCGATCATTGTAACACAGCATTAACCGCACCCGCCCCGATAGTTTGTGCCAGCAACGGAAGAAAACTGTTGAATATGACGTTGTTTTTGAAATTGATGTTGCTTATTTGCGACTTTTTAATAAAAAGATAAAAAATTTTGCCACATATCAAAAAATATTTTTTTATTGCTTTGTTGTTAAATCTTTTGAAATATCAATGCAAACTTAAATTTTGATAGAAATTTCACGATAAAAATGGCTATTTCTTTTGAACTTATTTACGCTTCCATATGACTAAGCATCATATTCTTGCTGAATCTCAGGTATTTGTTCTGTTGTATCGGCATATCGTGTCGGGCATAGTCGTTTGAGGATTCGGTAATGAATTCCTAAACTAAGGTCTGCCCTGTAAAGGTTATGGCCGTTTGTTTTTTAAATTTTATTAAGTCGATTTAAAAGGTATTTAAAATGAAAAAATCATTGTTTGCTGCTGCCCTGATGTCTTTGTTTTTAGCTGCTTGTGGCGGTAACGCAGAAAAAGCTCAAGATGCTGCTGCTAAAGCCTCTGAAGCAGTAACGGAAGCAGCATCTGCAGCTTCAGAAGCTGCTGCTGAAGCCTCTACCGCTGCTTCAGAAGCTGCTGCCGACGCACAAAAAGCTGTTGCAGAAGGCGCTGCCGACGCTTCTGCCGCCGTTGTTGAAGCTGCCTCTGCTGCCGATGCCGCTGCTTCCGCTGTTGAAGCTGCTGCTTCTGCCGAAGCTGCTAAATAATTTTTATTTGGCACATATACAATAAAAAGCAGGATACTTGAATAAGTATCCTGCTTTTTGTTTTGCCGTCTTAAAGTTGATTGGGTTGTATTGTATGATGAATACGCATATCGGCATAAAGCGGGAATAGATTGTTGCCGATATTTGCAATTTGTCAGGCCGATTATTGAAAACAGGGATTTCAGACGGCCTCATCGTTATTACATCAATGAAATCAGGTAAAGCATGAACCGCCAAACACTACCACAACAATTGGAAAAATTTTTAGCGGAAAACGGGGTAAGCGTGGTTGAAGACGCTGCCGCATGGCTTACCGACCAGCGCGGCCGTTATCAGGGCAGGGCGGATATCGTTGCGCAGCCGCAGAGTGTGGAGCAGGTGCAAAAACTAATGCGGTTTTGTTTTGACAATAAAATCGCGGTAACTCCTCAGGGTGGAAACACGGGTTTGTGCGGTGCCGCAGTGCCTGAAGGCGGCGTGCTGTTGAACCTTTCCAAATTGAACCGTATCAGGGAAATCAATTTGGCCGACAATGCCATCACCGTGGATGCCGGAGCGGTGCTGCGGCAGGTGCAGGAAGCGGCGGAAAGCGCAGGCCGGTTGTTTCCGCTGAGCTTGGCGAGTGAAGGTTCGTGCCAGATCGGTGGAAATATTGCGTGTAATGCGGGTGGTTTGAATGTGTTGCGCTACGGAACCATGCGCGATTTGGTGCTGGGTTTGGAAGTGGTGCTTCCCAACGGCGAACTGGTGTCGCACCTGCACCCGCTGCATAAAAATACCACCGGCTACGATTTGCGGCATTTGTTTATCGGCAGCGAAGGAACATTGGGCATTATCACGGGAGCGACGTTGAAACTGTTTGCACAACCGGAAACCACGGAAACCGCTTGGGTGGGCGTGGATTCAATCGGTCGGGCGGTGGAGCTGCTGACCTTGATGCAGGGAAAGTTTGCCGAACGCTTGTGCAGCTTCGAATTGGTTAGCGGTTTTGCGTTGTCGCTGTCGTCGGATTTCAGCCGCCTGCGCCCGCCCACCGATGCAAAATGGCATGTGTTGTTAGAGCTTACCGATTCGGTGGAGCGGGATGATTTGGGTAGCCTGTTGGCGGAATTCCTGTTCGAGCGGGGGTTTGAAAATACGGTGTTGGCCTATTCCGAAACCGACCGCAACGAATTATGGACTTTGCGTGAGAATATTTCCGCCTCGCAGCGCAGTTTGGGTGCAAGCATTAAGCATGATATTGCCGTACCGATTGCCCGCGTTGCCGAATTTGTAGAATCTTGCGGTGCGGCACTTCAGACGGCCTTTAACGATATCCGGATAGTGGTATTCGGGCATTTGGGAGACGGCAGCCTGCATTACAATACGTTTTTGCCGCAAGTGTTAAGCAACGACGTATATGAATATGAAGATGCGGTAAATACCATTGTTTACGAAAATGTTTTGGCCTGCAACGGCACGATTGCGGCGGAACACGGCATCGGTAAAGTAAAAAAACATTGGCTGCCGCGGGTGCGCAGTGAAGCGGAGATTGCGTTGATGCGTGCCATCAAAGCCCAACTTGATCCGCATAATATTCTAAATGCCGATAAACTGTTACCGTAGCTGGAAAATCTTTGCCGTAGCTATTTCCGCAATAACACCGCTCCGGCATCGGCAGAGCCTTCTGAACGGCAACAAAATATCGAATCCTTATCAAAGGCCGTCTGAAAAAGCCAATCTTTTCAGACGGCCTCAATATGATAAGATGCCTGCATCTTTTGATTTCGGGTAATCACTCTATGTGGCGGTATATTTTTCATCGTCTGCTCTTGCTGGTGCCTACGCTGTTGGGCATTTTGGCAGTAACGTTTGCCGTGATCCAGTTCGTACCCGGCGGGCCGGTGGAGCAGATGGTGCAACAGCTTACGCAAGGCGGAGTAGGGGGTGAAACGGCGGCTCAGGCCGGCGGTATATTGAAGCGCGGCGGTAGTTTGAGTGTCGACGATATGGCCGCGCTCAATGCGCTTTACGGTTTCGACAAACCGCCGCTCACGCGTTTTTTCGACATGGTGTGGCGGTTCGCCCGTTTTGATTTGGGCGAGAGTTTTTTTCATCATCAAACGGTGCTGGAATTGGTGAAAGAAAAAATGCCGGTGTCGATGAGTTTGGGCTTGTGGACGTTTTTTCTGACTTATTTGATTTGTATTCCGCTGGGCATTGCTAAGGCGGTGCGCGACGGTTCGCGGTTTGATGCGGTATCGGGCATCGTGATTTTGGTCGGCTACACCATTCCGCCGTTTGTGTTGGGTTTGGTGCTGCTGGTGTTGTTTGGCGGCGGCAGCTTTTTCGCATGGTTTCCACAAGGCGGTTTGGTAAGCGATGATTGGGAAATACTCGGTTGGGGCGCGAAAATAACCGATTATCTGTGGCACATGGCTTTGCCGATTACCGCTTCGGTGGCGGGCAATCTGGCGGTGATGACGGTGCTGACCAAAAATGTGTTTCTCGAAGAAATCCGCCGCCAATATGTCTATACCGCGCGCGCTAAAGGTTTGCCGGAAAAGCAGATTTTAATGAAGCACGTGTTCCGCAACGCCATGATTCCGTTGATTACCGGCTTTCCCGCCGCTTTTATCGGTGCATTTTTTACCGGCAGCCTGCTGATTGAAACGCTGTTTTCGCTCGACGGCTTGGGTTTGCTTTCTTATGAGGCGGTGATGAAACGCGATTATCCGGTGGTGATGGGCACGCTGTATGTGTTTACGTTGATGGGTTTGCTGGCGAAGTTGCTGTCAGACATTTCCTATTCGTGGGTCGATCCGCGCATTCACTTCGGCGGGCAGAAGTAGGAGAATATAACCAAAGGCCGTCTGAAAATATTTTCAGACGGCCTTTGACGTATCCAAGCGCATTAACGCTGGCGGGCTTTAAAGCGGGGGTTGCTTTTGCAGATTACATAAACTTTACCTTTGCGGCGCACAATCTGGCAGTCGCGGTGGCGTTTTTTAGCCGTTTTCAGCGAAGATAATACTTGCATTATTTGTCCTTTCTGAGTGAACCCATCATCGATTGATAGCGTTGGTTGAACTTGCTGGCGCGCCCTTCGGTGTGGAACTGGCGTTGTTTGCCGGTGTACGCCGGATGGGAGGCGGAAGAAGTATCGAGCATGAATACGGGGTATTCGTTGCCGTCTTTCCATTTCATCGTTTTACCGTGGGTGTCGGCACACGAGCGGATAAGCCAGCCTTCTTCGGCTCCGCTGTCGTAGAACAATACGGTGCGGTAGTTTTCGGGGTGCAGATTCGGTTTCATCGATACAATCCTCTCTTAAATGTTATGGTGTAACATTATAGATAATTTGAGAATAGTTATCAACATCTTTTGTGATGATTCTGTTTCGAGAGGGAAAAGGCAGTTTGGCTGATAGAAAACAGGCCGCCTGAAAAACAATCCGGCGTTTCAGACGGCCTGTAATACATTGAATAAATAGAGAGAACAATTAACCCAATTTGCCGCGGTTAATCAGCGTGAGCGGTTCGTTGACATCAAAGATTTTGTAAACCACCTCGTTGATGTCGAACGTTTTCAAACGGGCGGAATGCTTTTCCACATAAGCCAGAGCGGTTTCTTCGTTTTCAAAAAGATAAATTCCGCCGGCCTCTTGGTTTTTCTCGCTTTCCGTCCACACTTTCCAAATAAAGCCCGGCTCCTGATTAATCGATTCGGCCAGCTCCCGCAGTTGGGCAGCCATTTCCGAACCGAACGGTCCGTGAAAACTGAAATGCATTTGCAGTAATTTTTTCATTTTTTCTCCTGGTTAACCATAGCGGAACATGCCGATTTCCGCCTATATCCGCAGTATAAACAAAATTGCTGTGGCATGGCCGTCTGAAAACCGTTATCCTTTTCCCCTGTTTTCATGACGATTAAACCTATGCAACCGAATCCTTCCCAAACCGCATGGCGGGCGTTTAAGCAGCATAAGCGCGGTTATTTCAGTTTGCTGCTGCTGGCTTGGCTGTTTGCCTTCGCCATACTTGCGCCGCTTTGGAGCAACGACAAACCGTTATGGATACACTACAACGGCCAATATTACTTCCCGCTCGTCAACACCTATCATGAAACCGAGTTCGGCGGCGATTTCGACACGCCCGCCGATTACCTCGACCCTTTGGTGCGGCACAATATCACTTCCAACGGCAACCACGCCGTGTATCTGCCCAATCCTTACGCCGCCAATACCCTTAACGATTTCGACACGCAGCCAGACCCTGCGGGGCCGTCTGAAAACCATTGGCTCGGCACCGACGACCGCGGGCGCGACGTGTTGGCGCGGTTGGTGTACGGCTTTCGCGATTCGCTGCTGTTTGCACTGGCCTTAACCGCCGTAACCACCCTTATCGGCGTGCTGGCAGGCGCGGTGCAGGGCTATTTTGGCGGCAAGGTCGATTTGGTAATGCAGCGGTTTCTCGAAATCTGGGGCGGGCTGCCCGAGCTTTATTTGCTGATTATCTTATCGTCGTTTTTCAATCCCGGCCTGCTGGTGCTGCTGGTAATTCTGTCGCTGTTCGGCTGGATGGGCTTGTCGGACTACGTGCGTGCCGAGTTTCTCAAAAACCGTCAGGCCGATTATGTGCTGGCGGCAAAAAGCATGGGCGTGGGCAACCGCACGATTATGTGGCGGCACATTCTGCCCAACAGCTTAGCGCCGGTGCTGGCGTTTTTACCGTTTCGCATTTCCGGCGCGGTGCTGGCCTTAACCAGCCTCGACTTCCTCGGCTTGGGCGTACCCGCTTCGCAAGCCAGCTTGGGTGAACTGCTGGCGCAAGGCAAAGACAATCTCGACGCATGGTGGATAGGCCTGTCGGCCGTCGGCGCGCTGACGGTGATGCTGTTGCTGCTGGTGATGATAGGCGAAGGGCTGCGGTATGCGTTTGATGTTAGGGCGCGGACATAAAATAGATAAAGGCCATTTCTCTATCAATATTTAAATTTAAAAAAGCATTGCTTTTGTATTTCCCTTGGCATATGGAAAGTAATGATGGAAGTAGATAAGTTTAAGGATTTTTTCTGTAATTTTAGAATGTTAAGGGAGAGAGTGATGAATCAATCGAATTTTCAGCAGCAGTTTGTTAAGTTTTATGATGAGTTTAGATGTTTATATGAAAAACAACCTGAGCAGAAAGCAAAAGCTGAGATTGATTATTCTATAAATTTGGATGCTTCTGAATTAAAAAAATTTTTGGATGCTTATCGGGAGAGAGATGATGCCTTATTTCGGGCAGGAATGCAGATGAACCTTTGGCAGTTTGTGAGGATAGGCAGATCGGAGCTGAAAAATTGTGAAGTTTTAGGCTGGTTGATGGACGAAAAAGGCGATCACGGCTTGGGGAAGTGTTTTTTATTGGATCTATTGAAATTTATTGATAAAGAAAACCGCTTGGGTTTGGTAATTGACTATTTAAGATATGAACCTTACGCAACTCAGTTTGAGATTTGTCAATACGGTAATATCTCCGAACGCATAGATATCGTGATAAAAAGCCGAAGCACCTGTTTGTTTTTGGAAGCGAAAGTAGACGCTAATGAGGCAATAAATCAGCACAACAGCCAATTACGGCGTTACTGGGAACGCTTGAATAAAGAAACGGCATCACAAAAACATTTGCTATTTCTCACGAAAAATAAACAACTTCCACATGATACATTACTGCACGATAAAGTGATTTTGCTTTCTTGGCAGGAGATTGCTAAATGTTTAAGGCAAACAATTTCTTCGTATTCACACTATTCTCCATATCAGCAGGTTATTTTTAACCAATTGGCTAATCACTTTGCATCACTATAAAGGATTTTAAAATGAACAATACTGAACAAGAGCTGGCTAAACTGGTTTTGAAAAATTTGGATATGCTGGAGAAGTCTTATGAACTTTTAGGCAAAATTGATGATGAGTTTTATCACAAAATAGATACAAAATTTCAGGAGTGGTATAAAGAAGTTAAACAAGACACTATGTGGCCAATGAATTTGGAAGGTAAGAAAGAGAGTGAAGCGATTTGGTTTACTTGGGATATTAAAACACGTCATAAAATTAGTACACATGAATTTAAGTGGTTAAGTGTATTTACTGATTTAGGACGGTATGAAGATGGGGAGATTATTGAATCTGGTATTAGATTTGGTTTTAACAGAAATTTTTTTACGCTAACCGCTAAAGAATCTAAAAGTTTTATGCAGAAACAATTTGAGAAGTATCCAGAATTATCTCAAGCTAACTTTCAATATGTTGGGGCAGGTAGTGAGGAAAGAGTAATATTTTTACCTGTTAAATTAGATTTAGAGAGATTGTTAGAAGAATATCCTAATTATACTGATGCACTTTTGCCGTTAGACGAAGCTTTTGATACGGTTATAGAGCATATGCTAATTTTTAAAGCAATTGCTAGAGATTTAATGGAGGGGTATTTAAAAAAAGAATATCAGCAAGAAGAATAATATTTAAGTCAATGAACATTCTCGAAATCCAAAACCTAAACGCCTCTTTCCCCTGCAAGCAGGTGCTGCACGACATCAACCTCAACGTCAAACAAGGCCGAAAGTTGGCGATTGTGGGCGAGAGCGGCAGCGGTAAAACTGTGTTGGCGCAGGGCATGATGCAGTTGAATCCGGCGGTGTCGTTTGAAGGCCGTCTGAAATTCAACGGCGAAAACCTGCTCGATAAATCGCCGCGCGCGCTGCAAAAATTGCGCGGCAGGGAAATCGGCATGGTGTTTCAGGAGCCGATGACGGCTTTGAACCCCGTGATGCGCGTGGGCAAGCAGATTGCTGAAGTGTTGACGCTGCATCTGGGTTTGCCGCCCAAGCAGGCATGGGCGCGGGCGGTGGAGTTGCTGGCGGAAACGGGTATTCGGAATCCTGAAGAGAAGGTGTTTGCCTTTCCGTTCCAGCTTTCGGGCGGTCAGCGGCAGCGGGCGATGATTGCGATGGCGGTGGCGGCGGAGCCTAAATTGCTGATTGCCGACGAGCCGACCACCGCGCTGGATGTGGCGGTGCAGGCGCAGATTCTCGATTTGCTTTCGCGCTTGCAGGCCGGCCACAACATGACTTTGGTGTACATCAGCCACGATTTGAATTTGGTGCGCCGTTTCGCCGACGATATCGCCGTGATGCGGCACGGGCGGATTGTCGAGCAGGGCGAGGCCGCGCAGGTGTTTGCGCATCCGCAGCACGAATACACCAAAATGCTGCTGAACGCCGGCGCAGTGCGGCAAGTGCAGCCTTTGGCCGAACATGCCGCAACCGTGCTCGAGGCGGAAAACATCAGCGTGGCGGTGGGCGAGCGGGCAGGGTGGTTTAAAAAACGCAGCAAAGTGTTGCTGCATCCATTGTCGTTCGACTTAAAAGCAGGCGAAACGCTGGGCATTATCGGCGAAAGCGGCAGCGGCAAAACCACGCTGGCCAAGGCGGTAATGCGTTTGATGGAGTCGGAAGGCCGTCTGAAAATCAACGGCGCACCATCGCGGCCGGAATTGAGAAAAGCCGTGCAGATGGTGTTTCAAGACCCGTTCGGCGCGTTTAACCCGCGTATGAATGTGTTTGATATTGTCTCCGAAGCCTTGCGTGTGCATGAGCCGGCGATGAGCCGCGAAACCATGCGTGAGCGTGTGGTGGAAGTGCTGCAACAAGTCGGACTGCCCGAAGATATTCTCGACCGCTATCCGCACGCTTTTTCAGGTGGCCAGCGGCAGCGGTTGGCGATTGCCCGCGCCATTATCGTGAAGCCGCAAGTGCTGGTGCTCGACGAACCTACCAGCGCGCTCGATGTGCAGTGGCAGCAGCAGATTTTGGCATTACTGGCTGATTTGCAAAGAAAACACGGCTTGAGTTTGATCATCATCAGCCACGATTTGGCCGTCATCCGCGCCTTGTCGCACCGCGTGATGGTGCTGAAAGACGGGCATGTGGTCGAGCAGGGCGGGTTGGAAGCGGTGTTTGCGAAACCTGATGCGGACTATACTCAAAAACTATTAGCCTACGGCAGCCCTTGAAATTTTGTTTGCCAACCTCTATCCTTGCAAACGTCAAGTTAACCGAATGGCTTTCCATTCCCTACCATTTGAAAAGGAAAACAACATGAGCAGTAATTTAATCGTACATGCTACCGACGCTACTTTCGAACAAGACGTGTTGAAATCAGACGTGCCCGTATTATTGGATTTCTGGGCACCGTGGTGCGGCCCCTGCAAAATGATCGCCCCGATTTTGGACGAAGTGGCTGCCGAATTTGAAGGCCGTCTGAAAGTGGTTAAAATCAATATCGACGAAAACGAGCAAAGCCCCGCCCAATTCGGCGTGCGCGGCATTCCGACCTTGATGGTTTTCAAAGACGGCCAAAACGTGGCTACTAAAGTAGGCGCATTGGCCAAAGGTCAATTGGTTGCGTTTGTGAACGCTTCGATTTAATGCCTGATGAATCAAGAGGCCGTCTGAAAAGTTTTCAGACGGCCTCTTGGTATTTGACCCGACAATAAAAAGATAGCACACTCCTTATCTGATCTATTTATTTGACCGGAAAAATTTTTCATGACTGCCACCCAACTGATTCAAGCTCTTACCGATATAGTCGGCCGGCCTTACATCATTACCGATCCGGCCAAAACCGAACCCTACCGCCAAGGCTACCGTTTCGGCGAAGGTAAAGCGCTTGCCGTGGTGCGGCCGGGCACTTTGTTGGAGCAATGGAAAGTCCTGCAAGCTTGTGTGGAAGCCGATGTGATCGTGCTCACGCAGGCCGCCAATACGGGGCTGACCGGCGGCTCCACGCCCGACGGCAACGATTACGACCGCGATATCGTGATTGTGAACACCATGCGTATGGACATCATCCGCCCCATCAACAACAACGAGCAGGTTGTGTGCTTGCCGGGGGCTACTTTGAATCAGCTTGAATTGCTGCTGAAACCATTGGGGCGCGAACCGCATTCCGTGATCGGTTCGTCATGTATCGGCGCATCCGTGCTGGGCGGCGTGTGCAATAATTCGGGTGGCGCACTGGTACAACGCGGGCCCGCTTATACCGAAATGGCTTTGTTCGCGCAAATAGACGAACAGGGAAAGCTGCATTTAATCAACCATCTGGGCATTGATTTGGGCGAAACCCCCGAGGAAATCCTTACTAATCTGCAAGGCCATCATTATCAGCAAAAAGACATTACCCGCGAGGCCGGAAAAGGCCACGATCATGCCTACTGCAATCATGTGCGCCAAGTGGACGAACCCTCTGCCGCCCGTTTCAATGCCGACCCTGCTCGCCATTACGAAGCATCGGGCTGTGCCGGCAAGCTGATGGTATTTGCCGTGCGCTTGGATACCTTTCCTTTGGAAAAAAATACTGCTGTTTTCTATATTGGTACCAACGATACCCAAGAACTTACCGACATCCGCCGCACCGTATTGGGCAGTTTTAAAAATCTGCCCGTTTCCGGCGAATACATTCACCGCGATGCCTTCGATATGGCTGCCGAATACGGCAAAGACACGTTTTGGGTGATTAAAAAATTCGGCACGCATCGGCTGCCGCAATTATTTGATTTAAAAGCAAGAGCCGATCGTGTCGGCAAGAAACTCGGCATTCTGCCTGCCCATTTTACCGATAAGGCATTGCAATTCATCAGCAAATACCTGCCTGAGCACCTGCCGCAGTCTTTGCGTGATTACCGTAACCGTTATGAACATCATCTGATTCTCAAAATGGGTGGTGAAGGTGTTGAAGAAGCACGGGCATTTCTGAAAACGTATTTTGCCGAAAAATCGGGTGCTTATTTTGAATGCAGCCCTGAAGAAACCCAAGCGGCCATGCTGCACCGCTTTGCCGTAGCCGGTGCCGCCGTGCGTTACCGTGCCGTGCATGATCAAGAAGTCGAAGACATTGTGGCGCTGGATATTGCCTTGCGCCGTAACGATGATGATTGGTTTGAACGGCTGCCGTCTGAAATCGACAGTAAAATCAGCCACAAACTTTACTACGGCCATTTCATGTGCCATGTGTTCCACCAAGACTATATCGTGAAAAAAGGCCATAACTGCATGGATTTGGAACACCAAATGCTGGAACTGCTTGACCAACGCGGTGCGCAATATCCGGCAGAGCACAACGTGGGTCATTTATATGAAGCCAAACCCGCATTGAAACAGTTTTACCGCCAACTTGATCCGACCAATAGCTTTAATCCGGGGATTGGTAAAACTTCCAAGAAAAAGGATTGGGCCGAATAGCTTGGATTTTATTGTGAAGAGGCCGTCTGAAAAGTTTTCAGACGGCCTCTAGAGTTAACGGTGTCCGGCAGTGTTGTAGCGTTTCTCCAGCCATGAGAACATCCAGCTCAGGCACATGGTCATGACCAGATAAATCAATGCCACGGTGTAGAGCGGCGTATCGTAGATTGAATAACGCCCCGAAATGGTTGCCTGTACGTAAGCCAACTCGGTAACGGCAATTGCCGATAACAGCGAGCTGTCTTTCAACAGGGTAATAAATTCATTGGCCAGAGGAGGCAGCATACGGCGCAATGCTTGAGGCAGAATCACGTAGCGCATAGCTTGAGGATAAGTCAAACCCAAAGAGCGGGCGGCTTCTATTTGACCGCGGTCGATAGATTGGATACCGGCACGGAAAATTTCCGTAATATATGCGCCTGCATTTACCATCAATGCCAGAGTACCCGCAATCAATGCACCGTAATTACGGCGGAGTTCGATAGCCAAGTCGCCTGAAATCAGCCAACCGTCGGTAGGGTGGATAAGTGCGACTGCCCAAACAAAATACCAAATAAAAATCTGTACATACAAAGGTGTACCGCGAAAAAGTGTAACGTAAACCAGCGAGCATGTCCGCAGCAGCCATGCCAGTGTGTGCGTAAAAATGTTGCCTTTTTCAAAGCGGATAATACGTGCCAATGCGCCGAACAACCCTAGAACCGTACCGCCTAAAGTAGCTGCCACAGTTAAACCCAAAGTGGTTAATGCTCCGTAAAAGAACATCTCGCGATATTCATACACAATGTCAAAACGAAAATCCATATCAGGCTCTTGTGGTTGGTTGTATGGCGAAAATGAAACACGCCATTTTACAAGAAAATGCAAAAATTGAAATTGTTTATTTTGGATTATGCGGATGCAGTAGGTGTCTATGACGATTGGAAAATGATATTTGGTTTTTATAATTATTGTTCTAATCTTTTATTTGCAGATGATTTTTGAATATTTGGAAATAGTTGATTTTTAAAGTTTTGATTATTATATTGAATAAAATATTTAAAATAGAAAGGGAGAATAAATTTTATATCTGATTGTATTTGCCTTCATATTTTTATGATAATTCGATTTATCTGTTGTATATCAATTAAATTCTAAAACAGTTAAATATTTTTAGCTTATTAACGAACTTCTTATGATTGGATTAATCAGACGAAGAATGAAAAACAAAACCCTTCAAGAAAATTCTTGAAGGGTTTAAAAACTGGCACGCCCACGGGGAATCGAACCCCGGTTACCGCCGTGAAAGGGCGATGTCCTAACCGCTAGACGATGGGCGCGGAGATAAAATTTTTGGCGCACCCGGAGCGATTCGAACGCCCGACCCTCTGGTTCGTAGCCAGATACTCTATCCAACTGAGCTACGGGTGCGGAAAGATTTGAATTATAGGGATAGGGTATAAACCTGTCAAGCATTTGGTGGTGAAAAAGTGTAGAATATTATTTTGTTATTTGAATTAAATCGGAAAGATTATGGAGGGAGCTTCTCGCTGGCCGTTGCTGGCAGGTTGTTTTGCACGTTTAGGCATACCTGTGGTTATTGTGGATTTGGAATCGACCGGCGGCAACCTGTATCAGGATCGTGTAACTGAAGTGGCCATCTTGCGTTTTGAAAACGGGCAAGTTGCGCGTTATGAGTGGCTGGTAAACCCGCAGCAGCCGATTTCCGGGTTTATTACCGGATTAACCGGAATTGACGATGCGATGGTGGCAGATGCACCGGTGTTTGCCGAATTGGTTTCCGAACTATTGCCGCTTCTGCGCGGTGCTTTATTGGTGGCACATAACAGTCGTTTTGATTACACTTTTTTACGCCATGAGTTTCAACGTGCAGGTGTGGATTTTGCCGCCCCTGCTTTGTGTACCGTACAGCTTTCCCGCCGTCTTTATCCGCAGTTTCATAAACATAATCTTGACAGCATCATCGAACGGTTCGGGCTTATGATTGAAAATCGCCACCGGGCGATGACCGACGTGTTGGCATTGACTGATTTTTTAGAAAAAAGCGTAACCGAAAAAGGTGCGGAAGAATGGGAAAATCATTGCCGGGCCTTGATGAATCCCAAAATGTTGCCGACTTGGTTGCCAACATCCTTTTCGGAACAGTTATATGCTTTGCCCGATACATATGGCGTGTTGACTTGGCTGGATCGGTATGGGCAAGCATTGGCAGTAGAGGCTCACGAGCGCACTTTCTCTGAAATTTCTTATTTGCTTCATGCTAAAAAAGTGCCTGTTTTTGCGCAGTCGGCAGCATCGGTAAAATTTTTGCCAGCACTAGGTGGTGTTCATGCGTTATGGTTGAAAGCACAGGTTGCAACTGAATATCGTTTGAGGCCGTCTGAAAATTTGAAAAACTATTTAACCGTACAATTTGCACCCGATGAGCAATCTCGTTTACAGGCAAGAATTGTGCCGTTATCAAATGGCAGCCGCCAATCCCAGCCGTGCGGGTTGTTTCTGCATAAAAAAGCCGCTAAGCGCGCATTGGCGGTTTGGGCTAAAGAACATGAATTATGTCCGTCGTCATTGGATATTTTGCCTGTTACGCGTGCTAAAGATGTGCCTTGTCCCGTGCAGGAAATCGGGCAGTGTAATGGGCATTGCTACACTGAAAAGGGGGTGCAGGTTCAGAACAGTCGCATTCTTGAACGGGCAAAGACTTTACCGGTGGCAGATTGGGGGCGTGCCCATACTATAGAAATTGTGGAAACTGATGCGTTATCCCGGCAATCCATAACTTTGCGTTGTGCCGGTGGTGCTTTGGCTTTGCCTGATGGCCGCTGGTATTTTGATGAAACATTACCTATGTTGTTAAAAGCTAAGTTTAAACAAGGAAAAGAAGCAGTTAGGGTCTTGGCTTAGTTTTTTCAGACGGCCTGGGTATAACAAATCAATTTTTTTTATTAAACCTTATTAAGAGAAAATGATGAAAAATCCGAAAATTGTGTTTTTCGATATCGATGATACGCTTTATCGCAAATACACTGATACTTTGCGCCCATCGGTATTGGAAGCCATGAAAGCTTTAAAAAACCGAGGTATTTTGACAGCAATCGCTACCGGCCGGCCGTTTGTGGCAGTTCCCAGTAAAGTACGTAAGGTTGTCGAAGAAGCGGGCATGGATTTATTGGTAACGATTAATGGGCAGTTAATCCGCTATCATGGAGAAATATTGAAAAAACATCCGATGGATAGTAGAAAAGTAGAGCAGATATGTGCATGTTTTGATGAAAAACAGATTCCTTATGCTTTTGTATCAGATGAAAAAATTGCAGCATCTGGGTCTGAGTTGGTAGTAAAAGAAGCGATGCAATATATCCTTCCTGAGTACATCGTGAATAAGAATTTTTTCCGTAATAATGAGGTTTATCAGATATTAGGGTTTTATACGGCCGAGCAAGAGAAAGAAGTGGGATCGGAAGTGGCGAAGCATGGTTATAAAACCGTGCGTTGGCATGAAACAGCAGTCGATGTGCTTGATAGTGAAGGTTCAAAGGCACGAGGCATTCGTACTGCTGTTGCCGAATTGGGCATAGGCATGAAAGACGTTATGGCATTCGGAGACGGCTTGAATGATATCGAGATGATGGAAAGTGTAGGCTTTAGTGTAGTAATGGACAATGGGCATCCCGATTTGAAAGCAATTGCAGATTTTATTTGCCCGAGTGTCGAAGAAGACGGTGTATTGAACGGTTTGAAGGCTTTAGGCATCATTAGTTAAGATAAAATTCATAAGGCCGTCTGAAATTAAAAGTTCAGACGGCAGCGGATTCGGATTTGAAGTGCATTTCCATAACGGAAAAAGGGCATGCGATGGCATACTGGCCTTTCCTGACAGGAAAGATTGCCATGAGCTACACACAACTGACCTAAGAAGAACGATACTACATCCAATACCTATACCGCCACCAAACTATCACCGAAATCATCAAATAGCTTAACCGCCACAAACGCACCATCAGCCGCGAAATCAGGCAGTATTGCCCCCAGCAACAGCAATACAACGCCGAAAAAGCCCAACAGCAAAGCCGCTAAAACAAACAGCGCAAACAGCTCCATTCCTAGTTGATTCAACACATCGACACCTTCATCCACCGCAAACTCAGCCCTGATCAGGTGTTCGCCTATCTCCGCAAACACCACCACATCAAGTTCCATCAAGCACTGTCTACCACTACCTGTATTAAGACAAAAACAACTGCGGCACTTTGTGGCGGCATTTCAGAATCAACAGCAAACCCTACCGTAAAAAGTACGGCAGTACATGAACCAGAGGAAAGATACCCGACGACCGCGTCGGCATAGAAGAACGACCCGCAATCGTTGACCAAAATCCCGCATCGGCAATTGGAAAGCCGACATCATCGTTGGCAAAGATCAGAAAAGCGCATTATTGACCTTGGTTGAACGGTTTACCCGCTACACCATCATCTGCAAATTGAAGAGCTTCAAAGCCCAAGGCCCCGCCCGCGCAGTTATCAGGGTATTAAAGGCGCATTAAGACAGGGTATACACCCTTATATGGACAACGGCAAAAAATCCTACCTACACACCCAAATAGCCCAAGCATTGGAGGTGGAAACCTATTTTTGCCGCCCCTGCCATTCTTGGGAGAAGGGGCTGAGTAAAAACACTAACGGGGCTCATTCGCCAATATTTCCTCAAACAAACCAATTTCCGCAACATCAGTCATCAGCAAATACGTAAGGTTCAAGACGAACTAAAAACCACCGGCCAAGAAAAACACTTGGCTATGAAACACCAAGTGTTTTATTCTTAAATCTGTTTCAACCACTCCTGTCTGAGTGTTGCACTTGAAATTCGAATTCTAAGGGTCTTGTTAATGATTTAAATACTTATAAATCATATATCCAATATTTATCGAATAAAATGGGCAGTAAAGTAACCGGCTGCAACTAAAATAATAACGATGACGAAAATCACAATACCGGCAACAGCAGCATTTTTTCCTTTGAATAGGAAACGCCAGTTGGGTTTGCCTAACTCTTTTTGGAGTTTTTCCTCTAATTCTGCACGTATTTGTTTGCGCAGACGTTTTTCTTCTTCCTGTTTCTCCAGTAATAGTTTGTGTGCAATTTCTTGCTGTTTTTTATGTTCGAAAGCCACTTTTTCTTCCCATTCAATACGCTTACGCTGTATTAGAATTTCAGTCGCCGACGGGAAGTGTAAACGGCAGGTCGGATAATCTGTAACTTCGGGGCCGTCAATGATGGTATTACAGACAGGGCACTGTTCAAATGTTTGAGTTTTACCTTCTTCTTCAGCAACTCTGTCTGGAGCAAGTTCCATCGAGCGGCGTACGATAACGTCAAGTCCTAAAAAACTGAAATAATGGCGTGCATTTTCGCGTTCGTCATTTGTACAGTATTCAGCAATAATAGCTTGAGGGCGCTCTGACAATGCTTGGATTAAGTCATTGGCTTCATTTTCAGGTAAGTTATCACGAAGACAGGCGTTAATTCTTTCATGATCAACACCAGGAGGGTAAGAAACATATACATCGTAAAAGCTTTCTGGCTTGTTCATAATTTTTCCATTAAAAATTAAAGCCTTATGAAATTGCATATTTTTTATTGGTGGTCATTTAGACAGCTTAATTGCAATTTAGGCTCGATTGTTTCTTTCTTATAAAATGTAACTATTTTATGAGGGAATGAATATCAAAGGGGATATATCTAAATAAACGGTTATAATTTAAGATTGTTGAATTATATATTTGTTATTTAATTAAAAAATATATTAAAATATACTAAATAACTAAAGTTGTTTGGTATATTTTATTCTTAAATAGCTTGGTAATAAAGGAATAAATTGTAAGTTACGCTGTCTAATTTATAGGGAGATATTTTAAATATGATACATTGAATGCTTATTTTAAGCAGTATTTATGTTTTGTTGTTTGAAAGCTTCAGATTCCCTATGCAGATAAAAAGCTAAAATATTTTTTCATCAAATATCATAAAAGCCGCCGATTATTGGCGGCTTTTAAAATCCACTTTGCAGTTAAACTGAAAAAGAAGAACCGCAGCCGCAAGTTGTAGTGGCATTGGGATTGCGGATCACAAATTGGGAACCTTGCAGGCTTTCGGTATAATCAATTTCGGCTCCTACTAAGTATTGGTAACTCATAGGATCTACTAAAAAGGTTAAACCGTTTTTTTCAATTTCAAAATCATCATCATTTTTGATTTCATCGAAAGTGAAGCCGTATTGAAATCCCGAACAGCCGCCCCCGTTTACAAATACACGGAGTTTTAAATCGGGGTTATTTTCTTCAGCAATTAAATCAGCTACTTTTGCACAGCAGCTCTCGGTAAAGATAATAGGGTTTTCGTCTGACATGATGTGATTCCTTTATATTTAAATATATGAGTGTATTGTCGCGCAAACGCATTACTTAAGCAAGTTGAGGTGCAGAGGGAAATTTCAATAGCTAATTGAGTTATATCGTATTTAAATATTGCGGCCAAACCATTCCACTCTGCCGATAATGGCAACATCATCCGTCATTTTGTTTAAATTAATCTCAAAGGTAGGATAGGCCTCGTTTGCAGATATAACATTCACTATTCCTCCCGGCATTAACTGCAAGCGTTTGACTAGCAGGTTTTCGTTTAGGCGCAATACATATAGCCCGTCTCGCGGTGTGGTTTCTCCATGGTTTATCAAGATAGAATCGCCGTCATTCAATACTCCTTCCATCGAATCCCCTTTTACCGAGATAACGGACAGGTTTTTAGTGTCGCGGGTAATATAGTTTTCTATCCAGTAGCGGCGAAATGCCATAGTAAATACAGGAGTTTCATCGCCTACCAACTGCCCGTGACCAGCTGCCGCTTGAATATCGTAACGGGGGACGAATATGAACTCGTCGATATCAACCGGATTACCTAAAGTGTCTTGAGCGGTAGTGTTGGAGGGAGTTTGTGCGTCCGGAAACGGTTCGCCTTCGCCTGTAAGCAACCAGTCTATGCTACATCCTTTTAGTTGTTTGATTTTTTTTAGAGTTTCAGCTTTCGGTAAGCCACCTTCATTCCAAATGCGGCTGAAACCTGCGATGGTCATATCAATGTCGGCTGCGATTTTGGCTTGTTTGGCTTCGTTTTTCCAAAGAAAAACCAATCTGTCTTTAAAGGTATCCATCATTTATTCCTTCTAATCAGGTGTTTTTGTATACATGCCCTGAGATTTTTTATATTTTACTTTATTTTTGATAAAAAAGTAAGAAAAATATAAAAAATAATAAGGAAAAGTATTGCAATTTTAATTTTATATTAGTAATATTCTTTTGAATTTTAATTTGTCTGAATTGAATCGTTTTTTCTAAGAGTATTTTTATAATTTTGGGTAGGATTAAAATTTTACTTTATTTTGGGAGCCGAATTTATAAATTAAGTAAGTAAAAGTTTAGTAGTGCGTTTGATTTGGATGTATAAGGAGCAAATGATGAAGCGTAATAAATGGAATAATTGGGCGTTGGTTGGTATGTTGACGGTGATGTTGGCAGTATTTCTTTTTAGCCGCTCCGAAGCTCAATCTGCGGAAATGCCTTTATCTGAATTGGGTTGTAATAAGCTGAATGTTTTACAGCTGGGCAGTATGAATGCAAAGCAGAAATCTTATGCGCACCAATGTGATATGGCGGAAGCTGCATCCGCTTGGGAGCAATCGTATGGCGGATTGGCGAGTGAAGATTTAATTGACGGTGTTGTGTATGAATAAGGAGAGGCCGTCTGAAAAGGAGTTTCAGACGGCCTAAACAGAATTACATTGCTAATGGGTATATTTTAAAGATACGTAAATTCAAATATGGTTATGGTAGAAATTTAAAATGCTTCAAGGGAGCAACGGAGTAATTTGCAAACCGGTATCCTCATTAAAGCCAAACATAATATTCATATTTTGAACGGCTTGGCCCGCCGCTCCTTTAACCAGATTGTCGATAACTGACAATACAATCCAAATATCGTGTTGGGGGGCTTTTTGAACGCTGATACGACAAAGATTGGCACCCCGTACGCTGCGTGTTTCTGGTGAACTGCCTTCGGGCATAACATCGACAAAGGGGCTGTTTTGATAGAAGTCTGCCAAAATACGATGTGGATCGGTGCCGTCTTGCAAATGCAGGTAAAGGGTGGCATGCATGCCGCGGATCATGGGGGTTAGATGGGGAACGAACACAAAACCCTCGGCGATATTGCGTTGTAGCCGGTTGATGGTTTGCTTGATTTCAGGCAGATGGCGATGGCCGGATACGCCGTAAGCTTTGAAGTTATCACCAGCTTCGCAAAATAAGGTTCCGACGTTGGCTTTGCGTCCCGCACCGGAAACGCCCGATTTGCAGTCGGCAATCAAAGGCATATTTTCTTTCAGACGGCCTGATTTCAACAAAGGAAGCATGGCAAGGGTAACGCAAGTGGGGTAGCATCCGGGATTGGCTACCAGTTTGGCCTGAGCTAAGGTTGCGCGGTTCATCTCGCTCAGTCCGTAAACCGCTTCTGCAACTGTTTCGGGGCTGGCGTGGGTCATGCCATACCACTTTTCCCAAGTGGGGATGTCTTGAATACGGTAGTCCGCCGAAAGGTCGATTACACGAATGCCTTTAGCAAGAAGAGCAGGCGCTTCTTTCATGGCTACGCCGTTCGGAGTGGCGAAGAAGACAAGATCACATTTATCCAAGAGTGCATCGTTTGGCGTTTGGAAAACCAAGTCATAAACGCCGCGTAGACTGGGGAAATAATCGGCAACGGTTATGCCTGCTTCGCTACGGCTGGTAACTGCCGTAACTTCTACATGGGGATGTGCAGACAATAAACGCAATAACTCTACTCCGGTATAACCGGTGGCACCGACAATGCCGACTTTGATGCGGTTTGACATATTGCTTCCTTGTGATTTATGGATGGAGTGATTTGAAAAGCCGAGGTAATAGTTTAAGCATAAGCAAGCCGTCTGAAAAGGTTCAGACGGCCTGCTTGCTTTCAAGATATATATAATGGCTTGATTAACCGGGTTTGCCGTCGGCACGGGGGGTAAGCAGCCATGGAAGATAACGCCATGCGTATAGCAGTAATGAAAGCGCAAACAAAACTGCTGAAAAACGAATACTGTGCGTATAAGCGGTGCTGCCGGTAAAAGCCGCTAGCACGCGTACAAAAGTAGCGGCAACCATCAACCAGAAAGCCAGCGGCATGCCCTTCGGAGCGGGATAAATCGGATGTCCCGTGTGGCCGAGAGCGCTACGTGCCATCATGCCGACAGTCAATAAACCGATGCCGCCGACACCGATAAGGTGTACACCCAAGCTCAGATATTCTGTCAGCCAATAGGCAATACCCATAACCAATAGCCCGAGTGCGGTAAAAAGATAACCTGCAAACAAAACCCATAACATCGGTTCGCGTAAAACATTTTTATGCCACCAGCGGAACAACTGCACGCAATTGATGGCACCTGCGGCAACAGCGCATAAGGCGGCAAGAGGCAGGGTGGTTTGCAGCATCATCAGAATGGCGGCAAACATCGGCAGAACCAAGGCCGACAGAGCCACCCACAGCGGGCTGGCCACTTGCGGAATGCTTAAACGCTTGGCGGTAAAAAACGGCATGATACGCATACCGACTAAGCCGATGAATCCGGCTACCATGATCAAACCGGCCAATAAGCCGTTTAATACTAAGGCCGCCTGAAAAGGATGAAGATAGAGATGGAAAACGGCATGGGTAAGCCCGAATAAAAATAGTGCTACAACGGCGATATAGTTACGGGAATTGCGGCTTTTGATGACCGGTATGGCCATACATACTGCGGCATACCAAAAAAACAACGTTCCCAAGATACCGCTGAGTAATACTCCGTGAGGAAAGTACATGGCGGCACGGGCCAGCAGCCAAAGTAATGCCAGTCCGAATAACGCTCCGCCGCGTGTCGGAGGCTGGCCGGTCCAAGTGGCGACGGCAGTTAACAGAAAACCTACCACAACCGCACCTGAATAACCCCAAATCATCTCATGCGCGTGCCAGTAGAAGGAGGGCAAATCGATTGTGCCTTGATAGCCGAATCCCCACAGTAAAACCGATAATGCTCCGAAAAGTGCCGCCAGTATGTAGAACGGGCGGAAAGCCATAGCCCAAACGGGGTGGTTGAATAGCGAGTTCATTGGAGGTTCCTTTGTTGTTTTTAATATTTAAGTGTCGGCAGGCCGTCTGAAAACAATACGGTTCAGAATACGGTTCAGTCTAAAAAAGGCTCAATGGCAGGGAACAATTCGCGTTCTTCAAATCGGGCATGTTCGCGCAGCGTTTGTGCAAATGACGTGTTCCAATCTTTATCGTTAAATTGCGGGGCATGGATCATGGCGCGCAGTTGAGCGTGCTCGTTTTCAAAACGACGGCGCAAAGCATCGTTCAGTTGAAACCAATGCGGGGCAAACTGAGTTTCTTCGGCTTCAAAATGCTTTAATAAGACGGGAATGTGGGATTCAATATCGGCTTGATGATCTGCAGCAGGATCTCTCAATATGCGCAAACATAAAGCAAGGGCGTGATGATGCTCGCGGGAGAGCTCGATTAGGCTGGGGTGGCGTTTCAATGGTTTCATGGTTTATTTGTGCTGGCTTCTTTTATAAGTTTCATATATTATGAAAGTTAATTGCTGATAAAGTCAAACAAACAAAAGCGATAGCGGCGAAAATAAGCCGGATACAATAGTTTTATTTATTATTTTATAGAGATATTATGTATTTAACTCAACATACGGATTACGGATTACGTGTACTCATTTATACCGCCATCAATGATGACGCACTCGTGAATATAGGCACGATTGCCGATACTTACGGTATATCTAAAAGCCACTTGATGAAGGTGGTAACCGCTTTGGTAAAAGGCGGATTTTTAGACAGCGTGCGAGGCAAAGGCGGCGGTTTGAAGCTCGCTTGCTCGGCGGATCAAATCAATATCGGGGCGGTAGTCCGCCATTTGGAACCGATGCAGATGGTGGAATGTATGGGGTCGAATAACGATTGTTTAATTGCCCCTAATTGCCGTTTGGCCGGCATTATCGGAGGGGGAGTTAAAGCGTTTTTAAACTATCTCGACGGGTTTACCTTGGCGGATTTATTAAACAAGCCGACTTATGACTTACTTTATCTTCCTAAAATAGAGATTGTAAGCGATTTCAGACTGGGAGCCGTTAGGTAAGAGCAGAGCTGTTACTTAGCCGCTCGGCGCAGTCGGCGGAATATGAATATTTATGTAAAAGGCCGCCTGAAAACATGATTCAAACAATGTTCTCAGACGGCCTTTTATTACAAGAGTTACTTTAACTGCTTTCTTATGAAAAATTTTTCAACAATTTGTTATTGAACAATATTTTATCTGATTGATTTCACTTTTATTTTTAATATTTTATTTGTTGTAGTAATTTTAATACCTTGCAAATTATAATAGTTTGCATTAACATTTCATATTATGAAAAATGAACGTATTTTAACTCCCACCACATTCGTTTTGGTGGCCTTTTTACATGTCGGACTGATGTCTTTGTTGTGGCGTGCTGCTCCTCCCGCCGCGGTCGGTATTGAACATATCGAATTTGTCGACTTGGGAGATTTTGGCGGAGGTGACGGCAGATTGGAAGGTGCTGCCGGAGGGGGGGCGGCTCCCGAAGCGGAAAAGCCGCGTCCTAAACCGCAGCCTCAAAAACCAAAGGAACAACCCAAGCCTAAAGAGAAGATCAAGCCGGTTATTACCACTAAAGAAAAAGCGGATATCCGTCAAGAAAAGGAAAAGCCGAAACCCAAAGAAAAACCGATAGAAAAACCGAAACCTATTGAAAAGCCAGTTGAAAAAGAGAAAACGGTGGAAAAACCCGTTGAGAAACCGGCTGAAAAAGTCGCAGACAAACCGGCAGACAAACCTGTGGGAGGGGAAGATAAAAAATTCACCGCTCCGGGGGCGACCGGTGACGGCAGCAGTGAAGGGAAAGGCGGCGGCAAAGGCTCAGGAAAAGGCAGCGGTGTTGTCGGAGACGGTGAAGGCCGCGGCTTGGGCAGAGGCACCGGCAGCGGCGATAAAACCGGTAGCGGCCACGGAAACGGAGGCGGCGGAGGCGACGGCAGCGGCAGAGGAGGCAGCGCGTCTAATCCCGTTAAAGCAACCGGTAGAATTCCCAGACCGCCATATCCTCCGCTATCTCTTGAAAACGGAGAAGAAGGTACGGTTGTTTTACACGTATTGGTTGCTCCGGGCGGAAAAGTGGCAAGCGTAAAAATAGCCCGTTCAAGCGGTAAGTCGCGATTGGATAGAGCGGCTCAGAAAGCAGCGCAAACAGGTAGTTTCAGCGCAGACAAGTGGACTGAATTCACCGTACCTGTGAAATTCTCCCTTGACGATGCTTAACGGTAACCAAACGATGAAATCGCCTTTGATTTTTCTCGGCAAAGATTAAGAGTAGATAAGCTTTATGATGACACCTACCTCTCCCGGTTTTTATTTCTGGCTTTCAGGCGGCCTGCTTGCTGCGGGTGTGCTTGCTTATCTGCTGTTCGGATTAATAAAGGCATTGGTTTTAATTACTGCAGAAAAAGAGTTTTAAGTAACATTTGTTTGATATTTTAGGAAGAAGTTATGAATTTAGGATTGGTTTTTGAATCAGGCGATTATGTGCTGATTGGTGTGTTTTTGACGTTGGTACTGATGAGTATTGTTACTTGGACGGTAATTGTTGTCCGTGCAGTCAAACTAAGCAAAGCCAAAAAAGGCAACCGCACCGTGAAACCGATGATTTGGGATGCCAAGTCGCTGGACGAAGCTGTGCAGAAAGCAAAAAAAGTGGATTCCCCGATGAGCGATTTAACGTTGGAAGCCGTACGCGCCCATCAAAACTACAACAGGCACAAAGATACCCAGATTGCCGCTGCGGTACCGTTAAACGAATATCTGGTGCGCCAAATCCGTAACAGCATGAGCCAAATCCTGCGTAGATTCGACGGTGGCCTGACCGCATTGGCTTCAATCGGTGCTACGGCTCCCTTTATCGGCCTTTTCGGTACGGTGTGGGGGATTTACCATGCGTTAATCAACATCAGCCAAAGTGGGCAGATGAGCATTGCCGCCGTGGCCGGCCCGATTGGCGAGGCATTGGTGGCGACGGCGGCCGGTTTGTTTGTGGCGATTCCAGCAGTGTTGGCATACAACTTCTTGGTACGCGGCAATAAAACGCTGGCACAGGATATGGACGCTTTTGCCCATGATTTCCATGTGCAGCTGTTGAACAACAAGGATTAAGATTATGGCATTCGGTTCGATGAATTCAGGCGAAGATTCGCCGATGGCCGAGATCAACGTTACGCCTTTAGTGGACGTGATGTTGGTGTTGTTGATTGTATTTATGATTACCATGCCGGTGCTGACGCATTCCATTCCTTTGCAACTGCCGACCGCTTCGGAAACCGCCAAGCAGGAAACGCAGCCGAAAGAACCGCTGCGCCTGACGATTGATGCAGACGGCGCTTATTATTTGGGAGCGGAATCAACCGAAAAACGCGACTTGGAAGAGCTGACGGCACAACTGAAGCAGGCCAAGGCCGATAATGCCGATACGATTGTGGCTATTGCGGCCGATAAAAGCGTGGAATATGATTTTGTGAATAAAGCGCTGGGGGCGGCTCGAGAGGCCGGCATCAGTAAGATAGGGTTTATTACGGAAACCCGTGCGAAATAAAGGTATTGGGGTTTAAGGTAAAAAGGCCGTCTGAAAACTTTTCAGACGGCCTTTTTTATTTGGATATCAAAAAAGGCGGCAACGGATCACGCAGGATAGTTAATTAGTTAACTATCTGATATGGAAACTTTGGAAAGAAATTTTAAGATTTGGATTAAATATATAAAATTAGTATTAATTTTTTTGACTTAAAACAGAAAATTTAAGACAAGAATATTTTAATGAAGAGTAATATTATTACCACCCTACAAATTAAAGGAGTCTAGCCATGTCAAGATTTTTGGCCATCAATAAAATTCCCAACAAGGGTATTCCTATTGCCGAGCAGCGCAGGATGTGGCTCAGGCAGTTTTTAAAGGCCTTTTTAGTGGTGTTTGTTACTTACATGTGTATGTATTTGATTCGTAACAACTTCAAAGCTGCTCAGCCGATGATGAAAGAACAACTGGGGTTGACTACGCTTCAGCTCGGTTATATCGGTTTGGCTTTCAGCATCACTTACGGTTTGGGCAAAACTGCTGTCGGTTATTACATCAGTGATAAAAATACCAAAAAATCCATTTCAGTGATGTTGGTGTGTTCTTCCATTGTCGTCTTGGCAATGGGTCTTTTAATGAGTTTTTACGGTTCCGTGATCGGTATTTTCATTGTTTTATGGGGTTTGAACGGTATCTTCCAGGCGGCCGGCGGGCCGGCGTCGTATTCCACGATTTCGCGTTGGGCTCCGCGTAAAGAGCGCGGACGCTATCTCGGCTTTTGGAATATGTCGCACAATGTCGGCGGTGCGGTCGCCGGTATATTGGCGTTATGGGGAGCCAATGTTTTCTTCGGCGGCAATGTTTACGGTATGTTTATTTTCCCCGCGTTAATCGCTCTGGCGATTGGTATTGCCAGCTTTTTTATCGGTAAAGACGATCCCGAAGAGCTGGGCTGGAACCGTTGCGAAGAAATTTTCGGCGAACCGGTGGAATCGGAAAATACCAAAGCCGATGAAATGCCGATGTGGCAGGCTTTCAAGCAGTTTGTATTGCGTAATCCGTGGATTTGGATGCTGTGTATTGCCAATGTGTTCGTTTATATCGTGCGTATCGGCATCGACAACTGGGCACCGCTTTATGTAACCGAAGTGCTGGGATTCGGCAAACTTGATGCGGTCAATACGATTTTCTATTTTGAAGTGGGCGCGATTCTTGCCAGCTTGAGCTGGGGTTATGTTTCCGACCTGCTAAACGGCCGTCGTGCCGCCGTTGCGGTGGGCTGTATGATTGCGATTATCTTTGCGGTAATGATGTATCGCAATGCAACCAGTGTGATGATGGTCAACATTTCGCTCTTCCTGCTCGGTGCGCTGATTTTCGGCCCGCAATTGCTGATCGGTATTTCTTTGGTAGGCTTTGTGCCTAAAAAAGGCATCAGCGTTGCCAACGGCATGACCGGCACGTTCGGCTATCTCTTCGGTGACTCGGTTGCCAAAGTAGGCTTGGCCGCCATTGCCGATCCGAAAAGCGGCGGTTTGACTTTGTTCGGCCACACCTTGCACGGGTGGTCCGATGTATTCATCGTGTTCTATCTTGCCTTGTTTGCCGGTATCGTATTGCTGATTATCGTGGCTTACGGCGAAGAAAAACGTATCCGCATGATTAACGAAGTATTGGGCAAACATTAACCTGCCGAGTATGAAATGCTTCGACCAAAGGCCATCTGAAAACTTTTCAGACGGCCTTCCTTCTTGAGAGATGCTACAATAGCCGTTCTTAAAAATACTTCCGCACAAGAATCTTTATGACTACCATCGAACACGTTCAAGCCGTTGCATTCGACCTTGACGGCACCCTTTGCGATTCCATTCCCGATTTGGCCGCCGCCGCCAATGCTACCCGCGAGCATCTCGGCTTGGAACCGCTTCCCGTCAAAACAGTAGAAAGCTACGTGGGCGACGGCATTGCCAAACTGGTTCACCGCGTGCTTACCGATACCCGTGAAGAGCAGGCCGAGCAAAGTTTGTGGGAACAGGCTTTTACCTTTTTCATCCGCCACTACCGCGAACATTTGAGCGACTTTACCCGCCCGTATCGCGAAACCGAAGCAGGGTTGGGGCTGTTGAAAACGTTGGGTATTCCGCTGGTGGTGATTACCAACAAAAACGAAGTGTTGGCAGTGGAACTGCTGCAACAGCTCGGCCTTGCCGACTACTTCAGCCTGATACTCGGCGGCGACAGCCTGCCGGAAAAGAAACCCAGCCCGATGCCCTTGCTGCACGCCGCCGAAGTGCTGAACATCGACCCCGCCAATATGATTATGGTGGGCGATTCCAAAAACGATATTCTCGCAGCCAAAGCGGCCGGTTGCTTGAGCGTGGGCGTAACTTTCGGTTACGGCGACATGACCATGCTGGCACAGGAAGCGGACACCAAACCCGACTGGATTATCGGAGCCTTGCCCGAAATTTATGAAAATCTGCAACCGCAGAAAGATAAAGACCAAGAATAACCCCATCGCTTGTAAGGCCGTCTGAAAAGTTTTCAGACGGCCTCTCTTAAAAAATGAAACCGCAAAAATCCCTACGCGCCCGCGCCTTAGATATTCTCGCCCGCCAAGAAATCAGCCGTGCCGAATTCAAGCGCAAGCTCGCGCCTTATGCCGAAAGCGAAGAAGAGTTGGATAAACTGCTGGCGGAGTTTGCCGAACGCAACTGGCAGTCTGACGAGCGTTTTGCCGAAGCCTAT
This sequence comes from Neisseria sp. MVDL19-042950, assembly GCF_030504625.1. GTDB lineage: Bacteria > Pseudomonadota > Gammaproteobacteria > Burkholderiales > Neisseriaceae > Neisseria. Next base: position 51,129 of record NZ_JAUKWH010000009.1, on the reverse strand, counting down.
ATTCACAGCAAAAGCAGAATGCACGGCAGGCTGCGTTTGAAACAGGCGTTGGCGGCGAAAGGCGTGGCCGAAGAAACCGCCCGCGAATTTCTGCCCGATCGCGACAGCGAACTGCAAACCGCCGTTGCCGTGTTGCGTAAAAAGTTCAAACGGCCCGGCTCGGATTTAAAAGAAACCCAGCGGCAGATGCGTTTTCTGGCTTACCGCGGCTTTGATATGGACATTATCCGGGCGGCTTTGAAAAGCGATTGGGAAGAAGACTGAACGGTTTTGCAAAAATCAATGTAATTTCCTTACAAACAAGTGAGCTATATCAAGAGGCCGTCTGAAAAAATAATTACAATACCGCTGTTAAAAAGATTTTACGGACAGTAGAACATGAGCGATTTATATCCGGATCAGATTTTGCAGGCGACGATTGAAAAAGGGAAAGCCAAAGCCGCCGGCAGCACACTTTCATTGAGCCTTTTGGGTTTTCTCGGCGGGGCGTTTATTTCATTGGGCTATCTCGCCTATATCCGCGTGGTCGGCGGCATGCCGCACGAGTGGGGCAGCTTGGCCGTGTTGCTCGGCGCAGCGGTGTTCCCAATCGGGTTGGTTTGTATTTTGATCGGCGGAGGCGAATTGATTACCGGCAACATGATGGTGGTGCCGGTGGCATGGCTGGCGAAAAAGATTTCGCTGGCGGCTTGGGGGCGGAATTGGCTGATCGTAACGCTGACCAACGTCGTCGGAGCCTTTTTCGTGGCATGGTTTTTCGGGCATTACGTCGGCCTCACCGAAGGCGAAGTGCTGCATAAAACCATCGCCGTGGCGCAAGGCAAAGTGAGCGCCGGTTTCGGACGGGCTTTCGTGTCGGGCATCGGCTGCAACTGGATGGTGTGCATGGGCGTGTGGCTGTGCTACGGCGCGCATTCGATTTCGGGCAAAGTATTGGGAATTTGGTTTCCGATTATGATTTTCGTGCTCATCGGTTTCCAGCACGTCGTGGCCAATATGTTTGTGATTCCCGCCGCCATCTGGGCAGGGGCGGACATCACTTGGATGCAGTTTTGGGAAAACATGGTTTCGGTGTATTTGGGCAATGCCGTCGGCGGTGCGGTGTTTGTGGGTGCGATGTATTTATATGCTTATCGGGACAAACTGAAATAATTTCCGGTAGCGGTGCTGTTGAGCGGATAGAGGCCGTCTGAAAATGTTTGAATGTTTTCAGACGGCCTAATCTGTATAATAAGGCCGCCTGAAACAGGCGACGGCTGTGAAACTTAATGTTTTATACCGAATTGCCGCGTTCCGGTGCAGCGGGAAACGCCCGGCAGGCTGCTAAAGCGGCGGCAAAACCGGTTTGCGGCGGGCTTGGATGAAACATTAACTTTCACAGTTATCACACCAGATAGGAAACGATATGAATATCCGTGTCGGACAAGGCTACGATGTCCATCAGTTGGTTGAAAATCGGCCGCTTATTCTCGGCGGCGTAACGATTCCGTTTGAAAAAGGGTTGCTCGGCCATTCCGATGCCGACGCACTTTTGCATGCCGTTACCGATGCGTTGCTCGGCGCGGCGGGTTTGGGCGATATCGGCAGCCACTTCCCCGATACCGCCGCCGAATTCAAAGATGCCGACAGCCGCGTATTGCTGCGCGCCGCCTACCGCAGCGTAAAAGAGCAGGGCTGGGAAGTGGTGAATGTGGACAGCACCATTATCGCCCAGAAGCCGAAGCTCGCTCCGCATATTCCGGCCATGCGCGCCAATATTGCGGCGGATTTGGGCTTGCCCGAAAACGCCGTCAACATCAAAGGCAAAACCAATGAAAAACTCGGCTATTTGGGGAGGCAGGAAGGCATTGAAGCGCAGGCGGCGGTGTTGCTGCGGGCGGTTTGAAAAAGTGGCCCGGGATACTGCGCGGTCGGTTGAAAACTGTTAACATACGAACCGCTTAACCTTTTTATGTAGAGAGAGGAAAATCATGGCATCACAAGACGAACTGAAACGTATGGCGGCCGAAAAAGCCGTCGAATTCGTACCGGAAGGCGAATATATCGGCATCGGCACCGGTTCTACCGTTAATTTTTTCATTGAAGCGCTGGCAAAAAGCGGCAAAAAAATCAAAGGAGCGGTTTCTACATCAAAAGGCACTTCCGAGCTGCTGGCCCGTTTTGAAATCCCCGAAGTACAGATGAACGAAGTATCGCATCTGGCCGTGTATGTCGACGGAGCCGACGAAGTCAACCATTCGCTACAAATGATCAAAGGCGGCGGCGGCGCGCATCTGAATGAAAAAATCGTAGCCAGTATTGCGGACAAGTTTGTATGTATCGCCGACGAAAGCAAATACGTTTCCCGTTTGGGCAAATTCCCGCTGCCGGTGGAAGTGATTCCGATGGCGCGTTCGATGGTGTCGCGTAAGCTGGTGGCTTTGGGCGGCCAGCCCGAGTTGCGCATGGGCTTTATCACGTTTAACGGCCATCAAATCGTTGATGTACACGATTTGGAAATCAACCTGCCGGTAACGCTGGAAGACGAGATCAACAAAATTCCCGGTGTGGTGGAAAACGGCCTGTTCGGGCACAATGCCGCCGACGTGCTGGTGTTGGGTACACAAAACGGCGTGCAAGTGATTACCCCCAACTGATACGGTATAGCCGGAGGCCGTCTGAAACTGTTCAGACGGCCTTATTTCGTTACGCTGGTTTTTTGCGGGCAGAGTTTGTTCGGTTTGAGATATGAAAACATCGTCTTTATACGCATTTGCCGCCTTGTTGCTGGCTTCGGCTGCCGGCGTGCAGGCGGAGAATTTTCAGCAATGGCTGCGTAAAAGTACCGAGGCCGCACAGCAATTCCACTCGCTTTGGGTGCAGGATCACGCCGCACAAAACTATTCGGGCCGCGTAGTTGCCGTATCCGACGGCGACACCGTCCGCGTGGTCGACGGCGGCGGCAACAAGCATAAAATCCGTTTGGCCTACATTGATGCGCCGGAATTGCAGCAGGCGCACGGAACGGCTTCGCGGGATGCGTTGCGGGCGCTTGTGGAAGGTCGAAACGTAGAAGTAACGGTGTTTGAAACCGACCAATATAAACGCGAAGTCGCCCAAGTGCGCCTGAACGGACAGGATTTGAACCTTGCCCAGTTGCAGCAAGGCCATGCGTGGCATTATGTGTCGATTGCCAAGCGCAAGCAGGACACTTTCGATTATGCGGCCTACGCCTATGCCGAAGCCCGCGCGCGGCAGGAAAGCACGGGCTTGTGGCAAAACAGAAACCCGCAAGCGCCGTGGGATTTCCGCAAGGCGCAGCGGCAGACTCAAAAACCGCAGCAAAGCCGTTCGCTGTGGCGGTTGTGGTAAAGAGTCCCCCATCTTTTACCGGTGTCTAACCGATTGGCCGGAGGCCGTCTGAAAACATGCCAGCCATTTTGATTATCCGCCCCCCATCCCAAACCGCTGCCGATATCCGCACTTGCACGGCGGCGGGTTGGGATGCCGTACCGTTCGGCCCGATACGCATCGAGCCGGAAGAGGCCGCCTTAAAAAACCTCAACCGGCAGTTTCAGACGGCCTCTGCCGTATTCTGGGTCAGCCCCACGGCGGTGGAGACCGCCGCGCCGCATATTGATTTTTCAGACGGCCTCATCCGCCAGATTACCGTAGGGCAGGGCAGCCGCAAGGCATTGTCGGGATTCTGTCCGCACGAAATCATTTGCCCGCAGGAGGGCAACGACAGCGAAGCCGTGTTGCGTTTGGACATTTGGAACAGCCTGCCCCAAGGAGCGAAAGTGCTGATCGTGCGCGGACACGGCGGGCGGGATTTTCTGGCGCAAAATCTGAAGCGGCGCGGCTTTGAAGTGGAAACGGCCGAAGTTTATTTCAGACGGCCCCAACCGCTTGATTGGTCGGTGTTTGAAGAAGCCCGCCCCGTTGCCGCCTACATTACTTCCGCCGAGATGGTGAGCGCGTTGTTTGCGCAAGTGCCGTCTGAATTGGCGCAACCATTAAGAACCTTGTTATACTTCACGCATCATCCGCGCATAGCCGCCGCTTTGCATATCGCCGGAGCGGTGAACACCCGAGTGGTTGCGCGTTTGGATGCACAGACTTTAAAACAAGCCTTGCACGGAGTTCAGAATGAACAGCCAAGACGAAAATAAACCCGAGGATTTTCAGCCTGAAAACGCGCAGGAATCCCCAAAGCGCATGCTGGTGGTAACGAAAGACGGAACGGCAATGCCGCCCGTGCAGCCGTCTGAAAAAAACAAATCCGACACGGCAGCCGCGGAACCGGAAGCAGAAACGCCGTCCGACAAACCGAAAACCGGTTTTGCAGCCGCCGCTCCGAATAATCCCGAACCCGCAGGAAATCTTATGTCTGACTCAAAAAACAACCAACCCCTTGTTACACCCGTGGTGATCAAACAATCATCGGGCAGAGGCGTAGCCGTCGTTGCGCTGGCTTTGTCCCTGCTGGCTTTGGGAGCCAGCGGTTTCTTGTTTGTGCAAGGACAGAATCTGCTGAAAACGCAGGAAATAAACTTCAATCAAAAAATCGAAAAAGCTGCTTTGGGCGAATCGCAAAATGCCGCACTGCTGCAAAACAGCATGCGTAAGCAGAATGAAATCCAAGCCGCGATGGTGCAATTGGCCGCCGCACAGAAACAGAACGGTGAAAAAGTGGCTGCCGCCGAGCGTGCTTTCCAAGAGTTAAGCAAAGGCCGTGCCGATTGGCTGGTGGATGAAACCGAAGTGATGCTGAATCTGGCTTCGCAACAATTGCTGCTTTCAGGCAACGTGCCTGCCGCCATCGGAGTGTTGGAAAACATCGAAAGCCGCATGAGCCGTTTCGACCACCCCGAACTGCTGCCGGTGAAACAAGCCGTTGCCGGCGATTTGACGGCATTGCGCAACCGCCCGTATGTGGATATTTCGGGCGTGTCGTTGCGTCTCGACCGTTTGGAAACCGCCGTTGCCGGCTTGCCGTTGGTGGTGGACGGAGCCTTGAAGCCCGGCCAATCCGCTCCCCAAGTTGCGGATGCGGGCAATCTGCCGTGGTGGGAAGCCGCATGGCAGAAAACGCTGGCCGCCTTGAAAGGCATGGTGGAAGTACGCCGCCTGAACAGCAACGATTCCATGCTGATGGCTCCCGAGCAAGTGTATTTCGTGCGTGAAAACCTGCGTTTGCGTTTATTGGATGCGCGTGCCGCCCTGATGCAGTACAACGGCGAGGTGTACCAAAGCGATTTGAACAATGCGGAAGCGGCGGTAAAACAATATTTCGATGTCCGTTCGCCCGCCACCCAATCTTGGTTGAAAGAATTGGCCGAGCTGAAAACCGCCGATTTGCGCATGGTAACCGACGACGTGCTGAAAAACAGCCTGAATGCCGTACGCAATTACCAAAATGCCGTCCGGCCGAACCGTCCGACGCTGCTGCCTGAAGCGGCTGCTCCCGTTGCTGCGGGCGAATCCGCTTCCGAGCCGTCGTCTGCCGCTTCGGCTCCCGAAGTACCGGCAACGCCGGTTATGCCTGTAGTACCGAAAGCGGCAGAGCCGCAACAGCCGGCAAAACCGGCCGTGCCGTCTGAAAACAAACCGGCATCCGCGCCGGTAGGCGAAGTGAAAGGGGCACGGGTATGAGAGGCTTGGTTTGGGTTATCATTTTATTCGCCGTGGCCGTTGGTTTGGCGATTGCGGCGGGCACTTATACCGGCAATGTTTATGTGGTGGTCGAGCAGACCATACTGCGCATCAACCTGCATGCGTTTATTCTCGGTTTGATTGCCTTGGTGGTGGTGCTGTATCTGCTGGTGCGTTTGATTGCAGGCATTCTCAACGTGCCCGGCCGTATGCAGCGTTTCGGCGTGGCACGCAAAGGCCGCCAAGCCGCCGCCGCTTTGAACAATGCGGGTTTGGCGTTTTTTGAAGGCAAGTTCCAAAAGGCCGAGCAGGAAGCCGCCAAAGTGCTGGCCAACAAAGAAGCGGGCGACAACCGCACGCTGGCATTGATGCTGGGCGCGCATGCCGCCGACCAAATGGACAACATCGGCCTGCGCGACCGCTATTTGAAAGACATCGAAGCATTGCCTGCGAAGAAACAGCTTTCGCGTTATCTGTTGTTGGCCGAATCCGCTTTAAGCCGCCGCGATTATCCGGCTGCCGAACAAAACCTGATTTCCGCCACCCAAATCAACCCCAGCCTTACCCGCTTGGTGCGTTTGCAGTTGCGTTACGCTTTTGATAAAGGCAACGCGCTGGAAGTATTGGATAAGGCCGACAAATTGGTTAAGGCGGGGGCAATCAGCGATTATGAAGCCGAACAATATCAAAACTGGGCATACCACCGCCTACTGGCATTGGCTTCCGATCATAACGGTTTGAAAGTTTGCCTCAAGCGTATTCCCGAGTATTTGAAAACCGGCGAATTGTGTATTGCCATCGCCGAGAAATACGAGCGTTTGGGCTTGTACGGCCATGCGGTAAAATGGGTGGAGAAATATTATCCGCATACCCAGCAGGCCGAGTTGCTGAAAACTTTCGTTCAGAGCGTGCGTTTCTTGAACGACAAAGAACAGCGCAAAGCCATTGACCTTGCCGACGGCTGGTTGCAGGGGCATCCGAATAATGCCAAATTGCTGATGTATCTGGGCGAACTGGCTTACGGCAAGCAGCTTTGGGGCAAGGCGCAGACGTATCTGGAAGCCAGCCTCGCCATCGACCCGAGCATGCCGGCGCGTTTGGCTTTGGCCAAAGTGTTTGACGAAACCGAGCAGCCCGAAAAGGCGGAGCAGCAGCGCAAACTGGCTTTGGAGAGCGTGTCTGCCGACGATGAATCCCTATAACAGATAAGCCGCCATGCAAAAAGAGGCCGTCTGAAAAACCGGATAAATGTTTTCAGACGGCCTTTCGATACTTTGAAACTTTAACACCCGATCACGCGTGCGAAGATTTATAGCGAATCAACTTAACTTGCTGCGGCATTGCTGCGCCTTAGTTTAAAGAGAACGGTTTTGTAAGCCGGCGAAGCGGCAGCAGAATCGGTTCCGCACTATTGGTGCTGCCTACGGCTTGCCGCCTTGTATCAAAAATCAGTTTGTTTGCTATAACACAGGCAGGCGTTTTCAATATTTTCTACGAAAGCCCGATATGACCACATTGAAAAACGATACTTTCTTACGCGCTTTGTTAAAACAACCGGTTGAATACACACCGATTTGGATGATGCGTCAGGCAGGCCGCTATCTGCCCGAATACAAAGCCACCCGCGCCCGCGCAGGCAGTTTTTTGGATTTGTGCAAAAACACCGAGCTGGCCACCGAAGTAACCATTCAGCCGCTGGAGCGTTTCGATTTGGACGCAGCGATTCTGTTTTCCGACATCTTAACCGTGCCTGATGCGATGGGTTTGGGCTTGTATTTTGCCGAAGGTGAAGGCCCCAAATTCGAGCGTGCTTTGCAGCATGAAGCCGACATCGCCAAGCTGGAAGTGCCGGACATGGGCAAGCTGCAATATGTGTTTGATGCCGTTACGTCTATCCGCCAAGCCTTAGACGGCCGCGTGCCTTTAATCGGCTTTTCCGGCAGCCCGTTCACGCTCGCCTGCTATATGGTGGAAGGCGGCAGCAGCAAGGAATTCCGCACCATCAAAACCATGATGTATTCGCGCCCCGACTTGCTGCACAAGATTTTGGATGTCAACGCCCAAGCCGTAACCGCATATTTAAATGCGCAAATCGATGCGGGCGCGCAGGCGGTGCAGATTTTCGATACATGGGGCGGCGTGTTGAGCGATGCGGCGTTTGAAGCGTTCAGCCTGCGTTATATGAAGCAGATTGTCGGCGGTTTGAAACGCGAAAGCGAAGGCCGCCGCGTGCCGGTGATTGTGTTTACCAAAGGCGGCGGTTTGTGGCTGGAAAAAATGGCCGATACCGGTGCCGATGCTCTCGGCTTGGATTGGACGTGCAACATCGGCGAAGCCCGCAAGCGCGTAGGGGATAAAGTGGCGCTGCAAGGTAATTTCGACCCGTTCGCCCTGTTCGGCACGCCGGAGAGCATCCGTGCCGAAGCCGCCCGCATTCTGGAAGCATACGGCAACGGCAGCGGCCATGTGTTCAACCTCGGGCACGGCATCAACCAACACGCCGACCCCGAACATGCCAAGTTGTTGGTGGACACGGTGCACGAATTGTCTCGACAGTATCACCGTTAATCTGTATTTTAATGATGCAGAGGCCGTCTGAAAAAAGTTTTCAGACGGCCTTTGAGAGAAAACCCACTGCGGGAGTATCGGTTCCGGCAGTGGGTTTGTATTCGGTAGTCAATTGAATAAATCGACAGACTTTTTAAGAGAAAGGAAGGTCAGTGAGGGATAAGTTAGCTCATTTTTTCAGTTCGGAGCCTGCGGCAGGTATCGTGTTGATGATTGCGGCGGTGCTCGGCATCATCGTGGCGAATTCGCCCGCTTCGGAACATTATTTCAGTATGCTCGGCGCTTATGTTGTCGGCTTGAGTGTTTCGCATTGGATTAACGACGGTTTGATGGCAGTATTTTTCCTGTTTGTGGGTTTGGAAGTGAAACGCGAATTATTACAGGGCGAATTGAATACCAACGCCAAGCGGATATTGCCCGGCTTGGCCGCATTGGGAGGTTTGATGATGCCCGCGCTGTTTTATGTTTTGTTTAACAGCGGCAATCCCGAAACGTTGAAAGGTTGGGCCGTGCCCGCCGCCACCGATATCGCTTTTGCACTGGGCGTGTTGGCCTTGTTGGGCAGCCGCGTGCCGGTGTCTTTGAAAATTTTTCTGACGGCACTGGCGATTATGGACGACTTGGCCGTTATTGTGATTATTGCCTTGTTTTACAGCAGCAGCATCAGTTTTGTTTATCTGGCTTTGGCCGCCGCAACTTTGGCCGTGCTGTTTTTCTTGAATAAAAAAGGCATATTGAAAAGCCTTCCGTATTTGCTACTGGGCTTGTTGCTGTGGTTTTTCGTTTTGAAATCCGGCCTTCATGCCACGCTTGCGGGCGTGTTGCTGGCTTTTGCCATTCCTTTGCGGGTACAGGATTCTATTCAGGAAGCGCCGCTGCTCAAGTGGGAGCACGCTTTGGAAAATCCGGTGGCGTTTTTCGTGGTGCCGGTGTTCGGCTTTGCCAATGCCGGCGTATCTTTCGCCGGGTTGGACGGCTCGGTACTTTTCGACCCCGTGGTAATGGGTATTTTTGCCGGTTTGTTTTTGGGCAAACAGTTGGGCGTTTTCGGTGTGGTTTGGGCAACGGTGAAACTCGGCTGGACCGAACTGCCGGAAGGGGCGAGCTGGTTGCAGGTGTATGGCGTGGCGCTGTTGTGCGGCATCGGTTTTACCATGAGCCTGTTTATCAGCCTGCTGGCGTTTGTTGACCCCGCCATACAGGATTACAGCAAAGTAGGGGTGTTTTTAGGCTCACTGTTTGCGGGCGTTTCGGGTTATCTCGTGTTGAAATTCGCACCGTTTGAGAGAATTAAAATTAAGTATTAAACGATATTGTGAGGCCGTCTGAAAATTTTTCAGATGGCCTTTTTCATGGTCGGGTCGATTGCCTGCCGCCGTTTAAAGCCAAAAAGGAACTTTCAGACGGCCTTTTATACCTTAATGATGATTACTTCTATAATTCAAGCCGTCTGAAAATATCTTGCATGCTTATGAATATTGAAATTCCGTGGGGTCAGATTCTTATTTACCTGCACACCGCTGCCGCATTGGTTTGCGCGGGGCGGGTGCTTTACAAACAGCGCAATACGGGTGCGGCATTTGCATGGTTGATTATTCTGTTTGTGTTCCCGCTATTCGGCGTGGCTGCTTATTTGATGGTGGGAGAGCCGCGGCTCGGAACGGCGCGGGCCAAGCGTGCCGCGGAAATGAACCGTTTTTACAGCGAGTTTATCGAGCTTTATATGTCGGATATCGATTTGGATATCACCGACGAAATGCGCCCGCGCTATCGGGGGATTGCCAAAGTTGCCGCCGATACCACTGGTATGGGGCCGACCAAAAGCAATGCCATGACGCTGCTTTCCACCACCGACGGAATCGTCGATGCCATGCTTGCGGACATTGAATCGGCGCAGCAGTCATGCCTGCTGGCGTTTTACATTATCGAACCGCAAGGCCGAATCGAAACCTTGTTGGATGCGGTGATTCGGGCGGCACAACGCGGAGTGGACTGCGTTATTCTTGCCGATGCCGTCGGCAGCCGTAATTTTTTCAACGGCGGCTGGGTAAAAAAATTGCGCAGCTTCGGCGTGGAAGTGCATGCGGCCTTACCGGTGGGGCCACTGAAAACCCTGTTTACCCGCAGCGATTTGCGAAACCACCGCAAAATGCTGATTATCGACAAAAAAATCGGCTATACCGGCAGCTACAACTTGGTAGACCCGCGCTTTTTCAAGCAAGGTTCGGGCGTAGGCGAATGGGTGGACGTGATGATGCGCTGTTCCGGGCCGCTGGTGTTGGAGATGACAGCGGTGTTCTATGCCGATGTGGCCGTGGAAGACGATCAAAATCTAACCGAAGTGCAGCAATATTTGAGCGGACTCAACGAGCTGATTCCCGCCATGCTGCCTGAAAAAATGCGGGCGGGGAATATTGTGGCGCAAGTGATTCCTTCCGCGCCCGACCAAGTCAACCGGGTGATTTACGAAACCATACTCAGCGCGGTTTATTCGGCTACGCGGAAAATCGTGATTACCACGCCGTATTTCGTGCCCGACGAACCTTTGTTGACGGCATTGACCACCGCCGCCAAACGCGGTGTGGAAGTAACCCTGATTTTGCCGGCCAAAGTCGATTCGCTGATGGTGCGTTATGCTTCGCGGGCTTACTACCCCATGCTGCTTAAAGCAGGCGTGAAAATCGCTTTGTTCGACGGCGGGCTGCTGCATGCCAAAACCATGGTGATAGACGACGGTTATACGCTCTTCGGTACCGTGAATATGGATATGCGCAGCTTCTTTTTAAATCTGGAAATCAGTTTGGCAATTTACGATAAAGGTATTACCCGCCAAGTGAATGATTTGCAACGGCAATATCTGGCCGACAGCCGCTACATCACGGTTAAAGGCTGGCAACAGCGGTCGAGATGGTGGGGGCTGGTGGAAAATACCGTCAGATTGATGAGTCCGCTTTTGTAACGGGTGATGCAAAATTGCCAAAAGGCCGTCTGAAAAATTTTTCAGACGGCCTTTTGGTTACTTGAAAAAATATCATAGAATTGATTGGTCTTATGTGTTTGTTAATATAGGTAAAATGCCGATTATTTTTATAACATATTATTTTTTAATAATATTTGTAAGAAATTTTTTCAGACGGCCTGCAATATGATTTCAAAATAATATGATATGGGTAAAGAAATTCAATTTTGTGTAAAAGGCGGGAACTTGTTAGAATTGCGCATTTGCAAAAATTGAACCCGAAAGTATTTCAAATGAAACGTAAATTTTCCCGCCGCACTTTTTTAGGCGGAACGGCTGCTTTGGCCGGTTCGTTTGTGCTGGGCGGCTGCGATAAAATCTACCGCACCGTTTCTCCGGCAGACCAAGTAAAAAACGCCACTCTGAAAAGCATTTACTATCCGCCCGCTTTGCTCGGTTTGCGCGGCGATACGGAAGGTGTTCAAAATGCGGCGCACAGCGTCGCGTTGGCCGGCAACAAATTCACACTGCCGGGCAAAGCCGGCGAGCAATATGATTTGGTGGTAATCGGTGCCGGCATCAGCGGCCTGTCGGCGGCTTATCTCTATCGGAAACAGCGCCCGCAAGCCAAAATTCTGATTTTGGACAACCATGAAGATTTCGGCGGCCATGCCCAACGCAATGAATTTACCATCGACGGCAAAACACTGGTTTCCTACGCCGGCAGCGAATCATTCGATTCGCCCAAAGCCAATTTTTCAGACGACGTTAACGCGCTGATGAAAGATTTGGGTGTGGATTACACCAAGTTCGAACAATATTTTCAGCAAGATTTGTACGAAAAAAAATGGAATCTGGAAAAAGGCGTGTTTTTCAACAAAGCCGCATTCGGAAAAGATGCGGTAGTGCGCGGCGAACCGGAAACGGGCGAAGAAAGTGCTGCCGAAATCATCCAAAATTTTCCGCTGCCCGAAGCCGACAAACAGGCTTTGATCAAGCTGTATACCGATCCTGACGACTATCTGAAAGGCAAAAGCAAAAGCCAGCGCGAAGAATATGCCGAAAATACCAGCTATTATGACTTCCTGAAAAACACTGTTAAGCTGCCCGAAACCGCCTTGAGATACCTGCTCAATATCAGTTCAGAATACTGGGGCCATGCGATTAACGCCGTTTCGGTGAGCGAGGCTCTCAGCGAAGGTTATCCGGGCGTGCAAAACCTCCGCCTTCCCGAAGAAGAGGGCGAAGAAGAGCCGTATATCTATCACTTCCCCGACGGCAATGCCTCGGTGGCACGTTTGCTCGTGCGTAAAATGATTCCGGCTATCGCCCCGGGCAACAGCATGGAAGACATCGTATTAGCCAAGTTCGATTACAGCAAACTCGATTTGCCGGAAAACAATGTCCGCATCCGTCTCAATTCGACGGCATTGATGGTCGAAAACAATGCCGAAGGCGTGGCCGTGGCCTACCTGCACCAAGGCGACACCGATTTGAAACAGGTTCAGGCCAAGCAGTGTATTTTTGCCGGCCACAGCGCGCTGGCCGCACGCATCATGCCGCAATTGCAGCAAACACAAAACGAAGCCATGCTGAGTAATGTGAAAGTGCCGATTCTTTACGGCAAAGTGTTGGTAAAAAATGCCCGCGCTTTCCAAAAACTCGGCGTATATGCGGTTTACGCGCCGGATGCGCCGTATTGCCTGATTCAGCTCGACGACCCCGTGAATATGGGTGATTACCGCTGCCCGCAAACCCCCGACGAGCCGATTATCGTGCATATGGTGCGCGTTGCCACCGATATGCAGGGCAAAGATGCCCGCGAGATGTACCGTAACGGTCGCCGCAAGCTGCTCCGGCAAAGTTACGAATCACTGAAGCAGGAAATGCTGGAACAACTGCGCAACATATATGCCGTGGCGGGTGAAAATCTGGACGAAGTTCTTGCGGGCGTAACCATCAACCGCTGGGCGCACGGTTACAGCTACGAGCGGGTGGGCCTGTGGGATTCCGAGAACCGCGCGGAAAGAATCACCGAGAGAATGCAGAAGCCTTTGGGCAACATCTTTATGGCCAACAGTGATGTGGCATGGCTGCCCTATATGCATGATGCCATCGATCAGGCATACCGTGCAGTAAGGGAAGCCTTGAAGGCTTAATTGCCGCAATTGAAAGAGGCCGTCTGAAAACATCTTTTCAGACGGCCTCCGTCATATCGGTCGGAGCCTGAATTGTCGTTTCGGCAAAGGCCGGTATTTTCACTTAACATATTGATTCGGAAAAATCCTGCCGGCACTTCCCGCTTTCCGTTATAACGGTATGCGCCGTTTACTACACATGATAACATTACAATTTTCCCGCAATGCCGTCTGAAAACTTTTCAGACGGCCTGAACAAACCGTCAGGACGAACCAACATGGATGATTTAATTAAAGAAGCCGCCTTACACTTCCACGAATATCCCAATCCCGGCAAAATCCAAGTTGCCCCTACCAAACCGCTGGCCACCCAATATGATCTTTCCCTCGCTTATTCCCCGGGCGTAGCCGCCCCTTGCATGGAAATCCACAATGATCCGCTGGCCTCTTACAAATACACCGCCCGCGGCAATCTGGTTGCCGTGATTTCCAACGGCACGGCCGTGTTGGGCTTGGGCAATATCGGTGCGCTGGCAGGCAAGCCGGTAATGGAAGGCAAGGGTGTATTGTTCAAAAAATTCGCCGGTATCGACGTATTCGATATCGAAGTTAACGAAACCGACCCCGACAAACTGGTCGACATTATCGCTTCGCTGGAGCCGACTTTCGGCGGCATCAACCTCGAAGACATCAAAGCGCCCGAATGTTTCTACATCGAGCAAAAGCTGCGCGAGCGTTGCAATATCCCCGTATTCCACGACGACCAACACGGTACGGCGATTATTACCGCCGCGGCCGTCTTAAACGGTTTGCGCCTGATTAACAAAAACATCGCCGATGCCACTTTGGTTTGTTCCGGTGCCGGTGCGGCTGCAATCGCCTGTTTGAACCTGTTGGTTGCTTTGGGTATGAAGCGCGAAAACATCACCGTTTGCGATTCAAAAGGCGTGATTTACCAAACGCGCGAAGACAAAGACCGCATGGACGAATCGAAGAAACATTATGCTATTCCCGACAACGGCCAGCGCGTATTGGCCGATGCGGTGAGCGGTAAAGACATTTTCCTCGGTTTGTCCGGCCCCAACGTTTTGAGCCCCGACATGCTCAAAACCATGAATGCCGACCCCATCGTGCTGGCATTGGCCAACCCCACGCCGGAAATCTGGCCGCCCGAAGCCAAAGCCGCCCGTCCCGACGTGATTATCGGCACCGGCCGTTCCGACTTCCCCAACCAAGTCAACAACGTATTGTGCTTCCCGTTTATTTTCCGCGGTGCGCTGGATGTGGGCGCAACCACCATCAACGAAGAAATGAAACTCGCCTGCGTGCGCGCGATTGCCGATTTGGCAATGGCCGAATCCAATGATGTTGTGGCCGGCGCATACGGCGATGCGGAGTTGAGCTTCGGCCCCGAATACCTGATTCCCAAACCTTTCGACCCGCGCCTGATCGCCACGATTGCTCCGGCGGTTGCCCAAGCGGCGATGGATTCCGGTGTCGCTTCCCGCCCGATTGAAGACATGGATGCTTACGTAGAGAAGCTGAACCAATTTGTTTACAAATCCAGCTTGTTTATGAAACCGGTGTTCACACAGGCGAAAAAAGACGTGAAACGCGTGGTGTTGGCCGAGGGTGAAGACGAGCGCGTGCTGCATGCGGCGCAACAGATTGCCTCGCAAAAACTGGCTTTCCCCGTTTTAGTGGGCCGCACGGCGGTAATTGAAAGCCGTTTGCAGCATTTGGGTTTAACCATTCAGGCGGGCAAGGATTTCGAGCTTATCGACAATGAAAACAACCCGCACTACGAAGAGTTGTGGAAAGAGTATTACGATTTACTCAAGCGCCAAGGCGTTACCGAAGAAATGGCGCGCCGCCGCATGCTGGCCAATACCACGCTGATAGGCGCGCTGATGGTGCGTTTGGGACATGCCGACGCATTGGTGTGCGGCACGGTAGGCCGTTACCGCGACCACTTCAAAATCATGGAAGAAGTAATCGGCTACAACAATGCCGATCATTACGCTTTCGCTATGAATGCCTTGATTATTAACAATAATAACTTCTTCATCGCCGATACCTACGTTAACGCCAATCCGACGGCCGAACAGTTGGCACAAGGCACGTTGATGTGCGCCAAAGAAATGCAGCGTTTCGGCATCACCCCAAAAGTGGCGCTGCTTTCCAACTCCAATTACGGCACTATCGATAAGCCGGAAAGCAGAAAAATGCAGGAAGCCCTCAGAATCATTCAGGCTCAGAAGCTCGATTTGGAAATCGACGGCGAAATGCAGGGCGACGTGGCGATGGATGAAGGTATGCGTAAACAGATTTTCCCTGAAACCTCGCTCAAAGGTTCGGCCAATCTGCTGGTTATGCCCAACGTTGAAGCCGCCAACATCAGTTACAACCTGTTACGCGTTTCATCGCCGAATGCCATTACCATCGGCCCGATTTTGGTAGGTTTGAATAAGCCCGTTCATATCATCACGCCGATTTCAACCGTGCGCCGTATCGTTAACATGGTGGCTCTGGCCGCGGTGGATGCGCAACGCCAATAAAGCCGGTGTTATGTTAAGAGGCCGTCTGAAAGTTTGTTTTCAGACGGCCTTTTCTTTATCCGCTATAATCTGCCCGATTTGGAGCAACACGGACAATGCCATGAAAAGCCCTGCTTACCGCCAACAGTTAAACGAAAAAATAAATTATATCAATACTTTGTTTGGGCATCTCGATACGCCGGAGTTAGAGGTGTTCGAGTCGCTGGAACAATATTACCGCATGCGTGCCGAGTTTCGCGTGTGGCATGAAGGCGAAGAGATTTTTTACGCCATGTTCGAGCGGGGGCAAAAAGCAAGCGGAGCCTCTTTGGTGCGTTGCGACCGCTTCCCGCCTGCTTATACTTCCATCAACGAATTAATGCCGAAACTGATCGAAGCAGTGAACAACCGGCCGGTGTTGAAAAACCGTTGGTATCAGGTGGAATTTCTGGCTACTTTGAGCGGCGAAATGCTGGTTACCATGATTTACCATAAAAAATTGGATGATGAGTGGAAAGCAGCGGCGGAAAATCTGCAAAAGGAATTGAATATCCGCATTATCGGCCGCAGCAAAGGGCAGAAAATCGTACTTTGCCGAGATTTTGTTACCGAGAAGCTGCATGTGGGCGGGCGTGATTTTGTTTACCGCCAAATCGAAGGCAGCTTTACCCAGCCGAATGCAAAAGTATGCGAAAAAATGCTGGAGTGGGCATGCACTGCGGCGCAAGGCTCAAGCGGCGATATGTTGGAGCTTTATTGCGGCAACGGTAACTTTACTTTGCCTTTGGCGCAATATTTCCGACGGGTGTTGGCAACCGAAGTTTCCAAAACATCGGTTAATGCTGCGTTATGGAATATGGAGGCAAATCAGGCTGACAATATAAAAATCGCACGGTTGTCGGCGGAAGAGTTTACCGAAGCCTATATCGGAGGCCGAGAGTTCCGCCGTCTTCAGGAACAAGGCATCGTGTTGGCCAATTATGCGTTTTCCACAATTTTCGTCGACCCGCCGCGTGCCGGTGTGGATGAAGAAACGCTGAAATTGGTAAGCCGGTTCGACCGGGTGATTTATATTTCGTGTAATCCCGAAACCTTGCGCGATAACCTCGATACGCTCTGCCAAACGCATGAAATCCGCCGCATGGCGTTGTTTGATCAATTTCCTTTTACGCACCATATCGAAAGCGGCGTGTTGTTGGTTAAAAAGGCCGTCTGAGGATATTTTATAGATCTATATAGAACTTAAATACGGATCATTTTTTTATTTTATCGGGATATGGTCAAGAGGGTTTAGTTGTTTATAATAAAATTTCTTGTCATTTTTCTAATGTGGCAAATAAACTTACCATTCTGCGTCTTAGCTTGAAGGGAACGATTTTATAAGCCGCTGAAGTGGCAGCAGAATTGGTTCCGTACTATTTGTGCTGCCTGAGGTTTGCGGCCTTGTATCAAAAATAAGTTTGTTTGCTATAGTTATTCACATTTTCGGAGGGAAGAACAAATGAAAAAATTTGTATTAATGATTTTGCTGTTTGCTTCGACATCATCATTTGCAGTTGATCCGTTTGAAGTGGAACGGGTAGAACGATCCTGTAAACATGAAAAAAGCAGTATATTGCGTGATCGTTACGGTACGCCGTCATGCGATCATTTGGGGAGGCTGTACGAACTGGAACGTGAGCAACAACATATACGTTATGCACGTGAATTCAATGAGTCGCAAGAACGCATAGCCGCAACGCCGCAAAGGATCATAGTCGAACACAGAATTGCAAGGCAAAACGGTGTCGGTAGCGGTTACCGCTGGAATGGAAATGAAGGACGGTACTGCAATCATGATGCGGCCGGTTATCCCACAAACTGCTATTAATCGCATAAAAAAGCCCTGCTTGATGAGCAGGGCTTTTTACGGCTTGGAGGCCGTCTGAAATTAGCTTAATTTGCCGTGGCAATGTTTGTATTTCAAACCGCTACCGCATGGGCACAAATCGTTGCGGTGCACAACGCGGCCTTGCTCTACCAATACTTCCGGGCTGAAATCATTGCCGGTAGGGTCGAAGGCCTCGGTAGCCAAATTGTCGCGCGATTCGCCCAATACGTCTTCCATTGCCGGCGCACCGGAATGGACGGCTTGCACGTTGGTAGGCTCTTGGGGTTCGTTTTCGGCAACAATGTCATCGCCGTGCTCAATCTGTACGGCTACAAGCAGAGAAGCAACATTTTGTTTGATGCCGCTCCACAGGTGTTCAAACATGATAAAGGCTTCGCGTTTGTATTCCTGTTTGGGGTTTTTCTGAGCATAACTGCGCAGATGGATACCCTGACGCAGATGATCCATGGCGGCAAGGTGTTCGCGCCAGTTGTTGTCGATAACCTGAAGCATCACGTTGCGTTCAAAATCACGCATCACTTGCTGGCCGACGATTTCGGTTTTCTCAGCGTATTCTTTTTCCACTTGGGCAAGCAAGCGCTTTTTGATGTCTTGATTATCCAAAGTATTGTTGGCTTTTAACCAGCCTTGGATATCGGCCTGCAAACGGAAATCACCTGTAAGCTGGGCTTCCAGCGCAGGGATATCCCATTGCTCTTCCATGCTGTCGGGTGGCATGTGCATGTCGACTAAGTTGCTGATAACTTCTTCGCGGATTTCTTTTGCCAGTTCGCTCACATTTTGATTGGTTAAAATGGTATTGCGGTAGTAATAGATGACTTTACGTTGGTCATTGGCAACATCGTCATATTCCAATACTTGTTTCCGCATGTCGAAGTTACGACCTTCCACTTTGCGCTGCGCACCTTCGATTTGGCGGGTAAGCATGCTGTGTTCGATGGCTACGCCGCGTTCGGGAGCAAGGCGGTTGAGAATGGCTGCAGCACGGTCGAGCGCGAAGAGGCGTAGCAGCGGGTCTTCAAACGAGAGGTAGAAACGGCTGGAACCGGGGTCGCCTTGACGGCCGGCACGGCCGCGCAACTGGTTGTCGATGCGTCGGCTTTCGTGGCGTTCGGTACCGATAATATGCAGACCGCCTGCGGCCAATACTTTTTTGTGATCGGCTTCCCAACCGTTTTCCAGTTTGGCGATGCGGATTTGCTTTTCTTCGTCGCTCAGGTTTTCATCGGCACGGATGGCATCGCTCTGATGTTTGACGTTACCGCCCAGCACGATATCGGTACCGCGGCCCGCCATGTTGGTGGCTACGGTAATCATGCCGGGTTTGCCCGCTTGGGCCACGATTAAGGCTTCGCGTTCATGCTCTTTGGCATTCAGTACGTTGTGCGGCAAACCGGCTTTGGTAAGCAGCTCGGAAACCAGTTCGGAGTTTTCAATGCTGGTGGTGCCGACCAGCACGGGTTGGCCTTTATCGAAGCAGGCTTGGATATCGTTGATAACGGCTTCGTATTTTTCTTCGGCAGTACGGAAAATCTGGTCGTTGAAATCTTTGCGCTGCATCGGGCGGTTGGTAGGGATGATGACCGTTTCCAAGCCGTAAATACTTTGGAACTCGAAGGCTTCGGTATCTGCCGTACCAGTCATGCCGGCGAGTTTTTCATACAGGCGGAAATAGTTTTGGAAAGTGATTGAAGCTAGCGTTTGGTTTTCGCGTTTGATTTCCACCCCTTCTTTGGCTTCTATGGCCTGATGGAGACCTTCGGACCAACGGCGGCCGGACATCAGACGGCCTGTGAATTCGTCCACAATCACGACTTCGCCGTCTTGAATCACATAATGCTGGTCTTTATGGAACAGGGTATGTGCGCGCAGGGCTGCCATCAAATGGTGCATCAACATGATGTTGGCGGCGGAGTAGAGCGAATCGCCTTCCTGAAGCAGGCCCATTTCGGTAAGAATATCTTCGGCGTGCTCGTGGCCCGCTTCGCTCAGGATAACGGTGTGGCCTTTTTCATCGACCCAATAATCGCCTTCGTCTTCTTCGGTTTCTTGGCGGCTGAGGCGCGAAGGCACTTTGTCCATGGTTTGGTAAAGTTGCACGTTGTCGTCGGCTTGGCCTGAAATAATCAACGGGGTACGCGCTTCGTCAATCAGAATCGAGTCGACTTCATCGACCACGGCAAAGGCCAAATCACGCTGCACTTTGTCGTATTGGTCGGTAACCATGTTGTCGCGCAAGTAGTCGAAACCGAATTCGTTGTTGGTGCCGTAGGTAATGTCGGCATTGTAGGCGGTTTGGCGGAAGAAAGGCTGCATGTCGCTGATGATGACACCGACGGTCAAGCCCAAGAAGTTATACAGCGGTTCCATGATGCCTGCGTCGCGGGCGGCAAGGTAATCGTTGACGGTAACGACATGCACGCCTTTGCCGTTGAGGGCATTCAGGTAAACGGCGAGGGTGGCCACGAGCGTTTTACCTTCGCCCGTGCGCATCTCGGCGATTTTGCCGTTATGCAGTACCATACCGCCGATAAGCTGTACGTCGAAATGGCGCATTCCTAATACGCGGCGGCTGGCCTCGCGGCAGACGGCAAAGGCTTCTTCGAGGATGTCGTCCAAGGTTTCGCCTTTGGCGAGGCGTTCTTTGAATTCGGCGGTTTTCGCTTGGAGGGCTTTGTCGCTTAAAGCCTGCATTTCGGTTTCGCGCGCATTGATTTTAGCAACGGTTTTACGGTATTGTTTGAGCAGTCGGTCATTCCGGCTGCCGAAGACTTTTTTGGCTAAGTTGGTAAGCATGAATTTTTCCTGCGCCTTGATATAGAAATAGTGGGCAAATTTAAGCCCGAATTTTAACACAAGCCGTTTAGTAAAGTTACAGTGCCGTCTGAAATAGCGGCAGCTTTGCCAGATTTCAATATTATTTGCCAACTAAAATCATACAGGAGGCCGTCTGAAAATGGATTTGGTGCATTTGGGCAAGAAAGACAGCCGTTTGCTAAATCTGTTGCAACAATCGCAACAATGGCGTAGGCTGGACGCTCGGGTCAAACAGATTATACCTGCCAACCTGCGGGCGCACTTTCAGGTGGCCTGTATCGAAGACGGTTGTTTGATTATTTTGGCGGCGAACAATATGGCTTCTTCGCGTTTGCGTATGATTGTGCCGAGCTTACTGCCGAAAATTCAAAATCTTGAAAATTGTATTACTGATGTGCGTATTAAGGTGGTGCCGAAACAGCCGGCAAAAACGCGCATTAATAGTTTGCAGTTGGGCAGTGCGGCGGTAGCAGGGTTTCAGAGATCCGCCGAGCGGTTGGCGCATCATCCCGAATTGGCCGAGGCTTTGCGTAAGCTGGCTGAAAAACACGGTAAATTCTAGCAAGTGTAAAGCGTGCGGAGGGCCGGATATCTTGATTTTCGCCTTTGTGTGTTACCGGTTTGGCGGATGGCGATAGGAGGCCGTTTGAAGGCTTCGGATAAATCAGGTTTTTTCGGCCTGTTAAATTTGATTTAACGCAAATCTTAATGGATAAAGGCAGTAAATATAGACAGTTGTCGGTAACTTTTTCGGCAATTTTATGCCTTAGTATGACAATACATCATTGTTTCAGCATTTCATCAGGGGGCGAATGGTAATAGAAAAGCCCCGTAATTTAACTCACACAGGAGTATTGTATGAAAGTTTATTTAGCTCTGATTTCTGCCGCTGTTCTCGGTTTGGCGGCTTGTTCTCAAGAATCTTCCGCGCCTGCTCAAGGTGAACCTGCTGCCGAAGCTCCAGCTCCTGCCACGTCTGAGGCTGCGCCTGAAGCCGCTCCGGAAGCATCTGCCGTTCCTGTTGCGGCGGCTGATGATAAATGCGCCGTGGTGGTTGATTCCGACGATGCAATGAAATACAACATGTCTGAAATCAACATCAGCAAAACATGTAAGGAATTCAGTATTACCTTGAAACATATGGGTAAATTGCCGAAAGCGGCGATGGGGCACAATATTGTTATTGCCAAAACCGAAGATGTGGACGGCGTAGCGAAAGACGGTGCAAGTGTCGGTCCTGACGGTGATTTCCTGAAAGCCGGTGATGAGCGTGTGATTGCCCATACCAAATTGATCGGCGGCGGCGAAGAAGACACTGTTAAAGTAGATGTGAGCAAATTTGCTGCGGGTAACAAATACGAATTCTTCTGTTCGTTCCCCGGCCATATCTCTTTAATGCGCGGTACTGTAAATTTGGTTGAATAACCGCCGATAAAAAAAACAGCCTGATTGTCATGTCAGGCTGTTTTTTTTTATCGAAGCAGGTTGAAACGATAAACAGGCCGTCTGAAATTTCAGACGGCCTGTTTATCGTTAAAGCATCCGATTATTTGACCACTTCAACCGGGCCGTGGTCATCGCAGTGGTCGCCGTGTTGATGGTGCAGGCGGCCGTTTACGATGTAGTCTACATGGTCGCCGTGCGGTACGGCTTCGTGGCCGCAGCCGGGGCCGTGCACATGGTTTGCACAGTCGTGTACGGGATGGCAGCCGTCGGGATTGGTTTCGTTTACTTCCAAGCGGTGTTCGTCATAGTGGCCGTTATGTGCGTGGTGCAGATGGCCGTCGTGCAGGTAGTCGACATGATCGCCGTGTTTGATGGCTGTGTGGCCGCAGTTGGGGCCGTGTACGTGGTCGTGGTTGGGATGGGTGGTGCATTGGCTCATTTTTCTACTCCTTATTGTCGCTTAGGGGTAAATATCATACGTCTGCCTCTGTTTATTGTAAATAACTTGTTGTTTATTTTATGTTTTATTTCGATATAGCATAACATTTTCCAACGGCGGCCGTTCTTTAACCGATAGAAAAGAGAACGGGCGGTTTGATGCTTATCTGGTTTTACTGCCAAATCAGTTATAATCTGTAATGATTTCTTTACTTTTCCAATTGTTTAAACAGTTGATAAGCCCGAATAATTTTTATGGCGGATAATTTCGACAGCCGCTGCGCTGTTGCCGGCGTTGTCGGACGGTGTCGGCCGTTCGATATGATTGTTCGGTTTATCGGTGATATAAGCTTTTCAGACGGCCTCCTGCGTAGGGAGAGGCCGTCTGAAAACCGTTATTTTTATGAACAGCCTGATTACTTTGCTTTCGGTATTGATTCCGCTTTTCCTCGGTTTTTTCATCCGCATTCCCAAAGCCTATTTGCCTGCGGTGGATAGAATTTTGAGCTGGCTGGTGTATATCATTTTGATTTTAATCGGGATATCTTTGGCTAGGGTAGAGGACTTGGGCTCACAAATCGACACGATTCTCGGTGCCGTGGCATTGTTGTTCGTGTGTGTGATCGGTATGAATTTATCGGTGTTAATGTGGTTCGACCGCCGCCATCCGTGGCAGGTCGAAGGCAGCGGTAAAAAAGCCCGCATCAGCATTGCAGTCAGCATCAGGCAGTTGGGCTGTGTAGTGTTGGGTTTTGTGCTCGGTAAAATGATGTACGCTTATTGGCTGCCGCCCGAACATACCGGCACATATTGTTTGATGCTGATGGTGCTGTTGGTCGGCATCCAGTTGAGCAGCGGCGGGATTACTTTGCGGCAGGTTTTGATTAATAAGCGCGGGGTGCAGACTTCATTGCTGATTACATTGTCTTCGTTGGTCGGCGGGCTGCTGTTTGCGGCGGTGATGCCTGAAGTGTCTTGGAGCAAAGGGTTGGCGTTGGCTTCGGGATTCGGCTGGTATTCGCTTTCCGGCATTGTGATGACCGAAGCCTACGGGCCGGTATGGGGCAGTGTGGCGTTGTTGAACGATTTATCCCGCGAGTTTTTCGCTTTGGTATTCATTCCCATTCTGATGCGCCGCCATCCGAGTGCGGCGGTGGGGTCGGGCGGCGCGACCAGTTTGGATTTCACGCTGCCGGTTATTCAGAGTTCCGGCGGTTTGCAGGTCGTGCCGCTGGCCATCAGTTTCGGTTTCATCATCAACGTGATCGCTCCGTTCCTGATGGTGGTTTTTTCTGCTTTGCATTTTTAAATACAGTAACTTGCATGAAAAATGCCGATTTGGCAAAATTCAAACGCATAACCGTCGACAATAAAAGAAGAAAACACTATGCCACGCATCCTACGACACGAAAAAATCATTGCATTGGTACGCGAACATAACTTCATGCCGATTGAGCAATTGGCAAGGGAATTGGACGTTACGCCGCAAACCATCCGCCGCGATATCAACCAGCTTTGCGAAGAAAACATTTTGCGCCGCTATCATGGCGGAGCGGCATTGGGCGAAAGTTTGGAAGACGATGATTTCCAAAGCCAAAAAGCCAAATTGCAAATCGAAAAAGCCCATATTGCCGATTTGGTTGCCGCCAATATTCCCGATAATGCTTCGCTGTTTATGAGTATCGGCACCACCATCGAAGCCGTGGCAATGGCGCTGGTGAAAAGCCATAAAAACTTGCGCATCATTACCAATAATATTCATGTCGCCGCTATTATGTCCGGCCGTAGCGATTGCACCGTTATCATCACGTCGGGCGTTGTGCGTCCGGTCGACGGCGGCGTTACCGGCGTGGCGACCGTTGATTTCATCAATCAGTTTAAAGTCGATTACGCCGTCTTAAGTGCGGCCGGTGTCGAGCAAGACGGTTCGCTGCTGGATTTTGACTATAAAGAAGTCAGCGTGATGCAAGCGATGATGCAGAATGCACGCTTGCGTTATTTGGCCGTCGACCACAGTAAATTCGGCCGTAACGCTTTAGTGCGCATGGGGGATATTACCGAGTTCGATTCGGTGTTTACCGACCGCGTGCCCGACGAAGCCATGTGCAACCGCCTCGAGGCAGCGGGGGTGGAGTGGTTTGTGGCTGAACGCGATACCGATGACGAATAAACAATAAAAAGGCCGTCTGAAAAGTTTCAGGCGGCCTTTTTATTGTTAGAAAATGCCGCATCAAACGTCTGAAGTAATAGTCAAAAAAACACGGCTGCGAAATATTGCGTTTCACGGCCGCGACAACCGCTCTCGAGGCGGCAACCCGCAGCGAAGCGGCGGTTAAGTTTTTTTGCGGTAAATCAATCGGTGTAAACGGAAAGGAAATATGATGAAACTTTGGTATTCCACCACCAGCCCTTATGTACGCAAAGTCCGTGCAGTTGCCGCATATCACGGTTTGGAGGGCAAGATCGAATTGATGCAAGTAACTTCTTCGTTCGACATCAATTCCCCGCACAATCGAGACAACCCCCTCGGCCGCATACCGGCTTTACAGGCCGACAACGGAGAATGGTTTTACAACAGTAACGTTATTGCCGAATATCTCGACTCGATCGGCCGGAACGGCAGCCTGTATCCGCAAAATGAAGACCGTTGGAAAGTCTTGAACATTCATGCTCTGGCAGAGGGCATCATGGAAAACTCGCTGCCGATGATCGGTGAGAAAATGCGCCGTCCCGAAAACGAATGGTGGACGGAGCGGCACCAACAGATCAAAGACCGCAATGCCAAAACCTTGGTTGTTTTAGCGGAACAGCTTAAGCCGTTTGGCACGCAGCTCAACATCGGAACATTGAATGCGGCTTGCGTGATTGAATTTATCTTGTTCTTAAACCACATCACCGAAGTAGAAGGCCTGCCGTGCATAGCCGGCTTGAAAGAGTGGCAGGAAGAAATGAACCGTCTGTATCCCTGCTTGTCCGAAACCAAACCCTATATTTCCAATTGAATATAGATATCGACTCTCCGAGGCCGTCTGAAAAGGGCGGCCTTTGCGTTTGAAACGCGGGCGGCAATTTAATGTACAATACGCAGCACCTTTCAAACTTTTTCAGACGGCCTTTGAGAACATTTAGGCCGTCTGAAAACAAACCACATAACGAAACGAACCTATCCCTATGATGAACAAAGACCAATTTGCCGATAACCACTTTATCCGCACGATCATCGACGAAGACCTCAAAAGCGGCAAGCACACCGCCATCCAAACCCGTTTCCCGCCCGAGCCGAACGGCTATCTGCACATCGGCCATGCCAAATCCATCTGCCTGAACTTCGGTTTGGCCTATATTTACGACGGCCTGTGCAACCTGCGTTTCGACGACACCAACCCCGAAAAAGAAAATCAGGAATACGTTGATTCGATTAAAGAAGACGTAGAATGGCTGGGCTTCAAATGGGCGGGCGAGCCGCGTTATGCTTCCGACTATTTCGACCAGTTGTTTGATTACGCCGTCGGCCTGATTAAAGACGGCAAAGCCTATGTGGACGAATTAAGCGCCGAAGAAATGCGCGAATACCGCGGCACGCTCACCGAACCGGGCAAAAACAGCCCCTACCGCGACCGCAGCATCGAAGAAAACTTCGATTTGTTCATGCGCATGAAAAACGGCGAATTTCCCGACGGCAGCAAAACCCTGCGCCTGAAAATCGACATGGCCGCAGGCAACGTAAACCTGCGCGATCCGGTGATTTACCGCATCCGCCGCGCGCATCACCACAACACCGGCGACAAGTGGTGCATCTACCCCATGTATGACTACACCCACGCCATTTCCGATGCCATCGAAAAAATCACCCATTCTCTGTGTACGCTCGAATTTGAAGCCCACCGCCCGCTGTATGACTGGGTGCTCGACAATATCCCGATCGACAACCATCCGCGCCAATACGAGTTTTCACGCTTGGAGCTGCTGTATTCCATCACATCCAAACGCAAACTGAGCCAGTTGGTTTCAGACGGCCACGTTACAGGTTGGAACGACCCGCGTATGCCCACCATCTCCGGCATGCGCCGCCGTGGTTACACGCCTGAAGGCTTGCGCCTATTTGTCAAGCGCGTCGGCATTTCCAAGTCTGAAAACGTAGTCGACATGAGCGTGCTCGAAGGCGCGATTCGCGAAGAGCTGGAAAATTCCGCCCCGCGCATGATGGCCGTGTTAAACCCGATTAAGGTAACGCTCACCAATTTTGAAGCCGGCAAAACCCAAAGCCGCAGCGCGCCTTACCATCCGCACCACGAAGAAATGGGCGAGCGCGAAGTGCCCATCAGCCAAACCCTGTATATCGAAGCCGACGATTTCAGCGAAAACCCGCCAGCCGGCTGGCAGCGTTTGACTTTGGGCGGTGAAGTGCGCCTACGTTACAGCTATGTGATTAAGTGCGACGAAGTGGTAAAAGACGAAAACGGCAACGTAATTGAACTCAAATGCAGCATCGACCACGATACCTTAGGTAAAAAGCCCGAAGGCCGCAAAGTAAAAGGCGTGATCCACTGGCTTTCCGCCGAGCACGCCGTGCCGGTGCAAGTGCGCCTGTACGACCGCCTGTTTACCGAACCGCGCCCCGATGCCGTTCGCGGCGAAGATGGAGAATACCTGCCGTTTATCGATTTCCTGAACCCCGAATCCATGAAAGAAATCACCGCTTACGCCGAACCTGTGGCCAAAACTTTGGAGCCGGAAAGCCGCTGGCAGTTTGAGCGCTTGGGCTATTTCGTAACCGACCGTTACGACCACAGCAAAGAGAAGCCGGTGTTCAACCGCACGGTTACTTTGAAGGATACTTGGCAGGCTAAAGCGTAAACATTTGTTATTGTGAACGTTTCAAGGCCGTCTGAAAAACAGGAAATATTTTTCAGACGGCCTCTGTAAACAGTTAGGAGCGGTTTGACACCTTTTATCGAATACATTTGACACTATTTGCACGACTCCATACAATTCCTTTCCGACAAGCACCTTGTCGTTCAATCTGCCATCCGGCAAAACCATTTCCAATATCTGTTGTCTTTTACTTTCAGGATATTTTCAGACGGCCTTAGTCGCCGTTATCCAAATCAACCACCACATATCAATTTATTATCTATCATGCACGTTTCTGAACTACAAACCCAGCACATTTCCAAACTTTTGGAAATGGCAGAACAACACGGCATTGAAAATGCCAACCGCCTGCGCAAACAAGACCTAGTATTTGCCATCGTGCGCCAACTGATGAAGCAGGGCGAATCCTTCACCTGCTCCGGCACTTTGGAAATTCTGCCCGACGGCTTCGGTTTCTTACGCAGTGCCGACACTTCTTATCTGGCCGGCCCCGACGATATTTACGTTTCGCCCAGCCAAATCCGCCGCTTCAATCTGCACACCGGCGATACCATCGAAGGCAGCGTGCGCGTACCCAAAGACAACGAACGCTATTTCGCTCTCGTGCGTTTGGACAGCATCAACGGCGATAATCCGGAAGTTTGCAAACACAAAATCCTCTTTGAAAACTTAACGCCGCTTTTCCCCACCAAACAACTCAAACTCGAGCGTGATATCAAAGCCGAAGAAAACATCACCAGCCGCGCCATCGATCTCGTTTCCCCCATCGGCCGCGGCCAACGCGCCTTGCTGGTTGCCCCGCCGAAAACCGGTAAAACCGTGATGCTGCAAAACATTGCCCACGCCATCACAGCCAATTATCCCGAAGTCGAACTGATTGTTTTACTGATTGACGAACGCCCCGAAGAAGTAACCGAAATGTCGCGCAGCGTGCGCGGCGAAGTGGTGTCGTCCACGTTTGATGAGCCGGCTACCCGCCACGTTCAAGTGGCCGAAATGGTGTTGGAAAAAGCCAAACGCATGGTCGAGCATAAAAAAGACGTGGTGATTCTGCTCGATTCGATCACCCGTTTGGCGCGCGCCTACAATACCGTGGTGCCGGCTTCGGGCAAAATCCTGACCGGCGGTGTCGATGCCAATGCGCTGCACCGTCCGAAACGCTTTTTCGGTGCCGCGCGTAATGTAGAAGAGGGCGGTTCGCTAACGATTATTGCCACGGCACTGGTGGAAACCGGCAGCCGTATGGATGATGTGATTTACGAAGAATTTAAAGGCACCGGCAATATGGAACTGCACCTCGACCGCCGCATGTCTGAAAAACGCCTGTTCCCGGCGATCAACATCAACAAATCCGGCACGCGCCGCGAAGAGTTGTTGGTGCCGAACGACCAGCTCCAACGCATGTGGCTGCTGCGCAAATTCCTGCATCCGATGGACGAAATCGAAGCCACCGAGTTTTTGGTGGGCAAGCTCAAAGCCTCCAAAGACAACAACGATTTCTTTGAGCTGATGCGCGGTAAATAAGTAAAAAGATACAGGCCGTCTGAAATATTTCAGACGGCCTCTGGTTTACAAACAATCCTATTATATTTAGCGGAATAAATAATGATGATGAAAAAAATGGTTTTGATATTCACAGCTTCTTCTTTTTTGGCTGCTTGTGCACAAATGTTTCCGGCACGTTCAGAGTATTTGGGAGGAAACCGTTATCAATTGGAGTCTTCAGGAAACATATTTGCCAGTAAACAGACATTGAAGAACCTAATCGATAAAAAAGCCAAGAAGCTATGCCCCAACGGTTATCAGTATGAAACAGACGATGGATTAAAATATCAAAAAGAAACGTTCTATCATAACAATCAGCCATTACCTTCCGACTATTTGGTAATGAAACAAATTGTAAGATGCAATTGATGCCTCAATATACAAATGGCTTCCGCCGAACAAAGGCATGATGGTTATGAATAAAATGAATTGGCAGCAATTGCTTTCCACCCAACGCTTCCGCATGAAAGACGGCGAAATCGTGCCGACGGTTACGCCGTCCACCCAAGAAGGCGCGGATGCTTTGCGCACCGATTTCCATATCGACTACGACCGCGTGGTGTTTTCCGGCTCGTTCCGCCGCTTGGGGCGCAAAACGCAGGTTCACCCGTTTGCCGAGCACGACCATACCCACAACCGCCTAACCCACAGCGTGGAAGTGGCCAGCGTGGGACGCAGCGTGGGTAACCGCGTCGGCGTGATGATGCAGGCGGGCGGTTTTCTGCCGCAAGGCAATACGCCGAGCGACATCGGCGCAGTGGTTCAGGTGGCCTGTTTGGCGCATGATTTGGGCAACCCGCCGTTCGGACACACCGGCGAAGACGCGCTGCGCGACTGGTTCCGCAACCCCGCTCACAGCATTTATCTGGAAACTTTAAGCGAAGGCGAACGCAACGACGTGCAGACTTACGAAGGCAATGCCCACAGCCTGCGGATTTTGGCCAACCTCGAAATGTACCGCAACAAAGGCGGTATGCGTTTAACCGCCGCTACCATCGGTGCGTTGCTGAAATATCCGTGGACGACGCTCGATCCGAACGGCCGCAAAAAATTCAATATCTATCAAACCGAACTGCCGTTTATCCGCCGCATTGCCGACGAACTGGGATTGATCGAACAAGGAGCCGACCGCTGGGCGCGCCATCCTTTGTCTTACCTGATGGAAGCCGCCGACGACATTTGCTACGCCTTGCTCGACTTGGAAGACGCGGTGGAAATCGGCTTGTTGGGCGATGCCGAAGTTGAAAGCATCTTGGCCGAACTCACGTTTACCGAAGCCCCCGGCGCATGGCAGGCACAAAGCAGCCGCCAGCGCTGCGCCATGCTGCGCGGTATGGCCATCGGACGGGCGATTGAAGATGTGGCGCAAACCTTTATGACGCATCAGCAAGATTTACTCAACGGCAGCTTTCAGGGCAAAGATTTATTGGCTTTATGCAGCCCCGAAGTGCGCAATACTTTGGAAAAGGCCAAAGAGCTGGCGCGGACAAGGATTTTCCGTCATCAAAGCAAACTGATTACCGAAATTGCCGCTTTTCCATGTTTGGGTTCGATATTGGATTTGTTGGTGCCGGCAGCATATTCTTTAATCGTAAACGGGCAAGTCAGCACACGGCAATCACTTGCGCTGGAGCTGCTCAATCATGACGACCCCGTTACACCGGAAGACAGTCTGTATCAGGCCTATATGAAAATTCTCGATTTTGTCGGAGGGATGACGGATAATGCAGCAGCCAGAATGGCTCGGGAAGTTTCAGGTATCGGAATGGTATAAATCAAGAACAAGCCAGCAGAAACAGATACAAGCGGCGTTTCAGACGGCCTTAGAAATTTCTGAAGATATATTGAAATAAATTTTTATTAAATTCAATTGAATAAGAAATTTTATAAAAACAGAACTAGACAGCTTTGATAGATTTCTATATTATCCGCATTCTTGATTCACGGCGCTAATCAAAGCGTAGTGGGAAATGCACCCGTAGCTCAGTTGGATAGAGTATCTGGCTACGAACCAGAGGGTCGGGCGTTCGAATCGCTCCGGGTGCGCCAAAAATTTTATCTCCGCGCCCATCGTCTAGCGGTTAGGACATCGCCCTTTCACGGCGGTAACCGGGGTTCGATTCCCCGTGGGCGTGCCATATTTTTGAAAGCCCTTGCTGATTTTAGCAAGGGCTTTTTGTTGTTTGTTGTTTCGGTTCCCTCAATAAAACAAAGATCGATAACTTGCTGCAAATCCAAAATCTCCATAAATTTGGCAGTTTGCATAAATCACTGATCATTTCAAAATCAACGTATTGATTTTTCTATAAACATTCTTTCCAATTCACTTTAAAATTTAGGCGGCTTATTTTAAAAACGGCAGTTCTTAAAAAATTCGCACATAGGGGCTTGAATTTGCTGTTTGTAGCCTTATGTTGGATTGCGTTAACTTACACCGCGCGGATGCGGCGGTGATTTTATTTGATATGCCTGTTTACAGGTGCTTGTTTTTATTATTTTATCGGAGTTATATATGACCATTCGTCCTCTGCATGACCGCGTAGTCGTAAAACGCTTGGAAGCTGAAGAAAAAACCGCCTCTGGTATCGTATTGCCGGGCGCAGCCGCTGAAAAACCCGATATGGGCGAAGTGATTGCCGTCGGCGCAGGTAAAGTCGGTAAAGACGGTCAACGCCGTCCGCTGGACGTGAAAGTTGGCGACAAGGTGATTTTCGGAAAATACAGCGGCCAAGCCGTGAAAGCCGACGGCGAAGAGCTGTTGGTAATGCGTGAAGAAGACATCTTCGGTATTGTTGAATAATCAAGCATTGAAGACCGTCTGAAAAGAATATAAAAAGGTTTTCAGACGGCCTCTTAGAGATATTTTGAACATTTTTGGAGAATTTAAGATATGGCAGCAAAAGACGTACAGTTTGGTAATGAAGTCCGCCAAAAAATGGTTAAAGGTGTGAACGTATTGGCCGATGCCGTTAAAGTAACTTTGGGCCCGAAAGGCCGCAATGTGGTATTGGATCGTTCTTTCGGCGGCCCGCACATCACTAAAGACGGCGTAACCGTAGCCAAAGAAATCGAATTGAAAGACAAATTCGAAAACATGGGCGCGCAAATGGTAAAAGAAGTTGCGTCTAAAACCAACGACGTAGCCGGCGACGGTACGACCACGGCCACCGTTTTGGCCCAAGCCATCGTCAGCGAAGGAATGAAATACGTTACCGCCGGTATGAATCCGACCGATCTGAAACGCGGTATCGATAAAGCGGTTGCTGCTTTGGTTGCCGAATTGAAAAATATTTCCAAACCTTGCGACACATCTAAAGAAATCGCCCAAGTGGGTTCGATTTCCGCCAACTCCGACGAGCAGGTTGGTGCCATTATTGCCGAAGCCATGGAAAAAGTGGGCAAAGAAGGCGTGATTACCGTGGAAGACGGCAAATCTTTGGAAAACGAACTGGATGTAGTGGAAGGTATGCAGTTCGACCGCGGTTATCTGTCTCCCTACTTCATCAACGATCCTGAAAAACAAATTGCCGGTTTGGATAACCCGTTTGTATTGTTGTTCGACAAAAAAATCAGCAACATCCGCGACTTGTTGCCGGTGTTGGAGCAAGTGGCTAAAGCCAGCCGTCCGTTGTTGATTATTGCTGAAGACGTTGAAGGCGAAGCGTTGGCTACTTTGGTGGTAAACAACATTCGCGGTATCCTGAAAACCGTTGCGGTTAAAGCCCCGGGCTTCGGCGACCGTCGTAAAGCCATGTTGCAAGACATCGCTATCTTAACCGGCGGTAACGTGGTTTCGGAAGAAGTGGGCTTGTCTTTGGAAAAAGCTACTTTGGAAGACTTGGGCCAAGCCAAACGCATCGAAATCGGTAAAGACAGCACTACTATTATTGACGGTTTCGGCGACACTGCATTAATCGAAGCCCGTGTAAACGAAATCCGCCAACAAGTGGAAACTTCAAACAGCGAATACGACCGCGAAAAACTGCAAGAGCGCGTGGCCAAATTGGCCGGCGGTGTTGCCGTGATCAAAGTCGGTGCGGCAACCGAAGTAGAAATGAAAGAGAAAAAAGACCGCGTGGAAGATGCGCTGCATGCTACCCGTGCTGCGGTTGAAGAAGGTGTGGTTGCCGGTGGCGGTGTGGCTCTGCTGCGTGCCCGTGCAGCTTTGGAAAGTGTGAAAACTTCTAACACAGACCAAGATGCAGGCGTACAAATCGTATTGCGTGCGATTGAAGCTCCGCTGCGTCAAATTGTTGCCAATGCAGGCGGCGAGCCGAGCGTTGTGGTGAACAAAGTGTTGGAAGGCCAAGGCAACTTCGGTTACAACGCAGGCAGCGGCGAATATGGCGATATGATCGCTATGGGTGTGTTGGATCCTGCCAAAGTAACCCGTTCTGCGCTGCAACATGCTGCTTCTATTGCCGGCTTGATGCTGACTACCGATTGCATGATTGCAGAAATTCCTGAAGATAAACCTGCCGCTCCCGATATGGGTGGCATGGGCGGTATGGGCGGCATGATGTAAGAGGCCGTCTGAAAGCCTGAGTGCTTGAAGTGAAAATCCCGCGTGGTGTTGAACCGTGCGGGATTTTTTATGGCTGTTCGGTTGTCGAGGTATGTTTGGTTTGGGTGTGATGATGTGCTGCTTGTACGTTTGAGATAAAGAGGCCGTCTGAAATTTTTTCAGACGGCCTCTTTATTTATATGAACATCATTATTCGGCTTCTTCTTCGTCGCCGTAATATTTCACACCGATTTTAATCGGCGGACGGCCTTGCGATTTGCGCCAATGGTTGGTGTCGCGCAGCGAATACGCGCAGCCGCAGTATTCCTGCTGGTAGAAATGTTCGCGCTTGCTGATTTCGATCATGCGTGCGCTGCCGCCGCCTTTGCGCCAGTTAAAATCCCAATACACCACATCATCGTAAGGGGCGACGGCGCGTTGGCCGCAGTCGTTGATTTGGTTCATGTTTTTCCAGCGTGAGATGCCTAAAGAGCTGGTGAGTACGGGAAAGCCGTGTTCGTGGGCATAAAGGGCGGCGCGCTCGAAACGCATGTCGAAACACATGGTGCAGCGGCGGCCGCGTTCGGGATCCATTTCCATGCCTTTGGCGCGCTCGAACCAGTTGTCCACATCGTAATCCGCGTCGATAAAAGGAATATTGTGTTTCTCGGCAAAAGCGATGTTTTCGTTTTTGCGGATTTCGTATTCTTTTTTCGGATGGATGTTGGGGTTGTAGAAAAAGATAGTGAAATCAATGCCGCTGGCGAGCATGGCTTCCATCACTTCGCCGGAACAGGGAGCGCAGCAGGAATGCAGCAGCACTTTTTTCTCGCCGCCGGGTGGGTTCAGCACAGGGCGGTCGATGGGGGTAACTTCAGGTTTGTCGTTCATGATGTGGTCTGCCCAAAAGGTTTCAGACGGCCTTTAATCATGAGGCCGTCTGAAAATATAGTTGATTTGGCGTGTATTTTAGCAGAACGCAGGCCGGCGTGTCAGGCCGTCTGAAATATGGCCGTCTGAAAGATAAGGTTATTGGGTATAATATCCGCTTTCTTTTTCAACGCGCTCCGTTCACATGATTTATCCGTGGCATCAAACCCAATGGCAGCAAATCGCCGCGCACCGGCAAAGCCTGCCCAACGCATGGCTGTTTACCGGCAAGGAAAACACCGGCAAAACCGCGTTTGCCCGCCACACCGCGCAAGCCTTGCTGTGCGAACAACCCGATGCGGCAGGCGGGCCGTGCGGTGTTTGCCCATCGTGCCATTTGTTCGGGCAAAACAGCCACCCCGATTTTTATGAGCTGACACCGGAAATCCCCGAAGGCGAAGCGGTGGGGCGCAAGCTGTTGCAGATTAAAATCGATGCCGTGCGCGATATTGTTGATAATATCCACTTAACTTCCGTGCGCGGCGGCAGGCGGATTGTGTTGGTGCATCCGGCCGAAAGCATGAATCTTCAGGCGGCCAACGGTTTGCTGAAAGTGTTGGAAGAGCCGCCTGAAAACGTGGTGTTTCTACTGGTAACGCACGCGCGCGACAAATTGCTGCCCACCATCAAAAGCCGCTGCCGCCAAATGGTGCTGCCCGCGCCGTCGCACGAAGAAGCCCTGCAATATTTGCAGGAACGCGGCACCGAGCACACCGAAGCGCTGCTGGCTTTTCACGGCGGCGCGCCGCTGTTCGAACACACGCCTGAATTGGACGACTTGCGCGAAGAGCTGCTCGACCTGCTCGCCGCCCCGCGCCTGCTGGCGATTCTCGATTACGCCGCCGCATTCGACAAACACAAGCAGCCGCTGGCGGTTTTTCTCGACTGGCTGCACAAATGGCTGCTGGATGTGGGTTTGGCGCAACAGCATATGCCGCCGCTGTATTATCCGGAACATGCCGCCGCGCTTGTTCAAACGGGCATAAAAACCTCACCTGCCACGTTATTTGCACTAATAGGCCGTCTGAATCGATTAAGCCCTTACGGACACCATACCTTGAGTGTTAAAATGCAGCTCGAATTCTTACTCATCGAATATCTTAATTTTTGGCAAAATAAATAAAAGGGAAATCTATGGATATCGCAAAAGACCTGCCGGGCAGAATGATGGCCTTGCAGCTAAAAGAAAAAGTGGCGCTTTACAACAGCTACATGCCGTTTCTTGAGCATGGAGGTCTGTTTGTGCCCACCGACGACATTTTCTCGCTTGGCGACGAAGTGTTGTTGGCGCTGGAGCTGACCGACCACCCGGGCAAAAAATTCTTGCGCACCCAAGTAGCGTGGATTAATCCCGCGCGTACTTCTACGCAACGCCCCAAAGGAGTGGGTTTGGCATTCAGCGATGATGAAATCTGCACGCAAACCAAAAAACTGATCGAAGGCGAGCTTGGCAGCAGCCTGCGAAGCGACCGCGTAACATTTACGCTGTAAAGAACAATGCCCGGGTTGTCTGAAACGCTTGTATTTAAAGGGGAACTTTTCGACAGCTTGGGCATTGCCGGTTTCATCACAGTAAAACCAGAACAGGCCGTCTGAACGTGTGCTTTCAGACGGCCTGTTTAAATATTATTTGATTAAAAACCTTAATTTATCATGCACTTAATCGACTCCCATTGCCATCTGAATTTCGACGGTCTTAGCAGCCGCCTGCCCGAAGTGTTTGCCAATATGAAGGAAAACGACGTGAAGCAGGCGCTGGCCATCAGCGTGAGCAAACAAACGTTTACCGAAGTGTTGGCGCTGGCCGAGGCGCACGAACATATTTTCGCCACGGTAGGCATTCATCCCGACGACAAAGACACGCCGGAATTTACCGTTGCCGAGTTGGTGGAGCATGCGAAACATCCGAAAGTGGTGGGCATCGGCGAAACGGGCTTGGATTACTATTGGTGCAAAGGCGACTTGGGCTGGCAGCACCAACGGTTTGCCGACCACATCGCAGCGGCCAACCAAAGCGAGCTGCCGTTGGTGGTGCATACCCGCGAAGCGGCGGCGGATACCATGCGGATGCTGCGCGAACATCAGGCGCATGCCGGGGTAATCCATTGTTTTACCGAGAATGTGGAAGTGGCCAAAGCCGCGTTGGATTTGGGCTTTTATATTTCGTTTTCCGGCATCGTTACCTTTAAAAATGCCGTCGATATTCAGGAAGCCGCCAAATATGTGCCTGCCGACCGGATTTTGGTGGAAACCGACGCGCCGTTTCTCGCTCCCGTGCCCAAGCGCGGCAAGCCGAACGAGCCGGCTTATGTGCGTTATACTGCCGAATTCGTAGCGAAACTGCGCGGCGATTCGGTGGAGCATATTGCTGAAATCACCACCGAAAACTTCTACCGGCTGTTTAACAAAGTGTCCAAGACGGTGTGAAAAAAGCTGAAACCGCAGCAAACCATCATCTTGGCAACATGGCAAACCCACAGAGGCCGTCTGAAAAATTTTCCCCTAAACGGAGCGTGAAGCGTGAGTAAACCCACCCTGTTTCAAATCGACAAATCCCTTGAAAAACCGGAGCGCGTGATGCTGGTGGGCGTGATGTTGAATGCGGACTATTCCGGTGCCAACGAATTGCGCGAACAGGGTTTTCAGACGGCCTTAGCCGAAGCGGCAGACTTGGTGTGTGCGGCGGGCGGCGATTTGGTGTGCACCGAAACGACTAAGCGCGACAAAGCCCATACTGCGCTTTTTGTCGGCACGGGTAAGGCTGAAGAGTTGGCGGAAGTTGTGCAGCGGCACGACATCGAACTGGTGGTGTTCAACCACGAGCTGACGCCGACACAGGAGCGTAATTTGGAGCGTGTTTTGCAATGCCGCGTGCTTGACCGCGTAGGGCTGATTTTGGCGATTTTCGCCAAACGCGCACAATCGCAAGAAGGTAAGCTGCAAGTGGAGTTGGCGCAGCTCAACCACTTAAGCGGGCGGTTGGTGCGCGGTTACGGACACATGCAAAGCCAAAAAGGCGGTATCGGTTTGAAAGGCCCGGGCGAAACCCAGCTCGAAACCGACCGCCGTTTGATCAACCAAAAAATCACCGCCTTGAAAAGGCAACTGCAAAACGTGCAGAAACAGCGTGCCACCCGCCGCAAATCGCGGATGCAGGGCAGCATCAAAACCTTTGCGCTGGTCGGCTATACCAATGCGGGAAAATCCAGCCTGTTCAACCGTTTAACCAAAGCCGACGTGCTGGCGAAAGACCAACTGTTCGCCACGCTCGACACCACCGCCCGCCGCCTGTATCTGTCGCCCGAAGCCACGGTTATCCTAACCGACACCGTCGGCTTCGTGCGCGATTTGCCGCACAAGCTGGTGTCTGCATTTTCGGCCACTTTGGAAGAAACCGCGCTGGCCGACGTGCTGCTGCATGTGGTTGATGCCAGCCATCCCGATTTCGAGAGGCAGATGGATGATGTGAATACCGTGCTGGAAGAAATCGGCGCGCATGAAGTGCCGCAACTGGTTGTGTACAACAAAATCGATCTGCTGCCCGACAACAAACGCCCCGCCGGTATTTTGCGCGATACGCAGGGCAGGGCGGTGGCGGTGAATGTTTCGGTAACCGAAAGTTTGGGTTTAGATGCTTTGCGCGAGGTGATGATTGAGCGGGCGCGAGAAGAGTAGCTCTGTGCAAAACGGCCGGCAAAAGCGGCACAATGCGGCGGGGTGGAAGCAGCAGAGCGACGAAGTGCCACTAGAGTAAGCAGACTGGTTTTTCAGACGGCCTCGACGTTATCTGAACCACCCGCGCACGGCTTCCAGCCCGCCGAAGTTGATGCAGGCATCCGCATGTGCTTGGGCTTTCGGTTTGGCGCGGTAAGCGATGCCGATACCGGCTTCGAGCAGCATGGGGATATCGTTTGCGCCGTCGCCCATAGCCAGCACCCGATGTTTTTCCAAGCCCAGCCGTTCCCGAAGCTGCACCAACAAATCCGCCTTGGCTTGCGCATCCACCACGCCCCCGAGCAATTGCCCCGTGAGCAGGCCGTCTGAAATTTCCAAAACATTCGCGTGCTGGTAATCCAGCCCCAAACGTTGTTGCAGGCGTTCGGTGAAAAAAGTGAAGCCGCCTGAAACCAGCATAAATTTCACTCTGTGTTTTTTGCATTCGTCCAGCAGGTATTCCGCGCCGGGGGATAGCTGCAAAACGTTGTCGTACACTTCTTGCAAAACCCGTTCGTCCAAGCCTTTTAACAGTGCGACGCGGCGGCGGAGCGATTGCTCGAAATCGAGTTCGCCGCGCATGGATTGTTCGGTAATCTCCGCCACTTGTGCTTTCAAACCCACGCCGGCGGCGATTTCGTCGACACATTCGATGGTGATCAACGTCGAATCCATATCGCTGACAATCAACCCCAGTTCGGAAAACGCCAAATCCGGCAGTACGGCATGATCGATGCGTTGGCGGTTTAATTCCGCCGATACCGCTTCGGGCAGGCGGAAACCGTCGGCAACGGGCAGCCTTAATGTGCCGTGGCGGATGTTTTCAGACGGCAGGTTTAATGTGTTCAAAATGCCGAGGTCGCATTCGGTAAGGGCGGGATGTTGGAGAACGAAAACGTGCTGCATGATGATGTGGGTGAAGGAAGAAAGCACGGATTATAAAAGAAATTGCCAAAGGCCGTCTGAAAAGTTCGATGAGCCTTCGGGCATCGGCGAAGGCCGGAAAGATACGGATTTGGGCGGCCGCTTGGAAATACGGTTTGCGAAAGCGGATAAAACGGCCGGATATCATTTGTTTGATGCGGCATAAAAAACTTTACCTGATTTGAATTGCTTTTTCATACGGCATAAAAATGATTGAAATCAACAGTATGTTGGAATAAGCAAGTGTAATTGGAATTAATCGGCCGCGCTTGTGCGCTGCGGGCGCGGGCTTGAGCCGAGACAAGGAACTTTTTCTCTGTTACCGTTGCCTATATACAGTCTGTGCTTTTTTGCACATTGATGATTACCTAATAAAAACGGAGTAACTATGAAAGTGGATTTTAAAACTATCGTTCCTGCTGTTGTTTTGATGACCGCGCTGACCGCCTGCGGCAGTTTCAGTTTCGGTAAAAAAGACAAACCCAAAGAACAACCTGCTCCCGCTCCCGCGCCTGCCGTCCAACCACAAGCGGCACCGCAGCGCCAAGCTCCTGAAACGGTTCGGGTCGATTCTATCGACGCTAAGAAAGAAGTAGCTTACAAATGCGGCAGCAAAGGGCAGAATCCGCTGACTGTGATGTACGGTTTCAAAGGCAGCGAAGTCGTGGTTGCCCAAGTGAAATACCAAAACAAACTGTCTCCCGGCCTGTTCCGCATTATCGGCAACAATGACGGCAACGTGTTTACCGCCAACGGCATCACTTGGTCCGCCGGTAAAGCCGACGCCGCCAATGTGGATAAAGTGGACGGCAATATGCTGACTCAGGAAGGTATTGAAACGGTAAACGGCAAGCCGACCCAAGTTTCTCAAATCGTTACCAAATACTGCGTATTGGATAAAGCGGCCACCGCGAAATTGAACAAGCCTGCCGCTAAGAAAGCACCGGCTAAAAAATAATCCGGTTGCCGGCAAATCTTGAATCAGAGGCCGTCTGAAAAGTTTCAGACGGCCTCTTTCATAGGCTTGCGGGTTTGTTCGGCTGTTTGCGGCCGAGTTATTCCGCCAAGCCCAATTTTTTCAGCAATGCGCGGCTGCCTTCCGATACGAGCCGGAAAGTTTCGTCGAAATCGCCGGTGTACCACGGGTCGGGCACATGGTTGTAGCCGCCGGACGGGATTAAATCGGTAAGTTTGAAGATTTTTTCGGGCCGGCGGCCGAACATGCGTTCCAGTTCGGCAAGGTTGTCGTCATCCATCGCAATCAGAAAATCATAATGTTCGTCATCGCCGGGCCGGACTTGGCTGCTGGTGAATCCCGAATGGTCGATGCCGTGCTGAGCCAGCTTTTCGCGTGTGCCTTGGTGCATGTTTTCGCCGTTGTGCCAGCCCGAAGTGCCCGAGCTGGAAACGGCGATACGCAGCTCCACACCGGCTTGCCGCGCATGGTGGCGCAAAACATATTCGGCCATCGGCGAGCGGCAGATGTTGCCGAGGCAGACGAAAAGGATACGGTAGGCGGTCATGTGATTATTGCTCCGCAAACAACGGGTTGTGGCCGGGCAGGTTGAGGGCTTGGGCGTAATTGGGCAACTCTTCCTGTTCGGGTAGGGCATCGTGGAGCAGGCGGATGTTTTCGACTTGGCATTCGACCATCAGATCCAAAAAGTTTTGCTGCACGGTTTCGATGCGTTCGGCTGGCGACAGCGGCCAAGCGAACACTTGCGGCATCAGTTCGAACGCGCTGTCGGTGGCGTTAAAGCCGAACAATAGTTTTCCGCCTTGCTGCGAAGCCATAACCACGCCCACGCGCGGACTTTGCAGGCGTATGGCGCGTATGGCGTTGGCGGCGAATACGTCCAGTGCCATCCGCAGGCGCATATGGCTGCCTTCGGCGAGTGCGTGCAGCGGGGTGTCGGGGGAAAGCGGATTGGTAAACAAGGTCAGCCCTTGCTGCGTTAAACTTTCCTGCCATACCTGCATCAGGGGCAAGGCGGCATCGCGCAAGTTTTGGTTTAAGACGGCCTGAAGGCTTTGAGCACCGTAACCGAGGGCAAAAACGACATGCACGGACTGTCCGGCGGGAATATCCAAATCGGCTTGCGGCAGTAGGGCGGCAAAGTTTTGTGCGGCTTCGATATTTTGTTTCGCTGCAAACCATTGGCCGGCGTTAACGGCAGCCAAATCGGAGGCGCGCACCAGCTTCGGCAGCCAGACAGCCTGAATCAGCGGGCGTAAATGCGGGTAGTCGGCCATAC
Organism: Neisseria sp. MVDL19-042950; assembly: GCF_030504625.1. Taxonomy (GTDB): domain Bacteria; phylum Pseudomonadota; class Gammaproteobacteria; order Burkholderiales; family Neisseriaceae; genus Neisseria. Next base: position 9,954 of record NZ_JAUKWH010000009.1, on the reverse strand, counting down.
GGGCGCACAGTTCTACCGACGGGGTGTTCAGCGGCAGTGTTTGAGATTGGTTGCAGCCGGCCACCAGCACCACGGGTATCGCAAACCATTGCACTTCGTGCTCGGTTTTGGCCTGCAAAGTGGTGTCCAAACCGTCGAAAAGCGCGCGGTAGGAGGCGGCATCGGGAGTCATGCTCATGGCGACGGAAAGGCTGAGGTAATGGTTTTGCTGCAGCATGGTATGGATTTCGGCTTGCAGCGATTCGGTGGCGAGTTTGCGTTGTGCGACCGAGGTGTTTTGCGCGATTTGCGAAGCGTAGAGCAGCAGGCTGTTTTTAACGGGGTCGGTAGGGTAAGGGCGGGTGTCGGGAAGGGTTTGGGGATTCATGGAAAAATCTCTCGGCGTGTGTGTCGGGATGCCGTGCATTATAGCTTAGGCCGTCTGAAAAAGTGGGTTTTCAGACGGCCTCTTCAGGTTGGAATCCGCAATAATACTTCGGCAATATCGTTTGGCAGAATGGTGAATGCCTGCCGCTTGATGGCTTCGGGAATGTGGCGGTAATAGGCTTCGGCGATGCTGCCCGCAATGGCGGCGAGGGTGTCGCTGTCTCCGCCCAGCGATACGGCCAAACGGACGGCATGCTCGAAACTGCCGCTTTCTAAAAAGGCGGTAATTGCTTGCGGCACCGATCCCGCACAGCTTGAATCAAAAGTATAGGCCGGTCGGATTTCGTCGCAGGATAGGGTTAAGTCGTAATCGAAGCGGTCTGCAACGGCTTGGCGGATAAAGGCTTTGTTTTTGCCGGTTCTTGCCCAAAAAATAGCGGCGGCCACTGCCTGCGCGCCTTTGATGCCTTCGGGGTGGTTGTGGCTGATTTCGGCGGATATTCGGGCGTATTGCAAGGTTTCGTCCAAAGTGTCGAACGACCAGCCCACCGCCGATACGCGCATGGCCGAGCCGTTGCCCCAGCTTCCGTAAGGCTGGGGGTTTTCTTGGGCAATCCATTTTTTGAACGATGCTCCGTAAGAGCCTCTCGGATTGGGATAACGGCGGCACCAAGCCTGCATAACCGGTGCAAAATCTTCATGGCAGCCTGCTTGCACCCATGCGGCCACGGCAGCCGTGCAAACGGTGTCGTCGGTAAAACCGCATTCGGGAGAAAAAAGCGGAAACTCGGTGTGTTTGTGATTGGCGAACTCAAAGCGCGAACCGATGATGTCGCCGATGGTGGCTCCCAGCATGGCAAATCCTTTTCAAGTCGGAGAGGCCGTCTGAAAAAGATTTTCAGACGGCCTGATATTAAAACAGCTTTTGCGAAGCCAACAACAGCGTTACCGGCCCGTCGTTGCATAAATCAACCTGCATGTGGGTTTGGAAGCGGCCGGTTTCGACTGGAATATCATGCTGCCGGAGCATGGCGGCAACCTGTTCGTAAAGCATATTGGCCTGTTCGGGCTTGGCCGCATCGGAAAAAGAAGGCCGCCTGCCGTTGCGGGCATCGGCATACAGCGTAAACTGTGAAACCAGCAACACCGCACCGCCGGTGTCTTTCAACGATAAATTCAGCTTGCCCGCATCGTCTTCAAAAATCCGCAGGTGGGCGATTTTATCGGCGATATAGCGGGCATCGGCTTCGGTATCTTCATGGCATACGCCGAGCAACACAACAAAACCGCGGCGGATACGGCCGGTGGTTTCGCTATTGCCCGCTTCAATCACATTAACTTCGGCCCGGTTTACTTTCTGAATAACGGCTCGCATAAATTTCACTCACATTGGTTTGATTGGTTTTACCGAAACAGCCGCAGACCGGCATCATCGGCACGGATAGATAACGTTTGCTGATATACGTTTGCGGTTGATTTTAACGTTTTTAGTAACGGTTTGGGCATGGCTGTAATCAGCGAACGCTCCGAGGTGCGGATGAGTGAATGGAAATGAGGGATGGCAAAATTAAAAATAACTTAATGATTTTACCGGCGGTCGGAAGAGTAGGGGGGGATTATCAAAGAATTTGAGCTAAGGCCGTCTGAAAGTAAGTTTCAGACGGCCTAAGTTATCGCAACTATACTCGCCCACAATCAATGCGGGGTGGTCTTTGAGGCCATCTGAAAGGTTCTTTGCGTCGGCAGATCGTCTCGGCCGTATTCGTACGCGGTGGTGTGGCCTTGGCTGTCTGTATGGGCGGTCAGGCGGTCAGAGCATACTTGAAGCGGGTGGTGTGTTTGAGCGGGTCGGTGTGGGTAAGCAGATTGCCGGCTTCATCGTAGGTGTAGCTGTCGTAGTTTCCTTCGGCATCGCTTTTACGGATGAGGCGGTAGCTGTCGTCGTAGTCGAAATGCAGCATGGCACCGTCGGGACGGACGATGGTCTCGATTTGGCCTTCGTTGCTGTATTGGTAGCGGGTAACGCGGCCCATTATCTCCGTTTTCTTTCAGACGGCCTTTACTTACCAGTCTGCCCAAAGCATCGTAGCGGTAAGCCCATGTCTCTTTCGTGCTGTCTTTTTTGAAGATCTCTACTTTAATCAGTTGATCGTGCAAATTGTAGAAATAGTTTTGCACTTCGCCGTCGGGCAGTTCGTGGTGAATTAGGTTGCCGAAATCGTCGTAATAATAGCTGATGCCGTTGTAGTGTTTCAGGTGGTTGTTTGACAATGTTGAGGTTGCCTGAAAGGTTTATTTTCAGACAACCTCAACAAAGGGAAAGTTGCTATTGATCAAGCAATACGGCAATTTAAAAGAAAATTATAAAATTCATCAATAGTTAAAGTATCTGGGTCCAAGTTACCAATTAAGCATGAATAAATATAAACTTTATCTTCAGAAACTTCTAAATCAAATAAATTAGTATTAAATTCAGTTTTTTCACTATTTTTTAACCAATTTATAATCTTTTCGATATAAGCATTATTTCCATAAATTTCATTTGATAATTGCTCACGAAGGTTTACCATGAAAATCTCCTTATTCAAATCAAACAGGATAAGCTGTGCTTAAAAACCCTTTACTATCATAATGAAGTTGAAGTTTATTTGTAGGTTTTCCATTAGCATCTCTACCAATATTCCTATCAAAAGTTGCCACCTTTGAGTCACTGCATGTTCCTATTTGCTGCTTATGTCCTTTTCGGATAATTTTTTTTATTTTTTTTAGCGCTATCAGTATCAAACTTACTTACATCACTATACTCTGAAGAAGCTCGATGCCTTTTCAAAATATGCTTCAATACAGACATCCTGCCTCTTCTATATGAAACGACTCGTTGAAAGTTGATTTTTTGAGAAATTAATCCTAATGGATCAACCCACTCTTGAACATTAAAAGCAAATAAATAAAAATTTACCCCGCCAGCTAACCCAATCGGATCCTGATTCACAAATCTACCCACATCAGGGTCGTAATAACGGAAGAAATTGTAATGCAGCCGGATTTCACTGTCGCAATACTGGTTCTGTAATCTGAACGGCTGGTGCGCGGTTCCCGTTACGTTGGTTTCTTCGGTTAATTTGCCCCAAGCATCATACTCACCTAACCAAAGCAGCTTACCGTTTTTATCAGTCATTTCTCTCGGTATGCCGATTTGGTCGCAGTGGAAATAATTGATTTCCTGTTTGCTTTCGCTTTCCGTGTTTGTATAGTTGTGAATTTGTGCCAGCGGTTCATAGCTGTCTACATCGGTGTAGAGATAGGTGTAGAGGCCGTCTGAATTTTGTTCCTGAAGCAGGCGGCTGCCGTCCCATATAAAGTCTGTTCTGTCCGCTTTGAGGCCGTCTGAAAGTTCACGGTATTTGGTGGTTCTTCTGTCCAACGCATCGTATTCAAATGCCCAAACTTCTTTGTCCCACTCCCCTGTTTCTGCGTTCTTCTTAAACGTTTCCACTTTAACCAAACGGTCGAACAAGTCGTAATGTAGGTTTTGGGTGCTGCCGTCCGAATGTTCTTTGTGGATGGTGTTGCCGAAGTCGTCGTAGAAGAATTTTATGCTGTTGTAAGCCGCAATGCGGTTGTCTTTTACCTGCTCTCCGTATTCGTTAATCAGGTTGTAGGCTGGGTCGAAGGCAAAGGTTTGGTTTTGCACTTTCAGGGGTTGGCCGAGTTTGTCGTATTCGAAATGCGTGGTTCCCGTCCGCTGGTCGCTGCTGTGGAGCAGGTTGCCGGTTTTGTCGTAGCCGTAGCTGCGTTTGACGGCGGTTTGGCCGTAACCCGCCGCTACTTTGCTTTTGCCTTTGCCGCTTTCAGACAGGCCGTTGAGTGCGGCAATCTGTTTTTTCAGACGGCCTAGCGGGTCTAGTTCGTAGCGGCTGGTTAAGGCACCCTGTGTCCTTTGGATTTCGCGGTGCAGTTTGTCGCGTTCGATGTCGCTGATGACTTCGCCGTCGAGGTTGATTTGGTGCAGGTGGCCGCTGCCGTAATACAGGTAGTTGATTTGGCGGCCGTCGGGCAGTACGGTGGTGGTGCGGTTGCCGTTGAAGTCGTAATGGTAGTGGATGCTGTCGGTAATCGGTTGGAACAGCATATCGTACTGCGGGTCGCGCCAGTCGGTGTCTATCAGGCCGTTTCGGGCGTTCTCTTCTTTAGTCTGTACCTTCCAATGGTGCTGGCCGATGAGTTGACCGTTGGGGTTGTAGTCGAAACAGGTAATGCTGTGTTGGTTGGCGGCACGCACGAGGTTGCCGTTAAGGTCGTAATGATAAGCGGTTTCCTGAATGTTGCCTTTGTTGTCATGGGCAAGGGTGTGTTTCAGACGGCCTAAGATGTCGCGTTGGAACTCGGTGATTCTGAGCGGGGTTTTGTCTTTAAGGCCGTCTGAAAGTAGCGAGGTGTTGGTTTCGCCGACGGGTTATTGAAGTTTTTATTATGGTGAAATCTGATTATGCAGATAATCAAATAATTGATTGGCAATAAACTCAGCATGATCTTTTTGAACGGGAAATTCAAAGTAATAATACTGATCGTTATATTTTTCTGTAATGTATCCAGGCATGCAGAAAAATTTATTATAAAATGAAAAGATCTCTTTCACAGACTCTGAAATTTCTTCTAAATTATTAGTAATATCAGTTATATCATAGAAAATTTCACTATAATATTTATCAAGAGAGTTTATTGTAATAAACGGGAGTTTTTCTTTATTACAAAATTCCCAATGTTGAGAAGCTAAAGAGCTATTTTTATAAACAAATTTATTCATAAAATATTTAATCACTTAAATTTAAAGTCAGTAACATGGCTCATTTTCCCTTTAGGATCAAATCTTGCCATATAGTGAACTGTCACACCATCTACTTTTTGCTCCATTTTATTCCATCCTTTTCCTGCATAACACCTATCTTTTATCTGGCTTTCATCAATAAGAACATCTCCTTTTTCAGGGTGTTTTTTCACTTAATCCATTATTTTGCTTTCTAGTCGATTTCTTGGCTTGGTTCTTCCTGTTGATTTTGTAGAAACAAATTTTGGTTTACGGGAAGAGGATTTCTTTTTTAACCCAAGGGGATCAATCCAATCTTGTGCATTCGGAGCAAAAGTGTAGAAGTTATCATCACCCCACAACCCAATCGGATCTTGATTAACAAACCTACCCACATCAGGATCGTAATAACGGAAGAAATTGTAATGCAGCCTAATTTCGCTGTCGCAATACTGGTTCTGCAACCTGAACGGCTGGTGCGCCCTTCCCGTTACGTTGGTCTCTTTGGTTAATTTGCCCCAAGCGTCGTATTCGCCGAACCATATCAGATTGCCGTCCTTGTCGGTCATTTCGCGGGGAATACCGATTTGGTCGCAGTGGAAATAATTGATTTCCTGTTTGCTTTCGCCATCCGTATCGGTGTAGCTGTGAATTTGCGCCAGTGGTTCGTAACTGTCTTGGTCGGTGTGGATATAGGTATATCTGCCGTTGCCGTACACTTCTTGAACCAAACGGCTGCCACTCCATATAAACTCGGTAACGTCTTCGAGGCCGTCTGAAATTTGCCCGCCGTTTTTCAGACGGCCTTTACTGATTCTGTGACCCAACGCGTCATAATCAAACAGCCATGTCCCTTTTACCCATTCTCCTGTTTCGGGATTGTGTTTGAAGGTTTCCACTTTTACAAGCTGGTGGAAGACATCGTAATACAGGTTTTGGGTTTCTCCGTCGGCAAATTCTTTGTGTACGGTGTTGCCGAATGCGTCGTAAAAGAATTTTGCGCCGCCGTATTCGGCAAGGCGGTTGTCGTGTACTTTGTGTTCGTAGCTGTCGATAATGTTGTGTGCGGAGTCGAAGGCGAACAGTTCGTTGCTCGCTTTTTTGATTTGCCCCAACGGGTCATATTCGTAATGTACTGTACCGCTTCTTTGGTCTGTCGAATGGATAAGGTTGCCGGTTTTGTCGTAGCCGTAACTGCGTTTGACTGCGGTTTGGGCGGGAGTGCGGGCGGGTATGTAACCCGCCCCTACGGCAGCTTTGCCGCTTTCAGACAGGCCGTTGAGTGCGGCTATCTGTTTTTTCAGACGGCCCAGCGGATCCAATTCGTAGCGGCTGGTTAAGGCTCCTTGTGTCCTTTGGATTTCACGGTGTAACTTGTCGCGTTCGATGTCGGCGATAACGGTGTCGTCCAGCATAATGCTGTGAAGATGCCCGCTGCCGTAATATAAGTGATGGATGCGTTGGCCGTCGGGAAGTTCGGTAACGGTGCGGTTTCCGTTTGCATCATAGAAATAACGGATGTCGGCACTTTTGCCGAGCAGAAACATATCGTGTTCGGGGATTTGCCAATCCAATTCGGGCAAAGCTAGGGCAGTGCATTCCTGCGCTGTGGGAAGTTTCAGGGCGTATTCGCCGATAATGCCGCCATTGGGATTGTAGTCAAAGGCTGTGCTGTGGTTCGGTATGGCTGCGCGTACTAGGTTGCTGTTTGAATCATAGTGGTAAGTGCGTTGCCCAATGCTGCCGTCGGTGTGTCTGGCAAGAATATGTTTCAGACGGCCTAAGTTATCACGGCCGTATTCGCTCACAATCAATGCGGTATGGTCTTTGAGGCCGTCTGAAAGATTCTTTTCGGCAGGAATGTCGAGTGTGCCGTATTCGCTTTGCTGCACCAGTTCGTTACCGGCGTTGTAATAGTAGGCGGTCAGTTTGTGGTCGAAACCGCTTTCGGCTACTGCTATCTATGTAGATTCAGTCCTCCATAAAATATCTTCTCCAATAAGGGCATCTAATTCTACCCAAGCATCCTCTAATTGATTGATTATAATTTTATTTTTATAATTTAAGTCATTGCTTAAGTTTTGATGCCAGATGAAAACTATTTTAGGTATTTCATATAGGTAAGCAGCTAGTTCTTTTTTAATTACATCTTTATTTTTTAAATGAATTTTTAATTTTTCAAGAATATTTAATAAATCTTGGTATGATGTTTCATCAAATACCATGTTTTGCCTTAGTTGATTTATGAAATTATTATTTTTAAGTAAATCTAATAATATATTTTCCATTTTAAATATCCTTAAATTCATGTTAATAGTGTAATAGCAGTTGCAGGAATATTACCTTTAATTAGAACTTCTTGGTCTGCGGCAGCGGCATTTCTTGCAAACGGAGTTCCAAGGGAAGAGGCTTTTTCAGGAGTGGAAACATCTAGAATGTTTTCTTTAGGTATTTTATCGGTATCAATTCTTATGACAGGGCTCGGATTACCATCATCATTTGGTGCATATTTTTCTTTAGCTGTTTTTTCACAACGAGTTGTAGATATCCAAGGATCTCTTGAGTGTTTTGTACCGCTAATATGCTGTGTTGGAGTGGTTTTGTGGGCAGGTGTTGGTCTAGAGATACCTTTTCCGGCAATAACATCCGCAATTTCACTTGAGTTTAATGCTCTGTAAACAATTATCCAACCTAACCAATCCACCCAAGCAGTTGTATTAGGAGCAAAAGAATAAAAATTATCCCCACCCCACAACCCAATCGGATCCTGATTCACAAACCGCCCCACATCAGGATCGTAATACCGGAAGAAATTGTAATGCAGCCTGATTTCGCTGTCGCAATACTGATTCTGCAACCTGAACGGCTGGTGCGTTGTACCTGTTACATTGGTCTCTTTGGTTAATTTACCCCAAGCATCATACTCCCCGAACCATATCAGATTGCCGTCCCTATCGGTCATTTCGCGGGGAATGCCGATTTGGTCGCAGTGGAAATAATTGATTTCCTGTCTGCTTTCGCCGTCCGTATCGGTGTGGCTGTGAATTTGCGCCAGCGGTTCGTAACTGTCTTGGTCGGTGTGGATATAGGTATATCTGCCGTTGCCGTACATTTCTTGAACCAAATGGCTGCCGCTCCATACAAACTCGGTAACGTCTTCGAGGCCGTCTGAAACGGTTTGGCCGTTGGTGGACAGGATATTGTGCGCGGGGTCGAAGGCGAAGCGTTCGTTGCCCGCTTGGGTGATTCTGCCCAGTTTGTCGTACTCGAAATGCGTGGTTCCTGTCCGCTGGTCGCTGCTGTGGAGCAGGTTGCCGGTTTTGTCGTAGCCGTAGCTGCGTTTGAGGAAAGCATTTTCTCAACTTTAAATGCATACTATTACACGATATTTTCCTCACAAGACAAAAAGTAGTCATATTTATTTATTTCCAACTTTTCATCTAAATAAGGCTCAATTATTTCTGCAATTTCTTTTGTTATCCAATATTCTTCGTACATCGGACCAGTTTCATTGAAAATTGTTTGCAAAAATTCAAGAGATGGTTCATTTTTAAAATTTAAAACTCCAATGAATTCTTCCCCAAATTTTTCGAATTTTGATATAAATCTTATGATTTTTTTCATGGTTTAACCTTTCTGCCTTTGATGGGGTCTTTTATTTGTTTGCCAGTTTTGGGATCAAATGCGCCAAGGTGTTTTTTTCCTGTCTTATCGTACATTTCAACCTCTCCATGCTGAGAATCCCATTCGAGAATACAACCACTAGGAAGTTTCCAACGTTTTCTTAATCCACCCCCTCCTTGTACGGGAGTTTTAGCTTTAACCTTGGCTGCCGTTGGAAAACCGGGAAGAGAAGAGGGAGCAGGAACATGAGCAAGTCCCAGTGGGTCAATCCATTTTTGAGGATTAAGAGCAAACTGATAAAAATTCTCCCCACCCCACAACCCAATCGGATCCTGATTAACAAACCGACCCGCATCAGGTTCGTAATACCTAAAGAAGTTGTAATGCAACCCGGTCTCTTGGTCGCAATACTGATTCTGTAACCTAAACGGCTGATGAGCTGTTTCCGTTATGTTGGTTTCGCTCTTCAGCTTACCCCAACCGTAATAATCCCCAAACCACAATAAATTGCCATCCTTATCGGTCATCTCGCGCGGAATACCGATTTGGTCGCAATGGAAATAATTGATACTTTGTTTGGTTTCTTCTGTGTGTGTCCGGTTGAAGATTTGCGCCAGCGGCTCGTAAGAATCTTGGTCGGTATAAATATAGGTATATAGGCCGTCTGAATTGTGTTCCTGTAACAGATGGCTGCCGTCCCATAGGAAGGCAATTTCGCTGTCTAAAATATCTTTGCCGTTCGGTGTATTCAGACAGGCATTGTTTGCTGAATGCCTGTCTGAAACTTCGTTAGCGTTCTCCATTTTCAGACGGCCTTTGCCGATTCGTCTGCCCAAAGCATCATAGCGGTAAGCCCAAGTTTCTTTCACCCCATCTTTCTTAAAGATTTCTATTTTAATCAATTGGTCGTGCAAATCGTAGAAATAGTTCTGTACTTCGCCGTTTGGCAGTTCGCGATGAATCAGGTTGCCGAGGTCATCGTAGTAATAGCTGATGCCGTTGTAGTGTTTAACGCGGTTGTCGGTAACGGGGTTGAGGCCGTCTGAAACGGTTTGACTGTTAGTGGACAGGATATTGTGCGCGGGGTCGAAGGCGAAGCGTTCGTTGCCCGCTTGGGTGATTCTGCCCAGTTTGTCGTACTCGAAATGCGTGGTTCC
>NZ_JAUKWH010000008.1 GCF_030504625.1 Neisseria sp. MVDL19-042950 | reverse complement strand
TTTATATGGGCGGATAGTCAGTTGAGGCATCATGTATAGTCAATCAACTTAACTTTTACTACGGCGTTGCTGCGCCTTGTCATACTACCGGTACTGCCTGCGGCTTGCTGCCTTGTATTAAAAATGTGTTGATCGACTATATCGTTCGGCGGTTGTGCCGGCCGCAGGCCTTTGCCAAACCTTGTCTGCGGCATGTTTCCGCATCGCGCGTGCCGCCCGTCGGGGCTTGCAAAGGTTGCAGCCCTTGCATAACGCCGATATCCCAAGCCTTGCCAACCGTATTACAATAACGCTTCTTTTTTCAGACGGCCTCATTATGGATTCACAACTTTTTATCGGAATAATGTCCGGCACCAGCATGGACGGTGCGGATGCCGTGCTCGTGCGTATGGAAGGCAACCGCTGGCAGGCCGCCGAGGCACATGTTTTCTTGCCTTACTCAGGCCGTCTGAAAAGCGATTTGCTGGCGTTGCAAAACACCGGCCATAACGAATTGCACCGCAGTATGGTTTTGGCGCAGGAGTTGAGCCGGTTGTATGCCGACACAGTCGGCCTGCTTCTGGAGGAGCAGAATCTCAAGCCCGAACAGATTGCCGCAATCGGCTGCCACGGCCAAACCGTGCGCCATGCGCCGGAAGCGGGATACAGTATCCAACTGGCCAATTTGCCGTTGTTGGCGGAGTTGAGCGGTATTTTTACCGTGGGTGATTTCCGCAGCCGCGATTTGGCGGCGGGCGGGCAGGGGGCACCTTTGGTACCCGCTTTTCACCATGCTTTGTTTCACAGTGCCGGAGAAACCCGCGTGGTATTGAATATCGGCGGTATTTCCAACATCAGCGTTCTGCCGCCGCAAAGCCCCGCTTTCGGTTTCGATACCGGCCCCGGCAATATGCTGATGGACGCATGGACTCGGCACGTTTGGCAGCAATCCTACGATAAAAACGGCGAAAAGGCCGCACAGGGCAAAGTACTGCCCGAATTGTTGGACAGGCTGCTCGCCCATCCTTATTTCGCTTTGCCGCACCCGAAAAGCACGGGGCGCGAATTGTTTTCGATCGAATGGCTGCTGCCCCAGCTTTCAGACGGCCTCGATCCGTATGACGTGTTGCGGACCTTGCTCGAATATACCGTGCAGAGCATTGCCGACGCAGTGGCCGTTGCCGCCCCCGAAGCAAAGAATCTGTACGTTTGCGGCGGCGGCATCAGAAACGCGGCTTTGATGGAAAGCCTGACCGCCCGCCTTGCCGCACGGCAAACCGCCGTACACAGCACCTCGGCTTTGAATCTCGATCCGCAATGGGTCGAAGCGGCCGCTTTCGGTTGGCTGGCTGCGTGCTGGGTGAACGGCACGGCCGGAAATCCGCATCATGCCACCGGCGCGGGCAAACCGTGTATTTTGGGCGCGGGCTACTACGCTTGAATGGCTTTGCAGGCCGTCTGAAAACCTTTTTTCAGACGGCCTGTCGATTATTGCGGCAATATAAAGGGGCGCGCGAAACCGATGCCGTTGCCGCTTTACTTTATTTGAAACGATTCAGTCGACTTGTTCTCAATAAACCTAATCATCTAAAGAGGAAACACAGATGGATATTCTTACCCGCCTGCAAAGCCTGCCGGCCGGCAAATTCCACCTCAAACTTTTACTGCTCATCGGGTTGGGGTGGTTGTTTGATGCCATGGACACCGGCATGGTGTCGTTTGTATTGGCGACTTTGGGCAAGGAATGGAATTTGGCACCGTCGGAGCTGGGTTGGATTGTCAGCGCCGGCTTTATCGGCATGGCTTTGGGGGCGGTGTTGAGCGGCCGTATTGCAGACCGCATCGGCCGTAAAAACGTATTTGTCGCCACGATGGTGGTTTACAGTATCGCCACGGGTTTGTGCGCCTTTGCTTGGAACCTCGAGAGCCTGCTGTTTTTCCGCTTCTGGGTCGGGTTCGGCTTGGGCGGCCAGTTGCCGGTGGCGGTGTCGCTGGTGAGTGAATATGCGCCGCCGAAAGTGCGCGGGCGTTTTATCGTGCTGCTGGAAAGTTTCTGGGGTTTGGGTTGGTTGGCGGCGGCGTTGGCATCGTATTTCTTTATTCCGCATTACGGCTGGCAGAGTGCGTTTCTGATCGGCGCGCTGCCGGTGTTTTACGCATTTTTCGTGTGGAAACAACTGCCGGAATCGGTGCCGTATCTGCTTCACAAAGGGCGCATTCGGGAAGCGCATGAAATCGTGTGCAGGCTCGAAGCCCAAGCGGGGCGGCCGGTGGTTGGGGAGGCTGTGGTTCCCGTGCTGCCGCCGGCGGAAAAAATCCGTTTCGCCCAACTCTGGCAGGCCCCTTTCGGCAAGCGCACTTTGATGCTGTGGCTGATTTGGTTCGGCATCGTGTTTTCGTATTACGGCATTTTCACTTGGTTGCCGAAGCTGCTGGTGGAGCAGGGGCATACGGTGGTGAAAACCTTTGAATATGTGCTGGTGATGATTCTGGCGCAATTGCCCGGCTATTTCGCGGCGGCGGTGCTGGTGGAAAAAATCGGCCGCAAGGCTACGCTGGCAGGTTTCCTGTTTGCCTGCGCCGTGTGTGCGTATTTCTTCGGCCGCAGCGATTCAGTGGCGATGATTATATTTTGGGGCTGCTGGATGTCGTTTTTCAATTTGGGCGCATGGGGCGTGCTCTATACTTACACGCCGGAGCTGTATCCGGTGCGTTTCCGCGCCTTCGGTTCCGGTTGGGCGGGTGCGGTCGGCCGTGTCGGCGGGATTGTCGCGCCGATGGTGGTTGCGGCGATGATCGGCAGCGAAGGCGGATTTGGGCGGATTTTCGTGATGTTTACCGCCGTGCTGATGGCTGTGGTGGCGGTGATTGTGGTGCTCGGTGAAGAAACCAAAGGCCGCACGCTGGAAGACATCAGCAGGTAAAACCGTCGGCAATTGAATTTAAACGGCTGGAGGCCGTCTGAAGAACAAGAGTGTGTTTTATTGTTTTTCAGACGGCCTCAGGCTTTCAGTTTCAGGAAACAGACTATGGACATCAGCAAACGCCATTTGCGGCAGGCCGTAGAGCGGCACATTATCAACGAGCGGCAAGCCGATGATTTGTGGGCGTTTTGGCAGCAGCAAAACAGCCATGTGCCGCAGTTTAGCTTTACCCATGTTTTGTATTATCTCGGCGGGCTGCTGGCCATCGGCGCAATGTCGCTGTTTATGAACCTCGGCTGGGAAACTTTCGGCGGGGCGGCGATTGTGGTGCTGTGTTTGGTTTACGGCACGGCAGGTGTGGCGCTGACCGAATATTTCCGCAAACGCAGTCTGCACATTCCGGCGGGCATTTGCGCCACTTTTGTGGTGGTGCTGGTGCCGCTGGCGGTTTACGGTGCGCAGCAGGCATTGGGTTTTTGGCCGGACGAGAAGATGGTTTACCGCGACTACCATTATTGGATTGACTGGCGCTGGCTGATGATGGAGCTGGCAACGCTGGCCGCCGCTGCCGTGATGCTGTGGCGTTACCGCTATCCGTTTTTGGTGATGCCGGTGGCGGTAACGCTGTGGTATATGTCGATGGACGTTGCCGATTGGATTTTCTACGGCCACGGCGGGGTTGACGATTGGACGTTTAAGCAGCAGGTTTCGGCTTTGTTTGGCGCGGTGATGATTCTGCTGGCGTTTTGGGTGGATTTCCGCAACCGAAGCGGGCGCGATTATCCGTTTTGGCTGTATCTTTTCGGCGTGATCACGTTTTGGGGCGGCCTGAGCTTTATGGAGTCCGACAGCGAGTGGAACAAGTTTATTTATTTCTTGTTGAACATGGGCATGGTGTTCGCCGGCGTATTAATCCGCCGCCGCGTGTTTGCCGTGTTCGGCGTGCTGGGGATGTTCGGTTATTGCTGGCATCTGGCCGATAAGATTTTTAAAGACAGTTGGCTGTTTCCGATTTCGCTCACGCTGATCGGTTTGCTGATTGTATGCATCGGCGTGTGGTGGCAGAAGAACGACGCGGTTTATACGCAAAAGCTGCAAAACAAGATGCCGCAAGCGGTGCGCCGTTTTTTACAGCGTAAATTCCAATAGCCGAAAGGCCGTCTGAAAAAGTTTTAGCGAAGCCCGTTGAGCGGGGTTGGGCGAAGCTCACAAAGTCCGCTTTCAGACGGCCTCTCCTTCAAACCGGCTCCGGTTAAAGCCGCTTTTTTTGTATCAAATCAAAAATTGATTTTATATTCGGGAAACATGCCTTTTGAGTGAGGGTAACGGATAACCATTTCGTTTTGCCGGAGAGTATAATGCCCAAACGGAAAACCCTGAAACCTTTGCAAAAACACAATATGCGGTGTGTTTCTGAGTTGTTGCCCGTTTGTCTGCCTCGTGATGTGTCTGCCGCCGCTGTGTTGCCATATGCTCCGAACTGTATCGGTTTTTAGCGTTTTGACAAGGTTTTGTTCCATATCCAATCTTTAACCAGCTTGAAACGGAGACTGTTATGCCCAGACTTGCCCAAAAAACCGCTCTTGTTACCGGTGCTGCCCGCGGCATCGGCGAAGCCATCGCCCGTAGCTTTGCCGCCGAAGGCGCTTTCGTTTATCTCAGCGACATCAGACACGAAGAAGGCGAACGCGTTGCCGAAAGCATCGGCAGCAACGCCCGCTATCTGCCGCTGGACGTGCGCGAAGAAAACGATTGGGAAAAAGCCGTTCAAACCATTCTCGCCGAGCAAGGCAAACTCGATATTCTCGTGAACAACGCCGGAATTACCGGTTTGGAGCAGGGAGCGGTCCATAATCCCGAACACGCCAGCCTTGACGACTGGCACGCCGTACACCGCACCAACCTCGACGGCACTTTCCTCGGCTGCCGTTGCGCCATCCGCGCCATGCGCCCGCAAGGTAGCGGCTCGATTATCAACATTTCCTCACGTTCCGGCCTTGTCGGTATTCCTTCCGCCGCCGCATACGCTTCCAGCAAAGCCGCCATCCGCAACCACAGCAAAAGCGTCGCCCTTTATTGTGCGCAGCAAGGGCTGAAAATCCGTTGCAATTCCATCCATCCGGCCGCCATCTTTACCCCGATGTGGGAACCGATGCTCGGCGAAGGCGAAAAACGTACCGCCATCATGGAAGCGATGGTGCGCGATATTCCCGTACACCGCTTCGGCCAATCGGAAGAAGTGGCCATGCTTGCCCTGTTGGTGGCTTCCGACGAAGCCACCTACATTACTGGCAGCGAATTCAATATTGACGGCGGTTTGCTTGCCGGAACATCGGCCAGCCCGAAGCAATAAAAACATAACCCGCACTTCATCGGCAGATGCTTTTATCCGCCGCTGCCGGTATCTATCCCCGAAGGCCGTCTGAAACATGATTTCCATTTCTGCAAAACCCTGTTTTCAGACGGCCTTTTCCTTTGCCAAACCTCCCCAAAACCGCTATCCTTTTCCCTTTTTTTCAGCTTCAACACCTTCACCATGAACATCATTTCCACCATCGCATCAGAATTAAACGCCACCGCCGCCCAAATCCAAGCCGCCGTCGAACTGCTCGACGACGGAGCCACCGTGCCCTTTATCGCCCGCTACCGCAAAGAAGTTACCGGTGGGCTGGACGATACCCAACTGCGCCATCTCGCCGAGCGTCTGCAATACCTGCGCGAATTGGCAGAGCGCAAGCAAACCGTTTTAAAAAGCATTGAAGAACAAGGCAAACTTACGCCCGAACTTCAGACGGCCATCGAAGCGGCCGACAACAAAACCGCGCTCGAAGACCTCTACCTGCCCTACAAACCCAAACGCCGCACCAAAGCCCAAATCGCGCGCGAAAACGGTTTGCAGCCCTTGGCTGACAGCTTGTTGCAGAGGCCGTCTGAAAACCCCGAAACCGCCGCCGAAGCCTATCTGAACGAGCAAGTACCCGACACCAAAGCCGCGCTCGACGGTGCGCGCGCCATTCTGATGGAACAGTTCGCCGAAGATGCCGAACTGCTCGGCAACTTGCGCGAAAAACTGTGGAACGAAGCCGAAATCCATGCCCAAGTGGTTGCCGGACAAGAAGATGCCGGCGAAAAATTCAAAGACTATTTCGACCACCGCGAACCCGTCCACAGCATGCCGAGCCACCGCGCACTGGCCGTATTGCGCGGCCGCAACGAAGGCGTGCTGCAAGTCGCCCTCAAATACCAACCCGACGAAACCCCGATTACCGAGCAGAGCGAATACGAAAAAATCATCGCCAAACATTTCGGCATCGCCGATCAAGGCCGCCCTGCCGACAAATGGCTGCGCGACACCGTGCGCCTCACATGGCGCGCCAAAATCTTCCTCTCGCTGGAGCTTGAAGCCTTAGGCCGTCTGAAAGAAGCCGCCGACACCGACGCCATTACCGTGTTCGCCCGCAACCTCAAAGACCTGCTGCTCGCCGCCCCCGCCGGCCGCCTCGCCACCATGGGCCTCGACCCCGGCTTCCGCACCGGCATCAAAGTGGCCGTAGTGGACGACACCGGCAAGCTGCTCGACACCGCCGTTGCCTATCTGCACCAAGAAAACAACGCCTTAGCCACCCTTGCCCGCCTCATCAAACAACACGGCGTGAAACTGATTGCCATCGGCAACGGCACCGCCAGCCGCGAAACCGACAAACTCGCCGGCGAATTGGTGAAAGGCCTGCCTGAAATGGGATTGCACAAAATCGTCGTCAGCGAAGCCGGCGCATCCGTTTATTCCGCTTCGGAGTTGGCCGCCAAAGAATTCCCCGAGTTGGACGTTTCCCTGCGCGGCGCCGTTTCCATCGCCCGCCGCCTGCAAGACCCGCTGGCCGAATTAGTGAAAATCGACCCCAAATCCATCGGCGTTGGCCAATACCAGCACGATGTCAACCAAAGCCAACTCGCCAAATCGCTGGATGCCGTGGTGGAAGACTGCGTGAACGCAGTCGGAGTAGACGTGAACACCGCCTCCGCCCCCCTGCTGGCGCGCATTTCCGGCCTCAACAGCACGCTGGCGCAAAACATCGTTGCCTACCGCGACGAAAACGGCGCGTTCGACAGCCGCAAAAAACTCCTCAAAGTACCGCGCCTCGGCGAAAAAACCTACGAGCAGGCCGCCGGCTTCTTACGCATTAACGGCGGCAAAGAACCGCTGGACGCATCCGCCGTCCACCCCGAAGCCTATCCCGTTGTCGCCAAAATGCTCGACGACCTGCACATCAAAGCCGCCGACCTCATCGGCAACCGCGAAAAAATCAAACAAATCAAGCCCACCAGCTACACCACCGACCAATTCGGCCTGCCCACCATCATGGACATCCTCGCCGAACTCGAAAAACCCGGCCGCGACCCGCGCGGCGAATTTCAGACGGCCACCTTTGCCGAAGGCATCAACGAAATCAGCGATTTACAAGTCGGCATGATTTTGGAAGGCGTAGTGAGCAACGTCGCCAACTTCGGTGCATTCGTCGACATCGGCGTCCACCAAGACGGCCTCGTCCACATCTCCGCCTTATCAAATAAATTCGTCCAAGACCCGCGCGAAGTCGTGAAGGCCGGCGACGTAGTCAAAGTAAAAGTGCTGGAAGTCGACGCCGCCCGCAAACGCATCGCCCTCACCATGCGCTTGGACGACGAAGCAGGCAGCGGTGCGGCAAGAAGCGGCAGGCCGTCTGAAAACGGCAAACGCTTAGGCAGCCCACAAAACAAACGACAGGAAAAACCGATAGGCAACACCGCAATGGCAGATGCGTTTGCTAGATTGAAAAGGTAAGGTCGTCTGAAAATCCGTTGAGGAGATAGGTTTAACCAATCTGGGGAGATTTTCAGACAGGCATTTTGCATCAAAGTAGATAATAAGTGGAACTACCATATGAAACCAAGATTGTGTTTAAGAACCGATGATACTTGGCATTCTTTGGCATGAGGGAAGCCAATAGTCTTATTCTGAGTGTAAAAATTTTGTTCAAATATCTTTTTCATGCTATTTTTGGAAAAATTTTCCAAAAATAGCATGAAAAAGAGGCTTTGTATGCTTATTGACTTCACTGTGAGTAACTACCGTTCTTTCCGTGAACAACAAAATTTCAGTATGGTAAAAACAAAAGGTGATGAACAGCCAAGTAATACTTTCCGTATTGAAAATATTAAGGGACTGGAACTGTTGAAAACGGCAGCAATTTATGGTGCCAATGCAAGTGGAAAATCTAATTTTCTTAAAGCATTAGAAACAATGAAGCGTATTGTTACCAATACTTCACAACGCGGAGACAAACTGCCGCTTGCCCCATTTAAATTGGATAAAAAATGTTTGGCAGAACCTACAGAATTTGAAATTACTTTTATCGTTCAAAATATCCGTTATCAATATGGATTTAGCGCAACAGAATCGCAAATTTTTGATGAATGGCTATTTGCTTATCCGAAAGGGCATTCTCAAAAATGGTTTGAACGGATTTGGGACAATGAAGCAAAAAAACATCATTGGAAGTTCAGTTCTTTTCTCTTAGGTACTAAACAAGTTTGGCAGCAAGCTACTAGAGATAACGCCTTATTTTTATCAACAGCAGTTCAGTTAAATAGCGAACAGTTAAAACCATTATTTGATTGGTTTGATAATAATTTAAAGTTTAGTGGTGTAAATGGCTTTTCTCCTGGATTCACTGTAATGAAATGTACCGAAGGTAAAAAAGATAAGATCGTTAGGCTATTGAAAGCTGCTGATTTTAATATTGATAATATTAGTGTGAAAACAGAGGATTTTGACCCTTCTCATTTGCCTGATGATATGCCCGAACCATTAAAAGAGTTTTTATCTGAAAAATTAATAGGTAAGAAAGGATTTGATTTAGAAACAATCCATCAAGATAATCATGGAAATCCAATTTCTTTTGATTTCGATGATGAATCAGACGGCACTCAAAAATTCTTTTCATTTGCAGGGCCAATTTTAGATGTGCTGGAAAATGGTTACACCTTATGTATTGATGAGCTGAATGTGAATATGCACCCTAAATTAGTGCAGTTTTTAGTTGAGTTATTCCATGCCCCCGCCAACAATCCGAAAAATGCCCAACTAATTTTTACTACACATGAAACATCCATTCTGAACCAAAATGTTTTCCGTCGCGATCAGATTTGGTTTTGTGAACGGGATAATAAGCAGTCCTCTATTCTTTATCCTCTATCTGATTTCAGTCCCAAAAAAGGAAAAGAAAACTTGGAGGCAGGTTATTTATCCGGTCGATATGGAGCATTACCGTTTATTGATGCTTTTAATTTAGAGAGATAAGTATGGGTAGTGATGATTTATTTAAAAAGCGAAAAGCCAAGAAAACATCTGAATTAAAACGGAAAAAGTATTGTGAACCGTATAAACGGATTTTAATCGTCTGCGAAGGGGGGAAAACTGAGCCTAACTATTTTATCGGTTTAAGAAACCATTATAGATTGAGCACTGCGAATATTGAAATAGCTGGTGATGAGTGTGGTTCTGATCCCAAAAGCGTTGTTAAACATGCAAAGAAAAGGTTTAGAGAAGAAAATAAAGCAGGGAATCCTTTTGATGAAGTTTATTGCGTGTTTGATAAAGACTGTCACCCTAATTATCAAGAGGCAATAAATGATATTCAAAATTTCAGACCAGAAAATACATTTTTTTCCATAACATCCGTTCCTTGTTTTGAGTATTGGTTACTATTGCATTTTACATATACGACTAAGCCGTATTTAAAACCAACATCATCAGATAGTTCATCTGCAGAATTAATTAAACAGTTAAAGCAATATTTACCCGAGTACGAAAAGGGAAAAATTAATGTATTTAATGAGTTACAAAAAAATCTAGATACCGCAATTGCAAATTCAAAAAAATCATTAGAAGCAGCGGAAAATCAACAGATCGATAATCCTTCTACAAAAGTGCATATTTTGGTTGAAAAGTTGAAAAATTTAAATAAGCGATAATCAGCTTCTTAATAAGAAGCTGTTTTAATTAAGTAGTGAGTGTGGCTGGCTGCATTCTTCATTTCACAGCGATGTGCAAAAAGGGCTGTTTCCCGCCTATTGGAGCGGACGCCTGTCTGAAAACGTGCAGAACCTTTATCATGAGTAGGAGGGATGTAAACCCACCGTATTAATACTGGAGCGATATGAGTAATTGGTGGGTTTAACCCACCCTACCCGAAAGGCTGTCTGAAAAATGACCATCGCCCCCTGCCGCCATTCCCCCCGTTTAATGCTAAATTCCTGACGCTCGGTTCCTTCCTAAAGTCGTAGGTACAGACTAAGCATAAAATAGCTACGTATGAAAAAATTGTTTTATCAAACATTTAGGCAGCCTGAAAAAGAAACCTCATGGCCGACAATACTTTAATCCTCTACACCACTTCAGACGGCCTGTCCCAATTTATCTTGCGCGAGCTGGGCGGACAGCTTTGGCTTACGCAGGCGGAAATGGCTGGGTTGTATCCCTACGCCGCAATCCGTTACCCGGTATATCCACGCCATTTATTAGGAAAATGAAATCAGTAAAACGGCAACTTGTAAGTAATTCTTACAAGTTCAAACCGAAGGCCGGCGCGAGGTAAAACGGTGTTTGAAGCATTATTCCCTGCCGATGATTATCGCTGTCAGCTACTGCGTGCGTTACGCAATTCCGCCAATGGGTGACGCGCACTTTGGGAGAGTACTTGCAAAAAAGCTTTGTGCTGGATGACGAACGTTTGAAAAATCCGCCGGTCGGCACATTGCCTGCTCCGGATTATTTGGATGAATTGCTGGAACGCATCCGCGATATCTGCGCCAGTGAAAAGCGGGTGTATTTACGTGTGCGTGAGATTTTTGCGCTGGCCGCGGATTATTAGCCCAGCTTTAAAGAAACCACGCAATTTTTTAAAACCATTCAAAACAAACTGCATTTCGCAGCAACTGGGTATACCGCTGCGGAGCTGGTTTATCGGCGTGTCGATGCCTCCAAACCGGTTAATGGGTTTAACGCATACGACCGATGGCGTAGTTCGTAAAAAAGATATTAAAACGGCCAAAAACTATTTAAACGAAAAAGAAATCAGCCAGTTAAACCGCATAGTTACTATATGGCTGGATTTTGCCGAAGATCAGGCACAGAGAAAAAAGCAAGTGTTTTTAAAGGACTGGGCGGAAAAGCTGGATCAATTTTTAGCGTTTAACGATCGTGAAGTGCTGCAAGGTGCAGGTAAAATCAGCAAAAAACAGGCCGATGCTAAAGCGGAAGCCGAATATGAACGCTATATGGCTGCACAGCGTCAAATCAGAGAACAGCAGGGAGAAAACGATATTGCCGAATTATTGCGCTTGCAAGCTAAAAAGCCCGAGTAGCCGTTTTGTAACAGATTAGGCCGTCTGAAATTTCAACGGCTGCCAATTTATCATTTTATTTCCTTCAACCATGAACTGCTCCGATATTGAAACCCACCCCTTGCCCCCTTTCACGCCTTCCAATGCCAAGCTATTGATGCTCGGTTCTTTCCCGCCGCCGCGTGCGCGTTGGAAGATGGATTTTTATTATCCGAATTTTCAAAACGATATGTGGCGGATTTTCGGTGTGGTGTTTTTCGGCAATAAGGATTATTTTGTCGAGGCGGGTGGCAAGGCGTTTAAAGAAGAAGTGTTGCGGGCATTTTTGGCGGATAAAGGCATTGCTATCAGCGATACGGCACAGAAAGTTATCCGCTTGCAGGGCAATGCTTCGGATAAGTTTTTGCAGATTGTCGAGCCGGTAGATTTGCAGGGTTTGTTGGCGCAAATGCCGCTTTGCCAAGCGGTGATGACTACGGGGGAGTTGGCGACGGATACTTTGTTGTCTTTGATGCCGTCTGAAACGGGCAAGCCGAAAATTGGCGGGTTTGCGGAAGCGGAATATTGCGGGCGTGTGCTGCGGCTCTACCGCCTGCCTTCTTCTTCGCGGGCGTATCCTTTGGCTTTGGAGAAGAAGGCGGAGGTGTACGGGCGGTTTTTTGAGGAAATCGGCTTATTGTGAAGAACGGAAAAGGGGATTTTTATGCTTTTCAGACGGCCTGTGAAGATTAATAGCGTGGCACGGTCGGGTTGATTTGCAACGACCACGCGTCAATGCCGCCTTGTAAGTTATACAGTTTTTCAAATCCCATATCGGCCAAATACATGGCTGTGTGCAAGCTGCGGATACCGTGGTGGCAGTAAACCACAATCGGGCGGTCGTCCGGCAGTTCGTTATGGCGTAGCGGAATCAGGTTCATGGGTATGTGGATGTGATCGGGCAGGGCGCAGAAGGCGACTTCTTCGTCGGTGCGTACATCGAGCAGGGTTATCGGTCGGCCGTCGGTAAGCCATTGTTGCAGTTCGGTCGGGCTGAGTTGGGGGATCATATTGGTTGTGTGTGTGTGATAAAAGGTTGTAGGGATATATGTTTAAACGAATATGCCGTCTGAAAAGTTCAGACGGCATATTTTTGTCGGTCTATTATTAAAAGTTGAATTTGCTTGCCGGCTGTAAAGTTTTCGTTTGCAGTGTGGGAATCAAAGTGTCGAACAGCACGGTTTCGGTAAAGTTGTCGCCGTTGCGGGTAATCAGCAGTGCGTGTTGCACGGGGGCTTCTCCAACCACGACCACCATGCGTCCGCCGTTTTTGAGTTGGGTTTTCAAAATTTCAGGAATATCCGGCACGCCTCCGCCGACGTAAACGGCATCAAACGGGCCGCCGCTGATTTCGCCTGCCAAGCCGTCGCCGATTTGGTAAGTGATTCTGTCTAAGCCGAGTTTGTCCAACACGGCTTTGGCGCGCTGCTGCTGCGCGGCATCAATATCCACCGTTACAACGGTGCCGGCCAGTTTTTGTAAGAGTGCGGAAGCATAGCCGGAACCTGTGCCAATTTCCAATACTTTATCTTCGGATTTGAGTGCCAGCCCTTGAATCAGGCGGGCAACGATTTTAGGTTCGAGCATACTGCCGCCGTTGGGCAAAGGCAGGGTTTTGTCGGCATAGGCCAATGCTTGATGGGCTTCGCCGACGAAATGTTCACGCGGGATGTCGCTTAAGGCATCGAGAACGTTGAAGTCCAACACGTCCCAAGGACGGATTTGTTGTTCTACCATGTTGAAACGTGCTTTTTCAAAATTCATGCCGTGCTCCGTGTAGTGTGGTTGGTGTGATATGTGTGTGATTATAATGGTTTTGGATATGGTTTGACAGTATTTCAGACGGCCCCGTTGTGATGTTCGGCGATGATGTCTGCCAGTTGGCCCAAGTAAAGTGCGTCGGTTTCACCGAATTGGGAAACTTGGTCGGCATCTACGTCTAAAACGGCAATAAGCTGCTGATTTTTGTCGAAAATGGGCACTACGATTTCTGATTGCGATAATGATGAGCAGGCAATATGGTCGGGGTGTCGGTTTACGTCTTCCACCACGATGGTTTTGTTTTGCGCCCAAGATTGTCCGCATACTCCCCGTCCGAAAGGAATGCGTGTACAGGCCAACGGTCCTTGAAACGGCCCGAGTACCAGTTCGCGGCGGTTGTGGTCTGCCAGATAGAAGCCCACCCATAGCCAGCCGAATGCGGCTTTCAATACGGCGGAAATATTGGCTAAATTGGCGATCAGGTTGGGTTCGTCGCTGATCAGGCTTTCGATTTGCGGCAGGATTTCTTGGTAAACCGCTGTTTTTTCGGTGCTGTTGATTTGAAGGGTATGCATAATTTTAAGGCCGTCTGAAAAAATTGGGTATTATTGCGGTTCGGAGAGAGTCGGTCAAGAGTCGGCCGCTTGCTTGGAACAAAAGTTTTTTTCGGTTGGTCTGACTAATGGATTTTTAACAGGCCGTCTGAAAATAGAGTTTGCATATGTGCAAAGACAAATTTGCAAAACGGGTAATGCATTGCGATTGATTTTGGCCGCATCAAGTATGCACACGATGTTTGAATGTGCGTTACAATGCAAGTATTTTGTTAGCTCAGCATAAAGGAATAAACCATGTGGGAACAAAAATGGGTTATTGGTAACTGGAAAATGAACGGTCGCTTGCAAAACAATAACGCTTTGATGCACCGTTTCCGCATCTTACCCTCTGTTGACCGTGTGGCTATCGGTTTGGCAGCCCCCACGGTTTATCTGCTGCAACTGCATAACGCCATGCAGATTGTGTTGGGCAACCGCATCTTGACTTGTGCCCAAGACGTAAGCCGTTTTGCCGGTAACGGTGCCTATACCGGCGAAGTGTCCGCCGAAATGATGGCGGACGTGGGAGTGGATATCGTTTTGATCGGCCACTCCGAGCGCAGTTTGTATTTTGGCGAAAAAAACGAAATCCAACGCCAGAAAATGGAGAACGTATTAAATGTGGGTTTGATTCCGCTGCTGTGCGTCGGGGAAAGTTTGGAGGAGCGGGAAGCAGGGCATGCGCAAGATGTCATTGCACACCAACTTTCCATTTTGAAAGGGTTGGATACTAAAAAAATAGTTGTCGCTTATGAGCCGGTATGGGCCATCGGTACGGGCAAAGTGGCCACTACCGAACAGATTGCCGAAATGCACGCTTTTATTTACAAACAAATCTTGTCATTATGCGGCGACGATGTTAAAATCCGCGTTCTTTACGGCGGAAGTGTCAATGCAAACAATGCAGCCGATATTTTTGCCGTGCCCTGTGTTGACGGTGCCTTGGTTGGCGGCGCATCATTATCTTATGATTCGTTTACCGCCATTATCAACGCCGCACAAGAATCATAGAGATTATGGAAGCTTTTAAAACCGTTATTTGGATTATCAACATTTTTGCCGCCCTTGCCGTAGTGGTGCTGGTTTTGATGCAGCACGGCAAAGGTGCAGATGCAGGTGCCACATTCGGTTCGGGCAGCGGTAGTGCACAAGGTGTATTCGGTTCGGGCGGTAATGCCAACTTTTTGAGCCGTAGTACGGCAATTGCCGCTACTGTGTTCTTTGTAACTTGCATCGCAATGGGCTATATCCATACCCATGCAACCAAGCATGGCTTGGATTTCAGCAATGTACAGCAAAGCAGCCCTGCGAAAAACCAAGGTGCGCCGGCGGGCAGTCCGAATCAAACGCCAACTGCTCCGCAAAAGTAACAGCAAAGTTTTCGTAATTTAAAGTTTTATGCCGACATGGTGGAATTGGTAGACACGCTATCTTGAGGGGGTAGTGACCCTAGGTCGTTCGAGTTCAAGTCTCGATGTCGGCACCATCAAAAGAAAACAGCCCAATTTTCGGGCTGTTTTTTTACGTCTAATACCGTCTAACGCCATAAACCAAGATTAAAGCATAGCAAGGCTTTCAGCCCGATTAAGGGTGTTTTCAGACGGCCTTAATTATCCAATACAGTAAAATCCCGTCTAATTGAATAAACCAAAAAACGGGGGTATATTTAGGGGTATCTGAAAAACACCCCTAAAAAAATACCCCCAAATGCCGCTAAATGACCGCCAAATAAAGAATGCCAAGCCCGCCGCCAAGCCATACAAACTGGCAGATGGCAAGGGTATGTTTTTACAGGTTACACCAGCGGGCGGGAAGTTATGGCGGTTGAAATACCGCATAGACGACAAAGAAAAATTACTTTCAATCGGCAAATATCCCACCGTTTCTTTAAGCGAAGCCCGAGAAGCCGCCGAAAATGCCCGCCGCCTGATTGCAACAGGGCAAGACCCCAGCGCAGCCAAGCAACAGGCCAAGCAAGAGCGGCAGGCAGCCCTACTCAATACCTTTGAAGCAATAACGCGCCGATGGCATAGCGAGAACCTGCACCGCTGGAAGCCCGACAATGCCGCCCGCATTCTCAATCACTTTTCAAAAGACGTTTTCCCGTATATCGGCGGGCAACAGATAGACGGTATAGCCGTAGCAGACGTGAAAGCCGTAATCGAGCGCATAGCCGCCCGCAATGCAACCGCTACCGCTGAAAAAATCAGGCAATGGATAGCCGCCGTATATGGCTATGCCGCCATGCTGGAAATAACCGACCGTAACCCCGCCGCCCCATTACGCGGCTTTTTGGCCAAAGCGGAAACCCGCCATTTACCCGCCTTACCCCGTGAAGAACTGGCCGAGTTTTACCGCCGCTTGATATTGGCCGATATTGACCCGCAAAACCGCATAGCCGTAATGCTGGTTATGCTGGTGTTCGTAAGAAGCACCGAATTACGCGGCGGCCAATGGCATGAAATAGACTGGCAGGCGAAAACATGGACTATCCCCGCCGAGCGAATGAAGCTACCCCGCGCCCATGTGATACCGCTTTCAGATTGGACGCTGGAATTACTGCAAGAGCTACACGGCCACACAGGACAAACGCCTTATTTATTCCCCAGCCGCACAAAAACGGCAGGATTTATCAGCGAAGCCACCCTAAACCGAATTATCGAGCGGCTAGGATACAAAGGCACGGCCACGCCGCACGGATTCCGCAGCTTGGCCAGCAGCGTATTAAACGAACAGGACTTTAACCCCGATGCCATAGAACGGCAGCTTGCCCATGTGCCGAAAGACAAAATCCGCGCCGCTTACAATCGGGCAGAATACTGGCCGCATAGGGTAGAAATGATGCAATGGTATTCAGACTATTTACGCGAGCGTTACAACCAAGCCCGCGCCATGATTGAGAGTGAAACAGCTGGCCGAGAATAGGCCGTTTGAAAATATAAAACACCAGCCCTGCCGCTGGTGTTTTTTTATGCCGATGCCCTTGCTACTGCCCGACTTTTCCCGCCATAAACGGGAATTTTTGCTTAAACCTGCCTGATTTTTGATAAAAAGTGATTAAAAACAATCAGAAAATAATCATTTTTTTATCATTTTTGCCAAGAAAAAATGAAAATCAAACCCCTATTTTGATAAATTTTGACTATCAAATTTTCAATAGAGCGCAAACTCAAAATAAACACCCCCCTACCATGAACAATAAACACAGATGCCAATGAATAGGTTTTAAGCCCATGCGACATTTAACCAAAAAAATAATGACAGAATCATTCCCGATGGCTTTTTTCAATGTGTTAATTCACGTTTGGAAAACGACCATAAACATAATGACATAAGAATAAAAAAGCATAAAGTTATGCAAAGACAACCCCGCCATGACAAAACGCCTGCAAAACAAGTGTTTAAACAGGGTATTAAAACGATTTTAAACCCCCATTAAAAAAATCAAATAATGTCAATATCATTTATTATTTATTTTTAAATGGATTTAATTTTTAATAATCAAATTAGTAAACATTAATTTACTGTAATCAAGCACTTCACTTGTTTTAAATTTCAATATGGCTTTATGCTGAAAAAGCAATACAACAGCATCAAAGGCAATCAAACCATGACAACCCAATCCATCTTGAGAGTAAAGCAAGTAGCAGCACGATTAGGTATTTCATCTGCCGCCGTCTGGTACAAATCCAATCCCAAGAGCCGCCACTATGACGCAGATTTTCCCAAACCTTTCAAAATATCAGCCAACGCTACGGGCTGGCTTGAAAGCGAAATCAGCGGCTATATCGAAAAACTGGCAGAAAAAAGGCTTATCACAGAAAGAGACAAAGCATGAATTTACAAGACATTAAAATCACAAGTGAAAATCTGCCCTTAGTAATCGACATCATGCCCGATAAATTCCACGAGCTTAAAACCGTAGTAGGGGAAGAAGCCGCGCTAAATCTTTTTCAAAAACACGGCGGGGCAAATATGCCGATTGGATTAAACAAAACCAAAAACGGAAAAAAGCTTTACGCGGAATTAGTAGAATCAATCGGCAATAAAGCCGCTGAAAAATTTACAGAAGCGTTTGCCGCAAGGAGCCGTAGTTTCTATGTTTCAAATTGTCTGAAAGCAAAAATCAGATTGCGAAACATGGTGATTAAAAAAGATTTTGACGAAATCACAAACGGCGGCATAACCAGCCCCCGCGCCGTGAATGATTTAGCCGTGAAATACGGTTTATCAGCCCGCGCAATATGGTTTATTTTAAAAACTTAACTCACTAGATATAAAAGGAAAATTTAAAATGGCTTACCAAATGACAGTTGATAATATCCATTTGTTTACAACCAACCCATTATCTGATTTTTCACGGATAGCAGATGCAATAGGCAAAGAATCCGCCTGCAAGCTGTTTAATGCTTTTCAGGAACAAGGCGATATTATTAAGCCGATTAATTTTGATATGCCATACGCAAAAAATTATGCGTATCACGCCATGTTTGAAAATCAGTACAACAAAATCAAAGATGTGATTGGCGAAGAAGCAACCAACAAACTGGCGCAAGCCGAGTTTGTGCAATATACACGCACAATCAGGATTATCGACCACCCCGCGCAAGGCCAAAAAATGCTTGCCGACTGGTACGAAGAAAACGGCATAGAGCCCGTAGTATCCGAAGACCATTTTTCAACACCACGGGCTACACGGTTTCAGCCGCATAGCTGGTAATGAAAGGGGGGAATCATGGCAAAACATGTAAAATCATCTAGGGCAAAAGCAAGCAAAATGAATTTTGCTTTAGCCAATAAACACCTCAATAAGCATCTAAGACAAAACAAATTAAATGCAAAACGTAAATCACCTGTAATGGGTGTGCATCTGCATTACCGCTGATACGGCCAAGCATCAAAGCCGTCTGAAACCCCGCACCAATCCCGCCAACCCCACCCCAGCCCCGCCCGTAAAACGGCAGGGGCGGGATTAGTGCAACTCAATCAAGCATATAACCATTTGATTTTAATCAAAAAGGAAGATTTATGACCCAACAAAACACACCAGCCATTACCACGCCCGACGAATTGAAAACAGCCTTTGCCGAATGGCAGGAAATCAACCGCCAAATGCAACAGGCCGAAAATAAACAAGCGGGCAAACTGGCCGCCCTGAAAGCCAAACATGACAGCGAAACCGCCCCATTGGCCGAACGAATGGCCGAACTGGAAACCCGCATCAAAGCCTATGCCGCCGCCCATCAAACCGAGCTTACAGGCGGCAAAGGCAAAGCCGCAGCCATTGGCACGGGCTTTATCAAATGGCGCAGCGGGCGCGATTCCGTACAGATAAGCAGCGATACAGAAACCGTAATCGCCGAACTCAAACGCCGCCGACTATCCCGCCTGATACGCGTAAAGGAAGAAATCAACAAAACTGCCGTATTGGCCGATGCCGCCGCATTAGCCAAACGCCCGATAAACGGCCTGCAAATCGTGAAAGGCAGTGAAGAAATCATATTACAGGCATAACCACCGCGCCCAAATGTTCCCAATATGCAACGCGCAAACAAGCAGGCATAAAAACGTACTTGACACCCGCCCGCAGCAGGGGCAATAATGGCCGCGTTACTGTAAATCCAGTAACCAGCCGTGAGAAGCTGAATACATAGGCAAGCAAGCCGCCCCGAATATCAGAGCTATCCGATAGCCCGAATATCAGCGGCGTTTCTATTGTTTGCATTCCCCTTGTTTTACCTTTTTCAATGGCAGGCGGGGGCAAAGCGGGCTTTATGCCCACTGGTTCTATGTGCCAGTTTCTCACACTTTGCCCTTTGTCTGCCGCCCCACGCGTGAGAACGTGAGCGGCGGCGGAAAGACCACATAGAAAGGTAAACATCATGAATCAAAATCAAACCCAACAGGCCGCCGCGCCGCAATCTAAACAGAATCCCTTATTCAATTTACAACATGACGGCATAGGCACGTTTTTAGCCATTGCTTCGAACCAAATCAGCCAATGGCAACGAGACGGCAAATTAAGCGAAGCCGACACCGTTGTTTTACAAGAGCAAATCAACTGCACTTTGCTTTATATGGGCAAGACCGTATCAGACCTTGCCGCCTGCAATATGGACTACACCAACCAAGACGATAACACCCTATGCGCCGCCTTGAGCATTACAGGCCAAATCATGCAAGAAATGGCGGGTATCAGTTATACGCTTGAGCATAACCGCGCCACATTGCGCCGTGATGCGGAAAATGCCGCCAAACAGGCAGCCCAAAAGCCCAGCGGCGAAGAATGGCCGAACTGCTAAAGGCCGTCTGAAACCGCCCCCTAATCCCTAAACACCCCCTTTTTAAAACGCCTTGCCCTGCCCGTAAAACGGCAAGGGCGGGTTTTCTGCACCCGAAAGAAACGTAAGACCTCGTTTAAACCCCGTTTAAAAACGCGCCATATTGCGTTTCGGGCTTTCAGACGGCTTACCCCTTACCCAAACGGCAAACGCCCCAAAAAACGCAGATTTACCCGCCTGCCGAACGGATACGGCAACAGACAGCAAACGAAAGGCAAACGCCATGACAACCCGCCAAGACAAGCAAGCCGTTAAAGCCGCCAAAACCGCCGCCATTTTCACAGGCACATTAGCCGCCTGCATGGTTTCCCTTGCATTTTCATCATGCACCGCCAAACGCGCCCGCGCCCACACCGCGCCGCCTGCCGTATCGATAAACACCGTTTCAGACGGCCAAAGCCAAACACCCCGCCACCACACCAGCCAAACCGCCGCCATTCCTGCCGATTGGACAGAAAACCCGCTTGCCGCCGTAGTGTATGAACCCGTATCAGAAAGCGGGGCAGGCCATGAATAACCGCCGTTACGACCTATCCGACCTGAAAGCCGCCGCCGCTGGCCGCTGGCCTGAAATCCATGCCGCGCTTGGCATTCCCCGCGAATACCTTAACCCCCGCAAACATTGCCCCTGCCCCTATTGCGGCGGCAAAGACCGTTACCGCTACACCGACTATCAAGGCACGGGCGCATTTATCTGCAACCAATGCACCCCCGACGGCGGCAGCGGCTTTGACTTGCTTATGTTGGTGTTTGGCTACGACTTTGCCACCGCCGCCAACGAAACCGCCGCTTTATTGGGTTTTTCAGACGGCCAAGCAGGGCAACACCAGCCCCGCACCCCGTTGCCCCCTGCCAAGCCCGCCGCCCCGCCGAAAGACAAACAGGCCGCCTTGCTGAATCTATGGCACGAAGCCATACCCATCAGCGGCCAAGACCCCGCCGCGCAATATCTGCACGGGCGCGGCCTGCCCGCCGCCGCTTTTCAGACGGCCTTAAATATCCGCTATCACGCAGCCTTACCCCTATGGGCAACCGACACCGACGGCCAAACAGCCAAGCCGCTGTTAATCGGCTATTTCCCCGCCATGCTGGCCGCCGTAACCACCGCAGACGGCCAATTACAGGGCTTGCATAAAACCTACCTTGATGCGGTTTATACCAAGCCATACGGCGATAACGGCAACCATATCCCCGCCTTTACCAAACTGAATATCCACCACCCGTACACAGGCGAGCCGTTGCTCGCCAAAAAGATGCAATCCCGTTTACCCGATGCACTGAAAGGCGCAGCGGTACACCTTTTTCAACCCGACGCACAAGGCCGCCTGATTGTTGCCGAAGGCATAGAAACCGCCTTTGCCGCCCGCGCCCTTTTCGGCCTGCCCGCCGTTGCCGCCTTATCCGCTTACGGCATGGCTTCGTTTATATGGCCGTCTGAAACGCAGGAACTGTTTATCTGCGCCGACAACGACGACAACCGCACGGGCATGAAAGCCGCCCACAGCTTGGCAGTAAGAGCCATCAAGGCAGGTATCAAGGCGCGGATATGGCAGCCCGAAACGGCAGGCTTTGACGCTTTGGACGAACTGAGCCGCCGCCAAGACGAACAGACCGCCCCGCCGTAAACCGCCGTATTTGCGTTTTCAGCCCGTTTCCCTTTCAGACGGCTTACCCCCTTACCTAAGCGGATAACACCCCAAACAGCGCAGATTTACCCGCCTGCCGTCTGAAATACACCAGCAAACAAAAAGGGCAGCCGATACAGGCCGCCCAAAACAGGAAAAATCAGGAATACCATCATGAAAAACGAAACCATACACGACAACACCGCCGACACCAGCCCCGAAACCATTCAGGCCGCCGCCCTTGCCGAGTTTGAACAAGCAGAATTGCGCCCGCATTTCCAATGTACCAAAAACGGCGTTTTCTACATTGCCGTAGAAACCGACAAGTACGGCGAAGTACACGAAAAACCCCCGCTGAAACTGGCCGACCCAATCGAGCTTATCGGGCGCGGCACAGACGAAACGGGCAGCCATTACCGCATTATCCGCTGGCGCGATGCCGTAACCCGCAAAGCCCGCATAGAAGCCCTGCCGATGGCCGAAATCGGCGTAAACTGGCAACGCCTGCAATCACACGGCATTACAGTCATAGCAAGCCGCAGAAAACGCGAATTACTGGCCGATTATCTGCAAA
The DNA here is from genome assembly GCF_030504625.1 of Neisseria sp. MVDL19-042950. Lineage (GTDB taxonomy): Bacteria > Pseudomonadota > Gammaproteobacteria > Burkholderiales > Neisseriaceae > Neisseria. Next base: position 90,828 of record NZ_JAUKWH010000008.1, on the reverse strand, counting down.
CCGACGGCAGCAACGAACGCTATACCGTAACCAACCGCGCGGGCTGGTGTGCCGACAATACAGCCTATATCCTGCCCAACGGCGAAGCCATAACCGCCAAAAAACAGCCCGCCAAAGTGATTTACAACGGCGACAAATCACAGGCCGACAGCTACACCGAAAGCGGCAGCCTTGAAGACTGGCAGCAAGGCATAGCCCGCTATATGGCAGGCAACAGCCGCCTATGCTTGGCAATCGGCACAGCCCTAGCCGCCCCGCTTGCCCGCCTGTTGAATATCGAAGCAGGGGGATTCCACCTTTTCGGCGATTCACGCGACGGCAAATCAACCGCCGCCAAAGCCGCATTATCCGTATGGGGCAACCCTGAAACGCTTATGCTGACATGGACAGGCACAGGCTTAGGCTTTACCAACACCGCCGCCGCCCGCAATGACGGCTTACTGGTATTAGACGAAATCGGACAAGCCAACGCCAAAGCCGTAGCACAAACCGCCTATTCCGTGATTAACGGCGTTTCCAAAGTACAGGGCGCAAAAGACGGCGGCAACCGAGAATTAAGCCGCTGGCGCATTTTCATGCTTTCCACAGGCGAAAAGCCCCTAAACAGCTTTCTAAGAACGGCAGGCGTAGAATGGAACGCAGGCCAAGCCGCCCGCCTGCCCGATATTCCCAGCGACGCAGGCAAAGGCTTAGGCGTTTTTGACACCCTGCACGGCCACGAAAAAGGCGCAGCCTTAAGCGAAGCCATAACCGCCCACGCCGCGCGATACCACGGCACCGCAGGCCGCGCCCTTATCCGCCTGCTATTGGAAGACCCTAAAGCCATCAACGAAGCCCGCGCCATAATGGCCGACTTTATGGCCATGTTGCCCGATACCGACGGCCAAAGCCGCACCGTTGCCCTACGCTTTGCCATAACCGCCGCCGCGCTGGAACTGGCCGCCAAACACGGCATTACAGGCTTAGGCGCAGGGGTAGGCATGGCAGGCATCAAGCAATGTTTCGACGCATGGCACAGCCGTACAGGCACAGGCAAATATGAAGACAACCAAATCATCAAACAGGCCATAGACTTCATGCAACTTTACGCAGAATCCATGCGCTTTGTGGATTGGAACAGCGAATTTACCAATCAAGACCACGCAGGCTATCGAAAGCGCAAAGAGCAAGCGCATTTAGACGAATTTTGGATAATCCCCGCCGTGTTTGAAAACGAAATATCCAAAAGTTTTGAAACAAACAAGACTTGTAATGTACTTTTCGGCATTAAATGGCTGAAACGTGATGGGAAAGACAGCCGCTGGCAATTCAAACGCTATGGCAAAGGGCGTTTTTATGTGCTGGTAGGCATAGAGCCGCCAAGCCAAGACAGCGACAACCAAGCCGAACAATAGGCCGTCTGAAAGCCCTTAAGGTTTATCGGCAGAAAACCAACCCGACACCAGCCCCGCCGCTGGTGTTTTTTATGGCCGTCTGAAACGGCAGGGCATACGCATTGACAATGTATCCAATCGGATACATAATCAATATATGGAATACCAAATCAAAACCACAAACCACTTTGAAACATGGCTTGCCGCCCTAAAAGACAAACGCGCCAAAGCCAAGATTGCCGCCCGCCTATCACGCGCCCAATTGGGCAACTTAGGCGACCATAAAGCCATAGGCGGCGACAAAGGCACATAGCAAGCCGATATAGCCCGCGCCCACCAAATCAAACAGGAATTAAGCCATGACTAAAACCACCATTACCCCATTTGACCCCGCCCGCTATTTGCAAGACGAAGAAGACATAGCCTTATTCTTGGAAGCAGCGGCAGAAGAAGCCATAGACGCAAACGACAACAATATTTTGTTACAGGCCATCAATACCGCCGCCAAAGCGCGGGGCATAATGCAAGTAGCCAAAGATGCGGGGGTATCCCGTGAAAGCCTATACAAATCACTAGCCCCCAATGCCAAACCCCGCTTTGATACCATTACCAAAGTATTACACGCGTTGGGGGTACAAATGACGTTTACGGCCAAGCCACCGCAAACGGCAGAAAAGCCCTAAACTGCCAAATACAAAAAAGGCCGTCTGAAACAAGGGGTAATTGTTCAGACGGCCTTTTTAAAACTTATATTACCCAAGCCCGCCCCCTTATTATTTCCCATCAGGAAATGATTTACCAAAAAATCATCAAATTATTTCATAAAAAATTTTTCCCTATACAGGATAACGAAAAATCAGCGGGTATGGCGGGTATGCAATTAAAAACACCCCTGCAAGCCTTTATTTATAAGGGTTTCACGCATACCCGCTTACATAAATTAACGCAGGTATGAGCGGGTATGTGCGGGTATGGCTTTATAATCATAAACTTATAATGTAAAGACGCACCCCATACCCGCACCAACCCGCCTATTTTCTCTATATCGGGTATGATTTAATCATTTAATATCAATACTTTAACCCCATCATACCCGCATACCCGCCATTCCCGCAGTGTTTTGCATATATAGCAATGTTTTTTTAGGGCGTTTAAACAGCCGCCCACAGGCCAAAACCCGCGAAACTTTGGCCAAAGTGTATAACTGCCACCCCGACCAACTGGCAGGCTTATAAGGCCGTCTGAAAACACAAACACCAGCCCCGCCGCTGGTGTTTTTTATGGCCGCCTGAAAAACAGTACAAAATGCGTTATACTCAATCCAACAAAACCCCATGCCCCCAAGCCGCCAAAAAACCACAAAATCAGCCCCAAAACGCTTTGACTTTTGCAAGATGGGGGTATATTTGGGGGTATTTATCAAATATGGAAATAAAATTTATAATTAAACCAAATATTTAAATGGCTGATTCAAGTCTCGATGTCCGTCTGAAAATATTTTCAGACGGCCTTTTTATTGTTTGAAATGATGGTTGCCTTTGTTGGAATAGAAGTGCCTTTTTATGAAAAATTTCTGGTCTGATTGATTTAAAATGAACTTTTATGGCTGCTGTTGGCTGTCATTGCGCATCCGCAAAAAAGTAGCGAATCTGGGTGTGCCTTTTTGAGTGAATCCTCGGTAGCGGTAAGTGATGCTGCTGCCGATGGCTGGTGGATTGTTGCGGTCGGCATCTTTGAAACCACTGCCTATACGAAATTCGCCGTATTGGTTGGCACAACTTAATGCGCCCAACTTGCCTGCGTATTTGCCTTTTCCTTCGTGATGTTTGGTTACGGTGCATTCGGCATCATGTTTGCTTTTAAGTTTTAATAAATAAGGGCTGCGGCCCCCGGTGTAGGGTTTGTCGGGATGGCGCAGCATGATGCCTTCCCCGCCTTTGGATTCAACCAATTTTAAAAACGTTGCCGCATGATGGGTATCGCGCACAGGGGTTTGCGGAATGATGGTAATGGGGGCTTCGGGATGTTGTGAGAGCCATTGTTTTAAGACGGCCAAGCGTTGGTAAAGATTACCTTTTGCTTGGGGAACGTCGAAAACGTGTAGCTTGATGTTGCTCCAATTACCCGAATGCGAACGCACTGCAGCGGAGATTTGTTCGAACTGCCCGCGTTGGCTGAATAGTTCGCCGTCTATCGGGTAAGGTGGGAAGTTTCGAGTGTAGCCCGAGGGAGGTGTGAATGCGTATCCTTGGCGGCTGATGAGTTGCGTGCCGTTCCAATAGGCTCGTACTCCGTCAAGTTTTTCACTCATGGCCCAGCCGGTAATGTTTTGATTTTTATATTCTTGTGCGAGCAGTAAATCGGGTGCTGCGATGGCGGCAGAGGTGAGAAATAAAAGGCAAAAAGGTATGATGGTTTTCATAATTTCCCTGTAATATTTGAATAGTTTTGAGGGATATTATTACAAGTTTTCTGAAAAATAAAGGAATTGATAAACATGGCTTTGCAATGTGAAATAATCGCAGTAACTCCGTTTCGTCAAAATTGTACCCTCATTTGGGATGATGAAACCTGTGAGGCCGTCTTAACCGATGTGGGCGGAGATGTGCCGTTTTTATTGGAACAAATCAATAAGCACGGTTTGAATTTGAAGGAAATTTGGCTGACACACGGTCATTTTGATCATGCGGGCGGTGTGGTGGAAATGCTGTCTCATCAGGAAGTGCCTGTGTTGGGGCCGCATGAGGACGATTTGTTTTTGTTGGAGCAGCTTCCTCATGTGACGGCACAATACGGTTTTCCTGTTTCTCCGTCGTTTACGCCCACCCGTTGGTTGCATGAGGGAGATAAGCTGACTGTGGGGAATTATACGTTTGAAGTGCTGCATATCCCCGGCCATACACCCGGCCATGTTGTGTTTTATTGTAAAGACACGGAATTATTAGTAGCCGGAGATGTCTTGTTTTATGAATCGATCGGTCGAACGGACTTTCCTCGCGGAAATCATGCCGATCTGATTCACAATATTACAGGCAAACTGCTGGTGTTGCCCGAACAAACCCAAGTAATTCCGGGGCACGGTAGGATGACAACCATCGGACATGAAAAACAGCATAATCCGTTTTTGCAGCCTTAAGGCCGTAGGTTACGGTAACGGCGGCAGTAAAGCTGCTTTGGGCATGTGGTGTTATGTAATATTGTTGGTGGGTATGTTTTACATATCTGTTTAACAGGGTGTTTTAACATCATCAAGGAGTGATTATGTCTTTCGATCTGGGTAATTTATTGCAAGGCAAGCTGGGGGGCATTTTAGGCCAGTATTTGACCAGTAACGGTGAGAATGCTGAAAACAGCATGAAAGCTGCTGGAGTAACCCTGCCTGCCGTTGTTGCGGGATTGGTTAAGCATGTCGGCGATAATCCTGCCAACGCAGCAGGCTTGTTTGACCTGATTAAAGGAGCTACCGGAAGCCAGTTGAGCGGTGCGGTGGAACAAGCCGGCGAAGGCCGCGGCTTAGAAGGTTTGGCCGAATGGGGTAAAAGACTTCTGCCGGACTTGTTGGGCGGCAATGCGGCCGATGTAGCCGATCAGATTTCACAAGAAAGCGGAGTATCGAAAGCATCGGCCGGTTCACTCTTATCATTGGCTTTGCCGCTGGTGTTGTCGGTGTTGCGCGGTAAAGTGCAAGATGATGATATGACTCAGGGGCAATTGTTGGGCTTGCTGGGGCAACAGCAAAGCTGGTTGTCTAAAGTGTTGAGCGGAGGCATGTTGTCGGCTCTGGGAATCGGCAGTTTGAGCGGTTTGTTTGGCAATCTTTCCCACTTGGCCGGCGGATTGGGCGGTGTAGGAGCAGGGGCCGCCGGTGCTGCTGCGGCTACTGCTGCCGGTAAAGGCTCCGGTTTGGGCAAATGGATTGCTTTGGCATTGGCTGCTTTGCTGGCTTTATTCGCGTTCAAGAGTTGCGGAGGTAAAGAAGAACCGGCGCAGATGCCTACCACTGAAATGTCGGCTTCAGCAGCTTCTGATGGAGCCGAGAGCATGGCAACTGCTTCCGCAGAAGTTGAAGCCGCGTCTCCTGTGATGCCGTCTGAACCGGTAGAAGCATCTATGCCGGCCGTTGCTCCGGCTGCTTCTGAAGCGGAAGCATCGGCACCGGAGGCTGTGAAAGTAGAAACGGCAGATGTCGCCCGCGTAACTTATGAAGACGGAGTGGCCAAATTCTATTTCGCTACTGCCAAATCCGACGTGGCTGAAGGTGCGGAGGCGATTGTGGCCGATGTAATTGCTGCCGGTAAAGAAGGTAAAAAATTGGTTATTAGCGGTTTTGCCGATAGTACCGGTAATGCCAAAGCCAACCAGCAGTTGTCTAAAAAGCGTGCCGAATCGGTAAAAGCGTTCTTTGAGGCTCAGGGCGTAGAGGCCAAAAATATTGAACTGCGTAAACCTGAGAGCACCACAGGGGCGATCGGTAACGATGTAGAAGGCCGTCGTGTTGAAGTGAAAGTGGAAGGTTGATTTAAGCTTTCAATGCTAAGGTAATTGCAGAGGCCGTCTGAAAAGTTTTCAGACGGCCTTTTTGATGCTATGGGATTACGATATCGGAGTTTGTGCTTTATCTCCGTTCCAGGGTGCCACTTTAAAGAGCAGTAACATACCGGGTACCGCTAGGAAGAAACAAAGCCAAAAGAAGTTAACGTAGCCCAACCATTCAATCAAATAGCCGGTAGTGGCATTGATGAATGTGCGGGGTACGGCAGCAAGGCTGGTAAACAAGGCCAATTGGGTGGCGGTAAAAGCAGGGTTGGTTTCCCGTGCCATATAAGCCACAAACGCGGCTGTTCCTAACCCGACTCCAACGGCTTCCGCACCGATAACGCCGGCCAACATCCAGCGCTCTGTGGCGGTTACTGTTTCAAAATGGCCGAATCCCGCCAGCCATACGAATCCTAAAATCGTTACGATTTGCACGAAACCAAATAGCCATAATGCTTTATTTATACCTAATTTCAACATCCAGATGCCGCCGATGATACCGAAAATAACTGCAGGCCATAATCCGGCATTTTTGGCAATCAAGCCGATATCGGTTTTGCTGTATCCCATATCGAGATAAAACGGCGTAGCTAATGCGGTGGCCATGCTGTCGCCGATTTTATAGAGAAAAATGAAGGCCAATACCAGTAGCGCCTGTTTTACACCTTTGCGGCTGAAAAACTCATAAAAAGGATCTGCCACGGTTTGTTTGAAAGTTTTGGGAGAAGAAGGCGGTAAATCCGGTTCTTGGGCAAGGAATAACGTCATCAGCAGGCCGGGTAACATAAACAGAGCCGTAATCAAAAAAACATTGTGCCACGGCATGATGTCTGCCAGTACCAGAGACAAAGAGCCCGGAATTAACGCGGCAATCCGATAAGCATTGACGTGTATAGCGTTACCTAACCCCAACTCATTGTCAGTTAATATTTCCCGCCGGAAAGCATCAAGAACGATGTCTTGGCTGGCAGAAAAAAATGCCACCACTACAGAAAGCCCCATAATGATGGGGATATGTTGTTGCGGGTTTAAGAAAGCATAAGCAGCTAATGTTAGCAACAGGCCGATTTGTGTAACCAGCATCCAACCGCGTCTACGTCCTAAAAAGGGCAGGCGTACGGCATCTATGATGGGCGACCAAATAAACTTCCAAGTGAAAGGTAAGCCGATTAAAGCGAACAGACCGATGGTCTTTAAGTCGATATGTTCACTACGCAGCCAAGCGGGAATCAGATTAATCAAAAAATATAAAGGAAGACCGGAAGTAAAGCCGGTAAAAATACAAATCAGCATGCGGCGGGAAAAAATCTGCCGCATAATGCTGGATGTGTTGGATGACATGAATGCTCCCAGAATTTGTGCTGTAGGGTAGGCAGGCAGCTTGTGTTTTAAGCTGTATTGTAACAATGAAGTGGAGAGGCCGTCTGAAAATATTTATTGAATATATAAAGAATAATTTTATGGGGGTGTAATTGAGAGAGGTTCAAATTAAGTGAAAATAAAGGTAATAAAAAAAGAGCCTGCACAAAGCAGACTCTTTTCCTAACTAATCAGTAGATTAGAATTTGTGACGCAGACCAACCAAGCCAGCAGTACTTTGGTATTTAGTGTCACCTTTACCAGCTCTCAACCAGCCAGCAGAAACCAGAGCAGTAGTACGTTTAGAGAAATCGTAGTCAGCACCTACAATAACTTGGTCATATTTACTATCTTTAATAGATGGTTTTTTAGATTGTGATAACTCTTTAACATCCCAACCATGAGCGTAAGAAACGCGAGGAGTTACGTTACCAAAACGGTATGCACCAGTTACAGCAACTTCTTTAATTTCTAAACCACCAGCTTCATCAGAAGTAAGAGGACGGTCTGGTTTATCTTCACCAGTAAAGGCACGCTCATAAGTATCTAGGTTAGTAAAGCCTTTGTCATATTGAGCACCTACTGCTACAAATAAGTTGTTAGCATCGTAGCCACCTCCGATGCGGTGAACGTGTCCGGTTTTACCTTTACCAGGATTACCTTGAGCATCGATCAAATTGTAAGCATTTTTTTGCACACCAACACCATATTGTGCAAAGAAGCCAGAGTTTTCATAGTTTAAACCAGCATAGTAAGCATCTTTAGCAGGTTGCTTGTGATCATATTTATCAGCAGGATTGGCATTGTCGCGCGGAGTGTATTGAACATTAGCGCTGAAGCCACCGAATACAGGAGTATCATATTTAATAGAAGTTACTTTCTTACCGGTACGAGTAAATACGCCCAAGCCTAAAGCAGAACTATTGTATTCCCACGGATCTACTTGATCCATGTCATCCAGTTGGGTAGCTAACTTACCGGCACGGATTTTACCGAAACCACCTTCCAAGCCGATGAAAGACTCACGACCAGCCAATTCACCACCGCCAGCAACAGAAACTTTGTTCTCAATTTGCCAGATAGCATTCAGACCAGAACCGATGTGCTCATGACCTTTGAAGCCAATGCGTGAACCGAAGTCAGCGATTTCAGTGGCAGTTTTGGATTTGTCTTTATTTACGCCAGAACCTGTTTTAATTTTAGAAACTTCTACCCCAGCTTTGATTTGACCGTACAGAGTTACGTCGGCAAAAGCAGCTACAGGCAAAGTTGCCAGAGTCAAAGCAATCAGAGTTTTTTTCATTGCTGTATTCCTTTTCTATCGTTAAGAAAACAAACTTAAATGGGGAGGTATGAAATCCATCTAAGCTTTTGCACTCATCGCAAGGTTAGCGATTTCATGTCTGCTAATATAATTGCTTCGTTGCAAAAAAACAAACTTTATCGGCTTCTGTTTGATGCGTTTGCAACATAATGTGTGTTGTTTCTTCCACATTATTTAATTAAATTTAATATAATCAGTTGGTTATAAATTTTCCATTAATTTTTGGCAGGATTACAACAAGTTGTCATTTTTTGTTGTTTTTTGGCAAACGAAGTTGCGGAAGCTTGGTTTTACTGGCTTGTACGGATATTGCAAGCCAGTCGGCAGGCTTCAGACGGCCAGATCGCCATAGGCCGATAGGTAAGGTTTATAAGATCGCCGTCGGGTATGAGCCGATGATTTTGACGAATGAAGCTCTGTCGTTCAGCTCCGTTAGAGCGGCCTGCACTTTGGTGTCGTCTTTATGCCCTTCTATATCGATGAAGAAGAGGTAATCCCATAAACCAGACCTGCTGGGGCGGCTTTCGAATTTAGTCATGGAAATGCTTTGTTCGGTAAATGGTTTAAGCAGAGCGTTGACTGCTCCTGCTTTGTTGGGAGTGGAAACGACGAGCGAGGTTTTGTCTCGGCCTGTGGGAGTAGTGGTTTGGTGTCCGAGCACGAGGAAGCGGGTGGTGTTGTTGGGTTCGTCTTCTATATTGTCGGCCACTTTGGTTAAACGGTAGAGCTCGGCGGCGGTTTGTCCTGCAATGGCGGCAACGGCGGCTTCGTTTGATTCGGCAGCCAAGCGGGCTGCTTCGGCGTTACTGGATACGGAGATGCGTACGGCATCAGGCAGGTGGCGGTTGAGCCATTCGTGGCACTGGGCGAGTGCTTGTGCGTGGGCGTAGATTTTTTTGATGCCGGTTTTTTCGCTGCTGTTTTTGCGCAGCAGGTGGTGGTGAATCCGCAGTACGACTTCGCCGCAGGCTTGCAGCGGGGAAACGGATAGTAAATCGAGGGTGCGGCCTATGCTCCCTTCGGTGGAGTTTTCTACGGGGGCGACCAGATAATCGGCTTGACGGGCCTCAACTTGGCGGAAACATTCGTCGATGGTTGTGCAGGCTTGGGTGTGTGCGGCATGGCCGAAGTGTTTGATGGCGGCTTGCTGGGTAAAAGTGCCTGCCGGCCCGAGATAGGAAATGGTTAACGGGCGTTCGACGGCGAGACATTCGCTCATGATTTCGCGGAAAAGACGGGCGACGGCTTCGTTGGGAAGAGGGCCGTGGTTGAGATTTTGGATGCGGTTTAAGACGGCCGCTTCCCGTTCGGGGCGGTATACCGTGCCGGTGCCTTTGAGCTCGCCGATGGCGCGTGCGTGGCCGGCGCGTTGGTTGAGCAGGTTGAGAATCGTGGCATCGATTTTGTCGATGGCATTGCGGTGCGGCAGCAGTTTGTCGTCGGCAGACATGGTATTCCTTTTATCTTATCTTTTGTATGGATGGTGGATTTTAGCACCATTGAGGCCGTCTGAAAGGGCATTCGGTTTTAAGGGGTTGATGCTGTATTTGTTTTCAGACGGCCTCTGTTCGGATATGGCAGATAAACTTGATTTTTACTACGGCGTTGCTGCACCTTGACATACTACTTATATTTCGTTTTTGAGATTTTCGTGCCAATCGCGGTGTGAGCACAGCCATAACAATACGATACCGCAAACGGTTGATAGCAGCATCATGCTTGACATGACGGTGGCGGTGCCGTTGTGCAGCCATGTGGTAAACATACCCATTAAGGCCCCGATCACTGACTGGCTCACGCCCAGTACGGCATTGGCGCTGCCCCCTTCTTTTCTGAAATAGCTCATAAATCCCGCCTGTGTGTTGGCGGTTACCAAACCTTGCGTGCCGACGGAAATCATGACGCAGCCGACCAGCAGCCACATGGGAGGCAGTTTGAAGATTAAAACGGACACAAACATCAGGGTGTTGGCGGTAAATTGGATGATGATGCCCCAAGTCAGGATTTTTTGTGTGTGGGTGCCTCTCTTCAGCCGCCATGCGGTAATGCGGTTGAAAAAAGCCATGGTAATGATGTTCATACCGAATACCCATGCGTAAGTGTGGGCGGAAATGCCGTATAGCTTCATGTAGACGAATGATGATTCGGTAAGGAAGCAAAACATGGAGGAAAAGCTGAAGGCTTGGAAAAACAGATAGCCTAATGCGGGCGTGGTGCCGAGTACGCGGCGGTAGCGGCCGGCAACATTGCGGAAAATGCCGAAGCCGATGGCTTCCGTGGCGTTCGGTTTGGCGAGAAAACGATGTAACAACAGCCAAACGGCAGCGGCATAAATACCTAAGAATATGAAAATCGCCCGCCAGCCGCCGATGCTTTGCAAAACTGCGCCGATCATCGGGGCAACCAGTGGGGCGGCCATCATGATGATGCCGATTAAGGCGAACATTTGCGCGGCTTTTCTGCCTTCGTAGTTGTCGCGTACAACCGCGCCGACCACGACTACCGTCATGCCCGCGCCGAAAGCCTGTACCAACCGTAACAGCAGCAGTTGTTCGCCGGTTTGAACCAGAGCAAGCTCGATAACGCTGGCGATATAAATCAGCAGGCCGGTAAGTGCGACGATACGGCGGCCTTTGATATCGGAAATCGAACCGCCGATAATCTGACCGGCGGCAACGCCGAACAGAAAGGTACTCAGGCTTTGTTCGATACGGTGAATGTCTGCATTCAGACTTTCCGCCATTGCGGGAATGGCGGGCAGATAGGCATCAACGGAAAAAGGCATTAAGGCAACGAGCATGGCTAACAGTGTGGCCATCTGTTTGTCGCCGAGTGTTTGCGGGGCAGGGGGCATTTAATGTCTTTCGGGCAGGCGTAGTGAATTTTTAATCCCTCGTGCGGAACATGCGGATTCGAGCGCTTGCTTCACTACTTATATATAAAGAATAAAATCGGGGAAAAACGTACAATGAAACCGCCCGAAGGCGGTTTGTTTGTGATGAAATTATACGCTGCTTTGAGGCCGTCTGAAAACCGAGCGTTTTTCAGACGGCCTCAAGTTACTTTATATATATATAGTATGGGGACGGCATTTTAAGACGGCTTTTTACAGTATGGAAAATCTGCATCTTGTTCAAAACGCCCATTGCGACACGCAATAAATGGCAAGCCCCACCAAGCCGCCGACTAAGGTGCCGTTGATGCGGATAAACTGTAAATCGCGGCCGACGCTGAGTTCCAGTTTTTCGACCATTTGCGTGCTGTCCCAGCCTTTTACTTTGTCGGATACAAATAATGCGGCTTTTTCTTTGTAGCGCATCACAAAATCGCGCACCATCAGCGAGATGCGCACATCCGTGCGGCGCATAAATTGCGGGTATTTCGCCGCTTGGGCGAGCATGTGGTCGAGAAGTTTGTTTAATTGCGCCAGCCATAGGGAATCCGGTTTTTCCACATCGTTTTCCGTCCATGTTTGCAGACTTTGCCAGCTTTGTTGCAGGATTTCGTGCAAAGCGGGGGATTCGGCAAAGCGGTTTTTTTCGCGCTCCAGTTTTTTATGCCACAGTCGGGAATGGCGCAGAGCTTCCGTGATGCGGTCGAACTGTTCGTCAAAACTTCGGCGGATGCGGTGGTTGGGGTCTTCCAGTGCGGCGGCAAGATAGGAGTCCGCCCATTCCAAGGCTTTTTCAGATACCCAGCCGTCCACTTTGTCTACCAATGTGCCTTTTAATGAGGCTTTCAATCTTTCCCATGCGCCGGGATTGTCGCTTTTGATTCTTGCCGCCCATTCGTACAAGTTTTGTTCCAGTAGGGCGCGGGTTTCGGGGTTTTTCAGCCAGCGGCAGGTTTGTTTTAAGACGGCCGTAAACAGGGTTTCGTGCAGCCCTTGGGTTTTTAAAGCAGAGAGGCCGTCTGAAAGCGTTTTGCCGATTTTGTCGCCGCTGTATTGCTCGGTAAGAAGTTGGCTTAAAAAGCGGGATACTTGTTCGGGTTTGGCAATCTTGATAAGCGGAACCAATTGTTTAGCCAGCCACGGCATCCATTGGGTACGGGTTGGTTCGGAAGCCAGCCAGTTTAATAACTTTTCGCTCGGTGCAGCTTGATAAACGCGTAAGGCGATGGGCTTGCTTTGCAGGAAGTTGTTTTCGATAAAGCGCCCGAGTTCGTCGGCAATGCGGTGTTGGTTGCGCGGCAGAATGGCGGTGTGCGGTATCGGTAGCCCCAGCGGGCGGCGGAATAGGGCGGTAACGGCGAACCAGTCGGCCAATGCACCTACCATTGAGGCTTCGGCAAAGGCTTTCAGATAACCGAGTGCGGGATATTGTTTGATATAGATTGCCGATACGGTAAACAGTACGCAAGCCGACAACAATAACCCGGTGGCCAGACGGCGGCTTTTTTTGAGGCGGGCGCGAGCTTTTTGCGTCCGTACTTCTGCAGACAGGGTGTGCATGGGCTGCTCCTTTTAGTTTGTGTGCTGTTGTTTATGCTTTTGCAACACGGCATGCGGTATGTTTAATTATTGCATGTGTTTTATCCGGCGTGCTTAGGAAGTGCTAAAGATTAGAAATATATTTGTTATGGTAAGTTTGGTTAGGCTTTAAAGAGATGTTTCGGCGTTTTGTTGTTGTGTTTGTTCCGGTTGTGCCAATGCTTATGGTAACGGCACCTCGACGACGTTTATTTTGCAGCCTTTTAAAGCGGAGATAAGAAAGGGAACAATAAACTTCCCTTGCATGCATCCTACGAAAATATAACGTTCCGCCACAACCGGTTAGGCTTGAAATAGAGCGAGGATGGCCGTTTGCATCAAATCTGATAAGGTGCTGAATTTTTAATCAGTTTTGTTTTTTATTATAGAAATAACGATTTATCCGTTTTATACACAGGCAATACACATTTGGATAAACAGTTTTTGTGGCTTGTACTGTAATCTGCTTAAATTTTGAGCGATAGAAAATTTCTCATATGATTCAATTCCAAGCCTTATTTATCCACAAGCTGCTCACAAGGTTATGGGCAATTTCCGCGTATTTCCGTAAGGCGGGCGGGGGGATTATTTACGCATTTGGGCGGGCGGATGCAAAAAAACGGCGGCACATCATTTAGAAGTACCGCCAAGCTGCTTGTTTATGGAGAGCAGAAAAGGAAACAAAAGGAGATAATCGACAACCAAAAAACACATTATTTTTTCGCGCAGCGGAAACCGAGGTTATTCAGTACGAATTTGGCTTGCAGGCTGGTGCGGATACCGTAGCGCATGAATGCGGCGTAATCGCTGGGGTCGGCGGAGCCTGCCGATGCGCCGCTGCAAAACATATTGTTGCCCGCCGCCGCGTTGGAGCTGAGCAGGCTGCTGTTAAAGTCTTCTGTCCATTCCCAAATCAGGCCGTGCATATCGTAAATGCCCCAATAATTGGGTTTGCTTTTGCCTACGTCGCGCAAGCCTTTTCGGCTGCCTTCGGCGTACCAGTCGAGAATGGTGCGGTTATAGCCTTCTTCGGCAGTGCCGTTGATTTTTGTGGCGGAGGCTTGTCCGGCGAATTCCCATTCATCCATTGTCGGCAAGCGTTTGCCTTGCGCATTGCAGTAGGCATTGGCGGCAAACCACGAAACATTGGTTACGGGCTTTTTCAAGTCTTCCGGTTTGGGGGCATAGCCGTTGCCGCTTTTTACCCAATGACGCAGATAGCCTTGTTCGGCCTGTTTGCTGCCGACTTTGCCGTATTGCCATTGCGGATGCTTTTGCACAAAATCGGCAAAATCGGCATTGGTAACCGGTAACACATCCATTTGGAAGGGCTTGACGGCAATCATGGGCGTATCTTTTTTCAGATACAGCGGGCGGTAGCTGCCTCCTTTTACTTTAACCATGTCGGCGGCGGCAGCCGTGCCTGCGGCAAGCAGGAAAACGGCGAGAAACAGTTTGGCTGTGTGCATGGTTTGGCTCCCGTCAGTTGCCTGTTTTCTTTTCAGACGGCCTCCAGCATGACAAACAGGCCGTCTGAAAAGAAAACAACCGTCGCATGTTAAAGCCGACAATGCCGTAGTGTTTCAGACATCGTACTGCTTTATAGGTATCCGGTTTTTGGCCTGTATCAAATATGGTGGAAGAATCAGGTGATTCTTCTTTTTTATATCGAATCAGAGTTTTGTGCGTATGTGATTTTATGAGGCCGTCTGAAAACAGGTTTGTTTTCAGACGGCCTGTTTACGGCTTACTTGGCTGCACGCTCTTTGGCTACGTCGGCTGCGGTAATTTGTCCGCCGCCGTTGTCGAAGCTGTTGAGAATGTAAGTCAATACGTTGGCCGCATCTTCGTCGTTCAAGGCCATCGCCGGCATGACGCTGTTGTATTCTTTGCCGTTTACGGTAATTTTACCGTTCACGCCGCGCAGAATGGCATGAATGCCGCGTTTCGGATCTTTCATCAAGTAGTCGGATTTCGCTAACGGAGGGAACGCACCCTCCACGCCTTGGCCGTTGGCTTGGTGGCAGGCCAAACAGTTGGATTTATAGACAGTCTCGCCCAACTTGATTTGTTCTTCTTTGCTGGAGGCTTTGGTCGGGCCTGCGGCAGCTTGTTCGGCTTCGCTGGCAGTCAACGGAACGGTTTGGATGGCACCGCCTTCAGGTTGATAAATGGCATCGCCGAGTCTGCCCGAATAAATCTCTTTATTAGCATCCCCTTCAACAACCAGTTGACCCAGCGCACCTTTGTTAAACGCACGGAAAATAGAGTGGTCGACCAGTGTGAAGCTGCCGGGAACATCCAGTTTGAAGTCAACGATGGCGGCACCGCCTGCGGGCACCAAAGTGGTTTGGATGTTTTCGTTAATCAGTTTGCCGCCTTCCACATAAACTTTATCGAAGATTTCGCCGATCACGTGGAAGGAAGACACTAAGTTGGGGCCGCCGTTACCCACGAAAATCCGCACGCTTTCGCCCACTTTGGCTTTCAGGGCGTTATCGCCGGCAATCGAACCGACATGGCCGTTGAAGACAACATAATCAGGTTGTTCTTTAATGGCTTTTTCCATATCGAAAGGTTGCAGGCCACGTTCGCCGTATTTGCCTTTGGTATAGAAGTCGCCTTGTACCACATAGAATTCTTTGTCCACTTTCGGCAAACCTTCTTTAGGCTCGACCAAAATCAGGCCGTACATACCGTTGGCGATATGCATACCCACGGGGGCGGTGGCGCAGTGGTAGATATACAGGCCGGGCTGTAAGGCTTTGAAGCTGAAGGTGGAAGTGTGGCCGGGCGCAGTAAAGGTCGCTTCCGCACCGCCGCCGGGGCCGGTTACGGCATGGAAGTCGACGTTATGCGGTACGGTGGAACTGGGGTGGTTGGAAAACTGCACTTCCACTTGGTCACCTTCGCGCACGCGGATGAATTGGCCCGGCACTTGGCCGCCGAATGTCCAATATTTGTAATCCACACCGTCGGCCATTTTCATGACTTTTTCGATCACTTCCATTTTAACGATCACTTTGGCGGGGTAATCGCGGTTAACGGGCGGAGGCACTTCCGGAGCGTGCGTCATCACGGCATCAATCACCGGCAGCTCACCCTGCGGTGCTTGCGTATCGGCTTTTTGCTCGACAGACGCAGGAGCAGGAGTAGCGGTGTCTGCGGGTTTCTCAACCGCTTTTTGGTCGCAGGCGGAAAGCGTGAATACGGAGGCAATCAATGCAGATAAAACGTGGCGTTTCATGGTAGTTTCCTTTTTTGTTGTTCCACTTTAAAGACTTCAAAGAAAAGAAAAAAGAAGGTAGAGAAAACGGTTTTTTTACTATTTTTCACAGATTATGTGTTAAGGCCGTTTTAACAACGTTGATTCAAATCAATTAATTCATAAAATATGAATATTATTTATTTAAATAATACTTTTGAACTATTTTTCAGACGGCCTTTTTAGTCCTTTCAGTTGAGTTTATAAGTTTTTGTTCTTACGGAAAATATGTGTTTATCTTGCAAATAATTTAAATAAAATAGTCTATACTCAATTACTTGAATGAATTTAGCGGGCTGACAGTACCTTTTTTAATTTCCCCATGTTACAATCTTTAACATTCATATTTTATGAATTTTTAAATTACTCAAAACAATACAAACATAGGAGCGCAAAATGGGACAGTATAAAAAGCTCTGGTACTCGCTGATTGCGGTGCTGACCATTACTTTTTCCATTCTCGGCTATTTAGGTGTCGAGGTTTACCGGCAGGTGCCGCCGATTCCCCAAGCTTATGTCTCTACTTCGGGCGAAACGGTGATCTCCGAACAAGATATCTTGGCCGGTCAATCCGCATGGCAAAGCACCGGCGGCATGGAGCTGGGTTCGATACTCGGCCACGGCGCGTATCAAGCCCCCGACTGGACGGCCGACTGGCTGCACCGCGAAGCCGAAGCATGGCTGGATATCACCGCAGGCAAAGAATTCGGCAAGAAATACGCCGAGTTGGATAAAGCGGCACAAGCGAATATCCAAGCGCGTTTGGCCGATGAATACCGCAACGGCAGCCGCATCAACGATCAAGGCAAAGTGGTGTTGTCCGACACCCGTATCGAGGCAATGAAGCAGGTTGCGCCTTATTACATCACGCTCTACGGCGACGATCCTTCGATGATTAAAACCCGCGAAGCGTTTGCCATGAAAAACGGCACGCTACCGAGTGAAGAGGCGCGCCAAAAGCTCACCAACTTCTTTTTCTGGACTTCATGGGCAGCCTCCACCAACCGCCCCGACCATGATGCGACCTACACCAACAACTGGCCGCACGAGCCTTTGGTCAACAACGTGCCGACCACCGAAAACTACATGTGGTCTTTCGCCAGTATCGTGTTCCTGTTGTTGGGCATCGGTTTGCTGGTATGGGGCTTCTCGTTCCTGAAAAAACATGATGAAGAGCCGAAAGCGCCGTCTGAAGATCCTTTGTCGAAAGTTATGCTCACGCCGTCTCAAAAAGCGTTGGGCAAATACGTCTTCCTGACCGTTGCTTTGTTTGTGGCTCAAGTGCTGCTTGGCGGCGTAACTGCGCACTACACCGTAGAAGGCCAGCAGTTTTACGGCATTGATATTTCGCAATGGTTTCCGTATGCCTTGGTGCGTACATGGCACATTCAGTCTGCGATTTTCTGGATTGCCACCGGCTTTCTGACTGCGGGTTTGTTCCTCGCCCCCATCATCAATGGCGGCCAAGATCCGAAGTTCCAACGTGCAGGCGTGAATTTCTTGTATATCGCTCTGTTTATCGTGGTTCTGGGATCTTACGGCGGTAACTTCTTGGCCTTGAGCCACGCTATTCCGGCTGATTTGAACTTTTGGTTCGGCCATCAAGGTTACGAATATCTTGATTTGGGACGCTTCTGGCAGATTCTGCTGATGGTGGGTCTGCTGTTGTGGCTGTTCCTGATGTTGCGCTGTACCATGAATGCGTTCAAACAAAAAATCGATAAAAACATGCTCGCCATTTTTGTCGCTTCTATGGTTGGTGTGGGTTTATTCTATGCACCCGGCTTGTTTTACGGCGAACACACCAGCTTAACCATCATGGAATACTGGCGTTGGTGGGTAGTGCACCTGTGGGTTGAAGGCTTCTTTGAAGTATTTGCCACTGCTGCATTAGCATTTATCTTTTTCAATATGGGCTTGGTATCGCAACGCACCGCCACCGTAACCGCTTTGGTTTCCGCCTGCCTGTTTATGGTCGGCGGTGTGCCCGGTACCTTCCACCACCTGTATTTTTCAGGAACCACTACTCCCGTGATGGCGGTGGGCGCATCGTTCTCCGCTTTGGAGGTGGTGCCGCTGATTCTGCTGGGGCGTGAAGCGTATGAGCATTGGTCTTACCAACACGCCTCTCCGTGGGCAAAACGCCTGCGCTGGCCGCTGATGTGTTTCGTAGCTGTGGCATTCTGGAACATGGTCGGTGCCGGCGTGTTCGGCTTTCTGATTAACCCGCCGATTTCCCTCTATTACCTGCAAGGCTTGAATACTACTGCGGTGCATGCTCATGCTGCGTTGTTCGGTGTGTACGGTTTCTTGGCACTGGGCTTCGTGCTGCTGGTTGCCCGCTATATCAAACCGAATATCGAATTCAGTGAAAGCCTGATGACATGGGGCTTCTGGCTGCTCAACAGCGGCTTGACGCTGATGATCATCACCAGCCTGCTGCCCGTCGGGGTGATTCAGTCTTATGCCAGCATCACCCAAGGTTTATGGTACGCCCGCAGCGAAGGTTTTATGCAGCAAGAGTTGCTTGATACTTTGCGCTGGATTCGTACCGTTGCCGACTTAATCTTCATCGGCGGTGCGTGCTGCGTAGCGTGGCAGGCAACCAAAATGGTGTTCAGCCGCGATAAGTGATGATGCTGTTTTGAAGAATGTAGAAAGGCCGTCTGAAAAGTTTTCAGACGGCCTTATTTCTTCACATCAACAAAAGGCTTTGATTAATCCATTTGTACGGCTTGAATGGCGGTTAAAGCGATGGTGTACACAATGTCGTCCACCAACGCGCCGCGTGATAAGTCATTGACCGGTTTACGCAAACCTTGCAGCATCGGGCCCACGCTCAACACATTGGCGTTGCGTTGCACGGCTTTATAAGTGCAGTTACCGGTATTCAGGTCGGGGAACACCAATACAGTGGCTTGTCCGGCCACTTTGCTGTCCGGCGCTTTGGATTTTGCCACGCTCGGTACGGTTGCCGCATCGTATTGCAGAGGGCCGTCGATGTCGATATCGGGGCGTTTCTCACGAACAATGTTGGTTGCCTGAATCACTTTATCCACAGCAGGGCCGGAACCTGAAGAACCGGTAGAGTAGGAAATCATCGCTACTTTGGGCGGAATACCGAAGGCTTTGGCGGAATCGGCCGATTGGATGGCGATATCGGCCAGTTGCTCGGCAGTCGGCTCGGGGTTTACCGCGCAGTCGCCGTAAACCAGCACTTGGTTAGGCAGCAACATGAAGAATACGCTGGATACCAAGCTGGCACCGGGAGCGGTTTTAATCAGTTGCAGGGCAGGGCGGATGGTGTTGGCAGTAGTGTGTACCGCGCCGGATACCAAGCCGTCCACATGGTTTTGCGCCATCATCATGGTGCCGAGCACTACCGTGTCTTGCAGTTGCTCGCGGGCTTGTTCGGGAGTCAGTCCTTTGCTCTTGCGCAGTTCGCACATCGGCTCGACGTATTGTTCGATCAATGTGGCCGGATCAATGATTTCCAAAGAATCGGGCAAAGTAATGTGGCGTTCTTTGGCTACGGCTTCTACTTCCGCGCGCGGAGCCAGCAATACGCAGTGGGCGATGCCTTTTTCATGGCAGATGGCCGCAGCTTGAACGGTACGCGGTTCCGCACCCTCGGGCAACACAATACGTTTATTGGCTTTGCGGGCAGATTCCATCATGTTCACGCGGAATTGCGCAGGCGACATGCGACCGGTTTTTTTCAGTAGTAAATCGGTATTCACGATTTTATCAGCGGAACCGAAATAACTCAGGCCGGTTTTCTCTGCTACTGAGGCTCCGATGCCTTCGTCCGAACCGTCTAAAATGAAACCCGCTAATACACCGGGAGCCGTGGCATAGGCTTGTTTGGCAATGTTCAGTTTGTTTACCAAGTGGTCGACATCGCCGTTATCGGAGAATACGGAGAATACAACATTGGCATCCAGTGACAACGCGAGTTCTACGTTTTGAGTCGAGAGGAAGATTTTTTCGGCATCGGGTTTAATGCCTTTTATGACAACATTTTCACTATTGAGGCCGGATACTTGAGCAACCAGAGAATCGAGCCAATCGTCGCCTTTACCGGCGCTCAGTAATTTTTCTGCTTCGCCTGTTTCGTCAATTGCACGAATAATTGCGGAATCGGGTAATGCAGCGGCAACGGCTTGGGTAACGACCCAGCCATCGGAACGGGTTGAAACGGGAACAATCAATACACTAGCCATAATTTATCCTTTATAAACCGGGTTGGGAGATTTTTCTAATTTTATCATTTTAAAACGGCATTTTATACCAAAAAATTGCCGTTTTAATGTCGTCGGCATTTTCATTAAATTGCTGCACGGGCTAAATATACAATAGAATGAAACATTTGTAGCCTTGCCGGATAAAAAATATTTGTTTTCTTATTAATGAAATTAGTTTGATAAAAAACAAGGCCGTCTGAAAAACAGGATATAAAAAACGCAGACCGAATAAAAGTCCGCGTTTTTCATTGAAATGCCGTTTACTGTTTGTTTTCTTCGCTGTCGAGGAAACTTCTCAAGCGATCGCTGCGCGTCGGGTGGCGCAGTTTTCGCAATGCTTTCGCTTCAATTTGGCGGATACGTTCGCGGGTAACGTCGAACTGCTTGCCCACTTCTTCCAGCGTGTGGTCGGTATTCATGTCGATACCGAAGCGCATACGCAATACTTTTGCTTCGCGCGGAGTCAGGCTTTCCAGCACTTCTTTGGTTACTTCATGCAGGCTCGAATACATGGCCGCGTCTGCCGGAGCGACGTTGTTCACGTCTTCGATAAAATCGCCCAAGTGTGAATCGTCGTCATCACCGATCGGCGTTTCCATGGAAATCGGCTCTTTGGCGATTTTCATGATTTTGCGGATTTTATCTTCAGGCATTTCCATCAGTTCGGCCAGTTTGGCAGAATCGGGCTCTTCGCCGGTTTCTTGCAGGTATTGGCGCGAGATGCGGTTCATTTTGTTGATGGTTTCAATCATGTGAACCGGAATACGGATGGTGCGCGCTTGGTCGGCAATCGAGCGGGTGATGGCCTGACGGATCCACCAAGTGGCATAGGTAGAGAATTTATAGCCGCGACGGTATTCGAATTTATCCACGGCTTTCATCAAGCCGATGTTGCCTTCTTGAATCAAATCAAGGAACTGCAAGCCACGATTGGTGTATTTTTTGGCAATCGAAATCACCAGACGCAAGTTGGCTTGAATCATTTCCTGCTTGGCGGCAGCGGTTTCTTTTTCGCTGATAACCATGTTTTTATTGATTTCTTTCAATTCGTCGATGGAAATGCAAGTTTCGGTTTCCATATCGGAAAGAGCGGTTTGCTTTTCAATAATGGCATGGCGGAAGCGATCAAGTGCGTTGCTCCATACTTTGCCTTTGGCCACTTCTTCTTCCACCCAGTCCAAACGTGTGATTTCAGGCAGGAAGTAGCTGATGAAGTAGTCGCGATCCATGTGTACGCGATCTAAGCAAATATCGCGGATTTCACGTTCCAATTTACGGATATTGTCTACGCGCTCACGCAGGTTGCTGCTCAGGCTTTCGATTTGGCGGGTGGCAAAGCGTACTTCCAGTAATTTGGAAGCAATGGCATCGCGGTGCTCCAAATAGGCGGCATGGCGGCTGTCGTGCTTGTTGAGGGCGGCAATCATTTTGTCGTAATCAGATTCGATACGCTCGAAATGCTCCAGCACTTTTTGCTTCAATTCTTCCAAATTGGTCGCGGCAATGGCTTCGGCACTGCTTTCGTCATCGTCGCCGCCATCATCGTCGCTATCGTTGTCATCGCTATCGCTGTCATTGCCGCTGTCGATGGGGCTGTTGGTTTCCAGATGGCCCAAACCCAATTCGTTCAGCAATACTTCGTTGGGGTCGATGATAGCTTCGATAACTTCGTCCACTTTGATTTCATCTTCGCGGATGCGTTTGATCAGCTCCAAAATTTCGGCAATCGAGCCGGGGCAGGCGGAGATGGCCTGCACCATGTTTTTCAGGGCATTTTCGATTTTTTTGGCGATGATGATTTCATCTTCGCGGGTCAGCAGGTCGACTTGGCCCATTTCGCGCATATACATGCGTACGGGATCGGTGGTGCGGCCGAATTCGCTGTCTACGCTGGAAAGGGCGGCCTCGGCTTCAGCAACGGCATCATCGTCGGTCATGCCGGCGGTGTTGTCGCTCATCAGCATTTCTTCGGCATCGGGAGCTTGTTCGGTTACTTGGATGCCCAAGCCGGAAATCATGCTGACGATGTTGTCGATCTGATCGGCATCCGACATATCGTCGGGCAAGGCATCATTGATTTCGGAATAGGTGATGTAACCGCGCTCTTTGCCCATAATAATGAGCTGGCGCAAACGCGCCCGCTGCTCTTCAAGCGTAAGCGGGCGGTTGTCGTCTTGTTCTTCGTATTCGTTGTCGTTGGTGTTTTTGATAGACATAGTCATCTCTATGGTAAAACGGTTGGCGGGTTTCCATGGTTGGAAAGGCAACTGCCTGTTGAGGCCGTCTGAAAAGATGAAAACGGGTATTCTGCGGTAGGTTCGAGACGACTCGGTTGCAGCAAGGATATGTTTTCAGACAGCCGGATAAATCAGCGTGTTGCAGGTGTCAATAAAGTAAGCAGAAGTTTTTTCTCTCCATCGCTCAGACCTGTTTGCAGGCTTTTTTGTTTCAGCATGTCGATTTGCGCGTATTTTAACTCATTTAGCAACTTTTTTATGCCGAGTTTGAAGTTTTCGCAATCTTCCTCGCTGTTGCTTTCCCATTCTTCGGGGGAGTTGAGCGCGTTTTGGAAAATGTGGTTGAGCGTGGCTTCATAAGGTGTGCCGCGCATATGCTCCAAAATTTGCGCGCTACTGGGTAATGCGGGCAGGCTTTTGATCAATTCGGCCAAATTTGCCAAACAGGCGAAATCGCCTGTGAGTGCCAGATATTCGGGCAAATCTATATATGCAGCCCATGCCGGATTTATCAAGAGGCTGCGGATTTGTCTTTGTACCAGTGTGGACATTTGCGGCTGCCGGAAGGTTTCCTGAGGCAGCTTGTAGTTTTTTTGTTTGGCTTGTCGTTTCGGCGCTTCTTGTCCCAGCAGGCGGGCCAGGTCGTCGGGTTCGATGCCGACCATTCCGCTTAATTTTTGTTTGAGCAGAAAACCCAAGGCTGGAGCGGTTATTTGTGCCAACAGGGGAGAACTGGTTTTGACTAATTCCGCTTTGCCTTCCTGTGTATTCAGGTTGAGGCCGTCTGAAAGAGCTTCCCAGAAGTATTCCGACAGAGGTTTGCTTTGATTCAATAGGGCATCTTCAAACCGCTCTTTGCCGTAAGCACGGATGTAGCTGTCGGGGTCGTGTTCTTCCGGCAGAAACAGGAAATGCAGCGATTTGTCGTCTTTCAATTGCGGCAGGGCGTTTTCCAATGCACGCCACGCGGCTTTTTTCCCCGCCCGGTCGCCGTCGAAGCAGAAATAAATGCTGTCGGTTTGGCGCATCAGCAATTTGATGTGGTCGGCGGTGGTGGCGGTGCCGAGTGATGCGACACCGTAGCCGATGCCGAATTGTGCCAGCGCAACCACATCCATATAGCCTTCTACCACTAAAATACGCCCTGCTTCTTTGATGGCGGCACGGCCTTCGTGCAAACCATAAAGGTTGCGGCCTTTGTCGAATAGCGGTGTTTCGGGGGAATTCAGGTATTTGGGTTCGCCTTTGTCGAGGATGCGTCCGCCGAAGCCGATCACTTGCCCACGCTGGTTGCGGATGGGAAACATGATGCGGTCGCGGAAGCGGTCGTAATGTTTGCCATCTTTTTCAATTACCATCCCGCTTTCCACCAGCGGCGTGCTGGGGTAGGGATTAAATACTTGTGCAAGCGGCTGCCAGCCGTCGGGGGCGTAACCCAAGCCGTAGTGTTCGATGACTTCGGGGCTTAAACCGCGTCGGTTCAGATAGGTTTGTGCGTGTTGGTTTTGTTTTAATTGCTGCATGTAGAATGCGGCGGCGGTTTCGGTGGTTTCTTCCAGCGTTTGCCGCTTTTTTTTACGCTCGCGCACCGCTTCAGGGTTGTCCTGCCTGCCCCGCGCACGGGGTACGGTCATTCCTACGCGGTCGGCCAGATATTGCACGGCTTCGGTAAAGCTCAAACCTTGGTATTCCATAACGAACCCGATGGCTGAACCGTGTGCGCCGCAACCGAAGCAGTGGTAAAACTGTTTCTGCGGGCTCACGGAAAACGACGGCGTTTTCTCTTTGTGAAACGGGCAACAGGCCATGTAATTCACGCCGCCTTTTTTCAGCGGAACGTGTTCGTCGATAATATCAACGATATCGACTTTGGCGAGCAGCTCGTCTATGAATTCGCTGGGTATCATGGTTTTGTCTGTCGGAGGCCGTCTGAAAACTTTTTCAGGCGGCCTCTGCTTATGTGTTAGGCGGTAAGTGCCGCTTTTAGGATTTTGTTGACTTCGCCTATGTCGGCTTTGCCGGCAAGATCGGTTTTCAAAATGCCCATGACTTTACCCATGTCGGCCATGCCGGACGCGCCGGTTTGAGCGATGGCGGCATCGACGGCGGCACGGATTTCGTCGGCAGACATCATCTGCGGCAGATAGCGGTTGAGTACGTCGATTTCGGCATTTTCTTTGTCGGCCAAATCATTGCGGCCGGCATCGGTGTAGATTTTGGCGCTGTCTTTGCGTTGTTTGACCATTTTGGTCAGGATGGCGGTGATTTTGGCATCATCGGCTTCGCTCCGCTCGTCGACTTCATATTGTTTGATAGCGGCATTGATCAGGCGCACGGTAGATAGAGTGATGCTGTCTTTGTTGCGCATGGCGGTTTTCATGTCTTCGGTAAGTTGCTCTTTCAGGTTCATGGCGTGCTCGCTTTGAAAGTCGGGTTGAAGGATATATGTATGATGCCGGAACAATACGATAAAGGCAAAAACACCGCAGGGCAGAGCCTTACGGTGTGTCTTGCTTAGATTACAGAGTAAAGCCTGTAATTAGTACATTTTGGGAGGCAGTTGTTGGCTGCGTAGACGTTTTTGCAGGCGTTTTGCAGCAGCGGCTTTTTTGCGTTTGCGCTCGGTAGTCGGCTTTTCATAAGCTTCACGGGCACGCAGTTCGGTTAACAGGCCGGTTTTTTCCACGGCGCGTTTGAAACGGCGCATGGCAACTTCAAAAGGTTCGTTTTCTTTTACGCGGATAGCGGGCATTTTTATTTCCTTAAATAAATTCGTTTGAGGCAGCCTGTTTTCAGACGGCCTTTCTAAAATAGGGTTGATTCGTTGTCGTATCGCTTTTGCGGCGGGATACGCGCCGTGATGTAAAACATCACCTCCTAACGAAACGGCATGGTTCGGCTGCCGTAGAAATATGTTCAACCGTATAAAACGGTTGCAATGAATTTTTGGATTATCTTATCGGCAGGTGTTCTTGTCAAGAAAACAGTTGTTTTGATTTTGAAGGAAGCGGTGTGTTACAGTGTCGGTTTCGGGTGTGCAGGCAAGCGGACAGGCCGTCTGAAAACAAGACGGTGTTTTCAGACGGCCTGTGGGAAACGGAAAGGATTACTTCACGCCGTTTTCTTTCAGCAGTTTTTCGATTTGCTCTTGAACCTTCTGTTGTTTGGCCTGAAAGGTAAGCTGGTCTTTGATTTGAGCAAACGGTGGCGCTTCGGGGCTGCGTTCCACGGCGGCCAGTTTGAACAGATAGAATTTGCCGTTGAATTTCACAGGCTCGCCAGTAACTTGGCCGCGGGTCATCGGGGCAATTACTTGACCCAATTCGGGTGGAAGTTGTTGCGGGAAAATGAACTCGTCAAATTCCTGTTCGGGGTTGGGATGGCGTTTCATCAGTTCTTCGAACGACAAACCTTTCAGCAGCAATTCTTGTGCTCTGCGGGCTTCCGCCGTCGTAGTAAATTGCACTTGCTGGAGTTTTACCATATTGGTTTGTCGGTCATAGGCCGCACGCAGGTCGGCTTCGCTCACTTGGGTGTTGCGCTCCAAATAGGCGGCATATTGCGAAGCGTAAAACTGGGCTTCCAGATTTTTCCACTGGTTTTGTACTTCGGGGTCTTTGTTCAGACCGATTTTGAAGGCTTCGTTTTTCAGCACTTCAAAACTTTGCAGCTGGACAATCACATTTTTGCGGATGGCTGCGCCGTCGGGTTTTTGAGTGGAATGGGGGGTGTTGTCGCCCTGTTTCAGCACTTGGGCCACCATGCTGTCAATGCGCCCGCGTTCGATTTCGGGAACCTTGGCAATCGCAAATCCGGCAGTAACTGCGATTATGGCACTCATCAAAATGGTGTATTTGCGTTTCATTTGTCGGTTTCCGGTTCAGACTTATTTTGCGTTCTGAATTTTGGCTTTTTGATACAAGGCTTGGATGGCGGCTTCAACGCGGGCGGCTTGCAAATCTTGCATCAGGTTGTTTTTGGCGCTTTCATAAGAAGGAACATTGAAAGCGCGTTTGTCGTTTACATAAAATATGCCGAGCAAACCGTCGTCGCTTTCTATCGGTTGTGTGTAGCCGCCTTTGTTCAGGTCTTTAACCGCGGCGTAAAGCGTAGGGGCGTTGACTTCCAAGTCTTTCAGGTTGGCGTAAATCGGGGCAATGCCGCCACTCTTCTTGCCTTGCGGGTCAATGGTGTAGCGGGTGGCGACGGTTTTGAAGCTTTGCTTGGCTTTCAGGGCATCAATGGCTTTTTGGGCATCGCCGCTGCTGCGGGTAATGATTTCGCCCATTTGGATTTCTTGGCTGCCTTTGTAAAATTTGCTGTAGTCGTCGTAGGCAGCTTTGGCATCGCTTTCTTTAACCGGATTGGTGCGGACTACATGGGTGATAAATGCTTGATGCAATAATTCGCTTTCGTAGGCTGCCCATTGTTGTTTGAACTGAGGCTGTTTGTCGGCTCCTTGCTGCTTGGCGGCAGCACGGGCTTGTTCGAGCACTTGTTTGTATTCGGCACCTTGATCTAGTTTGAGGTGCTTGGCTTCTTGGTTGGTCAACGTCAGCATTACCTGACGTTCAATCAAGTCGCGGCGCAGTATGGGGGTGTCTTGGATTTGTTTGTTTTGGCTTCGCAGCATTTTTATTTGTTCGTCAATGGTTTTGCTGTCGATCGGTGTGCCGTTCACGGTAACCAGAGTTTTAGCAGCCAAACTGCCGGCGAAGACGGTTAACATCAGTGCAGAAATTAAATAGGTTTTTTTCATGGGGAGCTCTTTAAATTTTAAGGGTTGGGATGGTTGAAATATTCGTCGGGCGTGGCCGCTTTAATGCTTAAGGCGTGTATCAGGCCGTCTGAAAATAAGTCGTGCAACAGTTCTTTTACCATGCGTTGGCGGTTAACACGGTTTACGCCAGCAAAGGTTTCGCTGACAACCAAAACGGCGTAGTGTCCGCCGCCGGTATTGCCTGCGTGCCCGGCATGAAGGTGGCTGTCATCGCGGAATTCGAACACTTGGGGTGCCAAGGTGTTCAGACGGCCTTCGATAATCTGTTCCATGTTCATTATTTGAATACGGCTTTAAAAGGTTTGATCAGGATTTCGCTGTACACGCCGGCATCTACATACGGGTCCTGTTCCGCCCATACTTGCGCGTCATCTAATGAGGCGAATTTTGCAATGATCAGACTGCCTGAAACGCGTTCCGGTTCGTCGGGGAGCGGTGTGGGGCCGGCGGTGAGCAGGCGGCCTTCGGCTTGCAGGGCTTCCAAACGTGCCAAGTGGGCCGGACGCGCTTCGGCGCGTGCTTCGTGCGTGTCGTCGCCGTCGGTGGCGAGCAACATGTAATATTCCATAAAATCAATTCTCCTGCGGTAAATGGCGGCTCAGGTAAAGGCCTTGTCCGATAAAGAATACGATCATCAAGCCGGTGGAGCCGAAGAGTTTGTAGTTCACCCATTGGGCTTCAGAGAAAGTATAGGCAACGGCAAGATTGGCCGCGCCCATGAAGATTAAAAAAGCAATCCATGCCCAAGTGAGCTTGCGCCAAATATTGTCGTTGAGTTTCAATTCTTTGCCCAGCATGGCTTTGAGGCCACTTTTGTTTAGGGCGTGGCTGATGCCCAATGCCAGTGCACCGAACCAAAACAGCAGGGTCGGTTTCCACATAATGAAACGGGCATCGCGCAATACAATGGTGGCTCCGCCGAACACGACAATTAAAACCAAACTTACCCATTGCATGGTATCGAGTTTTTTGTGCTTCATCCATGTGAACGAAGCCTGCAACACGCCGATGACTAATGCAACGGCTGTTGCCCAAACGATATTTTTGGTAAAGGTATAAGTAAGGAAAAACAGGATAACGGCGATTAAATCGCTTAATACTTTCATATTAAAACAGCGGATACTAGGTTGGACAAATATCTAATGATACAGCCAGAAGCTGGCTTTTGCATTATTTATAATGAAAAGCTCTGAAAAATCTGAAATACGGCTTTTTAGGCTGTCTGAAAACCATTATCTGCTCATCGGATGGTGCTGTTCTTGTCAGAAAAACGTATGCGCGCCGATAAACCGCTTCGAATAGTATGGGCTGTCGAGTTTCTCGGTGCGTATCACGCCGCGGCTGGACGGCGCATGAATGAATTCGCCGTTACCGATATACATGCCGACGTGCGAATATTTGCTCAAACCGCCGGTGTTGAAGAAGACGAGATCGCCTGTTTTCAGACGGCCTTGCGGAATAGGGCGGGAAGCGGCGGCCATATCGCGGGCGGTGCGGGGCAGGTTGACATTCAAGGCATTTTTATACACAAACTGAACCATGCCGCTGCAATCGAAGCCGGCGGCCGTAGTGCTGCCGCCGTAACGGTAAGGTGTGCCGATCAAATCGATACTGTGCAGCATCAATTCTTGAGCGCCTTGTTCGCGGTCGATATGGGTAATGCGCACCGGTTGCACCTTGCGGGCGGTTTGCCCGGCTTTGTTTCTGAGGGGTGTTTTCGGGCTGCCGCCGCAAGCGGCAAGCAATAACAGGGAACAGCCGATGAAAAGGGTTTTATGCAGGATGTTCACGACGATTTGCCTTAAGTTGATACGGTTTTGAATATAAAGGAAAAAAGGCTGTCTGAAAAGTAGAGTTGGGCGGGTGTGGTGCGAGTCAGGGGAGTCTGTAAATTTCCGTAAAACATACTGGCTTTATTTATGAGGCAGCCTTATATGTTTATTCTGGTCTGGTTGTGTTTAAAGTAATGGCATAGTTTTTCGTAATGTACATTATTTGAACTATAAATCATTCAGATTGAAAAACATAAGTTAAAATCTTTCTTTCCGATTTATGTTTAATCCCTTTCATTTAAACGTTTTAAAGACAGGAGTATCAAAATGGCTTTAGTAGATCGTACCGGTCAGCAAGTACCGAGCGTTGTATTCCACACCCGCGTTGGTGATTCTTGGAAAGATGTTTCTACCGATGATTTGTTCAAAGGTAAAAAAGTAGTAGTGTTCTCTTTACCGGGCGCATTTACCCCCACTTGTTCTTCTACCCACCTGCCCCGCTACAACGAGCTGGCCAAAGCGTTTAAAGAAAACGGCGTAGACAGCATTTTGTGCGTATCTGTGAACGACACTTTCGTAATGAACGCTTGGGCGGCCGACGAAGAGTCCGACAACATCATCATGGTTCCGGACGGCAACGGTGAATTCACCGAAGGCATGGGCATGCTGGTTGACAAAGACAACTTGGGCTTCGGCAAACGCTCTTGGCGTTACTCTATGCTGGTAAACGACGGCAAAATCGAAAAAATGTTTATCGAGCCGGAAAAAGAAGGCGACCCCTTTGAAGTTTCCGATGCCGACACTATGTTGAAATACGTTGCTCCGAACTGGAAAGCTCAAGAATCTGTGGCCATCTTCACCAAACCCGGTTGCCAATTCTGTGCCAAAGCCAAAGCGGCATTGGAAGCTAAAGGTTTGGCTTACGAAGAAATCGTATTGGGCAAAGATACCAGCATCGTTTCCGTACGCGCCATCACCGGTAAAGCAACCGCTCCGCAAGTATTTATCGGCGGTAAATACATCGGCGGCAGCGAAGATTTGGAAGCCTATCTGGCTAAAAACTAATCTGATTAGTTGATGTACGAACCGGGCCGTTTTAGCGAAGCTCACTAAAGTTCGCTTTCAGACGGCCCATCTGAATAGCTTAAGGGTTATTCAGGCAGTCGCGGGCCGATACGGACGATACTGCCTGAATAACTCTTAGTTTTAGCGGCGGGAAACCGCCCATCGAAGGAAAAACAATATGAAACAGATTCAAGCTGACGTTGTGGTAATCGGCGGCGGAACTGCCGGCATGGGTGCGTTCCGTAATGCGCGTTTGCATACCGACAATGTTTATCTGATCGAAAGCCACACTTTCGGCACCACTTGCGCCCGCGTGGGCTGTATGCCGTCCAAACTGCTGATTGCCGCTGCCGAGGCACGCCATCATGCCCTGCATACCGATCCGTTCGGCGTTCATTTGGATAAAAGCAGCGTTACCGTGAACGGCGAAGAAGTGATGAACCGCGTGAAATCCGAGCGCGACCGCTTTGTGGGTTTCGTGGTCAGCGATGTGGAAGAATGGCCTGCCGACAAACGCATTATGGGCGCGGCCAAATTTGTTGACGAGCATACCGTTCAAATTGACGACCACACTCAAATCAAAGCCGACCGTATCGTCATCGCCACCGGTTCGCGTCCTATCGTATTACCTCAATGGCAGGCTTTGGGTGATAAAGTTATCATCAATGACGACGTGTTCTCATGGAACACCCTGCCTAAACGTGTGGCCGTATTCGGCCCCGGCGTGATCGGCTTGGAGCTTGGTCAGGCTTTGCACCGCTTGGGTGTGCAAGTAGAAATCTTCGGTGTCGGCGGTATGCTTGGCGGCATTTCCGATCCGGTGGTATTGGAAGAAGCGAAAACCGTGTTCGGCGAAGAATTGGTATTGCATTTGGATGCGAAAACCGAAGCCAAACTGAACGATAAGGGCGAAGTGGAAATCAGTTGGTCTGAAAACGGCGAAAGCGGGGTATTTACCGCAGATTACCTGCTGGCCGCGATAGGCCGCCACCCGAACGTCGACAATATCGGTTTGGAAAACATCAATATCGAATTGGATAACCGCGGTGTGCCGAAAGCCCACCCGCTGACCATGCAAACCAGCATTCCGCATATCTTTATCGCAGGCGATGCTTCCAACCAACTGCCGCTGCTGCATGAAGCCAGCGATCAAGGCAAGATTGCCGGCGACAACGCGGGCATGTATCCGAATATTCAAAACGGTTTGCGCCGCAGCACCATCGGTGTGGTGTTCACCAGCCCGCAGATTGCTTCTATCGGCTTGAAATACGCTCAAGTGACGGAGCGTTATAAAAACCCCGAATGCGTGGTTATCGGCGAAGTATCGTTCCGCAACCAAGGCCGCAGCCGCGTGATGTTGGTCAACAAAGGCCATATGCGCGTGTATGCCGAGCAAGGCACGGGATTGTTTATCGGTGCGGAAATCGTCGGCCCGGCTGCCGAGCATCTGGCACATTTGCTGGCATGGGCGCATCAGCAGAAGATGACCGTTCCGCAAATGCTGGATATGCCTTTCTACCATCCGGTAATCGAAGAAGGTTTGCGCACCGCTTTGCGCGATGCCAACAGCAAGCTGAAATTGGGCGAAGTGCATACCGAATGTGCCGAATGCGTGGGTGATTAAGCAAATGGCAAAAGGCCGTCTGAAATTTTCAGACGGCCTTTTTAACTGGATTTTATGCTTTCAAACTGCCGTTTGCGGATTGAATCGGGTAAACTGCTCACATTCTAAAGATAAGAATCATTATTAATTATGTATATAGGCGAAAGATTCAATGCATACAGCCATTTGGCCGGTGCGGTATTGGCCATTACGGGAATGGTGTTGCTGCTGATTAAGGCGGTGGGGACGCTGGACGTTTATAAAGTGGTCAGTGCCGCGGCTTACGGCACTTGCCTGATTGTGCTGTATGTAGGTTCGACAATCTATCACAGTGTGCCTCAGCCGAAAGCGAAGGCAGTGCTGCAGAAAATAGACCACTGCGCCATTTATCTTTTGATTGCAGGCAGTTACACACCGTTTACGTTGGTAACGCTGCAAGGGGCGTGGGGGTGGTCGTTATTCGGCGTATCATGGGGGCTGGCTTTGTTTGGCATCATTCAGGAGCTGACCATCGGCCGTAAAAGTGAAAAACGGCTGTTGTCGCTGATTCTGTATGTGTTGATGGGGTGGCTGGTGTTGGTGGCGATTTATCCGCTGGTAAAAACGCTGCCGCCGGAAGGAATGTTTTGGCTGGTGCTCGGCGGCCTGTTGTACAGTGCGGGAATTTATTGGTTTATCAACGATACGAAGATCAAGCACGGGCACGGCATTTGGCATTTGTTTGTGTTGGGCGGCAGCTTGGCGCAGTTTATTTGCGTATATTTTTATGTGATTTGACTGCAGTAGCTTAAGAGGCCGTCTGAAAATGTTAGAGCAAGCATTTTCAGACGGCCTCTCGGCTTTTGTCGGGCAGGGCGGCATTAAAGCCGTTTGTAAAATAGCTGGGGCAGAAAAACGTAATTTTTACTGCGGTGTTGCCGCGCCTTGATTTAAAGGGAAGGTTTTGCAGGCCGGCTGAAGCGGCAACGGAATCGGTTCCGTACCGTTTGCCCCGCACGCAGCCTGCCGCTTTGTTTGAAAACAAGGGTATTTGCCGTATTTGCGGTGCGGATAAAAAAAGGCCGTCTGAAAAGACGGCCTGAAAAGTGCTCTTACAGATGGGAGTGTCTGCTAAGAGATTCTGAAGTTTAAAACAATCATGAAACTTTGCGCATTACGCGGGTGGCAGGGCCGTTTTCGATGGCTGCCTGCAACTCTTCGGTACTGCTTACAACGGTTACACCGGCTTGGCGCATGGTGTAAACGGCTTTAATCGCACTCTCGGGGGTGTAGCCGCGGCAGGCGGAAAGGTTAACGATAACGTGCCAGTTATCATTGTACCAACTGAGGTGTGCGGCGGTTTGCAGAACAGAATGTTCGGTTGCCAAGCCGCCGATGATGATGGTTTCGGCTTCTTGGGCATGCAGCCATTCAACCAAGCCGGTGCTGCAATATTCTTTTTTATCGTGAAAACATGCGCTGTCGGTTACTTCGCCTTCCACCTCGATGGCATGGTCGTAATCGGCAGGGCACGGCAGGCCGCGCAATAAATGCGCACCGTGGCAGTTTTCATTTTGCGATGTCTGAATAGACAAATAGTTTTCGCGCACAAACACAAAATGGTTTTGTGGAATGGTGATGCCGTATTCGTTGGTGCAATGGCTGGCACACAAGGTTTCTTTGGGGGCGGAGACGTTTTCGATCAGAACACGTTTGTGCGCCAATCTCGCCTGATTATTCAGCTCGGGCACAATTTGCTCCGGTTGGTGGACACACTGCTGATCATTGGCGGCAAAGCAGGAAAATCTGCATTGCGGCTGAAGGTCGATGGCGATAATAGTCATGATGTCTGCCCCTGCGTGGTTAAACTTGCTTTCCGTTTGCTGGGCGGCGTGAAAGCCGGACAAACGTTTTTTCTTTTGATGAGCGGCATATTATCAAGATAAATGGTGTTGTTCCAATAATTATTTTAAAACGTGTAAACAATTATCTTTGTTAATGTCTATTTAGCGATAAATATATCTTATTAAATATTTCCAATTATTCTATTTATATATTTAATCATTTGATTTTTAATAAATAAATATAAATATTCATATGGTATTGCAAGACGGTGTTCCGGTTTCGATGTGTTGTTTTTATACGAAAAAGTCAGATGTGGAGCAGATATTTTTATAAAGTGGTGCACCGTTTTTGTAAAAAAAAGTAACGCTACATGGCGACGGGAGGGTATGGATAAACGGTACTTTCAGAATAAACAGTATAAGGCTTGCCCAAAAACACCGTCGGCCGCGCATTTGCATATGCTGTGAAGCCGCTCATGGCCGGCGGCTGCAAAGGTTGCGATGTCTGTAATCTGGAAATAGAAGTGGTTTGCCGGCTGCCTGTCTGCTTATCTATATAAATGCCTATCTTGCGGCATCAGTGCGGTTTTGTTGCCCGCCTTGATATTTTGATGAAGTTTTCAGACGGCCTGCGCTACAATCCGCTGTGCTATCAAAATAATTCTGTTTCGGAGAAATATCATGTTTGACTTTGCCCAACCCCAATCCGCTTTGCGTGATGCCGTTACCGCCGCCTACCGCCGCGACGAGGCCGAAGCGGTGGCCGATATGCTGCAACGCGCCGAAATGAGTGCAGAGGAAAAAGAAGAAGCGGCGAAACTGGCGCGCCGTTTGGTGGCGCAAGTGCGGGCCGACCGCACCAAAGCCAGCGGCGTGGATGCGTTGATGCACGAGTTTTCACTGTCGAGCGAAGAAGGTGTGGCGCTGATGTGTTTGGCCGAAGCCCTGCTGAGGATTCCCGACAATGCCACCCGCAACAAGCTGATTCAAGACAAACTTTCGGGCGGCAATTGGAAAAGCCATCTGAACAACAGCCCGTCGCTGTTTGTGAACGCCGCCGCATGGGGGCTGCTGATTACCGGCAAGCTCACCGCGGCCAACGACGATAAAACTTTGGGCATGGCCTTAACCCGCATCATCGGCAAAGGCGGCGAACCGATGATACGCAAGGGCGTGGATTACGCCATGCGTTTGTTGGGCAAGCAGTTTGTTACCGGCCAAACCATTGAAGAGGCATTGAAAAACGGCAAAGAGCGCGAAAAATCGGGCTACCGTTTTTCGTTCGACATGCTCGGCGAAGCGGCGATGACGCAGGCCGATGCCGACCGCTATTATCAGGATTATGTAAACGCCATCCACGCCATCGGCAAAGATGCGTCGGGTGCGGGCGTGTATGAAGGCAACGGCATTTCGGTGAAACTTTCCGCCATCCACCCGCGTTATGCGCGCGCGCAGCACGAACGCGTGATGAGCGAACTGCTGCCGCGTTTGAAAGAGCTGTTTGTGCTGGCGAAACAATACAATATCGGCCTGAACATCGATGCCGAAGAAGCCAACCGTTTGGAACTGTCGCTCGACCTGATGGAAGCATTGGTCGGCGATGCCGATTTGGCCGGCTTCAACGGCATCGGTTTTGTGGTGCAGGCCTATCAGAAACGCTGCCCGTTTGTGATTGATTATTTAATCGACCTCGCCCGCCGCCACAAGCAAAAACTGATGATCCGTTTGGTGAAAGGCGCATATTGGGACAGCGAAATCAAATGGGCGCAGGTGGACGGCTTGGACGGCTATCCCGTTTACACCCGCAAAGTCCACACCGACGTATCTTACCTCGCCTGCGCCCGCAAACTGCTGGCCGCACAAGATGCCGTGTTCCCGCAGTTTGCCACCCACAACGCTTACACCTTGTCGGCGGTTTACCAAATGGGGCAGGGCAAAGATTTTGAATTCCAATGCCTGCACGGTATGGGCGAAACGCTGTACGACCAAGTGGTCGGCGCCAACAACTTGGGCCGCCGCTGCCGCATTTACGCGCCGGTGGGCACGCATGAAACGCTGCTGGCTTATCTGGTGCGCCGCCTGCTGGAAAATGGTGCCAATTCGTCGTTTGTGAACCAAATCGTTGATGAAAAAGTGAGCATTGACGATTTAGTCAAATGCCCGCTCGATGCCGCCGCACAAACACAAGGCAAAATGCACGCCGCGCTGCCGTTGCCGCGCCACCTTTACGGGGCAGGCCGTCTGAATTCGCAAGGCGTGGATTTGAGCAATGAATTTGTGCTGCAACAACTGCAAAACGAGATGAACACCGCCGCAGAGCAAGATTTTCAGACGGCCTCCATCACCGCCGTGGCCGTACCAAGCGGCGAACCGCAGCCCGTGCGCAATCCCGCCGACCACAGCGATATTGTCGGCACCGCCGCCTTTATTCAGACGGCCTCCGTCAGCGATGTGGTGGCCGCCGCCAAAGCTGCGGAAGGGGCATGGGCGGGCAAAAGGCCGTCTGAAAGGGCAGAATGCCTGCGCCGTTTTGCCGACCTGCTCGAAGCGCACATGCCAGTGCTGATGATGCTGGCTGTGCGCGAGGCGGGTAAAACGCTGAACAACGCCATTGCCGAAGTGCGCGAAGCGGTCGATTTCTGCCGCTATTATGCCGACGAAGCCGAAACCACCTGCGCCGAACGCGCACCGGTCGGCACCATTGTCGCTATCAGCCCGTGGAATTTCCCGCTGGCGATTTTTGTCGGTGAAGTCGTGGCCGCGCTGGCCGTCGGCAATGCCGTGATTGCCAAGCCCGCCGAGCAAACCTGCCTGATTGCCCATTACGCCGTGCGCCTGCTGCATGAAGCGGGCGTGCCGAAAGATGCGCTGCAATTGGTGTTGGGGGCGGGCGAAGCGGGCGCGGCGTTGACGCAAGACGAACGTATCAACGGCGTGATTTTCACCGGCTCTACCGAAGTGGCCAAACTGATTAACCAAGCCCTGAGCCGCCGTGCCGACAACCCCGTGCTGATTGCCGAAACCGGTGGCATGAACGCGATGATTGTCGACAGCACCGCGCTGGCCGAGCAGGTGTGCACGGACGTGCTGGCTTCCGCGTTCGACAGCGCCGGCCAGCGTTGTTCCGCCCTGCGTATTTTGTGCGTGCAGGAAGAAGTGGCCGACCACATGATTCGGATGATTAAAGGCGCGATGAGTGAGCTGAACGTCGGCAATCCGATACGCCTTGCCACCGACATCGGCCCCGTGATTGATGCCGAAGCGCAGCAAAACCTACTGGCACACATCAACAAAATGAAAGGCGTAGCGAAGTCGTATCACGAAATCAGGCCGTCTGAAAACGAGCTGAGCGAGTTTCGCCAAAACGGCGGCAACGCCACATTCGTTGCGCCGATATTGTTCGAACTGAACGATTTGAACGACTTGCAGCGCGAAGTGTTCGGCCCCGTGCTGCATGTGGTGCGTTACCGCGTGCACGAACTCGACGGTTTGATTCGGCAAATCAACGGCAAAGGCTACGCGCTCACCCACGGCATCCACAGCCGCATCGACGGCACCATCGAGCACATTTGCAGCCGCATCGAAGCGGGTAACGTGTATGTGAACCGCAATATCGTCGGTGCCGTCGTCGGCGTACAGCCTTTCGGCGGACACGGCTTGTCGGGCACCGGCCCCAAAGCAGGCGGCGCGTTTTACCTGCAAAAACTCAGCCGCGGCAAATGGCAGATACCCGCGCTCACCCGCAACGGCAAAGCCGACGAAACCGCGTTGGCGGCATTGGAAAAACTGATGCAGCAAATGGGCTTCGACCACGAACAAAAAGTGCGCTTGGGCAGAGTGATGGGCGAAACGCGCGTACACACCCTGCGCCAAGCCGAAACCCAGCTGCCGGGGCCGACGGGCGAGCGCAACACCGCCATGTGGCGCGCACCCGAAAAAGTATGGCTTTACGGCGGCAGCTTGGAAAACGCCTTCGCCGCGCTGATTCAACTGGCGGCGGCAGGTTCGGCGGCAGTCGTTACCCGAGAACACCCGCTGGCCATCTGGCGCGAACATTCAGACGGCCTGATTGAAGTGAGCAGCCGCAACGTGCCCGAAGGCATCAGCCATCTGGCCTCGCTGGAGCCGCTTCCCGCCGAACTCAAACAGCAAACCGCCCTGCAAGACGGCGCAATCATCAAAATACTCGATGCCGCCGACGGCTTGGACATTTTGCAGGTGTTCGAAGAAATCAGCCGCAGCGTGAACACCACTGCGGCGGGCGGAAACGCAAGCTTGATGGCGATGGCAGAAAGCTGATCGGGTTTGATGCCGTCTTAAATCATAACGAGGCCGAGACCTTTGCAAAACCCCCATTTGCGGCGCATTTCTGCGTTGTGCGCTGCTCGCTCGTTTGCCTATCGTGTGATATGTCTGCACTCGCTGCGCTGCTACGCCTTGAACTGCATCCACATCTGAGGGTTTTGCATAAGGTCTCAGGCCGTCTGAAAAAGTTTTCAGACGGCCTCGGTTGTTTTCTAAGGCGGCATGGAAGCGGAACGGGTTACGGCGGGCAAACTTAATTTTTACGACGACCTACCGTGGTTTGGTTGAAAGAGAACGCTTTTGTAAAGCGCCGATGCGGCGACGGAATCGGTTTCACATCGCTTTGCCGCTTTGTATCAAGAATAAACGTACCGGCCGTATTTTCATCCGATATGTTCAACCGCCGAACAAATCCTTTTGCGTTTTATTCAGCCAGCCGTGCAAAGGTTTGGGCAGGCCGTAGGCGGCTAAATCCTGTTTGGCCACCCACAGGCCGTCCGAAAGGTTTTCAGACGGCCTGACTTGCGGAATCGCGGCGCAAAAAGGCGTAATCAGTAGCAGGCGGTGGGTGAGGCGGTGGGTAAGCGGGGCTTGTTCTTCGAGGCCGTCTGAAACATCGCTAAAGCGGGCGGCATAGTTGTGCAGTGCGTCGAGGGTTTCAAAACACGGCACGCAATACAGGCCGCCCCAGATGCCTTTTTGCGGACGTTTTTCCAGCCATAACGCGCCGTTTTTATCGCGCAGCACCAGCCAGTAGAGCGGCAAGGTTTGCACTTCGGCGGCGGTTTTTTTGCGCGGCAGTTCGGCAATGCGGTTTTGCGCTTTGGCCGCACAGATGTCCGCCATCGGGCACTGTCCGCACAGCGGTTTGGTGCGTTTGCATACGGTTGCGCCTAAGTCCATCAAGCCTTGCGTATAGGCGGGCATGTCGCTGTTTTTTTCGGGCAGTAGGCTTTCGGCCAGCGTCCAGAGTTCGTTTTCAAATTTTTTGTCGGCCGGATTGCCGTCGCGGGCAAACACGCGGCAGAGCACGCGTTTTACGTTGCCGTCGAGTATGGTTTCGCGCCGGTGGAAGGCAAACGCGGCGATGGCCGCCGCCGTGCTTCTACCCACGCCGCAGAGTTTTTCCAATTCGCCGCGCTGTTGCGGGAAGATGCCGCCGAAATCGTTTACCACCTGCTGCGCGGCTTTGTGCAGGTTGCGGGCGCGGCTGTAATAGCCCAAGCCGGCCCACAGGCTCAATACGTCGTCTTGCGGGGCGGCGGCAAGCTGTTCCACGGTGGGAAAGCGGGCGACGAAGCGGGGATAGTAGTCGAGCACGGTAGCCACTTGGGTTTGCTGCAACATGATTTCGGAAAGCCATACGTTGTAGGCTTCGCGCACCTGCCACGGCAGATGGTGGCGGCCGTGCCGTTTCTGCCAGCTTATCAGGCGTTCGGCGAAAGAGGGGAGGGAGGGCATGTTAAGAGGCCGTCTGAATTGAAAAAGCGTATTTTATCGTTAATGGGGCGGTGATTGTGCGGAGGCCGTCGGAACCGGTTTTCAGACGGCCTCCCGCCAATCGGGGAAGGTCAGCCGGCGCAAGGCTGCACCAATACCCACGGTGCGACCACCACCGCCCACATGTCTTGGTTGTCGGCCAGAAACTGCCGTGCCTGTGCCTCGCTAACTAAGCCGAATTTGCCTTGCCGCATCAGTGCGCTCAAAGTTGTGCTGTCGTCGTCGGCCATGCGGCGGGCGATGTCGATCAAATCCAAATCGGGGCTGACGTAAACTGCCGCTCCGCGGGCGAAGTGGGGTTGCAGTTCCTGCCAGTTGATGCGGGCGGTTTCAAGGTTGAGCTTGTCGTTCAATAGCGGTTCGGACATGACGGGCTTCCGTGAAAAGAAAAAACGTATTGTACCGATTTTTTGGCGGCGGTTTCGGTTGTGGGTGGTATTTCGGCACAGATTGGAAAAATGGCCGGATGTCGCTCGGTTTCGTTTTACGAAAGCATCGGCGTCGGACCGGCTGAAATTATATTTGTACGGCATGAAGACGGGCGGCAGAAAATTGTGTAGAATACGCTTTCGTCAATTTTTTGTTTTACAACCATACTGTTATAAAGTATCATCCGTTCATTTGGCGATGATTTCAGACGGCCCAGAGCAATGTATCCGCAGGCCGTCTGAAACCTTTTAAGAAGTGTCCATGAATTCGATTTTATTAACCGGTTTGCTCCAACGTTTGCTGCTGGCGCTATGTGCGCTGGCCTTACTGTGGAGCGTTTATTTTTGGGCCGTAGCATGAGCATCGTGGTTGAAAACCTTACCGTCAGCTATCAGCGGTTTCCCGCCGTGCACCATTTGGACATGGAATTTGCCGACGGCAGCATGTGGGCGGTGTTCGGCCCGAACGGGGCGGGAAAATCCACCCTGCTCAAAGCCGTGCTCGGTTTGCTGAAAGCCGATACCGGCAGCGTGCGCCTTCAGGGTTTGCAGCGGAAAGACATCGCCTACCTGCCGCAGCAGTCCGATATCGACCGCAGCCAGCCGATGACGGTGTTCGAGCTGGCAGCAATGGGCTTGTGGTATGAAATCGGCTTTTTCGGGAGTGTGAATGCCCGCCAGCGGCAACGGGTGCAAGAGGCTTTGCAGCGCGTGGAAATGGCGGATTTTGCTTCACGCCAGATTGCGCATTTGTCCAACGGTCAGTTCCAGCGGGTATTGTTCGCGCGCATGCTGGTGCAGGATGCCAAGTTTCTTTTGTTGGACGAACCGTTCAACGCGGTGGACGCGAAAACCACCTACGCGCTTTTGGACGTGCTGCGCCGTTGCCATCAGGAAGGGCTGGCGGTTATAGCCGTATTGCACGATTACGAGCAGGTGCGGGCGTATTTTCCCAATACCCTGCTGATTGCGCGCGAAAAAATTGCCGCCGGAGCCACCGAATCGGTGTTGACCGACCGCTTTTTGCAAAAGGCAAACGCAGCGGTGCAGCGGCATGAAACCGGCGAATGGTGTGCGGTATAGCGGCGGCCGGATTATAAAAGGCCGTCTGAAAACAAACAGATAAATAAGGCCGCTTGAACTTTTTCAGACGGCCTCAGACAGAACGAAATGAATGCTTACGAATTAATCGTCGGGCCGTTTGCGGAATTCGACTTCATGCGCTATGCGCTGGCCTCGGTGGTATTTCTCGCCCTGAGCGCAGCACCCGTGGGCGTATTTCTGGTAATGCGCCGCATGAGTTTGGTAGGCGATGCCCTCAGCCATGCGGTGCTGCCCGGTGCCGCCATCGGCTACATGTTTGCCGGATTGAGCCTGCCCGCCATGAGCGTGGGCGGGTTTGCAGCAGGAATGCTGATGGCGCTGCTGGCCGGATTGGTGAGCCGTTTTACCACTTTGAAAGAAGATGCGAACTTTGCGGCGTTTTATTTGAGCAGCCTTGCCATCGGCGTGGTGTTGGTCAGTAAAAACGGCAGCAGCATCGATTTGCTGCATCTCTTGTTCGGTTCGGTGCTGGCGGTGGATTTGCCCGCTTTGCAGTTGGTGGCGGCAGTTGCCAGCGCAACCATTCTGGTGCTGGCGGTGATTTACCGGCCGCTGGTGTTGGAAAGCATAGATCCGTTGTTTTTAAAGGCGGTAAACGGCAAAGGCGGCTTTTGGCACGTGCTGTTTTTGGTGCTGGTGGTGATGAATCTGGTGGCCGGATTTCAGGCACTGGGTACGTTGATGTCGGTGGGTTTGATGATGCTGCCGGCGATTACCGCACGGCTGTGGGCGCGGAGCATGGGCATGTTGCTGTTGCTGTCGGTTTCGGCGGCTTTGCTGTGCGGCTTCGGCGGGCTGTTGTTTTCGTACTATATCGAAATCCCTTCCGGCCCCGCGATTATTCTGTGGTGCGGCGTGCTTTATCTGTTTTCGGTACTGCTCGGCTGGGAAGGCGGCATCGTGCCGAAATGGTTGCGGCACAAGCGGCACCTTAAAGTTTAAACATCCTTTTCAGACGGCCTGTTGCTTGAAATGTGTTTGAAGCACATTTGCGGCGGGTTGTAAGATCAACCAAAGTTATGTTATAGCAAAGGAAAAATTATGAAACATTGGAAAACCGGTTTGATTGCCGCTTTGGTTTCCGGCAGCCTGTATGCCGCCCCCATGCCTGTGGTAACCAGTTTCAGCATTTTGGGCGATGTGGCTAAGCAGGTTGGCGGCGAGCGCGTGAGCGTACAGAATCTGGTAGGCCCCAACCAAGACGCACATGCCTATCACATGACCAGCGGCGACGTGAAAAAAATCCGCTCGGCCAAGTTGGTGTTGGTAAACGGGTTGGGCTTGGAAGCGGCAGACGTGCAACGTGCCGTGAAACAAAGCAAAGTCGCTTATGCCGAAGCTGCGGCGGGCATCAAAGCGCTGAAAGCACCCGAAGGCGGACACCACCATCATGACCACGATCACGGCCATGATCACGACCACCACGGCCATGACCACTATCATCACGACCACGGCGAATTCGATCCGCATGTGTGGACCGATCCTGTGCTGATGCAAACGTATGCCCAAAACGTCGCCAACGCCCTGATTAAAGCCGACCCCGAAGGTAAGGCTTACTACCAGCAGCGTTTGGCGGGCTATCAAGGCCAGTTGAAAAAGCTGCACGAAGACACTCAAAAGGCCTTTAACGCCGTGCCGCAAAACCAACGTAAAGTGTTGACCGGCCATGATGCTTTTGCCTATATGGGCAAGCGTTACAACATCAAATTCATCGCCCCGCAAGGCGTGAGCAGCAGTGCCGAACCGTCTGCCAAACAAGTGGCGGCGATTATCCGCCAGATTAAGCGCGACGGCATCAAGGCAGTGTTTGCCGAAAACATCAAAGACACGCGCATGGTTGACCGCATCGCCCAAGAAACCGGCGTGAAAGTAAGCGGAAAACTGTATTCCGATGCCTTGAGCACCGGCGCACCGGCGGATACTTATGTGAACATGTACCGCTACAATGTGAAAGCGTTAACCGATGCAATGAAGCAATAAGCTGCGGTTGCCGATAAGAAAGGCCGTCTGAAAGTTTTCAGACGGCCTCTTTTTTGATGTTTCAATGTAAGTTAATCTTCGCCGCTCAAAGAAAGCAAGATGTTGAGTAGGCTGCTGAAAATATTGTAGAGTGAAATGAAGATGGTTAAAGCCGCGCTGATGTGGCTGGTTTCGCCGCCGTCAATTACGGTACGAACCTGCCACATGATCACCAGCGAGCTGAAAATCACAAAACCGGCGGAAATGGTTAAGCCCAGCGCAGGAATTTGCAGGAACATATTGGCCACTACGCCTACCATCAACACGACGGCACCCACTATCAAGAAGCGGCCGAGTGAATTCATATCGGCTTTGGTACGGCGCGCCATCGCAGCCATGGTAAAGAACACGGCGGCGGTCATGGCGGCGGCAAGGCCGACGATTTTCGCGCCGTTGCTGAAGCTGAGGCTGTATTGCAGCAGCGGGCTGATCAGCACGCCCATGCCGCAAGTGAACACCATCAACAGAGCGGCACCCACATTGCTGTAACGGTTTTTTTCAATCAGAAAGCACATGCCGTAGAAAAAGGCCAGCACCACG
This sequence comes from Neisseria sp. MVDL19-042950, assembly GCF_030504625.1. Taxonomy (GTDB): domain Bacteria; phylum Pseudomonadota; class Gammaproteobacteria; order Burkholderiales; family Neisseriaceae; genus Neisseria. The sequence continues at coordinate 47,080 of NZ_JAUKWH010000008.1, read as the reverse complement.
CCGAAAGCAATCCAGCGGTTGCCGAACATGCTGTATAAGTTGAAACCGATTTGGCTGCTCAAAAATGCGCCCGCAGCACAGGGAATGAAAGAAAGACCGAGCAGGCCGTAGGTTTTGCGCAGCACGGTGTTTTTCTGCACCGCGCCGGCGGTTTGGGTGTAATGGTAAACGTCGTTTTGCATGGCGTTTGCTCCCTATTTGAGGAATGTGTGTAAAAAATGAATGAAAAAAGATTTTAGCAGCAAATCAAAGATTTTGGCGCAAAATTATCGCAACCGGTTTGAAGTGCCGCCGACCGGCTTCACGCGTGCAGCCACAACAGCAGCACCCACAGCAAAACCGTGATGCTCCATTGCGGCAGCAGTTTGTCGAGCTGTGCGCAAGATTGGGCTTTTTTCAGAAAATACAAGTGGATGAGTGATGCCGCCAGCAGAAAAGCATTCAGACGGCCTGCCGCCGCCGTGTTGAAATATTGCGGCAGCCAACCCCACCACATCAGCCCCGCCGCAGCCAGCAAAGCAGTGTGATACAGCTTGGCGCGGCGCAGCCCCAAGCGCACGGCGACGGTGGTTTTGCCTGCGGCCGCATCGCTATTGATATCGCGCATATTGTTGATGTTCAACACCATGCTGCACCACAATCCGAGCGCGGTGGCGGGCAACCACGACCATGCGTTCAGACGGCCTGTTTGCAGATATTCGCAACCGAGCACGCCGAGCCAGCCGAAGAAAACCAGCACGGCCAAATCGCCCAAACCGACATAGCCGTAAGGTTTTTTACCGGCGGTATAAGCGAATGCCGCCGCCACCGCCGCCGCACCGAGCAGCAGCCACAACAGCCAGTTTTGCAGTCCGCTCATGCCGATGGAGGGCAGGGCGGCTGCTAAAAGGGCGATGCCGAGCGCACAGCAGATAACGGCGGCGGCAAACAGCCCGCGTTTCATGACGGTGCGGCTGATGTACCCGGCACTAACCATGCGCTCCGGCCCGCGGCGGGCGGCGGAGTCGGCACCGTTGCAGGCATCGCCGTAATCGTTGGCCAAATTGCTGAATATTTGCAGGGCGACGGCGGTCATGACGCACAACACCAAAACCGGCGGATTGCTTTGCTGATTCAGGGCAGCCGACACGCCGCCGCATAATGCAGACGCAGCGGCTAGCGGCAAAGTACGCAGGCGGGCGGCGGCGAGCCAGTGTTTGAAAGCCATAAGGTATTTGTCGAAGGTACGGAAAGTGCCTGATTATATATGAGGCCGTCTGAAAGTATTTGATGTGGATACAATAACGGGGGATTACAGAGAAGTTCGGCTGTGTACGGGTTGTATGTCGGATACGATCGGTTGCGGCGGTTCTCGGCTCGGATAAGGAACATCAAGTGCCAAGCCGATAACCGGTGTTAAGCAAAGGCCGTCTGAAAACTGTTTTCAGACGGCCTTTGCTTGTTTTCCGAAAGCAATCCGGAAAGATTATTTTTGCGGCACATAGCCTTGCACTTGGTCGGCTCCGTCGCCGAAGAAGTAGTTTTCCATTTGTTGCGCTAAATATTGGCGCGCACGGGGATCGGCGAGGCTGAGGCGGTTTTCGTTGATGAGCATGGTTTGGTGGCGTGTCCAAGCGTCCCATGCTTCTTGGGATACGTTTTCAAAAATGCGCTTGCCCAGCTCGTTGGGCAGCGGGGCGAATTTCATGCCGGGGGCTTCTTTGCCGAGTTTGATGCAGTGAACCATGCGGGTCATGTCGGTTTCCTTTTGAATGTAGTGTTTCAGACGGCCTTGATTGTATCGGAGCGCGGCGGGTTTGTATATTGCCCGGGCCGACGGTGCTGCAGTTCGCTTTCGGTGGGCCGCTTTTAACGGGCGGACAGGTTAGAGGTAGTAGGCGAATACTTGCGAATTGCGGCCGCTTTCGTAGTATTCGCGCTGCCGCTGTTCGGGCAACTCTTCTACGGGGGCCGTCTGAAAACCGCGTTCGACAAACCATTCGCCGGTTTGGGTGGAAAGGGCGAATAAGGTGCGCATTTTGCGGGCGTGGGCTTCGTTAATCAGGTGTTCGAGCAACAATTCGCCGTAGCCGCCTTTTCTGGCTTCGGGGGAAACAACCAAACCGGCCAGTTCGCCGTCGGGGCTGCCGGCAAAAGTTTTCAGAGCCACGCAGCCGTAGATTTGGCGGTCGTGTTCCAAAACGAAAAATTCGTTGATGTGTTCGTCGAGATATTCGCGGCTCCGCCGTAACAGGATGCCTTGCTCTTCGAGCGGGCGGATGAGGGTAATGATGTCGGAAATATCGCTGATTTCGGCTCGGCGTATGTTCATGAAGGCACCGCAGGCAATGGAGGTGCCGACTCCCTGCCTTGAAAACAGCTCGCCGATCAAGCTGCCGTCTTGCAGCCCGCTGAGCACATGGGTGCGCTGTACGCCGTTTTCCACTGCATTGATGGCGGATTGCAGCAGGCGGCTCTGGGCGGGGTGATGGCGGTCGGTTTCAATCAGGGTGCGGGCTTCTTGCGCGGAAAGGTTGCGGAATACGTTGCCCTGCGTATTGAGAATGCCTTCCTGTTCGACGAGATAGATCAGTTTTTCCGCTTGCAGGGCAATGGCGGCGGCTTCGGCGATATCGCCCATGCTCAGGTTGAACGTTTTGCCGCTGAGGGAGTGTCCCAGCGGGCTGATTAATACCAGCGCACCGTTATCGAGGCGTTGGCGTATGCTGTCGGTGTCGATTTTGCGAATATGCCCCGTGTAGCCCATGTCGATTCCGTCAATCACACCGTAGGGGCGGGCGGTAACGAAATTGCCGCCCGCCACGCTTAACGAACTACCGCGCTGGGGCGCGCGGGAAATGCCGATGGACAGGGCGGCTTCGATGTCGCTGCGCACCATGCCGCAGGCTTGCTTGGCATGGATGAGCGTGGTTTCGTCGGTGATGCGGTGGCCGTTATGGTATTGGGGCGTGTGGCGGTCGGCTTCGGCCAAGGCATTGATTTGGGCGCGGGAGCCGTGTACCACAACCAGCCGCACGCCCAAGCTGGCAAGCAGGTTCAAATCGGCGGCAAGGGTGTTGAGTGCGGAGCCTGAAAGCAGGCTGCTCGATACGCCGATAACCAGCGTTTTGCCGCGCAGATAGTTGATATAGGGTGCGGCTTCACGGAAGTCGCGCACGAAGTCGACAACGGGGTTCATCTCAATAAAATCAGATAGAAAAGCTGCATAATCAATACGGTAAGTGCCACAAACGAAGCAAGGGTCCAGTTGATGTTTTCCTGCTTGGTCGTATTGCCGCGTCGGGCGCGGGCGGGTGCGGCATCTTTCGTTTTGCCGTCGGGCGGCAAGAGATTGTCGAGCACGTCGGCAATTTCGTGTTTGGTCATGGCTTTGCGGGTGCGCACTTGGGGGCCGATGCTGTGGACGAGTTTAACGTCGGTAACCGCGTAGGGAAGCTGGTCGGCTTTGGCATTATCCGGCATTTCACGCATGTAGTCTTTGGCCTGAAACAGACCTTCGCATTTGCTGCATACCACGAAACCTTGTGCAACATTCAATTGCGTATCTTTAACCCTGTGGCGGGTTTTGCAGTGAGGACAGACGCTTACGAGCATGGTATTTTCTTGATTTAAAGTTATTGTTTGAACGGGTATTTTAAGTGTTTTCAGACGGCCTGTGTAGTTAAGCCCGTGAAGATTCGGAATTGTGGCGGCTTCTGTGTCTAAAAGCGCAGCGATATGTTCGATTTGTGTATAAATGTTTTCAGACGGCAGGAGGCCGTCTGAAAACATGAGCCGGGCGGCTTATTCGGATAAACAAGCTCTATATAAAGGCTTTAGGCCACGCCGTAACGCTCACGGTAAGCGCGCACCGGCTCCAGATAAGCACCAAATTCGGCATTGTTTTCCAGCAGAGCCAGCAAGTCTTTCAGGTTGGCAATCGCCACCACCGGCAGGCCGTATTGCTGCTCCACTTCCTGCACGGCCGATTTGTCGCCCGTGCCTTTTTCCATGCGGTCGAGCGCGATGGCAACGGCGGCGGGGGTTGCGCCTTCCGCCTCAATCAGCTTAACCGATTCGCGCACCGACGTGCCGGCCGAAATCACGTCGTCGATAATCAACACGCGGCCTTTGAGCGGCGCGCCCACCAACACGCCGCCCTCGCCGTGGTCTTTCGCTTCTTTGCGGTTGTAGGCAAACGGTACGTTCACACCTTTTTCGGCCAGCATCATGGCGGTGGCCGCCGCCAGAATAATGCCTTTATAGGCCGGGCCGAACAGCATATCGAATTCGACTTTGCTCTCGATAATCGCCTGCGCATAGAATTTGGCCAACGCCAAAGTGGACGCGCCGTCGTTAAACAAACCGGCATTGAAAAAATAAGGCGACTGACGGCCTGCTTTGGTGGTGAATTCGCCGAACTTCAAAACGTTTTGCGCTAAGGCGAATTTCAGGAAATCTTGACGGAAATCGGACATTTTGGCGGTTCTTTCCAGCGGAAAAATAAAGCCGATTATAGCCGAAGGCAGCAAGCGGCGACAGGCCGTCTGAAATAAAACCGGAAGCATCGGCAAATATTGCTGCGGCACCTTCGAGGTGTTTCGGAAGAAGGTTTTGCAAAACTACCGCACAGCTTAATGTTTTAATTTTCTTTTCTCAATAACAGAAGTTTACGTATAATTGTTACAGTATAACATTTTGTAAATTGAGAGTCGGAAGATGCAAAAAACAAAAATAGCTTTGGGAGTGTCGTTGATGTTCATTCCTTCGGCGTTGTCGGCGGAGCCTCTCCAAGATGAGAAAGTGGCTTTGGATACGGTTGTCGTGAAAGGGGAGCGTTATACCGCCAAGTCGGAAGGAAACGTATGGAAGCAAGAGAGAATCGCCGCTACGCCTAAGGGCAACGGCACCATCAATGATTTGTTGCGCACCAGCCCGGGCGTGCAGTTTTCCAATACCGAAGGCACGGCCGACAGTGCCGGCGAAATTGCGCCGCCGAATATTTCGTTTCACGGCGAGAAGTTTTACAACAACCGTTTTTCGATAGACGGCGTGAGCAACGACAGCAATCTCAACCCCGCGCACAACGGTTCCGATACGCAGTTGGATGCGGATACGGTGAATTCGCACACGGTGGGCGCGCTGCCCGCAGGCCATCCGCAGGCGTTTTGGATCAGCCCTTCGCTGGTGGAAAACATCAAGGTTAAAGACAGCAATATTTCCGCCCGCTACGGCCGCTTTACCGGCGGCGTGGTGGATGCCGATTTAATCAAAGCAAACAGAGAAAAAGCATTCGGCAGCCTGTCGTACCGCACCACGCGCCACACTTGGACGCATCATTATATCGCCCCGCTCTATGCCGACGAATATCGCGAGGCGCAGTCGCCCAACACGCAGCCGAAATTTACCAAGCATGAATCCAATCTCACGGTAAACCAACCTGTGGGCAAAGATTCGGCGGTGCTGTTTTCTTACAGCCGCCAGCGCTCTTCGATTCCTTTTTTCCACCAGCATCTGAAACAATCGACCAAGCAAAGGCGTTTGGCCGAAACCTTTTTGCTGCGGGGCGCGCACCGCATCGACGACGATAACAATCTGTCGGCAACAGTGATGTATTCACCGCATTATGCCACTTACCATCCGGCCAACTATAAAGACGGCCGCTTTACCAACGGCGGCGGCGGCTGGCGTTTCGACTTGGATTGGGAACGCTACGCCGGCTTCGGCAGGATGCAGACCAAATTGAGCTACCGCAGCACGGAAGAAAAAACCGCCTACGATCAAGACAATTTATACCGCTACAACGACGACACGCCGTCGATAAACTGGACAACCCATCCCGAAGTGGATGAAGCGGCCGTGGGCGGCATCGGCACCAGCCGTTCGTTTGGCAAACACATCAATCTGCAACAGCATTTCGAGTTTAACGAAGCGGATTGGCGCGGTTGGAAACACCGCTTCAACGCAGGTTGGGAGGCGGAATATGCCGATAAAGGCTTCGAGCGCAAAAAGCCCACCATTATTTACGGCGGCCCGCGGAAAACCGACCGTACCGACTGTACCGAATGTATTCCGGGCGAACAGTTTTTTACCAGCTATGCCTACAACTATCCGGCCAATATCAAAGTAGGCACGCACAACCTCGCCCTTTATCTTGAAGACGATATCGAAAAAGGCAATCTGCGCTTGAAACCAGGCATCCGCTTGGATTACAACGGTTTCCTGAAAAATACCGATATCGCCCCGCGGTTTGCGTTCGATTACCGCCTGCCGCTGAAAGCGGTCAAACTACATGTATTCGGCGGAGCCAACCGTTATTACGGCAGCGAAATGCTGACCTACAAATTGCGCAGCGCCTATGTGTTCCAACGCAATTTCGACCGTTTCGAGCTGGGAGACCCGTGGACATCGCGCGAATTGAAAGAGCCGCGTTACGACGGCAGCGATTTGAAAACGCCGTACAGCAACGAATGGAATCTGGGCGTGCGCCAACATATCGGCAACAGCGAATGGCAGTTGAAATGGGTGCGCCGCAACAGCCGCAACCAGTTTTTAACCAAAGAAAAAACCGATGAAAGCGGCCAAACCTACCGTGTGTTGGCGAATACCGGCCGTTCCGACAACGACACCTTCAGCTTTTCCGCCGGCCTGAACCGCCCTTGGGCGCTCGGCCCGACCTTGCTCAGTTGGCGGGCGGGTGCCGATTACAACAAACGCCGTTCCAACCAAATCGGCACGTTCCAACGCTACGACTGGAGCGAATGGGACGTGAAAAAAGTATTGGTGGACGGCAAGCTGAAAGATCCCGACAACCTGCCTGCGATGGATTTCAACCAGCCGTGGAACGCCTTTATCGAAACCGAATTATCCGTGCCCAAGTGGTATTTTACCTGGACGCAACGCTGGCGTTACTCGCCCGGCACGGTGGAATACACGCAGGAAAATATCCGCTGTACCCCCGAACGCGCGCGGCTTTGCCAAGGCTATGTCGGCAATTTAAGCAAGTTCGACCAAATCAAATACAATTCCGCGCTGATCGCAGACTGGCATTTCTCGTGGGCAAAACCGCTGGCGAAAACGAAAAAGCTGGAAGTGAATTTGGACGTGTTGAACGTGTTTAACCGCAAAATCGTCGGCAAAAAAGTTTATACCCCCGAATGGCAGGAGAAAAAACGCGACGTGTCGTATAAAATCGGCCGCCAATTCTGGCTGGGGGCGAAATATTCTTGGTAAACCAAATGGTAAGATAAAGAGGCCGTCTGAAAATTAAATTTCAGACGGCCTTTGAGATTAAAACCATAAGTCGACCATGCTTGGTTGACGTTTGTGCAGAAACTGTTTTGTTAGCCGAACAGCGCGGAGTGTGTGCCGATTCGTGCTAGTTCGACTGTGTTTTCCGTATGGCGGTAAATCAGCACCAAATCAGGCTCGATGTGGCAGTCGCGAAAGCCGTTCCAGTTGCCCGTGAGCGCGTGGTCGCAAAATTTAGGCGGCAGAGTTTGTTCGCTGCATATACAGTAGAGTGCTTCAATCCAGCGCGTTGACAGCGCTAGTACAGGATATTTTTTGAAATCGCGTTTGAATGCGTTGCTGAATTCAATCGCTTTCATTCAGCTGTTCCATCAATGCTTCCACACTGTCGGCGCGGTGCAGGGTTTCCGTGCCGTTTTGCATGGAAGCTAAAACGCGTGCGGTTTCGGCATTGGGCTGGTAGTCGAAGCTGAAGCGTTGCTCGGTGGCGATTTTGGTCAGTGTCATGCGGATGACGTCGGAGATGGTTAAACCTGCACCGGCCAATACTGCGCCGGCTTGGTTTTTCACATCTTCGTTGATGCGCACACTCACAAGTGCATTGGCAGCCATTTGCTTTCCTTTGTTTATCATTTGATAGACAAATTATCCCAGAGGCCGTCTGAAAATACAAGTGCCAATGAAGTGGAAACACAAGTTTCTCTTTTTTCAGACGGCCTCAAAGCCTGGAAGACTTCTGCTACAATCGCGTTTTATTTTCTTGATTCACAATACACCCATCATGTTGAAAATCATCTCAGCCAACGTCAACGGCATCCGCTCCGCCTATAAAAAAGGCTTTCACGAATACATTGCCGCTTCGGGGGCCGACGTTGTATGCGTGCAGGAATTAAAGGCCCAAGAGCCGGATTTGTCGGACGATATGAAAAATCCGCACGGTATGCACGGCGTATGGCATTGCGCCGAAAAACGCGGTTACAGCGGTGTGGCGATATACAGCAAGCAACGCCCCGACAATGTGCAAATCGGTATGGGCATTGAAGAATTCGACAGCGAGGGCCGTTTCGTGCGTGCCGATTTCGGCAAATTGAGCGTGATTTCGCTTTATCTGCCCAGCGGCACCAGTGCACCCGAACGCCAAGAGTTGAAATACCGCTTTCTGGATGCGTTTTACCCCATGCTGGCCGAGATGAAAGCGGAAGGCCGCGATATCGTGGTGTGCGGCGATTGGAACATCGCCCATCAAAACATCGACTTGAAAAACTGGAAAGGCAATCAGAAAAATTCGGGCTTTCTGCCGGAAGAACGCGCGTGGATAGGCAAAGTGATTGCCGACTTGGGTTGGGTGGACATGTGGCGCACACTGTATCCCGAAGTGCCCGGCTACACTTGGTGGAGCAACCGCGGGCAGGCGTATGCGAACGATGTGGGGTGGCGTATCGACTACCACATGGTAACGCCCGATCTGGCGGCCAAAGCGGTGGAAGCGCATGTGTATAAAGAAGAAAAATTCTCCGACCATGCGCCGCTGGTGGTGGCATACGATTATGCCGTCTGAAAACTCTTGAAACCGCCATATGGTTTTTCAGACGGCCTCAACCTTTGAAGAGGCCGTCTGAAAATTGAATATCCGTTTTGTTTCGAACACCAACCATGCAAAGCCAAGAACTTGAAGATTTAACCCTGCTGCTGATACGCGATGCCGACGAGCCGGAAATGTGGATCGACCGCTGGGCGGTCAGTTATCCGACCGTGCGGACGGTGGGAGTGTCGCGCCGGCAAAGTATCCGGCAATGGCAGGAAGCGGTTCAGACGGCATGGAACAGCATACACGGACACAATGTCGCCGTTGTCGCGCATGGTGCGGGCGTGTCGGGTTGGCTGGCGTGGCTGTATCCGGCCGATGTGAATATGCAGAAGCGTATCCGCAACATGATGCTGGTGTCGCCGCTGCAAAGCGCGTTTCCCGATGACGAATGCCACACTTTGCAACGGGTGCGCTGCCATTGCAAAACGGCTCTGGTTATCGGCCGGCACGACGATGATTGCCCGCAGCCGTGGGCGCAGCAGCAGGCACGGCTTTGGGGGGCGCGGTTGCTGGTATCGCCTCACGAAGGCCGTCTGAATACGCCTTTGCACGGCTGGCAGTGGGGGATGAAGCTGTTGCAGGAGATGCTGCTGGCGTGAGCAGGCGGTGTGATACCGAACACGCATGAACAAAGGCTCGGAAGCGTTGCATATCATCATTCGGCAACGGTTCCGAGCCGTTTTTATAGTCAATCAACTTAATTTTTACTACGCGTTGCTGCGCCTTGCCGTACTACCCGTACCGTCTGTGGCTTGCTGCTTTGTATTAAAAATAAGTTGATTGACTATAGGCCGTCTGAAAACCTAAAACCATTTCAGACGGCCTTTCCCAACAACGGCTGTTGCCGCACGATGGCGCGGATAACGGTGCGGTTGGGGGCGAGGGCGCGGCGGATTCTTTGCGACAGCGGGTTGGGCAGGCCGAGGATGTCGGCGGCGATGGCGGCGGCGCAAATGGGGGCGGTGGCAAGGCCGCGGCTGCCGTGGGCGGTGTTGATGTAGGCGTTCGGCAGGTAGGGGCAGGGGGCGTTGAGGCGGTAGTTTTTGTCGAGGGCGAGTTTGGCGTACACGCTTTGCATGGCGGCGATGTCGCCGAGTGCGCCGACGATGGGCAGGTGGTCGGGGCTGTCGCAGCGCAGGGCGGCGTGGCCTTGCAGGGTAAGGCCGTCTGAACGGGTTTCAGACGGCCTTTGGTGTTGATGAGAACCGTCAAGGCCGTCTGAAAGCGAACTTGGTAAGCTTCGCCAAAACGAGCTTTGCGAGTTTCGCCAAAGTAGTTGCGCGGCCAGTTGTGCGTTTAACTCGTGCAGGTTGGCGCGGTTGGTTTGGCGGTCGCTTTCGCGCCAGTCGGTGCCGGTGTCGTGCTGGACGAAGGTTGCGCCGTAGCAATGCAAGCCTTGCCATGCGGGGCTGATGTAGCTGGCGCCGGAAAGGGCGCAGCGCAGTTGTTCGGAATACGGCACGGCGGCGGCAAGGTCGGTTTGCCCGCGCACCAAGCGGTAAGGCAGGGCGGAGACGTTGGGGTCGGCGGCTTGCGGGCTGTGTGCGCCGGTGCAGTAAATCAAATGGCTGCCGCTGAAGGTGTGCGCAGGTGTGCGGACTTGCCATTCGTTGCCGTTATGTTCGGCGGCAAGCACGGGCGTGCGGGTGTGCAGTTCAATCAGCGGATGGTCGAGCAGGGTGCGGACGAGCGCGGGCGGGTTCAGCCACACGCCTTGCGGCCAATACAGGCCGCTTTGTGCGGTTTCGATGCCGGCAATTTGTGCGGCTTCTTCGGCATCGACGGGGCAGTAAAGGTGGGCGTGGTGGCCGTGTGCGCCCAAAGCCTGATTGCGGCGGGTTTCTTCGGCATCGTGGTTGAGGTGGAGCACGCCGTCGCCGCCCCAGCTTTCGCGGTTCGGCAGCAGGGTTTCGAGCAGGCGGCGGGTGTAGCCGTAGCCGCACAGCAGCAGTTCGGTCTGCTCGGTATTGTGCGGCGAAATCTTGGCATACAGCAGCCCTTGGCGGTTGCCGGACGCGGCGTTGGCGGGTTCGGCGGCTTCCAACACGGTAACGGGCAGGCCGTGTTCTGCCAGCGCACGGGCGGTGGCTGCTCCGGCAATGCCTGCGCCGACGATAACGGCACGATTGGGTGCGGCGCGGTGTTCAGACGGCCTGAACCACGGTTTGACTGGTTGCGGCGGCAGTTGCGGCACGGCTTCGGTCTGCCATTGCACGGGCTGCGGAAAATGCTCGCCCAGCCGCGCGGCGTTTTCAGACGGCATCAGCCATAAATGCACGCCGGGCAGGATGTTTTCCAGCACGTTGGCTCCGTTGAACTGAATGCAGCCGAGTTTGCCCGCTATGGCTTGCCGCAGCGCGCTTTCTTCCGCGCATGGGGTTTCAGACGGCCTGAATTCGGGAATTAGGCGGTCGGGCAGGCACACAATCAGATACAGCGGTTTGGCATGGTTGCGGACGGCATCTGCCAAACAGCTGAGCGCGGGCGGGTGGTTCCAAGCAAGACAATTCATGATGAGGCCGTCTGAAAATAGTGTGGGCAGCCAGTTTATCACGAGCAAACGGCGGACAAACAGGTTGGAAAGCTGCTAAAATTTGTGCGATTTTATGATTTCAGACGGCCTGTGGCGGCAAGCCATGCCAAGATGTCGGTTTGCGGCCGGTATTTGATGTGAAACCGCTGCCGAAGGACGTCTGAAAATATTCCACGGAACCCGTTATGAACCCATTAATCGCCGACTTCCAAACCGAAACCGCCCGCACGCCCGTGATTGTGGCTTTGGACTTTGCCAACGAACACGACACGCTTGCCTTTGTGCGCCGTCTCGATCCCTCCCTATGCCGTCTGAAAATCGGCAAAGAACTGTTTACCGCCACCGGCCGCAACCTTGCCGAAAGCCTGATCAACCAAGGCTTCAAACTGTTTCTCGATTTGAAATACCACGACATTCCCAACACCGTAGCCCACGCCTGCAAAGTAGCCGCCGATATGGGCGTGTGGATGGTGGACATGCACGCTTCGGGCGGCCGCCGCATGATGGAAGCCGCCGCCGAAGCCGTTGCCAACCATGCGCAAAAACCGCTGCTGATCGGCGTTACCGTGCTGACCAGCATGGAGCAGAGCGACCTTGCCGAAATCGGCCTCAATCAACCCATAGAAGAGCTGGTGTTGCGTTGGGCGAAACTGGCGCAAAGTTCCGGTTTGGACGGTGTAGTCTGTTCCGCCCACGAAGCCGCGCCGCTGCGCCGCGAGTTGGGCGGAGAATTTGTGCTGGTTACGCCCGGCATCCGTTTGGATACCGCCGGCAACAGCGACGACCAACGCCGCATCATGACCCCCGCGCAAGCGTTGGCGGCGGGTTCCACCTACTTGGTGATGGGGCGGCCGATTACGCAGGCAGCCGACCCCGTGGCCGTGTTGCGCGAAGTGAATGCGGCAGCCAATCAGATTTCGATTTAAATATGTTCAGACGGCCTCCCGCAGCATGAAGAGGCCGTCTGAAAACACAGATAAATGGATATTACTATGGTACTCAACACCGATATACAACAATTGCAATCGCGCTTTGCACAAGCACGCGTTTTAGTGGTGGGCGACGTGATGCTCGACCGTTACTGGTTCGGCGACGTTTCCCGCATTTCTCCCGAAGCCCCCGTGCCGATTGCCAAAATCGCCAATACCGACCAACGCGCGGGCGGTGCCGCCAACGTGGCCCGCAACATTGCTTCGTTGGGCGGCAAAGCGGCGTTGCTGTCGGTTACCGGCAACGACGAAGCCGCCGATGCGCTGGAAAAATTGATGCAGCAAGACGGCGTGGCTTCGTATCTGATGCGCGACAAAGAAATTTCCACCACCGTCAAACTGCGCGTCGTCGCCCGCAACCAGCAGCTTATCCGCCTCGATTTTGAAGAAATGCCGCACCGCGAGATTCTCGATTCGGTCAAAGAGCAATACCGCGCCTTGCTGCCGGAATACGATGTCGTGGTGCTGTCCGACTACGGCAAAGGCGGCCTGCTGCACGTTGCTTCCATGATCGAATGGGCGCGCTTGGCAGGCAAGCCCGTATTGATCGACCCGAAAGGCGACGATTACGAAAAATACGCCGGAGCCACCCTGCTTACGCCCAACCGCGCCGAACTGAAAGAAGTGGTGGGCAGTTGGCGTAATGAAGAGGAGCTGACCGAAAAAGCCCAAAACCTGCGCCGTAATCTGGATTTGGCAGCCCTGCTGCTGACCCGCAGCGAAGAAGGCATGACGCTGTTCCGCAGCAGCCAAATCGACCACCAGCCCACCCGCGCCCAAGAGGTGTACGACGTATCCGGCGCAGGCGACACCGTGATTGCCAGCATGGGCTTGGGCATGGCCGCCGGTTTCAGCCTGCCCGAAGCCATGCACATTGCCAACACCGCCGCCGGTGTAGTGGTGGCGAAACTGGGTACGGCGGTGTGTTCGTTTGACGAACTCAGCGCTGCTTTGAAGGAACAACAGGCTGTCTGAAAGTCATCAAGTTCGCTTTCATACGGTCAGCCCCTATTTTAAAGACCAAAAGGAAAAGATTATGACCATCATCGTAACCGGTGCCGCCGGCTTTATCGGCAGCAACATCGTCAAGGCTCTGAACGAACGCGGCATTACCGACATCATTGCCGTCGACAACCTGACCCGCGGCGAGAAATTCAAAAATCTGGCCGAATGCGAAATCGCCCATTATCTCGACAAACACGAATTCATCCGCCAAGTGCGCGAGCATCTGCTGCCGTTCGACGATATCGAAGCCGTGTTCCACGACGGCGCGTGTTCCGACACCATGGAGCACAACGGCCTGTATATGATGGACAACAATTACCAATACAGTCTCGATCTGCTTGATTGGTGTCAGGATGAGCGTATTCCGTTCTTGTACGCCTCCAGCGCGGCGGTGTACGGCAAAGGCGAGATTTTCCGCGAAGAGCGCGAATTGGAAAAACCGCTCAATGTGTACGGCTATTCCAAATTTTTGTTCGACCAAGTGGTGCGCCGCCGCATGGAAGAGGGCTTGACCGCGCAAGTGGCCGGTTTCCGTTATTTCAATGTGTACGGCCCGCACGAGCAGCACAAAGGCCGTATGGCTTCGGTGGCGTTCCACCATTTCAACCAATACCGCGAGCAAGGCTATGTGAATTTGTTCGGCGAGAACGAAGGCTATGGCAACGGCGAGCAAACCCGCGATTTCGTGAGCGTGGAAGACGTGGTGAAAGTGAACCTGTTCTTCTTCGACAATCCTGAAAAATCAGGCATTTTCAACTTGGGCACCGGCCGCAGCCAGCCGTTTAACGATTTGGCCGCGGCCACCGTAAACGCCTGCCGCGTAGCCGAAGGCAAGCAAGCCATGAGTTTGCAGGAATTGGTGAAAGAAGAGCTGATCCGCTACATCCCGTTCCCCGATTCGCTCAAAGGCAAATACCAGAGCTTTACCGAGGCCGATATTTCCCGTTTGCGCGAGGCTGGTTATGAGGGTGCGTTTTTAGACGTGAACGAAGGCGTGAGCCGTTACGTGCATTGGTTGTTGACGAATCTGTAAACGGGCAGCGCTTCTATAAAGTTGCGCCGGCTGCTTCGTTTTTTTTAAAGATACCGTTATGGGGCTGAAGCGGTCGGGTTTGCAGGCTGTAAATAAAAAAGGGGCCGTCTGAAAGATTCAGACGGCCTTTATTCAGCAATGATTTAAGGTTTTGTATTGCCGGCTTTTTCGATTGCCGTTTTTTTAGTTTTAAGGAAGGGAGAGTGTGTGTTTGGGAGGGATTTTTTTAACAAATATAACAAATTGCTAACGGTGCGAACCGGGCAACGTTTTCTTTTTACCTTTGCTCAGATTGTCATACACCACCCACGCTGTCAGCCCGATATAGCCGATGGTAGACAGTACGCCGATTACGGCAAAAATAGGCATAAGACGGTCGATCACGAGTTCTCCGAGTAAAGAAATGTTTTCAAATGTTTGGAAGGAAACGAGTTCCTTTTGTTTTGTTATATTTGTTTTTTAGTACGTTTTAACTACATAAAATTATGAAATTAAAAAGCCTTGCCGTCAATGCTTATGGTTTAAATCGATTAAAATAGGGGAAATATTACAAAATAATGTTGTAAATTTGCGTAATATAATGTCAATGATAAATAGATTTTTTAACTTAAGAAAATAAAAGACAGCGGTTTCAGACAGCCTTTTAAAGGTTTTGCCGAACAATTTAACCGAAACGGGTATGACAATTATTTAAGGTAAAATTCGGCGGCGGCGCAGCTATGGCGGTGCGGATTAAAAATTTGCCGTTTCCGCGCGATAACTCAGGTTGATAGTTAACCTTTCACAGGCCGTCTGAAAAAAGCGGCTTCATTGCCCGAAAAAAGCCCTGCGCGTACAATCGTTGCCCATGAAAAAAACATGCTTCCATTGCGGGCTGGACGTGCCCGAAAACATCGACTTACCTATTCAATACGAAAACGAAACCCATCCCGCCTGTTGTGCGGGCTGTCAGGCGGTGGCGCAGAGCATTATCGATGCCGGCTTGGGCAATTATTACAAGCAGCGTACGGCGGATGCGGAAAAAGCCGCGTTGCCGCCGCAGGAAGTGCTCGACCAAATCAAACTGTACGACTTGCCCGAAGTGCAGGCGGGGTTTGTGGAAACGGGGGAGGGCAACGAGCGCGAGGCGGTGCTGATGCTCGGCGGCATCACTTGCGCCGCGTGCGTGTGGCTGATCGAACAACAGCTTTTGCGTTTGAACGGCGTGTTGCGGGTGGATTTGAATTACAGCACCCGCCGCGTGCGCGTGTTGTGGGACAGCGGCCGGACGGCGTTGTCGGATATTCTGCTGCGCATCCAAAACACGGGTTACACCGCCGCGCCTTATGATGCGCAGAAGGTGGAAGAGCAGGCGCAGAAAGAGCGCAAGCAGTCGCTCATCCGTCTTGCCGTGGCGGGGTTGTCGATGATGCAGACCATGATGTTTGCCGTGCCCACTTATCTTTACGGCAACGAAATCGAACCGCTGTATCTGGGTATTCTGCATTGGGGCGCTTTTCTGATGGTGCTGCCCGCCATGTTTTATTCCGCCGTGCCGTTTTATCAGGGCACTTGGCGCGACCTCAAAAACCGCCGCATCGGTATGGATACGCCGGTGGCGATTGCCATTATCCTGACTTTTATCGCCGGTATTTACGGGCTGCTCAGCAATGCGGGGCAGGGCTTGTATTTTGAATCCATCGCCATGTTTGTGTTTCTGCTGCTGGGCGGGCGTTATATGGAGCAAATCGCGCGGCGCAAGGCCGGAGATGCGGCGGAGCGGCTGGTGAAGCTGGTGCCTGCGTTCTGCCACAAGCTGCCCGCTTATCCCGAAAGCGAGGCCGGCGAAGAGGCGGCGGTGGTGCAGTTGCAGGCGGGCGATGTGATCGTGGTGCGGGCGGGCGAAGTGATTCCGGTGGATGGCACGGTGCTGGCCGGCGAGAGCGAAGTAAACGAGGCCATGCTTACCGGCGAAAGCCTGCCGGTGGCGAAGCGGCAGGGTGCAGCGGTGGTGGCGGGCACGTTGAATACGGCAAGCCCACTGGTTATCCGCACCGATACCGTCGGCAGCGATACCCGCCTGTCGCACATCGCCAAGCTGCTCGACCGTGCGCTGGCGCAAAAGCCGCGTTTGGCCGAGCTGGCCGACAAATATGCTTCGTCTTTCGTGATGAGCCTGCTGGTGTCAGCGGTGCCGGTGTTTGTCGGTTGGACGATTTACGCCGACGCGATGACCGCGCTGTGGATTACCGTGTCGCTGCTGGTGATTACTTGCCCGTGCGCGTTGTCGCTGGCCACGCCGACCGCGCTGGCGGCTTCCACCGGTACGTTGGCTTCAGACGGCATCTTGGTGGGCGGCAGCCAAAGTTTGGAAACTTTGTCGCAAATCGACGATGTGGTGTTCGACAAAACCGGCACGCTTACCAAAGGCATGCTGACGGTTTCCCGCATCATTCCTTTAGGCCGTCTGAAAACCGCCGAAGCCCTTGCCGTGGTGCAGGCTTTGGAAATGCAGTCCGAACATCCGATCGCGCGGGCGATTTTGAGCTGCAATGCAAACGATGGCGATGTTATGCCCGATATCCGCACCGAACAGCGCATCAACCGCGTCGGCTACGGTGTGAGCGCGCAAGTGGAAGTGAACGGCGAACGGCAAATCTGGGTGATCGGCCGGGCGGAATTTGTAGCGGAAATCGCAGGCAGGCTACCTGAAGATGCCCATATCGAACACAGCGGCAGCATGGTGTATCTCGGCAACCAACAAGGTTTTCAGACGGCCTTTTTGCTGGAAGACGAAGTGAAAAGCGGTATTGCCGACATGCTGGCCGAACTCAAATCGCAAGGCGCGCGCCTGCATGTGTTGAGCGGCGACCGTACCGTGGCCGTCGAAACGGTGGCACGGCAGCTCGGTTTGGACGCATACCGTGCCGAAGCCTCGCCCGAAGACAAACTGGCCTATGTCGAAACCCTGCAACGGCAGGGCAGAAAGGTGCTGATGGTTGGCGACGGCATCAACGATGCGCCCGTGCTGGCGCAGGCCGACGTATCGGTGGCTGTGGCGGGCGGCGCGGATATTGCCCGCGACGGAGCGGACGTGGTGCTGCTCAATGACGATATGCGTGTGCTGCCGCTGATGGTGCGGCAAGCGAAGAAAACCCGTAGCGTTATCCGGCAAAACTTGGCTTGGGCGAGCATGTATAACCTGATTGCCGTGCCGCTGGCGGTGCTGGGGTTTGTTACCCCGTGGATTGCCGCACTGGGCATGAGCTTGAGTTCGCTGCTGGTATCGGCCAATGCCTTAAGGCTGTTGAAGAAAGACAAATGATGGAAAAGGCCGTCTGAAAAGTTTTGTTTTATAGAATAAACTTTTTCAGACGATGCGGCTGGGGCTTCAAACAAAATCGCCCCATAAAGTCTGCATGGCGGCAATGGCGGCCAGTGAAGCCGTTTCCGTGCGCAATACGCGCGGACCCAACGTAACCGATTGGAACCCCGCATTAAAAGCCGTTTGCTCTTCCGCCGCCGTCCACCCTCCTTCGGGGCCGACCATAAACGTGATGCGTTGCGGAGCAGAGGCAACGGCGTTCAAGCTGCGGGCGTTGTTCAGGCTCATCAGCAGGCGGGCATCGGCTTCGGGCAGGCGGTTCAGGGCTTCTTTGTATGAAGTCAGCGGCAACACCTGCGGCACGATGTTGCGCCCGCTTTGTTCGCAGGCGGCAATCACGATTTCCTGCCAGCGCGCCACCCGTTTGTCGGCCCGCTCGCCGTCTAAGCGCACCACGCAGCGCTCGCTCAAAACGGGGCGGATTTCGGCCACGCCGAGCTCGACGCTTTTTTGCAGGGTGAAATCCATGCGTTCGCCCCCCGACACTGCCTGTATCAGCGTAATCCGCAGCGGCGATTCGTTGCCGGTCGGCTCTTCGCGTAAAATTTCCGCTTCGGCGCGGCGTTTTTCCAGAAGGGACAGGCGGGCGGGATAAGCCTTGCCGTTACCGTTGAATAAAACGATTTCTTCGTGCGGCCTCACGCGCAAAACATGCAGGTGGCGCACGACGTTATCGGGCAGTTGAAGCGTTTGTTCGGAGTGTAGTTCGGCGGAAACGTAAAAACGGGGCATGTTCGGTTGTGGTCGTTGGCGGAAAAAAGCTAATATTGGCTTTTTCGGCGTGAAATGGCAAGTGCCGGCGGCCCGATGGCAAACCGTTGCCGCCGTCCTCCGCTTTAACGGTCGGGCAAACCAATAATAACGATTAAGGAAAAACCGTGTTAGACAAATTGCATGTGCTGGTACGCGAAGTGGCGCGCAGCGAAGTGATGCCGCGTTTTCTTGATGTCGCCGTCAGCCGGAAGCCGGACGGTTCGCTGCTTACCGAGGCTGATTTGGCGGCGCAGGCGGCATTTGCGGTGAGACTGCCCGATATTATCGACTGCCCGATGCTGGGCGAAGAAATGACTTTGCAGCGACAGATGGAATTGTGGCGGCATGGCAGGCACGGGCTTTGGGTGGTCGATCCGATCGACGGCACCAATAATTTCATCAACGGCCTGCCGCATTTCGCCCTTTCCTGCGCCTATGTGAAAAACGGCCGCTCGCAAATGGGCGTGATTTACAACCCCGTGAGCGACGAATGTTTTTATGCCGAACGGGGCAAAGGCGCGTTTCTCAACGGCCGCCCGCTGCCCGCCCGCAATGTGGAAAAACAGCTTCATGAAGCGATTGCCGGTGTGGAAATCAAATATTTGCGTTCCGGCAAACTGTCCAGCCGCATGAATACGCTGGCTCCGTTCGGCAGCCTCCGCAGCATGGGCAGCAGCACGCTCGACTGGTGTTATCTGGCTGCGGGCCGCTACGATATTTATGTGCACGGCGGGCAGAAGTTGTGGGATTACGCCGCCGGCGCACTGATCTTGGAAGAGGCGGGCGGTTGTATCGCCACTTTGGAGGGTGATGATTTTTGGAGCGGCGAACATGTGTTCAAGCGTTCGGTTATTGCCGGATTGCATCAGGGGCTTTTTGCCCGCTGGTTGAAATGGATACGGGAAAACCAGTAGTTTTTAGAAGGTCTCATTACAAATGCATGTGAAAAGAGAGGAAATCTTGCACAGCTTAACGCAATTTAATGCTAACTCAGCTAGAATGTTCATCACTGACAGAGATTGCTTTTCTCCCTTGAAGCAGTTGAAACAGTAAGACGTTTTCCCGCAATGTAATTGACCATTCATACTTCTCCCTTGGTATGGATGGTTTTTTTTTGCCTGTAAAACGGCATTTTGATAAAGAGGCCGTCTGAACAATAAAGTTTCAGACGGCCTGATTTTTTTGCAAGAAAGATTTTCGCGCCGAACGGCTCGGCGGCGGCAGGGCTATTTGAAAAAGCGGCCGCAGCACTGTTTGAATTTTTTACCCGAACCGCAAATGCACGGCTGTTTCATGGTAGGAAGCGGCACGGTGGGGTCGATGAAATACCAGCGTCGGTGCGGCTTCACAAAAGCGGAAAGTTCGTGATGGCTTTGCCTGCCGCCGTTTTCTTCAAAATAGGCTTTGAATTCCACTTGGGCGTGGTGTTTGCCGATATTCGGAATATGCCTCAGCACCTCCAAACCCAGCCATTGCGTGTTACGGCTCCATTCCGACATGGCGGCCTTATCCAGCAGCGGCTGCTGTTCGGGCACGGTGGTGGCGACAATGTAATCGATATCGTGCAGCACATAAGCGCAATAACGCGAACGCATCAGGGCTTCGGCCGTGGGCGGGAGCTGCGTTCCTTCGTGAAAGGGGGCGCAGCAGTCGGCGTAGGGTTTGCCGGATTGGCAGGGGCAGTTTTGTGAAGACGGCATGGTAGGTGGTTTGATGATTGTAGGGAGGATACGAGGCCGTCTGAACAATGTTTTCAGACGGCCTCCGGCAGTGTGCGGGCTTAACTCAAATCGAGACACATGTATTTCATTTCGAGATATTCGTCGACACCGTATTTGCTGCCTTCTCGTCCGAGTCCGCTCATTTTCACGCCGCCGAACGGGGCGACTTCGTTGCTGATGATGCCCGTATTGATGCCGACCATGCCGTATTCCAGCGCTTCGGCCACGCGCCATTGGCGGGCGGTGTCGCTGGTGAACAGATAGCCGGCCAAGCCGAAGCCGGTATCGTTGGCTTGCCGGAGGGCTTCTTCTTCGGTGTCGAATTTGAAAATCGGGCATAACGGGCCGAAAGTTTCTTCGTGCGCCACCAGCATGTCGGCGGTAACGTCGCGCAATACGGTCGGCTCGAAAAACGTCCGTCCCAAGCTGCTGCGCTTGCCGCCGGTAAGACAGCTTGCACCTTTGGACAAAGCGTCTTCGATATGTTCTTCCACTTTGCGGACGGCTTTTTCGTCAATCAGCGGGCCTTGCCGCACGCCTTCGTGCAAACCGTTGCCCAGCTTGAGTGCGGCCGCTTTGCCGGAAATGCGGCGGCAGAATTCTTCATATACGCCCGCCTGTACGTACAGGCGGTTGGTACACACGCAGGTTTGGCCGCTGTTGCGGAATTTGCTGGCTAACGCGCCTTCTACGGCTTTTTCCAAGTCGGCATCATCAAACACGATAAACGGTGCGTTGCCGCCCAGCTCCAAACTCAGTTTTTTGATGTGCTCCGCGCTGTTGCGGAAAATTTGGATGCCCACTTCGGTGGAGCCGGTAAAGCTGATTTTACGGATAAGCGGGTTTTGCGCGAAAGTATCGCTGATTTCGGCCGCCTTGCCGCTCACGATCACAAACAAATCTTTCGGAATGCCCGCTTGATAAGCCAGCACGGCTTGGGCGTAGGCGCTTAAAGGCGTTTGGCTGGCAGGTTTTACCAACATGGCACAGCCGACGGCCAGCGCAGGTGCGGCTTTGCGGGTAATCATGGCGGCGGGGAAGTTCCACGGCGTGATGGCGGCGGTAACGCCGATGGGCTGTTTAACCACTAGCAGTTTTTGCGTGTGTTTCACATGGGTGAGGATATCGCCGTCTATGCGGCGGGCTTCTTCGGCGAACCAGCGGATAAACGAGGCGGCGTAATCGATTTCGCCGCGAGATTCGGCAAGCGGTTTGCCTTGTTCCATCGTCATTAGACGGGCGAGGTTTTCTTTGTTGTCTTTCATCAAGGCGTACCAACGCCACAAAATATCGGCACGCTCCAGAGCGGTTCGGGCCGCCCATTGTTTTTGGGCTGAGGCGGCGCGTTCGATCAATTCGTTCAGACGGTTTGGCGAGGTGGTTTTGACATAGGCCAACGTGTCGCCGGTGGCAGGGTTGTGTACGGCGATACCGTTTGCCGTGGGTGAAAAGACGACATCGGGATGTTGTAATAATTGCTCAATGGTTTTCATTATTCTGCCTCCTTCGTTGGGCGGTATATGGAGATAATATA
Source organism: Neisseria sp. MVDL19-042950 (assembly GCF_030504625.1). Lineage (GTDB taxonomy): Bacteria > Pseudomonadota > Gammaproteobacteria > Burkholderiales > Neisseriaceae > Neisseria. Next base: position 25,330 of record NZ_JAUKWH010000008.1, on the reverse strand, counting down.
ACCAACAGGCTTTTAAATCTACGGGTTGGAATTGTTTTGCAGGCCGTCTGAAAGATTTTATTCAGACGGCCTGCAAAACGGTAAAAAAACCGGTTCGAGTAAAAGCAACGTAAAAAAAATGATGTGGATTTTCTCGTTATTACTGCTGATGTTCGGCAACTTTATATAAATCGGGGCAGACTAAATAAAAAAAGCGATTGTGAAAGGGCATCTTGATGTTATCGGCAGGATGGCGTTTGGCCGGGGTTCTACGGAGCCTAAGGGCGTAACGAATTTTGTTGGACATACGGGCAAAGATACTGTTCATGGTGCGTCATCCGGTATTGCCGCTACCGTCAACAGCAAGGCGGGTACAGGAATGATGGAAAGAGTAAAGAGTATCCGATATTGAATCATTATTTCTTCAGAGGAATAAGGGATGCATTTAAACAAGCATATCTTTGCATTGGAAGAAGGCTTCGATGTCCGGCCATATTTATTTAAATTTTGCCGTATGAAAGGAGTTTATGATGAGCATGAGAAAAAGATTTAAATTCCCCACAGCATTTTCTATTTTGTTCTTCATATTGATTATTGCCGTCGGGCTCACTTGGATCATACCGGCGGGCTCTTATTCTAAATTGACTTATGATTCGGGTAATAATAATTTTGTCGTTAAAACCTATCAACAAGCAGACCGGCATCTTCCGGCGACCAAAGAATCGTTAGACAGTCTGAATATCAAGATCGACCTTAAAAACTTTACGGAAGGCACCATCCGGAAGCCGGTTGCGATTCCGAACTCTTACCAAAGGGTTGAACAAAATCCGAAAGGTTTGCAAGACATAGCAATCAGTATGGTTCACGGCACCATTGAAGCGGCGGATGTGATGGTGTTTATTTTTGTACTTGGCGGCATGATCGGTGTGATAAACAGAACCGGAGCATTCAATGCGGGACTTTCCGCCCTTGCCAAACGAACTAAAGGCAATGAATTTTTTATCGTTTTCAGTGTGTGCGTTTTGATGGCCATTGGTGGAACTACTTGCGGCATCGAAGAGGAAGCGGTTGCTTTTTATCCGATTCTTGTACCAGTTTTTTTAACGTTGGGCTATGACGCCATTGTTTGTGTCGGTGCGATTTTCTTAGCTTCCTCTATGGGAACGGCATTTTCTACCGTTAATCCGTTTTCAGTGGTCATTGCCTCCAATGCGGCAGGTATTCAGTTTACAGAAGGAATCGGATTCAGAGCCGTCGGATTGGTTTTAGGTACGGCGTGCGTAATTTCCTATCTTTACTGGTACTGTAAAAAACTCAAGGCAGATCCGACCTTTTCTTATACTTATACGGAAAGAGAAGAATTTGTCCAAAGTTATATTAAGCACGATGAGGCAAACCAAAATCTTGAATTCAGTACCAGAAGAAAAATTATCCTCAGTATTTTCTGCATTGCTTTTCCAATAATGATTTGGGGGGTGATGGCCGGAGGCTGGTGGTTCCCTGAAATGGCCGCATCATTTTTAACCCTTGCCATTATTATTATGTTTATTTCCAAGCTGTCCGAAGATGAAATCGTTAACGCCTTTACCAAAGGGGCATCGGAACTTGTTGCGGTATCGTTAATTATCGGCTTGGCCAGAGGGGTAAACTTGGTGCTGGAAGAAGGTATGGTTTCAGATACTATTTTGGCTTATTTGTCTGATCTTGTTGCCGGAATGCCAAGCAGCATATTTATTTTGGCTCAATTGGTTGTGTTTATTTTCCTCGGTTTGTTTGTGCCGTCTTCTTCCGGTTTGGCAGTACTTTCCATGCCGATTATGGCACCGCTTGCAGATGCCGTCGGCATCCCGAGACATATTGTGGTGTCGGCCTATAACTGGGGGCAATACGCGATGCTTTTTCTGGCTCCGACGGGATTGGTGTTGGTAACGTTACAAATGTTGCATATACCGTTTAATAAATGGGTGAAGTTTGTTTCACCTATGATTGGCGCTCTCCTGATAATCGGTTCGGTGTTGTTGCTTATTCAGGTTTATCTTTACACATAAGGGTATAAAAATTAAATAAATATTGAATGTAAAAGGGTACTTCGGTCTCGGCGGCCAAAGTAACCTTGCGGTTTGTGCAGTATTGTAAAAACAATCATTCATATTGATACGGAAAGGCGTTTGATGCCCGAATGTCTGTATGAACAAGAAGCATGGGAAAGAAGGAAAAACAAAACCGGAGCGGCAAGGGTTGAACAGTAAATATACTGTTTTGCCGGATTTTGATGTTCCGGTTCTTTTTTAAAGCAGAGTTTAAGTAAAGGGAATGTTTTATATTCGGAATGAAACTTATTACTTAAGTGTGCCGTATTGATGGGTATTCATAAAAACCGGTACCAATCTGTTAAAATAAGCACTTTTCCGATACCAAGCCGTTTCAATGAATATCGCCGTTAACAGAATCAATAAACTTTTACCTCAAACCCAATGCCGCGAATGCGGCTATCAAGGCTGTCTGCCTTATGCCGAAGCCTTGGCGGCGGGTGAGGCGGCGGTCAATCTGTGCGCGCCGGGGGGCGAGGAAGTGATGTTGGATATTGCGGGGCTGTTGGGCAAGGCACCGCTGGCTCCGACCAATATTCAGGAAAAGGCATTGGCGTGGATAGACGAAGCCGCCTGCATCGGTTGCACGGCCTGCATCCGCGCCTGCCCGGTTGATGCGATTATGGGTGCGTCCAAACAGATGCACACCGTTATCCGCAACGAATGCACGGGTTGCGGTTTGTGTGTGGCTCCTTGTCCGGTGGATTGCATCCATATGCAGCCGGTCGAAGTGGATTATCTGCCGTTGCTGCACGATTCGGAGCAGTGTGCCGAACCCCGCTTCGCCGCATCTGCCCATGCACTGCGGCGTTACGAGTGGCATGAAATCCGCAAACGGCGCGATGCCGACGAACGCCGCGCGTTGCTTGCCGAACGCGAAGCCGCCACCAAAGCACGTTTGCAAAGCCGAACCGCACAGCCTGCTTCGCCCAAGCCGGCGTTTAACCCCGCCGACCTGATTGCGCAAGCGATGGCGCGGGCGCAGGCACAGCAAACCCAGCGGGCAACTTCTGCCAACCGCGAGGCTTATCAGGCCAAACAGCTCGAAGAGGCGAAAGAACGCGCTACGTTCCGCCGCGCCCAGCGTGATTTGCGTTACGGCACGGAAGAAGAAAAAACCGCCGCACTGGCGTATCTGCGGGAATATAAAGCGGCTCAGGAAGCCAAAGCCGCCAAATAAATGGGTTGCGACAGAGTGAAGAGGCCGTCTGAATCATATTTTCAGACGGCCTCTTCGACAAATCGGGCAGGCTTAGAAGTTTTTGGTTAAAGAGATGCTTACTTCGTTCTGTTTGGAGTTATACAGCCAATCGATATTGCTGTTGATGCGGCGGTGTTTCAACGTCAATACCGGTTTCATGCCCGCTATTTTCCAACGATCCGCGCCGACGTTTAAGAAATAAGTCTGCTCGTTTTCGCGGCGGCGTTTTTCCAGTATGGCATTTTCCGCTTTATGGCTTCTGTGGCTGAACGTGGCGTTTAACGAGGTATCGAAACCGGCTGAAAACAGTTTTGCCATGCCTACGCGGGCGGAGGTTTGGCGGTAGGAGTCGGTATCGTCTTTCGTTTTGCGCTGCTGCCAGTCGAGGCCGACGTAAACCATGAGGTCGCCGCGCGGAATGTAAGAAAGGGTGTTGTATACGGAAACCAACGAGCCGTCGAGCAGGGTTTCTTTGTTGGCATAATCCAAATGTTTCCATTCCGCTTCGGTGTTCCACGACCAATTGTCGAGATCCATATTCCACTCGCCGCGCACGCCGTAGGCGCGATTGTTGGTTTTATTGCCTTTGCTGTTCCACTCGAACAGCGGGGCTACGGCCAAGGTATGGCGGGCGTTTTCAAATTGGTAGCCGGTGCTGATGCTGGCGGTATGTTCGTTGTAGGGCGTGTGGTTGCGGTAAACGCGCCCATAGCCTAAACCGCGCACGAATACGCCGTGGTGGCCGGTTACTTGCCAGCGTCTGACTGCGGCGGCTTCATACTTCATGCCGCCGGCTTCTATGGAAGGTTCGCCGGAAGCGCTGTCAAAACATTCGCCGTCGATTTCTAGCCGGCACACATATCCGTTGGAACCTTCGTTGATGTTGTCGTTCCATATCGCACCGATAGAAACCGAACCTTGCCAGCTTTCGCGCTCTTTCAGGGCTTCTTGGAACGAGGCGATGTTTTCTTTTACCGCTTCGGGCAGCGGCTCTTGCTGAAGTTTGACGAATTCGGATGTGGCTTCCCGATTCAGACGGCCTTCGTATAACAAACGCGCAAAATCAAGACGGCCGCGCAGAAAATCGGGCTGGCGTTTCAGCAGTGTTTCGTAATCGCGTTTGGCCGCGTTCCAGTTGCCGTCCGCACGGGCCAAAGCAGCTTGGGCGAAGAGGGCGATGTCGGGATCGTATTCGGATTGCCGCCGGTATTCCGCCAGCAGTTTGCGCACTTCGGGCCAGTTGCTGTGGTTGACGGCGATAAACAGGCGTTCGCCCACATCTTCTTCGCCGGGTTGAGCGGAAGGATCTAAAGCGGTGTCGGCCTGCGTTTCGTTTTCATGGACTTTCCGTTCCTGCCCTTGCACGGCCTGACGGGTGTTTTGCCATAGCCGTTGCGCGGTATTGTCTTCGGCAAAAGCGGAAAAACTGACGGCCAACCACAACCAAACTGATTTTTTTAACATAGGTGCCTGCTTACTGAAGTAAAAAGTTAAAGTTAAAAAATCAACAGTCAACAGCGTTGTCGATTACTTAAAAAAGGCCTGCGGGTGCAGGCCTTTTTTTCGTTAGACACTAATGTCCGCCGAATGTTTCATTATTTTTTCACGCCGCCGTAAGCGGTGTCGAGATGACGGTTGGTCTTGAACTTGGCTACGCCGGCCAGAGCGGAAGCTCCGTGTCCGAAGAAGTGGCCTTCGGTTTTACCGTAGTGGCCGTTGGCTCGTGCATGACCTTTAAAGGAGGCTTTATGAGGTTTGATATGCGCATGGATGTCCATGTGTACCGCAGAGTTTTTCATAGAGCCAACCAGTGTTTTCTGACCGAAGTCGGCACGCAATGTACCTGACATCAGGTTGCCGCCGCTGTAGTTGTTAATGCCTTTAACGGCATAAGTGGCTACACCGGAATGCGGAACGTAGGTTGCACGTTTGTCGCCGACATAGTAAACACCACGGTTAGTGCCTTTGGCATATTCTTTACCTACCCACTCGCCGAAGTAAACCTCCGAACCGCCGCTCTTAATGGTTTTGAAAGCATAGCGGCCCAAATGTTCGCCACTGTAGCGGTCTTTGGCGTGAATGGTTTTAACACCATTTCTGTCGGCACGGGCTGAATAATATTTCAGGTCTTTGTAATGGATGCCGGATCTTCTGGCGGCATTTTTCATTACTTTTTCACCTTCGGCTTCAGAAGCGGGTTTGCCCCATTTGTTTTTGTGTTTTTTGTAAGGTTTTACGTGGTCGTTGGGCACCCAGTAGCCATCTGCTTCGCCGTAACCGTAATTGCCGGCGTAGGCACCGGAAGCTAAGATAGCGGCTAAAATTGCTACGGTGGCTTTCTGCATATTAATTTTCATATCGAACTCCTTGATGATAACCGATAGGTAGTAGGAACAATAGGTAGCAGGCACGGTTGGGAAGGCGTTCATGCATCGGGAAAACATGTTGTGCTTAAATGCCTGCATACCTATTGTTTTCAGTTGTTATTCTAGGGAGCGTAACTTAGGTAAGAATTAGTAGATATTTAAATATTGCAAAGATTGAAAAGCAATCGTTTAATTTGAGGGAAGAAATAGAAGGGATACGCAATTTTGTTTCAATGATGAATGGAAATTTATAGGCGGTTTTCATTCGGGTGCTTTCGGAAGCCTTGCTAAAAGAGGGTTGGTGTAACCGGACGTTAAAATTTCGTGCTTTACAATTTCATAACAAAGAGGCCATCTGAATGCTTTCAGACGGCCTCTTCGCAACGGCACCGGGCCGGTTAGTTAATCGAATATCCTTGCAGGTATTGGCTGCGCTCGCGCGTCATGCGGGTGTCGCATTGAAGTTGCAGGTATTCGGCCTGCAAAGTGGTTTCCGCTTGGGCGGCTGCACGGCGGCAGTTGAGGTTTTTGTTTTGAATCCACTCGCGTTGTTCTTCCAGCAGCTCTCTTTGCACGGATTTGTCTATGGTGTTCCATATGCGGTTGATTTCATTGTTGGACGCTTGATTGTTGCTGCGTGCCTGCTCCAATTCGTTGGCCGAAAAACGGATATCGCTGGGGCGGGTTTCGGGCGTGAGCACTTCGGGAGCGGGAATATCCGGCAGAACGGATGCGACGGCTGCACTGGCGGCATTGTTTTCAAGAATGTCCAGCGGATCGATTTGGGGCGGTTCCGGGAGCGGCTGGCTCGGTTTCAGCGCATCTTCAAGGCTGACGGCTTGGCCGTTAATCATCAGCAGGCTTTTGATGCCGTAAGGCAATAGGGCGGTTGTGATGGTTTGTGCGGTGGCGGTGAGGGCGTTATCTTCGTAATTAACGGCGGTTTGCCCGTCGGCGGCGGAAGGCGTGTAACGCAAGGGGCGCGAGAATGTGCCTTTGTCGTGGGAAAGCGGGGTGCCGTTGATGCGGCTTTGCACTAATTTTTCGATAGAGCGTTCGCCGTAAAGCAGCGGGCTGTTGGTTTGGGCGGTATCGTAAATCTCGCCGGGAATCTTAATATTCAGATTGGCTTTGCATACCGGCGTGCCGTCATTGGTTTCCTGTACGGGATTCTCTAGAGAAATAGAGAGCTGGGTGGCTGCGGCAATGATTTTATCGGCATCGACAAATTGGCGGGTGTCGGAGCGGGCGAAGTTTTGCGCTTCCTGTTTGATGATTTCTTGAACGTTGATGCGGACGTTTTGAACAACGGCAGGGCTGTCGCAAAGCAGTTTGTTTTCGGGTTGGGGTTTTTCGTTACCGCAGGCACTCAAGGCCGAGGCAATCAGGGTTAAAGTGAGTAATTTTTTTAGCATAATACGCCTTTGGGCTGGTTGATGTGTTTCAGATGGCATCATAGCAAAAGCACCTGCGGCGGGTAAGGTGTCGCAGGTGCTTTTTAGTTTACTTGCCGTTTATTTGAGGAAGTTTACAAAACCGGTGAGAATGGCAACGTTGATCAAATCTACGAAAAACGCACCTACCATCGGCACAATCAGGAAAGCTTTATGGGAAGGGCCGAAACGTTCGGTAATCGACTGCATGTTGGCTACGGCGGTGGGTGTGGCACCCATACCGAAACCGCAATGGCCTGCCGACAATACCGCCGCGTCGTAGTCGCGACCCATAAACATATAAGTTACGAAAGTTGCATATAGCACCATTACAATAGTTTGCACAACCAAAATAATGGTTACGGGGCCGGCCAAACCGGAAAGCTCCCACAGTTTCAAGTTCAACAAGGCGATGGCCAGAAAGAGCGACAGTGAAGCATTGCCGAATACGTCGATGGCGCGGTCGAACATATTGAATTTGAAGATGGCGGTAAGGATGTTGCGCAAAATCACGCCGCCGCCCAAGGCCCAAACGAATTTGGGCAGGTCGTATAAGTATTCTTTATCGATGCCGTCCATAATTTCCGCAAAGGCTAAACATGCTGCGAACATGGCCAGCGTTTCGACAGCCGACGAAGCTGTGATCAAGCGGGTTTGAGCAGGATGTTCGAAAACATCGTCGGTATTTTGGGCGGTATTGTCGTCATGTTCCGTTGCTTTGATTGCCGCACCGTCCAACGGTTTGCGCCCCATTTTGTTAATCAGGCGACGGGCAACCGGACCGCCGATCAAGCCACCGGCAACCAAACCGAAAGTGGCACTGGCTAAACCCAAACCGGTGGCACCGGCCAAACCGTATTCTCTCTCAAACACAGGCCCCCACGCGCCTGCCGTACCGTGGCCGCCGGTTAAAGTAATCGAACCGGTAATCAGGCCGATAAGCGGGTTTTGCCCTAAAGCGGTTGCCAATCCTACGCCCACGGCGTTTTGGACGGCAATGTAGGTGCCGACGATAGCGGTGAAAACAATCAAGGGCAGGCCGCCGGCCTTCAGGCGGGAGAAGTCTGCACTTAAGCCGATGGAGATAAAGAAAATCAGCATAAATGCATCTTGCAGCGGTTTTTCAAATTTGAAGCTGACTCCGTAAGCGGCATGCAGGGCATACAGGATAATCGCGGCAACCAAGCCGCCGGCCACGGGTTCGGGAATATTGAAATTTTGCAAAAATCTGATTTTGTTGACCATGACTTTGCCGACCAGCAAAACAATGGTGGCGGCAATCAGGGTGTAATAGCTGTTAAAGACCCATTCCATAGTTTCTTCTTCCTAAAGTACCAAAACTTGTTTTTCTTCAATTGGCTATGCCGGTTGTATCTAACCGTATCAGGACCAAGCGAGAAATATTAGGGGAATAGTTAAGGTTTGTCAAAGATTGAATGTTTTTGATTTGTGAAACATTTTTCATCAAATAGGCAATGGAAAAAGGTGCTTTGTTTCACGGTGAGAACAAGGCGGAGCTACAAAGTAGTTCGTTGTAAGCAGGGGCGGCGGCATTAAAAAGGCCGTCTGAAAACAGGTTTTCAGACGGCCTCGCAGGAAAAGGGCCTCTATTTAGAGAGCGGCGCAGGTTGTTTCCACACGGTTGCCGTACGGATCGGTAAAGTTGAAGATGGCGCTGCCGTCTTTCTGATGCCATTCGGTACGGTTGCCGAACAAACCGCGGCTGCTGGTATAAAGCGAACCGGAACCCGAGCGGGCGATGTTCAGCACGGAACGTTTGTCGTCCAAGCGTAATTCGATGCGGTCGGAACCGAGGGGACGGACATTCACATACAAACCGTTGCGGCATTCGAAACGGGCGGCGCGGATGTTGCGCTCGCGGCGTTCTTTGCTGCGCTCGTCGCGGCGTTCGCGGCGGCGGTCGTGATCGTAACGGTCGCGGTCGTAGTGGTCGTCGCGGTCATAGCCGCGCTCATGGTGGCGTTCGCGCTCGTGATGGTGATCGTAGTCATAGGGAACCACACAGGCCGCGGTAGTCAAGGCTGCTGCAACGGATAAAATCAATGCGCTGGCTTTCATGGATATATTCCTTTTATAAAATATAAAAAACATCTACATATCGGCTTATGTGCCGGATGATATGCTAGTTACGGCGGCATTTTATGGCAATGCGGTTTAACGAGAATTTTCCTATCCGGCGGTAAGCTGTTGTTTTCTGCCGGACGGAATGAAAAATCATGCTAAAGGCCGTCTGAAACTTTTCAGACGGCCTTCGGCTTTTTATCGGATATGTAAACGGATGTCAGTTTTGCATAGCCAATTCCGTTTTAATTTTTTAGAATCGCCCTGTTGCCGGCAATTTGAAAACCAAAACATGAAAATCCGTACTAAAATTTGCGGCTTTACCCGCCCCGAAGATGCCCGCACCGCCGCCGCATTGGGCGTGGATGCGGTAGGGCTGGTGTTTTACGAGAAAAGCAAACGTTTCGTTACCGTCGAACAGGCGCGGAAAATCGTGGACGCGCTGCCGCCGTTCGTGAGCGTGGTGGCGTTGTTTGTGAACGAAACGGAAGCGCGTATCCGCGAAATTTTGGCGCAGGTGCCGATAGACGTGATTCAGTTTCACGGCGATGAAACGCCCGAGTTCTGCCGCCGGTTCGAGCGGCCTTACATTAAAGCGGTGCGGGTGCGGAGTGCGGAAGATATTCAGACGGCCTGCGGGCGGTTTCCCGACGCGCGCGCGGTATTGTTTGACGCGCATGTCGACGGCGAATACGGCGGCACGGGCAAGAGTTTCGACTGGCGCATGCTTTCCGGGCAATCGAACGACCGTTGGATACTTTCAGGCGGCCTCACTCCCGAAAATGTGGCGGAAGCTGTTAGAATCACAGGCGCGCAAATTGTTGACATTTCCAGCGGCGTGGAAAGCGTGGCCGGCGTAAAATCCGCCGAAAAAATGGCGGCGTTCATACAAAATGTGCGGCAGCCGTCAAAAATATAAACAAACGGAGCTTGGGTCGGGCACGCACCGGTAATGGCAATCTGCCGTTTTATCTTGTTTTCAGGCAGCCTTTCAGGATTTGCCGCAAGGCTTCGAGAGGCCGTCTGAAAAGCGATTTTCTTCAAAGGAACCTTTATGCAGAACTACAACTTCCCCAACGAGCAAGGCTTTTTCGGCGAACACGGCGGCGTGTACGTTTCCGAAACATTGATTCCCGCATTGCAAGAATTGGCCGCAGCCTACCGCGAAGCCAAAAACGATCCGGCGTTTTGGGAAGCCTTCCGCCACGATTTGAAACATTACGTCGGCCGTCCCAGCCCGGTTTACCATGCCACGCGACTGAGCGAAAAACTCGGCGGGGCGCAAATCTGGCTCAAGCGGGAAGACCTCAACCACACCGGTGCGCATAAAGTGAACAACACCATCGGTCAGGCGTTGCTGGCCAAGCGCATGGGCAAAAAACGCGTGATTGCCGAAACCGGAGCCGGCCAGCACGGTGTGGCGAGTGCTACGGTTGCCGCGCGTTTCGGTATGGAGTGCCACGTTTATATGGGTGCGGACGACATCCAACGCCAAGCACCGAACGTGTTCCGCATGAAACTGTTGGGGGCGAACGTGGTGAGTGTCGACAGTGGTTCGCGCACTTTGAAAGACGCCATGAACGAAGCCATGCGCGAGTGGGTGGCGCGGGTGGACGATACGTTCTACATCATCGGCACCGCCGCCGGCCCCGCGCCTTATCCCGAAATGGTGCGCGATTTCCAATGCGTGATCGGCAACGAAGCCAAAGAGCAGATGCAGGAAGCCATCGGCCGCCAGCCCGATGTGGCGGTGGCCTGCGTGGGCGGCGGCTCCAATGCCATCGGCTTGTTTTATCCTTATATCAAAGAGAGCGGCGTGCGTTTGGTCGGTGTGGAAGCGGGCGGGCTCGGTGTCGATACGCCGAATCATGCCGCTCCGATTACCAGCAAAGCCCCGATCGGCGTATTGCACGGTTTCCGCAGCTATCTGATGCAGAACGAGCACGGCCAAGTGGTCGGCACCCATTCCGTATCCGCCGGTTTGGACTACCCGGGCATCGGCCCCGAGCACAGCCATCTGGCCGACATCGGCCGCGTCGAATACCATGCCGCCAACGACGATGCCGCGCTGGAAGCCTTTGATTTGTTGTGCCGATACGAAGGCATTATTCCCGCGCTGGAAAGCAGCCACGCACTGGCGTGGGCAGTGGCCGAAGCGCCGAAAATGGGCAAAGACCAAGTGATTCTGGTGAATTTGTCCGGCCGCGGCGACAAAGACATCAATACCGTGGCGAAATTGAAAAATATCGAGTTGTAAGCATGTTTTCAGACGGCCTGTTACCGTTGTGAAATATCAAGTTTCACGGCGATAGCAGGCCGTCTGAAATTGATGGCAGGGGAAATGGCCGTTCGGACGGCATTCATACGGTTTGCGCTTTGCCGCTGCGTATGAATGCGGTGTGGGCGGCTATATTTTTTGGTCTGCGGGCACCAGCACGCTCATGCCGGGGCGGACGTTTTGCAAAGGCTGCACGGGGCGGGCTTTGATTTCGAAAGTGCGCATATCGAAGCCGTCGTTATTGCGGGTGGCGCGCCATGTGGCGTAGTCGGCAAGCACTTTGCTGGCAAACACTTTGAAGCGCACGGGCTGATCGCCCAAAGCGGGAATCGTGCCTTCGAATTCTTTGCCCAAGCCGAAGGCTTGCAAATGATCTTCGCGCACATTCAACACCAGCCATTGGTCTTTCAAATCCACCAACGTAACCACCGGCACGCCTTGCGGCACAACGGTGCCTTCTTCCGCCATTATGTCCGCCACTTGGCCTTTGATCGGGCTTTTCAGATTGGCTTCGGCCTGTGCGACTTCGGCTTCTTCCACTTTGGCGGCAACTTGTTTGGCTTGGGCTTCGGCAGCCTCTTTGTCTTCCGAGCGCGCGCCGGTTTTGGCCATGTCGTATTGTGCTTTGGCGGCGGCGGCCTGTTCGCGGCTGGCGATGTAGTTGGTGTAGGCTTCATCGCGTTTTTGGCGCGACATCAAGCCCTCGTCGGCCAAATTTTTCACACGGCGGTAAGTGGTTTCGGCAAGGTCGGCGGCAGCTTGGGCGCGTTTCCATTGCGCGCGCGCCATTTCGATTTCCTGCGGGCGCGCACCGTGTTCGGCTTTGCGCGCTACGGCTTCGGCGGCTTCCTGCGCGGCTTTGGCCTGTTTGATTTTGGCAGTGATTTCGGGGCTGTCCATCTCGATCAGTTGCGTGCCGGCTTCGATGTTTTCGCCTTCTTTCACGAAAATTTTGCTGATGCGGCCGGGCACTTTGGCGGCGATATCGGTTTCTTGCGCGTCCATCTGGCCTTGCAGCACCACGGGATCGGGTTTGGCGGCCAGCCACACGCCGTAGGCAACCGCGCACACGAGAATCAGCAGCACGAGAATCAAAGCGGCGGAGCGGTTTTTGTTTTTGCTTTCTGTCATGGATGTTCTTTCTTTTTCAGACGGCCTGTATTCAGAGCGGGGGCTTGCTTGCGGTTGTTTGTTGTTTTCAGACGGCCTTTGTAGTTTGAAGGCGGAGAGGCCGTCTGAAATTATTGCACGACACCGTTTTTCATAAACAGTTTCACATCGGCCTGATGTTCGTAATCGTGCAGCCGTTCGGGAATGCCGCTGCTTTCCAGCAGTTTGGCCAGCGACTGCACATAGTCGTTGGCGGCTTTGGCACGCTCGGTTTTGGCTTTGGTGAATTCGGTTTCGGCTTTCATCAGCTCCGCCACCGTGTTCACGCCTTCGCGCAAACCTGATTTTTTCAGGTGCAACACTTCTTTGGCCAGATTGACGTTGCTGCCGCGGCGGATGTATTCCGTGCGTGCGTTTTCGACGTTGCGCCAATTTTTTTCAACCAGCAGCATGATGTTTTCGCGCAGGTCTTCGTTGCTTTTTTCGGCTTGGATAATCTGTTGTGCCGAGGCGCGGCTCATGGCTTTGCGGTCGACTTGGCTGTAAAGCGTCCAGTGCAGGTTTACGCCCGCCATCCAACTGGCTTTGTTTTTGGTTTCGTAGGCGCCGAAGAGGTTGAGGTTGGGTTTGTAACGCGCTTGTCCGGCTTGATGCAGTGCTTCGGCCTGATGTTTTTTGGCGTTCACTTTGCTGAAGCCGGGGTGTTTTTCCAAGGCGAGCTGCTGGAAATGTGTCAGCGGTTCGATCGGTTTGGTCAGCAGGAAAATAGGCGTGGTTTGTTCGACGGGTGTTTCACGTCCGAGCAGGCGGCGCAGGGCGGTTTCGGCCAGCTCGGCATCGTGGTGCGCTTTTTCGGCATCGCGCTTGGCGTTTTCAAAAGCGGTCTGCGCTTCCAAACGCTCCACTTTGGCGATCAGGCCTTCTTCCAATGCGCGTTTGGCGGTGTAGTCGTAGCGCGCAATGGTGCGCACGGCCTGATCGTGCAAACCGGCGGCCATGCGTGCAAGCTGCGAGCCGAAATAGCGTTCGGCCAAGGTGCTGTTCAACTCGTTGGCGGTAAGCGAGGTGTCGGCTCCCGCTTCGTCGGCACGGGCTTTCAACAGATTTCGGGCGGCTTTCGAGGTGCCGCCGTTATACATAGGCCATACGGCGATTAAGGTGGCGTTGTGCGTGTTGCCTTTGGCATCGTAGGAAACTTCGTCGGGAATGTGGGCGGCAATGCGGTTGGTGACGGTGTCGAGTAAGGAAGATACGGAAGGATCCAATCCGCTCAAAATAGTGCTGCTGCGGGTGTTGTTCAGAGCCTGATGTTTGATGTCTCTGATGTCTGCTTCGCCGCGCACGCGGTATTTGATTGCGGTGGCATCCAAGGCCACGCTGGGGCCGCCCAATCCTTTTGCGGCTTCGCTCTGTAATTGCCGTACCGATTCAAACGCTTGTGCCGCTGCGATTTTGGGCGAATTGCGCATCAATTCCTGCCGGGCTTCCTGAAAACTCAACGTGCCGGTGCCGTCTTCGCTATTGGCTGCGGGCTGCGTGTCGGTTGCGGAAGGGGTTTCTTCCGCGACAACCGGCGGCATTTCGGCAGCGGCGAGAGGTGCGGCCAGCAAGGTTAAAAAAGCAAACGGTAAAAGCGGTTTTTTCATCATTGTTTACACGGTTAAATGCAGTAAAAGCCGCAATGCGGCTGAATATATAATATTGGAATTATAGAGTTGGCCCTTTTTTGCTTCAATAGAAGAAATAGTGCAGGGCATCTATCTTTAACAGTTAAACGAAATATGGATTCGGAATGTTCGGCGGCTTATGCTGTTCGGTGGTGATGCGGCCGCTGAAACTCAGACAAATGTTAAATGCATCCCGTTCCCTTCCGTGCGGCGGCCGCAGCAAAATTTTTTCAGACGGCCTGTTGGAAAGCCTGTGTCATAAGCATTTTATAGGCGCTTTTAAGAAAAAAACGGCGGAATCGTCGGGCGGGCGGAGAAGGGGAGGCACGATGTGGCGGGCGTTCTGTTTCCGGATGGGATACGGCACGGTATAAAACCGAACATACACAGTAATTTGAAAGCAGATGTGCCTTGTATTCCGTGTAAAAAATAGTAATAATGTTCCGGCTAAACCTTAAAGATAGCCCCGATCGTTGGTATGGTAGGACAAATTGACAGTTTTATTAAATGCGGCAACGCCGGTTTCGGAGCGCGGCACTTTTATTAAATGAATTTTGTTTCTCCAAGTTTCACAAATCCAAATCAAGAGAGCACGAAAAATGGCGTTAATCGTACAAAAATACGGCGGTACTTCGGTAGGTTCCGCCGAGCGTATTAAAAACGTCGCCAAACGTGTTGCCAAAACCCGCGCCGAAGGTCATGACGTGGTAGTGGTGGTTTCAGCCATGAGCGGCGAAACCAACCGTTTGGTAGCTTTGGCGCACGAAATGCAGGATTTCCCCGACCCGCGCGAGCTGGATGTGGTGTTGGCTACGGGCGAGCAGGTAACCATCGGCCTGTTGGCGATGGCTTTGAAGAATATCGGTGTCGACGCGAAAAGCTATACCGGTTGGCAGGTGGCCGTTAAAACCGACAACGCCCATACCAAAGCGCGCATTGAAGAAATCGATGATGAAGCCGTCCGTGCCGATTTGAAAGCCGGAAAAGTGGTGATTGTGGCGGGCTTTCAGGGTGTGAACGCCAACGGCGATATTTCCACGCTGGGCCGCGGCGGTTCCGATACTTCCGCCGTTGCGCTGGCCGCCGCTTTGAAAGCCGACGAGTGCCAGATTTATACCGATGTCGACGGCGTTTACACCACCGACCCGCGCGTGGTGCCGGAAGCCCGCCGCTTGGACACGGTTACTTTTGAAGAAATGCTGGAATTGGCGAGCTTGGGCTCGAAAGTTTTGCAGATTCGTTCGGTAGAATTCGCCGGTAAATATAAAGTCCGCCTGCGCGTGTTAAGCAGCTTGCAGGAAGGCGGCGACGGTACATTAATTACCTTTGAAGAGGACAACAACATGGAAAGAGCTGCCGTATCCGGTATCGCATTCGATAAAAACCAAGCCCGCATCAATGTGCGCGGCGTACCCGACAAACCCGGTGTGGCTTATCAGATTTTAGGCGCGGTAGCCGATGCCAATATCGAAGTGGATATGATTATTCAAAATGTAGGCGACGAAGGCACGACCGATTTTTCATTCACCGTGCCGCGCGGCGACTACAAACCGGTATTGGAGCTGCTTCGCGCAATGAGAGACAGCATCGGTGCCGCTGAAATCGATGGCGACGATACCGTATGTAAAGTTTCCATCGTCGGCTTGGGCATGCGTTCGCATGTGGGTGTGGCTTCCAAAATGTTCCGCACGCTGGCCGAAGAAGGCATCAACATCCAGATGATTTCGACTTCCGAAATCAAAGTTTCGGTGCTGATTGACGAGAAATACATGGAATTGGCCACCCGCGTATTGCATAAAGCTTTCGATTTGGGTTAAGCGCCGATATTGCAAAGAGGCCGTCTGAAAAAGTTTTTCAGACGGCCTCTTGTTTATGCTTCTTCGGGGGCTTGGTTCTGTATCCGGGCATGGGTATCGGCCAATTGTGCCAACACATCCGACCATGCCGTATCCATTTGGCGGCAGGCTTCGCCTTCGGCTTTGATGCTGAATTCGATGTGCGGCGGAATTTTTTCGCCGCTTTTACTTATCCAGCCCACGCTCGGCAGGCTGAAGGAACGAATGCCGCCGTATTTCTGTTCGACATCGCGCATAATCGGTGCAACGTGCGATTCGGGCACGCCGAACAACCACACCGAACGTTGCGCGCTTTCCGTTTGGTAGAAGCGGTCGGCATAGTAGGTATCCAACACCCACTCGGCCATCGGGTGCGCCATCACGGGAAAGCCCGGAAAGAAATAATGTTCGCGTATCGAAAAACCGGCGATTTTGTTATAGGGGTTGGGCACCAGATCGGCTCCGGCGGGAAAGTCGGCCATCAGCAGGCGTTGTTTGTGCGACGGGGAATCCAGCGAATCGCCGCGTTCGAGGGTGGTTTCTTCAATAAACGGCACGGCGGCGACATGGCGTTCGACCGGCAACCCCAACGCTTCGGCCGCGGCTTGGCGGGTGTGGTCGTCGGGCGTGGAGCCGATGCCGCCGGTAACAAAAGTCGGTAGGCCGTCTGAAAAGCTGCGGCGGAGCTGTTTGACCAGCAAATCGCGGTCGTCGGGCAAATATTGCACCTGACCGAGCTTTAATCCATGCCGTTCCAATAAAGCTTTGAAAAACGCAAAATGTTTGTCGGCACGGCTGCCCTGTAGAATTTCGTCGCCGATAATGATTAAGTTGAAGTAGATCATTGCGTATCCTGTAAAAAGTGTAATATATAAACGGCCCGGAAAACGGCTAGAAAGTAAACTTTAAAGCTGGACTAATCAACTGATTCATACAATAATGAATCGGTATTGGCAGTTAGTAAGGCCGTTAGGAAAATATCATTAAACAAAAGAAAGAAAAATAGGATCTTACATGAATCAAGACGAACATATTATTCTACAAAACCTGCCGATGAATCAAAAAGTCGGTATCGCTTTTTCAGGCGGCCTGGATACCTCGGCCGCTTTGTTGTGGATGAAATTGAGGGGCGCACAAACTTATGCCTACACCGCCAATTTAGGGCAGCCCGATGAAGACGATTATGAGGCAATTTCCCGAAAAGCCAAAGAGTATGGTGCCATTGAGGCACGTTTGATCGACTGCCGCAGCCAGCTTGCCCACGAAGGCATTACCGCCATCCAATGCGGAGCATTCCATATCAGAACCGCAGGCACGACTTATTTCAATACCACGCCTTTGGGTCGGGCCGTTACCGGCGTTATGCTGGTTTCCGCCATGAAAGAAGACGACGTTAATGTTTGGGGCGACGGTTCTACTTACAAAGGCAACGATATCGAACGTTTCTACCGTTACGGCCTGCTGACCAATCCCAACCTGCGTATCTACAAACCGTGGCTCGACCAAGCCTTTATCGACGAATTGGGCGGCCGTCAGGAAATGAGCGAGTTTCTGATTGCCAACGGTTACGACTATAAAATGTCGGCGGAAAAAGCCTATTCCACCGATTCGAACATGCTGGGAGCCACGCACGAAGCCAAAGATTTGGAGTTTTTAAACTGCGGCATCAACATTGTTAACCCGATTATGGGCGTGGCGTTTTGGGATGAAAATGTAGAAATCAAACCCGAAGAAGTGAGCGTACGCTTTGAAGAAGGCGTGCCGGTGGCGTTGAACGGCCGGGAATTCGCCAATCCGGTAGAGCTGTTTTTGGAAGTCAACCGTATCGGCGGCCGGCACGGTTTGGGCATGAGCGACCAAATCGAAAACCGTATTATCGAAGCCAAATCGCGCGGCATCTATGAAGCGCCGGGAATGGCGTTGCTGCACATTGCTTACGAGCGGTTGGTAACCAGTATCCATAACGAAGACACCATCGAACAATACCGCATCAACGGCTTGCGTTTGGGCCGCCTGCTTTATCAGGGCCGCTGGTTCGACCCGCAGGCATTGATATTGCGTGAGAGCGGCCAGCGTTGGGTGTCGAGAGCGATTACCGGTGAAGTTACGTTGGAATTGCGCCGCGGCAATGATTATTCGCTGCTGAATACGGAGTCTCCCAATCTGACTTACCATCCGCACCGCCTGAGTATGGAAAAAGTTGAAAATGCGGCATTCACGCCGGCCGACCGTATCGGCCAGCTTACCATGCGCAATCTGGATATTGCCGATACCCATGTTAAGTTGGGCTTGTACTCAAAAGCAGGGCTGTTGTCTAAGCATGTCGATTCGTTGCGTAACTGGGTAATGGTTGATAAAGCCGATAAATAATCCGCTTGCCCGGAATATAACGGAGGAGCCTGTGCATACGCATCAGGCTTCTTTTTTATTTGTTGCGAAAGTAAAAATGGAAGGCTGATTTCCAAGCCTGTCCGAATACAAGGAGGCCGTCTGAAAAGATTTTTCAGACGGCCTCTTGTTCTTTCATTCAAGCAAAAGAACTAACATATTTAAGCGTAGTGGCGTTCTTCACCTTTGCCGTCCACGTTTTCTGCACAGCGTTTGCAGATGGTGGGATGTTCGGCAACCGCGCCGATGTCGTCGGTGTAGTGCCAGCAGCGTTCGCATTTTTCGCCGCTGCTCACTTTGGCCGTTACCGCCAGCTCCTCGCCTTTGTGAACGGTGGCTTTGGACACCAGCAACACGAAACGCAATTCGTCGCCGAGCATTTTCAGGTAGCCCGCCAAATCTTCGGGGGCGGTAATATCGACTTCGGCCTGCAAAGAAGAACCGACGGTTTTATCGGTGCGCAACGGCTCGATGGCGGCGGTGGCCGCTTCGCGCACTTGGCGCACGGCTTGCCATTTTTTCACGAGTTCGGCTTCGCTCTTCTCGTTGATGGGCGGGAATTCGTGCCATGTGTGGAACAGCACGCTGTCTTCTTCGCCGCCGCCGATGATGTCCCACGCTTCTTCTGCGGTGAAGCAGAGAATCGGCGAAATCAGCAATACCAAGCTGCGGGTGATATGGTAAAGCGCGGTTTGTGCGCTGCGGCGGGCATGGCTGTCGGTGTGGATGGTGTAGAGGCGGTCTTTCAAAATATCGAGGTAGAACGCGCCCAAGTCTTCCGAACAGAAGCTCACGATGTCTTTCACGGCGAAGTGGAAGGCATAACGCGGGTAGTAATCGCCGGCCAAACGCTCTTGCAGTTGGCGTGCCAGAATCAAGGCGTAGCGGTCGATTTCCACCATTTGGTCTTGCGGTACGGCATGTTCGATGGGGCGGAAATCGCTCAGGTTGGCAAACAGGAAGCTCAAGGTGTTGCGGATGCGGCGGTAGCTTTCGGTAACGCGTTTGAGGATTTCTTTGGAAATCGCCAATTCGCCGCTGTAATCGGTAGAGGCCGTCCACAAGCGCAGGATGTCGGCACCGAATTCGTTATACACTTCTTGCGGAGCGACAACGTTGCCCAGCGATTTGGACATTTTTCTGCCGTTTTGATCCACCACAAAACCGTGCGTGAGCAGTTGTTTGTAAGGTGCGCGGCCCATTGATGCGCAGCCGGTGAGCATGGACGATTGGAACCAGCCGCGGTGCTGGTCGCTGCCTTCGAGGTAAAGGTCGGCAGGCCAAGCCAGCTCGTCGCGCTGTTTCAGCACGGAAAAGTGGGTGCTGCCGGAATCGAACCATACGTCCATAGTGTCTTTGAGTTTTTCGTATTGTTCGGCTTCCGCGCCCAAAAGTTCGGCGGCATCCAGCGAAAACCATGCTTCGATGCCTTTTTCTTCGATGCGTTTGGCCACTTCTTCCAAAAGCTCGGCGGAACGCGGGTGCAGTTCGCCGGTTTCTTTGTGAACGAAGAAGGTCATCGGCGTGCCCCAATAGCGTTGGCGCGACACTACCCAGTCGGGGCGGCCTTCAATCATGGCTTGCAGGCGGGCGCGGCCCCATGAGGGGAAGAATTCGGTATCGTCCACGGCTTTGAGCGCGTTGTTGCGCAGGTTTTTGCCGCTGGCTCCGGCTTTGTCCATGCCGATAAACCATTGGCCGGTGGCGCGGTAAATCAGCGGGGTTTTGTGCCGCCAGCAATGGGCGTAGCTGTGTTCGATTTTGGCGTGGGAAAGCAGTCTGTTTTCTTCTTGCAGCCATTCGATAATCACGGCGTTGGCTTCCCAAACGGTTAAGCCGGCCACGCGCGGCACGTCGCTGCGGTAGCGGCCTTCGCTGTTAACGGGGTTGTCGAGCGTGATGCTGTATTTCAGGCAGACAAAATAGTCTTCCAAACCGTGCGAAGGTGCGGTGTGAACCAAGCCGGTACCGGCATCGGTGGTAACGTGTTCGCCGTTGAGCATGGGGATGTCGCGCTCTAAAAACGGATGGCTCATGTGCAGGTTTTCGAGCTTGTCGCCGGTGGTTTCGGCCAGCACTCGGGTTTGGCCGTCTGAAAAGCCGTAGCGTTTCAAAGCGTCTTCGGCCAAATCTTTGGCGAGTACGAGTTTGCCTTTGGGCGTGTCGATTAATTGGTAAACCACTTCCGCGCCCGCGCTGACGGCTTGGCTGGCGGGCAATGTCCACGGCGTGGTTGTCCAAATCACGGCAAAGGCTTCTCCGTCGAGGGTACCCAAACCGAAGGCTTGGGCAAGGGCGGCGTTGTCTTTGAACGGATAGGCTACGTCGATAGCGGGCGATACTTTGTCTTTGTATTCCACTTCGGCTTCGGCCAGCGAAGAGCCGCAGTCCAAGCAGAACTGTACGGGTTTTTCGCCGCGGTAGAGGTAGCCGGCTTTGTAGATTTCGCCGAGGGTACGCACGGTGTCGGCTTCGGTTTTGAAATCCATGGTCAGGTAAGGCTTGCCCCAATCGCCGAGTACGCCTAAGCGGATGAAGTCTTTTTTCTGGCGGGCAATCTGTTCGGCGGCATATTCGCGGCACAGTTCGCGGAACTTGGCATCGGGCATGTTTTTGCCGTGCAGTTTTTCCACCATCACTTCAATCGGCAGGCCGTGGCAGTCCCAGCCCGGCACATAGGGCGCGTCGAAACCGGCCAGCGTTTTGCTGCGGATGATGATGTCTTTGAGGATTTTGTTGACGGCATGACCGATGTGGATGTCGCCGTTGGCATAGGGCGGGCCGTCGTGCAGAATGAATTTCGGGCGGCCTTGTGCTTTTTGGCGCAGTTTTTGGTAGCGTTGCTGCTCCTGCCAATCTTTTACCCACGCCGGTTCGCGCTTGGCAAGGTTGCCGCGCATGGGAAAAGGTGATTCGTGAAGATTGACGGTTTTACTGTAATCGGTCATGGTTGTCTCGGTTGTATCTATTTATATAGCAGTGATTCAAGCGGCTTTGGCGAAACCCGCACAGCCCGCTTTCAGACGGCCTGTTTTCTGGCCTAAAAAATTACTTCATTTTATAAGGCTTTGTGCAGTCTGAAAAGTACAACAGCCTTTGAAAAGCCGGGTAAATGAAGGTTAAACGTTACAATCTTAATGTCTGACAGATGATATTGGAGCTGAACGACTGTTAGTATGTGTATGTAGCCGGCCTTCGGACGGCTCGATATCTATGACTTCAATGAAAAGGAATATTTGATGAAATTTATAAAAATGCTTACCCCTGTGGCTGTCGCGTTGATGTTGGCTGCTTGCGCTACCGAGAGCCATACCCACCACCATGATCACAACCACGGTCATGACCACAGCCACTCAGCTGCGTCCGGTTTCAGCTGCCAAAACGGCTTTACCGTAAATGTCAACCGTATCGGCACTGACCGTATTTCTTTGGAGTATGGCTTGGATGACAAACGTTACAATGCCACTCTGTCAAGTTCCGTTTCAGGCTCGGGTGAACGCTATGTTTCCGGCGATAAGAAAACCGAATGGCACGAAAAAGGCGGCCAAGCTTTCTTGTCATTTACCGACCGCTACGGCAATGTAACCGAAACTTCTTGTCAAGCCCAATAATTTATTTTCTTTCCGAAGATTAAAAATTGTCCGACGGTTTTTGGATTAAACTGCTGAAAAAGGACGATTTGATTGTTTCTTTATAGACCCGATTTCTGTGTTTTACAGAAATCGGGTTTTTGGTCTGGGTGCTTGGTTTTCAAGGTTCAGTTTGTTTTCAGACGGCCTCGTAATATATCAAGCATTATTCGCTAACGGTTTTCCGAATCAGCTTTTCTGCATTGGCCAATGTGTTTTCCACATCGCGGTATTCAATGCGGCTGTCGCGGATAAGGGTACGAACATCGGTAAATACGGCTTTTACTTCCCCGTTGGTTTCGGTTACCAGTACGCGCATGGGCAGCTGCAGGGCGAATTCAGGGTCTTTCAACATCAGCGGCGTGCCTATTTTCGGTTGGCCGAACACAATGACTTTGGCCGGTTGCATGGTCAGACCGTATTTTTGCGCTGCGGCTTGGTGGTCGATAACGGTAAATACAACCATGCCTTTGGCTTTGATAGTGTTTTCCAGACGGGAAACGGTTTCGTTAAAGGTGTAACGGCTGGCTACGGAATGGGTGGCGGGTACGGATGAATCGGCGTGTTTGTCTGCATTCGGAGTGTGCATGCAAGCTGCCAGAGTAGCGGCGGCGATCAGGTAAAGGGCTGTTTTCAAAGGTTTCATAACGTCTCCTTTTGGGGCGAATGTTAGAAAGGCATGAGGTGGAACGGTAAAAAGCCAAATAAAAAGCAGGCTTATGTAAACCTGTTTTTTTATTGAATACACATTTAGACGTTTATTTAGACGTTTAGGCCGTCTGAAACTTACAAATCACTCAAAATTTAATACGGCGGAAGTATAGACGTTTTGCACATCGTCCAAGTCTTCCAGCGCATCAATCAGCTTCTGCATTTTTTCGGCATCTTCGCCGCCCAATTCGGTTTCGTTTTGGGCGCGCATGGTAACGTCGCCGTCTTCCGATTTGAAACCTGCCGTTTCGAGTGCGGCTTTTACGCCCGCCCAATCGTTGGGAGCGGTAATGACTTCGATTGAACCGTCGTCATTGGTTACTACGTCTTCCGCACCGGCTTCGAGGGCTGCTTCCATTAATGCGTCTTCGTCTACGCCCGGGGCGAACAGCAGATAGCCTTGATGCACGAAGTTGAAAGCTACGCAGCCGTCGGTGCCGAGGTTGCCGCCGTTTTTGTTGAACGCGTGGCGCACGTCGGCAACGGTACGGGTTTTGTTGTCGGTCAGGCAGTCCACCATCAAGGCGGCACCGCCGATACCATAGCCTTCGTAGCGCAGTTCGACGTATTCCGCGCCTTCCAAATTGCCCGTGCCTTTGTCGATAGCGCGCTGCACGTTGTCTTTGGGCATGTTGTTGTCGAATGCTTTGTCCATTGCCAAGCGCAGGCGGGGATTGGATGCGGGATCGCCGCCGCCCATTTTGGCTGCTACGGTGATTTCTTTAATCAGACGGGTGAAAATCTTGCCGCGTTTGGCATCTTGACGTTCTTTTTTGTGGCGGATATTCGCCCACTTGCTATGGCCTGCCATATTGTTTTTCCTTTCAATGCCGCTCCTGCGGTAAACAGGGCGGGCGGGTAATTTTGATGCGTGCATTTTAGCACAAAAGGTTTGGGGTTGAATGCAGCGCACGGCCGTCTGAAAAGTTTTCAGACGGCCTGTGAGGGCGGATGGGCCGATACTGATGGTAAAGCGGGGGAGACTGTTATAAATCAAGCTTTGCCGGATGGTGTCGCAGAGGAGTCAATTTAAGGTATGATTGCTTCCTTTTCTGCTGTAAGCGGAAAAGGCAATGTGATTAGCTGTTTTATGTATTGCGGAGATGAAAAGCATGGAAGAGATGTTGTCCTCGGTAGTGAATGCTGTCAATTCAGTGTTGTGGGATTATCTTTTGATTTATGCCTTGTTGGGCATCGGCTTGTTTTTTACCGTGTATCTCGGAGCACCGCAGATTACCAAATTCGGTACGGCGATGAAAATGGTGTTCGGCGGATTGTTTAAAAAGCAAGACGGGGAAAAAGACCACAAATCGCTGTCGCAGTTCCAAGCGCTGGCGGTGGCGGTGTCGGCACAGATCGGTACGGGCAATGTGGCGGGCGTGGCCACGGCGATTACGGCCGGCGGGCCGGGGGCGATTTTCTGGATGTGGCTCTCGGCATTGCTCGGCATGTCGACTATTTTTTCCGAAGCGGTGCTGGCGCAGAAATACCGCATCGTCAGCCACGGCAAATATATCGGCGGCCCTGCGTTTTACATCTCACGCGGGCTGCCGTCGAAAATCGGTTCTTCCGCGGCCAAAGTGCTGGCCGGGATTTTCTCGGTGGCGATTATTCTGGCACTCGGTTTTATCGGCAATGCAACGCAGGCAAACTCGATTGCTTCGGCGGTAACGGTGGCGTTTGACATTCCGTCGTTGGCGGTGGGAATCATGCTGGCTGTTTTGGCAGGCATGATCATCATGGGCGGCGTAACCCGTATTGCCAAAGTTACCCAATTGGTCGTGCCGTTTATGGCGATAGTGTATATTTTGTGCGCGATTGTGATTTTATTCCGCTTTTCAAACCATATCGTGCCGATGATCCAGCATATTTTTACGGCGGCGTTCAGCCCTGCCGCATTGGGCGGCGGCTTGGCCGGTATTGGTATGCGTGAAGCCGTTCGTTACGGTGTGGCGCGCGGTTTGTTTTCCAATGAGGCGGGTATGGGCTCCACTCCGCATGCCCATGCCACCGCCGATGTGAAACATCCCGTTCAGCAGGGGATGGCGGCTTTTGTAGGGGTGTTTATCGACACGATTCTGGTGTGCACCGCCACGGCGTTGATTATTTTGCTTACCGATGCCAACCTGCTCGGCTTGAAAGGCGCGGCGGTTACGCAGGAAGCCTTCAATATTGCATTCGGCAGCTTCGGCCAAAAACTACTGGCCGTTTGTTTGACTTTCTTTGCGTTTACCACCATTATCGGCTGGTATTATTTCGGCGAATCGAATATCCGCTATCTGTTTAAAAACAAATACCTGAGCGTATATCGCCTGCTGGTGCTGGCGGCGATAGTGCTCGGCACGCTGGGCAAGGTGGATTTGGTTTGGAATATGTCGGATATGTTCAACGGCTTTATGGTGGTGCCGAACTTGATTGCGCTGTTTTTATTGCGTAAGGAAGTGCGGGAAGTGTTTGACGATTATCTGCGTCAGAAAAAAGCAGGGCAGGAATTGTCTTACCCTTATCAAGAGCATCTATAAAGCGGTCATTATCGAAAGGGTGCATTCATCTTTTATTTG
>NZ_JAUKWH010000007.1 GCF_030504625.1 Neisseria sp. MVDL19-042950 | reverse complement strand
TCCTATCTTACCGAAACAAACCGGAAACGGCATATTTAAACGTAAAGGCCGTCTGAAAACTTTTAGCGAAACCCGCAAAACTCGTTTTCAGACGGCCTCAATTGTAAACAATCCGCCTTTGTGCCAAAATTCCAAGCAAAAGATAAACGAAAAAGGAAATTCCGAAATGTTCCAACATGTTGCATTCTACCCCGGCGACCCGATTCTCAGTTTGGTCGAAACCTTCAACAACGACCCGCGCACCCACAAGGTCAACCTCAGTATCGGCATCTATTTCGACGAAAACGGCAAACTGCCCGTGCTTGATTCCGTGCGCCAAGCCGAAGTAAAACGTGCCGCCACCGCCCTGCCGCGCCCTTATCTGCCGATGGAAGGCTTGGATGCGTTCCGTCGCGGCGTGCAAAACCTGCTCTTCGGCGCAACCAACCCCGCTTTGCAGGAAAACCGTATCGCCACCATCCAAACGCTCGGCGGTTCAGGCGCATTGAAAGTGGGTGCGGATTTTCTGCGCCGCTGGTTTCCGAACGCCAAAGTGTATGTGAGCAACCCCACTTGGGACAACCACAAAGGCATTTTCGAAGGCGCGGGCTTTGAAGTCGGCACTTATCCGTATTACGCCCCGGCCACCGGCTGTGTGCAATTTGAAGAAATGCTGGCATTTCTACTGCACCTGCCCGAACACAGCATTTTGATTCTGCACCCGTGCTGCCACAATCCTACCGGCGTGGACTTGACCGCCGCGCAATGGGATGCGGTGCTGGAAATCGTGCAAACGCGCAAGCTGATTCCGTTTATGGATATTGCTTATCAGGGCTTCGGCGATGATTTGGACGGCGATGCCTACGCCATCCGCAAAGCCGTACAGATGGGCTTGCCGCTGTTTGTGAGCAATTCGTTTTCAAAAAATATGTCGCTCTACGGCGAACGTGTGGGCGGTTTGTCGGTGGTGTGCCCGAATGAGGAAGAAGCCGCGTTGGTGTTCGGCCAACTGAAATTTACCGTGCGCCGCATTTATTCTAGCCCGCCCGCACACGGCGGCTATGTGGCTGCCGATGTGATGAACACGCCGGAGCTGTTGGCACAATGGCAAAGCGAAGTGTATGCCATGCGCGACCGCATCCGCGCCATGCGCCAAAAGCTGTACGATGTGCTGACGCGCAAAGTGCCGGGCAAAAACTTCGATTATTTCATCACCCAGCGCGGCATGTTCAGCTACACCGGTTTAACACCCGAACAAGTGCAGCGCCTGCAAGACGAGTTTGCCGTTTACCTCGTCGGCTCCGGTCGTATGTGCGTGGCGGGATTGAACGAGTCTAATATTGATTATGTGGCCGATGCTTTTGCGGAAGTATTGAAGTAACAGTTGTGCCCATTAAGACAAGAGGCCGTCTGAAAACGAACTTTGCGAGTTTCGCTAAAATGTTTTCAGACGGCCTCTCGAATATATCCTAAGATTTATTGATACATCACTCCGTTGTGTTTCAGCCAGCCATCGGGATGGCGGCCTTTGGGATCGTGATGCGTCCAGTGAATCACGCCGCCGCGTTCCGACCATTCGTATTCGCCGTAAAATTCAACTTTGTCGCCCTTTTTCAGCCTCTCGATTTTAGGTGCCAAATCAATATTGTGCGCCACCAAAAGCGTTTGCCCGCTGCTCAACTTTAAGATAAAACGCTGGTGCCGCGAACCTTTGTTGTCGTCCGGCAGGGTTTTGCTGACGATGCCGCTTCCCTGTATCTGAATATCGCTTTGTTGCCGTTCAAAGGCCGTCTGAAGTATTTTCTCCGCCGGCTCGCCCGCGTTGCCGCTGCCGACGGCCGGAGCCTGCACAGAAGGCCGGGAAGGTTGCGCGGGCGGTGTTTGGTGCTGCTGCCATTGCTGGTAGCCGATAAAAACAGCGGCGGCAAGGACAAGCCAAATCCAGATTTTTTTCATGTTTCTTCCATACTGTTTTAAGAGAAAGCCGGATAATCGCTTATCCGGCCGCATTTTGTCAGCGTTTGTATTTCAGGCTGTATTTGATTTCAGACATTGCCGCTTTCAAATTATATTCGAGAATCTCATCTACCAAAGAAGGGGCCTGCTCGCTTAATACTTGTTGCAGTTGATAAGTAAGCGTGGCGGTCTGTTTCTGTACGGCCACCCGCACCATCCCTGCGATAGCATCGGTCAGATGCGGGCGCAAGCGGCGGCTCAGGCGATCCAGCAGTTCCTGCTCCGACAGGCACATTACCGGCTGGCGCGGGTTGACCTGCGGCTCGAGCACTTTCACGGTAACCGGCAGCCATTCTTCGGGATCAACCGTTGCAGCGGCCTCTTCCGCCGTTTCATCCACATACTTCTCTTGCTGCTCCGCCGCGGGACGCGGGTCGACGAATTCAACGGTTTGGCGCTTCGGGTTCAACCATACATTGCGGGTACGCTGCACTTTGTCGTCGCTCACGGCGGTTTGCAATGCCGTTTGTGCGGCCAACCAGTCTTCCTGCAACAAAACCGTAGTGTCGGTTTCCGCCGTGATGGTGTCTGAAAGCGGGTCGTTATGCTCTTTCTGCCACTGTTTGAGATATTCCCGCAGCACCTTCTCCGCTTCTCTGGCCTGCAACTGCACTTCGGTAGGCTGCTGTGTCTGCGTTTGGCGGGCAGACTGTATGGAAGCGGTATTGGGCTGCCCCTGCTGCCGCTTTTCACGCAACTGCTCCAAGCCGCGTTCCCAGTCGAATTCGTCCGAGGCTGTTTGGTTGTCTGTTATGTTTCCTGAGGTCGGGCGTTTGATATTCATATGGTTGCTCTCGTTTCAGTATGTCAAATAGGCGGCCTTCTCCCGCCGCCTGTTTCTGCTTTCGATAGTTTTAAATTACGGTTGGTGCTAAGAGGCCGTCTGAAACGGTGCTCGCGCCGCTATCGTAAACCGAATCTGCTATATAATGCCCGCATTCTAACAGATTATTAAGGAAAAATAATGAACAGCATCGAACAACGATTGGATTATCTTGAAGAAGCCAACGATGTGCTGCGCATGCAAAACCATGTGCTTGCAACGGCCTTTAAAGGCATGATCCGCGCCCTGCCCGCCGACCTTGCCGAAGACGTTGTCGAATCGGTGCAGCTGGCTTTTGAAGATGCGCTGGCGGAACTGACCTACGAAGACAGCCCGCACACCGATCTTTTCCACGATGTAACCTACGCATTTTTCCGCGAAAAAGAGCGTTAACCGCCGTCGGGAATAAAAATGTGTGTTTGTGTTAAGTCATGCTAGAATGGGTTGTCTTCGTCTCTTTCAGGAACAACCAAATGAACATGAAAAAATGGATTGCCGCTGCCGTAGCCTGCTCCGCCCTAGCCTTGGGAGCCTGCGGCGGCAAAGGAGAAACCGCTGCCAATACCGACAAAGTGTACCGCGTTGCCATGAATGCCGAGTTCGCCCCGTTCGAATCGATGGATTCCGCCAACAATATCGAAGGCTTCGATGTCGATCTCGTAAACGCTCTGGCCAAAGCCGGCAACTTCAAAGTGGAATACAAACACCAGCCGTGGGACAGCCTCTTTCCCGGCCTCTCCAACGGCGATGCCGATATTCTGGCTTCCGCCGTTACCATTACCGACGAACGCAAACAAACCATGGATTTTTCGGAACCTTATTTCGAAATCACCCAAGTGATTCTGGTACCTAAAGGCAAAGACATCAACTCGGTGGAAGATTTGAAACAAGTGAAGAAAGTGGGCGTGGTAACCGGCCAAACCGGCGATTTTGCCGCTTCCAAAATCTTGGGTAGCAACAACTCGAAAATTTCCCGCTACGAAACCCTGCCGCTGGTGGTGAAAGAGCTCGAAAACGGCGGTTTGGACGCAGTAATCAGCGACAGCGCGGTAATCGGCAACTACATCAAAAACAACAGCGATAAAGGTTTCAGCATGGTCGCCGTGCCCGACTTTGAAGTGGAACACTACGGCTTGGCTGTCCGCAAAGGCGATACCGCCACCCAAACCATGTTGAATGAAGCGTTGAAAAAAGTACGTGAAAGCGGCGAATACGACAAAATCTACGACAAATATTTTGCCAAACAGTAATACGGCAATTGCGTTAAAACACCGCCGTAAAAAAGCCTGATCATCCGATCAGGCTTTTTTACGGACGGCATGTCCGGCAAAGATTTGCAACCGTTTAAAACTCAAAAAGGCCGTCTGAAAAAGATTTTAGCGAAACCCGCAAAGCTCGTTTTCAGACGGCCTCCGAAGATTAAAAACGGTTACAGCACTTTCACGATGCTTTCGCATAAGTAACGGATATTGTCTTCCGTAATGCCCGCCACATTGATGCGGCCGGAACGCACTGCATAGATGGCAAATTCGTCTTTCAGGCGGTCAACCTGTTCGGGGCTTAAACCTGAAAACGAGAACATGCCGTTTTGTTTCACGATAAAGCTGAAATCCTGTTGCGCGCCATATTCTTTCAGCAACTCCACAAATTTCTGACGCATCTCTTTGATACGGGCGCGCATTTCGTCCAGTTCGGCAATCCATTGCGCTTTCAGGGCTTCGTCTTTCAACACCAGCGCAACGGTTGCGCCGCCGTGGGAAGCAGGGTTGGAATACAACGTGCGGATAATGGTTTTTACTTGGCTGAAGGCACGGTTGGCGGTTTCTTCGTCGGCCGCCACCACGGTAAATGCTCCCACACGCTCGTTATACATGCCGAAGTTTTTAGAATAAGAGCTGGCCACCAACAATTCTTTATTCAGCTTGGCAAAGGCACGCAAACCGTAAGCATCTTCTTCCAAACCATTGGCAAAGCCTTGATAAGCAAAGTCAAACAACGGCAGCCAACCTTTTTCGGCGGACATTTTCGCCAAAGTTTCCCACTGTTCGGGGGTGGGATCGATACCGGTAGGATTGTGGCAGCAGCCGTGCAGCAACACCACGTCGCCTTCTTCGGCTTGGCTCAAATCTGCAACCAAACCGTCCCAATCCAAACCGTGCGTGGTTTTATCGTAATAACGGTAATCGCGGATATTGATGCCCACGGCTTTGAAAATAGCGTTGTGGTTCGGCCAAGTGGGGGCGGAAATCCATACGTTTTTGGCGTTGGTTTGGCGTTTGACAAACTCGGCGGCCACACGCAACGCGCCCGTGCCGCCCAAACTCTGAGCGGTTTTCACACGTTTGGAGGCAATGATTTCACTGTCCGCACCGAACAGCAGCTTTTGCGTTTGGGCGTTGTATTCGGCCACGCCGTCGATGGTTAAATAGTTTTTGGTGTTTTCGGTTTCCAGCAGGCGTTTCTCAGCCTCTTTCACAGCTTTCACAATCGGGGTTTGGCCTTTTGCGTCTTTGTAAACGCCGATACCCAGATTGACTTTATTCCCGCGGGTTTCTGCTTTAAATGCTTCACCCAAGCCTAAAATCGGATCGGCCGGCGCAGCTTCGATTTTATCGAAAAACATGATGATACCTTTCTGTGGTGGAAACGGAAGAAAACGATTAATCACTCGAAATGTTAATCTTACGCTCTTTAACAAGAGATGGAAACAGCCGTTAAAACTAACTGTTTTTCTAAACAAGGCCGTCTGAAAGATTGGTTTCAGACGGCCTTGTCGAATGCTTTGCCTCAAAGACAGTCCAACAAATCCAGCGGTGCATCAATGCGCGCATCATGCAGCCATTCTTCGGTTTTGTCTTCGGCGGCGATATAGCCCCAGTCGGCCAACACGGTTTTCATGCCGGCATTTTTTCCTGCCTGCATATCGCGCTCGGCATCGCCTACATAGATACAATTTTCGGGTTTTACGCCGATTTGTTCGCAGGCGTAAAACATGGGCTTGGTGCTGGGTTTGGCTTCGCCGCAGGTATCGCCGCTGACAACCACGGCAGGCGCGACGCTGAAGCCGAGTTTCGGCACGAGGCGGTGGGTGAAGGTATGCGGCTTGTTGGTGATGATGCCCCATTTGATGCCGCGTTTGTCGAGTTCGGCAATCAATCGGTCGATATCGTCGAACAACACGGTTTCATGGTCGAAGCAGCGTTCGTATTCGGCCAGATATTCCTGCCGCCAACGGGTGTGTTCGGGATGGTCTTTGGTGATACCTGCGCCCATCAGAATCAGGCCGCTTGCGCCATGGCTGGCGACGGGGCGGACTTCTGCCATGCTTTTTTCGGGTAAATTGTGGCGGCGCAGCAAGGTGTTAAGTGCGCCGCCCAAATCGAGTGCGGTGTCGGCGAGGGTGCCGTCCAAGTCGAACAATACGGCTTCGGTCATGGGTGTCCTTAATGATGGTGGGTAACGATTTTCTATGTGTTGAGGCCGTCTGAAAAGATGTAATCAGGTTTCAGACGGCCTGAATTCTAGCAGATTTAATGTGCATGATGATGGCCGTGTGTTTCATGCTCATCCGGATGAATCAAGCACAACACGCTGTCTTCGTGCGGATGTCGGCTGCTTTCCACTTGCACGGTGGTGTGTTGGATATTTTGATGCGCCAGCGCATGTTCGATGCGGTAAACGATTTGTTCGGCCTCGACCACGCTCAAATCGCCGTCGACAACGATATGGCAGGATAAGGCGTTGATGTTGCTGGTAATCGTCCACACATGCAAATCATGCACCGACTGCACGCCTTCGGCTTGCCTGATGGTGTCGAGCAGCACGTCGACATCGACATTATCGGGCGTGCCTTCCATCAAAATGTGCAGGGTTTTGCGGAATACCTGCCAGCCGCTCCGCCCCACCAATGCCGCCACAAAAACGCTGGCCAACGGGTCGGCCCATTTCCAGCCGAACGCCATCATCAGCACGGCGGCGGCTATCGCGCCGAACGAGCCGAACAAATCGCTCAACACATGCAGATAGGCTCCGCGCATGTTGATATTGCCTTCGGTGTCGCCGCCGCGCAGCATGTACCACGCCACGAAAAGGTTCACCAGCAGCCCGATGATACTGATCACCAGCATGCCGGTGGTGGCGATTTCCGGAGGCTGACGGAAGCGTTCGACGGCTTCTAAAAAAATCATTGCGGCAATCACGATCAGAGTGATGCCGTTAAAGGCCGCCGTTAAAATTTCAAACCGCTTGTAGCCGAAGGTTTTATCGAGCGTGGTGGCTTTTTCGCTGAATTTGAACGCCAGCAAGGCGATGCCGAGCGAGAATGCGTCGCTGAACATATGCCCTGCATCCGACAGCAACGCCAGCGAGTTGGTGAGCCAGCCGCCGACTGCCTCTACCACCATGAAAGATGCGATCACCGCAAATGCTACCGCCAATACTTTTTTATTGGCCGTGTGGCTGTGGGAATGATGGTCGTGCGGCATGGCTTTCTCCTTTGGAAATATAAGAGCCTGTTCAAAATCTCCATAGTGGCCGTGTTGTCGGCCGAAACCTCGAAAAACGCCTACACAAGAAGATTACAAACAGGCTCTAAGAAAGGCCGTCTGAAACGCTTATTGCTGCTCGCTTAAAATCGCCTGAATCAATTCTACTGCGCCGTCGTCCGCCAGCTTTTTGGCAACGGCGCGGCCCAGCGCGTCGGCATAGGCCGCGGGCGCTTCGGCTTCGGCCTGCAAAACCACCGAGCCGTCGGGATGGCCGACCAAGCCGCGCAAGGTCAGGAGGCCGTTTTCTTCGGTGCAATAAGCCGCCAACGGCACTTGGCAACTGCCGTCCAACGCGCGGGCAAGCGCACGCTCGGCAGTTACGCAGGCATTGGTCACGGCGTGGTTCAGCGGGTTCAACACTTCCAGCAAATCATAGCGGTTGGCGGCAATCTCGATACCCAATGCGCCCTGCCCCGCGGCAGGCAGGCTGTCGAACGGCGACATAATCATGCGGATGCGCTCGTCCAGCCCCAAACGCTGCAAACCGGCGGCGGCAAGAATAATGGCATCGTAGTCGCCGTTGTCCAGCTTAGCCAAACGGGTTTGTACATTGCCGCGCAACGGTTTGATGGTCAAATGCGGATAACGTGCGCGAATCTGCGCTTCGCGGCGCAAGCTCGCCGTACCCACCACCGCGCCTTCCGGCATCTCTTCCAAACGTGCATATCGGTTAGACACAAATGCGTCAAACGGGTTGGCACGCTCGCAAATGGCGGCCAGCGCAAAACCTTCGGGCAACACCATCGGCACGTCTTTAATCGAGTGCACGGCCAAATCTGCGCGGCCGTCTTGCAAAGCCTGCTCCAGCTCTTTGATAAACAAACCTTTGCCGCCGATTTTCGAGAGCGTTTTGTCGAGAATCTGGTCGCCGCGCGTGGTCATGCCCAAAATGCTGACCTCGCATTCGGGATAAAGCTGTTTCAGACGGCCTTGTATATGCTCGGCCTGCCACATAGCCAACATGCTTTCGCGGCTGGCGATAACGAGTTTTTTAGGGTTCATAAGAATATATTTGCAATACGTCAAAATAACGGCACAAGTCTATCATGTTTTTCAGACGGCCTTATGCTATATTTCCGCCTGAACCACATTCCCGCAACGATTTATGAAACGCGCCAAAAAATACCCTTTCCCCACCCTACAACGACAACGCTTCACCCTGCATTTCGACAACCAAAGCAGCCTTTCCGAACTGCCGTCCGAACAAGACTTCTACCGCTGGGCATGGCATGCGCTTAAAAACGAATACCGCCGCGCCGACATCAGCATCGTGCTGCTCGACGAAGAACCCGCCCGCGCCTACAACGCCGATTACCGCGGCAAAGACTACGCCACCAACGTATTGAGTTTCGCCCTCAACGAAGGCGAAATCATGCCCGACCAACTTTCAGACGGCCTCTACGGCGATTTAATCATCTGCCCGCAAGTGGTGCTGAAAGAAGCCGCCGAACAAGGCAAAACGCCCGCGCAGCACTTCGCCCACCTCACCATACACGGCACGCTGCACCTGATGGGCTACGACCACATCGAAGACGGCGAAGCCGAAATCATGGAAACACTTGAAACCCGCCTGCTGAATCAGTTAGGATACCCCAACCCTTACCGACAGGATTAATCAGAAATGGACGACAGCCAGTCGAAGCCCTCTTTTTTTGAACGCCTCGTAGCCCGCATTTCGGGCGACGCTCCCGATTCCGCCGAAGACGTGATCAACCTGCTGCGTCAGGCACACGAGCAGGAAGTGTTCGACAGCGAAACCCTGCTGCGCTTGGAAAAAGTGCTCGATTTCGCCGAACTCGAAGTGCGTGATGCCATGATTACCCGCAGCCAGATGGACGTAATCAAAGCCGACGAAAGCATGGAGCGCATCATCCCCTACATCATCGAAACCGCCCGCTCGCGCTTTCCCGTTATCGGCGAAGACAAAGACAACGTGCTCGGCATCCTCCACGCCAAAGACCTGCTCAAATACGCGCTTAATCCCGAGCAATTCAACCTGCAAGCCATCTTACGTCCCGCCGTGTTTGTGCCCGAAGGTAAATCGCTCAATTCGCTTTTGAAAGAATTCCGCGAACAACGCAACCACATGGCCATCGTGGTCGATGAATACGGCGGCATTTCCGGGCTGGTAACGTTTGAAGACATCATCGAACAAATCGTCGGCGACATCGAAGACGAATTCGACGAAGACGAAAGCGGCGACAATATCTTTCCGGTATCCGCCGAACGCTACCGCATCAACGCCATCACCGAAATCGAAGACATCAACGAATATTTCGGCACCGATTACAGCGACGAAGAAGTCGATACCATCGGCGGCTTGGTGATTCAGGAAATCGGCCATCTGCCCGTGCGCGGCGAAAAAGTGGTTATCGGCCCGCTGCAATTCACCGTTGCCCGCGCCGACAACCGCAGGCTGCATACCTTGATGGCGATCCGCGTGAAAGAATAATCTCCCGCTTCATTCGCATATTTAAAAGACTTCAGGCCGTCTGAAACCCGCCAAGCAGGTTTTCAGACGGCCTGTTCATATAGCAAATCCCTTGAAATCTCACAATATTTCAAGGGATTTATCGCTTGTCCGAGAGCATCGCAGCGCTTACCAATCCTCCACCACACCGGCCTGCGGCGCACCGTTCTTCACCTGTGCGATAGCCGCCTCGCGCTCCGCTTCGCCGGCATACATCATGCTGGTGCCGATAACCTGCCCGTTGGCGGCTTTCAAATTAAAATAAACTTTGCCGGAACTGCTGGTTTTCAATTCGTAACGGCTATCGTTGCCGGCGTTGCTGCGCACCGATTCGATACCGTTTTGCGCGGAGGCTTTGCTGCCGTACTGCTCGCTGCGCAGAATGGTTTTGTCTTCTTCGCCAACGAAGTTGAAATGAAACTCACCGCCTTCGCTTTTCTTCAATTCAAATGTTGCCATTGCTGACTCCTTCAGTAAAACATCTGCATGCAAAAAAACATCAAAAATCATATCCAAACAGGCATTCCGGCGAACACTATAATGACCCTGCTTCGGGCTTGTCAATACTCGCACCGCTCATGCAAAGGCCGTCTGAAAACTTCGGCATCGACAAATTGCGATGAAATGTTTTCAGACGGCCTCAACCGGTTTGGATGTTATTCCAATGCTGCTTTGAGTTTTTGCTCGATTAAATCCGCATCAAATGCTTTGGCAATCAGCTCGAAACGGCTGTCGCGCCGCCATGAAACTTGGTTCGCGCCCCATTTGCCGTCCACCCAGTTGAGCCATACCCACGTGCCCATTACCTGAAACACGCCTTTGGCGCGCACCAGACCTTCGGTAAATTTCGGCAGATCGTTGAAAAAATTGGTAAGGCGTTCGCCGTCGAAATCTTGCCCGGCCGGGAAGGTAAAGCCTTGCGATTGATAGCCCATGGTATTATCGGGCAAGGCTTTCAAGCGGTAGCGGGATTTTTCCACCACGGGAATTTCCAGCCATGCGATATCCATTTTAGCGTTATCTACTTCCACCACTTTGGCTTTGGGCGGGAAGAGCTTGGCGGCTTTTTCGCGGAATTCCGCCAATATTTCGGGCGTGCACAAATCGGTTTTGCTGGCCACCAACACATCACACACGCCGATCTGGTCTTTATACAAAGCCTGTTGTGCGTAGTTGGGATCGATAAACTGACGCGGGTCGACTACGGTAAACACTGCGGCGATTTCAAGCTGTTCGTCGAGTGGTTTGACTTTCAATTCGTCAATCACGCTGGCGGCATGTGCCAAACCGCTGGCTTCAATCATCAGGCGGTCGGGTTGGGCATCGCGCAACATTTTCTGCACGGTAGCGCCCAACTGCGGGCCGGCGGTACAACACAGGCAGCCGCCGGCAATTTCGGCAACGGGAATGCCGTTATTGCTCAACACGGCACCGTCGATGCCGATTTCGCCAAATTCGTTCACGATAATAACCCATTTTTCATTCGGGTCTTTTTGTTCCATCAAACTTTTCAGAGCAGTCGTTTTACCCGTACCGAGAAAGCCCGAAATCAAGTGGACTTTGGTTTTTTTTACCGACATTTTTTACACACTCCTGTTAAGACGACATGTTCTTCTTTCAATATAAAACCGCTTGCCGCCACGCCTGCGCGCAACGCCGCCCATTCTTTGCTGAGGGTTTGCTCGTCAACCTCTCCGCATTCGGTACACACGAGAATAAACGCGCTGTGGTGCGCCGCTTCGTCATGCTTATGGCAGTGCGTGCCGCACTCGTGCTGCGCGTGGCTGCACAGCACATAGCCGTTGACGGCGGTTACTTTATGCAGCACACCCTGCTCCGCCCAAAAGTCCAACGCCCGATACGCGGTCGGCGGAGCCACTACGCCTTTACTTTGCTGCTGCATTTGCGACAGCACGTTATAGGCCTTGATTACGCCGGTTTGCTGCAATACGATGTCCAAAACCTGTTCGCGCAAGGCGGTAACCTGCACCCCGTCTTTCTTGGCTTGGGCGAGGATTTTTTCTTTAATAGTAGTCATGGCTTTTCAGACGGCCTGTTTCTGATTGAGGAATACTTAATTATAACGAGGTTGGCCTCGATATGCGAAAGGCCGTCTGAAAACGAGCTTTGCGAGTTTCGCTAAAACTGTTCAGACAGCCTATATTACCGTTCGGGCACCATTACAACGAACGTGCCACTTCTACGATTTCAAATACTTCCAACTGGTCGCCTTCCATAATCTCATTGAAGTTTTTCAGCATCAGGCCGCATTCGTAGCCCATGCGCACTTCTTTTACGTCGTCTTTGTAACGCTTCAGCGAGGCCAGCTCGCCGGTATGGATAACCACATTGTTGCGGATGAGGCGGATGTGCGAATCGCGCTTCACGATACCGTCGGTAACCATACAGCCGGCGATATTGCCCACTTTCGATACGCTGATAACCTGACGGATTTCCACCGTACCGATCACTTGCTCTTTCTCTTCCGGTGCCAACATACCGCTCATGGCCGCCTTCACATCGTCGATAGCATCATAGATGATGTTGTAGTAGCGGATTTCGACATCTTCGCTCTCGGCCAGCTTGCGTGCGGAACCGTCGGCACGCACGTTAAAGCCGATAATGAATGCGCCGGACGCAATCGCAAGGTTAACGTCAGACTCGGTGATACCGCCCACGCCGCTGTGCAGCACGTTGACTTTCACTTCGTCGGTAGACAGTTTTTTCAGGCTGCCCGAAAGTGCTTCGTACGAACCTTGAACGTCGGCTTTAATGATAACCGACAGCGATTGTACCTGCTCGCCCATGTTGCTGAACATATTTTCCAGCTTGGCCGCCTGTTGTTTGGCCAAACGTACGTCGCGGAATTTGCCTTGGCGGAACAATGCGATTTCACGGGCTTTTTTCTCATCTGCCAATACCATAGCGTCTTCACCCGCGTTAGGCACATCGGACAAACCGAGGATTTCAACAGGAATCGACGGGCCGGCTTCTTCAATCTGCTTGCCGTTTTCATCGGTCATCGCGCGAATCTTACCGAACGCAGTACCCGCCAGCAGCATATCGCCTTTTTTCAGCGTGCCGCTTTGAACCAGCAAGGTTGCCACCGCACCGCGTCCTTTATCCAAGCGCGCTTCAACGATGATACCTTTGGCAGGCGTATCAACCGGAGCAGTCAGTTCCAACACTTCAGCTTCCAGCAGCACGGCTTCCAGCAGCGCATCAATATTCAAACCTTGTTTGGCCGATACATTGACAAACTGCACATCGCCGCCCCACTCGTCCGGCACAACTTCATGCGCCGTCAACTCTTGGCGGATACGCTCGGGGTTGGCTGCCTCTTTATCGATTTTGTTTACTGCCACCACAATCGGCACGCCCGCCGCTTTCGCATGGGCAATGGCTTCGATGGTTTGCGGCATCACGCCGTCATCAGCGGCCACCACCAGAATCACAATGTCGGTGGCTTTGGCACCGCGGGCACGCATGGCGGTAAACGCTTCGTGCCCCGGAGTATCCAAGAAGGTAATCACACCGCGCGGGGTTTCCACGTGATAAGCGCCGATGTGCTGGGTAATGCCGCCCGCTTCGCCTTGCACCACTTTGGCGCGACGGATGTAGTCGAGCAACGAGGTTTTACCGTGGTCAACGTGACCCATTACGGTAACAACCGGCGGACGCGGGAATTGCTCTGCCGTTGCGGCGGTTTCGGCATCATCGCTCAAGAAGGCTTCGGGATCGTCGGCTGCGGCAGGCTTACCGATGTGGCCTAATTCTTCAACCACAATCAATGCGGTATCTTGGTCGATGGATTGGTTGATGGTAACCATCATGCCCATTTTCATCAGCGCCTTAACCACTTCTACGCCTTTAACGGCCATTTTGTGCGCCAAATCGGCCACGGTAATGGTTTCAGGCACCAACACTTCATG
Organism: Neisseria sp. MVDL19-042950; assembly: GCF_030504625.1. Taxonomy (GTDB): domain Bacteria; phylum Pseudomonadota; class Gammaproteobacteria; order Burkholderiales; family Neisseriaceae; genus Neisseria. The sequence goes on along the minus strand of NZ_JAUKWH010000007.1, from coordinate 114,545 downwards.
TACCACCGGCTCGGTCGGTGCTTGGAAAGCATGTTGGTTCGGCTCCAGCTTGAGTTTTTTGCCTTTTTTGCCGCCGCGCACGCGCTCTTCCTGATTGGCATTCTGATTGCGGCCTTTACCTTTATCTTTGCCACCGCGCGGACGGCTTTCCATCTCATCGCGGTTGTGGCGGTCTTCTTTCTTAGCTCGCGCAGGTGCAGGTGCACCGGCTTTGCCGGCAGTAGAGGCCAAAGGTGCTTTTTCGCTCGGCTTTGCGGAACGTTGCTCGGCCGTTTTGCCTTCTTTGGCCGCTTTCGCTTCCTGTTGCGCCTGAAGTTTCATGGCCTCACGGCGGGCCTGACGCTCTTGCTTCTCTTTCAACAAAGCTTCTTGGTGCGCACGCATGGCAGCGGCGCGGCGGGCTTCTTCATCGCGCTGGGCTTGTTCTTCCGCGCTTACTACCGGCCGGATAACCGCAGGAGCGGCTTGTTTTTTCGGCTCTTTGTGTTTGCCTTGCTTGGCCGGCTTCTCTGCTTTGGCCGTCTGAACAGCTTCTCGGGCTTTTTCTTCGGCGGCTTTCTTTTCAACTGCTTTTTCTTCGGCAGCCTGCTCGATGCGTACCTGAGCCGCTTTTAGTTTGGCCGCTTCTTCTTCGGCTTTGGCTTTCTCAGCAGCCGCACGTTCGGCATCTGCTTTGGCGGCCGCTTCGCGCTCCGCCTGTGCAGCGGCTTCGGCTGCTTTACGCGCTTCTTCCTGTTCCTGCTCGGCGGCGGCCTTGGCTTTAGCCTCGGCAGCCAATTCGTCGGCAGAAGGCACAATCACTTTTCGGCTGCGGCGGCGGGTTTCCACCTGTACGCCGCCAACAGTGCTGACTTCGGCTTTTTTACGGCTGATACTAATCGTGCTGCTTTCGCTTCCGTGTACTTTTTTCAAATAAGCCAGCAACAGCTGTTTATCGTCAGAAGTAATGCTGTCGCTGCCGCTGTTTTTGTTTACACCGGCATTTTTTAATTGTTTCAATAAATCGTCGACGGGCTTTTTAAGTTCGGCGGCAAATTGTTCTACTGTATTGTTACTCATACTATTACCCCCTTAGTTTTCTTCGGTAAACCAATGTTCGCGGGCTGCCAAAATCACTTTCTTGGCTTCTTCCTCGCTTACTCCGGTAATTTCAATCAATTCGTCTACCGCCAGTTCAGCCAGATCGTCGCGCGTGGTAATGCCGGCCTGAGCCAGATCACGCAACATGTCTTGATCGATACCGTCGAGATTACGCATATCTTCTTCTACATCTTCCAGTTTTTCTTCAGATGCAATAGCCAACGTCAGAATCGCGTCGCGCGCACGGTTACGCAGGGTTTCTACGGTGTTTTCGTCAAAACCTTCAATTTCCAGCAATTCGGCAGCAGGCACATAGGCTACTTCTTCCAAAGTGGCAAAACCTTCTTGTAAAAGAATGTCGGCGGTTTCTTCGTCCACATTCAGATGCTCGACAAACAGATTGCGGATGGCCGCATCTTCGGCAGCGTTGCGTTCTTCGGCTTCGGCAACCGTCATAATGTTCAACTGCCAACCGGTCAAGTCAGCCGCCAAGCGCACGTTTTGTCCGCCGCGACCGATGGCCAGCGCCAATTGGTCTTCGGCAACCACGACATCTACCGCATGCTTGTCTTCGTCAATCAGGATGCGGGTTACTTCGGCGGGTGATAATGCGTTAATCACAAACTGGGCGGTTTCGGGAGACCACAACACAACGTCGATGCGCTCGCCAGAAAGCTCGTTGGTTACCGCATTCACACGGGAACCGCGCACGCCGATACAGGTGCCTTGCGGGTCGATACGTTGGTCATTTGCTTTAACGGCGATTTTGGCACGGTGGCCGGGGTCGCGGGCGGCTTCTTTAATTTCCAACAAACCGTCTTCGATTTCAGGCACTTCCATGGCAAACAGTTTCACCAGAAAATCACGCGAAGTACGGCTCAAAATCACTTGCTTGCGGCCTGACGCACCGATTTCGTCTACCCGCAAAAACAGAGCGCGCACGCGGTCGCCGTTGCGGAAATTTTCGCGTGGAATCATTTGGTCGCGCGGCAGCAAAGCATCCAGCTTACCGATTTCGATGATGGCACCGTGACGCTCGACGCGCTTTACCGTACCCATCACGATATCTTCTTTACGAGCCAAAAATTCTTCCAAAATTTGCTCGCGCTCCGCATCTCGAATGCGTTGCAGAATAATCTGTTTGGCAGTTTGGGCGGCTTGGCGGCCGAAACCTTCGTTTTCCATCGGCTCTTCATAATATTCGCCGATTTGAATGGCAGTACCCGGAATTTCTTCTTGGATTTCTTCGATGGTTTTTTCTACGTCCGGATAGGTATAGTCTTCGTCGGCCACAATCAACCAACGGCGGAATGTGCTGTATTCACCGGTATGGCGGTCGATTTCCACGCGCACATCCATATGTTCGCGGTTGGCTTTTTTCTTGGCAGCGGTACTGAGTGCAAATTCAAGCGCACTGAAAACCACTTCGGGGTCTACGTTTTTCTCACTGGCCAAGGCTTCGGCCAACTGTAACATTTCGCGACTCATTATTTAAATTCTCCGTTAAATATTAATATTTTGTATTTTTAAAAATTAAATTCTGGGCGCAGGCGCGCTTTATCTATATTGCTGATTTCGATGTCGGCGGTTTTGCCGTCAAACGAAATACGCACGACATCGTTTTCACATCCTTCAATGCGGCCAATAAAGTTTTTCTGTCCTTCAATCGGCAAGCGGGTTTTGATTTTGGCCTGCTGCCCTGCAAAACGTACGAAGTCGGCGGCTTTTTTCAACGGGCGGTCCAAACCCGGACTGGAAATTTCCAAACGTTTGTAATCAATGTCTTCCACCAAAAACAAACGGCTCAGGTGATTGCTCACGGTTGCACAGTCTTCTACTGTGATACCGCCTTCTTTGTCGATAAATACGCGCAAATCGCCTTGAGCGGTCAATTCGAAATCAACCAGTTCATATCCCAACCCCGGCAGGGTTTTGTCGAGAATATTTTGAATGTCCATATTGCTCCAAAAACAAAAAAATGGCCCCGTGGCCATTTTTCCTGAAATCCGAAAAATTTTCTTATTATAACTTTTTTATCTGTAAAAGAAAAGTGCCAATTTAACGTCATTTTCAGACGGCCGGCTTCCGGTCGGCAACCCGATAGCAATCAAGGCCGTCTGAAAACATTTATTATTAAACAAATTATGTTTTCACGCACGCCGCCATGCTTACTCTCATTTCACAATGCATAAAGGGCAAACAAATAGTCTTGTTTAAATAAAATAGGTAATTCCACTAAATTAAATATATATTCTAGTGTTTATATATTTAAAAATAGAAAAATTATATATCAATATTCAATTATTCACTAAACGGGATTTTGCCAAATTGTTTGAAAAATATGACTGGCCGGCTTGCGGAAAGGCAATCGGAAGACTAGAATCCGTCATTAATTTATGTATATTCCGGGCAGCGGGCGTTGTTCGGCCAAATTACTTTACCTCTGAGGTTACCATCTTATGCTTCCTACTCCGATTTATAATTTTTCAGCCGGCCCTGCCATTCTCCCCGAGTCCGTATTACGCACCGCCCAAAGTGAAATGTTTGATTACAACGGTACCGGTTTCTCCGTGATGACGATGAGCCACCGTTCCGATGTATTTATGAGTATCCTTTACCATGCCGAACAGGATTTACGGCAGTTAATGAATATTCCTGACAACTATAAAGTATTGTTTTTACAAGGCGGAGCCAGCTCTCAATTTAACATGGTGGTAATGAATCTGGCTAACGGCTTCAAACGGGTGGATTCTGTGATCACGGGCAACTGGTCGGCCATTGCCCACTCGCAAATGGGCAAACTTTCCGACGCGGAAATTCATTTGGCAGCCGATGGCGGCGCTCTGTTCAATTACACCAATCTGCCGCCGGTTAATTCTTGGGATATCGGCAAAGATTCGGCTTTCGTACATTTTGTTATCAATGAAACCGTGCACGGCCTGCAATACCGCGAAGTACCTAAACTCGGAGACGACATGCCGCCGCTGGTATGCGATATGTCGAGCGAGATTTTGTCCCGCCGCATCAATGTGAGCGATTTCGGCGTTATCTATGCCGGAGCGCAGAAAAACATCGGCCCCTCCGGTGCGACCATCGTGATTATCCGCGAAGACTTGCTTGAGCGCTGTTCAGACCGTATTCCCGATGTGTGGAATTATAAATCGCACATTGAAAGGCAAGGCATGTACAACACTCCGGCCACTTACCCGATTTATATTTCCGGCTTGGTTTTCCGCTGGTTGCAATCACAAGGCGGCGTGGAACAAATGGAAACCATTAACACGTTGAAAGCCAAAACCCTGTATGAAGCGATTGATAACAGCGGCGGCTTCTATATCAATAATGTACATCCGGGTGCACGTTCTAAAATGAACGTTATTTTCCACACCGGCAACAAAGAATTGGACGAATTGTTTGCCCAAGAATCCACCACCCGCGGCCTGCGGCTCTTACGCGGCTACAAATCCATGGGCGGCATGCGCGCCAGTATTTACAATGCCATGACTCTACAAGGCGTTGAAGCCCTGATTGATTTTATGCAGGAATTCCAACGCCGTTACGGTTAACCTGCATGCATGCAGGCCGTCTGAAAACATCTTTTCAGACGGCCTGTTTTATATGGCAAGTATCTTACCGATTCACACAATGCTTACCATCTGCCGGCAATCACGCCGATACGACGCAGCCAATCGTTCACGGCAGCTTCTTCGGCCGGCAATATTTCAGCCATTCCGCCGGTAAACTCCTGCCATTGCCGCAAATATTTTCGGTTCAACAAAGTCAGTACCGGCAGGCCGTCTGAAACCAAATCGGCAAACTCCTGTACCAACCCTTCGCCGCGTGCCTCAACCACGCCAAAACGGTTGATGATAACCAAATCGGGCCGGTTCGACCGCGCCTCATGCAAAACCGTTGCCGCTTCCGCCAGCACGGCAGGGTTCAGACGGCAAGATTGCGACTCGGTTCCCAAATCTTGGAAAATCAAATAGGTATGCAACCCATCTAACGACATCACGCATTTATCGGTGCAGCCGTCTTCCCGAACATAAACCGCATTATTCAGCCCCTGCACGCATACCCCTTGTGCTTTCAGACGGCCTATACAGGCATCCAAAACCTTCTGGGCCGTGCTTGAATCTTCATCATGAACAATGGCGGCTAAATACATCGGTTCATTTCTCACAGCTATCGTATTCCGCATTTAAACAATTATCCGTTACGGCAACGGAATGAATCTTTCACACGAGGCGACGAACTGCAAACGGCGGAAATCGCAACCAAACCGATTTTGTTGCCATATGAACAGTTCACAAAACCATCTTCTTAGAGTCTAGACGAGGGAAAGGTTAAGTTTCATGGTTTTATTACTATACCCGTCCGCTCAGGCCGTCTGAAATAAGCCTAAAGAACAATAAGGCCGTCTGAAAACAAAAAGCGCATTCCCAAGAACGCGCTTACCATCTTCCGAATACCAAATCAGGCCAACAAATCACGCCAACGCCGCACTTGGAAACGCACCTGCTGCGGAGAAGTACCGCCCAAATGATTGCGGGCGTTCAAACTGCCTTCGGGAGTCAGCACGTCATAAACGTCTGCCTCGATCAAATCGGAAAAACCTTGCAGCACTTCCAACGGTAACTCACTCAAATCCACACCTTGCTCATCCGCATAACGTACTGCTTGGGCAACTACTTCGTGGCTGTCACGGAACGGCATACCTTTCTTCACCAAATAATCGGCCAAGTCGGTAGCCGTGGCAAAGCCTTGCATCACTGCGGCGCGCATATTTTCAGGCTTCACGGTTACGCCGCGCATCATATCGGCGTAAATACGCAGGGTATCGACCAAGGTATCTACCGTATCAAACAGCGGTTCTTTGTCTTCCTGATTGTCTTTGTTATAAGCCAACGGCTGCGACTTCATCAACATAATCAAACCGGTAAGATGCCCGATCACACGGCCGGCCTTGCCTCGCACCAACTCGGGCACATCGGGGTTTTTCTTCTGCGGCATGATGGAAGAGCCGGTGCAAAAACGGTCGGCAATATCAATAAAACCGAAACGCGGGCTCATCCACAATATCAACTCTTCGCTCAAACGCGACAAATGCACCATTACCAAGCTGGCAGCCGCGGTAAATTCAATCGCAAAATCGCGGTCGGATACCGCATCGAGCGAATTCTGGCAGATTTGCTCGAAGCCCAGCAATTCAGCAGTGATTTCACGGCGAACCGGATAAGTGGTTCCCGCCAATGCAGCGGCTCCCAACGGCATCCGGTTGACACGTTTGCGACAGTCGGCCATGCGCTCGTAATCGCGCCCCAGCATTTCCACATAAGCCAACATGTGATGCCCGAAACTCACCGGCTGCGCCACTTGCAAATGGGTAAAACCGGGCATTACCACATCGGCGTTCTGTTCCGCCAAATCCAGCAAAGAACTCTGCAAACTCTGAATAAGCAACTGAATTTGTGTAATCTCATCACGCAACCACAAGCGGATGTCGGTTGCCACTTGGTCGTTGCGGCTACGACCCGTATGCAGCCGCTTGCCGGCATCGCCGATTTTATCGGTTAGGCGGCGCTCAATATTCATGTGGACATCTTCCAAATTCAGCGACCATTGCATCTTGCCATTGTTAATTTCTGTTATAATCTCTTCCATTCCCCGATTGATGGCATTAAGGTCTTCCGCACTCAACACCCCCGCCTGTTGCAGCATTTGGGCATGAGCCAACGAGCCTTGAATATCCCACTTTGCCAGACGTTTGTCGAAATCAATTGAGCCGGTATATTTCTTTACCAGCTCAGAAACAGGTTCATTGAAACGCCCCGACCAAGTTTTGTTGTCATTCATATATATTCATCCACTATTATTACAATAATTGCCTATTTAGAGAGTTTGTTGCAGATGACCATTATACGCCAAATACTGTCTTGGTTCGTAGTTCCCGATTTGCGGAATTTCGGCACCATTTCGCGCCTGATGCTCGCCTGCGTTATCGCGCTGCTGCTGTTCCCGCTGGTTAGCGGTTCGTCCGAAAGTTATTTCGACCAGCTTTATACACATGCGGCTTGGGTTGCTCCCACCCTGCTAGCCATTTTGATTAAAGGCTATTTGCTCGGCATCTCGATGCCGCGTTTATACGAATCGAAATATGTCGTGCTGATTGTCCATTTGGGCAACTTGCTGCTTTTCACCCTTATCGATTATGTGCTGTTGGGCGAGCGCCCGAATTTCTGGCAGCATTTTTTCCTGTTCAATATTTTTTCATTGAGCTATATGTACATAGAGGCCGCCCGCCGTTACAGCCTTGTGCCGTCTCTTTCGGAAGCACGGCTGAGTGCACTAACCGCCCGTATCCGCCCGCATTTTTTATTCAACAGTTTGAATGCCGCCATCAGCTTGATCCGCCTGCGCCCTTACGACGCGGAAACCCTGCTTGAAAATCTGGCCAACCTCTTCCGCGCACAATTGCGCGACGGCAGCCAAAGCAGCACGCTGGGACAGGAAATCGAGTGGGCGCAAGAATATATCGCCATCGAGCAAATCCGTATGGGCCACACCCGTGTTCAGGTGATGTGGCAGCACCATGCCCCCGATGATGCGGAAACCCCCCATCTGCTGTTGCAGCCCTTGCTGGAAAATGCGGTTTTCCACGGCATTGAATCCACCCACCGCCCCGGCTGTATTTCAGTGCTGACCACCCGCCAGAAACACTGGATTTATATCCGCGTCGAAAATCCCTACGTGCCGACCGAAAGTGAAGAAAATGCCAAACCGCACAAAGGCAACTCCATGGCCTTGCGCAACTTGCGCGAACGGTTGTCTCTGATGTACGACAATGACGCACAAATCAAAAGCCGCCAGTTCGACGGTATTTTCCGTGTCGACATCCGCCTGCCATACCGCAAAAAATCTTCCGATCTGAAAAAACTGTTCGGTTGACCGCCGCACCTCGAAGGCCGTCTGAAAACCCTTTTCTTTCAGACGGCCTTTTCATATCGGAAAAATACCGGTTTGGGCCGTTTGCAAGAGATTATATCTATCGACCCAAACTGTTTTTTCAATCGCCATTTGAGCTATAATAGCGGACTTCTTACGCACATTTCACCCACCCATCACAATGCAACTTACCGCTGTCGGACTCAACCATCAAACCGCGCCGCTGAGCATACGCGAAAAACTTGCGTTTGCCGCAGCAGGGCTGCCCGATGCCGTAAGTGCGCTCAAAACCAGCCAAGCCGCCCAAGAAGCCGTTATCCTTTCCACTTGCAACCGTACCGAGCTTTATTGCGTCGGCGAGGCGGAACGCATTATCGAATGGCTGGCGGAATATCACAAACTGCCCGTTGCGGAAATCCGTCCGTACCTCTATACGCTCAACAGCTACGACACCATCCGCCACGCTTTCCGCGTAGCCTGCGGGCTGGATTCGATGGTTTTGGGAGAACCGCAAATTCTCGGCCAAATCAAAGATGCCGTGCGTGTGGCACAAGAACAGGGATGCATGGATACTTGGCTCAACGCCTTGTTTCAGAAAACCTTCTCCGTTGCCAAAGAAATCCGCACCGGTACGGCGGTTGGCGAAAATTCCGTTTCCATGGCCGCCGCTTCCGTGAAAATGGCCGAACAGATTTTTCCCTCGATCGACGAATTAAATGTGTTGTTTATCGGAGCGGGCGAGATGATTGAGCTGGTGGCCACATATTTTGCCGCCCGAAACCCCAAACTGATGACCGTTGCCAACCGCACTTTGCCGCGTGCGCAAGAATTATGCGAAAAACTCGGTGTCAACGCCGAACCCTGCCTGTTGGCCGAATTGCCCGATATTCTCCACGACTACGATGTCATCGTATCATCTACCGCCAGCCAACTGCCCATCGTCGGCAAAGGCATGGTGGAACGTGCACTCAAAAAACGCCACCATATGCCGGTTTTCATGCTTGACCTTGCCGTGCCCCGCGACATCGAAGCTGAAGTGGGCGAGCTGAACGACGCTTATCTTTATACGGTAGACGATATGATGAATATTGTCCAAACCGGCAAAGAAGCCCGCCAGAAAGCCGCCGCAGCAGCCGAAACGATGGTTGAGGAAAAAGTGGCCGAATTCATCGAATGGCAACAAAGCCGCCAAAGCGTTCCCTTAATTCTTGCCCTGCGCGATGAAGGAGAACGTGCCCGCCGTTACGTGCTTGAAAACGCAATGAAACAACTGGCAAAAGGCACGCCGCCCGAAGAAGTGCTGGAACGTCTTTCCGTGCAACTCACCAATAAGCTGCTGCATTCGCCCACACGCACGCTCAACAAAGCCACATCGCAAGACAGCGGTTTGGTTGATGCCGTCGCCCAAATCTATCATTTGAAGCATAAGAAATAATCAGGCCGTCTGAAAACCAACATTCGGCCCATCGCCCGCTTGCCAGTATTCCGTATCCATGCTTTAATCGCCTCCAAAGAAACAGGGGTGCTGCACTTTTTTGTGCGGCTGAGAGTTACCCTTTATACCCGAACAAGGTAATACTTGCGTGGGGAGTTTTCAGCGTATATTTTCAGACGGCCTCAAAGCAGATACACAGGCCGTCTGAAATCCGAACACCGCTCCTGTTTCGTTCACCATTTGAGAAACAGGAGCATTTTTATGGCTGTTAAAACCACCGGCAACGAAGCCAAGCAACTCGACCAGCTTTCCCATGATTTAGGCATTCAGTTTGCCTATCTGAACTCCACCAAAATCTATCTGCAAGGCAGCCGCGACGACATCCGCGTGCCGCTGCGCGAAATCGCCCAAGACGACACCGTAACCGACAAAGGCCGCGAGCCGAACCCGCCGATTCCGGTATACGATACCAGCGGCGTGTACGGCGACCCGTCGGCCAAAATCGACCTCAAACAAGGCTTGCCCGATGTACGCGGCGCATGGATAAACGAACGCGGCGACACGGAAATCCTGCCCGGTTTGTCGAGCGAATACGGCCTTGAACGCGCCCACGATCCGAAAACCGCCCACCTGCGTTTCAACCAAATCACCCAGCCGCGCCGAGCCAAAGCGGGTAAAAACGTAACCCAAATGCACTATGCACGCCAAGGCATCATCACGCCGGAGATGGAGTTTGTCGCCTTGCGCGAGCGCATGAAAATGGAAGAAATCTGGCGCGACCCGCGTTACGCCAAAATCATCAAGCAGCATGCCGGCGAATCGTTCGGCGCAAACCTGCCCACCCATCCCGACCAAATCACGCCCGAGTTTGTGCGCAGCGAAATCGCCGCCGGCCGCGCGATTATCCCTGCCAACATCAACCACCCCGAGCTGGAACCGATGATTATCGGCCGCAATTTCCGCGTGAAAATCAACGGCAACTTGGGCAACTCCGCCGTTACTTCCTCGCTCACAGAGGAAGTGGAAAAAATGGTGTGGTCGCTGCGCTGGGGTGCCGACACGATTATGGATTTGTCCACCGGCGCGCATATTCACGAAACGCGCGAATGGATTATCCGCAACGCGCCCGTGCCCATCGGCACCGTGCCGATTTATCAGGCATTGGAAAAAGTGGGCGGGGTGGCCGAAGACCTGACGTGGGATTTGTTCCGCGACACCTTAATCGAGCAGGCCGAGCAAGGCGTGGATTATTTCACCATCCATGCGGGCGTACTGCTGCGTTATGTGCCGCTGACTGCCGACCGCATCACCGGCATCGTGTCGCGCGGCGGTTCGATTATGGCGAAATGGTGTTTGGCGCACCATCAGGAAAACTTCCTCTACACCCATTTCGACGAAATCTGCGAAATTATGAAGGCTTACGACGTGTCGTTCAGCCTCGGCGACGGCCTGCGCCCCGGCTGCATTGCCGATTCCAACGATGCCGCGCAGTTCGGCGAACTGCACACGCTGGGCGAACTCACTGCCAAAGCGTGGAAACATGATGTGCAAGTGATGATCGAAGGCCCCGGCCATGTGCCGCTGCAACGCGTAAAACAAAACATGACCGAAGAGCTGCAACACTGCTTTGAAGCGCCGTTCTACACGCTCGGCCCGCTGGTTACCGATATTGCCCCCGGCTACGACCACATCACTTCGGGCATCGGTGCGGCCAATATCGGCTGGTACGGCACGGCCATGCTGTGTTACGTAACCCCGAAAGAACATTTGGGCCTGCCTGACAAAGAAGACGTGCGCACCGGCATCATCACCTACAAACTGGCCGCCCACACCGCCGACCTTGCCAAAGGCTGGCCGGGTGCGCAGTTGCGCGACAACGCCTTATCGAAAGCCCGCTTTGAATTCCGCTGGCGCGACCAGTTCCGCCTCGGCCTCGACCCCGAACGCGCCGAAAGCTACCACGACCAAACCCTGCCGGCGGAAGGCGCAAAAATCGCCCACTTCTGCTCGATGTGCGGCCCCAAATTCTGCTCGATGAAAATCACGCAGGAAGTGCGCGACTACGCCGCCGCGCAAAAAGGCATGGAAGAAAAAGCGATTGAGTTTATGAAGAAAGGTGCTGAGATTTATAGCTAATGAAGCAAAGCAAATAAGCTGATACTGATTCATCAGGCCGTCTGAAAACCACTCTTTCAAACGGCCTCTTCAACCATCAACAAGATGCCTGATTAATCGCCCATACTGGCCAACTGCTCGGCCTGATGTTCGGCCAGTAACGCACCGGTTAATTCTTCCAAGTCCCCGTCCATAATAAAATCCAGTTTATGCAGGGTCAGATTGATGCGATGGTCGGTAACACGGCCTTGCGGATAGTTATAAGTACGGATACGCTCACTGCGGTCGCCGCTGCCGATTAAGCTCTTACGCTCGGCGGCTTCTTTGGCTTGAGCTTCGCGCTTCCGGGCATCATTCAAACGGGCAGCCAATACTTTCATTGCCTGAGCTTTATTGCTGTGTTGCGAACGCCCGTCTTGACACTCCACCACCATACCGGTCGGCAAGTGGGTGATCCGTACGGCGGAATCGGTTTTATTGATGTGCTGTCCGCCCGCACCCGAAGCACGGAAGGTGTCGATGCGCAAATCGGCCGGATTCAACTGGATTTCTTCCAGCTCGTCCGCCTCAGGCATCACGGCAACCGTACAAGCCGAAGTATGGATACGCCCTTGGCTTTCGGTTGCAGGAACGCGCTGTACGCGATGCCCGCCCGATTCAAACTTGAGCTTGCTGTATGCGCCCAACCCCACGATACGGGCAATCACTTCTTTATAACCACCCAAATCACTTTCATTGGCAGACACAATTTCCACCTGCCAGCGGTTACGCTCGGCAAAACGGCTGTACATACGCAGCAGATCTCCGGCAAACAAAGCCGCCTCATCTCCGCCGGTACCGGCACGCACTTCGATGAAAATGTTTTTATCGTCATCTTCATCTTTAGGCAGCAACAACTTTTGCAATTCGGTTTCCAGCGTTTCTATCTGCGCATTGGCGGCTTCGATTTCTTCAGCGGCAAACTCTTTCATCTCCGGATCCGAGAGCATTTCTTCCGCATCCGCCAAATCACTCTGAGCCTGACGGTATTTTTGGAATACTTCCACCATAGGCGTAATCTCCGCATGCTCGCGCGTGAGCTTGCGGTAATTATCCATATCGTCGGTAACTTCCGGTGTACCCAACAGATGGGTTACCTCTTCCAGCCTTTCGGCAAGTTGTTGTAATTTTTCTAAAATAGATGGTTTCATGATATTTTCCGAAAAAAGGCCGTTTTAAAAAAACCTGCCCTTTTGAAAACCAATGTCGGTTTATTTAATGGCTTTGTAACAGACAAACTGCAAATCCGATGCAATAAAAAAGCCAGCTAGTTCAAGTAGCTGACTTTTAGTATCTTTTGGTCGGAGTGAAAGGATTCGAACCTTCGACCCCTTGCACCCCATGCAAGTGCGCTACCAGACTGCGCCACACTCCGACTCAAGGAAAGACGCGATTATAGAATCACATCATCTAACTGGCAAGCGTTTTTTCGATTCCGGCCAACAATTTTTGCAGCTCGGCACGCATCTCATCCGCCTGAATAGCGGGGTTTCCGTCCGCATCCAAAGCATTATGATTAAACTCGTCCACAAACGGCGCAAAAGTGTCTTTCAACTTACGCAGTTTCACTACATCCAAGCGGGTGTAGCGATCACCGCCGTAACCGATAACCATACCGTTTTCATGCTGCCACTGAGCAAACTGGGCAGGACTGATTTGCACCAATTCACACATTTCATCAAGTGTGAAATAGCGCTTTGCGGGAATAACTGGCAATACGGTTGCGTTAGCGTTGTTTGTCATAGTAATGCTCCACCATGCCTTTGAGTTTTTGGCTAGCATGGAAAGTCACTACGCGGCGGGCGGTAATCGGAACTTCTTCTCCGGTTTTCGGGTTGCGTCCGGGACGTTGCGGTTTATCGCGCAACTGGAAATTACCGAAGCCGGAAATTTTGATTTCTTCACCACGAGCCAACGTAGCACGGATTTCTTCAAAAAAGAGTTCGACGATTTCTTTGGCATCGTTTTTGGTGACGCTGCTTACTTTTTCCACCAAAATGTCAGCCAGTTCTGCTTTAGTTAATGTCATTTTATTACCTTCGTTTTTTAACACTGCGAATTATTACCAATTTTCGTTTAGAATTCAAGCGAATATATATTTTTTTAACAACGTAGTTGCGTTCCTGCAGCTTCAGCGGCAGCCACCAACTTGCTCATTACAGACTCTACCACTTCATCCGTTAAAGTTGCCTCGGCATCCTGTAAAATCACTTTTACCGCCATACTCTTCATACCTTCCGGCAACCCTGTTCCGCGATACACATCAAAAACGCTGATTTCTTGAATCAATTTGCTGCCGACGCTACGCAATACCGCCAACAAATCATCATGAGTCATGTTTTCAGGCATCACGAACGCCAAATCGCGACGGGCAGGCTGGAATTTTGAAACGGGCTTGTATGCCACTTTTTCCGCCTCCGTCACAGCAGCCATATCCAACTCGAACACCAACGCAGCCTGCGGCAGGTCATATTTCTGCAACCATTTCGGATGCAGTTCCCCTATAAAACCAATCACTTTGCCGTCTAAAACAATCTCAGCAGTCCGCCCCGGATGCAGGGCAGGATGCTCGGCTTTCACAAACGATACTGTTTTACCTGCCAGCAACGATTCCACATCGGCTTTGACATCATAAAAATCTGCAGGGCGTGCTTTTACCCCCCATTGTTCAGGTTCGGCAGTACCATAAACCAAGCCGCCGATGCGTTCGTTTTGTACAAAACGGCCGTCTGAATCTTTGCTGAACACTCGGGCGATTTCAAACACGCGTACACGGTTTTGTTTGCGGTTGAGATTGTTTTGCAGGATCTCCACCAAACCACCGATAAGTGTTGAGCGCATCACGCTGTATTGTGCAGCCAACGGGTTTTGCAGGCGGATAGGATTACCGTTGGCAGCGAAATCCTGCTCCCACTGTTCATTAACGAAAGCGTAGCTCACCACTTCCTGATAGCCGCGTGCAGCCAGTTGGCGGTAAACGTCAAACCGCGGACGGCGGGTTTCGGGCAGCGCCATCATTTTCAGACGGCCTGAAGTGTAATCATCGGGAACATTTTCGTAGCCGTAAACACGGGCGATTTCTTCAATCAAATCGGCTTCAATTTCGATATCGAAACGGAAACTCGGTGCGGTTACTTCAAAACCTTCCGCAATAGCGACAGGGTTCAAACCCAAATGCTGCAAAATAGTCTGCACTTGCTCGGCAGCCACTTTCACGCCCAATACTTTTTCTACCCGATTCAGACGGACCTGCACTTTTTTCCTTACAGGCAACGTACCCACGGCTTCAGTCATCACACCAACCGAACCGCCGCAAATATCTACTATCAATTGTGTGGCACGCTCAATGGCATCGGCTTGGAGTTGCCAATCCACTCCCCGCTCGAAGCGGAAAGAAGAATCCGAACCGAAACCGTATTGACGTGATTTGCCGGCAATGATTTCAGGTGCAAAATAAGCTGATTCCAAAATAATATTCTTCGTATCGTCCGAAACCGCGCTTGCCTCGCCCCCCATCAAACCGGCCATGCTCAATACACCTTTTTCATCGGCGATAACCAACGTATTGTCAGCCAAAACAACGTTTTTTTCATTCAGGCATGCCAATGTTTCACCGTTTTGTGCACGGCGGACAATAATGCTGCCGTTCAATTTGTCGGCATCAAAAACATGCATGGGCTGACCCAGCTCCAGCATCACATAATTGCCGATATCTACCAATGCCGAAACAGAACGAATGCCGCTACGTACCAGACGTTGTTTCATCCAATCCGGCGTAATTGCCTTAGCGTTCACATTTTCAATCACACGACTGATAAAACGGCCACAATCCTCCGGTGCATCAATACGTACAGGCTGGATTCTGTCGCTGTTTATTGAGGCCGTCTGAATAGCAACCGGCACATTATTGCATTGCGTCAATGCCGCCACTTCGCGGGCCAATCCTTTGATGCTGAGGCAATCGGCTCTATTGGGCGTGATTTTCAGCGTAAAAACGGTATCGTCAAAATCCAAATAATCACGGATATTTTGCCCAACCGGAGCATCCGCAGGCAAAATCAATAAACCGTCCACACCGTCTTCAGGCAAGCCCAATTCTTTGGAAGAACACAACATACCGTTAGAAGTTTGTCCGCGCATTTTGGTAGGCTTGATTTTAAAATTACCCGGCAACACCGCTCCCGGCAAAGCACACGGTACTTTGATGCCGGGTTTCACATTCGGCGCACCGCAGACAATCTGAATCAGCTCGCCTGTGCCGGCATCGACTTGGGTTACGTTCAGCCGGTCGGCATCAGGATGTTTTTCTACTGCTTTCACTTCAGCAATTGCCACACCATTGAAAGCTGGTGCAGCAGTTTCAGCTTCTTCCACTTCCAAACCGGCCATGGTCAAGGTATGAGCCATGTCCTCGGCAGACAACTCAGTCTGAGCCTGTGTTTTTAACCAATGATAAGAAAATTGCATGATCGTCTCTTTAAATAAATGCTTATACAGTGCCGTCTGAAACGGCTCATATTTGTAGACTGTTTTTCAGACGGCCTCATCTGTAAGGCCGTCTGAAAATAATGGAAAAACAATCTTATTTAAATTGTTTTAAGAAATTCAGATCATTATCAAAAAACAAGCGCAAATCGTTTACACCGTAACGCAACATGGCAAAACGATCCAATCCGATACCAAAAGCAAAACCGGTATATTTTTCGGAGTCGATATTTACATTTTTCAATACGTTAGGATGCACCATGCCGCACCCGCCAACTTCCAACCAACCGCGCTCGCCCATGATATCGATTTCGGCGGAAGGCTCGGTAAAGGGGAAGAAGGAAGGACGGAAACGCACTTGCAAATCATCGCGTTCAAAAAAGCGACGAATAAAATCAGTAAAAACAGCCTTCAAATCGGCAAAGGTTACACCCTCTTCCACCCACAAACCTTCGGCCTGATGGAACATCGGCGAATGTGTAGCATCCGAATCGACGCGGTACACACGGCCGGGAGCAATGATGCGGATAGGAGGTTCCTTTTTATCCAGCATGTAACGGATTTGAATTGGGGAAGTGTGGGTACGCAACACATCACCATTTTCGACGTAAAAAGTATCTTGCATTGCACGGGCAGGATGATTTTGAGGAATATTAAGCGTTTGGAAATTATGGAAATCATCTTCGATTTCCGGGCCATCCGCCACTTCAAAACCCATACCGTGAAACAGCTCGACCACACGTTGCAAGGTCAAGGTAACTGGATGCAACCCTCCGTTGCTTTGACTGCGCCCGGGCAGCGTAACATCCAACGATTCTGCTGCCAGCTGTGCCTGCAATTTAGCCTCGTTCAAAGCATCACGCTTTTGGTTGTAGGCCGTCTGAAACTGGTTTTTACATTCATTGATATGCGCACCGATGGTTTTACGCTCTTCCGGAGACATTTGGCCTAAAGTTTTCAGAAGGCCGGTCAACTCACCGGTTTTACCCAAATAACGGGCTTTTACTTGTTCCAGCACATTGAAATCCGCCGCTGCCTCTATAGCGGCGATACCTTCTGCAACAATACGGTTTACATTTTCCATGATGTTTTGATTCGTTTTATCAGTTGTTCAAGTTATGGCAAAGCAAAACCATTTATCAATCTGTTGCCGCCACTATCCTACTGTAATTGATGCCAGCACCATCATTTCTTAGTGCTTTATTTTGGCTTAATATAGCATCCAACAACGGACACTAAATAACAAGGCCGTCTGAAAACAGATTCAGACAGCCTGCTTAAGGCTTTCCGTTTCACTTCGAAAGCTAAGCATTGTAACGCAAATTGCACCGAAAAAACAGCAGTCTAAACAAAAATCTACATTACTTGTTCTAGATGTCCGATGAAATAAACAGCCATAAAAAAAAGGAAACCGAAGTTTCCTTTTAAATTCTCAAAAGTATTAAGCCAAAGCAGCTTTAGCTTTTTCAACCAGCTGAGTGAAAGCAGCTTTATCAAATACTGCCAAGTCAGCCAATACTTTACGGTCGATTTCAATAGCAGCACGTTTCAAACCGTTCATGAATTTGCTGTAAGACAAACCATTTTCACGAGCACCTGCGTTGATGCGCACGATCCACAGTTGACGGAATTGACGTTTGCGCTGACGGCGATCACGGTAAGCATATTGACCAGCCTTCATTACCGCTTGCTTAGCAACACGGTAGACATTTTTACGACGACCACGATAGCCTTTGGCTAACGCTAATACTTTTTTGTGACGGGCACGTGCGGTTACACCGCGTTTTACGCGTGGCATATTCTAACTCCTTAAGCGTAGGGCAACATTTTAGCAACAGAAGCCAAATCGCGTTCATTTACCATTGAGGTACCGCGCAATTGACGTTTGTTTTTGGTGGTTTTTTTGGTCAGGATGTGACGCTTAAACGCATGAGCGCGTTTCACACCGCCGTTACCCAGTACTTTAAAGCGTTTTTTAGCGCCCGACTTGGTTTTCATTTTAGGCATGGGAATACTCCATATCATTTATTAGATAAGATATAAGGGGATTTCGAACCATTAAGCCAAAACACTTGAGGCCCCTATATCACGGTTTTTGCCGCCGAGTTAAACTTGCCCTGCACGGCAAATCAAGGCAAGTTGAAAATTATAACTTTATTTCTTTTTAGGCGCAATCATCATAACCATTTGGCGGCCTTCCATTTTAGGAAATTGCTCAACAGTGCCAACTTCGGCCAAATCTTCTTTCACCCGCTCCAGTAACTGAGCACCCAATTGCTGATGGGCCATTTCGCGTCCACGGAAACGCAAAGTTACTTTTACTTTGTCGCCATCTTCCAAAAAGCGGTTGATATTGCGCATTTTGATGTTGTAATCACCCTCATCGGTGCCCGGACGGAATTTAATTTCCTTAATCTGCACCAATTTCTGCTTCTTTTTAGCCTCGTCGCGTTTTTTCGCTTGTTGGTATTTATATTTACCAAAATCCATGAGTTTACACACAGGCGGCTTGGCAGTGGGTGAAATCTCCACCAAATCCACGTCCTGCTCTTCGGCCATAGCCAAAGCTTCACGGACAGACACAACACCAAGCTGTTCGCCTGAACCACTGATTAATCGCACTTCTTTGGCTGTTATTTCACCATTGATTCGTGCTTCGCGTTCTTGAGCGATGACAATACTCCTTTTAAAAATTAATGATTAACTAAGGCCATAGCGATTTCCTGCTTGAGATGTGCAATGAAATCACCCAAATCCAACGAGCCTAAGTCTTCTGCTTTGCGGCGCACGGCCACTTTGTTTTCTTGCTTTTCTTTCTCACCAACAACGATTTGGTAAGGGAAACGGTACTGGCTGTTGTCGCGGATTTTGTAACCGATTTTTTCGTTACGTAAGTCTAATTCAATCCGGAAGCCTTCTTCTTTCAATTTTTCAGCCACTTCACGACAGTACTCAGCCTGATGTTCGGTAATATTCATAATTACCAACTGAACCGGAGCCAGCCAAAGCGGGAAAGAACCTGCATGGTTTTCAATCAGAATGCCAATGAACCGCTCTAACGAACCTAAAATTGCACGATGCAGCATCACAGGGCGGGCACGATCGTTGTTTTCAGTAACGTATTCCGCATCCAACCGCTCAGGCAAGACGAAATCCAACTGTAAGGTTCCGCATTGCCAAGAACGACCGATGGCATCTTTAATGTGATATTCAATTTTAGGGCCATAGAACGCTCCTTCACCGGGCAATTCTTCCCATTCGACACCACAAGCAGTCAATGCTTCACGCAAACCGCTTTCGGCCCTATCCCAAACCTCATCCGAACCTGCGCGTTGCTCCGGACGCAATGACAATTTAACCGATACGTCATTGAACCCGAATTGCTTGTAAATACGCATTAAAAGTTCATTGAAGGCACGTGATTCTGCAACGATTTGATCTTCCGTACAGAAAATATGCGCATCGTCTTGCACAAATCCGCGAACACGCATCAGACCATGCAATGCGCCACTAGGTTCATTGCGATGGCAAGAACCAAACTCTGCCAAGCGCATCGGCAAATCGCGATAAGAGCGCAGCCCATGATTGAAAATCTGCACATGCCCCGGACAATTCATCGGCTTAACGGCATATTCACGTTTTTCCGACTGAGTGGTAAACATATTGTCTTTATAGTTTTGCCAGTGGCCCGAACGCTCCCAAAAGGTTTTATCCATAATCTGCGGCGTTTTAACTTCTTTATAACCCGCTGCATTCAGCTCCTTGCGCATGTGCTGCTCAATGGTTTGCCACAAAGCCCAACCTTTGGGGTGCCAAAACACCATGCCGGGAGCCTCATCTTGAAGGTGGAACAGATCAAGCTGCTTACCCAACTTCCGATGGTCGCGCTTTTCGGCTTCCTCCATACGAGTGATATAGGCTTTTAAATCATCTTTCGTCGCCCAAGCCGTGCCATAAATACGCTGCAACATTTCGTTATTGCTGTCACCGCGCCAGTAAGCTCCGGCCAACTTCGTTAATTTAAAGTTTTTCAGAAAACGGGTATTGGGCACGTGCGGACCACGGCACATGTCGACGTATTCTTGATGATGATACAAACCCATGGCTTCTACTTCGGGCATATCTTCAATCAGGCGTAATTTGTATTCTTCGCCGCGCTCTTTAAACGTATCGACGGTTTCTGCACGGGGAGTCATTACCTTAATCACATTATAGTCTTGGGCGATCAACTCTTTCATGCGTGCTTCGATTTTAGCAACGTCCTCCGGCGTAAAAGGCTTATCCGTCGCTATATCATAGTAAAAGCCATCTTCAATAACGGGACCTATAACCATTTTGGCTTCAGGATAAAGCTGCTTGACGGCATGGCCTATCAAATGCGCACAAGAGTGGCGGATAATTTCCACGCCTTCGGGATCTTTGGGCGTAATGATCTGTACTTGCGCATCTTCTTTAATCAGATCGCAAGCATCCACCAACTTCCCGTTTACCTTGCCGGCAACCGTGGCTTTTGCCAGACCCGTGCCGATAGAAGCCGCTACGTCGTAAACGGAAACCGGGGCTTCAAACTGACGGATCGAACCGTCGGGCAAGGTAATATTAAGCATGTACGACTCCAAACCGATAAATGCAACAAACAACAAAAACAAACCTTTCGTTTTTGTTGTTTTCAAATAAAAGATGGTAGGCACGATCGGATTCGAACCAACGACCCCCACCATGTCAAGGTGGTGCTCTAACCAACTGAGCTACGTGCCTGCAAAATAAGTTATAAATTGTATCTGATTGCAAAAGCCGTTGGCAAGCTGCGGCCTGTTCTTTTCAGACGACCTGGAAAGAATTCCGCTATAATTGCGCCTGTTTTGAATCTACTTTGCAACAACCATGTTGAAATTTACTTTGCATAAAAAAGACGGGCATGCCCGGCGCGGCACCTTGGAATTGAATCACGGCAAAATAGAAACGCCGGTTTTCATGCCCGTCGGCACTTACGGATCAGTCAAAGCCATGACTCCCCAAAATCTGCACGATATCAAAGCGCAGATTATTTTAGGCAACACTTATCATTTGTGGCTGCGCCCCGGCTTGGAAGTAATCGAACAATTCGGCGGTCTCCATCATTTTATCGGTTGGGACAAACCGATTCTTACCGACTCGGGCGGCTTTCAAGTTTTCTCCCTTTCGGACATGCGCAAACTGACGGAGGAAGGATGCACCTTTAAAAGCCCGATTAACGGCGACAGGCTGTTCCTTTCTCCTGAAATTTCGATGAAAATCCAAACCGTATTGAACTCCGATATCGTGATGCAGCTTGACGAATGCACCCCGGGAGAAGCCTCTCACTCTCAGGCTCAAAAATCGCTGCAAATGAGCTTACGCTGGGCGGAACGTTCTAAAAAAGCTTTTGAAGATTTAAACAACCCCAATGCGCTTTTCGGTATTGTACAAGGCGCAATGTATGAAGACTTACGCGAGGAATCTTTAAAAGGCTTGGAACAATTCGATTTTCCCGGATTGGCCATCGGCGGGCTTTCCGTAGGCGAGCCCAAACCTGAAATGTACCGCATGTTACGTGCCGTCGGCCCTATTCTGCCCGAACACAAACCCCATTATTTGATGGGTGTGGGCACCCCCGAAGATTTGGTATACGGTGTGGCACACGGTGTAGACATGTTCGACTGTGTGATGCCTACGCGCAATGCCCGCAACGGCTGGCTGTTTACCCGTTTCGGCGATTTGAAAATCAAAAATGCGAAACACAAACTGGATACCCGACCGATAGATGAAACCTGCACTTGCTATGCCTGCCGGAATTTCAGCCGCTCTTATCTGCACCATCTGCACCGTGCCGGCGAAATTTTAGGGGCGCAACTGAATACCATCCATAATTTGCACTATTATCAAACTTTAATGGCCGAAATGCGCGAAGCCATCGAGCAGGGAAAATTTGCGGACTGGCAAGCCCGATTTCACGAAAACCGTGCACGCGGTGTTTAACTTACCGCTTAAACCGTCAAATCAAACAAGGCCGTCTGAAAAGTTTCAGACGGCCTTTGCCAAACTTACTTTCTCAACTCAAAAACAGCTTATATGCGGCATTATGGGTTTCGTCTTCATAGACATAGCCCAAATTATCCAGAAAATCTTCAAATGCCTGATTATCCTGCGGCGGCACATCCACACCGACCAACACCCTGCCGTAATCCGCACCATGGTTACGGTAGTGGAACAAAGTAATATTCCACCCTGTGCGCATATGGCTTAAGAATCGCGCCAAAGCCCCGGGACGCTCCGGAAACTCGAAGCTGACAACCCGCTCGCTCTCCACTTTGTGCGTACGGCCGCCAACCATGTAGCGGATATGGATTTTGGCAATTTCATCATCAGTCAAATCGGTATTCGGTAATCCTGCGGCAGTAAGTTCCGCACTGATTTTGGCCAAGTCCTGCGTGCCGGCCGTCTGAACACCGACGAAAATATGTGCAATCTCATCGTCGCCGTAACGGTAGTTGAATTCCGTGATATTGCGGTTCCCCAACACATTGATGAACTTCAGAAAGCTACCGGGTTTTTCAGGAATCGACACGGCAAAAATACCTTCATGGCCTTCCCCAAGCTCGCTACGTTCCGACACATGGCGCAAGCGGTGAAAGTTCATATTGGCTCCGCTGGTTACTGCCACCAAAGTTTCTCCTTCGGCCCGGTTGCGTGCGATATAGGCTTTCAAACCTGCCAAAGCCAATGCACCGGCGGGCTCCATAATGCTGCGGGTGTCGTCAAAAATATCTTTAATCGCCCCGCAAATGGCATCGGTATGCACGGTAATGATGTCGTCAAGCAAATCACGGCAGATACGGAAAGTTTCCTCGCCCACCAGCTTTACTGCGGTGCCGTCTGAAAACAGGCCGACATCTTTCAGCTCCACACGCTCGCCTTGGGCGATAGAAATTTTCATACAGCAGGAATCGTTAGTCTGCACACCGATGATTTTGATTTCCGGGCGGACTTGTTTGATAAATGCCGCTACTCCGGCTGCCAGCCCGCCGCCGCCGATGGGCACAAAAATAGCATCTATTTCGTTGGGTTTCTGGCGCAGGATTTCCATACCGATGGTGCCTTGGCCGGCAATCACATCCGGATCGTCAAACGGGGCGATATAGGTGAGCTTTTGCTCTTCGGCCAATTTAACGGCATGGTCGTAAGCATCGTTGAACGAAACGCCTTTCAGCACCACTTCGCCGCCGCGGTTTCTGACGGCATCCACTTTAATCTGCGGCGTGGTTTCGGGCATCACAATCACGGCGCGGCAACCCAGTTTCTGGGCAGACATCGCAACACCTTGAGCATGGTTTCCCGCACTGGCCGCAATAATGCCGCGGGCAAGCGCCTCTCGGGGCAATTTGGCCATTTTGTTGTATGCCCCGCGTATTTTGAATGAAAACACAGGCTGCAAATCTTCACGCTTGAGCAAAATATTATTGTTGGCACGGCGCGATAAACCGCGGGCGGGTTCCAGCGGCGTTTCAACCGCCACGTCGTACACAGAAGAAGTCAGAATGCGGATCAGGTAATCGGAATAAGAAGGAGTGTTCATCATGAATATTTTTCTAATCAAAAGGATAAAACAACACTTTACGATGCGGCTGAATCCGGCCGCCCTATCTCGCACAACGGCTGCCGTTTAAACCGGTTTATGCTCTTTGTTTAAAGACAAATGCAACAAAGCCCAAACCATACCCCGCAGGCCGTCTGAAATCAAGAAAAATCTTAACAAATGAAAGTATTAATAGGTATAATGTTTGCTCGCCAAGCAAAACGTTACCCTATTGCAACCTGTCTGTTATTCCTAATTGGAGAGACGGGATCGTTCAACGTTAGGGGTTTTGCAACACATGCAGTATTCCAACGCATTTGAAAGAATGCTCCTTATTTCAGAGCATCCCAAACGGCTTCAGATTCATTCTGCACACTATCCGATAACGAACAGGCCGCCTGAAACAGACGGCTTGTGTTTTTATGACCTGAAAAGCAAAAAGTTCAAAACATGAAGAAAACCTTACTCGGCCTGACTGTGGCCTCCTTAATGCTTGGCAACGCCATTGCCGCACCGGAACAAACCGCACCTGCCGCGCCGCAAGCCGCGTCTGCACCGGCTGCGATACCTGCAACCACCGCAGCCGCTATGCCTGCCGCTCCCGTGCCGGAAATCGCCGCCACCGCATTTTTAATCAAAGATTTGCAAAGCGGCCAAGTGTTGGCGCAAAAAGGTTTGGATACCCAAGTCGAACCTGCTTCGTTAACGAAATTAATGACCGCTTATCTGACATTCAAAGCCTTGGATAACGGCACCCTGAAGCCCGACCAAATGCTTACCGTTTCGCGAAAAGGCTGGAAAGCCGAAGGTTCACGCATGTTTCTCGACCCCGCAAAACCGGCCAGTGTCAGCGACCTGATTAAAGGCTTGATCGTTCAATCGGGCAATGATGCCGCCATCACTCTGGCCGAAGCCATCGGCGGCAGCGAAGAAGGTTTTGCCACGATGATGAACACCGAAGCCAAACGCCTCGGCATGACCCAAACCCATTTCCTAAACAGCACCGGCTTGCCCGGCGAAGGTCATCTCACCAGTGTGAACGACTTGGCCATCCTTGCCGGAGCCATCATCCGCGACTTTCCCAAGTATTACCCCATCTATTCAATTAAATCGTTTAAATACAACAATATTGAACAACCCAACCGCAATTTGCTGCTCTACCGCGACCCCAGCGTAGACGGCCTGAAAACCGGCCACACCAGCAGTGCCGGCTACAATCTGATTGCTTCCAGCAAACGCAACGGCCGCCGCGTAATTTCCGTAGTGGTCGGTACCGAAAGCACCGAAGCACGTGCCTCTGAAAGCAGCAAACTGCTGAACTGGGCATTACAGTCTTACGACACTCCGAAACTGTATGATGCCAACCAAACCATTTCACAGGTAAAAGTGTATAAGGGCAGCTCCAATGCCGTGAACGTCGGCTTTTTGGATGCGGCTTATGTAACCATTCCGCACGGTGAAGGCAAAAACATTAAACCGATACTGGAAACCATGCAACCTGTGCTTGCGCCGATTGAAAAAGGCCAAGTGCTGGGCACGCTCAGAATCATGAACGGTGGCAAAGTATTGGCGGAAAAAAATGTGGTTGCCCTCAATTCGGTGGAAGAAGCCGGCTGGTTCGGCCGCACTTACGACAGCATTGTATTGTGGTTTAAGAGCTTGTTTGCCGACGAATAGGCAGGAATCTTAATCAAACAAGCTCTTCGGCAATCGTTCTTACTGAAGGCTTTATAGATAGCCAAAGGCCGTCTGAAAAGTTTTCAGACGGCCTTTTCACATTCGTTTCATCAAATACCGAAGATCAACTGCTCGGTGAATTTTTTACGTGCAGCGGGAATACCGTCCAACAACGCCATCACGCCGCCACGTCCGAATTTCAACAAGGCATCGGGATGGTCGAACAACGTTACCAAACTGTGGGTAAAGCCGACAATAGCATGCGCATCCAAACGGCGGGCTGCCGCATATTGCTGCGCCAGTTTGCTGTTTTTCAAACTATGCGGCGCAGCAAACACCCGCGCCAATGCCAATGCGTCGCGCACGCCTAAATTCAAACCTTGGGCGGCAACAGGATGCATGGTTTGTGCGGCGTTGCCGATACAGATTACCCGCCCGCTATACACACGATTCAACTGTTTGAGCTGCAAAGGGAAAACGGCTGCTTCTCCGCGTTTTTTCAGACGGCCCAAACGATTGCCGAAAGCCTGCTCGAACTCCCGTGCAAAATCAGTAAATGCCATATCTTTCAAGGCCAAAGCATCTTCGGGCGTACGCGTCCAAACCAACCGGTAAGCGTCATGATAAGGCAGCAATGCAAACGGGCCGTTATCGGCAAAGCGTTCGTAAGCCGTGCCGTCGGTCGGCCGGTCGAATTCAAGCGTCGTAACCAATGCCGACTGCCGGTAGTCGTAGCTGTGTCGGTGCAGACCGGGAAGCTGCTCGGCAAGGTGTCCGCCTTCCGCCAGAATAATCCAATCCGCCGTGATACTGTGCGATTGCCCGTTATACATCACATCCAATTCGGCAAAATGCGAAAGCGTACGCACGTGCCGTACTTGGGTTTGCCACAGCACAGGCAGGTTTTGCTTCTCAAGCGCAGCTTCGCATTGGCGCATAATCACCGCATAATCCACAGTGCGCCCCAATTCGGCCGCATTCATATCCTCCGCACGCAGCAGAGTACGCCCGAAATGATCTTGCTGGGAAATATGCACGTTTTTAATACGGGTGGTTTCGTTTTCGGGCAAATCCACGCCTGCCGCTTGGAAGGCTTGCACGCTGTTGAACGATAAAGCCAGCGTGCGTTTGTCTTTAATTTCGACACCTTTGGCGCGTGCTTCTATCAACAATACCTGCTTTCCCTGTCGATGCAGTTGCAAAGCGGCCAGCACTCCGACAGGGCCTGCACCGATAACGGCAATCCGGGTATGCACGGGAATGGTTTGCATGATGTTCAGCCTGAATCGTTAGAATTACCGGTATTCTAACGGATTTGGAAAGCAGGTTGAACAAAGGCCGTCTGAAAGACGGTTTTCAGACGGCCTCTAAAGATTCTTTCAATTCATACAAAACTGAAATTTAAGATTCACACTTTCCCAACAATGCCTCAACATTCCGCTCCGTTGCTTCCGCAACGGTTTCGACAGGCACTCCGCGCAGTTCCGCAACGATTTCGGCGATTTTGCGTACATTTGCCGGAACGTTCACGCTGTTTGCCAGCATAAACGGACTATCTGTTTCCAAAACAATTTCACTTAAAGGCAGCTCGCGGGCAGCTTGGCGGGCTTTTTTGGCAGTGGGGTTCAACAACAGTGAACCGATACCGATTTTGAAGCCGCACGCCGTAAGCGAACGGGCTTCTTCCAAACTGCCGGAAAATGCATGGGCGATCCCGCCCTGTGTAAAACAGGTGGCTTTCACAACTGCCACCAATGCTGCGGTGGCCTTTAGGTTATGCAGAATAACGGGGCGGCAGTATTGCTGTGCCAATTTAAGCTGCTGCGTAAGCCATAGTATCTGGTATTCACGCGCCGCCAATGTTTGGTTTTTATCGTAAAAATCCAAACCGATTTCACCCACCCATGCTTGCGGATATTGCTGTAAAAAATTTTCCAGCCGGTTTAAATCGGCATCGACAGCCGACTCTGTAAACCACGGATGAATACCGAAAGCAATATGCACTTGCGGCAAACCGTTTAATGCCGCCACGTCGGCAAAATCGGCGGCGTGCGTGGAAGGCACGATAAACCGGCATATGCCCGAAGCCTCTGCTTCGGTAATAATATCGGGCAGATTATCCCGGAATAACGGGTCGGCAAGATGGCAATGGGTATCGGTGAATTTCATACCGGCTCAACCTAAAGATGCTCTCAACAAACAGCGGCCGTCTGAAAATCATTTTTCAGACGGCCTTTATATACGGCAACAATCCTTTATTGGTCAACAAAAGCGCGTTCGATCAAATAATCGCCGCGTTGCCCCATTTTCGGCGACACCACCAAACCAAATTCATTCAATACCGCGCTGACATCTTTCAACATGGCGGGGCTGCCGCACAGCATTGCCCGGTCGTGCTCGGGATTCATCATCGGCAAACCGATGTCTTTAAACATCTTACCGCTGCGCATCAAATCGGTAATATGGCCTTGGTGCGGGTATTCTTCACGAGAAACCACGGGGTAATAAATCAGTTTTTCTTTTACCATTTCACCCAAGTATTCGTGCTCGGGTAATTCTTTGGTGAAACGGTCGTAATAAGCTAAGTCTTTCTTGTAGCGTACCCCGTGAACCAAGATGATTTTTTCAAATTGCTCATATACGTCCGGGTCTTTGGTAATGCTCAGAAAAGGTGCGATGCCGGTGCCGGTAGAAAGCAGATACAGATTTTTGCCGGGGTTCAAATCTCCGCAAATCAATGTGCCGGTAGGCTTTTTGCTGATCAGCACCTCGTCGCCCACTTTCAAATGTTGCAAGCGGCTGGTCAACGGGCCGTCTTGTACTTTGATACTGAAAAATTCGAGATGTTCTTCCCAGTTGGCACTGGCCACGCTGTATGCACGCATCAGCGGCTTACCGTCCACCATCAGGCCCACCATCACAAACTGGCCGTTTTCAAAGCGCAGGCTTTCGTCGCGGGTGCAGGTAAAGGTGAAATAAGCGTCTGTCCAGTGATGAACGGACAATACGGTCTGGGTATTGAATGCTGCCATTGTCGATTTCCTAATTTATATGATTTTGAAAAACAGATTCTGAATAACGTTTTAATTAATGATAAAAGGCCGTCTGAAAAATTAAATAACCGCAGCGATCGGGCCGTCGCTTTTTTCCGACAAGTCTTCCGAAGTTTCATCGAATTGCAGGCTGTGCAAATCGGCATAACGCCCGCCCTTCGCCAACAATTCGGTATGCGTGCCCTGCTCTACTACGCGCCCTTCGTGCATTACCACGATATTGTCGGCTTTTTCAATGGTAGAGAGACGGTGCGCAATCACGATGGTAGTACGGTTTACCATCAGATTCTCCAACGCAGCCTGCACGAGACGTTCTGATTCATTATCTAACGCGCTGGTTGCTTCATCCAAAATCAAAATCGGGGCGTTTTTCAGAAGGGCGCGGGCGATCGCCAAACGCTGGCGTTGGCCGCCGGAAAGTTTCAAACCGTTCTCACCGATTTCAGTTTGCAACCCTTGCGGCATGGCCTTGATAAATTCCCATGCATTCGCCGCTTTTGCCGCCTGAACAATATCGGCTTCGCTGACTTTATTCATCTGGCCGTAAGCGATATTGCTGGCCACACTGCCGTTGAACAACACGACATCTTGGCTCACTAAAGCCATCTGCTCGCGCAAACTTTCAAGCGTGTATTCGCGGATATCGGTGCCGCCGATCAGCACTTGACCTTCGGTGGGGTTGAAAAAGCGCGGCAACATATTGGCCAACGTGGTTTTGCCGCAACCTGAAGCCCCCACCAAAGCAACCACCTGCCCTTGCGGAACAATCAGATTGACACCATTCAAACTGTTCCGCTCGGCTTCGGGATAACGGTGAACCACTTGGCGAAATTCGATATCGCCGGGGCGGTTATTCAAAGTCTGTACGCCACCGTCGGTTTCTTCGGCTTCATCCAAAAAGCCGAACACGCTTTCCGCCGCCGCCAAACCGCGCTGCAACGATTGCATAATACCAGTCATGCGCTTGATGGGATCAAACATCATGATCATGCTGGAAAGAAAGGCCATGAAATCGCCTGCGCTGAAATCAGACGAATGCGCTTGCGAAGCGGCAGTATAAATAATTATGGCCAATGCAACCGCTGCCATCAATTGCGTAAAACTGGTGCCGATAGAGCTGGCCGCAGATTGTTTGACGTTATTGCGACGGACATTATCGGAAACATGGTTGAAACGGTTGGTTTCGTATTTTTGGCCTCCGTAAACTTTAATCACACGCGCACCATCGATGCTCTCATTGAGCACCTGCATCATTTGACCGAGAAACTTTTGATTATACAGAGATAAATTACGCAAACGGCGGCTGACAAGGCGCACGCTGAAAGCAACCACCGGCAAAATAGCGAATGTAATCAGCGTCAGCTTCCAATCCAAATAAAACAATAAACCGAGCAAACCAATGACGCTGACACCGTCTTTCGCCAATACGGTAATCACATTGAAACCGGCATCGGTAATCTGACCCGCATCATTGAGCACGCGGGACATAATGCGGCCGCTGCTGTTACTGCTAAAATAATTTGACGGCAGGCGCATCAGCTTGACAAACATTTCGCCACGCATACGCTGCACCAGATGGCTGGAAAGGTAGGTGGTACAGTATTCATTGATGAAGTTGAAAATACCGCGCACCAAAAACAAACCGACAATCGCCAGCGGCATCCAAGTCATTTTTTGCATGTTTTTATCGACAAAGCCTTCGTTAATCAAAGGCTTAAGAAGATAACCGAATGCAGGCATGGTAACTGCCACCAGCAGCATGGATACAATGGCGACGGAAAAAACTTTCCAATAGCTTTTTAAATAGCCAAACAGTCGTTTGTATAATTCCCAACTCGACTGCTTTTTCGATATATGCATAATATAAAATTCGCGAGTAATCAATAAATTCGGTTTAGAGCAAGCGCACGATTCTAAACAAAAACTTTTCTCATCACAATATTTGTTATAGCTGTGCAACCGATGAAATAACGGCAACAAACTGTCAAAACTTCAGAAGGCCGTCTGAAAACCATTTCAGACGGCCTTCTGCATTATATACCTAACTGTTCATATATTATTTATAAATCAAATAAATAAAATAATCCGGCCAAAGCAGACAACTGCAAAGTATCACGCCCCCAGCGGCGGTGCTGTAAAACCCGCATCCACAATATGGGGCGGATTGTCTGTTTTACCAAGTTTTGGATGTTTTGTGGCTGCTGTTGCAGACATTCTTTCAACAATTTCACCGCTTCGGGCAATAAACCGTTCCGCTGAAGCACCAGCACCGTGGAATGCAGATAACACAACCAATCGCGACTTTGGCACTGCTCTAAAGTGAGTACGGTAAACGGATTGTCTTCAAAATCAATAAAGCCGATTCGCTCCCCGTCCGACATGATATTGCGTGCAAACGCTTGGCTAAGAAACTGTTTTTTACGATGTACTTCCGCAATGGCGTGTACTCCGGCCAACCAGCTGTCCAACTTTTTTTGTTCTGCTTCCCGAGTAATATGCTCCAACAGCGTTTGCCCGTCCAGCTCACTCATCATCAAAGCGTTTTCCTGTTGCGCCAAAAGCTCCGGCACACATACTCCGGCCGCCGATAATTCACGCAACCGCGCCACCTCGGTAGCAATAGCGGTCGTTCCGCCCAAGCTGGGAACAGGTGCAAGCACTCCCAAATGCAAAACTTTTACTACTACACCGAGCAGCCGATAACGCCATGCCGCATTATGCCTGCCGGCTTTGCGTATCCACACGGCTTTACCGTCGGGCAATACATGGCGCGCAACAGCATCATTTTGACTTGCCGCAAGTGTTTTTAACTGTGCCGTATAATCCGTCATCGTATCTAAATTCTTTTTTCCGTTACCACAGCAATTCTTTATTTTTTACAAACTTTGCTGATGATGGCTTTCACCGCATCGGCATCATTCGGTACCACCTGAACGCGCTGCGGTAATTTTTCCAAGCCTGCCAACGCAGCGGGGCGCGGCACGGCTACCTCTCCCACAGCCCCGCGGATGGTATTTTCAAACTTCGCGGCCAACGCCGTTTCCAAGCATACGACGATTTCGCCCGCTTCACGCACTTCACGCGCCACTTTGATGCCGTCGGCAGTATGCGGGTCAATCAACTCGCTATCAGTTTTATATACTCCGGCAATGGTTTGCAGACGATCTTGGTGTGTGCTCTTGCCGGATACAAAGCCGTATTGATGGCGGATTTTATCAAGCTGCGCACTTAAATCGAAACCTTCTCCCGCACCTACTTGCGTCCACAAAGCACGCACTCGGGCAGCATCCCTATCGGTTAAATCGAAGATAAAGCGCTCGAAATTAGAGGCTTTGGAAATATCCATCGAAGGGCTGGACGTTACCATAGTGTGTTCGGCCGTGCGCGGCAGGTAACGGCCAGTTTTAAAAAACTCATCAAGTACGTCATTTTCATTGGTTGCCACAATCAAACGGCCGATCGGCAAGCCCATCATGCGGGCGATATGGCCTGCACACACGTTACCGAAATTGCCGCTCGGCACGCAGAAACTTACTTTTTGCTCATTACTTTGCGTAGCTTTGAAATAACCGGCGAAGTAATACACCACTTGAGCCACAATACGGCCCCAGTTAATCGAGTTTACGGTGCCGATTTGGTATTCGGCTTTAAATTCGGCATCATTTTGAACGGCTTTTACAATGTCTTGGCAATCATCAAACATGCCTTCCACTGCAATATTGTGAATGTTTTCATCTTGAAGGCTGAACATTTGCGCGCGTTGGAAATCGCTCATTTTGCCTTCGGGAGACAACATGAAAACGTTAATGCCCTTTTTGCCGCGCAAGGCGTATTCGGCCGCCGAACCGGTGTCGCCACTGGTGGCACCGAGAATATTCAGCGTTTTGCCTTCTTTTGCCAACACATATTCGAAAGCATTGCCCAAAAACTGCATGGCCATGTCTTTAAACGCAAGGGTCGGGCCGTTTGAAAGCGCTTGAATCTTAAGGCCGTCTGAAAGTGTGCGCACGGGAGTGATTTCCGCACCGTTAAATACTTCGGCGGTGTAAGTGCGGTCGAGAATGCCGCGTAAATCGTCGGCAGGGATATCGGTTACGAACAAGCTCATGATTTCAAAAGCCAATTCCGAATAACTCAAACCACGCCACTTTTCCAAAGTAACCGCATCGATTTGCGGATAGGTTTCCGGCAGCATCAACCCACCATCGGGTGCCAGCCCCATCAGTAAAACTTCACTAAACGGTTTATACGCAGTTTCGCCGCGGGTGCTGATGTATTTCATGTTTTTTCTCTATTTAAATGATTGAAAAATATGTTTTTGTGTTTTAAGGCCGTCTGAAAAAATCAGAAGGGGCAGATTTCAAATAGCGGATATTGTAAACCGTAAACAAAATAACGGCACGTCTTGAAGCGAATAAGTTTTCATTTAATACCCATAACACTCATTTATGTCGGGCACACACGCGCCGTTCTATCTCACTCCTTATCGGGAGTGAATGGTTTTAGTATGTATTCGACCTTATTGTCGTTGATTTTTTTCAGACGGCCTCTTCCATAACAGGCCATCTGAAAAGTTATCGGCGGAACACCCGCTTCACACAGGCCGTTACCGTTTTAGCCGTTATCGAAGCAATGGCTTGATTACGCGTCGCAAGGCTGACCACTTGCATGATTTCGGCGGCAGTCATCTGGTTTAAAGCCTCTTCACTGGCGCAACCGCAGATTTTATCTTCCCATTCGCGCTGCTGCTTTGCCGTCATTACCAATGCGGCCATACGCCATTCATTGCGGTTGTTCAGTTCCACCCTGCATTGATTGTCTATGGCGGTTCTAACCAACGAATCCGCCATACCCATACCGCTGCCTGAAAAAGTGCCGTCCGTCGCACAGGCCCCCGTTAACAAAACGGCTGCCGTCAGCATGATTTTTTTCATCATTTATCCTTTATTTTCTGCAACATATAAAATAATTGCCGCACCGGCGGCATCCATATATATTGGCGGATATTGTACCGCAGCAGTTTAATTTTAGGAAAAACAATATACTGCAAAACAAGCAGATCGTTTTAAGCCTTTCGACTCGGTATAATGGCTTAATCGCCTTGCTATATAATCAGGCCGTCTGAAAAGAAAGAATCATCATGCCGGATTTATTTTCCCGTCAGCCCGACGCGCCGCTCGCAGAACGCTTACGCCCGCATACCTTGGACGAAGTGATCGGGCAACAACACCTTATCGGTGCAGGCAAGCCGCTCAGGGTCGCCGTTGAAGGCGGCAAACCCCATTCCATGTTGCTGTGGGGGCCGCCCGGTGTCGGCAAAACCACTCTGGCACGGATTCTGGCACAAAGTTTTCATGCCCAGTTTCTGCCTGTATCCGCTGTATTTTCCGGTGTGAAAGACATCCGCGAAGCCATTGAAAAAGCAGAAATCGCTTTGCAACAAGGGCAATCGACGATTCTATTTGTCGACGAAGTACACCGCTTCAACAAGGCCCAACAAGACGCTTTCTTACCGCATGTCGAGAGCGGCCTGCTTATCTTTATCGGAGCCACTACGGAAAACCCGTCATTTGAAGTTAACCCCGCCCTGCTCAGCCGTGCCCAAGTATATGTGCTGCAATCTTTAAGCCCTGCCGATTTGCAACAGCTCACCGATAAAGTCTTTGCCCTACCCGAATACGCCGACATGAGTATCAGCAAAGATGCCCGTGAATTACTGATTAATACGGCCGATGGCGATGCCCGCCGTCTGCTCAACTTATTGGAACAACTCTTACGCGCAGCCCAAACACAAAATATTACCGAACTCAGCTCGGAATTCCTTGCCGACAGCCTCGGCACGCAAATCCGTCGTTTCGATAAAGGCGGCGAAAGTTTCTACAATCAAATTTCCGCACTACACAAATCCGTGCGCGGCTCCCATCCCAATGCTTCGCTATACTGGTTTTGCCGCATGCTCGACGGAGGAGCCGACCCGCGCTATCTTGCCCGCCGCATTGTGCGCATGGCTTGGGAAGACATCGGTTTAGCCGACCCGCGTGCCATGCAAATCGCCAACGAGGCCGCCGCTACTTATGAACGCTTAGGTTCCCCCGAAGGCGAACTTGCCCTTGCGCAAGCCGTGTTGTATCTGGCTGCGGCTGCAAAATCCAACGCGGGGTACAAAGCCTATAACCAAATGCGTGAATTTGTGAAAAAAAATGCCAGCGATGAAGTACCCGTGCATTTACGCAATGCTCCGACCAAGCTCATGAAAGAATTAGGATACGGGCGCGAATACCGTTATGCCCATGATGAACCTAACGCCTATGCCGCAGGAGAAACTTATATGCCCGACGGTTTGCCTGAACCTGATTTTTACCAACCTGCACCGCGGGGATTGGAAATTAAAATCAGTGAAAAACTGGCTTGGCTGAAAAAACTGGATGAAGATTCAAACAAGTGAATGTTGAAATAACTGCCGCAAATCGATCTTTTTCAACTCATTGATTAGGCCGTCTGAAAGATTAGGCCGTTTGAAAACAACGATACTAAGTAAAAAAAATCCCACTGTATTTACAGTGGGATTTTTTTACTTTTAGCTCATTAGCGTTTTTTACCGGTTACGGTAGCAACAGCCAAGTTTGCATTACGTTTCAGAGCAACACTTTGCACGCCTTCAGGGAATTTGATGTCTGACAAGTGCAGAATATCACCGGCCACAACGGAAGCGCAATCCAATTCCAAAGCAGCAGGGATATCTTTAGGCAGAGCGACCACTTCAACAGTAGTGTTCAACAAAGAAACACGACCGCCTTGTAATTTAACCGCTTGAGAAGTTTCCGCATTAATGATATGTAAAGGAACACGGATTTTCAAAGGTTTGGTAGCATCAACAACTTGGAAATCGATATGTTGAACTTCTTGACGGAACGGGTGCATTTGGAAATCACGCACGATAACTTCTTGGGTTTTGCCGTCCAAAGTCAATTTAATCAACGCAGTATGGAAAGATTCTTTTTCCAGTGCGTAGTACACGGTTTTGTGGTCTACGGCAATCGCTACCGGCTCTTGGTTTTCACCGTACAGAACGGCAGGGGTTTTACCTTCACGACGCAGGCGGCGGCTCGCACCAGTGCCCTGTGCATCACGAAGCGTAGCTTGAATTTCGTATGACATATTAAAATACTCCAAAATTAAACAAAATAATCGTTTTCCACCGCGACCAGCTTCAAACGATAAGGGTTATGGCAGAAATACACTGCCGGTTGTCAACACATCTTCATTGAAAAGATATGAAACAGATTCTTCGTTACTGATACGGCGCACCGTTTCGGCCAACAATCCGGCAATCGTAACCTGACGGATACGTTCGCACTGACGTGCGGCATCTGATAACGGAATCGTATCGGTAACCACAACTTGGTCAATATCCGAAGAAGCAATACGCGACACTGCTTCACCCGAGAATACCGGATGAGTGGCATAAGCCAAAACTCTTGATGCACCGCGCTCTTTCAAAGCGGAAGCAGCTTTACATAAAGTGTTCGCCGTATCGATCATATCGTCGACGATCAAGCAAGTACGGTCTTGAATATCACCGATAATATTCATTACTTCGGCTACATTGGCTTTAGGGCGGCGTTTATCAATAATAGCCAAATCCACATTCAGCATTTTAGCCACGGCACGGGCACGCACCACACCGCCGATATCGGGGCTGACAACAGTCAGGTTTTCAATACGCTGGCGTTGAATGTCATTAATCAAAATCGGTGTCGCGTAAATATTGTCCACCGGAATATCAAAGAAACCTTGAATTTGGTCGGCATGCAGATCAACGGTCAATACGCGGTCAATACCTGCCGAATACAGCATATTCGCAACAAGTTTGGCTGAAATCGGCACACGCACGGAACGAGGACGGCGGTCTTGGCGGGCATAACCGAAATAAGGGATGGCAGCAGTAATACGGCCGGCGGAAGCACGTTTCAACGCATCGGCCATCGTCAACACTTCCATCAAATTGTCATTGGTAGGTGCACAGGTCGGTTGCAGGATGAACACGTCGCGTCCGCGCACATTTTCCAAAAGTTCAATGGCCACTTCGCCATCTGAAAATTTGCCTACAGAAGCATTGCCTAAAGAAATATCCAAGTGTTTAACAACTCTTTGCGCCAACTCGGGGTTGGCGTTACCGGTAAACACCATCAAACTGTCGTATGCAGCCATATCTTCATCACCTGGGTTTATGTTAGGGTTCCGCTCAGAAAACATCATGCTTCCTTTCGCCAGTGACCATTTTTAAGGAACCGCCATTATACGCGCCCTATTCCGCCATTCAAAGCCTTAAAGCAGCTTTATTGACGATAAACCAAGTAATTATACAAGATACCGACCATAAACAATATGAGCCGGCATGGCAACTCATAGCAACTGTAAAATGATCGGATTATCCGCCACTACCGGAACAAATCTTCGGCGCTTTGAATAACAACGTAAAAAGCGTGCAAGGTAACTTACACGCTTTTTAACTGGCTGGGGAGGAAGGATTCGAACCTTCGCATGCTGGAATCAAAATCCAGTGTCTTAACCGCTTGACGACTCCCCAACACTTTCAACCTTATATATCAAACAAAGGGTGTCGGTTTAAACCTTCCACACAATATGTTTCATATATGTTTGAAACTTGCCGGTATACAGACTCGGCTTCTTCTTCAGTGTCGAACCTTAAAAACAAGCAGGCGCCTGAGCCTGTCATTAAAGGATTTCCATATTGCTGAAGTATTTGATAAGCCTGTAAAACTTCAGGATATTCCTGAAAAACGACTGTCTGCATATCATTTCTGAATGGTTGCAGCGTTTGGAAAGTCGGCATTATGCTGGGTTCGGAATCCCGTGTCAAGCGTTCGTGTGAAAAAATCACTGCCGTGCTGACATGCACGGGAGGCTTGACGATAACATACCATTGAAGGGGAACGGAAATTTCTTGCAATTGCTCGCCGATGCCTTTGGCAAACGCGTTTTTTCCGAAGATAAAAAAAGGAACATCCGCGCCGAGTTTCACGCTGATATCGATTAATTGTGGTTTTGTCAGCCCGCAATGCCATAAACGGTTCAATGCCAGCAATACGGTTGCGGCATCGGAACTGCCTCCTCCCAATCCTCCGCCCATAGGAATGCGTTTTTCCATCCAAATATCTACACCGCTCAGGCCGTCTGAATGGACTTGCAAAGCGGCAGCGGCACGATAGGCCAAATCATTTTCGGGCTCTACGCCGGCAAGCGGGGTATGCAGGACGATTTTTCCATCGGTGCGCACGGCCAGATAGATAGTGTCGTACAAACCGATCAGGCAGAAAATACTTTCCAGATTGTGATAATCGTCGCTGCGCCTGCCGGTAATCCGTAAATCCAAATTCAATTTGGCCGGCGCGAGAAAAGCTTGTGCATGCTGTGGAATATGGATACTCATGGCAATTATCCGTTATCCGCGTGCAGCACATTGTTTGGGTGCATTACCGTCTTTTGCGGGAGACATTTGGTCAAATACCAGCCGTAAAGTCAGCTTGGAACTTTCCAATAGTAAAGTGCGGGGCGATCCGTCTGACTTCAGGGTACGTGAAATCGTCCACTCGAATTGTTGCAGGCGGCCGTCTGAAAGAAGTTGGTAAGGGGCGTTTTTGACCCACTGGCCGTTTGCCCACACATGCAGGTATTGCACGGGAAGCGAGTAGCCGAGTAAACGTTCGCTTAGCTCTTGCGCGGTACCGGCTTGATAGACTTTGCCTTTGCTGTCGACGGCCAGCACACCGCGGCTGTCCTGACAAAGTTGGCCGAGGGTATTGCCCAGAGGGGTGTTTACGTTGATGGTTTGCACTTGATTCTGGTAAGTCCAGTCAAAATTGGCATAAGAGCCTTTTTCGTTAACTTTTACTGCCAAACGGCCGTCTGCGGCGAAGTCGGCGATATCGGTTTGTGCGCGCCAGCTTTCTTGCGGCGGCATGTGCGGTTGTGCACAAGCTGCGAGCAATACGGCGACACACAATGAAATTTTAGAAACATCGAGTTTCATGCTGTTACCTGTATGTGGATTTGAATGATAAGGAAAGGCCGTCTGAAAGGCTTTCAAGCCGGTTTCAGACGGCCTGTTTTTGTCGGTACATTCAAACTTGACCTGTCGGAAGGGGGATAAGTTCGGCGGCATCCGAATAAGCCGTAATTTTGGAGAAGGCCGTCTGAAAACGGTAGAAGCTGTTCAGACGGCCTGACAAGTTAAGCTTTACTTCTTCTTTTTCGCTTTCTTGGCCGGAGCAGGCAGTTTCACGCCCAAACGTTGCAAGGTGCGTTTCAAGGCGGCTTTATCGCCTTCTTTCTTCAAACCTTCCTTCCATACGTTTTTAGCCTTTTCCCGCTCGCCAAGCGCCCACCACACTTCGCCCAAATGTGCGGCCACTTCAGGATCGGGATACTGCTCGAACGCATATTGCAGATAAGGCAGTGCGGCTTGGGCATCGCCTTTCAGATAATATGCCCAGCCTATGCTGTCATTGATGGCTGCGGATTCCGGCTCTTGCTGATAGGCCGCCTGAATCAGCCTGAATGCTTCTTCTTTATCGGACTGCGGCAAGGTAAGCAATGTGTAACCGAGCGCATTCATACCTGCGGCGCTGTTCGGGTTCAAACGCAGATAATGGCGGAAATCGGCTATGGCTTTTTCGGGCTGTTTCAACTGATCGACATACACCATGCCGCGTTGGTAAAGAATATCAGGCAACCGCTCCGCACCGTCGGGCTGTCTGCGGGCTTTGGCGGCCAGCGCGTTCAATTCGGCCAAGGCTTCTTGGGGATTGCTGTGTTTGGCCAAAGCAAACAGGTAAACCCGCTGCAAATCGCTGCTGTTGAAGAAGCGGCCCTGCTGTTCGGGCAGGCGTTGGGCACGGCGGGCTTCTGCAAGTGCCGTGCGGCCGTTGCCGGTTTCGGCTTCAATAGAGGCGCGCAATACCGCTTTGTCGAACACATAGTCGGGAGAGACGATTTTATCCGCCCATACTTTAGCTTGTTTGTACTGTTTGGCATCGGCATAGCGCATGGCACCGATAACCGCCGCCCTGCTCTTTTGCTCGCTGGTGCCGGTACGATAGGCTTTGTCGAGATAGTTGCCGGTTACCGAAAGGTTTTCCTCGCGCGTTACTGACAAAATGGCCGCCTGAATATACAAATCGGCATTCGGATTCTGATTCAGCAAGGCTTGCAAACGCGCATATGCTTTATCGGGCTGGTTGTCTGCAATCAGACTGCTGATTTCCATCTCCTGCCATACGGGAGAAAGGTTGCTGGTATCGGTTTCGGTAAAGAAACGGCTCAAAATCTGCGGGTTGCGTTGCGCCACCAAACGTAATGTAGCCTCGGTAGGCGGCAGGATTTCGGCATCCAGTTTCGACAATTTCTGCAAAGCGGCAACGGCATTTCTGTCTTTACCGTTTTGGGCGCTGAAAATCAAATCGGCAATCGCCGCTTCCGGCATTTCGGGATATTTTTTAGCGGCACGGTGCACCGCCTTGCCTGCTTTTCCAGCAAGATCGGCATGCAGAATGCTCATCTGCGCCAATAGCAGGAACACCCGGCGGGCGTGGACATCATCGGCGGTTTTGAGCACGTCTTGCAGGCCGTCTGCGGTTTTTTCGGTGTTACCCAGCACCAAATCGAGCGCCCACCCCATGCGTTTTTGGGCATTGCCCGGCACAGGTTCGATTTCCCGCCAAATTTGATAAATCTGTTCGGCCTGTTCGTAAGCATGCAGGGAAATGGCCATTTCCATCGCACGCTCGGCAATTTCGGGTTTTTTGGTACGGTTCAGCATAATCACATAAGTTGCCAATGCCGATCCTGCTTCGCCTTTCTGCAAAGCCATTTCCCCGCTCAGCAGTGTAAACAGTTCGTTTGCGCGCTCGACAATCTTTGTCCGGCGCGCATATTCCTGCTCATGCTCTTCCAAAGAATAAAAACTCTTTTTTACCGTAGCGGCACGCACTTTTTGCGGCATCTGCTTAGGTGCTTCATTGGCGGCATAACTATTGCCGGCAAACAGCATCATTACCGCCCAAACTGCGGCATGGATACGGGTTTTACCAAAAAACATAAACATTTCCTCGAATCTTCAAAAGTTACGGCCGCAAACTTTTCAGACGGCCTGTAACCGAATGTGCGATACTTTATCACAAGCCCGCCGCTTTGTTGATTATTTGCATTAGTCATATCGGCAAGGGCGTAAATGTAACACAACACCCGATAAAACGAGGCCGTCTGAAAACTTATTCCGCACCGGGCCGACACATCATGAACTACGACGAACTCAGCCGCTTCTTTCAGGAAGCCGCACGCTACCCCGCCGCCATGGGCAGCAACCGCAACCGTCTGTTTGCCGCCGCCCGACCGCTTCGGGCGGCCGTGCTGCTGGCCGTGGTTTGCCGCTCCTGCCGATGGGAAATCTTACTGACGCGCCGTTCCGACACCCTGCGCCACCACACGGGGCAAATTGCGTTGGCGGGCGGACGGTGCGACCCGCAAGACAACAACCCTATCTGTACCGCCCTGCGGGAAACGGCCGAAGAAACCGGCATCGCCTCGGCACAATGGCAAACTTTCCCGCCTTTCGAACCCTATTACACGCCTTCGGGTTACGCCGTTTTTCCCGTGCCCGCCCTTAGTGCGGACAACCCGCCCACGCAAGCCAATACCGACGAAGTGGCCGAAATTTTCTACGTGCCGCTCTCCTTCGCCCTCGATAAAAACAATTACCAAAGCCGGGAATTCCATTACAACGGCCAAATCCTGAACACGCCCGCCCTGCCCTATCTGCACTACGACATCTGGGGGCTGACGGCCACGATTTTGTATGATTTGGCCGAACGCTACGAACAGCATCTGCGCTTTTCCCCTTGAAAACATATTGGATAATGCGGCGCATCAAACAGGCCGTCTGAAAAAGTTTCCCGATACTTTTCAGACGGCCTGTTTGCCATAAAAACAAAACAGAGGCCGTCTGAAACAAAAAAGCACCATATCACTACGGTGCTTTTTATGCCAAGCCGCCTTTTCAGACGGCCTGTCGGTTCGCTGATGCTTATTGGCCTGCTTTCAAACCCTGCCATAAACGTACGCTCAATTTCACTGCATTGGGCGATTTCGGCAGAACCACAAAACTTTTAGCCTTCACTTCGTCGCTCGGGAAAATCGAGTTGTCGCCGGCATACTGCTGCTCCATCAAATCGCGGGCGGGCTTGCTGGCAGGCGCGTAAGTAACGAAATTGCCGTTTTTCGCTGCCACTTGCGGATCAAGCGTGTAGCTGATGTATCGGTGCGCATTGGCAACATTTTGCGCGCCTTTCGGAATCATAAACGAGTCGATCCAGATGCCTACGCCGCTTTTCGGAGTAAGCACTTCTATGTCCACACCGTTTTTGGAATCTTTAGCGCGGTTTTTGGCAATATTCAAATCGCCGCCGTAACCGACCGCCACGCAAAGATTACCCGCCGCCATATCGTCGATATAACCCGAAGAGCTGAAACGTTTTACATCGGAACGGACTTTTTTCATCATGTCCACAGCCGCTTTCAAATCATCGGCGGTTTCGCTGTTGGGATCTTTGCCGATGTAGTTCAACGCCAACGGAATTTGCTCGGTGGGGCTGTCGAGGAAGCTGATGCCGCATGATTTCAATTTGGCGGTATATTCGGGATTAAACACCAAATCCCATTCGTTTTCGGGCAGTTGGTCCGAGCCCAAGGCTTTGGCCACTTGGTCTTTATTGATGGCCAACGTATTAATACCCCAGAAATACGGCACGGCATATTTGTTGCCCGGATCAACCTGCTCCATCATTTTCAACAGATCGGGATCGATATTGCCGTAGTTGGCAATCATGCTTTTATCGATTTCCTGATAAGCGCCCGCTTTAATCTGACGGCCGACGTTGGCAATCGAAGGAGCAACCAAATCGTAGCCCGATTTACCGGTAAGCACTTTGGCTTCCAGCGTTTCGTTGCTGTCGTAATAATCGTATCGAACCTTGATTTTATTGGTTTTTTCAAACTCGCTCACGGTTGCCGGATCAACATAATCCGACCAGTTGTAAATATTCAGATTACCCGTTGCCGGAGCAGCCGCCGTTTGTTGCTGCCCGCTGCTTGCCTCCGTGTTTTCCGCAGTTTTTTGCGTATCGGTGTTTCCCGAACCGCCGCACGCCACTAAAAACAGGCCTGCCACAGCAGAAACCAACCAAGTTTTTTTCATCTTCTTATCCTTCAAAAAACGTACCGGAACGAGTACAAAAAAATACCAATCATGCAGCGGCAATGAAGCTGCATGCAGCAAGCACCAAGCATTTGGCGACAGGGCGAATTAAACGGCAAAATCCTTTGAGATGCAATACTTTACCAAGTAAAAACAAACATTTTTTAACACAAATTCCGATAGGTTTTTCATCATAAACAACAAATTTTTTCAGATGGCCCCGCCAAGCGTGGAAAAAAAGGCTTCAGACGGCCTGCAAATTTGTCAAACCGCCTGCATTTATGGGAAAATCCCACGATTGAATTTTATGCAAGGGCGACACGAAATGCTGGATAGAGAAGGATATCGCCCCAATGTCGGTATTATCTTAACCAACGACCGCAACGAAGTATTTTGGGGCAAGCGCGTGCGCGAGCATTCTTGGCAGTTTCCGCAAGGCGGCATCAAGCCGGGCGAAAGCCCCGAAACCGCCATGTATCGGGAGCTTCTGGAAGAAGTCGGCCTGCTGCCGCACCACGTCAAAATTCTCGGCCGCACGCGTGATTGGCTGCGTTACGACGTGCCTACCCATTGGGTGCGGCGGGAATGGCGCGGTTCGTACCGCGGGCAGAAGCAAATCTGGTATCTGCTGCGCTTGGTGGGCCGCGAAAGCGATGTGCATCTGCGTGCGACCAGCCACCCCGAATTCGACGGCTGGCGTTGGCATCAATATTGGGCACCGATAGACGAAGTGATTGATTTCAAACGCGGCGTGTACGAAGGCGCATTGAGCGAGCTTTCCCGCTTTTTGCGCGGTTTGGAAACGCTGGAAGAATTTACCCGCCGCCAACTGGAACTCAAATAATCCCTCCGAACGCTTTCAGGCCGTCTGAAAGCGTTTTTTATTTTCAGACGGCCTCATTGATTAAAACCTGCCACAAACATAACGCTCTGCCATGACCCGCTCCGAACGCCTGCTCAACCTGTTGCAACTGCTGCGCAACCACCGCCTCCCCGTTACCGCCGACACACTGGCGGAAACGCTTTCCGTGAGCGTGCGCACCGTGTACCGCGACATCGAAACCCTGTGCCGTCAGGGCGCGGATATACGCGGCGAGGCGGGTGTCGGTTTTATTCTCCACAAAGATTTTCTGCTGCCGCCGCTTTCGTTCAACGCCAACGAAATCGAAGCCCTCGTGCTAGGCATGCGTTGGGTGCTGGCTTATACCGACAACGCATTGGCGCAAGATGCCAAATCGGTGTTGGCGAAAGTGCAGGCCGTGCTGCCGGAAAACATGGCGGATTTGTTGGACAGCCAAGCCTTGTTCCCCGTTCGCGATCATACGGAATACGGCGAACACGAGCAGCATGTTCTCAACACCATTCGCGCCGCTATCCGCAGCAACCGCAAACTCGAATTCGACTACACCGATGCCAAAAACCGCCCGAGCCG
Source organism: Neisseria sp. MVDL19-042950 (assembly GCF_030504625.1). Classification (GTDB taxonomy): domain Bacteria; phylum Pseudomonadota; class Gammaproteobacteria; order Burkholderiales; family Neisseriaceae; genus Neisseria. The sequence goes on along the minus strand of NZ_JAUKWH010000007.1, from coordinate 70,415 downwards.
CCGCACCGTGTGGCCGTTTTCCATCGGTTATTTCGACGACGCGCGGCTGGTGTCAGCTTGGTGCGAACTGCGGCAGGATTTCCGCCATTTCCGCTCCGACCGCATCGGCAAAGCCGTGATCGGCGACATTTATCCCACCCCGCGCATGCTTTTGTTGGACGAGTGGCGGCGCAGGGAAGGCATCGACCTGCACCCGTTCGATTTTTGAGGCCGTCTGAAACCCTGCTGACAAAAACTGACACGCGCCGCCCGTAAAATCTTCCTACCTTTCCCGATACTTGGAGAACGACATGAAAGACTTTACCCTCTACACCGTACCCCAATCACGCGGCGGCATGGTTTTGTGGATGCTTGAAGAATGCGGCGCCGATTACGATACCGTGGTGTTGTCTTACGACAGCGTCAAATCCCCCGACTATCTCGCCGTCAATCCGATGGGCAAAGTGCCTGCCTTAAAACACCGCGGCCAAGTGCTGACCGAATCGGCCGCCATCGTTACCTACCTTGCCGAGCAGTTTCCCGAAAAAAATCTGATTCCCGCCGCCGGCAGTGAAGACCGCGGGCAATATTACCGCTGGCTCTTGTTTGCCGTTCATCTCGAATATGCCGGCGTGGACAAAATGCGCGGTTTGGAAAGCGACGAAAACATCCGCCGCGCCATCGGCTACGGCGACTTAAACACCGCCATAAACACTTTGCGCCAACACCTCGACGGCCGCGAATATATGGTCAGCAACCACTTTACCGCACTCGACCTTTACTACACCGGTTTGCTGGATTGGACGGTCAACCACACCGGCGCGCTGCCCGCCGATCCCGTGTTCACAAGCTATATCAACCGCCATGCCCAACGACCCGCGGCGGTGCGTGCTGCGGAATGGAATGGTTGATTGGTAAAACAGTGTTTGTCATAACAGCGTGAGGCCGTCTGAAAAAAGGCCAGTTTTTGGTAAAAAATTTTGCGATATCTAAGCCGCATGGTTGTGAGTAAAAAAACTGAGCCCTGCGTCATGCAGAACTCAGTTTCTCGCCGCCGTTTGAATGATTCAAATATATCTAATTATTCAGGGCGGTTTACTTTATTATCGTGATTTCTCACTTGCGGCAGTCAAAGGATTCAAGCTGCTTTGCGTTTTCCTTTTTTCTTTCTCCTTTTTTTCCTTTGAGCAGTCCATCCGAATGGATAACTAAACTCCCAGCCTGATCCCGAAATGCGGGTCAGTTTGCAAGTATCAACGTATCCCACAAACCGCTTGTAGTAGGAAGATGAGAACTTAATCCGGAATTCGAATTTGTGATCGCTTCGCACGGAACTTACACCCGGTTGGGCAGGAGAGAATCCTCCCAGAGTTCCCTCGAAGGAGTAGCTGTGGTTTCTATTAACATACTGACCAGAAATACTCCAAACAGGTGCCTGTTGACCAGAAGGGGAGGTTTCTACACGGTAGTTCCAAATTCTGTCTACTTTCAGGGTGCCTTTCCATTTGTCGTAGAGGAATTCCCAACGACCCCTCAACCATTCGGCATTGCTGGCTACATGAGCGGTAAGCTCGCCGAAAAGGTTGTACATCAGCATGTTGTCTATATGAGTGGTAGAATCAGGGTGGTTTCGTATCATCATAGTTTTGGCATAGCGAACAATGGCAGCCGGGGTTATGCAATTGCCTTTCATCACTGCATCTAATAAATATCTGGCGAAATTATTATTAGCATAGGTGTACGAAGGGCGGGAAGCTGCTAAGACGCTAATTGCTTTACGCCTGCGGATAAATGTCTCCGTAATGGTTTCGAGATGATTGAAGTCCACCGCACCGTTCCAGCAACATACGTTCAGCACGAAAGGAGGAAAACATCCGTTGGAAAGCTGCTCAACATCTTCACAGCGGAGCCCGTTGCTGGAAAGCCACGCCGTTTCGCTGCCGTGCCCACGATAAAGTGCCATCACAACTCCGTTGTTCATCGTATTGATCACATCTTGCCTAGAAGTGTCTGTGGCATATCGCTTGATAGTATTGTAGCGATGATGGATTCGATCGTAGATTTCGTCGCAGTTGTCTCTGTATACAGAATCTTCGTGAGAACACAACATCACCCGATTCTGCCAGCCGCCCCAATCTCCCCTACGGCGATTTGCGTATCCGGTGAGGTGTCTACAGACTTGTTTAAGGATAGCAGGATCAGAAGTAGGAATACGCGAGAGTGCCAATTCAGGTACAAGATCATCGGAAATATCAGTGTAATAATGATCAGAGGTGTAAGTCTCTGTAGGCTCCGTCCGACTTATATAAGTGTGCATAGGGATAATATCTGTATCACCCGCCAAGACGACAAAGCGGGGAGGAATCCACCAGTTGTTGGTTGCCCATGTAATAAATGCTTTGATTGATTCTTTTAAATCCGAACCGGAGTGTGGAAACTCTTTCTGAATATCTTCAGTCAGCGCAACTTTGACGTAATATGGCCATCCTGTTTTTGCTCTCCGCAATGGTTCGACTGCATTTTCAAGAGCCCGGGTTGTAATAATCACATACTCAGCGATGAGCCCGGCTATCTTCAGTTTGGGGCGAGGAAAAGCTGTCGGCCTCCTTGCGGTTAGACTGCGTTCTACTGGAGCCGACGTAATCAAAACTTCGTCTTCCGTTGCTTCCGGGTATGAAGCTTTATCAAGTTCATCTGGCGGCAACTCTGCTTCGGCTTCCAGTTTTTCAATAAATTCTCGATCCAGCCCTTCAAAATCTTCAATGATTGATGAATAATCGGCTTGGTCGTCCAGCAGATCTAAACCTAAAATGAGATCGGTTTCGGGCATTTCACGCGGTTTGCGACCAAGTTTGCGGGCGCTACGCTTTTTGCCAGAAATGCTGTCGGTATCGTGCGGCGTATGGTAAGAAACTTCAAGAACGATGGACTGAACGACTTCCATGCTTTTAGATATAGGCCGGTATTGCCCCAAGTAAACAAGGATATGGGCGACTTTTACACCGGCAACAGTCTTTAAGCCCAAAAAGTCGAAATCGCGTCCGGGATAAGGCTCGTCCGACCCGTATATAGACGGATCAGGTTCATACACTTCCTTAAACTCTGTTTCAATAAACTGTTTGGGAGCGGGGGCAATTTCAAGCTCGCGATCGATGGTGGTTGTGGACTTTTCAACAACGCGGACTTGCACATCCTCGGCATCCATAGGTACAGCCACGAAGATACCGTCTTTGGGTACGGAGGGGGCTCCCTCTACGTCTATGAATGTAGTTTCGGGTATCTCCAACCGCTTAAAGTCTGCGACCGTACCTTCCCATGCGCCTGAAATGGTATATCGAACCGTTACAGCCTTATGTTGCTCTACATCATGCAGACTGCGTGCTCTAGGAGCGGCAGAGGATGTGACTGCTTTGTTAACTTCGATTTTAGGCGGTTCATTGACTTCAGAGGTACTCTGAAAGCTAAGCCATTTTTTCTCGCTCATGTTTACTCTCCTTTTCATACAGTGGGGTAGATTTAGTTTTGTCGGCAAAGCTCACTTGTTTTAGGAGGCAACCTTACTATTTAAAATGGGGCGACTCCGTAAAGCCAAGCATCAAACATCGATACAGTTGTAAGCACTTGCCGCCGAAATGCACAAGACATTGGCTTTCCATACAACAGTTACAACAAAACATACAAACCGGCACCGTGCCCTACAGCTGTTGTGCTTGTTTAAGGTTTAAAACCTTATGGCACAAACGTATGAGTTACTGTGGGCAGCATCTCATAAATGATGTATTTATTAAATGTTATAATCATAAATAATACTTTATAAATAATAACTTATGAGATATATTTACATTACAATCTTGATCGGCCTGTGTCAATAAGGATTGATTTTGTTTTTCTCCTTGATCTGAAAATTGAGTACAAAAGTTGATATAAGACAATTTTTATATAAGTCAGGGCTGGGCGGGCGTTCTCAAAAATGGTCATCTATTCAGAACTTTTGAAGAGTTTTTTTGCCTTGAAATGGGAATGGAACTAAATGCTTTCAGGCCGTCTGAAAGTGTTTTTGATTTTCAGACGGCCTGATGTGTATTGATGCCGAATAGTTTGGATATTTGCTTGCTAAGGCCGTCTGAAACCCCGTTTAAATCATGTTAAAATCCCGCCCGACTGCAAGATTTTCTTATTTTTCAGACGGCCTGCCGCAAGAGGCCGTCTGAAACCGCTTAAACATTTGACTGCGTAACCCTCATGACCACACCCCAATACAGCGAATCCAGTATCACCGTCCTCAAAGGCTTGGAGCCGGTAAAAGAACGGCCGGGCATGTACACCCGCACCGACAGCCCCACCCACATCTGCCAAGAAGTGATCGACAACGCCGCCGACGAAGCACTCGGCGGTTTTGCCGATGCAATCAAAGTCGAAATCCATGAAGACGGCTCGCTTTCCGTGCGCGACAACGGGCGCGGCATTCCGGTGGGGCTGCATCCGGTGGAAGGTTTGCCGGTGGTGGAGCTGGTGTTCACGCAGCTTCATGCGGGCGGTAAGTTCAACAAGAAAGACGGCGGCAGCGCGTATGCCTTTTCAGGCGGCCTGCACGGGGTGGGCGTGTCGGTAACCAACGCGCTTTCCAAACGCCTCGAAGTTACCGTGAAGCGCGAAGGCAAAATCCACCGCATCGTGTTTGCGGGCGGTGCGGTGGTGGAGCCGCTGGCCGAAGTCGGCAAATGCGCGGTGAAAGACAGCGGCACCGAAGTGCGCGTGTGGCCGGACGGCAAATATTTTGAAAGCCCGCAATACAGCATCGCCGAGCTTGAGCGCCTGTTGCGCGCCAAAGCCGTGCTGCTGCCGGGCGTTACCGTGTCGCTCACCCGCCCCGTCAAAGGCCAGCCCGAGCCGCACGTGCAGACATGGCATTACCCCAACGGCCTCAAAAGCTATCTGCTCGACTTAATCAGCGAGGCGCAGGAAGCCGTGCCGGTGTTCGCTTCGGAAAACTATATTTCAGACGGCCACGACAGCGATTTCAGCACGGGCGAAGGTGCGGCGTTTGCGCTCACTTGGCTGGAAGAAGGTTCGTGCAACAGCGAAAGCTATGTGAACCTGATTCCCACCCCGCTCGGCGGCACGCACGAAGCAGGCTTGCGGCAGGCGGTGTTCCAAGCGGTGAACAACTTCATCAACCACCACAACCTGCTGCCGCGCGGCGTGAAAGTGCAGAGCGACGACGTGTTCAGCCGCGTGGCATTCGTATTGTCCGCCCGCGTGCTCGACCCGCAATTCCAAGGCCAAACCAAAGACAAACTTACTAACCGCGACGCGCTCAAACTCGTGGCCGCCGTGTCGGGCGACCCGCTGGAATTGTGGCTCAATCAAAACGTCGAAGCCGGTAAAAAAATCGCCGAACTCGCCATCAAACAGGCGCAGGCGCGGATGCGTTCGGTGAAGAAAATCGAAAAGAAAAAAGGCAGCGGCGTGGCCGTGCTGCCCGGCAAGCTCACCGATTGCGAAAGCGAAGACATCCGCGAAAACGAACTCTTCTTAGTGGAGGGCGATTCGGCAGGCGGTTCGGCCAAACTCGCGCGCGACAAAGCCACCCAAGCCATTTTGCCCTTGCGCGGCAAAGTGTTGAACAGCTTTGAAGTGCATCAAGACCAACTGTTCGGCAATGCCGAAATCCACGACATCGCCGTCGCCATCGGCGTTGACCCGCACGGCGCGAACGACACCCCCGATTTAAGCGGCCTGCGTTACGGCAAAATTGCCATCCTCTCCGATGCCGATGTAGACGGCTCACACATCCAAGTGCTGCTGCTCACCTTGTTTTACCGCCACTTCCCCAAACTGGTTTCAGACGGCCATATTTATGTTGCCCAGCCGCCGCTGTTCCGCGTGGACGTCAACGCGCAAGGCAAAAGCAAACCCGCGCGCAAATTCTACGCACTCGATCAGGGCGAGTTGGACGGCATTCTAGAGCGACTGCAAAAAGAAGATGTGAAAGAAACCGCCTATTCCATCAGCCGCTTCAAAGGCTTGGGCGAGATGAATCCCGACCAGCTCAAAGACACCACCATGCACCCCGACACCCGCCGCCTGTTACAGGTGCAGATTCCCGAAACAGCGCACGAACAAACCCACAGCATCTTTGTCAAATTGATGGGCAAAGGCGAAGCCGCCAGCCGCCGCGCGTGGATGGAAGCCGAGGGCGATACGGCGGAAGTAGACATTTGATTTCAGACGGCCTTGTTGGTACAAGAGGCCGTCTGAAACGTATTACGGCTTTTACCTGCCAACCTTTATCAAAGGCCGTCTGAAACATACGGCAGCAAAAGCACGACGCTGCCGCAGCAACAGATAACTTTTCAGACGGCCCCAACCAATCGAGGAAGCAATATGAATCCTACAAAAATCACCGTCGTCGGCAGCATCAACATGGACTTGGTTACCGGCTCGCCCCGCTTCCCCAAACAGGGCGAAACGCTTTTGGGCACGTCGTTCAACCGCTTCATGGGCGGCAAAGGGGCCAACCAAGCCGTGGCCGCCGCGCGTTTGGGGGCGGACGTGTGCATGATAGGCGCAGTCGGCAACGACGGCTTCGGCAGCGAACTGCTCGCCCATCTCAAGCAGGAAGGCGTTGATACCGCACACGTCAAAACCCTGCCCCACCTGCCCACCGGCATGGCCAACATTACCGTGGCCGAGGGCGACAACCACATCATCGTGGTTTCCGGCGCGAACTTCGGCATCACGCCTGCCGACATCGAAGCCTGCGAAGCCCGCATTGCCGAATCCGATGTAGTTTTGAGCCAGCTTGAAATTCCGATGGAGTGCGTGATTACCGCCGCCAAGCTCGCCCGCAAACACGGCAAGCCGTTCGTGCTCAACCCCGCCCCCGCCCAAAAACTGCCCGCCGGACTGCTCGAATTGGTTACGCTGCTCACTCCCAACGCCTACGAACTCGCCATCAGCTTGGGGCTGCCGGAAGACACGCCGGTCGAAACCTTAATCCGACAGGCGGGCCGCCCCGTGCTGATGACGCGCGGCAGCGAAGGCGTGGTCTACAACGACGATAACGGCACGTTGCACAGACAACCGAGCTTTAAAGTTACCCCCGTCGACACCACCGGTGCAGGCGATACCTTTAACGGTGCATTTGCCGTCTTCATCCATGAAGGAATGGCAACCGCCGTGCGCAAAGCCTGCGCCGCCGCAGCCTTGTCGGTAACCAAAGCCGGTGCACAAGGCGGCATGCCCACTTTGGCGGAATTGGAAGCGTTTTTGGCGCAACAGGAATAATCCTGCCTTTGCCATTGTTAAGAAGGCCGTCTGAAACTTTTCAGACGGCCTTTTGCCAATCAGCCTTTTTTGCGGTGGATAAAGAAAGCCACTACCGCCGCGATAATGAAGAAAATGCTGATAAAGGGAATGCCATCCTGCTTGGGAGACAACAGAAAATTCACCACCGAAAGCACCAAGAAAGCGATGGAAAGTTTGAGATAGTATCCTTTTTTCATTAAGCATCCTTTTTGAAAAATAAAAGCAGAACGGTTCAGGCATTGAAAAACCGAAGCCACCCGAACACAGATCCATCCGGTAACGACCGTTACTTTTACCGAAGGTTCCGTATTTGCGGCACGTATCCGATACCGGCATACGGCAACGCAGCCGCAGCAGCGTGCATTGGCATTCCCTGCAATATCGACTCCCTCGTATCGGTTACGGGAATCCCACCCTATCTCCGACACACAAAAAAAAAGCCGTCTGAAAATATTTTCAGACGGCCTCTTCTCCTCCCAACAACTTACCCGGTGCGGCTTATTCCCCGTAATAAGCCTTAGTCAAGATTTCTTCCATATCGGCCACCATCGGCAGGCGCGGGTTGGCCGGAGAGCATTGGTCTTCGTAAGCCATCATCGCCAACTCTTTGCGGGCAGCCATAAAGGCTTTCTCATCAATACCTTGTTCTTTAAACGACATATTGATGCCCACTTTGCGTGCCAACTCGTCGCAGGCTTTAGCGAAAGATTCCACGCCTTCGGCCGGAGTGCTGCAAGGCAAGCCGAGGGTACGGGCGATTTCTTGGTATTTCACGTCGGCTTTGTAGTGGTTGTATTTCGGCCAAGTGGCGGTTTTTTGCGGACGCGTACCGTTGTAACGGATCACGTGCGGCATCAGAATCGCGTTGGTACGACCGTGCGGCGTGTGGAATTTGCCGCCGACTTTGTGCGCCAGCGAGTGGTTCATCCCCAAGAACGCGTTGGCAAAAGCCATACCCGCAATGGTCGAGGCATTGTGCATGCGCTCGCGGGCTTCGGGGTCTTTGGCACCGTATTTGTACGAACGCTCCAAGAATTCGAACACCAGCTTGATGGCCTGCAATGCCAAACCGTCGGTAAAGTCGTTGGCCAACACGGAAACATAGGCTTCTACGGCGTGGGTCAATACGTCCAAACCAGTGTCGGCGGTAACGTGCGCGGGCACGGTCATGGTAAATGCGGGGTCTACGATCGCAATGGTCGGAGTGAGCGAGTAGTCGGCAATCGGGTATTTTTTGTCGCCGTCGCTGATTACGGTAAACGGAGTAACTTCCGAACCGGTGCCCGAAGTTGTCGGAATACCGATGAATTTGGCTTTACGGCCCAATTCGGGGAAGCGGAAGGCACGTTTGCGGATGTCCATGAATTTTTGCACCAAATCTTCAAATTCGACTTGGGGCTGCTCGTAAAACAGCCACATGGCTTTGGCCGCGTCCATAGCCGAACCGCCGCCCAGTGCGATAATGGTATCGGGCTGGAAGCTGCGCATCAGATCGGTGCCTTTGTATACGGTTTGCACGCTGGGATCGGGCTCGACATCGGTAAACAACTGTACGGTTACTTTGTTTTTACGCAAGTGCAATTGATGGGTTACTTTATCGACAAAGCCCAAATCCACCATAGAGCGGTCGGTAACGATCATCACTTTTTCGCACTCTTTCATATCTTGCAGATATTGGATGGAGTCGCGTTCAAAATAAATTTTGGCGGGCACTTTAAACCATTGCATGTTGTTTCTCCGACGGCCTATTTTTTTGATGTTCAACAGATTGACGGCGCTGACGTTGTTGCCGACCGAGTTTTTGCCGTAAGAGCCGCAACCGAGCGTCAAAGAAGGCAGGAAAGCGTTGTACACGTCGCCGATGCCGCCGAAAGTCGAAGGAGAATTCCAAATAACGCGGATGGCTTTCACACGCGCGCCGAATTCTTTAACCAAATCCCTGTCGGCCGTGTGAATGGCGGCAGAGTGGCCCAAACCGTCGAATTCCACCATTTGCTCGGAAAGTTTCAAGCCTTCTTCGGTACTGGTTGCTTTCAAAAGAGCCAGCACGGGAGAAAGTTTTTCGCGGGTGAGCGGTTCTTTAGGGCCCACTTCGCGGCATTCCGCCATCAGGATATTGGTTTTTTCAGGCACGCTGAAACCGGCTTGCTCAGCAATCCATGCAGCGGATTTGCCCACCACGGCGGAGTTCAATTTGGCCAAGCTGCAATTTTTACTGTCGGCTTTCACACCGAAAATAAAGTCTTCCAACAGCGCTTTTTCTTTTTTGTTGACAACATAAACGCCGTAAGACTTCATCTCGGCAACCAGCTCGTCGTAAATTTCCTTATCGGCGATTACCGCCTGTTCGCTGGCACAAATCATACCGTTATCAAACGCTTTCGACATCACGATATCGTGCGCCGCCTGCTTGATATCGGCGGATTTTTCCACATAAGCCGGCACGTTGCCCGCTCCCACACCGAGCGCAGGCTTGCCGCACGAATAAGCAGCTTCCACCATCGCATTGCCGCCGGTGGCCAAAATGGTGGCGATGCCGGGGTGCTTCATCAAGGCGCTGGTGCCTTCCATCGACGGTTTTTCAATCCATTGGATACAGTTTTCAGGCGCACCCGCCGCCACAGCCGCATCACGCACGATTTGCGCCGCATGTGCTGAACATTGTTGGGCGGAAGGGTGGAAAGAGAATACGACCGGATTACGGGTTTTCAACGCAATCAAGGCCTTGAAAATAGTGGTGGAAGTAGGATTGGTGGTCGGCACGATACCGCACACCACACCCACCGGATCGGCGATTTCGGTAATGCCGGTTACATCGTTTTCACTAACCACGCCCACGGTTTTGAGATCGCGCAGGCGGCGCACTACGTTTTCGCAGGCAAACAGGTTTTTAGTGGCTTTGTCTTCAAATATTCCGCGGCCGGTTTCTTCCACCGCATGCATGGCAAGCTCACCGTGTTTGGCCAGCGCCGCAATCGACGCTTTGGCAACGATATAATCGATTTGTTCTTGATTTAACTGACGGAAAGCCTCCAGCGCAACCAAACCTCTTTCAACCAAGCTGTTTACCTCGGCCACTGCTGGGCTTACGGCGGTATCGGCAGATGCGTTCATGTGGTGTCTCCTGATAGTGGGTACAAAATAAAAAAATCTTACTTACCTGACAGTATAAGTAATATTACTACAAAACATATTGACCTAAATCATAAAGCCTTGCTTCGCCAAACTGTTTTCGACAACATTTACCCGCCTGCAAATTAATCTATAAACTTTGAAAAGACAATGTGTTAATCAAAAACATAAAAATATAAAACCGTCGGTTTTCCTCATTGCCGCCTAACCGGTTATTTAATTTCAACATACCTACTTCTCCTTCATATCCGTACATATCTGGTAAAAAAATTACAAATCTATAAAAACATCAGGCCGTCTGAAAAGATAGGGAACACCCAAATAATCTTTTCAGACGGCCTGATGCTTCCGCAAAATGCTTATAACAAAGCCAGAATTTCTTTTTCAATCTCCAACGGTGTTACGGTGGGAGCAAACCGCCCCACTACCGCACCCTCGCGATTTACCAAGAATTTTGTGAAATTCCATTTGATATCGGCATCCTCATGCCCCATACCGGCAGCCGCCAGCTTCAACAGCCAATCCTTTATCTTGTGTCCGCTTCGGTCGTTCGGCTGTTGCGACTTCAAATAGACATAAAGCGGATGGGCGTTTGCCCCGTTTACTTCTATTTTGTCGAAAGTCTTAAACTGCGTGCCGAACTTGGTCCGGCATATTTGCACAATTTCCCCGCCGCTTTCCGGTGCCTGATTCCGAAACTGGTTGCACGGGAAATCGAGAATTTCCAATCCCCGCTCCGAATAGCGGCCGTAAAGTTGCTGCAAAGCCTCATATTGCGGTGTCAGCCCGCAGCGGGTGGCCGTATTCACAATCAGCAGCACTTTGCCCCGATAGTCCGACAACGCCGTAACACCACCTTGTGCATCTTTCACGTTGAAATCGTAAAGGTTCATCTTCTTTCCTGTTACTGCTTACCGTATTTTTTCAGACGGCCTCATGCCAAAGAAAAACGCCGCTCTCGGCGAACGGCGTTTAAGATGATCAGATTATTTACGCAAGCCCAAACGGGTAATCAACTCGCGGTAAGTATCCGGTTTGGTGCGGCGCAAGTAACCCAGCAGGCGGCGGCGTTGGCTTACCATTTTCAGCAAACCGCGACGGCTGTGGTGGTCTTTAGGGTTTACTTTGAAGTGGGGGGTCAGGTCGTTGATACGGAAAGTCAACAAAGCAACTTGCACTTCAGAAGAACCGGTATCGCCTTCTTTGCGTTGGAAATCTTTAACAATTTGTGCTTTTTGTTCTACGGTCAATGCCATAATGCATAAACTCCAAATAAATAAAATGAACCTTGCGGTTCGGACAAGTTTGCCGAGCCGTAACCCGCGCAAACTCCTGAATTCGTTTTACAACGAGTGCCGAATTATGCCACAGCTTATCGAAGTTTGCACGGTTTTATCGGAAACCGGCAAACAGTTGTTGTAAACTGTTTCCCTAGCCTGACCGGGCCGTCTGAAACCATAATTTACCCGCCATATTTTTATTTTCTGTCTGCGAGAATGTCATGCCCGAACTACCTGAAGTCGAAACCGTACTGCGCGGCATCAGCCCGCACATCAGCGGCCAAACCGTCAACCGTGCGGTTGTGCGCCAACCCAAACTGCGCTTTCCCGTTACGCCCGATTTAAACGGAATACTCCACAAACAAAAGGTTTTGAGCTGCTCCCGCCGCGCCAAATACCTGCTGATCCGTTTCGACACAGGCGTGCTGCTGATCCACTTGGGAATGTCGGGCAGCCTGCGTATCCTTACCGCCGGCAACCCCGCCATTGACGAAATCGGCAAACACGACCACGTCGATATTGTTTTTGATAACGGCACCGTGCTGCGCTATCACGATCCGCGCCGCTTCGGGATGGTTTTATGGTTTGCCGGAGCGGCCGAACACCACCCGCTGCTTGCCGCTCTCGGTCCGGAGCCGTTCGAATCGCAATTCGATGCGGCTTATCTATACTCGAAACTGCACACGCAGAAACGTGCCGTCAAACTCGCTTTGATGGACAATGCCGTGGTGGTCGGCATCGGCAATATTTACGCTAACGAAAGCCTGTTCAAAGCCGGCATTTCCCCCAAACGCCCCGCCAACAAAATCACCAAGCAAGAATGCGTAAAGTTGGTGGAAACGATACAGGCCGTCTTAAACCGCGCCATTGCCACCGGCGGCAGCACCCTGCGCGACTTTGTCGACAGCAACGGCCAAAGCGGTTATTTCCAGCAGGAATACACCGTATACGGCCGACACAACGAACCGTGCATACAATGCGGCAAACCGATTCAGAAAGAAACCCTTGGGCAGCGCGGCACATTCTATTGCAGCCACTGCCAGAAATAGTTTTCAGACGGCCTGTTGCCGAGGCTTGTGCCAACAGGCCGTCTGAAAACCGCTTTCCGATTCGCAGCAAAGCAAACACTTGTAATATAATCCACGCCCTGCACTTTTGATAAAGAACACTTCCCTGATGTCTGCACAAAAAGCCCCTCTCACCCTCCGCTTCGCCCGCCTGTTCAAGCTGGCGGTATGGCTGTTTAAAACAGGCCGCAACCTGAACCGGATAGACGGCGACGACCCCGAGCAGCGCAACCAAGCCATCATCACGCTGGGCTCCACCGCTTTGCAGGCGCTGGGCATCAAGTTGGATGTTTCCACCCCGCCCGAACATTTCCATACTCACGGCAATCTGGTGGTGGCAAACCATGTTTCATGGCTGGATATTTTCGCCATGAGCGCACTTTATCCCAGCAGTTTTATCGCCAAGCAAGAAATCAGCAACTGGCCCGTGCTCGGCAAAATGGGGCGTAACGCCGGCACGGTTTTCATCAACCGCAATTCGCGCAAAGATGTCGAACCCATCAACCAAGCCATTGCCGCCGCTTTAAAATCCGGCCAAAACGTCAGCTTTTTCCCCGAAGCAAAAACCTCTTCGGGCACCGACGTGCTGCCGTTTAAAGCCGCGTTGTTTCAATCCGCCATCGACAGCAACGCACCGATTCAGGTTATGGCTTTGCGCTATTACGACCATTTGGGCAACCGCACCACCGAACCTTCCTATGCCGACGTGAGCCTGCTGCATTCCATCTGGCGTGTGATTTCCATGCCCGAACTGCATATCCGCGTCGATTTTTCCAAGCCGGTTTACCCCGACGAATGCCCCGAAACCGACCGCTTTACCCTGAAAGACATTGCCGAAACATTCGTACGCCAAAAAGTACGGGAAGACAAATAGTCCGAAGTCGGCAGACGTTCCGTTTCAGACGGCCTTTTATGCTACACTTGCCGCCTGTATCCACTTTCCCACATAAAAAATCATGGCAGGCAACTCTTTCGGACAACTCTTCACCGTAACCACTTTCGGCGAAAGCCACGGCCCCGCATTAGGCTGCATCATCGACGGCTGCCCGCCCGGGCTTTCATTAAGCGCCGCCGACATCCAAACCGACCTCGACCGCCGCAAACCCGGCACCAGCCGCCACGTTACCCAACGGCGCGAGGCCGACGAAGTGGAAATCCTTTCCGGCGTATTTGAATGCCGAACCACCGGCACACCGATTGCCCTGCTCATCCGCAATACCGACCAACGCAGCAAAGACTACGGCAACATCGCCCGACAATTCCGCCCCGGCCACGCCGACTACACCTATCGGCACAAATACAGCATCCGCGACTATCGCGGCGGCGGCCGCAGCTCCGCCCGCGAAACCGCCGCCCGCGTTGCCGCAGGAGCGATTGCCAAAAAATGGCTGAAAGAAAAGTTCGGCACCGAAATCACCGCCTACGTTACCCAAGTGGGCGAAAAAACCATCGCCTTCGAAGGCTACGAACACATCGGCAACAATCCCTTCTTCGCCGCCAACCAAAGCCAAATAGCCGAGTTGGAACACTATATGGACAGCGTGCGCAAATCGCTGGATTCCGTCGGAGCCAAACTCGCCGTCGAAGCCCGCAACGTACCCGTCGGTTTGGGCGAACCCGTATTCGACCGGCTCGATGCCGACATCGCCCACGCTATGATGTCGATTAACGCCGTCAAAGGCGTGGAAATTGGCGCAGGTTTCGGCTGCATCACCCAACGCGGCAGCGAACACGGCGACGAGCTGACCCCCGAAGGCTTCTTGTCCAACCACGCCGGCGGCATCTTGGGCGGCATCAGCACCGGCCAAGATATCGCCGTCAACATCGCCGTCAAGCCCACCAGCAGCATTGCCACCCCGCGCCGCTCAATCGACATCGAAGGCAATCCCGTCGAACTCGCCACCCACGGCCGCCACGACCCCTGCGTCGGTCTGCGCGCCGCCCCGATTGCCGAGGCCATGCTCGCACTGGTGCTGATCGACCATGCCCTGCGCCACCGCGCCCAGAATGCCGATGTGCGCGTGGACACACCCGATATCGCACGCCGTTGAACTCAAACCGAGTAAGGCCGTCTGAAAACTTTTCAGACGGCCTTTTCAACCTCTGCGGTGTTGCAACAGGCAGGCAATCGGGCAACAGCCTGAAATGCGGCGAAACGGCAGAAAAATTCAAGTATTTGCCGATAAAACCTTAGCCAAAACACTCACTTTATACTAAAATGCCTCCAATTTTCAGCCCTCCGCACAGGGCAACGGGTTTATTCACAGGAACACAGACATGACAAAAGAAACCGCTTTGGGTGCTGCACTGAAATCCGCAGTACAAACCATGAGCAAAAAGAAACAAACCGATATGATTGCCGACCACATCTACAATAAATACGATGTGTTCAAACGTTTCAAGCCGCTGGCCGTCGGTATCGACCAAGACCTCGCTACCGCCCTGCCCCAATTCGACCCCGCTTTGATCGCCCGCGTGCTGGCCAACCACTGCCGCCGCCCGCGCTACCTGAAAGCATTGGCCCGCGGCGGCAAACGCTTCGACCTGAACAACCGTTTCAAAGGCGAAGTAAGCGCCGAAGAACAAGCCATCGCCCAACAGCATCCGGCAGTACAGCAGGCTTTGGCCGCCCAAGCCGAACGTAAAGCAACCCGGAATGAAACAGCGCCGCAACCTACCGGCGAAGTTTCCCCTCCGGAAACCCAAACTGCCAGCGGAACCGAAGGATAAAGCACTCTTCTGCTTATATAAAAACGGCCTGTTTAATCAACAGGCCGTTTTTGTATTACCGGATTCGAGCAAGCATCTGAGGCCGTCTGAAAACAGAAAGCAAATGTTTGTAGTTTTATCTTTGCCTTGTGCATGAAAATCTGCATTCATAACCTCCTACGGCACACTAAATAAATATCCTTCCCTATCAAACTTCTATATTCATTCCTTGTCAAAGTTATGCATTAAAATGCGGCTTCGCTCTAACATTTTTTAAAGCTGACGGCCGCCTGATTTACCGATAGCCATCCCACAGGCCGTCTGAAAAGCCTTCTTCCGCTTACCGAGAAACCCGAAGTTTCCTTTGCACGGCCTATGTCGTGCTTCACAATATTTGCATTCAAAAAGTTTTTATTTTCAACTCAACAAAGCGAGGATACTTTATGAACCAGTCAAAACTTCTTTTCTGGTCGATTACGGTGGCTTTGGCAGGTTTTCTATTCGGCTTCGATACCGTAGTGATTTCAGGTGCGGATCAAGCCCTTCAAAAACTGTGGAACAGCCCCGATTGGTTTCACGGAATCGTTGTCATGTCGTCAGCTTTATGGGGTACGGTTATCGGTGCCCTCTTCGGCAGCATCCCCACCGACAAACTCGGCCGGAAAAAAACCCTGATTTTCATCGGCTTCTTGTATATCATCGGTTCGCTCGGTTCGGCGCTGGTTTCCAACCCGTGGCAGTTTGCATTTTTCCGTTTTATCGGTGGTTTGGGGGTGGGAGCATCCACGATTGCGGCCCCGGCTTATGTGTCTGAAATCGCCCCGCCGGAAAAACGCGGCCGCTTGGTCGCCATGTATCAATTTAATATCGTATTCGGCATTTTGATAGCCTATCTTTCCAATTTTTTATTCAGCAGCTTGGAACTCGGTGCAAACACTTGGCGTTGGATGTTGGGTGTACAAGTTGTTCCTTCCGTAATCTATACACTGATGGTATTCACCATCCCGATGTCGCCACGCTGGTTGATGATGCAAGGGCGTTATGACGAAGCACGCTCGGTATTGCAACAGGTAAACCCCCATGCGGATATCAATGAGCTGATGGCGGCTGCCAAAGCCGACAGTGGGTATAGAAAGGAAAGCCTGTGGCTGAAAAAATACCGGCTGCCGGTATTGCTGGCTTTTCTGATTGCTTTTTTTAATCAAATGTCGGGCATCAATGCTTTTCTATACTATGCGCCGCGTATTTTTGAAATCGCCGGTTTGGAAAAAAGTGCAGCCATGTTAAGCAGCGTAGGCATCGGTTTGGTCAACCTGATTTTTACCTTCGTCGGTTTGGCATTAATCGACAAGTTCGGCCGCCGCCAATTGATGTATATCGGCTCTTTCGGCTATATCATCTCATTGGGTTTGGTATCGCTGGCATTTTTTCTGCAATGGAAGGGCATTGCCGTACCCTTGTTTTTCTTCCTGTTTATCGCTGCACACGCCATCGGCCAAGGTACGGTAATCTGGGTATTTATTTCCGAGATTTTCCCCAGCCATCTGCGTGCTCAAGGCCAATCCCTCGGCAGCTCCACCCACTGGGTACTTGCTGCGGCCATTCCCGCTATGATTCCGTTTTTATTCGGCAGCATTGGTGCGGCATGGGTGTTCGTAGGCTTTACCGTTATGATGGTGCTGCAACTGGTATTCGTGATATTTATGATGCCCGAAACCAAAGGTGTGCCGTTGGAAGAACTCTCTCAATCACTGATTAAGGAAAACGTATCATGAAAGTAACCAGCTTCGGCGAAGTGTTATGGGACGACCTTCCGAGCGGCAAAGTGCTGGGCGGTGCGCCGCTCAACGTATTGGTGCGCCTGTGTTCCCTCGGTGCCGATTGCAGCATTATTAGTTGCCGCGGCAACGATGCGGACGGCGAAGAACTGTTGCGCCTGATTGAAAGCAAAAACATCGCTACCGATTTGCTGCAAGTTTCCGACGAACAAGCCACCGGTTTGGTAAAAGTAACGCTCGATTCATCGGGCTGCGCGTCTTACGACATCGTTTACCCTTGCGCTTGGGACAAAATCCGATTTGAAGAAACTGCGCTCAAACGCGTAGCGGAATCCGATGCTTTTATCTACGGCAGCCTGTCGACCCGCGACGAAGTTTCGCGCAACACGCTCGAACGATTATTGGAACAGGCCAAATTCAAAATATTTGATGTCAACCTGCGCCCGCCCCACTACGACACCGACCGCCTGCTTTCTATGATGAAACAGGCCGATTTGGTCAAAATGAACGACGACGAATTATACGAACTGGCTCGGGCATACGGTTCAAAACAACATTCCGTCGAACAAAACATCCGCTATCTTGCCGAACTGTGCGGCGTATCGCGAATCTGCGTAACACTTGGCAGCCACGGTGCCGTTTATTTCGACGACGGCGAAATCTACCACCACAGCGGTTTCCGCGTTAAAGTGGCCGATACCGTCGGCTCGGGCGACAGCTTTCTGGCAGGTTTAACCTACCAACTGCTCAACCGTGCACACCCCCGTGAAACCCTGACTTTTGCCTGCGCTCTGGGTGCGATGGTCGCCGCTTGTCGCGGCGCAACGCCTGAAATCAGCCGGCGGGAAATCGAAAACTTTATTAATCCTGTTTGATGTCTGGCCGTTTCGACCAGAGGCCGTCTGAAAACACCCTATTCTTTTCAGACGGCCTCTAACTTCAAAAAGCTATCGGATGGTATAGACGCAGTTCCAAACGCAATAATCAGACAAACTCTGACACAACATCAAGTCAGGCAAACGGTCGAGCCGTGCGCAACGCAGAATATGCCTAAGACGGCACTCCGCCAAGATTCCGGCGTCTTGATTCAATTTACCCCAGCACCACATGATTCAGGTAAAATGCAGCACTTTCATTTATTGCCGCCCCACACATGACTATCAAAAAAACTTCCAAAACGAAATACTGGCTGCTGGCCATCGTTGCCGTTATCCTCGACCAAATCAGCAAAACCGCCATACTCAACCGCTTCGAATATACCGAGCGGCTTAACATCATCCCGAATTTCTTTGACCTGACATTGGTTTACAACACCGGTGCCGCGTTCAGCTTTTTGGCGGATGCAGGCGGTTGGCAAAAATATTTCTTCCTCGGTCTGGCTGTGGTTATCAGCTTTTATCTGGCCCGTGCGATTGTAAAAGACGATTTCGGCGCATGGGGCAAGCTCGGCGCGGCAATGGTTATCGGCGGTGCGTTCGGCAATGTAATCGACCGCCTGATTCACGGCCATGTAGTTGATTTTCTGTTGTTTTACTGGCAAAACTGGCACTATCCGGCATTTAATATCGCCGACAGCTTTATTTGTGTCGGCGCGGTAATGCTGATTATCGACGGATTCAAACATAAAAAAGACGACAAACAGGCCGTCTGAAAACATACCTACCCAAACTTCAAACCATGACAAAAAAAACCATTTTATTAGCTAACCCGCGCGGCTTTTGTGCCGGTGTAGACAGAGCCATCAGCATCGTAGAGCGTGCGCTGGAAGAATTCGGAGCACCGATTTATGTGCGCCACGAGGTGGTACACAATAAATTCGTCGTCGACAACCTGCGTAAAAAAGGTGCCATTTTTATCGAAGATTTGGCCGATGTGCCGGAAGGAGCAACCTTAATCTACTCGGCGCACGGCGTATCGAAAGCGGTGCAGGACGAAGCCGTCGAACGCGGCTTTCAAGTATTCGATGCCACTTGCCCGCTGGTTACCAAAGTTCATAAAGAAGTTGCCCGCTTGGACGGACAAGGTTATCAAATCATTATGATCGGGCACGCAGGCCACCCCGAAGTGGAAGGCACGATGGGGCAATTGCCCGAAGGCAGCATGTTGCTGGTTGAAACGGTGGAAGACGTTGCCAAGCTGGAAGTGCGCGATACCGAAAAACTGGCACATGTCAGCCAAACCACCTTATCGGTAGACGAAACCAAAGACATCATCGAAGCTCTGCAAAAACGCTTCCCGCATATCCGCAGCCCGCATAAAGAAGACATCTGCTACGCCACCACCAACCGCCAAGAAGCAGTCAAACAGCTGGCTGCGCAATGCGATATCGTTATCGTAGTCGGCTCCCCCAACTCTTCCAACAGCAACCGCCTGCGCGAAGTGGCCGCCCTGCGCGGTGTCGACGCTTATATGGTGGATAACGCAAGCTACCTGAAACGCGAATGGTTTGAAGGCAAAAACAAAGTCGGCGTAACCGCCGGCGCATCCGCTCCCGAAGTATTGGTGCAGGAAGTGATCGCCACCATTCAAGAGTGGGGACACGATACCGTGCGCGAAGGCGAAGGCGTGGAAGAAAGCATCGTGTTCGTATTGCCCAAAGCCTTACGCAAAGAATAAGCCGGTACGGAATCTCCATTCTCCCGCATGCGAACACCATTCAAGGTGTAACGGCATTCAATGTAGAAAAAGGCATCGTAAAGTTTCCATATATTTAAAAGAGGCCGTCTGAAAACTTTTTTCAGACGGCCTCTTAAGGCTTGCTCCAGTAATATTATTAATGCTCCGGCATAGAACTATTAATGCTCCGGCATAGAACCTTCATTCTGACACAGAGTGAACAGCGGCACACCGTGCTCACGGATATTTTTACCTCCGGGCAAATCGGTAAACTCCAAAATGGCCGTTGCTTCGATTACCTCTCCGCCGAGTTTGCGGATAAGTCCAATGCCTGCCTGCATCGTACCGCCGGTTGCCACCAAGTCGTCCACCAGCAAAACCCGTGCACCTTTGCAAATGGCATCCGTATGAATTTCCACCGTTGCCTCGCCATATTCCAAAGCATAGCTTTGCGACACCGTATCAAACGGCAGCTTACCCTTTTTACGAATGGGTACGAAACCCACATTCAACTGATACGCCAACGCCGCACCGATAATAAATCCGCGTGCATCCAACCCCGCCACAACGTCGATTTTCTGGCCCATATAGCGGTACACCAATAAGTCAACCAACAAACGGAAATACTCGGGGCTTTGCAAAATCGGCGTAATATCATGAAATAAAATACCTTTTTTCGGCCAATTGGGTATTTTCCGAATTTTCTCGGCCAACGCTGCCACGCCCATCACATCAGGGTGAATCAACATAAAGATTCCTTTTCACCTTTAATCGAAACAATTGCGGTCGCTCCGCACATCGAAAACTCAAACATGTAATTGTATAACAAAAAAAACCGATGAGTACATCAAGCGGCCTCAAAAAATACTGCCTTTCCCTTTTGCGGTTTCTCTGCCCGAAGCCTGATGTACATTGTCGCTGTATCGCACAGTGTGGCATAATAAACGACGATTTTCCCCTCATTATCAGAACATCATGCAAGCATCCAAAAAAGGCAATATTTTTATCGTATCTGCCGCCTCGGGCACCGGAAAAACCACACTGGTTTCACGCCTGATCAAACATCACGACGATATCCGTGTTTCCGTATCCCACACCACCCGCCCGCCCCGACCCGGCGAAGAACACGGCAAGCACTACTACTTCGTCGATGTTGAAAAATTCAAAGCCTTAATCGGCGAAAGCGCTTTTCTGGAACACGCCAAAGTTTTCGACAACTATTACGGCACCAGCGTAGAGGGTGTAAACATCTTACGCGAACAAGGCTATGACGTTATTCTCGAAATCGACATCCAAGGCGCGGAGCAAGTGCGCCGCGTATTGCCCGACGCATGCAGTATATTCATCCTTCCCCCGTCATTCCAAGAGCTCGCCGACCGCCTGAAAGGGCGCGGCACGGACAGCCCCGAAGTGATTGCCAAACGCCTAAGCAAAGCACGCAATGAAATCGAACAAGCTTTCCTGTTTGATTATGTTATCGTCAACCATGATGTAGTTACTGCCGAAGCGGATCTGCTGCACATCATCAAATCATACCGCCTGAAGCTGCCTTCCCAACAAGTATTTATCGAAAACCTGTTGGAAAAATCTTAAAAAACAGCGACAATAGTATTTTTATTCAAGAAAGCACTACCAAAATGGCCCGTATTACCGTAGAAGACTGCATTACCAAAATCCCCAACCATTTCGACCTGACCTTGACCGCGGCACGCCGCGCACGCCAGCTCGAAAACGGCAACACACCGCTGGTTGACGACATCCGCAACAACAAACCCACCGTTACCGCCCTGCGCGAAATCGCTGCCGGCGAAATCGGCGTGGAATTGCTCAAACGCGGCAAATAAATACGACAAAACAAGCACTAAGGCCGTCTGAATGCTTGCCCCCCAGCCTACCGCCCCTTATGATCCGCTCACAGCAGAGGCCCGCGAATTACTTTTCCGCACCGCCTCTTACCTGAACAGCGAAGAAAAGGTGTTACTTGAAAAAGCCTGCGCCTTCGCTTTTCACGCCCATGACGGCCAAACCCGTAAAAGCGGCGAACCTTATATTACCCATCCGCTTGCCGTCGCCACCCAGTTGTCTATCTGGCATATGGACATACAAGGTCTGTGTGCGGGTGTCATGCACGATGTATTGGAAGACACCGGCGTAACCAAAGTCGAAATGGCAGCCGAGTTCGGTGAAACCATTTCCGAGATGGTAGACGGCCTCTCCAAACTCGAAAAGCTCGAATACGACAGTCAGGCCGAGCATCAAGCCGAAAGTTTTCGCAAACTGATTCTGGCGATGACCAAAGACGTGCGCGTGATCGTGGTCAAATTGGCCGACAGGCTGCACAATATGCGCACCCTCGGTTCGATGCGCCCCGAAAAACGCCGCCGTATCGCCCAAGAAACTCTTGAAATTTATGCGCAAATTGCCAACCGCATCGGCTTAAACAACGCATATCAGGAACTGCAGGACTTATCCTTCCAAAACCTGCACCCGCGCCGCTATGAAACGTTGCAAAAGGCCATGAAAGCCAGCCGTCGCAACCGCCGCGACGTAGTAGGCAAAGTGCTTCGTGCATTCAGCCAACGTCTGGTCGGAGCCAATATCGAAGCCCAAATCAAAGGGCGGGAAAAAAACCTATACAGTATCCATCAGAAAATGCAGGCGAAAAACCTGCGCTTTGCCGATGTGATGGATATCTACGGCTTCCGCGTTATCGTCAACAGCGTTCCCGCATGCTATGCCGCTCTCGGTGCACTGCACGGCCTGTACCAACCGAAACCCGGCCGTTTCAAAGACTATATCGCCATTCCCAAAAGTAACGGCTACCAAAGCCTGCATACCACTCTGGTAGGGCCCTACGGTTTGCCGATCGAAGTGCAGATACGCACCCGTGAAATGGATGCCGTAGCGGAAGGCGGCGTGGCCGGACATTGGATTTACAAATCCGGCGAAAATACCGTTGACCAAGCTACCCTGCACACCAACCAATGGTTGAAAAACATTCTCGACCTCCAAGCCGGCAGCTCGAATGCGATTGAGTTTCTCGAAGCCGTTAAAGTCGATTTATTTCCCAACGAAGTCTATATCCTTACACCCAGAGGAAAAATTCTAGCCTTGCCCGAAGGTGCCACCCCTATTGACTTTGCCTATGCCGTACATACCGATATCGGCCACCGCACCGTTGCCGCCCGTGTCAACAACACCATGATGCCGTTGCGCACCAAGTTGAAAACGGGCGACTCGGTTGAAATCATCACTTCCGAACAAGCCAAGCCCAACCCTGCTTGGTTGAGCTTTGCCGTATCCAGCCGTGCCCGCAGCGCCATCCGTAATTATATTAAAAACATGAACCGCCAAGATGCGGTTACGCTCGGCGAAAACCTGCTGCAAAAAGCCCTATCCAGCTTATTGCCGCAAAATGTATTGCTTTCAGACGGCCTCAAAGAGAAATATCTCGCCGACCTCAACAACAAGCAAACCACCTTTGAAGATGTGTTGTACAGCGTCGGTATGGGGCATACTCTGCCGGTATCCGTTGCCATGCACATCGCCGAACTGGCGGGCGAACATTTCGGCGACGAAGTCCGCCTCAGCCCGATTAAAATCAACGGCAACGAAACCGGCCGCGTACATTTGGCACAATGCTGCAACCCCATTCCGGGCGACAACATCCGCGCTGTATTGATTAAAGACCAAGGCATGGTAATTCACCGCGATACTTGTCCGAATGTGTTGAAGGCTGATCCGGAACAACAACTTGACGCGAACTGGGACAGCATACACGACCGTAGTTTCCGCACCTCGCTCACCGTCGGTTCCCGCGACACGCACGGCCTGCTTGCCGCTATGGCTCAAGCAATTTCAGGCGCAAACGCCGACATCGAATCGGTGGAAACACCGTCGCAAAAACAAGCTGGCACAGAAGGCTTTATCGAATTCAAATTCTTTATCAAAGTTAAGGATACGGCTCAATTGGACGAAATCATCCGCGCCCTCCACGCTATTCCGCATGTCCGCCGCGTTGTGCGCAACTAGAAGCATGTTTCAAAGCCGAGAGGCCGTCTGAAAACTTTTCAGACGGCCTCTCGGCTTTGAAATTTCATGTTATGGAAAATTTGGCAAAATCAAACCCAAAGTTCGACAATACCGCAACGCTTAACAACCGATTACAACAAGGTAAAACCGTCAGACCTTTCGCCCATGTTATTCAATTACATATTATTTTCATTCAACATAAAGAACATGCTCCCAAACTTTTTATTTATTTTAAAACTTATTAGCAAATCTTTTATCCAAGTCAAAACGTTATGGCTTAAAAAATATTATTTTTACTATATCCGATTAAAAATCAGAACAAAGCTGCATTGATTGAAAATTACATCCAATAACATTTGCTTTCAACCATCACATAAACAAAACATTTATTTATTAGAGGTTTTTAAAATGAAATCACAACATTCAAACCACCCGCAAACGGCCTCTTCAAAATTGAATAAATTTAACTTGGTTTGGACACTAAACCTATTCGGAACCGCCGTGGGAGCCGGCGTGCTGTTCCTTCCGATCAATGCTGGCATGAACGGATTCTGGCCGCTTGTCGCCATGGCCATTATCGTCGGCCCGATGACTTATTTCGCCCATCGGGGTTTGGCACGTTTCGTACTTTCCTCCGCCAAACCGGGCAGCGATATTACAGAAGTAGTAGAAGAGCACTTCGGCAAAACCGCCGGCAAATTGATTACGCTGCTCTACTTCTTTGCCATTTTCCCCATTTTGCTGATTTACGGTAACGGCATCACCAATACCATAGACTCCTTTCTCGTCAACCAGCTCGGCATGGCTTCTCCTCCGCGGGCCTTGTTGTCGTTTATTTTGATTGCTTCGTTAATCGGTGTATTGCTGTTGGGCGAACGTATCGTATTGAAAGTAACCGAATGGCTGGTATATCCGCTGGTATTTATTCTGTTTATCTTATCGGTATACCTGATTCCCGAGTGGAACACCTCTTCGCTTACCAACATTCCGAGCGCAGGCGCGTTTTTAACCACCTTATGGATTACCATCCCCGTGTTGGTTTTCTCTTTCAACCATTCACCGGCCATCTCTTCTTTCGTTTTGTCCCAACAACGCGAATACCAAGATGCCGAATTAACAGACCGGCACGCCAGCCGCACTCTGCGCAGCACCGCCACCGTCTTATTGGTTTTCGTGATGCTGTTCGTATTCAGTTGTGTATTGACTTTAACCCCGTCCGAACTGGCTTTGGCAAAAGAACAAAATATTTCGATTCTGTCGTTCCTCGCCAATAAATTCGACAATCCCTACATTTCCTATTTAGGCCCGTTTGTTGCATTTTTGGCCATTACCAGCTCTTTCTTCGGCCACTACATGGGTGCGCGCGAAGGTTTGGAAGGCTTGTTTATCAAACTCAAACGCGATGCCGGTTCGGATACTGCCATCAACCATAAAAAACTGAACCTCTACTCTGCCCTGTTCTTCCTGATCACTTTATGGGTTGTTGCCATCATCAATCCGAGCATCTTGGGCTTGATTGAATCGCTGGGCGGCCCCATTATTGCTATGATCCTGTTCATTATGCCGATGTACGCCGTCAGAAAAGTACCGGCAATGAAACGGTTCCAAGGCAAATTCAGCAATGTCTTCGTGGTGGTAATGGGCTTGATCGCAATATCCAATATTATCTACAACTTAATTGCTTAATAAGCTGAAACCTTATTCAGGCCGTCTGAAAACCATCTGTTCGAATGTTTTGCACCAT
This sequence comes from Neisseria sp. MVDL19-042950, assembly GCF_030504625.1. Taxonomy (GTDB): domain Bacteria; phylum Pseudomonadota; class Gammaproteobacteria; order Burkholderiales; family Neisseriaceae; genus Neisseria. Next base: position 44,767 of record NZ_JAUKWH010000007.1, on the reverse strand, counting down.
GCAAACCAAAACGGTTTTTCAGACGGCCTCTCAGACAGATACCATTCCGGTTTTAAAAGCCGGTACCAAGATAAGTGAGCAGTACCATGATCAGCGTATTCGATATTTTCAAAGTGGGTGTCGGCCCTTCCAGCTCCCACACCGTCGGCCCGATGAAGGCAGGCAAACAATTCATTGACGACTTATGCTCCCAAGGCAAACTGAAACAGGTTGAGCATATCCGTGTCGATGTATACGGTTCGTTATCCATGACCGGCTTGGGTCACGGAACGGATACCGCCATCATCATGGGTTTGGCAGGTTACTTGCCGCATAACGTCGATATCGATTTGATTCCGGCTTTTGTCGAAAACGTTAAAGCAAGCGGCAGGCTGGCTGTGGCGTTGAACGAACACGAAGTACGCTTCCAATATGCCGAAGATATGTTGTTCCATAACGATTTTTTGCCTTTGCATGAAAACGGGATGACCATCACGGCCTTCGATAGCGACGAAAAAGAAGTCTACCGCCAAACTTACTATTCTATCGGCGGCGGCTTTATCGTTGATGAAGCGCATTTCGGCGTAGAAGAAAAACAAGCCGTCGAAGTCCCCTTTCCTTATAAAAACGCCAAAGACATTATCAAACACTGCAACGACAACGGTTTGTCCATCTCCAATCTGATGTATCAAAACGAAGTGGCGCTGCATGGAAAAGAAGCAGTTGAAGAATATCTGCAATATATCTGGCAAACCATGTCCGACTGTATGAAGCGCGGCTTGGCCACCGAAGGCGTGCTGCCCGGCCCGTTAAAAGTCGTCCGCCGCGCCGTAGGGCTTTACCGCTGGCTTTCCGCCAATAAAAACCTCAACAACGACCCCATGCAGATTATCGACTGGGTAAATATGTATGCGCTGGCGGTAAACGAAGAAAATGCTGCCGGCGGCCGCGTGGTAACCGCCCCGACCAACGGTGCATGCGGTATCGTGCCTGCCGTTTTGATGTATTACGACAAATTCGTCGAACCGCTCACTCCCGAAATCATCGACCGCTATCTACTCACTGCGGGCATTATCGGTTCGCTCTATAAAATGAATGCTTCCATTTCAGGAGCCGAAGTGGGTTGCCAAGGCGAAGTCGGCGTGGCTTGCTCAATGGCTGCGGCGGGATTGGCGGAAATTTTAGGCGGCACCCCCGAACGCGTTTGCAGCGCGGCGGAAATCGCCATGGAACACAACCTCGGCCTCACTTGCGATCCGGTAGGCGGCCAAGTGCAGGTTCCCTGCATCGAGCGCAACGCCATCGGCTCGGTAAAAGCCATCAATGCCGCACGCATGGCCCTGCGCCGCGCCAGTACGCCGCGTGTCGACTTGGATAAAGTGATCGATACCATGTATGAAACCGGTAAAGACATGAACGCCAAATACCGCGAAACCTCACAAGGCGGCTTGGCAATTAAGATTGTCTGCAATTAACATTGCCACCTGTTTTTAATAAACGAAACCGTTGCGGCTTAGCCTTCGACGGTTTTTCGTTTAAACCGCACTTTCAGACGGCCGTCTTAAATTAAAAAGCCCTTTGATTGTTATATATTTAAAAAATACCGAGATACCTATGTCCAAACTGTTTCAAATCCTGTTTATCAGCGCCGCCCTTGTTTCCATTTCCCCGCTTTATGCTGCGGCGGCACAGCCCGCCGCCGGGCAAACCGCTCAAAAATCCCAAAGCATTTGGATCGATGTCCGCACATTGGAAGAATTCAACACAGGCCATCTGAAAGGTGCGGTTAATATTCCCCACGACCAAATCGTCGAAAAAATCCGTTCGATCAGCACCGACAAAACCCAACAAGTGAACCTTTACTGCCGCAGCGGCCGACGTGCCGAATCCGCCCTGCAAGCCTTGAAAAAGCTCGGTTATACCAATGTGGTCAACCACGGAAGCTATCAAGACTTACGGAAGCAATTCTTGCATTAACAAAATAGGCCGTCTGAAATTTTTCAGACGGCCTTATCTCAATCAGTAAAAACGATTAAGCGGGATCAAAAGCTGCTTTGAAAATACCGATGATCTGCTCTTTATTCGCTTGAATCGGGTTGGTTAAACCGCATACGTCTTTCAGCGCATTATCTGCCAACACGCCGAAATCTTCTTCTTTCACGCCCAATTCTTTCAGAGATTTCGGAATGCCGACAATACGCGCCAATTTGGTAATGGCATCGATCACTTCCAAACCGGCCAAATCAGGGTTGTTTTTACTCAAAATTGCGCCGATCTCATCCAAGCGCCCTTTTGCAACCTGTTGGTTGAAACGCTCGACATGCGGCAGCAGCAAAGCATTGCAAACACCGTGCGGCAGATCGTAGAAGCCGCCCAATTGATGGGCCATTGCATGCACATAACCCAAAGAAGCGTTATTGAATGCCATACCGGCCAAGAATTGCGCATAAGCCATTTTTTCACGGGCCTCTTTATTTTTCGGTTCGTGAACGGCGGTCGGCAGGTAACGTGCAATCAACTCAATAGCTTTAACGGCACAAGTATCGGTAATCGGGTCGGCAGCAGTAGAAACATAAGCCTCAACCGCATGCGTTAACGCATCCATACCGGTGGCAGCCGTCAGAGGCGCGGGCATATTCTCCATCAATAAAGGATCGTTTACCGAAAGAATCGGCGTAACGTTTTTATCGACAATCGCCATTTTCACATGACGGGTTTCGTCGGTAATAATGGTAAAGCGGGTCATTTCAGATGCCGTGCCTGCGGTGGTGTTGATGGCAATCAGCGGCAATTGAGGTTTTTTCGACTTGTTTACCCCTTCATAATCTTCGATTTTTCCGCCGTTGGTTGCCACAACGGCAATACCTTTGGCACAGTCGTGCGACGAACCGCCGCCCAATGAAACGATAAAATCCGCACCCGAAGATTTCAGCTCCGCCAATCCCGCATTGACATTGCCGACGGTAGGATTGGGCTGAACCTGATCAAATACGGCATAATCGATGCCTTTTTCTTTCAACTGCTTACCGACTTGCTCTGCTACACCGAGCTTGCTCAAACCGGCATCGGTAACAATCAGTGCTTTCTTAAAACCGAATGCGACGATAGCATCCATCGCCTCTTTCAAGGCATCCGCCCCTAAAATGTTTTGTACGGGCATAAAGAATTGAGTTGCCATGGTTGTGTCCCTCCTTTTTTATAATACGGTTTATTAAAAGATTAATGAGTCAATGCTACGCTTTAACTGCCCGGCACGCATTGACTGGAATCAAATTGCCACAAGGCCGCCTGAACTGCAAGCTACCAACCGACCGCCGTCAGTGAATTTGCAATTTATTTATCTTAAAAAACAAAAGCAAACGTTTCTTATCAAAATGCCAATTCACTAACGATTGTTATTCTCCTCAACCAAAATCCAATATAACCAAACTCTTTTGCCGCATCCTCTTTAAAAACGACGCTTCAAATGACATGACTGCATAATACTTACCGCCAACTCTTCCACCGATTTATCGGTCGTATTGGTAAAGGGGATACCATGCTGCCGGAACATGGCTTGTGCATCAGATACTTCTCGACGGCAAGTATTCAAATTTGAATAATTAGAGTCGGGACGGCGCTCTTGGCGGATAGCTTGCAAACGCTCCGGCAGAATCGTTAAACCGAACAATTTGTTTTTGTAAGGACGCACCATACGCGGCAGCTCGGTGCTTTCCAAATCGTCGGGAGTCAGCGGATAGTTGGCGGCGCGAATACCGTATTGAAGGGCCAAATACAGGCAAGTCGGCGTTTTGCCGGAACGCGATACGCCCATCAGAATAACGTCGGCATCTTTCAAATCTTTACCGCTGATACCGTCATCATGATTCAACGAAAAATTCACCGCTTCCATACGTGCATCATAGCGTTCGGTATCGCCGATGCCGTGCGTACGCCCTACCGAATGCCGCGCACTCAATCCGAGTTCCCGTTCGATGGTACCCAGAAAAGCATCGAAAAAACTCAAATGCAGGCCGTCGCAGTTTTTAATAATTTGGCGGATTTCCTGATTAATGATACTGGTAAACACCAAAGGGCGCAGACCGCTTTCCTTCGCTGCCGCATTAATAATCTGCACCATAGCACGGGCTTTTTCGGCGGTATCGACAAAAGGATAAGTAGCCCGTTTGAAATTCACACCTTCAAATTGATCCAGCAGGGCTTCACCCATGCTTTCGGAAGTTAACCCGGTGCGGTCTGAAATAAAAAATGCGGTACGGCGCGCCATATTAAAGTCTCTCAAAATAACCAATTGTAGGATGCCGTCTGAAACATTCAGACGGCCTTAAATTTAAAGGCGTATCATACCAATTGCCTAACGGCAAATAAAGCCTCCGCACGTCAAACTACAACAAGCTACAAGCAAATCCATTAAATAAAAAATACACATTTTTATCATGTATTTTTTATCTTTTTAGAATATAATTGCTTAAATTTCATCCCGCATAATCTACCTGAAGATTATTGATGTATTTCAAAACCCATATTTAACAAGGGATAACAAAAAGTCGGGAATTTTTCATCGCCGGTTTCATCTGATTACAAGTTCATTTTGCCGCAATTTTTCAGACGGCCCCACAAACCGACACTTATTAAAAATACATGACACTACCCGTTTGAGTGGTTAGAATACCCGCGAAAATTTATTTCTTTTTTTTAACCTGTTTACACTGGACTAAAAACATGGCTGCAAATTACGTTATTTGGTTTGAAAACCTGCGCATGACCGATGTGGAAAGCGTGGGCGGTAAAAACGCCTCATTGGGCGAAATGATCAGTCAGCTTACCGAGAAAGGTGTCCGCGTTCCCGGCGGTTTCGCCACGACCGCAGATGCCTATCGCGCCTTTTTAGCGCACAACGGCCTGAGCGAACGTATTTCCGCAGCCCTTGCTGCTCTGGATGTGGAAGACGTTACCGAATTGGCACGGGTGGGCAAAGAAATACGCCAATGGATTTTAGATACCCCGTTCCCCGAGCAACTTGATGCCGAAATCAAAGCCGCATGGGAAAAAATGGTTGCCGATGCAGGCACCGAAAACATTTCCGTAGCAGTACGTTCATCAGCCACCGCAGAAGACCTGCCTGACGCATCTTTTGCCGGCCAACAAGAAACTTTCTTGAATATCAACGGCTTGGAAAACGTAAAAGAGGCCATGCATCACGTATTCGCTTCTTTATACAACGACCGCGCCATCTCTTACCGCGTGCACAAAGGCTTCGCCCACGATGTCGTCGCTTTATCGGCAGGCGTTCAACGCATGGTTCGTTCTGACAGCGGTGCGGCCGGCGTGATGTTTTCGATCGATACCGAATCGGGCTTTGAAGACGTTGTATTCGTTACTTCTTCTTACGGCTTGGGCGAAACCGTTGTTCAAGGCGCGGTAAACCCTGATGAATTTTATGTACACAAACCGACATTGAAAGCAGGCAAACCCGCCATTCTGCGTAAAACCATGGGCTCGAAACTCATCAAAATGATCTTTACCGAGCAAGCCCAAGCAGGTAAATCAGTGCAGGTGGTAGATGTAGCCGATGCCGACCGTAAAAAATTCTCGATTTCCGACGAAGAAATCACCGAATTGGCGCAATACGCCTTAATTATCGAACAACACTACGGCCGCCCGATGGATATCGAATGGGGCCGCGACGGTGTGGACGGCAAGCTCTACATTCTGCAAGCCCGCCCTGAAACCGTGAAATCGCAAGAAAAAGAAAAAGGCAGACGCAGCCTGCGCCGCTACAATATTGCCGGCAAATCCACCGTATTGTGCGAAGGCCGCGCCATCGGCCAAAAAGTAGGCCAAGGCAAAGTGCGTTTGGTTAAAGACGCTTCGCAAATGGATTCCGTGCAAGCCGGCGACGTGCTGGTAACCGATATGACCGACCCTGATTGGGAACCGGTAATGAAACGTGCATCCGCCATCGTAACCAACCGCGGCGGACGTACCTGCCACGCGGCCATTATTGCCCGCGAACTGGGCATTCCTGCCGTAGTAGGCTGCGGCGATGCCACCGGCGTACTTTCAGACGGCCAAGAAGTTACCGTTTCTTGTGCGGAAGGCGACACAGGCTTGATTTACGACGGTTTGCTGAATGTGGAAGTTACCGATGTCGCTTTGGACAACATGCCCAAGTCGCCGGTAAAAATCATGATGAACGTCGGCAATCCCGAGCTGGCCTTCAGCTTTTCCGGTCTGCCCAACGAAGGTATCGGTTTGGCACGTATGGAGTTCATCATCAACCGTCAAATCGGCATCCACCCCCAAGCCCTGCTCGAATTCGACACGCTAAACCCCGAATTGAAAGCGGAAATCAGCGACCGCATCGCAGGCTACGCTTCTCCGGTATCGTTCTATGTTGACAAAATCGCCGAAGGCGTGGCCACGCTTGCCGCTTCGGTTTACCCGCGCAAAGTTATTGTGCGTATGTCCGATTTCAAATCCAACGAGTATGCCAACCTGATCGGCGGTAATTTGTACGAACCCCACGAAGAAAACCCGATGCTGGGCTTCCGCGGTGCGGCCCGCTATGTTTCAGATGATTTCAAAGATTGCTTTGCTTTGGAATGTCAGGCCTTGAAACGCGTTCGCGACGAAATGGGTTTGACCAACGTAGAAATCATGATTCCTTTCGTGCGCACGCTCAACGAAGCCGAAGCGGTTATTAAAGCTCTGAAAGAAAACGGTTTGGAGCGCGGCAAAAACGGTTTGCGCCTGATTATGATGTGCGAAGTGCCGAGCAACGCCCTCTTGGCCGAGCAGTTCCTGCAATACTTCGACGGCTTCTCAATCGGCTCGAACGATATGACCCAGCTTACTCTGGGTGTAGACCGCGACAGCGGCGGCCCGATTGCCAGCACGTTCGACGAACGCAACCCTGCCGTGAAAGTGATGCTGCATCTGGCGATTTCCGCCTGCCGCAAACACAACAAATATATCGGTATCTGCGGACAAGGCCCTTCCGACCATCCCGATTTTGCCAAATGGCTGGTACAAGAAGGTATCGAGTCCGTATCGCTTAACCCTGATACCGTAATTGAAACGTGGCTGTATCTGGCTAAAGAGTTAAACAAATAAAAGCAGGCCGTCTGAAAAGATTTGCCTAAACAAAAACTGCTGTTACTTACACAGCGGTTTTTTTCTATTTTCAGACGGCCTGTCAACAAAATATTACGGTTAGGTTGGGCTCATATTTTTAAACTACACCCAATCATTTGCTTTCTTGACCTTATCCCACGCATCCAATATCAGCTCGCCGTTGTTATCTTTTAATAACACGGCATCCGAAAGCATACGCCGCCATGTACGCGCCCCTTTCAGTCCGTGCATCAACCCCAAATAGTGGCGAACCATATGCCGTAGAATCGTACCCCGCCCTGCCTGAATCTGTTGCTTGCTGTAATGAAACAAACGCTCCACCAAATCAGCATATTCAATGGGATTTTCCATACCGCCATAAAACAGCCTGTCCCATTCCCGCATTACCATCGGATTATGATACGCCTCCCTGCCCACCATTACGCCGTCCACATACTCCAAATGCACTGCGATTTCATCGTTACGGGTAATACCACCGTTAATGATGATTTCCAATTCGGGAAAATCCTGTTTGAGTCGATAAACATAATCGTATTTCAACGGCGGCACTTCACGGTTTTCTTTAGGTGAAAGCCCGTCCAGCCAAGCATTCCGGGCATGGACGATAAAAGTTTTACAAGAAGTTTTTGCCGCCAGCGTACCGACAAAATCTTGCACGACACCATATTCGGTTTGACGGTCCACTCCGATACGGTGCTTAACGGTTACGTCGATTTGCACCGCATCCTGCATGGCTTTCAAACAATCGGCAACCAGCCCAACCTCGTTCATCAAACACGCTCCGAACGCTCCTTTCTGCACCCGCGGACTGGGGCAACCGCAATTCAAATTAACTTCGTCGTAACCATACTCTTCCGCAGCTTTAGCCGCGCGGGCCAAATCGGAAGGTTCGCTGCCTCCCAACTGCAACGCCACCGGATTTTCACATTCGTTGCACATCAGAAAACGGTCTTTGTCTCCGTAAATAATGGCTCCTGCATTAATCATCTCACTGTAAAGCCAAGTATAACGGCTAATCTGGCGTGCCATGTAACGATAGTGCCTATCAGACCAATCAAGCATGGGAGCCGTGGAAAGCCGGCGCGGAGGCAGAATTTTATTATTCATAAATCAAAGCATTGCTGTATCGGATATCGAAGGGCGGCATTATAAAGCCTTTTGATATACAGATGAAAAACACTTTCCTCCGGAAAATCGCTCATAGGCCCTTCACATCAAATACATCGAGCATAGGCCGGCCTAAATAATCAACCCGATGCCGTCTGAAAAATTTAGCCCTAACTTTTCCAAATGTGTTTTATTTTTTACATTTTATAAAACAAAGCTATTCTGCAAAGTAAACATTCGTAAAGCACCCGCTTTCCAAGCCCATTTCAACACCTACGATTACCGGCTTCTCCGCTTGGTTTTACACTCTCCGCCCCTCCCCGCTTTTGCCCTATATGCATTTTCAGACGGCCTTTTGCATATTTTTGACATGACTCAAGTTGCCCGTTATTTTCCAGTTGATGAGATATTCGTCTTTTTATAAATATGTTAATCTTGCACAGGTCAAGCATGCTACAAATTATTACATAATGTTTGCACGGCAAAACGTAGCATGATGATCCATTTCACTCTCAACAACTTCCTAAGGACTTTGTCATGAAACAACTTAAAACGTTTCTGATCTGGGGCATTGTGGTATTGGTCGGTTTAGCCTCCTTTACTACACTCGCTATCCATAGGGGTGAGCAGGTCAGTGCGGTATGGATGGTAATCGCTGCCGTTTCCGTTTATTGCATAGCCTATCGCTTTTACAGCCTGTATATTGCCAAACAGGTAATGGCGCTTGACCCTAACCGCCTAACCCCGGCCGAACGCCACAATGACGGATTGGACTATGTACCCACACACAAAGGTGTATTGTTCGGCCACCACTTTGCAGCCATTGCAGGTGCAGGCCCGTTGGTCGGCCCCGTTTTGGCCGCTCAAATGGGCTACCTGCCGGGCACGCTGTGGATTATCTTCGGCGTGGTTTTCGCCGGTGCGGTACAAGATATGATGGTACTGTTTGTTTCAATGCGTCGTGACGGCAAATCGCTGGGTGACATCGTAAAACAAGAGCTCGGTACCACTTCCGGCATCATCGCCTCTATCGGTATTTTGATGATCATGGTCATCATTATGGCCGTATTGGCATTGATCGTAGTTAAAGCACTGGTACACAGCCCGTGGGGTACGTTCACCATCGCCGCCACTATGCCGATTGCGCTGTTTATGGGTATTTATACCCGTTACATCCGCCCGGGCAAAATCGGCGAAATTTCCATTGTCGGTTTCATTCTACTGATGTTGGCAATTGTTTATGGCGAAGATGTCGCCCACAGTTCTTACGGCCACTTCTTCGACTTAGACGGTATCCAACTGACTTGGGCGATTATGATTTACGGTTTCGTGGCTGCGGTATTGCCCGTATGGTTGCTGCTGACCCCGCGTGACTATCTTTCTACTTTCCTGAAAATCGGTACCATCATCGCTTTGGCCATCGGTATCATGATTGTAAGCCCTGCCTTGCAAATGCCTGCCGTTACCAAATTTATCGACGGCACCGGCCCCGTATTCTCGGGCAGTTTGTTCCCCTTCCTGTTTATTACCATTGCCTGTGGTGCGGTTTCAGGCTTCCATGCCCTGATTTCTTCAGGTACCACACCGAAAATGGTGGAAAACGAAACCCACGTACGCATGATTGGCTACGGCGGCATGCTGATGGAAAGTTTTGTCGCCATCATGGCTTTGGCTGCGGCCGCATCACTTGACCCGGGTGTTTACTTTGCCATGAACAGCCCTACCGCTCTTATCGGTACCGACGCTGCTCAAGCCGCACAAGTAATTACCAACCAATTGGGCTTCCCCGTTACTGCCGACACTTTATTGCACACGGCTAAAGAAGTGGGTGAAAACACCATTCTGTCGCGCGCCGGCGGTGCACCGACTTTGGCCGTAGGTATGGCGCACATCATGAGTAAGTTGATCCCGGGTGAAGCCATGATGGCTTTCTGGTATCACTTCGCACTCTTGTTTGAAGCACTCTTCATTTTGACTGCCGTTGATGCAGGTACCCGTGTTGCCCGCTTCATGATCCAAGATTTAGGCAGCGTGTTCTACAAACCTTTCGGCAATACCGATTCGCTTCCGGCCAACCTGTTTGCCACCTTCTTAGCCGTTACTTTCTGGGGTTATTTCCTCTACACAGGGGTAACCGACCCACTGGGTGGTATTAACTCACTCTGGCCTTTGTTTGGTATCGCCAACCAAATGCTGGCGGGTGTCGCTCTCATCATGTGCTCGGTCGTACTCGTGAAGATGAAGCGCGAACGCTATGTATGGGTTCCGTTGGTACCTTCCGTATTGGTTCTGTTCGTAACCTGTTATGCCGGTTTGCAAAAATTGTTCCACAGCGATCCGAGAATCAGCTTCTTGGCACATGCCGCCAAATTTAATGATGCGGCGGCACGCGGAGAAATCTTGGCTCCGGCAAAAGACTTAGAGCAAATGGGACGCATTGTATTCAACGACTACGTTAACTCCAGCCTAACCGTACTATTCCTCTCAATCGTGGTTATCGTTGCCGTATACGGCTTGCGTGTTGCCCTGAAAGCCCGTAAAGTTGCATGGTCGACTGCAAAAGAAGTTCCGGCAGTTTACCGTAACGAGGTTCAACAGAATGAGTTATAAGATTCTGCACCGCATCAAACGCGTATGGAAAACAGCACGCTTAACTGCCAATCTGATGGTGGGAGTGCCCGATTATGAAAATTACGTTGCACGCCAACGTAAACATAATCCGAATGCGCCGGTGATGACGAAGTTGCAGTTTCAGGATTACTGTAGCAAACGCCGCAGTGGCAGTAATGGCGGACGCTGCTGTTAGATACCTATCCTGAAAAAAAGCCCTCTGCATTTTCGCAGAGGGCTTTTTTCAGACGGCCTCAAACGCTTTCGCCATTAATCTGCCGGCACTTCGACCAAGCGTTTTCCACCCGATTTTTCCTTTTTATTGCAACAACCGTAACATCCGATTATTTGCGAGCTTTGCCAAATTTTCATTGGCAGTATGTCTCCGCATTGTGCCGCCTGCTTACTTAGTGATAGATGATTTTTGTATCTGCAATGAGTTAAATTGCCTATACCTAGCAGTTCGACAGATTTACCAATCGGGCTGTCAGTACCATAGCACGACTAACTTCGCTCACATTTCAAAATAAATTAATTTATAATTCAAAATATTACTAATTTATTCACTTTCCTTTCCCAAATAACCGTTGACACATTTTCAAACAACGCTATAATGCACGCTTCTTCCCCGATAGCTCAGTCGGTAGAGCGACGGACTGTTAATCCGCAGGTCCCTGGTTCGAGCCCAGGTCGGGGAGCCATCTTTCCAAAGCCTAAACAAGCGTTTAGGCTTTTTTTCTCTGGTCACCTTGCCGGCTCTTGTATCCGTTTTATGTCCAAAGTTACCAACCTGATCTAACAAGCCTGCGTGCGGCAACAGATGCTCTGTGACCAAGTGGGCATAGAGCATCACCATGTCCAGCTTCTCCCAGCCACCCATTTCCTTCAAATCAACCAAGGGAACGCTACATTGAACCAGCCAGCTTGCCCACGTGTGGCACAGGTCATGCCAGCGGAAATTCTGAATACCCGCTTTCTGAAGTGCCTGCCTCCATACTTTACTGTTCAGGCCAGTTATCACGCGGTTATGAATATTGATAAATACATACTCGTCGTGATTACCCTGCCTGTTGAGTAAAATGCTGATAGCAGAATCGTTCAGCGAGATGCCGATTACTTTATCTGCTTTGGCTTCATCGGGATAAATCCATTCAATTTTTCGCAACAGGTCGATTTGCACCTACTTCAGTCCAAACACATTGCTTTGCCGTAACTCCGTATAGAGGCTGAATGCAGCCATTTCCCGCCAATGGTTGTCAGACAATGCTCAAGCAGCCGTGAGGCTTCTTGAGGCTTCAGCCAGCGGATACGCTGCGTGTTTTCCTTCAACTGTTTCAATGTCGGCGCTTTATCTATCTATTCCCATTCATCACGGGCTTTGTACAGAATGGCACGTATCAGTGCGATATATCTATTTTGGGTGCCGTTGCCGCATGGCAAAGCATCAACCACACTCATAATCACTTCCCGCGTCAAGGCGTCTAAAAACAGTCCTCTCAATCCGGTTAAGTGTCTTAATCGGCTAATATCAGTATCAATGCTTTTTTTGCCGTTCATGTCTTGAAGCCACTTTACTGCTGCTTCGTCCCACATCCGTTTCGGCTTAATACCGATATGCTCCTGTTGCCACAGCTCATGCGCTATTTTATCGCGGAGCTGTTGCGCTTGCTTGCAGTCTTTGGTGCCGGCAGAGCGTCTAATGCGCTCGCCGCTTGGCGACCAGATGTCAATATAGAATCTACCGTTGCGTTGGTATAATCCATCGTTGTTTCTAGGCATAATTTTTCACTCCTGCTTTCGAGTAATGCCTGCACCTGCTCATTTTCGAGTTGATTCAAAAATACGTCAAGGGCAGACTGTCTGATACAGTATCCGCGCCTCGGCTTGCTCGCTATCAGCTTACCCGCGCAGATATACTCTCTTATTGTTTATGCGTGGTATTTGCAGTATTCGACAACTTCTTCAACGTTATAGGTTTTCATATCCGGCCTCCTCTTCAAACACCGTAAATGGTGCTATTTCCAGTCATTCCACCAGCCGCTTGACGATTTGGTAACGTTTCAGACGCGGCTCCAGCATCAGATACTTGTGTTTGCTAATGCAGACCGAAGCAGGCAATGATATTTGCCTGCTTCGGTCTGCATCGGAATTATTCTGTAATGCGGGTAGCTTATCTTCAGACGGTCTAAATGATGGGTTCACCCGTACCGTTGTGTTGTCAATCAGCATGTCTGCCCTCCTTCTGATAAAATTCAATCACCAATCTAGCCCTGCTTAAAAAATGCAGAATCATACGCCGACTCCATCTGGTGCTCGCTCGTTTATAAGCTGAATTGACCGCACACACTGCATTTTTGAAGCAAATGACTTTGCTTAACGGCCAATACTCAAGGCTTGGCTATCAGCTGTTCATAGCCGCCCCAAAGCATCTTTTGCTCAAACCGACTGTCATTTTTCAAATTGGCCATATCAAGCTCCTACAATTTAACCGCAGCCGCCATCAGCAACCCAGTCACCGCCCAAGCCACGTAGGCGGCTATCAGATAGCCTTTCAGACGGCCTAAAAATGCATGATTCCGCTGCTCGGTGTCTTTATTCATCCGTTGGCTGATGCTGCCAAACAGCTTCTCTTCGATTTCAGCCTGCTGCAAATCCGTTTTCTGCAGCAGCTCAGCAGTAGCGGTGATGTTCTGTTCATAAATGACCAACTGATGCAGAAAAACTTCCCGTGCTTCGTCCTGGCGTTTCTCAAACGACTGTAAGACCGTCGGAACAGATTGCTGCTGCATCAGCAGTCAGTTTTACGCCGGTTACGGCGAAGACTTCGCCAATTATGCCTTCTACATCATGCCTGCTCATGGGATACCTTGACGGTAGCCAAGAAGGTGATATTGTTCAGTTGTTCGTAAATATCGCGTCTTACTGTGCGTAGGCGTTGGTGGGGCATCAGTGTGAATTCGGATAATGCGTCGACTTCGGTAAATGTCAGATTCAGTTCAGTCATGCGTTGAATATCCTTGCCGAATGTATCCGGATTCCGATTGGGAATATGCACAATACCGATAATTTGCTGTTGGCTGTCTTTGTAAATTTTGAAGTCTTGAAAAGATTTATTACCATTTTTCACCTCACCTTTATGGCCGTTCAGCCACACTACAGATTGCTCGCAGCGTTTGCGCCAAACCGGCAAGGCAATCATCCAATGCTTGACCACCATTCATCGGCACACGCTGGTCGTTTTGAGAAGTGACGTATCAGATTAACGCGATATGCAACTACTATAAGTATCAACAGTAAGGCCGTTACTACGTTGCGTGATTTGGATGCAGTGATTAGTACATATTGCCGAGAAAACAAGATTGTCTTTTGATTTTCAGACGGCCTTCAGGCCGTCTGAATAGAACTATCACACCACAAATATGACCGTGTGAAAATGGTATCCATTGCCACTGAACCGCCTGGAAGATAGTCAATTTTGCCTTATTGTTGCTTAAAAACAATATATTTTATACGCTGTATCTTCATGAGAAGTGTAAATTATTGTGAGTAAATTTTGATTTTAAGGGGCAAAGACGGCCGTCAACGGGCGGGCCATATTCAAAAAATAGTGAAAACCATCCCGCCGCAACCCCGTTCCAGTCTCACTAAGCTCGACCGAAACGCCCCCCACGCCTCCAAGATAAAACCAGACTTATGTGACTTCTCCGGTGCCTGCGGCAGCCTGTGAACCACAACGCCCGTTTTTATCTTGCTCCCTCTGGCGGGATTTTTTAATCAGGTTGGTTGTTGTAGTCAGGAATGGCAGTGTGAGCGGTCAGCACTCGATTTCTACATCAAGGGATTCGGTAGATTGTTCAGACGGTCTTTGTTGAGATAATTGGGTGTGCTGCAATTGGGTAAGCTGGCCGGAATATAAATAGATTTTAGCCTGCACCTGCTCGGCCAGTGGCAAATCATTGATGATTTTTTCAGATTCTTTCACGACAAGTTTCTGCATATCAGAAAACAGATGGTAGCTTTCCCGGTAGTTTGTCTCCAAGACTTCTAGCTGCCGACTGTTGCGGTATAGTTCTGCATCTATGGCCGTATTGGGCTTACTGTTTGGGTGAATACGGTCATCAAAAATCAAACCTTCACGCGAATACACTTTGAATGAATCAACTTTGCTGGATGCAAACACCACATCTGCATTATCCGACAATAAATCTACAACCAAATCGTGATGGGCTTTGTCGGTGTATCTCGGCGTTTCACCGATTTTAAGCATGTTGTCGTAACGTTCTAGGATGCTTTGCCAGCTGACTTCAGCCGGTACTGTTTGGATGTGCACGGCGGTTTGATAATCGTGTTCGTGCATTTTGTCCAGCGTGTCCATCGGTACATCAGTAGTACGGAAAGTGACTTCGATTGACGCGTTATATTGTTCGTGCAAAGCACGAGCTCGGTCATTTTTGCGGAAAACTCTGCAGTGTGTTTAGGAGCATCTTTGCCGTATTGTGCCTGTATAGCGTCAAAGTCGGGATAATAACGGCGGAATTCGTCGCCATTGATAATCATCAGATTACCGTTCATTTCTGTGTTAATGCAAGGCACCAGACGTGATTTACCCGCCTCAGGCTGGCCGCCCAGAACAAACCCTTTCGGAAATGCAGAAGGACGAACTTCCAACTCCACCGTCAATTCGTCCCAAATCGCTTCAAATGATGCTTGCTCCTGCCTTGATGTCATTATGCACACATCTTCTGCTTAGGCATGGTAGAATATCTTTGATGCAGTGCATTACATTCATCTTTCACGTCCTCAAAGCTAATATCTTCAGACAATGAAGCATAAAGGTGGCAGCGTAACGCTACAATCCGTTTTTGGTCAGGAGTATGTTCACACCAGTACGCGGTGTTTTACGGGCAATAAGCGCTTGAACAGATGCTATGCGCTCGATCAAGGCATCTTTTTCCGCAAGAGTACACATAATTCCTCTGTTAATTTCTTAGCAATTGAAATTAAGCATATTTTATCTGTTAAAAGGTATTTTGTGACATGCTGCCATAATCTTATATGTAGAAAATAACCGCGTTGTTTACACAACAGGTTGAGAAAAATAAGCCTGTAAGACCTCAAAAGGTGTATCATCTTGTAGTCCTGAATGAGGCTTAAACAGTATTATAGTAATTAATAAAGCGGCACAACTCCTTTTTTCTGTGTCCACTGTCAGTAAAGGCTGTCTTTTCATGCCTCATTTCCAGCAGCGTACAGATAACGCGTTCTGCTTTGCTATTGGTCTGCAGGCGGGCAGGACGAGTAAACTTCCGATGCAATAATTACCACACTGACACCGGTAAGGCCTTCGTGTTTTTGCAGGCAGCACCCGGCGCGGTAAAAGTAGTATGGCTTGGCTCTGTGGCTTCAAAATTCATGCTCTTATCAACCATCAAGAAGCACTTGTCGATATCTGGTTAACCCCGGGTAATGTCAATGACCGCCATGCTTTGAAAGATATTGTGGCATTGTTGTTGGCGATAAGGGCTATTTAGGTAAGGAGCTGACTCAATGGCTGCAAAGCGAATATGGCATTCGTTTGGTAACGGGGAAGAAAAAGAATATGAAACAAAAGGATAAAACGCCGTTTGAGCTAGGGTTACTGCAAAAGCGCAGTGTGATCGAATCGGTATTTGGTGAGTTGAAAAACCTTTGCCAAATAGAGCATACGCGGCACCGTTCTTATACAGATTTCTTGCTGAATTTGATTTCGGACTTGGTTGCGTATTGCTTGATGCCGTTTAAGCTGGGGGTAAAAATCAATGTCGCCAGCTTGTCCGCTATGGGATAGGAATGCTGGCTTATCCTGAAGTCATGTTAAGTTGGTTTACAACAACCCCATTTTTTATTTGAAAATTAATGTCAGATACCTGTACGCATCGAGAATCATGTGTAACAACAATACATGTTCTTTCTTTTGAAAGCTCTAATAAAGTATCGATT
Source organism: Neisseria sp. MVDL19-042950 (assembly GCF_030504625.1). GTDB lineage: Bacteria > Pseudomonadota > Gammaproteobacteria > Burkholderiales > Neisseriaceae > Neisseria. The sequence continues at coordinate 27,955 of NZ_JAUKWH010000007.1, read as the reverse complement.
ACCTTATAAGCAGAGACTTCATCAAGAGCTGAAGTAGGCTCATCAAATATCATAACTTCAGCTTCATGATATAACATTCGAGCTATGCCTATACGCTGCCGCTGCCCCCCTGACACATTAATGCCGCCTTCACCAACCCCCCGGCTTTCTAATGATTTATATTCCTCTTCACTAATTCCTGCATGCACTAGAGCCCAAAAAAATTTACTGTTTTCGACAGGCAACCCCATTGAAATATTTTCTTCAACTGTTGTATCAAATACATGAACTTCCTGTGTCATAAAAAAAATACGATCCGTTTTTTGTTTCGAATATATTCGACCTTCATACTCATTCAAGCCCGCAAGGCATCTTGCTAGTGTAGATTTACCTGAACCAGATGCGCCACTTATAGTAATAAATTTTAACCTGGGAATCAATAGCTTATCTATATTAAGAATGATTTTTTCATTATGCTTAACAATAAGATTTGATATTTTGAATTCCTCTTCACCTTCATATTCTATATGTGCAATTTTTGCCTGTGCGGGGAGAGTATTGATAAGCTCTACAAGCTGACGCGCACTAGAAAGCCCTAATGTAAAAACCCTATACGCACCAGAAAACTGCAGAAGGGGTGATACCATCTGTAATAGAAGCCCATTAATTAATATAATGCTTGCGATTTTTTCATTTATCTGTAAATCTGAAGTAAGCACAAAACTAATTGTACTTCCCATTAATATAGTTAAAAGAATTCCCTGTATAAATCCGAGAATGATGCCTGGCCTTAAAGATGCAATTACTCTCTTTACAAAAGAGTCCATTGCAATTCCATATCTGTCTCGAACCCATTTACTTTGTTCAAATGAGCGGATTGTTTCATAAGAACGTAGGCTCTCTGAGAGAATCTTATAATTTACTGACGCCATCGAAAACCATTCTTCTTGCAATGCACGAGTACGCTCAGATAGTTTGGTAGTAATCCAAATAAAACCTATTAGAATAGAAGATGCCCAAATAGCCATAATCAAATCTATACGAAATCCGATAATTACAACCATAATAAAAGCTTCAATCCCAACGGGGGCAAGTGTAAAGATAAAGCTATATAAAACATCTCTTAGCCCACCAACCCCTCTATCTACAGAGATAGCATTCTCACTTGGTGACTGACTTTGAGGCATAGACAATGGAACTCTAAAGAATATATCTATCGTTCTCAGCAAGAGTAGTTTTTGCACTTCCTGCTCAAAAGAAACATAAAAAGAGAATCGTAATTCTTCCAAAAATCGCGTTATAAAAAATAGAGATGCATAGATAATTGCTCCCCATAATAATCCGGAAGCAATATTATTATGTTCTACCACTATCAACGCAAATGCCAATGGCGTTACAATACGAAAAGTTGTAACCAACAGAAAGAGCACAAAAGATATATAGAAAAGAAATCTAGAATTCTTACTCAACAAAGTAATGACTTGCTTTAGTACAAATAGAGCGTTTTTCATGTTTATACCTTTTACGCTATTCACTATGCAAATGGGACTGGGCCAAAATTGATCTGTGTGTTATACCCAAAAAAAATAGCTGCTTCCAACTCCGTCCTTGATGCACTCCCTTCAATAGTCATACAAGGAAATCCTGGAATACAAAAGGTAGATATATAAGTTAGAGAATCTAGATATTTGCCAAAAGAAACTTCCTGCTTATGTACAAAAACATCTACTGCATTAATATTTTTAACATTTTCTGGAGGAGAGTAGAAGGTGTTTAGAGTTACATTATTTTCTATAGCTAAATTAATAAAATAAGTTGCATTTTTAGTGTTATTAAATTGCAAATAACCTTTTGTTAGATTATCTTGAGTTTCTGATATATCAAGCTCCGTTTTTTTTGTAATAACATTCTGATAAGTTAAAGTATAAGCTTGATATAACTCAATTAATGCTTTTTTAACTGCCTGAGTTACATTTTTACTAGCCGCTCCACCAGCAGCAAAATGGATAGGGCCACTTTCATCTACATATATAGCCAATATACTTCTATATGGTAGCAATACTGATATATCAAATAGGTATATTTTTGCCCTCACATTAGACCTATACCAATTTAATAATGGCAATATTTCATAGTACTCCTCTTTTTTAAGAAATCCTTCACTCAAATCCACACTATGATTAAGATGGCCAAAGTACCAAAATAAAGTTAACCCTTGCCGTTCTATTAATTCCGCAACAGCACTTTCCAGAGCCAAATCACTGTTACTATGAATGGCGCAGCCAGAACTGTCCCGATGTGGCATAAAATGATTGTCTTGATGTGGTGATAAAGTAAATGGGATAGATGGTACTATAAATTTTTTATTGTCATTTAATCGGAAGGCTTCAACACAAGAAAATTCATGCTCATCAGTGCCTGGCTTATTTTGCCTACCAAAAAGAGTTTTAAACCATTGCTGCAGAGGGTATTCCAACTGATTTAATTTCCTACATATTCCACTCATTGGCAGTTGGCTAAAACCAACTTGCCGCTCTAAAGCCTCACCCGCAGATCTAATAATTGTTTTTCTATCATAACCTGTTGCAGTACTTCCCTTTGTCTCCCCCATGCGGCCGATTATAATCGAAGGTAGATCAAGATTTGCAGAGTTCACTATATAAAAACGCGGAAAATAAGAACCTATCATTCTTTATTCTCCCAACCAACCAAGTGGCATACAACCGGCCACACCACACGAGGATCAACCCCTAAAGTGAGTGATAATTGTTCATCATTGAAGCCACCCCATACTCTAGATCTCAACCCCATTTTTTCAGACTTCATAATTAGCGCCTGATACATTGAGCCTATTTCAATACAAGATAAGCGATATCCTCTCATTCCATATTTTGCTATTGTAAATACTGGCATTATTGAATATAGAATAAAGAAAGAATAATCTAGAAATTTTTCATTTGCCCCAAGGAATAAATGCTTTTCTATCACTTCTTCTGATTTCGCATTCAATCGCTCTAGTTTATGAGATTTAGGTAAGAAATGATAACTACCCTTATCTAATCCATCTATAGCTTTTGCATATAAAATTACTTGCCCACTATACATACCTCCTCCGCTAGGGTAAGGCCGCGTATGAAGATCAGAATTAGATTCTCCAAATGCTTGTGACAAAAGAGTCATCAATTGCTTATAAGTCATTTTCTGATCATTTCTAAAGAACGTTGCTGAAGGCTTTCTTTCAATTAATGGAGAAAAATCAGTTACATTTCTTTCTAATATTTGCCCACCAAAATAATGTTCCGGAAACTCTAAAAGTTTGAGATGTTCAACACCTAGATAAGTCATAGGCCGAGGTACAACAGCCAAATATTTATTTTCACGATTATGGCTACGAGAATGGAAAATATAATTATCTTTGAAGATTGATTGATCGATATAATCAGCAGCCAAATTTAATTCAAGCTCATGCATTATTCTTTACCTTATTTACTATTTAAACTTTAAATTTGATGTTTAATACAATTACAAAGAGGTGAAAGAGGAATACGTACCAATTGACGATTTAATTCTGCCAAATCAATCACTGATGTAAATAAAGGATCAAAAGGAGAGAAAGCACCGAAACCGATTCCTGATAAGGACTCTATATACTGTTTAACATACCGCAATAAGAAAGCTATATCTGTTTTTCGAAGAGAAATGCTTGGCTCTTTTACATTTAAGCTCCTCACAAAATCATACACATCCGAAAGTCCCATTCCTGCATCATGCGGATCAAAAAAAACTCTATCTAAAGAAAAATCAACAGTGCAAAGAGGACATGGTAATCCCGAATTACGGAACCATGTGGAGCTTATTACGAAATTACTTCGAGCACAAAAACCAATGATTAATTGATCATTCTCAGATAATTCTTGTATAGCCGCATCAATAATTCTTTCCTCAGGAGCACCTTCAAAAATCATTACATTAATTTTTCCAGGCTGAACCTCCATCTTTTCTATGACATCAAAATCCAAATAACGGGCAACATCAGCCCATATTGAAGAAGTTGTCATTACTAAAGAAGATTTATTTGATATGTTGGTTTTAGCTATGATACCTAATGTCTCTACCAAATAAGACATAACTTCTTGACTATCATTTTCTTCACCCCTTTCCAAAAGTTGAATAACTTCAACATCCTCTATTAGTCCACCGCTACGGGGCAAAGACAAAATAATTTCACATACTCTACTGTTGGTTATTTCAAAAAAGCCTTTCGGAGTCTGTATTAACAACCCACCATCGAATCGTGATAAGCCGAAGTTTGGTATGCAGTACATAAATTGTCGCCCATATCCTTAGTTGAACAATAATTTTGATAAATAATCCCCCTAATACGAAAGCGCATTAGGGGGATTGATTAGCTAAGCGTTAATAGAAGAGTTGTTACAAGAAGCGCAATTGCCTCGTGACTGATTAGCTTGCAGAGTTTTCAGGGCTTTAATGCTTTTAGAGAGAACTTTACCGTATTTCATGATATGACCTACCTTTCAATAGATTAAAGTTTAATCAAACAAATATTGCATTTCATATAACGATAATTTTTTAAAATTATATTAAATAATAATAATATTAATAATAATAATTATCATTAATATCAATGCTGTTTGATAATAGCATCTATTTAAATCTTTGCAAGGTATTTTACGTAAAATAATATTAATTTTTTTAAATTATATGGATTATTATATTCTTTGTTTAGCTATTTTTTCAATGCTCTCTTGCTGCTCCATCTATTCCACTCTCTTGTATCAGCGCACTCATAGCATGATTCTTTCCGATAGTTTGATCAAATTGCATTTGCGCCTTAGTATCAAAACCCTGCCCGGCAACTTCTTTGGCCAAGCCGCTGATAATTTTGGCTTCCGATTTGTGCCCCATTTTGTACAACTCTTTGGCGATGGCCTCGTATTCCGACACAATGATGCCACACGTCTGCATAGTTCAAAAAAGGATGCTTTGGGCGATCGCTGTTTTTAACCTCTTTAATCAGCTCAATGGCTTACTGTTTATGCACACTGTCCAATACACCACGTTGGCTCATGGCTCTCAGCAGGCTGTTTTCAAGCTTTTGTGTTTGACCACGGTGTTGTCGCCTAGTGGCTGCACATTGAACTCCTTCTTCACGCAGCCTTTAGGCAAAGTGGGCGCGCCATTCAAATAAGTCATTTTTATGCGGATTGAGCCGTTAGCCAAACTCGTCACGCATCAATACACACAAGTGCACATGCGGATGCTTCGGCTCGCCGGGGCAGAGGGCTTCGTGATGGAGCCCGAAAGCGTATTGGTGGCCGTCGAACTGTTTGGCGGCAAATTTTCGGGCGGCATTCAATACTGCGTCAGGGTCAATGTGTCCAGGCATGGACAGGATGATATTGAACGCTTCACGATATTTTCTTTCTTCGGGAATATTGAGCTTATGCCGGTCTCGGGTTAGGTCGTTTATAGCTTTTTTACCGTTGAGCTTTTCGCCGTCTTGAGTTTCCAGTGTGATTTCGCCGTTGCAGGAGACGTAATCTAAATGGTTACGTACCCTGCGCATACCTTTTGAGTGATTACTGAGCCGCTTCGGTATTTTGACCATTACTTCCGAGTGTTTGAGCGCCGCCTGCAGGTTGGCCAAGCCGCTGCCGGGCTTGAGCGGCTTAATAGGTTTGTTGCAACCATTGCTGAATGACAACCCGGTGTCTCTGCCTTTTACGGTGCGGGTTTTATAGCCTAAAAACCAATCGTCGATATTGCAGTTCAGCGGCATGCTTTTTCCTTTGATAAAAATAATTTTAAATATCTATAAATAAGATCAAAAAAGATGTGAACTATCATAAACAAAATTATAAAATAAGCAATAATCGTATAGACGCCATAGAAACTAGTAAAGAAATCTCTCAATCCACTTTCAAGATCACTCAAACCGTTAGCAGCCATTGTAAATTGAGCCGAGCGCAACGGCTTTGCACCATTGACGGGCATTCGGGCTAATTAAAATCATGCTAATCTCCAAAAAGAAAAGCCGCACAATCGCGGCAGACATAAAAAAACCGGCATCAAACCGGAAGACATTGCACGAAGGCAAAACTAAAATTCTTCAAATACATCCCAAGAAGCGTAAACTTTTAGCGGCTCTTCAACCCGCACAACAGCAGATATTCATTGCCTTTATCGGCAGCCTTGGCAACTGCTTTTATCGGTGTTGTGGCAAAAAAGGCGTTTCCGCTCAACCGCGCATAACGGTTGCGCACTTACACAACATACTTGCATGTCTCGCGATACGGCAGAATGCCGTGGTACTTATCAACTGCGCCTTCACCGACGTTGTATGCAGCAACAATATGGTCAAAATTGCTGTTAAAACGATCATTCAAGAAGCACAAGTAACGTGTACCTGCAATGATGTTTTGCTCAGGGTCGTATAGATGCTTCGGATTCACACCCATTCGTGCTACTGTCGGCGGAATCACCTGCATCAATCCACGGGCATTTTTATGAGATGTAGCATTACGATTGCTTCGACTTTTCGCATATATCACCGCCCAGACAAGGTTTTTATCTAAACCCTGCAATGTTACGTGTTTTTCAATCAGCACTTGGTATTCAGGGTAGATACCTGCCGCAGTGGCTTTTGAGGAGGTCAGCGCCAGCAGCAGTACCAGCAGAATTTTTTTCAAATGATGCTCCTTTCACAACGATTATGGAAAGAAAAAAACGAAAATTTAAACATCCAACATATAAAAAAAGATGCTTAAATTTTCGTTCATTGGGTGCGTCTTATTTGTACCTAAAATAAGCTGATAAGTGCTGTACATGACTGAATGTGCAAACATCACTACTTAGCATTATCAATTAGTTATATTTTTATCTTTGGTCTGTTAATCCGCAGGTCCCTGGTTCGAGCCCAGGTCGGGGAGCCAGATTTAAAAGCCTGAACAAATTGTTCAGGCTTTTTTCTATGTACGGAAATCAAACATCTCTTTATCTTCTTATTCTCGCCGCTGCTTTCAAAATCAGAAAAATTCAACTTTGGGATAAAGCGAATTGCCATCTGCTTCCAAGCAAAATCTTCTTTTAGTTGAAGAATGAAAACCTCGGCATAGCTGCATTCCTTTCCAACCTGCCCCCGTTTCATCGGCTATGCAGTCCGCAATGTAAATACCTCCAAATCTTGATAACAATTTCTGCCGATATACAATACGATAATCTCTTACCGGTACCTTAATCCCCAAAGGCCGTCTGAAAACAACCTCCGAATAATTGAACTTTTCAGACGGCCTCCCAGCCTATGGATAATATACCTATGCCCACTCCGTCGCGGTGGCTGCCAATGTTGCTGGCGATTGCTATTTTCATGCAAATGCTTGATGCCACGATACTGAATACCGCCCTGCCTAAAATGGCGGTTGATCTGAATGAATCGCCGTTAAACATGCAGTCTGCGATTATTGCTTATGTGCTGACATTGGCTTTGCTGATTCCATTGAGCGGCTATTTGGTTGACCGTTTCGGCACGCGCAATGTGTTTGTGGCGGCAATGGGGTTGTTTATGACCGGCTCGCTGCTGTGTGCCGCCGCGCCCAATCTGACCATGCTGGTTATTGCCCGTATCGTGCAAGGTTTAGGGGGTTCGATGCTGGCCCCCGTGCCCCGCCTCACTTTAATGAAGGTGTACGACAAATCACAGCTCTTAAATGCGATTAATTATGCGGTGATGCCCGCCCTCATCGGACCGGTGGTCGGGCCACTGGTAGGCGGTTATTTGGTGGAATACGCAAGCTGGCATTGGATTTTCCTGCTGAACCTGCCCATCGGCGCATTGGGTATTTGGATGTCTATGAAAATCATGCCGAACATCAAAGGCGAAAGAGGCCGTTTCGATATGCTCGGCTTTCTGCTATTTGCCGTGGCAGCCTGCTTTTTGAGTTTGTCGGTAGAATTGGTTACGCATCCCAATGCTTTATTGTTTTCCGCTTTAACGGCCATCATCGGCATAGCGGCTTTGTGGCTCTACCGCGAGCATGCCAAACATGATGAAGATCCGCTGTATGCCGCACATTTATTTCAGGTGCGCACGTTCCGGCTCGGCCTTATCGGGAATTTGGCCAGCCGCTTGGGGATCAGCTCCATACCGTTTCTGCTGCCGCTCCTTTTTCAGGTGGCCTTCGGCTTCAGTGCCAGCTTGTCGGGTTGGCTGGTTGCTCCGGTTGCGTTGGCATCGCTGCTGGTCAAACCGCTGATCAAACCGATCATGACCCGTTTCGGCTACCGTAACGTATTGGTGGCCAACACCCGCATACTCGGTTTACTGATTATGGCGGTTGCTCTGCCGGTTGCAGAAACACCTTTGTGGCTATGGGTTGTATTGCTGCTGGCGATGGGGGTGTGCAACTCCATCCAGTTTTCCGCCATGAATACTCTGACCATTGCCGATTTACGCCCTTATCAAACGGGCAGCGGCAACAGCCTGATGGCGGTCAACCAACAGCTCGCCATGAGTTTCGGCATTGCCTTAGGCGCATTGATGCTGCAATGGTGGAGCCAAAGCGGCCTTATCGGGCCAAACCTGCACACTGCCTTCCGCTGCACCTTTATCGGCACCGGCACCATTACGCTGTTATCCAGCCTGATATTTACCCGTTTGCACCGCTCGGACGGCAGCAGCCTGACAAGTGTCAAAAAAGGGTAAAATACACGGTGTTTGCAACCTGTTTCAGAGGCCGTCTGAAACACCTTTTTAAACAGATGAAATTTAAACTTACCTGCCTAATGATATCTGCCCTCCTTTCCGGCTGCATGAGTCTGCCCACATTGGAGAACCGCACCGTTACGCAATATCTCGACGTGCCGCCTTCTCCGCGCCTGAAATCCGCCTTGAAGCCCACCCAAGGGGAAGATACTGATGTCGGAGCCGACACTTCCGGCATCTACATTTTGGATGATGCCCACGACGCGTTCGTCGCCCGTGCGACATTGATCGAATCGGCCGACCATACGCTCGATATCCAATACTACATCTGGCACAACGACGTTTCGGGCAAGCTGCTGTTCAATATGCTACACCGTGCGGCCGAGCGCGGCGTGCGTGTGCGTCTGCTGCTCGACGACAACAACACCAACGGTTTGGACAACGTATTAACCGCGCTCAACAGCCATCCGAACATCGAAATCCGTCTGTTCAACCCTTTCCTTTCCCGCAAATGGCGCGCGCTCGGCTACCTCACTGATTTCCCCCGCCTCAACCGCCGCATGCACAACAAATCGCTTACCGCCGACAACCATGCCACCATCGTGGGCGGCCGTAATATCGGCGACGAATATTTCAACGTCAGCAACGACACCGTATTTGCCGATTTGGACATTCTCGCCACCGGCCGCGTAGTTACCGAAGTTTCCGAAGATTTCGACCGCTATTGGGCGAGCAACTCTTCTTATCCGCTCGAACGCATCATTACCCGCGCCGATGCCGCCGAAGGCTTCCGCGAGCTTGCCCACAGCGACAGCGACAAAAACAATATTCTTGTCGGCTACCACCGCGATTTGGAAAACTCTCGTCTGTTTGAAGCGATTAAAAACAACCAAATCGCATGGCGGCACGCCAAAACCAAATTGATTAGCGACGATCCTTCCAAAGGGCTCAACCGCAACCGCAGCAAACCGCTCATCAGCGAAAAATTGGATGAAGCCTTAGGTTCGCCCGAAAAAGAAATTTATCTGGTATCACCCTATTTCGTGCCGACCAAAGCCGGCAGCCGCGCCATTTCCGAACTGATCAAACAAGGGGTCGGCGTTACCGTGCTGACCAATTCCCTTCAGGCAACCGATGTGGCGGCCGTGCATTCCGGCTACGCCAAATACCGCAAGCCGCTGCTGAAATCGGGGGTGGAGCTTTACGAACTGAAACCCAGCCATGCCGTGCCGAAAAGCAAGGACCGCGGCTTAACCGGTAGCTCGGCCACCAGCCTGCATGCCAAAACTTTCATCATCGACCAACAACGCGTGTTTATCGGTTCGTTCAACCTCGACCCCCGCTCCGCCCGCCTGAACACCGAAATGGGCGTGGTCATCGAAAGTCCCGAATTGGCTCAAAACATGCAGCGTACACTGGTCAACACCACGCCTTCTTACGCCTATAAAGTAACCTTAAACCGACACAACAAACTGCAATGGCAAGACCCGGAAGACCGCCTTATCCACCCCAAAGAGCCGGAAGCGGGCTTCTGGAAACGGATAACGGTAAAAATACTGTCGATATTGCCGATTGAAGGGCTGCTTTAAACAGCGGATAAAAAGAGGCCGTCTGAAAACCAACTCTGGTGTTTTCAGACGGCCTCTTTATCGAAATAGCTTATTTCAGCATATTCTTAATTACGCCCATCACGCTGCGTGAAATGGCACGGGTAACTTGCTTGTTGATCTGGTCGCCCACGCTGTCGGCCAAATCATACGCCACGCCTTGATTGGCTTTTTTGCGGCTGCCGAACAAACCGCCCAAGAAGCCGCCGACTACGCCGTCTTTCTGCGGCTGTGCGGCGGCTGCTTTCTCCGCTTTGGCCTGCTCTTTCGCCGCGGCTTCGGCCTGCTTCGCTTCGGCTTGCTGCTGCTCCAATTCCGCCAATGCTTCGTAGGCCGAATAGTTGTCGACCATGTCTTTGTAGTGGCGGTAGAGAATATCTTTTTGGAACTTCTCGTCGCGTTCGGCGGCGGCCAGCGGGGTCAGGTTGGATTGCGGCGGCAACACCAACGCACGCTCCACCGGCATCGGCATGCCTTTTTCATCCAAAAACGACACCAGCGCCTCGCCTACGCCGAGTTCGGCAATCGCTTCCACCACGTTTACATTCGGATTGGTGCGGAAAGTTTCGGCGGCGGCTTTCACGGCTTTTTGGTCGCGCGGCGTGAACGCCCGCAAAGCGTGCTGCACGCGGTTGCCGAGCTGCCCCAAAATCGTGTCGGGCAGGTCGAGCGGGTTTTGGGTAACGAAATACACGCCCACGCCTTTCGAGCGGATCAGGCGCACCACTTGTTCGATTTGCTCCACCAGCGCGGCGGGGGCGTTGTCGAACAGCAGATGCGCTTCGTCAAAAAACATCACGAATTTGGGCTTATCCAAATCACCCACTTCCGGCAGGGTTTCAAACAGTTCCGCCAACATCCACAGCAAAAACGCGCTATACATGCGCGGCGAACGCATCAGTTTTTCGGAATTCAGAATATTGATCACGCCTTTGCTGCCTTCGGTCTGCATCCAGTCTTCCAGATTCAGCGCAGGCTCGCCGAACAGGTTTGCCGCCCCTTCGTTTTCGAGCGTCAGCAATTGCCGCTGCACCGCGCCGACGCTGGCGGGCGATACGTTACCGTATTGGCTGCGGTATTCGGCGGCATTATCGGCAACGTGTTTGAGCATTCCGCGCAAGTCTTTCAAATCGATCAGATGCCAGCCGTTGTCGTCGGCCACACGGAACACCAGATTGAGCAAGCCTTCCTGCGTGTCGTTCAGGTTCATCAGCCGCGCCAGCAGCATCGGCCCCATTTCGGAAATGGTTACGCGCACGGGCACGCCGGTTTCGCCGAACACATCCCAAAAGCGCACGGGAAAGCCTTGCAGCCAGCCGCTGCCCAAACCGAATTCGGCAATGCGCTCGGCCACTTTGCCGCTGTCGCTGCCTGCGTTCACAATGCCCGACAAATCGCCTTTCACGTCGGCCAGAAACACGGGAATGCCCGCTTCGCTGAAGGCTTCGGCCATGCGGCGCAGGGTAACGGTTTTGCCCGTACCGGTCGCTCCGGCGATCAGGCCGTGGCGGTTGGCCATTTTGCCTTGGATTTCCAGCGTGTTGCCGCCTGAACGGGCGATGGGGAACGTAGTCATTTCGGCTTCCTTGAGCGTCGGGTTTCAGATGCGGTATTGTCTTATGATTTCCGGCGGCTTGCAAATCACGAAAACAGCAAGAGGCCGTCTGAAACTTTTCAGACGGCCTCTCGCCTGCCGATTGCTACATCGCGCCGTAATTCGGCCCGCTTGCCCCTTCGGGGCAAATCCAGATGATATTCTGGGTCGGGTCTTTGATATCACAGGTTTTGCAATGCACGCAGTTTTGGGCGTTGATTTGCAGTTGCGGTTTGCCGCCCTCTTCCACGATTTCATACACACCCGCCGGGCAATAGCGGGTTTCGGGGGCCGCGTATTCCTGCAAATTCACGTCGAGTATGGTTTGCGGATTTTTCAGCGTGAGGTGCGACGGCTGGTTTTCTTCATGGCTGATGTTGGCTAAAAACACGCTGCTGAGGCGGTCGAACGTCAGTTTGTTATCAGGTTTCGGATAATCGATTGGACGGCAGGCCGCGGCTTTTTTCAGCGAACCGTGGTCGGTGCCGTGGTGTTTGATCGTCCACGGTGTTCTGCCCTTGAAGACATATTGTTCCAAACCTGTATAAGCCATCGCGGGGAACAAGCCCCATTTAAACGACGGGCGGATATTGCGTGCGGCGTAAAGCTCACGGTAGGCCCAGCTTTGTTTGAACAAATCTTCATAAGCAACGGCTTCTTTGCCGTGTTCAAACGATTCGACCTCTTCTAAATTTTCCAAAATCGGGAATACAGCCTCGGCGGCCAACATGGCCGATTTAATGGCGGTGTGGATGCCTTTGATGCGTGGCACGTTCAAGAAGCCCGCCGCATCCCCCACCAGCACGCCGCCTTTAAACGAGAGCTTGGGCAGGCTTTGCAGACCGCCCTCGTTAAGCGCACGCGCGCCGTAAGCGATGCGGCGGCCGCCTTCAAAAGTTTTGCGGATTTCGGGGTGGGTTTTGAAACGTTGGAATTCTTCAAATGGTGAAAGATAGGGGTTTTGATAATCCAAACCGACCACGAAGCCGACGGCCACCTGATTATTGTCGAGATGGTAGATAAACGAACCGCCGTAGGTTTTGCTATCCAACGGCCAACCCGTGCTGTGCACCACCAATCCGGGTTGGCAACGGCCTTCGGGCACTTCCCAGATTTCTTTGATGCCGATGCCGTAGGTTTGCGGCTGGCAATCGCGGTCGAGCGCGTATTTTTGGATGAGTTGTCGGGTAAGCGAGCCGCGGCAGCCTTCGGCGAAAATGGTTTGCTGCGCCCACAATTCCATGCCGGGCTGGAAATTGTCGGTCGGTTCGCCGTCTTTGCCCACGCCCATATTGCCGGTAGCGATGCCTTTTACCGAGCCGTCGGGATGGTACAGCACTTCCGATGCGGCAAAGCCCGGATAGATTTCCACGCCGAGGTTTTCCGCCTGCTCCGCCAGCCAGCGGCACAACGCGCCGAGGCTGATGACGTAGTTGCCGTGGTTATTGAAATTGGGGGTAACGGGCAGCTTAATGGCTTTGTTTTTGGTGAGGAACAGCACTTTGTCGGCGGTCACGCTGCGGGTAAGCGGTGCGTCCAATTCTTTCCAATCGGGCAGCAGTTCGTCCAACACCAACGGGTCGATCACCGCGCCGGACAAAATATGCGCACCCACTTCCGAACCTTTTTCCACCACGCAGATGCTGGTTTCGCGGCCCGCCTGTTCCGCAAGCTGTTTGAGCCGGATGGCGGCGGATAATCCCGCCGGGCCTGCGCCGACAATCACAACATCGTATTGCATGCTGTCGCGTTCAATGGTTTCGGTCATGGTTGGAGTTCCTGTGCTGTTTTGTTTAACGGCCGTCCGGTTGGAAATGTGTTTTCAGACGGCCTGTATATTCGGCTTGCAATCAAACATGTAATTATACAACACCGCAAATCTGCGAAGAAAGCATACTGCCATTGTATTGAGCGAGATTAAAAAAAGCCGGAACCTTATCCGGCATCGAGGCAAGGTTTCCGACCGTCTGAAAACACCTTTGCTTTAAGAAAACGCCGCCGCGCCTTTGTTTGCCAACGCATCGGCACGTTCGTTTTCGGCATGCCCCGCATGGCCTTTCACCCAAGCCCATGTTACGTCGTGTTTCCTCACCAGCGTATCCAGTTCGCGCCATAAGTCTTCATTTTTTACCGGCTGCTTCGACGCGGTTTTCCAGCCGTTTTTCTTCCAGCCGTGTATCCAGCTTTCCATGCCGTTTTTCACATATTGCGAATCGGTGCAGATTTGCACGCTGCAACGGCGTTTCAATGCTTTCAACCCTTCGATAACGGCGGTCAGTTCCATACGGTTGTTGGTGGTTTCGGCCTCGCCGCCGAACAATTCTTTTTCGTGCGTGCCGTAGCGCATCAGCACACCCCAGCCGCCTGCGCCGGGGTTGCCTTTGCACGCGCCGTCGGTGTATAGGTAAACGGTTTTTTCCATATCAATCTGCTTGATTCGTCACGGGCGCATCATATCACAGGCCGTCTGAAAAACCTTTTCAGACGGCCTCGGCATATCGCGGCAAACGGCTTGGAAGCCAAGCCCGATTTTGGTGCCGCGGCTTAGAATTATCCGCTTCTTCCGCTATAATGCATTCTTTTCACGCACATTTCCGCCGCTTATGAACGCCCGCAAAACTTATCTGCTCGGCATCGCCTTTTTTACGCTTTTATTCATGGCTTTAGTATTGCTCGGAAGTTGGCTGCTTTCTATCGGAAGCAAACAATTTGCCGTCGCCGGCTTTTTATTCGCCTTTGCCGCCGTGTTCGGCCAGATTGCCTGTCTCGCCCTCTATATCCGCCAAGTGGCGCGGAATAAAGCCATCCAAGCCGCGCGCATGCAGGCGGAACAACAGGAAAACAAACATGTTTAAACAAATCGTCTTGGCCAGCGGCAATGCCGGCAAACTCAAAGAATTCACCCGCTGGTTTGCAGGCCGCCATATCGAAGTGCTGCCGCAATCCGCATTCAACGTACCCGAATGCCCCGAACCGCACGTTACTTTTATCGAAAACGCCATCGCCAAAGCCCGCCATGCCAGCAAACACAGCGGCAAACCGGCACTGGCCGACGACAGCGGTATCTGCGTGCCCGCTTTGGGCGGTGCGCCTGGCGTTTATTCGGCACGCTTCGCCGGCGAAAACCCGAAATCCGATGCCGCCAACAATGCCAAACTATCCGCCGAACTCGCCGGCAAGGCCGATCAAAGCTGCTATTACGTTTGCGTGCTGGTTTTGGTGCGCCATGAAAACGATCCGCAGCCGATCATCGCCGAAGGCATCTGGCGCGGCGTTTGGCAGCAGCAGGCGGCGGGGGAAAACGGCTTCGGCTACGACCCGCATTTTTATCTGCCTGAATTAGGCTGCACCGCCGCCGAACTTGACCCCGATACCAAAAACCGCATCAGCCACCGCGGATCGGCATTGGTTGAATTGAAAAAGAAAATCGATTTGCTGTATCCGCAATAAAACCCGCATAGGCCGTCTGAAAACCATCGTATAGCCGATAAACTTATTTTTGATACCAAGCGGCAAGCCGCAGCCGGTGCAAAGAGCACAGAACCGATTCTGGCCACTTGCGGCGGTCTGCAACATCATTCTCTTCGAGCTAAAGCACCGCAGCAGAAACAAAGTTTATTTGCCGCAAACTTTCAGACGGCCTCTCCTTGACCCTTTCGCTCTCCTTTGAGGCCGTCTGAAAACGCCTACCGCCTTATACCCGACCATGACCGAACTCAGCTTCACCCGCGCAGGCCACCTTACCGCCCTGCCCCCCTTATCGCTCTACATCCACATACCGTGGTGCGTGCGCAAATGCCCGTATTGCGACTTCAACTCGCATCAAGCCAAAAGCGACTTGGCCGAACAAGCCTATGTTGATGCGCTGCTGGCCGACCTGCAAACCGAACTGCCCAACGTGTGGGGGCGGCCCGTCGAAACGATTTTTATCGGCGGCGGCACTCCCAGCCTGTTTCAGGCGGCCTCGATAGACTGTCTGCTCAGCGGCATCCGTTCGCTTGTCAAACTGCAACCGCAAGCCGAAATCACGCTCGAGGCCAATCCGGGCACGTTTGAAAAAGAGAAATTTCAGGGGTTTAAAGACGCAGGCATCACGCGGCTATCCATCGGCGTGCAGAGTTTCAACGATGCCGCACTCAGCGCATTGGGGCGCATCCACAACCGCAGCGAAGCCCTGAATGCCATCGAAACCGCCCTCGGCCTGTTTGAAAAAGTGAACGTCGATATCATGTATGCGCTGCCGAACCAAACCGTTCAGACGGCCTTATCCGACATCCAAACCACCATCGCTACCGGCGCAAGCCACATCAGCGCCTACCATTTGACGATGGAGCCGAACACGCCTTTCGGACACACGCCGCCGAAAGGCCTGCCGCAAGACGAAACGGCGCAAGATATCGAAGATGCCGTTCACGCCGAGCTTTTAAGCGCAGGTTTCGAGCATTACGAAACTTCCGCCTTCGCCCGCCACAACCATCAATGCCGCCACAACCTCAATTATTGGCAGTTCGGCGACTACATCGGCATCGGTGCGGGTGCGCACGGCAAGATTTCCTACCCTACCCGCATCGAACGCACCACCCGCAAGCGCCATCCCAACGATTATCTTGCCGCCATGCACAGCCATCCTGCCGATGCCATCGAACGCAAACCCGTGGCGGCCGAAGATTTGCCGTTCGAATTCATGATGAACGCGCTGCGCCTGACCGACGGCGTGCCCGCCGCATGGCTGCAAGAGCGCACCGGCATCTCGCCCGCGCACATCGCAGCGCAAATCCGTACCGCGCAACAGCAAGGGCTGCTGGATACCGATCCGCAATTTTTCAGACCGACCGAACTGGGGCGGCGGTTTCTCAACGACTTGCTGCAATGTTTTTTTATGAGGCTTACAATAAGCCCAAATAAAACATATGGATAAAAACCGCCAGGCCGTCTGAAAAACAAGTTGTTCTTTTCAGACGGCTTTTTTGTTTTGACATTCATTTTCCCAAGCATTATCCTGCCAGCCGTTTATTCAATCTTTCCGATTTTCCACATGAGCACTCCCACTCTGCGCCGTGCCGTTTATGCAGGCAGTTTCGATCCGCCCACCAACGGCCATTTATGGATGATCAGCCGCGCACAGGCCATGTTCGACGAACTGATTATCGCCATCGGTGTCAACCCTGAAAAACACAGCACCTACACCGCCGAAGAACGCCGCGAAATGCTGGAAGCGATTACGCAGGAATTCCCCAACGTGAAAGTAACCATCTTCGGCAACCGCTTTTTGGTGGACTACGCTTACAGCATCGGCGCGCGTTTCGTGGTTCGCGGCATCCGCACCGCCTCCGACTACGAATACGAACGCTCGATGCGCTACATCAACAGCGATTTGCAGCCCGACATCACCACCGTTATCCTGATGCCGCCGCGCGAATTCGCCGAAGTGTCGTCCACTATGGTCAAAGGCATGGTCGGCCCCGAAGGATGGCGCGAGATGATTCGCCGCTACCTGCCCGAAGCGGTGTATCAAAAAATTCTGAAAGACCACGAAAACTCGGATTAACGCGCCCCGAAGTTAGAAAAAGGCCGTCTGAAAGCGAACCTTATGAGCTTTCAGACGGCCTTTGCCTTTGTGATTTGATAAATCTACCTATCCGTACCTTCCGTACAGATTGCTTCGCGCGGCACGTTCCGCATGTCCCAATGCGCCGCAGCCCATGCCAGCAGTTCTTGCGGTTTGTCCACTTCCGGCGCATCGGGCAGATTCAGGTATGTCGTTATCTGCCGCAGCAGCCGTTCCCGCGCGTTTAAATCCAATGCCGGAGCCAGCGTCTGTTTCGACCATTTCTGCCCTTGCACATTAACCAGCAACGGCAGGTGCGCATAGTGCGGCACGGCATAGCCCAAACAGCGTTGCAGCCAAATCTGGCGCGGAGTGGACACCAGCAAATCCTGCCCGCGCACGATATGCGTGATGCCCTGATCGGCATCATCCGCCACCACCGCAAGCTGATACGCCCAAAAACCGTCCGCCCGAAGCAGCACGAAGTCGCCGATGTCGCGGGCGAGATTCTGCTCATAATGCCCGACGATTTCGTCGTCGAAGCCCACCACTTCGTCGGGCACGCGCAGCCGCCATGCCGGCGTTTTAGCCGAATCGTTTTCAGACGGCCTGTAATCGGGCTTGCCGCACTTGCCGTTATACACGAAACCGTCCGCCCCCAACCGCGCTGCCGCCTGCCAGTCTTTACGGCTGCAATAGCAGGGATACACCAGCCCTTTGTTTTTCAGACGGCCTAAAGCGTCTTCATAAAGTGCATAACGGCGGCTTTGATACGCCACTTTGCCGTCCCACTCAAAACCGAATGCTTCGAGCGTACGCAAAATATCGTCTGCCGCCCCCGCCATTTCACGCGGCGGGTCGAGGTCTTCCATCCGCACCAGCCATCTGCCGCCGTGCGCTTTGGCATCGGCGTAAGAAGCCACGGCGGTAAGCAGCGAACCGATATGCAGCAAACCCGTGGGGCTGGGCGCGAAACGTCCGGTGTACATCATTTTTGAATTCATTGTCTTGCGGATAAAAAAACAAAACCGCATGAAACGGCTGCTTCATGCGGTTGGGTATTTTGGTGGGTCCGGTGGGGTTCGAACCCACGACCAAGGGATTATGAGTCCCCTGCTCTAACCCCTGAGCTACAGACCCGGGTTATGAAAGGCCGCTATTGTACCACACTTTACTGCCGAAACAAGGCCGTCTGAAAAGATGTTTTCAGACGGCCTTGTTATTTTTGAAGTGAGTATTGGGATTCGAACCCAACAAAACCTAGCATTTTGCTCTCTCGCCCAGCACATCGCACCAAGCTACTCACATACATCACATACATTTTTAAGATTGTATAGGCAGAGTTACCAATGAATTACTCAAATAACTAAAAATAGCACCTAAGACACTAATTGCATTGAAAATAATATTAAGTAATAATTCCATAACGCTATTCCTTTCTTTTATAGATGATAAAGATAAAAATTGATTTATTGACAATAAAAGAAAAATGGCAATAGAGAATATTAATAATATTTCATTGGCCGCTAGGATTACGCTGCCTATACAACCTTAATTTTATTATTATACAAGATTATATAAGGCTTATGTTAAGTGTTGTCTAAATAATTAAATCTCACAATTCATTACAACCCCAGCTCGCTCCACATCGCATCCACTTTCGCCACGGTGGCTTTGTCGCGCTCAATCACGCGCCCCCATTCGCGGTCGGTTTCGCCCGGCCATTTGTTGGTGGCATCCAAGCCCATTTTGCCGCCCAAGCCTGAAACGGGGCTGGCAAAGTCGAGGTAGTCGATCGGCGTGTTTTCTACCAACACCGTATCTCGCACGGGGTCCATGCGGGTGGTAATCGCCCAAATCACTTCTTTCCAGTCGCGGCAGTCCACATCGTCGTCCACCACCACAATGAATTTGGTGTACATAAACTGGCGCAGAAAACTCCAGCAGCCCATCATCACCCGCTTGGCGTGCCCCGCGTATTGCTTTTTGATGCTGACCACGGCCATGCGGTACGAACAGCCTTCGGGCGGCAGGTAGAAATCGACGATTTCGGGAAACTGCTTTTGCAACAGCGGCACGAACACTTCGTTCAATGCCACGCCCAGCACGGCAGGTTCGTCGGGCGGTTTGCCGGTATAAGTGCTGTGGTAAATCGGATTTTCGCGCATAGTGATGCGTTCCACCGTAAACACGGGAAACCAATCCTGCTCGTTGTAATAGCCGGTGTGGTCGCCGTAAGGCCCTTCCAGCGCGGTTTCATCGGGGTGGATAACGCCTTCGAGCACGATTTCGGCACGCGCGGGCACTTGCAAATCGCTGCCGATACATTTCACCAATTCGGTACGCGAACCGCGCAGCAAACCGGCAAACTGATATTCGCTCAAGGTATCAGGCACCGGCGTTACCGCGCCCAAAATAGTAGCCGGATCACAGCCCAATACCACCGCCACGGGGTACGGCACACCGGGGTGGGCTTTTTTATGCGCCTGAAAATCCAACGCGCCGCCGCGGTGTGCCAGCCAGCGCATAATCAGCTTGTTTTTGCCGATAAGCTGTTGGCGGTAAATGCCTAAATTCTGGCGTTTTTTATGCGGGCCGCGGGTAACGGTAAGCCCCCATGTTACCAGCGGTGCAATGTCTTCCGGCCAACAATGCTGAATCGGAAGTTTGCTTAAATCGACGTCGTCGCCTTCAATCACGATTTCTTGGCACGGCGCTTTTTTCACCACATTCGGTGCCATGCTCCAGATGTCTTTCAGCAGCGGCAGTTTGGAAAACGCGTCTTTAATGCCTTTGGGCGGCTCCGGTTCTTTCAGATAGGCCAGCGTTTTGCCGATTTCGCGCAGCTTGTCCACACTGTCCGCCCCCATGCCCATCGCCACCCGCTCGGGCGTGCCGAACAGATTGGCCAGCACGGGAAAATCGTAACGCGAACCGTCTTGCCGCACCGGATTTTCAAACAACAGCGCCGGCCCGCCGACACGCAACACGCGGTCGGCAATTTCGGTCATTTCCAAATGGGGAGAAACCGGCAAACCGATGCGCTTGAGTTTGTTTTCCTGCTCAAGTTTTTGGATAAAATCACGCAGATCGTTGTATTTCATCAGATTACTTTCGAGGCCGTCTGAAAAGCCGTTTTCAGACGGCCTGTTGATAAGAAACAGATAAGAACGGCGGATTATAGCAGAAGGCCACTTCATTATTCAGGAGGCCGTCTGAAATACTCTTGCAACCGTTCCTCCGCTATAATCACGTTTTTACCTTACGAACGGAAACCCCATGTTCGCCGAAGCCGCCAAACAACTTTCCACTGTGCGCGACCTTTTGCGCTTTGCCGTCAGCCGCTTTAACGATGCCGGGCTGCATTTCGGCCACGGCAGCGACAACGCCCACGACGAAGCCGCCTACCTGATTCTGCACACCCTCAATCTGCCGCTCGACATTCTCGACCCGTATCTCGATGCCAAATTACTGCAAAGCGAAATCGTAGAAGTGTTGGAATTAATCGAACGGCGCGTTACCGACCGCGTGCCGGTTGCCTACCTTACCAATCAGGCTTGGCAGGGCGATTTCGACTTTTACGTCGACGAGCGCGTGATTGTGCCGCGTTCGTTTATTTACGAGCTGCTGGGCGAACCGCTGCAACCGTGGATAGAACACGAAGAACTGGTTCACCGCGCTTTGGATTTATGCACCGGCAGCGGCTGTTTGGCGATTCAGATGGCACACCACTACCCCGCCGCCGAAATCGATGCCGTCGATTTAAGTTTGGACGCATTGGAAGTGGCCGCCATCAACGTTGAAGACTACGGCCTGCAAGACCGCATCAACCTGATACACACCGATTTGTTTGAAGGCTTGGAAGGCACGTACGATTTAATCGTTTCCAACCCGCCCTATGTGGATGCCGAATCGGTTGACGAACTGCCGCCCGAATATTTGCACGAGCCGGAGCTCGCCCTCGGCAGCGGTTCGGACGGCCTCGATGCCACCCGCGAAATCATCTTGCAGGCAGCGAAGTTCCTCAACCCCAAAGGCGTACTGCTGGTGGAAATCGGCCATAACCGCGACGTGCTCGAAGCCGCCTACCCCGAACTCCCTGTCACTTGGCTGGAAACCAGCGGCGGCGACGGCTTCGTATTCCTGCTGACACGCGAACAATTGCTGGGCGAAGAATAAACCTGCCGTTCCATACCAAAAGGCCGTCTGAAAACTTTTCAGACGGCCTCAAATATTTCAACTGCTTATTTCCAAACCAGCAACGCATGATTGCGCTTGCCGCGGCGGATAATCGTGTATTTGCCGAAGCGTTTGTGTTCGTCGGTAATCAGGTAGGCATCATCGGGCTTTTCGGCGGTGTGTTCGGGATTGTTGAACACGGCTGTTTCACCGTTGAGCAAAACCGCTTTGTTCTTCACAAACTCGCGCGCTTCTTTGTTTGACTTGGCCAAACCCGCAGTAATCAAGGCTTCCACCACATTCAGACGGCCTGATACCTCAAACGCCGGCAAGCCGTCTAAAGCAAGCTGTGCATAGTCGCTTTCGGTGAGGCTGCTTTCGTCGCCGGAAAACAGACTGGCGGAAATGCGTTGCGCCGCTTCCAAAGCCTCTTCGCCGTGAATCAGGCGGGTCATTTCTTCCGCTAAAATACGCTGCGCCTCCGGTTTTACGCCGCTGGCTTTGTCTTTCGCTTCTATGGCATCAATTTCTTCAACCGACAAGAACGTGAAGTATTTCAGGAATTTATACACATCTGCATCAGCTACTTTCAGCCAGAATTGGTAAAACTGGTAAGGCGAAGTTTTTTGCGCATCCAACCACACTGCGCCGCCTTCGGTTTTGCCGAATTTCGTGCCGTCTGATTTTGTTACCAGCGGCAAAGTCAGGCCGTAAGCCGTTACTTTGTTTAAGCGGCGGCACAAATCAATACCGCCGGTGATGTTGCCCCATTGGTCGGATCCGCCGATTTGCAACACCGTGCCGTAGCGTTTGTTCAATTCGGCAAAGTCATAGCCTTGCAGCAGCGCGTAAGCAAATTCGGTAAACGAAATACCCACGTCGTCGCGCTCGATACGCTGCTTCACCGATTCTTTGTTCAACATCGCATTCACAGAAAAATGCTTGCCGATGTCGCGCAGGAAATCCAAGCAGTTCATGCCGCCGAACCAATCGTAGTTGTTCGCCATAATCGCGGCATTGTCGCCCTCAAAACTCAAAAAAGGCTTGAGCTGGTTGCGGATTTTTTCCACCCAGCCCGCCACGGTTTCCGCCGTATTCAAACTGCGCTCAACCGCCTTGAAACTCGGATCGCCGATCATGCCCGTTGCACCGCCCACCAAAGCCACCGGCGTATGCCCAGCCAATTGGAAACGGCGCAAAGCCAGCACAGGCAGCAAATGGCCGATATGCAGACTGTCGGCAGTAGGGTCGAAACCGCAATATAAAGCGATTTTTTGTTCGTTTAATAAAGCGTCTAAGGCTTCGGCATCAGTGGTTTGCGCGATTAAGCCGCGGGATTGGAGGTCTTGGATTACACTCATTTCTAAATAAATCCTTATTTTGATTTTTAAAATTATTTTTTAAATTGAGTATTTTAAGTTTCGAAACTTAAATGCTTTATGAGTTCCTTGCATAATTCAGCAAATGTATTTAAAACAGATTCAACATAATTTTGATATTGCTTGTTTTGTAACAAAACTGTTTGACTTTTTAACTTTTCAAACTGCTTGCCTTTCCTGTGAGCAGAACTT
Organism: Neisseria sp. MVDL19-042950; assembly: GCF_030504625.1. Classification (GTDB taxonomy): domain Bacteria; phylum Pseudomonadota; class Gammaproteobacteria; order Burkholderiales; family Neisseriaceae; genus Neisseria. Next base: position 4,755 of record NZ_JAUKWH010000007.1, on the reverse strand, counting down.
GAAGAGCGTAAATTTTGAATATTGCGCAAAAAATTCACTTTGTCTAGTGCATTTAAAACATGCAGCTTAATTAAAATTTCTTCGAAAAGTTGTAATGATTTACTTTCATCATTGCAATCCTTGCCCAAAAAAGTCCGCATATCTTTAACATTTAATGAATCGATAGTGCTTTTAGCCAGTGCAAAAATTACGTTATCAAATTCTCTTTGGCTGTCTGCAATGAGTGTTCTAATATTTTCAAAAAAATGTTGATCTTCTTGAGATAATGGAAGAAAAAGATTCCAACCAAAATGTTCTTTCCATTTATTATTCAATTGTTCAAATTCAGATTTAAATCGAAATTCCGGGCTGCTAGAATCAGCAAACTCTCCTAAAAAACTGCGTCTAAAACTTCCCTCGCTAATTTTAAGAGACTCAGGTGGAACATTGAATAACTTCCAATACTGCTGTTCTTTATAAGGCATATCTCTACCTAAATCACCCAAAAATACAGAGACATGATTAGGTAACCCATTATCAATATGAATGCTCCATAACCCTTGACACCTTAGAGAACCATCCTGAACCTCATATTTATCGGACTCGTAATATTTTTGCATGACTTCTTTTTTAAAGAAAACAGGAGTCAAATAGTAAGGATTATTTGGATTATGCCCAAAATTATCTGCTAACTTTGAATTATCGCAGGAATAAAAATGGGGATTTTCATCATTTCCAGCAATACAGAAACTTTCATGTTTTTTAGGATCAGATTGAATTTTTTCTTGAAAAATTATTTTCTTACCATAGAATACCGAACAATACGAGTCATCAAATATTTTAGGATGGTTTTTATTAAAAATACAAACTAATTCTTCATTTTTAATGTAAGGGTGGATATGAAATTCTTTTTGATTTTCATGAAAAAGTGTTACATCCCAATATAAAATAAGATTTTTACATTTAGCAGATAGATATTCCATTAAATATTTTCAGCGTATCTCTACTTTTTTGTTATTTTTATTACTTCAATAAAATCACCACAATCATCAAAATCTAAATATCTATTATTCACACTATCATAGTAAAGATTATGAAATAAGCGAAATTCTTCTGACACTTCAACATAACCTTCTACAATATTTTTAAAATCCCTTAGATAAATAAGTCTTTCAAAGTCAGTGTTATCATAGCCAACATAATTTCTAATCCATTCTCCATTTTCATCTAAATGTTCTACAAATGATGGTAACCCTCCTGACGCAAGAAGATCCCAGCTAGCACTATTTAATGATTTCTCACAAGTTTCTAAATCAGCTAAAGCACTATACATTCCATAATGATATTTATTACTTTTATAATCTGATTCATACATTATTACCCATGTGTCTTTTCCATGACTTCCTGTAAGAAATTCATGTTTTTTTTCAAAATCGAAGCACATACTTTAATCTAAAATTATTTGATTAAAAATTTAAATGGTTGAGTTTATAACTCAACCATTTTCTTATTTTCAGACGGCCTTACTTACACATTAAACAAGAAATGAATCACATCCCCGTCCTGCACCACATATTCCTTGCCTTCTGCACGCATTTTGCCGGCTTCTTTAGCTTTGGCTTCGCCGCCTAAGGTAACGAAATCGTCGTAAGCAATGACTTGGGCGCGGATGAAGCCGCGTTCGAAATCGGTGTGAATCACGCCGGCGGCTTGCGGGGCGGTGTCGCCTTTGTGAATGGTCCAAGCGCGGACTTCTTTTACGCCGGCGGTAAAGTAGGTTTGCAGGCCGAGCAGATCGTAGCCGGCGCGGATCAGGCGGTTGAGACCGGGTTCTTCCAAGCCCATTTCGGCGAGGAATTCGGCTTTTTCTTCGTCTTCGAGTTCGGCGATTTCGCTTTCCAATGCGGCGCACACGGCGACTACGGGCGCGTTTTCTTTGGCAGCCAATTCTTTCAGGCGGTCTAAGTGCGGGTTGTTTTCAAAACCGTCTTCCGCTACGTTGCCCACATACATGGCGGGTTTGGCGGTGAGCAGAAACAGGGGGCGCAGCATGGCGAGTTCTTCTGCATCAAGGCCGAATGAGCGCACGGGTTTGCCTTCGTTGAGATGGGGCAGCAGTTTTTCGCACAAGGCAACGAGTTTTTGCGCGTCTTTATCGCCTGATTTGGCGCGCTTACCTTCACGAATAATGGCTTTTTCTACGCTGGCAAGGTCGGCCAATGCCAGCTCGGTGCCGATAGTTTCGATGTCGGCAATCGGATCGACTTTGCCGGAAACGTGCACGATATTGTCGTCGTCGAAACAGCGTACAACGTTCACGATGGCATCGGTTTCGCGGATGTTGGCGAGAAACTGGTTGCCCAAGCCTTCGCCTTTGCTCGCGCCTGCTACCAAGCCTGCGATGTCGACAAATTCGACAATGGCGGGCTGCATTTTTTGCGGGTTAACGATTTTAGCCAGCTCGGCCATGCGCGGATCGGGCACTTCGACGATGCCAACGTTGGGTTCAATCGTACAGAAGGGGTAGTTGGCCGCCTCAATACCGGATTGGGTTAAGGCGTTGAACAAGGTGGATTTGCCGACGTTGGGCAGGCCGACGATGCCGCATTTTAAGCTCATGTTTGTTCCTGAAATTCAGTAAAAATTAACGTGAAATTGTAGCATATTTCAGACGGCCTTTGGCTTACGGAAGGCCGTCTGAAAAAGCAAAGCCAAACACGCTCGCAAAGACAATAAACCGGTAATCACTCGCCGTTGTAGGGTATAATGTGCGCCTGAAAATAAGTTTACTTTGATTTATGCAAGCCGACTTTTCCCGTCCTGCTCTCGCCATTGATACCAGCACATCGTTTCTGTCGCTGGCATTGCGTGTAGGAGACAAAACCGTCAGCCGCCATGCAGAGGCAGGCAATAAGCAATCCGATTTAATTCTCCCTCAAATTACTGAATTATTTGATGAATGTAATATCCGAGCAGCAGATTTAGGAATAATCGTCTATGCGCAAGGGCCGGGAGCATTTACCGGCCTTCGCATAGGCATAGGCGTAGCCCAAGGTTTGGCTGCGCCGTTTGCCACACCGCTTGTCGGCATACCCTGCTTAGATGCGGTAGCCTACCAATTGCCTGATTTACCATGCGTGCTGGCAGCAACGGATGCACGCATGGGTGAAGTGTTCTACGCTTGGTTGGACACTAAAAACCACCGGTATCTAAGCAATTATTCGGTTGGAAAAGCTGTTGAAATCACACCACCTGAATATGCCAAAAACCCGATAGGCATCGGCAATGCCTTTGCTCTGGTTGATAAACCGCCGTTCGAAGGCACAGAAAAAATGCCCACAGCCGTAGATTATCTCAATCTGGCACTAACAGGCCATTACCCTGCTACTGATGCCGCACATGCCGAATTGCTGTATGTTCGCAATAAAATTGCCTTAACCGCTAAAGAGCAGGCAGAACGGAAGGCAACTTCATGTTGATACGCCCGGCTACTTCCCGAGACTGCTTCCATTTGGCAGAATTGGATGCGCAATGCAATCCATCATCACCATGGTCTGCCAATCAGTTTCAGACGGCCTTAAATAATCGTTTCAATACTGTTTTGGTGATCGAACAAGATAAAAAACTGAGTGCCTTCGCTGTATGGCAAACCATTTGTGGAGAATCGGAATTACACCTGATTGCTACTGCTCCTGAATACCGACGAACCGGTTTGGCTTCCCATTTGTTGTCTATCTGGTTCCAATCAGCCTTAGAACATAAAGTAGAGCGCTTATTTTTAGAAGTGAGGGAAAGCAATATTGCCGCTCAGTCGCTTTACCGAAAACTCGGTTTTAGCGAATATGGTCGCCGGAAATTATATTACACCTTATCTGAAAATATGCGCGAAGATGCTGTTTTAATGGAGAAATTATGTTAAGCAGCCGCTATCTGCACCTGCATGAAGCACTTGGCCTCGGCCCGATGTGGCTGAAACAAGGTGCAAAAGTGCTGCCCGCCGTTTCCAGTCAACAACTTACTGAGAATACCGAACAGCCATTAGTTTTCCCGCAGAAGCCTGCTATACAAGTACCATCTTCTGCTGCAATACCAAATCAGGCACGTTTAGCCGCCATCGCCGCCGCTAAAGTATCTGTGAGCAATTCCGAAACAACTTCAGACGGTTATCCCGTAACAGATAGGCCGTCTGAAAAAATTACTCCTCAATCAAAAAGCATTACTGTTTTACCTTCTAAAAATAAGATTACCCCATCAACACAATCATTAATCGATAAAATCCAACCTGCAACGGTTATGATTATTAGTGTTTGTCCCTCTTTAGAAGACAATATATCGGGGCAATTTTTCAGCGGAGAAGTAGGAACTCTGCTGGACAATATGCTTATTACAATTGGCTTAAACCCGACAGATACCCATAAAACCTGTTGGATAAAAGATGCCACCTTTGATTACAATCCACCGATTGAATACATTCAAACCGAACTTCCTCAAATTCACGCGGAACTTTCAGCCTCACAAGCAAAAGCCGTTTTGTTTTTAGGACAATTTTTTGAACAAGCCGAGCCAGCCGATATCATTACAGAGTTATGCCTTGAACTTCCTTATTTCAGCATTCCTCATCCTGCCCGCCTATTGCGTCAACCGCAATTAAAAGCACAAGCTTGGGTAGAGTTAAAAAAATTATGGAAAGCAATTCAAAAGTAAATCCAAGAATAAACAAATAGTTATATTTAATCCTTAATCTGCTCCCGCTCAAACGTCGCCGTATTGATGTTC
>NZ_JAUKWH010000006.1 GCF_030504625.1 Neisseria sp. MVDL19-042950 | reverse complement strand
TTCGTGGTCGAAATAGGCATCTTCCAAACCGTAGGGGTCTTCTTCCGCAGGATCGGCAACGGGGTCGGCCTCTTCTGTGTCGAAGTCGTCTTCATCGTCGGCGGCCGAAAACGGTTCGTCCGGTTCGTCATCGATATCCGGCAGCGGAATTTCCCGGCCTTGCTCGTCAATGTAGAGGAAACCGTCTTCCACCCGCTCCAGCCGCATCGAAAACGGCAGCGACCAGCCCTGCCCCAACCAGCCGTTGCCGGGTTGGTCGGAATAGTAGCTGCGCTGCCAGATTAGGGGGAGAGGAGAATCGAAAACGAAGTCGGTTTCTTCGGGAAGGACTTTAATACCCAGTATGGCATTCACCGGACGACCGACCGCGCCGCCTTTGCCGCCGCCTTTACACGGACAACCTCCCGAACCGGCTCCCCTTCCTCCTGCAGGTCTGCCTTTACGTCCTCTGCCTTTTTTACCTTTCCCCTGAGTAACCAGCCCACCGTCAAACCCCATACCGCTACCGCCACTGAACCCTTTAACGGTCTTTTTAGTAGGCGGCTTCGGCCCCGGCACACCGGGAATCATTGAGGCTAAAGAAATCACCGTAGAAGCAACATCAACGGCTGCGGACACGGCAGAATCGGGGGAAACAATTGATAAAGCGGTAGAAGCAACATCGGCCACCATCTCAATCACATCAACGGGGCCGGCGGCATTGGTCAGCGGCTCAGGCGGATTGGCGGAGCCTTGGGATACCATGGCCGGCGCCGAAGGCTGGGGAATAAGAATGCCTATGGTGTTACCGAAAGATGCCATGAGATTACTCCGTCAAAATTTCGTTGTTCTTAAAATTAAAAATAGAGCGCCTGCAGGTTTCTAAAATAAATTTTAAATTGCTTCTGCTCATTTGAAAATGCCGCTTTACCATCAACCGGCCAAAAGCAATCCTAATTCAGACATCCGATATCTGTATTTGTTCCTTTAAACAGGAGCAGTATAGGCAAATGATCAGGCCGTCTGAAAATAAAATAGTCTTAATACATCTATCAAAATTATGGTAAAGTATCTAAAAAATTCAAAATAAAAATATCAACTAGGGGAATAAATCGTCATTTCATTCATATTATTGGGATTACGATTAATGCTACAAAGAAAAATCTATTTTTTTGGCAAACTGAACCAATCTCGCGATTTTATTGTTTCCGATAATCTTCAAGCCGACGATAAACATTTTTGGGACGGCTGGTTTGGCCGTTGCACCAGCCAAGACAGATTAATTCCGTTTACCCGAAAAACATTCACCACACCGAAAACTTGGCTGTTTTGCATCACACTGCCCGACGATATTGCTTATACGGGCATAACCGCCCTCAGCACCGACCAAACCGGCAGGCAATATCCTTTCGTATTATTCTGCAAACCCGACTCTCATTCCGACTTATCAGACTCCGTCAGCTTTATTGCTGAAAAAACAGATTTCTTCCGCAATACCTTAAACAACGGCAAGTGCATTATCGAAAATTGCTTTAACGACAGCACAAGCCATAGCCCTGTTCTTTTATCCGAACCTTTCCGAAACTATTTATCTAATTCAGGCGATACCGGCAGTTTTTGGCAGGAAAGCGAAAGCGGCCGCCATATAGAACACGAAGGCGAACCCTCGTGCTCTCTGTTTAATAAATTATTTGGATCGTAAACTGATGAAAACATTTTCCCGATGGGACGAACCTATTTCCGCCGATGCTCCTGAAGGGGTGAATATCGAATACGACAGCCGCTTTCTGGAACTGCAAAGCGCGGCGGAAGGCAAGCCCGAGCAGCAATACGGCGACACCATTATTCCGGCGGAAGAACCGGATTGGGCAACGGTAGAGAAATTATGCAACCAATTGCTGGCCGAATCGAAAGACCTGCGCGTTTTGGCTTATTACACGCAAGCCCTTACCGCCAAACACGGGCTTGCCGGATTCTGCGCCGGCTGCGAAGCCATCAAAACCAATGTGGATTCGTACTGGGATTCCATCTACCCCAAACTCGAAGATGAAGACGGCGAATACGACCCGTTTTACCGCGTCAACGCACTCAGCGCTTTCACAACGCTCGACGGCATCGTTAAAGAAATTTTTCCGGCCAAACTGCTGATAAACGGGCTAACCCAGCAACCGGTTACCGTAAAAGAAGCGGTTTCCGTGTTACAAGGCAACGATCCGCAAAGCTATCCGGGCGGAAAAGACCGGCTGATGCTCGACATCAGGGTAAGTGCCGACACCGGCAAGCCGGAAGTGGTGGCTTTAATCCAAGCATTAGGCCATCTGAAAGAAATCCAAAACACTTTCTCAACCAAGCTGCAAGATGAGCATTCCCTCAATTTCGAGGTCATTCAAAAGCCGCTCACCCTGATTCATAAAGCTGTCCATTACAACGACGGCAGCACACCGCAACCGCAACAGGCTGAACAAACAGACCACACTGCCGAAACCTCCGCCGCAAACGGCACGCAAGAGCAAACGGCTTTCCAAGATGCCGATGCGTGGCGCCGTCTGAACATCAAAAACCGCGCCGATGTCGATTTGGCTTTGGAGAAAATCTGCGTCTATTTTGAAACCCTTGAGCCCAGCCACCCTGCCCCGCTGTTTATCCGCAGGGTACAGCGACTCATGAATATGGACTTCTACGACATCATGAAAGATATCAGTCCAGAAAGCATTGCCAATTTGGAAGTTTTAATCGGCAAGCCGGAAGAAGAAACAGGAACTTCCAACGAGTGAAATAGTCTATTTGTAATAAGCTAAAGTTTGTTTGGACAAAACAACTTTAATCATTTAGAGGTTACTGAACATGTCACGAAACAAATCATCTGGTCAAAAGTTTATTGCCCGCAACCGGGCTCCGCGGGTACAGATTGAGTACGATGTAGAACTGTACGGTTCCGAGAAAAAAATCGAACTTCCGTTTGTGATGGGTGTAATGGCCGATTTGGTCGGCAAGCCCGTCGAACCACTGCCCGAATTGGCCGAACGCAAGTTTCTGGAAATTGACGTAGATAATTTCGACGAGCGTATGAAAGCCCTCAAACCGCGCGTGGCGTTCAACGTGAAAAACACGCTTACCGGCGAAGGCAATCTGAACGTAGAGCTTGAATTTGAAAGCATGGACGATTTCTCACCCGCCGCAGTAGCCAAAAAAGTAGAACCTCTAAACGAGCTTTTGCAGGCGCGCACGGAGCTTTCCAACCTGCTCTCATACATGGACGGCAAGAGCGGTGCGGAGGAATTAATCGGAAAAGTCTTGGGCGACAGCGAGCTGCTGAAAAGCCTTGCAGCCGCACCGAAAGCAACACCCAAAGACGAGCAGTAATTTCGGATGAAAACCAATAAAGCGAGAGTGAATCATGGCTGAAAAGCAATTAGATATCCAAGGGGGCGGCGGCGCGCAAACCGCGTTTGCAGCGAGCGAATTCGAACAACTGCTGCAAAAAGAATTCAAACCCAAAACCGAAGAAGCCAAAAGTGCCGTAACCAACGCCGTGGCAACATTGGCCCAACAAGCCTTGCAAAATGTCGTTACGATTTCAGACGACACTTATCAAACCATCGAAGCAATCATTGCCGAACTCGACAGAAAACTTTCCGAACAAATCAACCTGATCATGCACCACGAAGATTTCCAAAAACTGGAAGGCGAATGGCGTGGTTTGCATCATTTGGTTAACAACACCGAAACCGACACCCTGCTGAAAATCAAAGTATTGCCGATTTCCAAAAAAGAAGTGGCCCGCAACCTGAAGCGCTTCAAAGGCACGGCTTGGGATCAAAGCCCGCTGTTCAAACGCATTTACGAAGAAGAATACGGCCAGTTCGGCGGCGAACCTTTCGGCTGCTTGGTTGGCGACTATTATTTCGACCATTCCGCACCCGATGTGGAAATGCTCAACAGCCTCGAAAAAATTGCAGCGGCCGCACACTGCCCGTTTATCGCCGGCGCATCGCCCAAACTGATGCAGATGGAATCTTGGCAGGAATTGGCCAATCCGCGCGACTTAAGCAAAATCTTCCAAAACGCCGAATACGCACCGTGGCGCAGCCTGCGTGATTCCGAAGATTCACGCTACATCGGCTTGGCCTTACCGCGTTTCTTATCGCGCCTGCCTTATGGTGCCAGCACCAATCCTGTGGACGAATTCGATTTCGAAGAAGAAACCGAAGGCGCGGATCACAACAAATACACTTGGGCCAACGCAGCCTATGCGATGGCGGTGAACATCAACCGCTCGTTCAAATACTACGGTTGGTGTACTTCTATCCGCGGCGTGGAATCCGGCGGTATCGTTGAAAACCTGCCCTGCCACACCTTCCCGACCGACGACGGCGGCGTGGACATGAAATGCCCGACCGAAATCGCCATCAGCGACCGCCGCGAAGCCGAGCTGGCAACATTGGGCTTTATGCCGCTGATCCACCGCAAAAATACCGATTTGGCCGCGTTTATCGGCGCACAATCCCTGCACAAGCCTGCCGAGTATTATGATCCCGATGCTACGGCCAATGCGCGTTTATCCGCCCGCCTGCCTTATCTGTTTGCATGCTGCCGCTTCGCCCACTATCTGAAATGTATCGTGCGCGACAAAGTCGGTTCGTTCCGCGAACGCGAAGATATGGAGCGCTGGCTGAACGAATGGATTATGAATTATGTAGACGGCGACCCGATTAACTCTACCCAAGAAACAAAAGCCCGCAAACCCTTGGCGGCGGCGGAAGTAGTGGTGGAAGAAGTGGAAGACAACCCCGGATACTACACTTCCAAATTCTTCCTGCGCCCGCACTACCAACTTGAGGGGCTTACCGTTTCATTGCGCTTAGTTTCCAAACTGCCTTCGGCTAAACAGGAATAGTCGGGTTTGGTTTATTTAGTCGGGCATACTCATGCCCTGTTGTCTGATCGCTTAAATTTCTTAACAAGGAGAGTAAAACATGGCTATTGATATGTTCATGAAAGTTGAAGGTGTAAACGGCGAATCAAAAGATGCCAACCACAAAGACTGGACCAATATCGAAAGTTTCGACTGGGGTGCCGAGCAACCCGGCTCGATGACCAGCGGTGGTGGCGGTGGTGCCGGCAAAGTGAATTTTAACGACTTGACCGTAGTTGCCGCCATTGATAAAGCCGCTCCGACCATTCTGAAAAACTGTGCTACCGGCCAACACTTGAGCAAAGTAGAAATCTCCGTGTGCAAAGCCGGCGGCGAACAGATCGAATATTCGCGCACCACATTGGAAGACGTTTTGGTAACCGGTGTGAAATTCATCGGCGTACAAGGCAATGACGCGCTGAAAATGCGTTACTCATTCCAAGCTGCCAAAGTGAAAAACCAATATTGGGAACAAACCGATAAAGGTTCCAAAGGCGCCGAAGTTCAGATGGCCTTCAACATCAAAGAAAACAAATCTGCATAATCCTTATGCACGTTTAGTTGGAGAAGCCTGGCTTAAAAGGCGTTTTAAGTCAGGCTTTACATATATATACTTTTCAGACGGCCTCTACCTTCCTGAAAAGTCAATTCGGGCTTTCGCTCTTACTACACTTTCTACAAAAACAAACAAGGAGTTGCTGAGATGGATTTGAAAACTAAATTATCGGACATGATTGAGCTGGTGCGTTCAAATCCCGACAATCAGGAACACCGTTTGGCATTGATTCAATATCTCTGCCTGTGCGCAAAATGGGATCAGGCGCTGAAACAGATCGGGCAATACCAAAAGCTCTTCCCCAACACCCAAAAGCCCCTGATGCTTTATCTCATTGAAAACATCGAAGCAGAAATGCGCCGCCAAGCCGTTTTAGCGGCACAGCAAAAGCCAAAAACGCTGGAACAGCACGCCGGCAAGCTCGATATTCTGCAAAAACAACTCTCTTTGGTTGCCCATGTAGCAGAGCAAAAAAGCACGGCCCTTTCCGACGGCTATGCCGCTTTATCCGACCACATCGACGAAACACCGGTAAACATTAGCTACCTTCTGGCAGATAAATCGGTTGCAGACACCGGCGGCAACTGGATTATCGACGGCGACGTACGTACCGCTTTTGTTTACGAATACTTCTACCGCGGCCACTACTACTGGCAAACTTGGGGCTCCATCGAAAGCATTTCTTTCAAAGCGCCCGCCTCCTTGCTCGACGTGATTTGGAGGCCGTCTGAAATCACATTCAGCCACGGCGAATGCATCCAATGCACCAGCCCCGCCCGCTATGCCGTTTTACCGGACGCAGAATCGGAATGGTCGGATCTACTGCTGCAATGCGCGCAAACCGACTGGGTTGAAGTGGCAGACCAGCTTTTCACCGGCATCGGCCAAAAGATGCTGTACACCGACAACCACGATTTCGGCCTGTTGGATATCCGCAGCATTAAATTCGGACAACACCGTTAAACCTACCCATCCGTCAGCCACGGCAATTAATCATGTCGCAATTCAGAAATCAACTGCTGCCTTCTTTGTTCGACAGACTCACCGACGAAGAGCCGCGCAAAAAAAAAGAAGCACGACCCGATCAGGCCATCAACCTCGACCAATATCGGCAAGCCGTGCTGCGCGATATTCTTTATCTGCTGAACACCTGCAACCTGCAAGCGGAAACCATGGAGCAACACCTGCCCGAAAACGTGCGTTCTTCCACGCTCAACTACGGCATTCCGCCCCTTTCCGGCGTTAATTTTTCCGACATAGAATGGCAGGACGTGGAGCAAAACATCAAGCAGGCCATTCTCGATTTCGAACCGCGGCTCGACAGCAAATCGCTGCAAGTGATTGTGAACACCGAAGACGATGACGACGATGCCTTGCACAACAAACTGATTATTGAAATCAAAGGCCATCTGAAACTCAACCCTTATCCAAAAGAATTCCTGCTGCGAACCAGCATGGATATCGAAACCGGGCTGTTTAATTTATTAGAAGGGGGAACGGGCCGTGAATAACAAATTACTGTCTTATTACAATAAAGAGTTGGCCTTCCTGAAAGAAATGGGCAGGGAGTTTGCGCTCAAATATCCCAAAGTGGCTTCCCGACTGGCCTTGGATACTTCCGACATTCCCGATCCTTACGTCGAACGGCTGCTGGAAGGCGTGAGCTTTCTCACCGCCCGCACCCAGCTTAAACTGGATGCGGAATATCCCCGTTTCGTGCAAAGAATTTTAGAAGTCGTTTACCCCGACTTCATCAACCAAAAACCGGCGGCAGCCATTGTCAATTTAGAACCTGCCGGCCAATACAACGCCGATGTTATCAATCTGCTGGAGCGCGGCAGAATATTAAGGTCGCTGCCGATTGACGAATTCAAAGTAAGCTGCCCGTTTTCGGTAACCAAAACCACCGAAATCCTGCCACTGCGTATAGAAAAAGCCAAATATACCGATTCGCTCGGCTATTTGCCGGGTACGCTTCCCATGCTCAAACCCTCTTCCGGCAAAAAAGTGCAATCCGCCCTACGCTTGGATTTCTCGCTCAGCGTGCCCGGGGCGTGTTCGGAAATGCTGCCGGACAAATTGCCTGTGTTTTTAGGCACGGAGCTTTCCAAGTCGTCTTCTTTGCTGTTCCTGCTGGCTTCCGAATGTGTGGGCGTAGTCTGCCACAGTTATGAAAACCCCAAACAATGGCACTACCCGCTGCCGTTCAAACCAGAACATAGCGGATTTAGCGAAGACGAAGCTTTGTCTTTCAATCTGGACAAATCGGTCAGCGCGTTCCGGATTCTTCAGGAATATGCGCGGTTGCCGGAAAAATTCCTGTTTATTGCCCAAAAAGATATCAAGCAAGCTGTCCGGCAGGCCGAAAAAGAAGGCCATCTGCCTAAAGTGCCCGAGCAGTTGGAAGAAATCGTGAGCGACAAGGGCATCAATAAGAAAATCATCACTTACCGCAAACGCTATTTCAGCCTGTCATTTTTGTTCAGCCACAAAATACCCGAGCTGACGGAGCTGGTCGGCGTGGAAGATTTTTCCGTAAACGCCGTGCCGGTGGTGAATTTATTCAGAAAAAAGAGCGCGCGCTTCCCCGTGAACATTCAAGATCGGGAACACCATGTCGTTATCGACCGCACTCAGCCGCTGAATTACGAAGTACACTCTATCGAACAAGTGAAAGGTTTCGACACCAACAACCGCCAAACCGTGGTTTTTTCGCCGATGTACAAAGCGCCGGATATGGGTTTGTTTCCAGAAGCACAAACCCAACACGCTTATTTTTCGGCACGGCGGGCAGACAGGATGCCGTCTGAAAACGCCGTTAAAAACGGTTTCCGTTCTTCCTATCTGGGCAGCGAAGTGTTTCTGTCGCTGGCCGACAATAAAGACTACGCCTTCAATTCAGGCATCCAGCACCTTTCCGTCGACGCGTGGTGTACCAGCAGGGATTTGCCGCTGATGATGCCGCGTGATGGCGAGTCGGATTTTCTGATCGAAGGCTTTTTGCCGGTCAGCTCGATCAAACTGATTTCCAAGCTGACGCGGCCTCAGGCAGCGGTGAGCGAAGACAGAACGCTTTGGCCGTTTTTAAACCAATTGAGCCTGAACTATCTGTCGCTGCTGAACACCGACCAAGAAGATGCCCCCGTTACCTTGAAAGAATTATTGATGGTGTTTGTTTCTTCCGAAAATGATTTGCTGAAGAAACAGATTGAGTCGATTACGCGGGTGGACACCGCCGTCGTGAATAAAGTGGTTCGCCATCACGGTACCGCCGCTCCCGTGCGCGGCATCAAAATCACCGTTACACTCGACGACGCACAATTGGGCGGCATCCATCCCTTCCTGTTCGGCTCAGTTTTAAACCATTACTTCCGGCGCTTGGTGTCGATCAACTCATTCATACAACTGCAAATCGACACGCTCCAACAAGGGCATGTGGCCACGTGGCCGACCGCGGTTGGAGAAAGGGTAATCATATGAGTCCGGTTAACGTGCAAACGGATTTCGGCGACCCGCTGGACGATGCTTGGGATGAAAAACTCACCGGCTTTTTAAACAAAGTCGCCTCCCAGCCGTATAAATATGACTACTTTTCACTCTTGCGCCAGCTTGAGTCGGTTAAGTTTGTTACCGGCGGCAAGATGTTGGGCAAGGCAGTCAGCCCGAAAATGGAAAAAATCAGAATCCGCCAAGAGCCTTCGCTTATTTTTTCCCCGCGCAACATCCAATCGGTAACGCTGTCACCCCATTATGCGGAAATTTCCATCAACGGCTTCGGTTTGTTCGGCCCTTCCGGCCCCTTGCCCCTGCATTTAACCGAATATGCCTACGAGCGCCAACACCAGCACGGCGACCGTACATGGACGGGCTTTGCCAATATGCTGCAACACCGTTTGGCGGTCTTGTTTTATCGGGCATGGGCCAACGCGCAGAGCATTACTTCTTTAGACAAAAACGCCGACGACCGCTTCGGCAGATACATCGCCGGGTTCAACGGCCTGAATACCCCGCCCATACACAACGAAGGCCGAATTCACGAATTTGCCAAGCGTTATTTTGCCGGTTTGCTGATGAAGCAAAGCCGCTCCGCCGCCAACCTGCAACAGTTGCTCAACCGCTATTTCAAAGCGCCCGTTACCATTCAAACCAATGTCGGATACTGGGTTGAAGTTGCCGAGGAAAAAACGCAAATCGGCTCAACAGGCGGCTATACGCTGGGAGAAGGTTTGCTGCTGGGCGACAAACTTTACGATATTCAAAGCAAATTCCGCATCATCGTCGGCCCGCTGACTCTGCCGGCCTACCGGTCGTTTTTTAAAGACGGCACCAACACCGCCCGCCTGCGGGAATGGGTGCGCCTGTTTGCCGCAGACGAATACGAATGGGACATACAGCCCGTTTTGATGCAAAAAGAAGTTCCCCCGATGGATTTGGGCGGGCAAACCCAACTCGGCTTGTCGACTTGGCTGGGCAATGTTTCCCGCGATGCTGAAGACTTAATCGTCAGCAACCGTTAAACGGCTTTTTTCAGACGGCCTCATCCTGATAAAAGCCTCTTACAAACCGTTTTGGACATGTTGGATTATTTAAGGAAATCTTATGTCAGACATCAGCCGCAGCGTATTATTCGGCAAGTTGAATACTACCTTATACAAAACTCTGGAAAATGCCTACACATTCTGCCGCCTTCGGGAAAACAGCTATGTCGAGCTGGTGCACTGGCTCCATTCCCTGCTGCAAACCGAAAAAACCGACATTTTCTGCCTGATAAACCGTTTCAATTTAGACGAAGCGAAAGTACGCAAAGACGTATTGGCCGCCGTGGAAAAACTGCCCGCCGGCGCCACTGCCGTTATCGATTTTTCCGAGCATATCCAAACCCTTGTCGAACAAACTTGGACATACAGCTCGCTGAAATTCGGCACCGACAAAATCCGCACGGCGCATATTTTCTACACTATGCTGCAAAATAAAACTTTGCAGGGCATCTTGGCCAACATTTCATCGGAATTCCTCAAAATCAAACCCGAAACGCTGGCAGACGACATCATCGCCATTACCGCCGGTTCGGAAGAAAATCTCGATGCCGCTAAAAACGCCTTATCTTCGGAGCCTACCGCCACCCACAAAGAAAGCGCGTTGGCCAAATACGGCAGCAACCTTACCGAAAAAGCCAAAAACGGCGAAATAGACCCGCTTACCGGCCGCGATGCCGAAATCAGACAAATCATCGACATCCTAATGCGCCGCCGCCAAAACAACCCGATTCTCACGGGCGAAGCCGGTGTCGGCAAAACCGCCGTGGTCGAAGCGCTGGCCTTGCGCTTGGCCGCAGGCGACGTGCCGCCCGGATTGCAAGACGTGCAGTTAATCCTGCTGGACATCGGCCTGCTCAAAGCCGGTGCCAGCATCAGCGGCGAATTTGAATCGCGGCTCAGGGCAGTAATGGACGAAGTCGAATCCAGCCCCACGCCGATTGTGCTGTTTATTGACGAAATCCACACCTTAATCGGTGCAGGCGGCGCAGCCGGCACGGGCGATGCCGCCAACCTGCTCAAACCCGCTTTGGCCCGCGGCAAACTGCGCACCATCGGCGCAACAACATGGGCGGAATACAAAAAATACTTTGAAAAAGACCCCGCCCTCACACGCCGTTTCCAAGTCGTGCAGGTAGACGAACCCGACGAAGAAAAAGCCGTCAACATGCTCAGAGCGTTGAACGCCTCGCTGGAAAAACACCACAATGTGATTATTCTCGACGAAGCCATTCAGGCGGCCGTAAAACTTTCCCACCGCTATATTCCCGCACGCCAACTGCCCGACAAAGCCGTCGGCCTGATCGATACCGCCTGCGCACGCGTTGCCGTCAGCCAGCACGCCGTACCCGGCAGCATCGAATACCTGCAAAAAAAATCCGAAGCATTAAAACTCGAACAAGCCAATCTGGAACGCGAGAAAAAGCTCAGTTTCGATTCCGAAGAGCGGATGGCGAATATCGGCAAAGAATTGGCCGAAGTTGAAGGCCGTCTGAAAGAATTGGAAGAAAGATGGCAGACAGAAACCGGCTTGGTTGCCGATCTGTTGGCCGTGCGCGAACAAATCATGCAGGCAGGGCAAGAAACCGCCGATGATGAAAGCAAGCAGTTGTACGCACGCCAAAAAGAGCTAGTCGACAAACTGAAAGAACTGCAAGGTATCCAACCGCTGGTGATGCCGTTGGTCGACAGCCGCACGATTGCCGACGTGGTAGCCGACTGGACGGGCATTCCCGTCGGCAAAATGATGAAAGACGAAGTCGAGGCCGTATTGCAACTGGCCGACACTTTAAATAAACGCATCATCGGCCAACGCCACGGCTTGGATGCAATTGCCCGCCGCATTCAAACCTCGCGCGCCAATCTCGACAACCCCAACAAACCCATCGGCGTTTTCATGCTGGCCGGCCCTTCCGGTGTGGGTAAAACCGAAACCGCGCTGGCTCTGGCCGACACCTTGTACGGCGGCGAGCAAAACGTGATTACCATCAACATGAGCGAATATCAGGAAGCACACACCGTATCCACCCTGAAAGGCGCACCGCCGGGATATGTCGGTTACGGCGAAGGCGGCGTGCTGACCGAAGCCGTGCGCCGCAAACCGTATAGCGTTATCCTGCTCGACGAAGTGGAAAAAGCGCACCCCGACGTGCATGAAATCTTTTTCCAAGTATTTGACAAAGGCTGGATGGAAGACGGCGAAGGCCGCTACATCGACTTCAAAAACACCATCATCATCCTCACCACCAACGTCGGTACGGATTTGATTATGGACATGTGCGACGACCCCGACATGCTGCCGACTCCGGAAGGCTTGGCCAAAGCCTTGCGCACACCCATGCTGAAAGTTTTCCCCGCCGCCCTGCTGGGCCGCATGCAGGTTATCCCCTACTATCCGCTATCCGACGACATGCTCGCGAAAATCGTTGAATTGCAATTGGGCCGTATCGTGAAACGAATCAAAGACAACCACAATATCGACCTGACCTATTCACCCGAAGTGCTGAAGCTGATTACCTCGCGCTGCACCGAAGTCGAATCAGGCGGCCGTATGATCGATGCGATTCTTACCAATACCGTTCTGCCGCAAATCAGCCGCGAACTGCTTACCTGCGCAACGCAAGGCAAACAGGTTTCGGCGGTGAGCATCGGCGTGGCGGATCATGATTTTACCTACGACTACCGCATGAAAAAGCAGGCGGCAGCAAAGCCTAAAAAAACAGGCGGCACGCAAGTAAGCCGACAGTAACGGCAAAAGTGTCGTAAACTCAAAAATAAGGCCGTCTGAAAAGCATTTTTTAATTCTAAAATGCTTTTCAGACGGCCTCTTATAGCAAACGGGCTTATCTTTGCCGCCTTATCAGACTTTAATGCTCTCTCTGTCCGCCAATACTTGGTCAACCAAACCGTAAGCCTGTGCTTCTTCTGCCGACATATAGTTGTCGCGGTCGGTATCGCGCTCCACTTTGGCCAAATCCTGACCGCTGTGGGCCGCCAGCAAGCGATTCAGTTTGTCTTTCAATTTCAACAACTCGCGGGCGTGGATTTCAATGTCGGAAGCCTGCCCGCCCAAGCCGCCGCTGATTAAGGGCTGATGAATCATCACGCGGCTGTTCGGCAAAGCGAAACGCTTGCCTTTGGCACCGGCGGAAAGCAGGAACGCACCCATACTGGCCGCTTGGCCGAGACATAAAGTCGATACGTCCGGTTTAATGAAATTCATGGTGTCGTAAATCGACAAACCTGCCGACACGGAGCCGCCGGGCGAATTGATATACAGGAAAATATCTTTGTCGGGATTTTCGCTTTCCAAAAACAATAACTGCGCCACCACCAGATTGGCACTGTCGTCATTTACCGGCCCCACCAGAAAAATAATGCGTTCTTTCAGCAGGCGGGAATAAATATCAAACGCCCGCTCGCCGCGCCCGCTTTGCTCGATAACGGTCGGCACCAAATAGCCGTTGCTGATTTCAGGAATCATATTGTTCTCCTTTTCAGGATAGTCAGTAAAAAGCACCAAAGCGCGGAAGGCAGCTTCGGTGCTTATTCAATTAGCCAAACTTTTCAGACAGCCTTAGGCTTGTGCGCCCATCACTTCGTCGAACGACAACACTTTTTCATTCACTTTGGCTTTGCCCAATACAAACTCAACCACATTGGCTTCAACGGCCAAAGAAGTCGGGCCTTGCAAGCGTTGGCGGTCGGAGAAATACCAGTCGATTACTTCTTGCGGATCTTCGTAGCTTTCGGCAAAGTCGCTAACTATGGCTTTCACTTGCTCTTCGCTCGGCTCCAGTTTGTTCTCGTCGACCAGTTGCGCCAAAATCAAGCCCAAAGCCACGCGGCGTTCCGCCTGCTCGTTGAACATATCGGCGGGCAGATCCAATTTAGCCGCATCAGCCATGCCTTGATTGACGAAGTTTTGTTTCATTTCGGCAGCCAAGCGTGCGGCTTCTTCTGCAACCAATACTTTCGGCAGTTGGATATCGGTTACTTTCAGCAAGGCTTCCATCACTGCTTCTTTGGTTTGGTCTTTAGTGCGGCGCACCACTTCGCGGGCTACGTTTTTCTTCACTTCTTCGCGCATTTTGGCTACGTCGCCGTCTTCAATGCCCAACGCTTTGGCAAATTGTCCGTCCACTTCCGGCAGGGTCGCTTCGGAAACGTTTCTCACGCTGATGGTGAATACGGCGGTTTTACCGGCTACGTCTTTACCGTGGTAGTCTTCAGGGAAATTGACTTCGACTTCTTTGCTTTCGCCTTCTTTCAAGCCCAGCACGCCGGCTTCGAATTCAGGCAGCATTTGGCCGTTGCCCAATACGAACGGATAGTTTTTGGCACTGCCGCCATCGAAAACAACGCCGTCGATTTTGCCTTCAAAATCAATAATCACGCGGTCGCCGTTTTGGGCTTCGCGTTCAACGTGGTTGAAACGGGTGCGTTGTTTGCGCAGGATTTCAATGGTTTTGTCTACTTCGGCATCACCCACTTCGGCGGTTACTTTTTCGATTTCCTGTGCAGATAAATCGCCTACTTTTACTTCGGGGAACACTTCGAACACGGCGGCCACTTTGAAAGAATCTTTGTCTTCTTGCTCTTCCACGCCTTCAAAGCGGGGCATACCGGCTACTTTCAGGTTTTGGGCGACGGCAACATCGTAGAATGCTTTTTGAACCAGCTCGTTCATCACATCGTTTTGCACGCTTGAGCCGTACATAGAAGCAACCATTTTCAGCGGTGCTTTACCCGGACGGAAGCCGTCGATTTTCACGCGGCGTTGGGTTTGCTGCAAGCGTTTGTCGGTTTCTGCGTTGATTTCGCTCCACGGCAGAGACAACACTACTTTGCGTTCCAGATTTTCTAAATTTTCTACAGTTACGCTCATCGTAAGCCCTTAAATTTTCTCGTGTTAATCAATGAAACGGGCATCATGCCCGTTTTGTTATGCTGCCCCTGCAATCAGGGGATAAAAATTCAGACGGCGAGTATATCACAACGCCGCCACAAAATATATTGCCCTGCGGTTTTGCGTTAACGCGGCTGAACGGGCGGCGGAGCGTTTTTTACGCAATAAAAATGCCGTTTGCACATCGTTCAGGCCGTCTGAAAACGGCTTGGCGTTTGTTTTTCAGACGGCCTCCGCTTTCATTATCCGCTTTACTTCATGCCAACAACCGTCGGGGCGCTGTTCCAAAACCGCAACGATGCCGCTGTCGGTTTTCCGAATATTTTCCGCATTTTGCGTTTCGGCCGAATCCATTCTGGCCGGTGCAAGCAGGTTCATGCGGTGCAATAGGCAATAGCGGCGGTTGAGGCCGTCTGAAAAATTATATTCGGCCCAATCAGTGATATACGAACCGTGCCAACCGTAAGGATTCAGCGGAGCTTCGTGCAGCGGTTGCGGCTGAGCGGAAAAACCGAC
Source organism: Neisseria sp. MVDL19-042950 (assembly GCF_030504625.1). Lineage (GTDB taxonomy): Bacteria > Pseudomonadota > Gammaproteobacteria > Burkholderiales > Neisseriaceae > Neisseria. Next base: position 168,943 of record NZ_JAUKWH010000006.1, on the reverse strand, counting down.
ACCGCGCACAATCGAAACCGCTTCAATCCGTTGCGGATCCAACCCCAACGCTGCCGACGCTTCCCGCCCCGCTTCACTTTGCAGCAGGGCAAGCTGTTGCGGGAGTTTGGCCGCTTTATTCTGCAAGCGGTCTTGACGGTTCAGCCCCACCATTTCAGACGGCCTCCCTGATGCGCAACCGTAATATTTGCAGGTTAATTCGATGTGGTAAGTACGGCCGTTCAAGACGGCGATAAAATCCGCCGCCCCTGCGGTCTGCCCATCGGCACGGCTGACTGCCACATTCTGCCCAAGCAGCGAAGCATGCGGGGCGGTTGACAGCCAAAATGCGAGCAGATGTTCGGCATACAATCCCAAACGGTGGCCGAACGGTTGTTTGTCGGCCAGATATTGCTGCAATGTTTCGGAGCGGTCGTCCAAATCAAGCAGGTAACGGAAGCCCGTTTCCCCCAACAATTCGCGCACGGGCAGTTCGCAGCCGCTGTGCCACAAAGCCGGCGCGGTGAGAACGGAGGCTAAATCGCGGACGTTGGGGTCGGTTAAACGCCACCATAAGGCATCGAGTGCATAGTTCATAAATGGAAATGTTTGGAAAGTTGTTTTGTTTTACGGTTATGCCCGAGGCCGTCTGAAAACTTTCCGCTTTGCCGGAACTTTGTTTTCAGACGGCCTCAACGATTAATCTTTCAAATTGCGTTTCACAGTATTCAAAAAGCCGCGCAGGATATCGATGTCTTCGGTTTGCGTATCTGCCCGCATAAACAGATTCTGCATGCGACGCATCAGGCGTTCGCTGTTGCGGCGGTTGAAAAAGCCGATGTCGTTCATCACGCTTTCCATATGGCCGACCATGCCGGCAATCTGTTCGTGGGTGGCCGGTCGGGTTTCCTGCTGCAAATGCGTCATCGGCATATCGGTTTGGCTGAATAGCTCGTAACACACCACTTGCACGGCTTGAGCGAGGTTGAGCGAGAAATAGTCGGGGTTGCCGTTGATGGTCATCAGGCGGTTGCAGTTTTGCACTTCTTCGATGCTCAGGCCGAAAGTTTCGTTGCCGAACACCAGCGCAACCTGTTGGCCGTCTGAAGCAGCTTGCAGCAATTCGGGCACAAGTTGGCGCGGCGTTTGCAGCGGCGCAGTCAGCTCGCGTTTGCGGCTGGTTAAGGCGCAGCTCAGGGTGGTGTGCGCCAACGCTTCGTCGAGCGTGGCTACGATGCGGGCGTTTTCCAACACGTCCGCCGCACCGGATGCCAACACGAAGCTCTCTTCGGGCAGTTTGAAATCCTGCGGTTTAGCGGCATCGAACACCGGCGGGTTTTCGGTCATCGGCGTGGCAATCAGTTGCGGCGCAACCAAAGTCAAACGGTGCAGCCCCATGGTTTTCATGGCACGGGCGGCGGAACCGATATTGGCGGGGTGGCTGGTGCGGGCGAGGACGATATGGATGTTGTCGAGATAGGCGGGTACGGCGGGTTTGGGATTCATCATGTTTTATTTTCGGAACGGGGGTATAATGTGCGCCTGAATATTTTTTTCAGACGGCCTCGAGGCCGTCTGAATGCTCTTTAAAAACATTGGAAACAGCGTAAACGCAGCGTTTTACGTTTTGCCTTATTGTACCCGATTAGGAAGAATGCCATGAACCCGATTTTAAACACTGCCCTCAAAGCCGCACGCAAAGCGGGCGATATGATGATCCGCGCATCGCGCAACCTCGATGCCGTTAAAACCGACAGCAAAGCGTTTAACGATTTTGTTTCCGATGTTGACCGCACCGCCGAAGCCATTTTGGTCGACGCGCTCAAAGAAGCCTACCCCCATCACAAAATCACCGCCGAAGAAAGCGGCTCGCAAGGTAAAGCCACCGCCGAATACGAGTGGATTATCGACCCGCTCGACGGCACCACCAACTATCTGCACGGCCACCCCCAATATGCCGTCTCAATGGCACTGCTGCACAAAGGCGTGTTGCAGGAAGCGTTGGTGTACGCGCCCGAACGCAACGATTTATACATGGCTTCGCGCGGCAAAGGCGCATTGCTGAACGACCGCCGCATCCGCGTTTCTTCCCGCATCGAACTCAACCGCTGCTTAATCGGCACCGGCTTTCCGGTTGTCGACCAAAGCATGATGGACACCTACCTCGCCATTCTGAAAGACTTCTTAGCCAAAACCGCCGGCGGCCGCCGCGAAGGTGCCGCCTCGCTCGACCTGTGCGCCGTAGCCTGCGGACGTTTGGACGGCTTTTTCGAGTTCAACCTCAAACCGTGGGACATCGCCGCCGGTGCATTGTTGGTACAAGAAGCGGGCGGCATCGTTACCGACATGCAGGGCAACGAAAGCTGGCTGGAAAGCGGCGACATCGTGGCCGGCAACCCGAAAGTGTTGGGCCAAATGCTGCAAATCATTGCGCCGCATCTGAAGTAAGGCCGCAAGCCGACGCTTATCGGCAAGAGGCCGTCTGAAAGATGTTTTCAGACGGCCTCTATTTTGTTTTACCGCCCTGCCGCCGATACACACCCGCCGGCGAATCCTTTACAATACCTTTCCCGAACTGATACGAGAACCGCCCATGATAGCCGTTATCGGAGGCAGCAGCCTGACCCGCCTGCCCGAACTCAACATTACCGACCGCCGTGTTGTGCGCACGCCCTACGGTTTGACCAGCAGCCCGTTGCTGTTCGGCAAACTCGGCAGCCGCGACATCGTCTTTCTTGCCCGCCACGGCCTCAACCATTCGCTCGCTCCGCACGAAATCGACTATCGTGCGAATATTTGGGCTTTGCATTCCATCGGCGCAGAGCGCATCGTATCCGTAGCATCGGTGGCTACCTTAACCGAAGCCTACGAGCCGGGCTCGCTGGTGGTGCCGGATGACTTGGTCGACTATACCCACCACCGCCACAACACTTTCTTCGAAGGCCAGTCGCAAGAAGTGGTGCACATCGATTTTTCAGAACCCTACGATGCCAAACTGCGCCAAGCCCTGCTGAAACACGCCGCCTCGCACGGCACGCCCGTGTACGACAAAGCCGTGTACGGCTGCATCCAAGGCCCGCGCCTGCCCACACGGGCGGAAGTGCGCCGTTATCAAAATGACGGTGTCGATATTATCGGCATGACCGGCATGCCCGAAGCCGCACTGGCACGCGAATTGGAGCTGCCGTATGTGCACTTGTGCGGCGTAACCGGCATCGCCTGCATGAAAAACGGCCCCAACGGTTCCGACACCTGCGGCGCAGATGCACGCAACGCCATCGAAAAAATCCGCCGCCTGCTGGTGGATTTATAGGCCGTCTGAAAACCAAAGAAAGAAACTGCATGAGCAAAACCTTAGCTACCGTTACCATCGGCCTGCTTTCCGCCAGCGATAGAGCCAGCAGCGGCGTGTATCGAGACGAAGGCATTCCCGCCTTGAAAGAATGGTTGCAGGCCGCCGTAAACAATCTCGTTCATTTCGCCGAGGCGCTCGTTCCCGACGAACAATCCGCCATCGAAGCCGCCTTACGCCGTATGGCCGATACCGACGGCTGCGACCTCATCTTTACCACCGGCGGCACCGGCCCTGCCCCGCGCGACGTTACTCCCGAAGCAACATTGGCGGTTGTCGATAAGGAAATGCCCGGTTTCGGCGAACAAATGCGCCAAATCAGCCTCTATTATGTGCCGACGGCGATTTTGTCGCGCCAAACGGCAGGCATTCGCGGCAAATGTTTGATTATCAACCTGCCCGGTCGCCCCAAAGCGATTGCCGAAACTTTGGGCGGCGTACGCGGCGAAAACGGCGAAATCAAGGTGCACGGCCTGTTCAGCGCCATTCCGTATTGCGTCGATTTAATCGGCGGAACGTTTATCGAAACCGATGAAAACGTGTGCAAAGCATTCCGCCCGAAACAGAAATAATCTGTTTTCCACGCCTAAACGTTTTTCGATTGTTTAGGTAAAACTCAGGCCGTCTGAAAAACTGTTTTCAGACGGCCTCTTGTCATAAATCCCAGACCTCACCACCCGCATCATTTGAATACAGAACACGATTTATCCGTCGAATCGTTTCCTGAAAAAACATCTTCACCATCTTCGCAAGAACTGATGCTGGCTTCGCAAACCATTGTTATCAAAGATTCATTTATTTTTAAGATACGCGGTTCATCATTCTTATCAAGAGCAACCGCTTTTAAAGTGAACTGATCATCATGCGCCCCTTGCGCTTTTCCTTGCGCACGGATACAAAACGCATTGGTTTCGGAAACCGGCAGCTCCGGCCAAGTTGTGGAAGTTTGTTTGAATGTACGATTTTGTTGGTAAAAACGTTCCATGAAATGAGCGTTTTCCAACAAAGCCGTGTGGGCGCGTTGTAAATTGCCGTTTTGAATATGATGGCGGTAGGAAGGAATTGCGATTGCCGCCAAAATGGCGGCAATCGCAATAGTGATGAGTAATTGGCCTAGCGTGAAGCCTTGCTGTGTATTCTGCATACTGTTTTCCCTGTCATTATTTTATAAAAAATTATGCCGGCAGTATGCAAAAATTTATAGCCTATGTAAAGAAAACAGCCGAATTTAATCAAGCCTTGCGTCAATATACGTAACAATCCGCTTCGTTGGCGGCAGAAGAGCAAACGGTAACAATACCGTCGCCGTTTATCTTCATAACGCGCGTTTCGCCCTTATTGCTGGTTTGATTGGCTTGAGCAATCAAGCTGAAATTACTGTTATTGTCTTCGGCAGGTTGGTACGAGATGTCAAAATAAGCATTCTGTTTCAATGCGCTGCTTACTTTATCACGCTCCGCTTTATCTTCTGTCGCACTGCCGGGAAATTTGTGGTTTTGCACGTAATAACGCTCAAGCAGTTGGGCATTCGCCAGCAAATCGGAACGCACGCTCTCCAATCGGGTGCGGCGGATGTATGTATCGTAAGACGGATAAGCGATGGTTGCCAAAATACCTATCATCAAGACGATAATCATTAGTTCGGTTAAGGTAAAGCCTTTTTGTTGAAATTTCATATTATCCTATTGTGAGAGAAGTTAAGCCGTTATGTGAAAGCTGATTATTTAAAGTTTATTAAAGAAAAAGTACTTAAGTACAAGTCAGTATAGTCTATCCCGTAATATCTCTGCGGATAAAAGCGATATTTGGTCATGTAAATATACTGAGCGGGATTATCGGCACTTGGTATTGTTCTTCAACATTTACTATTAAAAAATGTCAGCAATCGGGAATTTTGAGTAAACGCCATCTTTACTTATATTTAAATTATCCCACAAAACAATTAAATAACAAAGAGTTGTTTTTGCACTTCACGATAAGCCGTTAACTTGGCTGAAAAACAGGATTGAAGTACACTGCCGCTGTTTTTATTTTCATATAACCACTTTGGGTTTCCGTGTATACAAAACCGGTAATCTATAAAGATATCCAAACATTATGGCAAAAACGATTAAATGGTTCATTCTCTTGGCTGCCGCGGCAATAGTGGTATTTGCTGCATGGTCGTATTTCAAATCCGATGAAAAAATCAATTACCTTACCCAATCGGCCAGTCGCATGGATATACGGCAAACGGTAAGCGCCACCGGTGAAATATCGGCCGCCCAACTGGTCGCCGTCGGTTCGCAGGCTTCGGGGCAAATTAAGAAGCTGCATGTTAAATTGGGGCAGCAGGTAAAAAAAGGCGATTTGATCGCCGAAATCGACTCTACCACCCAACTGAATGCTTTAAATACCAACAAAGCCAAGCTCGATACTTATAAAGCCCAATTGCATTCCGCCGAAATCAAACAACGCACGGCAGAAAAGAAATACAAGCGCGAGAAAGCATTATGGGCGGAAAATGCCACCTCCAAAGCCGAATTCGAAGATGCGGAAGACATGCTGGCGGCGGCCAAAGCATCAGTTGCCGAGCTAAAATCCTTAATCAGGCAAACCCAAATCGCCATCAATACGGCGGAAGCCGATTTGGGCTATACGCTTATTTCTTCACCGATAGACGGCACGGTTGTTTCCATTCCCGTAGAAGAAGGGCAAACCGTTAACGCCAATCAAACGACACCCACTATCGTCCAAGTGGCCGATCTAAGCAAAATGCTGAATAAAATGCAGATTGCCGAAGGAGATGCCAATAAAGTCAAAGCGGGGCAAACGTTGATGTTCACCACCCTGTCTATGCCCGACAACAGCCGCAAAGCGGTTATTGACACAGTCGATCCCGGCCTTACCACCATGTCTAACGGCTCTTACACCACCAGCACCGACACCACCGATACCGCCATCTACTACTACGCCCGCGCTTTAGTACCCAATGAAGACGGTGCTTTGCATATCGGTATGACTACTGAAAACACCATTGTGATCAATCAAGCCGAAAAAGTGTTGAGCGTACCCAATCTGGCGGTCAAAACCAAAGACGGCAAAAAAACCGTGCGCATTTTAGGCGATAAAGACCAAGTGCAAGAACGTGCGGTCAAAACCGGATTAAGCGACGGCACCAATATTCAGATTACAGAAGGTGTGAAAGAAGGAGAAAAAGTCATTATTTCCGAATCAACCGCCGATGACATCGATGCCGCCGGACGCAAAATGGGGAAAAGATAACGGAGCAGGCTATGAGCTTAATCGAGTGTAAAAACATCAACCGTTATTTCGGCAGCGGCAACAACCGCGTTCATGTTTTGAAAGACGTGAACCTGACCATAGAAAAAGGCGATTTTGTCGCCATCATTGGCCAATCCGGTTCGGGCAAATCGACCCTGATGAATATTTTGGGCTGCTTGGACACCGCCAGCTCCGGTTCTTACACCGTCGACGGTATCGAAACCTCACAAATGTCCGCCGACGAATTGGCCGCCCTGCGCCGCAAACGGTTTGGTTTCATTTTTCAGAAATACAATCTGCTCAACGCTTTAACCGCCCGCGACAATGTAGCCTTGCCTTCCGTTTATGCCGGCATAGAGCAGACGGAACGCAGCAAACGCGCCGAAAAAATCCTGCATGATTTAGGTTTGGAAGGCAAAGAAAGCAACAAACCCAGCGAACTTTCAGGCGGCCAGCAACAACGCGTAAGTATCGCCCGTGCCTTGATGAACGGTGGCGAAGTTATCCTCGCCGACGAACCTACCGGCGCATTGGACACCCAATCGGGCGAAAACGTGATGAAAATCATCCACGATCTGCACGCCCAAGGCCATACCGTAATTCTGGTTACGCACGACCCGAAAATCGCGGCCAGAGCCAACCGCATCATCGAAATCCGCGACGGCCGCATTATCTCCGATACCAGTAAAAACGCCGATATCCCTCCCAGCAGCGTGAAAAGCATCGAAGAAAACACCTCGTGGCTGTTTTTCAAAGACCAATTTTTAGAGTTGTTCCGCATGTCGGTGCAGGCGGTTCTGGCACACAAAATGCGCTCGCTGCTTACCATGCTCGGCATTATTATCGGTATTGCTTCCGTGGTGTCGGTGGTTGCACTCGGCAAAGGTTCGCAAGAAAAAATTTTGCAAGACATCAGCGCAATCGGCACCAATACCATCAGCATCAGACCGGGCAAAGGCTTCGGCGACCGTCAGGCTTCACGCATACGCACACTCACAATCGCCGATGCGAATGCCATTTCCAAACAAAGCTATGTTGCCAGCACCACGCCGACCACCGCCACCGCCGGCATACTGACTTACCACAATATTGATGCCACTGCCCAACTTTACGGCGTGGGCGAACAGTATTTTGACGTGCGCGGCATCAAACTGGCACAAGGGCGGTTGCTGAACGAAGATGATGTCAAACAAAACAACCAAGTCGTGGTTATCGACCAAAACACCAAAAACGCCCTGTTTTCAGACGGCACCGACCCGCTGGGCAAAGTAATCCTGTTCAAAAAACGCCCGCTGCGCATTATCGGCATCACCGAAGAAGACGACAGCCCGTTCGGGAGCACCGACAGCCTGCAATTATGGGCACCGTATACCACAGTGCTCAACCAGATTACCGGCCAGCGTTATATCAATGCCATCATCGTTAAAATTAAAGATGATATCAACTCGCAAGCTGCAGAAAAAGGCCTTACCGAACTGCTCATTTCGCGCCACGACAGCGAAGACTTTTTCATGCAAAACAGCGACAGCATCAAGCAAACAATAGAAAGCGCCACCAGCACCCTGACGCTGCTCATCTCCAGCATTGCCCTGATTTCACTTATTGTCGGCGGCATCGGCGTAATGAACATTATGCTGGTATCGGTTACCGAACGCACCAAAGAAATCGGCGTACGCATGGCCATCGGCGCGCGGCAGTCAAACATTTTGCAACAATTCCTTATCGAAGCCGTCTTAATTTGTTTGATCGGCGGTTTGACCGGCGTATTATTTTCAGTCGCCATTAGCTTGGTGTTCAACCATTTCGTTACCGATTTCGCCATGAAATTCTCACCCATGTCGATTGTGGCCGCCGTATCTTGTTCCTCCATCATCGGCGTGATATTCGGCTTTATGCCTGCCAAACGGGCATCCCAACTCAACCCGATTGACGCACTGGCACATGATTAAATTTTTCAGACAGCCTCCGCCATTAAGAGGCCGTCTGAAAACTATGCAGTCAAACCCATTTGAAACAGCGTATCCATGCAACCGGACAAACCTGCACGACCGTTGTTTCAAAGCGGTTTAACGACAGCGGAGAACCTTATGAAACTGCACCAATCTTTTCAGACGGCCTTAAACTTAAGCATCGTCTTCATCATCAGCGGCTGTGCCGTCAACCACACCCCGGACAAAAACCTGACGCTCGAAGCCACCGGCCAAATTGTTTCCGCGGAAGAAGCCGCCCAACGCTACAACATCACTCCCCGCTGGTGGGAAACTTATAACGACACCCGACTCAACGCCCTGATAGAACAAGCATTTGCCCGCAATATCGACTTGAAAAAGGCCGCCGTCAAGGTGAACAAAGCCTTATACCAAGCCAACATTCTCGGCGCAGAATCAGTCCCCACTTTCAGCGGCTCTTTGGGCGCGTCCACCGGCAAAAATCTCAAAGGCGGCAACAGCACTCCTTCGTTCAGCAGCCAACTCGGTTTAAGCTATGAAATCGACTTATGGCAAAAACTCAATGCGCAAGCCGACGCGCAAGTATGGGAATATCAGGCCACACAGCAAGACTTGGCCGCCACCCGTCTGACATTGGCCAACAACATCGCCGATGCCTACTTCAATATCGCCTACCTGAACGAAGCCATCGCCTTAACCGAAAAAACCGTCAAGCAATACCAAGAAATCAACCGCATCGCCTCGGCCAAATACCGGTACGGCAAAGCCGATGCCGCTCAACCGCGTCAGGCGCAGCAGTCATTGCTGTCCGCACAAAACAACCTGATTTCTCTGAAAAACAACCGTGAATTAACACAAGAGACCTTGCGCAACTTGTTGAATCTGAAGCCTGCCGAAGCCATGGCAGCCGCCCCCGCAAGCTATCGCCTGAGCAGTGCCAAAGGCGTGGATTTAAACGTCCCCGTTTCCACCCTTGCCAACCGCCCCGATTTACGTGCTGCGGAATACCGGTTGCAATCGTCGCTGAAAAACGTAACCGCACAAAAACGCAGTTGGTATCCGAGCATTACCGTAGGTGCGACATTAAGCACTTCTTCGGACAAGGCACGCACCGCATTCGACGTACCGTTCTTAGGCGGCTCGGTCAAACTCAATCTACCCTTCCTCAACTGGAAAACTTTGAAATGGGAAGATAAAACCGCCGAAGCCAATTTTGAAAACGCCCGCCTGAATTTTGAACAAACGCTGACCGCCGCTTTAAACGAAGTGCACGGTAACTACCAAAAATTCAGCCATGCGGAAGCCACTTTGGCCAATGCCCGCAAAAAATATGCGCTCGACCAAAAAAACAGCCGCTACTACCAAGTGCGCTACCAACACGGCAAAAACGAACTGAAAGACTGGCTGGATGCGCTCAACACCGAATACGCCTCCGCCCAAACATTGCTGAACGCACGCTACGAAACTTTAAAATACGAAAACATGATCTACAAAGCCATGGCCGGACGCTACCGCGGCAAGAATCGCTAAGGCGGTGTTTTGATACAAAAGAGGCCGTCTGAAAACTTTCAGACGGCCTCTTTGCCAATCGAACGATAAACGATGTTACGCAGCCGGTTTACGGCTTTTCGTTTTATCTTCACCGCCCAATTTGTATTCGCTGCCATCGGCCAACAACAACTTCGGCTGCTCGCCTTTTTCAATCACATTTTCATTAATCACAACTTTTTTCACGCCTTTCAAATCAGGCAGCATATACATGGTTTCCAGCAGACAACGCTCTACAATCGAACGCAGACCGCGCGCACCTGTTTTGCGCTCCATCGCCTGTTTTGCAATACTGCGTAAAGCCGAGGGCAACACTTCCAATTCAACATTTTCCATGCCGAACAAAGCTTGATATTGTTTAACCAAAGCGTTTTTCGGCTCGGTCAAAATATTAATCAGCGCGTCTTCATCCAATTCCGCCAAAGTAGCAATCACCGGCAGACGGCCGATCAGCTCGGGAATCAAACCGAATTTAATCAAATCTTCCGGCTCGACGGTTTCAAATAAAGTGGTGATGTCGGCATTCTCGTCTTTGCTGCTCACAACCGCACCGAAACCGATGCCGCCTTTTTCCGTACGCTGGCGAATCACTTTTTCCAAACCGGCAAACGCACCGCCGCAAATAAACAGAATATTGGTGGTATCGACGTTGATAAACTCCTGATTCGGATGCTTGCGCCCGCCTTGCGGAGGCACCGAAGCCACAGTACCTTCAATCAACTTCAACAAAGCCTGCTGTACCCCTTCGCCGGAAACGTCGCGGGTAATCGAAGGATTGTCGCTCTTACGGGAAATTTTGTCGATTTCGTCAATATAAACAATGCCGCGCTGGGCTTTTTCCACGTCGAAATCACATTTGCCCAACAATTTGGTAATAATCTGCTCGACATCTTCGCCCACATAACCGGCTTCGGTCAGCGTAGTAGCATCGGCCATTACAAAAGGAACATCCAATTTACGCGCCAACGATTGCGCCAGCAGCGTTTTACCCGAACCAGTAGGTCCTATCAACAGAATATTGCTTTTAGACAATTCCACGTTGCCGCTGCTCTTTGGATGGCGCAAACGCTTGTAATGGTTGTATACCGCCACCGCAAGAGCCTTTTTTGCCTGCTCCTGACCGATAACATGGTCGTTCAGATTGGCGACAATTTCGGCAGGAGTAGGCAGCTTGTCCTGAACGCCCTGCACATCGGTTTCATGAGCATCCGTGTGATCATGCTGGCTTTGCAGCATAATGCCGCAGGTTTCCACACACTCATTGCAGATAAAGGCATGTTCGCCTTCAATCAGGTTTTTTACTTCATGCTCGGGCTTGCCGCAAAACGAGCAGGAACGCTTTTCGTCAGACATATTTCCGTATCTTTTAAAATTAAATTGCCGTCGGGCATTGCCCGTTTAGTAAATTCGAACAAATAAGTATAATAAGTATCCGCCCGTTTATCAAACGACATTGGCAACAAATAATGCAAATTACAGTTTTTCAGACGGCCTTTTATCGGGGAAAGTGTACCGTTTACGTAAAATATGACGGTAAAAAGTGAAAAATTTACCGCCCTTGCTTTACAAGCCGCTCAAATTTAATCAATAATACATAAAGTTACCGCATATTAATCTTGAAAATAATGGAATATGAATATGCCGATTATCCGCATAACCAAAAAAGCAGCCGCGATTTGCCTGAGCATCAGCATGGCTGCTTTTACTCTTCCCGCGTCCGCCGATGATTTAGACATTTTAGGCCAATTCTTAGAGCAGAACTTCCCCACCCAAGATGATCCGTTGGGTGCATTTGCCGCAATGAATATCGAAGAACGGATTGAAGCGCAGGCTGCCGTTGCCGGCCCGTTGCTGTCTTCCCAATCTGCACTGATTATTAATGATAAAACCGGCGAAGTGCTTTATCAGAAAAACCCCAACCGTGTGATGCCGATTGCCTCCATCTCTAAGCTGATGACTGCAATGGTGGTGCTGGATGCCAATCAAAACATGAACGAAGCCATCACCATCACGCCAGATGAAATCGACCGTTTGAAAGGTACCGGCAGCCGTTTGAGCATCGGCACCACCTTAACCCGCGGCGAACTGCTGCATTTGAGCCTGATGAGCAGCGAGAACCGCGCCACCCACGCACTCGGGCGCAGCTACCCCGGCGGTATATCCGCTTTCGTGAACGCCATGAACCGCAAAGCACAAAGCCTCGGTATGTCCAGCACCCGTTTCTACGAACCCACCGGCTTGGATTTCCGTAACGTATCTACGGCCAACGACCTGAGCAAAATGGTTCAAGCCGCCAGCAAATATGCCGTTATCCGCCGTAACAGCACTTCCAACTACGGATCGGTTTATACCAACAACGGCCGCCGCCAAAGCTATAAAAATTCCAATGCCCTCGTTCGCGAAGGCAGCTGGAATATCGAGCTGCAAAAAACAGGCTACATTCGCGAAGCCGGCCGTTCTATGGTTGTAAAAGCGAATGTGCAAAACCAACCGATTACCATCGTGCTGCTGAATGCCCCTTCTTCGCTCAGCCGTGTAAACGATGCCCGTCAAATCGAATCTTGGATGCTGCAACGTCGTTCTTAAATTTTTATCTATACTCGAAAGGCCGTCTGAACAACAGTTTCAGACGGCCTTTTTCACTTGCTTAAATCCAAAAAATATTGTTCTAACAAATAGTTAATCGGCAATAACTTAATTTTACAACCATCTGAAATAAAAAAACTATAGTTTTACTCTAATTTTGGCAGATGCTAGAGTATAATGCCTAAGCTTTTAAACACACATCGACAAAACACATCAACTGTTTCACGAAATGCGGTTCTGTCTCCCAAAGCGGAAACACTATCCATCCACTACAAAATTCCCCGCCCCTGCCCCATTTCGAGAAATCTGCTTACTCTATAAAGGAAGCATACATGCAACACGATTTCGACCCTTTGATTATCCGTGGCAAATCACTTATTCCGATTGTGCAGGGCGGCATGGGCGTAGGCGTATCCGCATCCAAATTATCCAGCGCAGTGGCTCGTGAAAACGGTGTCGGCACGATTGCCAGCGTAGATTTGCGCCATCTGCATGAAGACTTGCTCGCCGAGTCGAAAATCAACCCTACTGAAGAAAAATACTGCAAACTCAACCACATCGCACTCGATCGAGAAATTCAGAAAGCCAAAGCCGCCACACAAGGCAAAGGCATGATTGCCGTTAACGTGATGAAAGCGGTTAAAGACCACCAGGCCTTAGTGCGCCAAGCCTGCGAATCGGGTGCGGACGCTATCGTAATGGGTGCCGGCCTGCCGCTCGACTTGCCGGAAATGACCGAAGGCTATCACAAAGACGTTGCCCTGCTGCCGATTCTTTCCGAATCACGCGGTATCAACATCGTGCTGAAACGCTGGATGAAAAAAGGCATATTGCCCGATGCCATCGTTGTGGAACACCCCGCACATGCAGCGGGGCACTTGGGCGCTATGACCGTTGACGGCGTTAATGATCCGAAATTCGAATTCAAACGCGTGATTGAAGAAACATTTGAAGTTTTCAAAAAACTGGGATTGGAAAGCGAAAAAATACCGTTGATTTTGGCAGGCGGCATGGCCAATTTTGAAAAAATCACCACCGCCCTGAAAGAATGGGGAGCATCCGCCGTGCAAATCGGTACGGCATTTGCCGTTACCCACGAAGGCGATGCCCATCTCAACTTTAAGAAAACACTGGCAGGCGCACCGGTAGAGCAAGTGGTTGAATTTATGTCGGTTGCAGGTCTGCCTGCCCGCGGAGTGCGTACCAAATTCCTCGACAACTACATCAAACGCGAAGCCAAACTACAAGCCAATGCCAAAGCAGACCCGCGCCGCTGTACCCAAGGCATCAACTGCCTTTCCGTCTGTGGTCTGCGCGACGGTTTGGAAAAAGTAGGTCAATTCTGTATCGACATCCAACTGGCGGCCGCATGGCGCGGAGAAGTGGATAAGGGCCTGTTTTTCCGCGGCAAAGATCCGCTACCTTTCGACAATGCCATCAAAAGCGTTCGAGAAACCATCGAATATCTGTTGCATGGCTGCGTGATGGAGCAACGTCAAACAGGTTGATTCTTGCTCCGAAGCCATATTTGCTTGAAAGCACCGCAGCTTAAGTAACAGGCCGTCTGAAAACAAATTTTCAGACGGCCTGTTACTTAATCCCACTTTATCTGCGGCGACGCTCACCCGGCAGCGACATGTCTGCCCATTTCATAATGTTGGCGACTTCGGCCGGGTTCAGCTCGTAAAATTGGCCGCGTTTCAAGCGGTTCGGCAAACCGATGGGGCCGAAGCCGACGCGCACCAAACGGCTTACGGTTAAACCTTGGCTCTCGAAAATACGGCGCACTTCGCGGTTGCGGCCTTCTTTGATCACCACGTTATACCATTTGTTGGCACCTTCGCCGCCCTGCTCGTAGATGCGTTCCACTTTGGCCAAACCGTCTTCCAGCATCACGCCTTCTTCCGTGAGCATTTTCATCTGTTCGGTGGAAAGCTCGCCCAACACGCGCACGGCGTATTCGCGCTCGACTTCAAAGCTGGGGTGGGCGAAGCGGTTGACCAGTTCGCCCGATGTGGTGAGGATCAACAGGCCGCTGGTGTTGATGTCCAAACGGCCGATAGCCACCCAACGGCTGCTGGCGGCTTGCGGCAGGCGGTCGAAAATGCTCACGCGGCCTTGTGGGTCGTCGCGCGACACGATTTCGCCTTCTTGCTTGTAATAGAGAATGATGCGCGGCAGGCGGTCGGGCCATTTGAGCTTAATCACGTTGCCTTTAACGGTAACTTGGTCTTCCGGCGAAACTTTGTCGCCAAGCCGGGCGGTTTTGCCGTTGACGGTAACCGCGCCCTGCGTAATCCAGTCTTCCATTTCACGGCGCGAACCCACGCCCGATGCGGCAAGGGCTTTTTGCAGGCGCACCGGCTCGAAGCTGTCTAAATCGACACGTTTTTCTTTCAAATCGCGGGCGCGTTCCATGATTTTTTGATTGGGATTGCGCACCACCAGTTTTTTGGCGCGTGAAGCCTGCGTTTTCGGCGCGGCGGGTTTGCCTGAGGCTTCTTTTACGACCGTTTTATTCTTGAGGCCGTCTGAAAACTTGCCTGTGTTTTTGCGGGCAGCCGTTTTCTTGGCCGGTGCGCCGTCGCGCAATTCACGTTTGCTTGAGATTTTTTTGGTGTTCACTAAGGTCTCCTAACGCATTTTCCTGAAAGGAAAACGGTTCTTCTGCGGCTTTTGCGGCAGGAAGGGTTGTTAAAAATAGATAAGAGATAGGTTTTCAGACGGCCTTTTATATCTGTGAGGCCGTCTGAAATTAATTCAGCCGTAGGTCAGATACTTGTATCCGACAAACGATGGTATTCGGCGATTTTGTCGGATTCGAGAATCCGACCTACTGCTGCTTCTGCTGTGAGGCCATCTGAAATTAATTCAGCCGTAGGTCGGATACTTGTATCCGACAAACAATGGTATTCGGCGATTTTGTCGGATTCAAGAATCCGACCTACTGCTTACAGAGATGCGGGATACTCGGGTCAAGCCCGAGTATGACGGGCATATCGTTTTTTCAAGTAAGGCCGTCTGAAATTAATTTAACCGTAAGTCGAATACAAGTATCTGACCTAGCTGCTAATTCAGTACGGGCGGTTCGGGAAGTGGGTCGGTTTGCCCGGCTTCTGTTTCTTCTTCACCGCTTTCGGCTGGCTCGATTAAATCGGGCAATACCAGCTCGCCCAATTCAGTGAGCGGCGGCAGTTCTTCCAAACTTTCCAACTGCAAATCGCTTAAAAACACATTGGTCGTCGCCCATAAAGCGGGGCGGCCGATGGAATCGCGGTGGCCGATCACCTCAATCCAGCCGCGGTCTTGCAGCGTCTGCATCACGTTTTGCGACACCGCCACGCCGCGTATGCCTTCGATATCGCCGCGCGTAACCGGCTGTTGGTAGGCAATAATCGCCAGCGTTTCCATCACCGCACGCGAATAGCGCGGCGCACGCTGTTCCTGCAAACTGCCCAACCGCTCGAATGCGGCTTGGGCAATCTGAAAACGCCAGCCTTCATGCGTATGCACCAACTGCAAAGCGCGGTTTTGCCAGCGGGTTTTCAAGTTCGCCAGCACATCGATCAGCTTGTCGGGCGACAACGGCGGCACGCACAGTTCGCACATGGTCTTTTCGCTGAGCGGTTCGGTTTGGGTAAGCAGCGCGGCTTCAATCAGCGCGTCGGGGGGGAGTTTGTCGATCATGGTTTAGCCATTGGATAAAGTGGCAAACACAACGAAAAATATCATATAGCACACAGCACACATTATGAAAGCATTAAGAATAAGTTGAAAAAACTTTATAATATCAATATTTTTTTTCATTGCTATAATAATCATATGGATAATGCAAAATAAAAAAGAAATATAAGGGAATATCAAAATCGATTCTTTGTGGAACCAAATAAACTTGATGAAAATAATTGCAGAATTATTTATGTTGGCAAAGGATAATAGAGAAAATATCAATACATAAATAACCAATAATATATTGACTAAAATAATCTGCTTTAACATACTCAATGGGAGTTCTTACAATGTCAGTTATGATTCATTTTCTTGAATCTTTTTTAATATTTCATTTTTTAAAAAAATATCTTCATCTATAAGCGCAAGTTGTTTTAAATTTTCCATTTCCTTTTTTTGAATGTTTTTTTACTAAGCCACCAAAGAAACATACCGTTTCTATTATGCTCAGGGCTTTCCTCATGCTTCTTTTTATGGCTTATAACTTGCATAACAAATAATTCATCGGGATACATATCTAAGTTTATCCAACTGATATCGGCCCTAATGCGACTTAGAAATAATCTTTTGTATTTAGTAATATTTTCTTTTCTTTTAAATTTACTTATAATCATTTTTTTATTCTTAGGTACAATGCCTTAGTTGGATTTTAAAACTTCTATCTATATCACTGTATTTAATTTTAATTGCAAATTTTCATACATTCATATTTTAATGAATGAGGTAAATTTTTATTTTTACAAACCGACATTTGACAAGACAAATTACCTGTATAGAATATTTTTTCTAAAATTTCTACAGGTACATTATCTTTTTCTGCCAACTCAGATAAGATTGCAAAAGCAAACTCATCTTTTTCATTTATCAAAAACGAAACCATATCATCATAAAATGATATTTCTCCAACTTCCAAGCTAACAATTGAATTTTCATTCCAAATTCTTTTTAATTTTTGATAATTCGACACCGGCCACTTATTTATAGAAATATATTTCATATTCTTTACCTTATTCACTTTTCTTTATATTTTAATCCAAATTAAATCCCTGTTGTTTTAACCATTTTTGCCATACTTTTATTTCCTTTTTACTCAAGCTTCCAACACTATCACTTACTGAATGGCATTTTCCTGCGCGATAAATTCTTCCATCTTTATCAACAACAAGATTTTCATCATAAATATGTCCATGTGGCATACTTGGAAATGGATCAACATCGTTAGCATGAACCCGTATTATTCGGCCATTAATTTTTAGTGTCGCCAACCCCAAAGGATCAGCCCAAGTTTGCGCATTCGGAAAAGCAAAATAGGCATTGCTTCCTCCTGCCAAGCCTATCGGGTCTTGGGTTATAAATCTGCCAAAATTAGGATCGTAATAACGATGAAAATTGTAATGCAGGCCTGATTCGGGGTCGTAATATTGCCCTTGCAGTCTGAAAGGCTGATGAACATTCGGAACAAGGGATTCTGCAAAAGTTAACTGCCCCCATGCGCGGTATTTACCATACCATACTAAATTACCATCTTTATCTGTCATCTCGCGAGGAGAGCCTGCTTGATCACAATGAAAATAGAAGATGGTTTCATTGGTTTCGCCTTCTGTATTTGTCCAATTGTGAACTTGGGCTAAAGGTTCGTAGCTGTTTTGGTCGGCATAGGTATAGGTGTAACGCCCGTTGGCGTAAATCTCTTGAAACAGGCGCGAGCCGTCCCAAAGAAATTCGGTGATATTGGTTTGTGTGTTATCGTCAAGAATTTTGGCTTTTTTGGTACGGCAGCGTAAGGTATCGTATTCGTATCCCCATGTGTCTTTTTCCCATGTGCCGTCTTCAAGCTTGGTAAAGGTTTCTATTTTTACAAGCTGGTCAAACAAGTCGTAATGCAGATTTTGAATGATGCCTTGAGTTTCTCGACAAATGACATTCCCTAATTTGTTATAGTAGTAATTGATACCGTTGTAGTGTGTTACACGGTTATTCATAACTTTGGGTGGTGTCGGGTGATGTTTGGTTTGTTCCATGATGAAACTTTTTCCTCTATTTCAGTAGTCGGTTTCCATTTTAATGCAAGGCAAACATTTATCGGAAGCGGCGGGCAGGGATACCCGCCCTACTGTTTCAATCTTTTTCAGACGGCCTTTGTCCTTTACGCTCGGCTTTTCTGGCTTCGCGGGCGGCTTTCAATTCGGCTTCTTTCTGTTTGGCTTTTTTGAGCCATGTTTCCCATTGGTTCGGCGTTTCGAGTGTGATTCTGCCGATTTGGCCGTCTCGGAAGTCGGTGAGGGTATTTTCAGCGGCTTTTTGGTAGTTGATGCGGCCGCCGCTTAATACGGCTCCGCGTTTTTTGGCGATCCATTCGAGCCAGTCGGTGTCGTTCCAATGGCTGCTGGGGTCTTTGTCGGCTTGGTAACGTGCCTGCAACAGGGGCAGGTAGTGGCGGCGCAGGTAGTCGAGCAGTTCGAGGGCAACTTCTTCTTCGTCGAGTGCGTTGCGGCCTACGGCACCGCTGGCGGCGAGGTTGTAGCCGCTTTCTTCTACGATGATTTTCGGCCACAGCATGCCGGGGGTGTCGTAGAGCCAGAAGTCGTCGGCGAGAAACAGGCGTTGTTCGGCTTTGGTGATGCCGGGTTCGTTGCCGGTTTTGGCGGATTTTTTGCCGATCATGCCGTTTATCAGGGTGGATTTGCCGACGTTGGGTATGCCGCAGATGAGTACGCGTAGGGGTTTGTCTATGCCGCCGCGGTTGGGCATCATGTTGCGGCAGGCGCGGGTGATTTTGGCGGTTGCGCCTTGTTCGGAAGAGTCGAGGGCGATGGCTTGGGTGTCGGGCCGGCTGTTGTAGTAATCAAGCCAAACGGCGGTGCGTTCGGGGTCGGCAAGGTCTTGTTTGTTGAGGATTTTGAGTTTGGGTTTGCCGCGTGAAAGTTGTGCCAGCAGGGGGTTTTCGCTGGAGGCGGGCAGGCGGGCATCGAGCATTTCAATCACCATATCGACGCTTTTGATGCGCTCGGCGATGGCTTTTTTTGCCTTGTTCATGTGCCCGGGGAACCATTGGATTGCCATAATGTTTTGCTCTTTTATCGATATGGATAGCAAATGGGTTTGCTATGGGTATTTGTTTTGGGGGGAGGCCGTCTGAAAATAGTGCTGCTTTATTTCGGGTTGGTTTATTGCCCGTAATCGGCCGGATAACGTAATCAGGCAGCCCGACAAAGGCTGCCTGATTGAATGCGGCAATTATAGCATATTGTTTTGCTTTAAGCTTTCAGACGGCCTCTGATGCAAGAGGCCGTCTGAAAAAGAAGTTAACGCTCTGCCAGTACGGACAACTGACGGTGGCGCACGAGCAGTTCGTAATGTCCTTTCAACCGCTCTGCCAACTGCTCGACAACATATACGGAACGGTGTTGCCCGCCGGTGCAGCCAATGCCGATGGTAACGTAGCTGCGGCTTTCCACCTGCATCTGCGGCAGCCAGCGGTTCATGAAATTGCCGATGTCGTTGATCATTTCCCGCACGGCGGGCTGTTGGTTCAAGTAGTTCTGAATCGGTTTGTCGAGGCCGTTGAACGGGCGCAGTTCGGTATCGTAATAAGGATTGGGCAGGCTGCGCATATCAAACAGGAAATCGACGTTGGTCGGCACGCCGTATTTGAAGCCGAACGATTCCAAAATCACCAGCAAGCCTTTGCGCTCTTGTTTCAGCCATTGCTGCACGCTGTAACGGAGTTGCTGGGCGTTCATTTTCGAGGTGTCGATGCAATAGGCCAACTCGCGCAACGGGGAAAGCCACACCCGCTCTTGTTGCAGGCTTTCGAGCAAGGTAAGCGTTTGGCCGGACAGGGGATGACTGCGGCGCGTTTCGGAAAAACGGCGTATCAGCACGGCTTCGTCGGCTTCTAAAAACAATACTTCTACATCGTAGCCTTGTTTGCGCAGGAGTTTGATTTGCTCTTCGGCCTCGTTGATGTCGATACGCGAACGGATGTCGACACTGATGCCGAGCTGGGTTACTTCGCTGTTGTCGAGATGATATTGGATCAGGCCTGGCAGCAGCTTCATCGGCAGGTTGTCGACGCAATAATAGCCCAAGTCTTCCAGCAGCTTGAGGGCAACCGATTTGCCCGAACCGGAAAGGCCGCTAATCAGCACTATTTTCATGATCGGATTCGTTTTCTTTCAACATGGTTTGATGGCGCTCGAGAAATTCCCGCGTGCTGTCTTTGCCGCGCAACTGCAAAATGTAATTGCGCACCGCCACTTCCACCAACACGGCAAGGTTGCGCCCTACTGCCACCGGCAAGGTAACGGAACGGATGTTGACATTCAAGATAGACTCGGTTTCCGTGCGTATGCTCAAACGATCAAGCTGTTTCATATAATCATCGTCTGCCGCCACCAGATTGATGATAAGTTGCAGGATTTTTTTGGGGCGGATGGAAGTTTCGCCGAAAATATGGCGGATATTGAGCACGCCCAATCCGCGCACTTCGAGAAAATCCCTCAGCATCGGCGGGCAGCGGCCGTCGAGGGTTTCGGGGCCGGTGCGGTAGAGTTCGACCGCATCGTCAGCAATCAGGCTGTGCCCGCGCGAAATCAGTTCTAAAGCCAGCTCGCTTTTACCCAAGCCCGACTGGCCGGTAATCAATACACCGATCTCAAACACATCGAGAAATACGCCGTGCTTTACGGTGGAAACGGCCAATACGCGTTGCAGATAAATCCGCAAAACATCCATCAGATAAGGGCTTTCCAATTTCGACGTTAACAGCGGCACATTATTGGTGTGGCAATAATCGCGCAGTATCGACGGCACCGGCAGGCTGTTGGCCACGATAACCAGCGACATTGAAAAATCGAAAAGCTGGCCGAAGCCGGCTGCCGTTTCGTCTTGCTCCAAACGGGTCAGATACTCGACTTCCGCCACGCCCAATACCTGCACTTGATTGGGGTGAATAAAATTCAAATGGCCGACCAGCGCCAAAACGGGCTTGTCGGCCTCTACGCCGATACGGTTATCGGCTCCCGCCGTACCTGCCGCCCACGCCAGTTGCAGCTTGTGCTGGTTGTCTTGGTACAGGCGGCGGACAGAAATACTCGGCATGGTTGGTTACTCGGCGTTGAGTAGGCTCTGCACTTCTTCCGGAGTGGCGGCCGTCATTAAAGCCTCGCGCACCGATTTTTGAGAAAACCTGCCGGCCAGTTTCGACAGCACTTCCAAATGCTCGCCGGTAGCGTTTTCCGGCACCAGCAATACGAAAATCAGGGAAACGGGTTTGCCGTCCGGCGCGTCGAAAGCCACCGGCTCTTTGGTACGGATAAACGCACCCACGGCTTTTTTCACGGAAGCATGACGGCCGTGCGGAATCGCTACACCCTGCCCTAAACCGGTCGTGCCGAGTTTTTCGCGGGCAAACAGGCAATCAAAAACATCGGCGCGTGCCAATCCTGCTTCGTTTTCCAACAGCAGGCCGGCCTGCTCGAATACACGTTTTTTACTGCTGACTTCCAAATCCAGCGCAATATGGGATAAAGGCAAGATTTCGCTGATCAGGCTCATATAATTCTCTTCACACTAGGCAAAACAGGCTGTGATTGTACCTACTGTTCCACCAAATCTCAAATCTTTCAGGGTTGTTTTACACTCCGCACCACTGCCAATCTCTTATTTATTCTTTAGAAATTCAAACAGTTACATCAAATAAAATATCAAGGCCGTCTGAAATGCTGTTTTCAGACGGCCTTTTCTTTTTATGCCGTTTGTTTTCAGACGGCCTGCACAGCCATCCAGATATAGTGCCCTGCCAAGCCTAAAAACCACACCATACCGATGCGGTTGTTTTCAAGGAAAGTGCGGAAACATGCCCAACGATCGCGGCTTTGTATTTCGCGATATTGTTGATATTGCCAATAAACCGTCAACGGCAGCGCCATCCAATAAGGCCATGTTGCGCCGATTTGGAAGCCCAGTATCACCATCAGCATGGTGAACCAGAAATGGCACAGCATCACGGCGGAAATATCATTGTCGCCGAAAGTAATGGCTGAGGTGCGGATGCCGATTTTTAAGTCGTCTTCCTTATCGGCCATCGCATAAATGGTGTCATAAGCCAGCGTCCACAGCACATTGGCGGTAAACAGCAGCCATGCCAGCGGCGGCACGGTTTCGGTAACGGCGGCAAACGCCATCGGAATGCCGAACGAGAAAGCCAACCCCAAATAAAACTGCGGCAACGGGAAAAAACGCTTGGTAAAAGGATAAGTTACCGCCAAAAACAACGCCGGCAAACTCATCAGCCAAGTAAGGCGGTTGAGCGGCAGCAGGCACAATGCCGCCAGCAAACAGAGAATCAAGGCCAGCAAAATAGCTTCTTCGGCAGAAACCAAACCGCGGGCGAACGGCCGGGCTTTGGTGCGTTCTACTGCGCCGTCGAAACCGCGGTCGGCAAAGTCATTTACCACACAACCTGCACTGCGCATCAGAAACGTGCCGACGGCAAAAGCCAGCAGCACCACAAAATCGGGCACACCTTCCGAAGCAATCCATAAAGCCCACAGCGTAGGCCACAGCAGCAGCAACGTGCCGATGGGTTTTTCCACCCGCATCAGCTTGCTGTAAATGACCAGCCTGCCAACCACGTAACGCGGTAAAAATTTTAAGAGTAAACGTTTCACATTCATGCGTAATATTAACTATATTTATTAGATGATTTGCAGCAAAAAAGCCGTCTGTTCCCAAACGGCTTCAAAACCGTGCGAATTATAATCCAATCGATTACAACAATCACACCGTTAAACAAAACTTTTCAAGGCAGGCAGGAAACATTCCGCCAATCCCAGTTTTTCACCATGCCAATCAAACAGCGAACGTCGCGCCAGCACCGCCTTGCCGTCAAATCCGCTTAAAACGCAGGTATCTTTTAAGACGGCATATTCAAACGGGGAGCGCACCAAAGGCAGCGAACCGTCAAACAAGCGTTCCCCCAGCGGGCGGGTGCCGCAGTCGAGCAGCCCGCGCCATTCGGAAGCTGATGCCGCACACAAACTGCGTGCCCACACTACCGGCGTATCGTCCAAACACAGCAATACGTCGCGGGCGAACCACTCTGATGCTTCGTTTCTATCGAGGCCGTCTGAAAACAAGTCGTCAAAACCGCTACCGCCCAAATACAGCAAGCGCACGGAAAAAGCATGCCCCAAACCGCGTAAAGCCACGGTAAGCGATTGCGCCTGCATAATGCCGTCTGCACCGGCCGGCAAATTGTGTTCCGGCAGTTTATCCTGCCATATCAAGGTATTACTCATATCGATTTGTTGTCATTATTTTTTTACGGCCGGTTTCAGACGGCCTGATACGACTTCGGAACATCATATCCTTAGTCGATCTTCACATATTCCACCGACAAAATTTCAATCACTTCTTTACCTTCCGGCCCGTGCAGCACAACTTCGTCTCCCTCGTGCGCTTTAATCAGGCAGCGGGCCAGCGGTGAAATCCATGAAATTTTGTTTTGGGCGGTGTCAATCTCGTCGACACCCACGATTCTGACCGTCTGCTCGCTGCCGTCGCCGCGCAACAGCTCAACCGTCGCGCCGAAAAAAACCTGATCTGTTGCTTCGCGCTGCTCGGGATCAACCACTTGCGCGGCTTCCAAACGCTTGGTTAGAAAACGGATGCGGCGGTCGATTTCGCGCATACGGCGTTTACCGTAAAGATAGTCGCCGTTTTCGCTGCGGTCGCCGTTGCTTGCCGCCCAGTTAACAATCTGGACAATTTCTGGACGCTCTTTGTTGACAAGGCTGTACAGCTCGTCTTTCAAAGCCTGCCAGCCTGCGGGGGTGATGTAGTTTATCGGAGGAGATTGCGGTGCATCGGTACTCATATCTCAATAAGGCCGTCTGAAAACTTCAAAGCAGGTATTTTACTGCATTCCTCAAGAGGCCGTCTGAAATTTAATCCCCTCAAGACGAATGCAACGGCTCTGCATAACTGGTATAGTTAAGCCCTAAACCGATAATAAACAAAAGGAAAACGCTGCTTCTCCGGTGCTGCTTTCAGACGGCCTGATTGTGCCTTATTTATAAATCGATAAATACCGCTTCAGAACACGCCCCGCCCATATCTCCATGAACGAGGATCGTATGCACCTGCCGCAAAAGATTTTTTCCACCGTTACCCTTACTGCCGCCGCGCTGCTTGTTACGGCGGATGCCGCGCCTTCTGCCAAATCGAATACGCCCCGACAAGCGGCGGCAGCCGCCAAAAGCGTGGTGAAAGGCCATATTACCGACATCAATCTAACCCGCTCGTACGGCCGCAGCTACTACGAAATCAACATTACCGGCAACAAACGCAGCTACGAAGTGCTGGTAGACGCACAGCACAGCAAAGTGCTTTCCGTGATTCCGGATTACGAACCAAAATAATCCGCCGCAAGCCCTATAACTGCAAAATTTTCAAAGCAATATCTTTAAAACACCCCTAATTCGGCACTAATTTTCCAGCATTAGAATAACAAGCACTGCTCCCACCAAAAGGAAACCGCCATGAAAAAACTACTGATGGCCATCCCTGCCGCCGCTCTGGTGCTTGCAATCTCCGCACCGGCTTTTGCAACCAAATACATATCCTCCCGACAGGCTGTTGCCGCAGCCAAAGCCAAAGTGAAAGGCCGGGTGATTGATGTCGATTCCGAGCTCGACTCCCGCCGCCCGCATTACGATGTGGACATCCTCTCCAAAGGCAGAAAATATGAATTGAAAGTGGATGCAAGAACCGGAAAGGTTTACTCCAAACGCATCGACTACGACGATTAATCCGAGCGCCGCCATACGCAACAGGCCGTCTGAAAAGTTTCAGACGGCCTGTTTACGCTTCAAATCAAACAACGAACGGTTAGCTCTCCAACTCGTCGCTCAAATAGACTTTCGCACCCGTATCGCGCGGCATCACCAGATTCATTACCAATGCCGCCACGCCGCCCATACAGATCGGGTTTTGGAACAGCTCTTTAACCGGCAGCAACGCAAACACTTCCGGCTTGAAACTCACGCCCAAACCCAAGCCGATAGACGTTGCCGCAATCACGGCTTCGCGGCGGTTGATACCGTTAGTCATAATGATGCGCACGCCTGCAATCGCAATCAGGCCGAACATCAATACCATCGCGCCGCCGATTACCGGGCTGGGAATGGTGGTAAAGGCACGTCCGACAATCGGAAACAAACCGAGCAGCACCAAAATCGCGGCGATATATTTACCCACATGGCGCGAAGCCACGCCGGTCATTTGAATCACACCGTTGTTTTGCGCAAACGTCGTCAACGGCAGCGAACCGAGCGCAGTGGCAATCACCGACACCAAACCGTCGGCCAACACCCCGCCACGCAAACGCTGTTGGAATTCGTCGCCTTCATAAGGCTCGCCGGACACCATCGCCGTAGCAGTCAAATCGCCCACCGCCTCAAAAATACTCAGCAAATACACCAAGCCGGCCACCAGAAACGGCACCCACTGGAAATCAAAACCGTATTTAAACGGCACCGGCACAGTGATTACCGGCAAATCTTCCAGCACCGAAAAATCCACCATGCCCAAAAACAGAGCCACAATATAGCCCGCAATCATGCCCACCGCGATACCGCTCATGCGCAGCAGCGGATTTTTCAAGGCATTGAAAAACAGCACCACCAGCAATACAAACGCTGCCAGAGCAATATTCTGCCACGAGCCGAACGTGCCGTTGCCCAAAGCTGCGAACCCGCCGCCGAATTCGGTAATCGCCACACTGATCAAACTCAGGCCGATCATCATCACCACCACGCCGCTCACGGTCGGCGTAATCACTTTTTTCAGATAAGGCAGCAGCCAAGCGGAACCGGCCACCAAAAACGCGCCGACAAACGCCACGCCCAGCAGCGCCGAAACCATGGCGTGCTCGTCCAACCCCTGCTCTTTCATACCCAAACCGAGCGAAATCATCACGCCGACAAACGAAAAGTTAACCGACTGAATCGACAGCAAGCCCGAACCGATCGGCCCGAAACGGTTTACCTGCAAATAGGTACCAATGCCCGAAGCCACCATCGCCATCGACACCAAATAAGCCGTCATTTCGGGCGGCAGTTTGAGCGCACCGCCCACAATCAGCGCCGGCGTAATCATCGGCACGAAAATCGCCAGCAAGTGTGTGATCGCACTCAGCAGCGCATTGGCAAACGGCGGTTTGTCTTCTAAACGGTAAACCAAATCGGGTTTATCTGCCGTTTTATGAATCGGAGCAGCCATAGCGATTAAATCCTTCCTTACAGATGTAACAAAAAGCTAAAAAATGTAAGAGCGGAATTGTAAACAATTTACCCCGATGCTTCAATTTTCAGACGGCCTGAGCACGCCAAAGCCCCTTTAAATTTATGTCTTTATAATATAACGGGTAAAAATACGGCAGCCCGCGACAAGGTTTAAAAGGCTTTTCAGACGGCCTTTTACCTTTGCAAACCTTTGCAGGCCGTCCGGCGGCAATATTGCACACAGCCCGCAAAATTAAGCTACAATCACAGCGATTTTTCCAATACTTCGAGAAATAAAGGTTTTACCATGTTAAAAGGCAGCATCGTCGCTCTGATCACTCCCATGAATCAAGACGGCAGCGTAAATTTTGACCACCTCAGAACCCTTATCGACTGGCATATCGACAGCGGCACCGACGCAATCGTCGCAGTCGGCACCACAGGCGAAAGCGCCACTCTTCTCGTACAAGAACATCTGGCCGTTATCGAAGCCACAGTCAAACACGTCAACAAACGCATTCCCGTGATCGCCGGTGCCGGTGCCAACAACACCATCGAAGCCATCGAGCTTTCCAAAGCCGCCGAACGTTTGGGCGCGGACTACACTTTGTCCGTCGTTCCCTACTACAACAAGCCCTCCCAAGAAGGCATTTACCGGCACTTCAAAGCCATTGCCGAAGCCGCAAGCATTCCCATGATTCTCTACAACGTGCCCGGCCGCACCGTAGTCAACATGAGCAATGAAACCATTTTGCGTCTGGCGGAAATTCCCAATATCGTCGGCGTTAAAGAAGCCAGCGGCGACATCGCCCGCGAAATCGCACTCATCAACCAAGCTCCCGAAGGCTTTGCCGTTTATTCCGGCGACGACCCCACTTCCATGCCTTTCATGCTTTGCGGTGGCCACGGTGTGATCAGCGTGGCTGCCAACGTTGCGCCCAAAGAATTTGCCGAAATGTGCCATGCATCATTGGCCGGCGATACCGAGGCCGCACGGGCCCTAAACAAGCGGCTCGTGCCCGTTTACGACGTTATGTTCTGCGAGCCCAGCCCCGCCGCACCCAAATGGGCCGCTTCCGAATTAGGCAAATGTAATGCCCACGCAAGGCTGCCGATTATTGAACTTTCTTCAGACGGCCAAGCCAAAGTACGCAACGCATTGAAAAATGCCAAACTGATTTAACCACAGGAATCACAATATGAACCGTATGAAACCGGTAGTATTAGCCGTTACCCTGATCGGCCTTGCCGCTTGCTCCAGCAACAAAGAACAACCCCGGTTGGACTACCAAACCAAAAACCGGAAAGTAGTCAACCTTGAAGTACCGCCCGATCTAACCAATCCGGATCAAGGCAACCGTTATCAGATTCCCGCAGGCAGCGGTGCCGTGCGCGCCAGCGATCTGAACCGCAACAAAGCGGTGCAGCAACCTGCCAACCAAGCCGTATTGCAAAGCGTAAAAGGCGTGCGTTTGGAGCGCGACGGCAGCCAACGCTGGCTGGTGGTCGAAGGAAAAGAGCCCGCCGAAATCTGGCCGCTTTTGAAAGTGTTCTGGCAAGAGAACGGCTTTGATATCAAATCCGAAGAGCCCGCTATCGGTCAAATGGAAACCGAGTGGGCAGAAAACCGCGCCAAAATCCCGCAAGACAGCCTGCGCCGCCTGTTTGAAAAAGTCGGCCTCGGTGGTGTTTACTCCACCAGCGAGCGCGATAAGTTCATTATCCGCATCGAACAAGGCAAAAGCGGCACAACCGACGTATTCTTCGCCCATAAAGGCATGAAAGAAGTGTACGGCGATAAAAACAAAGACACCACTCTGTGGCAGCCGCGCCCGAACGACCCCAATCTGGAAGCCGCTTTCTTGGCACGCTTCATGCAATATTTGGGCGTAGATGCCAAACAAGCCGAAAGCGCCTTGGGTAAAAGCGTTGCCGCCACCCGCAGCGGCAGCGATTTGGCCAAACTGGAAGGCAACAGCGTTGTGTTGCGCGGCGATTACGACCGCAACTGGCGACGCACCGCACTGGCTCTTGACCGCATCGGCCTCACCGTAATCGGTCAAAACACCCAACGTCATGCTTTCTTGGTGCAACCGGCTCCTCAAGAAGGAGAGGCCGTCTCAACTAAGAAACCGAGTCTCCTCAAACGTATTTTCGGCAAAGGTAAAAACCAAGCGTCTGCCACAGCCGCACCCGAACTGATCGTGTACGTGGAGCCCATCGCCAACGGTACCCGCCTGCGCTTGCTGAACAAAGACGGTAGCGCATACCAAGGCAAAGACGCATCCACATGGTTGAGCCGCCTGCATACCGAATTGCGCTAATTACCTGCAATAAAAACAGCCTTAGATTCGTTATCTAAGGCTGTTTTTTTATTGCGGAACAAAATCATTATATAAATGCCGTTCAAAATACGGCTGCACACTCCGCAACTGAACTCTGGCTAATGCTTGAGGCCGTCTGAAAAGGCTTGCCGCCGTTACCAGCAATAACGACAAAACGGCCGGCGGTATGGGAAATAAAATCCATCCCAATCATCATAATAATCATATATCCGCTGTAACCGCTGCTGGGAAATATAGTTTTGCCAAGCCAATTTATAGCAAGCCTGAAACACCGGATCCGCCACTTTATCGACATAACGCAAGCGGAACTCTTTCCGTTCTTTTTCACTTTGTTTTACCGGCGGATTGAATTGCTGCTCCATCAAAGAAGCCGTTTCCTTATCGCATTGTGCTGCCAATGCAACCTGCAACTGCTGCTCATATTTTTTCTGAGCCACTTCACGCGCGGCACGCTGTTCCGGTGTTACCGCACACGATACCAACAAAAAAACGGCAGACAAGGTTAGAGCTTTGTGAAAAGCATTCATGGCAATACTCCTTATTAAAATTAAAGCATTCCGACAATTTAATTTTAAACCTATATGGAGAAACGGTCTAATATTGCAACCACAAATACCGAGGCCGTCTGAAAAGTGTTTTCAGACGGCCTCACTATCGACATCTTGCCTTGTTATACGGCAATCAATTTAACCTCTCCCGTACCCACTTACGCCGTTGGATAGCCGCATACAACCAAGGCGGCATCCGCGCACTCGAACATCCGCAGGCAAACATGACCGTCAAACGCAAAACCCCTTTATCGTCGACAAACCCGACCACGAAAAAACACAGGCAGAGCTAATCGAAGAATTGCACTATATGCGGGCGGAGAACGGCTACCTAAAGGAATCAAAAGCCCTCAGGCACAAAGAAACGGCCGCCAAAAAGCGAAACCGTCCAAGCACTGAAGGCAAAACATCAGCTCAAATACCTGCTGCACAGCACCTCCCTGCTCAAAAGCAGCTTTTATTACCACCACGGCCGCCCCGATCCCGATGCACAGGATAAAGTCGCCGTTGCCGAAGTTTATGCCTGCCATAAAGTGCGTTACGGATACCGGCGGATTGCCGCAGCATTGTCGTGGAACAAGAAAAGGGTTGCGCGTTTGATGAAACTACTGCAATTGAAAGCCAAAGTACGTCCGAAAAAAGCCTACCGCCATCCGGCAATGGGCGAAACATCGGCTAATATTCTGAACCGCCGCTTTGAGGCAGAAAAACCGAATGAGAAATGGCTGACTGATGCCACCGAATTCAAGTGCAGCAATGACAAACTGTATCTGTCGCCGATATTGAATGTATTTAACCGGAAAATCGTAGCCTATTCGATGAGCCTCCGCCCGAACAGCGAGATGGTGGAAAGGATGCTGAATGATGCAGTCGGTAAGCTGACAAAGGCAGATAAAGTGTTGCTGCATTCTGATCAGGGCGTGCCGTACCGTACGGAAGCCTGCCGCTGCACGTTGGCGGAACACGGAATAGTGCAAAGCATGCTGCGTAAGGGCAATTGTTGGGACAATGCACCGATGGAAAGCTTCTTTGCGATACTGAAGACGGAATGCTTTTATCAGGAAAGCAAACTTTCGATAAAGGAGCTGATGCAGACGATAGATGACTATATATGGTATTACAGCAATGAGAGATGCAGTTTGAAATTGAAAAAGCTGAGTCCTGTGGCATACAGAACCCAACTCGAAAAGACCGCCTGAAAAGGCTTTTATGTTTGTCCAAGATTTGGGGAACAGTTCAAATGTTTCAGACGACATGTTAAGCCAATATAATTTAATCAAGCATTAAAGCCGGCTTATTTCGCAGGCGCGGCGGTAGCACCGATTACACCTTTCCAGCCTTTGTCTTTATCGTTAAATTGCGCCTGGCCGGTCAGTACACTGCCGTTTTTACCATAAAAGCCTCCAGTAAATGTACCGTTTGGCTTGAATTTAGCCTCTTCATTCCCCTTAAAAGCCAGGTATCCTGCCACCAAACCGTTTGCATGCACCGAAGCTGTCTCAGGACTTGATACGGCTGGACTATCCTGCAGCCTCCATTGCCCTTCTTGACCGGATATAGTCATGCTCAATCTTTTACTTTGGCCGAAATATGTTGCAGATACATCAGCCTCCGCCGCACGGTTGGGATCGTTGTTGTATTGATAAAACATCTTACCTTTGTAAGTTACATTACCCAAACTGACTGGGAGCCTCAACTGGGAAGAATCGGAAGACTGGAGAAAGAAGTGGCGGTCGGCAGCATAAATTTTTTCACCATCTGGCCTCGCTTCGTCTTTTTTCTGCTCGCTGACACGGGCGTAACCATAGTAGCCGACCAACGTACCGTCCAAGTCTCTCAATGTTTCCACTTTTGGGGTACCGATAAAATCATGCGGCGACACAATCCCTAGGTCTATTTTGCGGGTTCCTTCCTTCAATACCAGATGGAAAAGGTTATCCAAAACCACACCGCTTCCTACGGATTCCAACCTGAGTTTGTCGAAAACTTCTGCGTCTGTTTTTCTCACTTCAGGCTGCTTCGGTTTATTATCCCGTTTCGGTGCTTCAGGCTTTCTCTCAGGAGCTTGGGAAGCGGGAGGAGCAACTTCAGGCACTTTTTCGTCGCCTTGCTCTTTGCCTTTTTCCGGTGCTTTATCCTGTTCCAGCTTAGGAGCAGGTGCAGGCATGGTTTCGGGGGCTTTGCCGCCGCCGCTTCCGCAAGCAGTCAGAAGAGAAGCGGCGGCTAAAGTGAGTAATGTTAACGTATTTTTTGATTTCATTGTTATCAATCCCATTTTGTTTATAAAGTTTTAGAATAAAAAATCCACTATAAAGGCAAAATAAATAAAAACAGCGTTATTATACCGCTTTTGCATGCCGAATCCAATACATTAATATCCAATATCCGACGGCACGGCAAAACTTACATCACTTCCAGAGTTTCGATACCGAGCAGTTCCAAGCCTTTTTGCAACGTAGCTCCTGTCAGCTTGGCCAGTTGCAGCCGTGTATTACGCGTTTCACCTTCCGCCTTCAAAATCGGGCAGGCTTCGTAGAAACGGCTGAACAAGGCGGATACTTGATACAGATAAGCCGCCAGATAATGCGGATAAGAAGTATCGGCCACGTTTTGCAACACGTCTTCAAACTTCAACAACTCTACGGCAAGCTGTTTTTCCAGCGGCTTCGTCAACACCAGCGGTGCGGCGGCATCCCATTCGCCCGCTTTTTTGAATACGCTTTGTACGCGGGTGTAGGCATATTGCAGATAAGGAGCGGTATTGCCTTCAAATGAAAGCATCGATTCCCAATCGAACACATAATCACTGGTACGGTTTTTACTCAAATCAGCGTATTTCACCGCGCCAATACCGATGCTTCTGCCGATTTTGACTGCTTCGTCTACATCCAAATCGGGGTTTTTGCTTTGCACCAAGGCTGTTGCGCGTTCCACCGCTTCATCAAGCAATTCCACCAGTTTTACCGTGTCGCCGCTACGGGTTTTGAACGGTTTGCCGTCTTTACCCATCATGGTACCGAAAGCGATATGCTCGGCAACAACATTTTCAGGCAGCCAGCCGGCTTTGCGGGCTACGGCGAAAAGCTGTTGGAAATGCAGGCTTTGACGCGCATCGACCACATACAGTACGCGGTCGGCATCCAAACGGTTCACACGGTAACGGATACAGGCCAAATCGGTGGTCGAGTACAAAAATCCGCCGCCTTTTTTCTGGATAATAAAGGCTGCCGGTTCGTCGTCTTGGTTTTTAAACTCGTCCAAAAACACCACCCGCGTGCCGTCGTCGTCGACAGCGATACCTTGCCCTACCAACTCGTCGGACACGTTTTGCAAGTCATCGTTATACATTGATTCGCCAGCCACATCTTCGGGACGGAGTTTCAAACTCAGCTTGTCGTAAACATTTTGCGCATGGCTGAGGGAAATATCGACAAACTGCTGCCATAACGCTAACACTGCCTTATCGCCGCTTTGCAGCTTCACAACATAATCTCGGGCGGTATCGGCAAAGGCTTCGTCTTCGTCGAAGCGCACTTTGGCTTCGCGGTAAAATTTT
This sequence comes from Neisseria sp. MVDL19-042950, assembly GCF_030504625.1. Lineage (GTDB taxonomy): Bacteria > Pseudomonadota > Gammaproteobacteria > Burkholderiales > Neisseriaceae > Neisseria. Next base: position 135,798 of record NZ_JAUKWH010000006.1, on the reverse strand, counting down.
TCCAAATCGGCCAGCTCAAAGGCGGCGTTATCGGTTTGCCGCTCGACCAGATAGGCCACCAACATACCGAACTGCGTACCCCAGTCGCCCACATGGTTTTGGGCGATAACCTCATGGCCGAGATAACGTAAAACGCGGGCGATACTGTCGCCGATGATGCTGGAACGCAAATGGCCTACATGCATTTCTTTAGCCAGATTGGGCGATGAATAATCCACCACCACGATTTGCCGCTCGGCTTCGGCCACACCCAAACGTCGGTCGTTTAATGCGGCTTGAACATGCTCGGCAAGGAAGTCGGGACGCAAACGCAAGTTGATGAAACCGGGGCCGGCCACCTCGGCGGTTTCGATAATCCGGTTGCCTGCCAACGCATCGGCTACTTTTTGCGCCAGCTCGCGCGGGTTTTGTTTGGCTTTTTTCGCCGCGCCCATTACGCCGTTAATCTGGAAATCGCCGAAATCAGCATTTTTGGCAGCCTGCAAAACCACAGGCGCATCGGCGATACCTGCGGCGGCAAAGGCTTTTTCGGCTTCCGTAGCAATGGTTTGATATAGATTCATTTCGGGTATTCTCTGTTTGCTCATTAAAATAAAAGGCCGTCTGAAAACGGCAACCGTCATAAAGCAGCGGTTTTGCTGAATAGCCGTATTCTAAAAGAAATCAGCGTTAAAAACACCTCTTTATCGGCGGTTTTAAAGAGAAAAGGCCGTCTGAAAACGATTTCAGACGGCCTTTTTCCGTTTTTATGAATAAAAACAATTGTGAATTGATACTTCAATTGATTTTAAAAATGATCTTCGCAGGGAATACCGTCTTTATCACCGTCCATTTTCACATTCGGGCAATTGTTCAAAAAGAATTGGGCTTCCTCGAAAGAACGCATTTGCGAACAGTGTTGTCTACCGTCGCATCTGAAATTTTCCCGCACATTGCCCAGCAGCTTTAACTTGACGGAACCCTGCTCTTCCGAAGCCTCCGACGCAGCGCCCGACTGCTCCGCTTTCTCCGCGCTCCGCCCTGCTGGAGCATTAAGCGCCCGTTTCCACGCCTCGCGCTCAGCCATCATTTCTGCGGCAACGCGGTCTACGACGATTTCATTGCTTCTATAAGCCGCACGATACGTTTGCCAATAATCCATAGCGTAATAAGCCGCTGCGCTCAAAGCGGGAACACCGATAATGGCGGCAATCATCAAACCGACCCAGCGGGAAATTTTTTTCGGTGCTTCGTCGGTGAAATCAAACTGCTCCGGCTCGGGAACCCTGTTGCGGTTGGTGTATTCGATATGTTTCGCTTCTTCCGTGCCGCGGCTGTTGCAGACGATTTCAAACGACACGGTTTCACCCTTGCTCGGCGGCGGGTTTTCGTTAACAAAGTCTCCGGCATGGGCGAATATTTCAGCCGTAGACTGTTCTTCTCTGACAAATCCGAACCCAAGCTCGTTGTCCCAGCTGACGATGGTTCCGTGATAACGCATGTCTTCCCTTTTAATGCTTGTTTATGAAAATATGCAAATACTATTTTAAAAGAAATCGGCGGCAAAGGCATCTTTAAATTTTCTTCCGCATGCCCGCCCTCTTTTCATGCCATGCGTATTTTTCTCTGCTCAGCCTTGACAAAGCGTTTGAAAACATTAGTATATCTCTTAAAAAATCATAACAAAAGCTAACATGTCTACACTGAAAATTATTACTGCCGGAGAGTCTGTACTCGTATGTTTTTTACCACCGCCCGCCGCCTTGCCAAAGCAGCGGCGGTTGTGGGCGTTTGCGGATGCGGCACAAACTCTGCCTCATGTAGCGGAAGTAGTGACCGGCATGAATAATGTAACGGTGTTTGCCCGCCCGCAAGCCGATCTGAACAATCTTTCAGACGGCCTGTACCGTTTGTGGGAAAAAACCGAAACGGGCGACCATCAAGGGCGGCATGTAGACATTCCTGTTTGCTACGGCGGCGAGTTCGGCGAAGACTTGGCCGAAGTAGCGGCTTTCCACCACACCACTCCCGAAGAAATCGTACGCCGCCACACCGAGCCGGCTTATACCGTGTTTATGGTGGGTTTCCAGCCCGGTTTTCCCTATCTGGGCGGGCTGCCTGAAAACCTGCACACTCCGCGCCGCGCCGTACCGCGTACCCAAGTACCTGCCGGTTCGGTAGGGATAGGCGGCAGCCAAACCGGTATTTATCCGTTTGCTTCTCCGGGCGGCTGGCAGATTATCGGCCGTACGGAAATACCGTTGTTTCAGACGGCCTCCCACCCACCGACCCTGCTTTCGGCGGGCGATACGGTACGCTTTGTGGCGGAAAGGATTTGTTTATGATGCATGTTGCTGCCGTTCAAACTATGGCCCATATTCAGGATTTGGGGAGATTCGGCCTGCGTTGCCGCGGTATAGGCCATGCCGGTGCGATGGACGCGCTTTCCCTTCAGGCCGGTAATCTGCTGTTGGGCAACGATGCCGGCGCGGCGGCGTTGGAAATAGCATTGGGTGGCATTACCGTATCTTTTGAATACGACACCCCTTTCTGCATCACCGGTGCGATTTACGAAGCGCAACTTGACGACGAACCGGTTTATTCCTACTGGCGCTACACTGCGCGGCGCGGGCAAACGCTGAAACTAATCCGCGCCGTAAAAGGCATGTACGGCTATTTATGCGTACACGGCGGGTTTGACGTGCCTGCGGTGCTCGGTTCGCGCAGCACCGATTTGAGAGCGGCCTTCGGCGGCTTTGAGGGCCGTTGCCTGCGTGCGGGAGATGTTGTGCCGGTAAACTGCTCCGGACTGGAAATGAGTCGGATCGGCATCGCCCCGCCCACCCCCTCTCTCCGCATTCATGCGCTGCCTTCTTCGGAATACTACGCTTTTACCCGCAAAGCACATTACCGCCTCTGGCAAAACGCTTGGACGCTGCAAAGCGACAGCAACCGTATGGGCTACCGCTTCGACGGCGAAGAGCTGCCGTTGGAACAGCCGCTGGAAATGCTTTCGCACGCCGTCTGGTTCGGCACCATACAGGTTCCGCCGAACGGCAAACCGATTATTCTGATGGCCGACGCACAAACCACCGGCGGCTACCCGAAAATCGCCACCGTAGCAACGGCCGATTTGGGGCGGCTGGCGCAAATCCGTTTCGGCAGCAAAATCTTTTTTCAGACGGCCACCCCTGAAGAAGCGGCGGCCCTGCAACACCAAAACCAAGCCTATTTAAACAAAATCAAAAGGATAGCGGATGAAGCACGTTGATCTGAATGCAGATTTGGCCGAAGGCTGCGGCAACGACGAAGCCTTGATGCAACGCATCTCATCCGCCAACATCGCCTGCGCGCTGCACGCCGGCAGTTTTGCCGACATGCGGCGCGCACTGGTATGGGCGAAGCGGCAAAACGTGCGCATCGGAGCGCACCCCGGCTATCCCGACCGCGCAAATTTCGGGCGCACCGACATGACCTTGCCCGAAGCCGAACTGCGTGCCTGCTTGCAATACCAGCTCGGCGCGTTGCAGGCTTTATGCGATGCGGCGGGTGTTCAGACGGCCTACGTGAAGCCCCATGGCGCACTCTACAACCAAGCCGCCCGAAACAGGCAACTGGCCGGCATCATTGCCGATACCGTCGGCCGTTTCAACCCGCAATTAAAGCTGATGGCGCTTTCCGGCAGCCTGTTGCTCGAAGCAGGCCGAGAGGCGGGACTGGGCGTGATTTCGGAAGTATTCGCCGACCGACGCTATCTGCCAGACGGCAAACTTGTGCCCCGCAGCCGTCCCGACGCACAAATCGAAAACGATGAAGAAGCCATCGCCCAAGTGTTGCAAATGGTGCTCGCGGGCACGGTAACGGCAGTGGACGGCAGCACAGTAAACGTGCGGGCCGACAGCATCTGCCTGCACGGAGACGGTGCGCATGCACTCGAATTCGCCGACAAAATCCGCGCGGCTTTAGCCGCGCACAACATTGCGGTTCAGGCCGTCTGAAAAAAAACGGCGGCCTACTGAAAAATCAGAAAAACAACTTACTTAAGGAGAAAACAAACCATGTCAAACCACAACCGCCGCCATGCCCTGATCGGGGCAGCCTTTCTCATGGCCACTTCCGCCATCGGCCCGGGATTTCTCACGCAAACGGCCACCTTTACCGAAAATCTGCTTGCCAGCTTCGGCTTTGTGATTCTGATTTCCATATTGCTCGACATCGGTGCGCAGCTCAATATCTGGCGTATCATCGCCGTATCGGAACAACCGGCGCAAAACATTGCCAACCGCGTGCTTCCCGGCGCAGGCTATTTCCTTACCCTGCTGATTGTGATGGGCGGCTTGGCCTTCAATATCGGCAACGTCGGCGGTGCTGGTTTGGGCATGAACATCCTCACCGGCCTCTCCCCCGAAATGGGAGCGATCATCAGCGGCTGTATCGCCGTCGGCATTTTCCTGTTCCGCGAAGCAGGCAAAACCATGGACAAATTCGCCCAAATCATGGGTTTTATCATGATCGCCCTCACACTTTATGTGGCTTGGCAAGCCAATCCGCCGTTGGAAGAAGCGGTCTACTACACATTCTTACCGGTAAAACTGGATGCCGTCGCCATTGTTACGCTGGTAGGCGGCACGGTAGGCGGCTATATCACTTTTGCAGGCGCACACCGTTTGCTGGATGCCGGCATCAAAGGCAGAGCATCGCTGCCTGAAGTCAACCGCAGCTCGGTATCGGCGATTCTGATTGCATCGGTTATGCGCGTGGTGTTGTTTCTGGCGGTACTCGGCGTGGTATCGCAAGGTGTCAAACTCAACCCCGAAAACCCCGCCGCCACACCGTTCCAATATATTGCCGGCCACGGCGGGTGGCTGCTGTTCGGCGTGGTTATCTGGGCCGCTTCGATTACGTCGGTTATCGGCGCGGCCTATACATCGGTATCGTTCCTCGCCGGCCTGAGTGCCACGGTAAAGAAAAACAAAAACAGATGGATTATCGGCTTTATTCTGGTTTCCACTTTCGTACTCGCCACGGTGGGCCGCCCCGCACAAGTGCTGGTGTTTGTCGGCACGCTCAACGGCCTGATTCTGCCTGTTTCCCTCGGCCTGATTCTGTTGGCGGCTTACCGTCCGGACATCGTCGGCGACTACCGCCACCCGAAATGGATGGCGGTATGCGGCCTGATCGTGGTGGTATCCATGGCCTTGTTGAGCGGCATCACGCTGGTGAAATATATCGGCGGCTTGCTGGGATAAGCCGCGCGAACCCAAACCGAAAGAGGCCGTCTGAAAACGAGCTTTGCAAGTTTTCAGACGGCCTCTTTCAACAAAACATCAGGTTAAGGATTCATAATCCGCGCAATCAATGCCTTATCTTTACCCTGCATGTTCGGAATCTTTACCTGAATACCGTTGCCAGGCGCGGCATCCACCGCTTCGCCTTTGCGGGTCATGGCTTCCAGCACCAGCGTTTGGTTGCCTTGCGGGTGGATGATTTCAATGGTGTCGCCCACGGCAAAACGGTTTTTCACTTCCACCGTCGCCCAGCCGTCGGCATCGATTTCGGTAATCTGGCCGACAAACTGGCTTTGTTTGGCCAGCGAATGGCCGTGCAGGTAGTTTTGGTATTCCTGCGTTTGGTGGCGCTCCAAAAAGCCCGAAGTGTAGCCGCGGTTGGCCAAGCCTTCGAGTTCGGCCAACAGGCTGTAATCAAAGGGTTTTCCGGCCACGGCATCGTCAATCGCTTTGCGGTAGGCTTGGGCGACGCGGGCGACGTAGTAAACCGATTTGGTGCGGCCTTCCACTTTGAGGCTGTCCACACCGATTTCGGCGAGTTTGGCCACTTGCTCGATGGCACGTAAGTCTTTGGAATTCATAATATAGGTGCCGTGCTCGTCTTCCATAATCGGCATCAGCTCGCCCGGGCGGTTGGCTTCTTCAATCAGGAACACTTTGTTGGCTTCGGGATGGCGCACTTGGCCGTTGATGCCTTCAAACGCGGCATTGGCTTCTTCCTGCGCCTGACTGAAATTGAAGCCTTGCAACAATTTGGCATCGCCCGTTTCGTCGGTTTCGGCATCGTGCACTTTGTAGTCCCAGCGGCAGGCGTTGGTACAGGTGCCTTGATTGGGGTCGCGGTGGTTGAAGTAGCCGGAAAGCAGGCAGCGGCCGGAATAGGCGATACACAATGCGCCGTGCACGAACACTTCCAGTTCGATGTCGGGGCACTGTTGGCGGATTTCGGCGATTTCTTCCATGCTCAATTCGCGCGAGAGGATAATCCGCTCCACGCCGATTTTTTGCCAGAATTTCACGCCCCAGTAGTTGGTGGTGTTGGCCTGCACGGAAAGATGAATCGGCATTTCCGGCCATTTTTCGCGCACCTGCATAATCAGGCCGGGGTCGGCCATAATCAGCGCGTCGGGTTTCATGGCGATCAGCGGCCCCATGTCGGCCATAAAGGTTTTCAGTTTGGAATTGTGTGGCAAAGTGTTGACGGTAAGAAAGAATTTTTTGCCGCGTTCGTGTGCTTCGCGGATGCCTTGTTCCAGCACCGGCAGTTTGGCGAATTCGTTGTTGCGGGCGCGCAGGGAATAGCGCGGGCTGCCGGCATAAACGGCATCTGCGCCGAAATCGTAGGCGGCGCGCATGCGTTCGAGACCGCCGGCGGGAAGGAGGAGTTCGGGTGATTTCATGGGATATAAGTTCTTATAAAATAAAAAGTTTCAGACAACTGAGGCCGTCTGAAACATTGAAAAACAAACCGGTGGAATTATCCGCTTTTTTCACACGGCGGTCAATTTGGGGCAGAGGCCGTCTGAAAACGCTTTAAACTGTTTTTCAGACGGCCTTTTCAGGCGGATTTGGTTTACAATAACGGCTATTTCGAAATTTTTATGTTGAGAGAAACCATGTTAGATATCCAACAACTCCGCAACCACACCGCAACCGTCGCCGCCCGTTTGGCGGCACGCGGTTACGAATTTGACACCGCCCGTTTTGAAGAATTGGAAAACAAACGCAAAGCGCTGCAAGTCCGCACCGAAGAATTGCAGGCCGCCCGCAACAGCGAATCGAAAAAAATCGGCATGCTCAAAGGGCAAGGCAAACACGAAGAAGCCGCTCAAGTGATGGCGCAGGTTGCCGATATCAAAACCGAACTCGAACAAAACGCCGCCAAGCTAGAAGCCATTCAAACCGAACTGGAAGCATGGCTTACCACCATTCCCAACCTGCCGCACGAAAGCGTGCCTGTCGGTAAAGACGAAACCGAAAACGTAGAAGTACGCAAAATCGGCACGCCGCGCGCCTTTGATTTTGATGTGAAAGACCACGTTGATTTGGGCGCGCCGCTGGGCTTGGATTTTGAAGCCGGCGCGCAGCTTTCCGGCGCACGCTTTGCCGTGATGAAAGGCCAAGTCGCCCGCCTGCACCGTGCGCTGTCGCAATTCATGCTCGACACCCATACTACGCAACACGGCTACACCGAGTGCTACACACCCTATATCGTGAACGACAGCACCCTGTTCGGCACCGGCCAACTGCCGAAATTCGGTGAAGACCTGTTCCACGTTACCCGCGGCGGCGACGAAACCAAAACCACGCAATATCTGATTCCCACCGCCGAAGTTACCCTCACCAACACCGTGGCCGACAGCATCGTGCCGTCTGAAAGCCTGCCGATTAAGCTGACCGCGCATTCGCCCTGTTTCCGTTCCGAAGCGGGTGCATACGGCAAAGACGTGCGCGGCCTGATCCGCCAGCACCAGTTCGACAAAGTGGAAATGGTGCAAATCGTCCGCCCCGAAAAATCTTACGATGCGCTCGAAGAAATGGTAGGGCACGCCGAGAAAATCCTGCAACTGCTGGAACTGCCCTACCGCGTAATCACCCTCTGCACCGGCGATATGGGCTTCGGCGCAGCCAAAACCTATGATTTGGAAGTATGGGTGCCCGCACAAAACACCTACCGCGAAATTTCGAGCTGCTCCAACTGCGAAGACTTCCAAGCCCGCCGCATGAAAGCCCGCTTCAAAGACGAAGACGGCAAAAACCGTTTGGTACACACCTTAAACGGCTCGGGTTTGGCGGTAGGTCGCACGCTGGTGGCCGTGCTGGAAAACCACCAAAACGCCGACGGCAGCATCAACATCCCCGCCGCACTGCAACCTTATATGGGCGGCGTAACCAAGCTGGAAGCCAAATAACGGCAGAGGCCGTCTGAACACTTTCAGACGGCCTCCATCTTATTGTTTCCGCCGCAACCCGGCCTTACCGCATCTCCCATCTATATTAAACATAATTAAACATACCCATACGACACTTCAGGCCGTCTGAAAAACACAGCGCAACCGAACACGAAAGACCAACATGCCTAAAGCAACATTCTATACCCATGTCGGCAACCCCTACGCCTTCACCTGTCGTTTGGCCGCCCGCGCCATGCAAAGCGGCTCCCGCGTGTTGGTGTGGGCGGATTCGCCCGAAGCCGTTGCGCGCTTGGATATCGACTTATGGCAATTCGAGCCGACCAGTTTCTTGGCTCACGAAGTTTGGGAAACCGGCCAAGCCTGCCCCCGAGACGTGCCGCTGGTGCTGGCCTGCGGCAACACTCTGCCCGAAACGGAAAGCGGTTTGGTGGTGCTGAATCTTGCGCCCGACTTTTGGTGCGACGCGCCGGTGCCGCCTGCACGGGTGTTGGAAATCGTCGGCAGCAACCTCGAAGCTCTCGCCGAAGCCCGCGAACGTTTCCGCGCTTATCGGAGCAGCGGTTTTGAAATCGAGCATCACAATATGCAGGGCAAAGCCTGAAACCGTTTCCGACCCGTATCAAACAACACCCCATCTCTGCCATTTTCTTTCACGAAAACTTTTCACCACGACATCTGCGGTGCATTTCCGCGGGTGCGCCATTCGCGTTCATCTATATGATATCGCCGCGCGGCAACATTGATATGCCTTAAGCTATTCCCATATCCCTCTGCGTCAGGCCCGCCTTAAACTGATATTAGACTGGTTACTATCTCATTTATTACTTCCTAATAGGAAACATTACTTCAATAAAACCTGTATTTTAAAACCAAAAGGAAATCATTAGAATGCATTCCATCGACAGAGCACTGTCATTCGCAAACAGATTTTTTAATTAAAAGTTAAAGGAACCATCATGAAAAAAACCTCAATCATTTTTGCCGCTGTTGCCACTTTTGCTACTGCTTTTGCCGCCGCATCAAGCGGAGCTTCATTACCGAAATGGAACCATGCTAACGACTCCGGTGTGATTACCAGTCTGAAAGAAGTACACTATCAAGGCGTAAAACGAGTTGCCAAAAACGACGACCGTGTGAAATTCGTTGCCGAAGCCACCGGTGTCCGCGTAGATAACAGCTATCATTCACTGAAACGCGAAGGTAACCGTTAATCCGCACACACGCTATACGAGTAAACAGTCCGTACAAGTAAATAAATTCAAACAGGCCGTCTGAAAATCATTTCAGACGGCCTGTTTGATTGGTATTTTTAAATCGTTTCAACCGCGACGAAACGGTAAATCAACCGTTAATCTCTGTTTTAAAAAGATTAACCGCAATACCGTTTTCTCACCCCTGCTTCATCACCTGCTGCAAGAATTGCTGCGCACGCTCGTGTTTCGGGTTGGTGAAGAATTCTTCCGGTTCGGCTTCTTCGATAATTTGACCGTGATCGACAAAAATCACACGGTCGGCCACTTCGCGGGCGAAACCCATCTCGTGGGTAACGCACATCATGGTCATGCCGCTGTTTGCCAAATCTTTCATTACTTTCAATACTTCGCCGACCATTTCCGGATCAAGCGCCGAAGTCGGTTCGTCAAACAACATCACGCGCGGCTCCATCGCCAAGCCGCGGGCGATTGCCACGCGTTGCTGCTGGCCACCGGAAAGCTGGCCGGGCATGGCATATTTTTTGTGCGCCAAGCCCACGCGGTCTAAAAGCTCCATCGCTTTTTGCTCGGCCTGTTCGCGGCTTTGCTTTTTCACTTTCATCGGCGAAAGGATGATGTTTTCCAACACGTTTAAATGCGGATAAAGGTTGAAGCCTTGAAACACAAAGCCCACCTCTTCGCGCACTTTGTTCAAATCGGTTTTCGGATCGGCCACGTTCATGCCGTCTACCCAAATTTCGCCGCTTTCAATGGTTTCGAGCTGGTTGACGGTGCGGATCAGGGTGGATTTGCCGCTGCCGGACGGGCCGCACACCACTACCACTTCGCCTTGTTTCACTTCCAAATTTATGCCGTTAATCACATGCAGGTCTTTGAAGTATTTGTGTACATTTTTGAATTTAATCATATTTTTCCCAAATTTCAGACGGCCTTTCCCACCAAATAATTGCTCAACTGCACATAAAGTTCCGGTGCGATGTGTTCGGCGCGGTCTTGCGGGTTGATGCCTACCGCCTGCAAATCTTCGTCTGAGGCAACTTCTTTCAGATTGTTGCGTATGGTTTTGCGCCGTTGGGCAAACGCGGCTTTAACCAGCTTGCCGAAATGCTCGAAATCGCGTGCGACACCGATGCGGCCTTGCTGCGGAATCATGCGCACTACGGCGGAATCGACTTTCGGCGCGGGGTCGAACGATTCGGGCGGCACTTCGATCAGCATTTCCATATCGAAAAAATATTGCAGCATCACGCCTAAGCGGCCGTAGTCGTTGGTTTTCGGCTCGGCCACCATGCGCTCGACCACTTCTTTCTGCAACATAAAGTGCATGTCTTCCACTTCGTCCGCCACCTCGCTCAGGCGGAACAGCAACGGCGTGGAGATGTTGTACGGCAGGTTGCCGACGATTTTTTTTCTGCCCGCCACGCTTTTGAAGTCGAACTGCAAAACGTCGCCTTCGTGAATCACCAGTTTGTCGGCAAACGGCAGGGTTTTCAGGCGCTTGATGATGTCGCGGTCGATTTCGACCACATGCAGCCGGTTCAATTTCTTTGCCAACGGCTCGGTAATCGCCGCCAAGCCGGGGCCGATTTCAATCACAATATCTTCCGGCTGCGGGCGGACGGCGTTCACAATATCACTGATAATGCGGGTGTCCTGCAAAAAATTTTGCCCGAACCGTTTGCGGGCTTTATGTTCTTTCATGCTGCTTCTTCAGAATCCGTTCCAATCGCGCATTGTAGCGCAAAACACTTGAGGCCGTCTGAAAAACACGGTGTTCAGACGGCCTCGAAGCCTTGTTTACAGCCACGCTTTCAGCCCCGCCAGCAGCACGCCGTAGCGGATGAATTTTCCTGCAACCAACATGATGCAGCTTTTCCAGAAATGCAGCCGCAGCCAGCCGGCGGCAATCGGCAAACCGTCGCCGACAACGGGCAGCCACGCCAGCAATAATACCCAAATGCCATAGCGGTTGAGCCGGCGCAGCACTTTTTCAGACGGCCTCTTTTTATCGGGAAACAGCCGCCCCATACCGTAAGAGGCTATGCTGCCCAAGCCGTTGGCGGTACCGGCAACCAGCAACGCCCCCGCCCATGCTTCGGGGCGGTTTTGTACGAACAGCGCAAACGCCGCCTCCGATGTGCCGGGCAGAATGGTGGCGGAAGTAAAAGCAGAAGCGGCAAGTGCCCAGTAGAGCCAGAATAAGTCCATCGGATGCGGCAAACACAAAAGCAGGCATTGTAGCGGGGATTGGGGCCGTCTGAAACCGCCATCGGCAACAGAAAAGGTTTTCAGACGGCCTGATATGGTTCGGACGGCAACCGGATGCCGTCTTAACCGATATCCCGCACAAGCAATTACTCAGGTTATAACCAACCGCATTTCAGGCCGTTTGTCCGAAACACTATCACGCACGGAAATTCATCGGCATAATACCGCCTCTTCTTACCGGCTTCAGTGGCGGAACCAATCCGAAACACCGCCCGCATATTTTTGTATCCACCTTTCAAAACGGAACAGGTAATGCGTACCTTTTTCAGCATCATATTTCTCATTGTAGCGGTAACTTTTTTCCATATGTTCGGCTTGGTGGCGTTTATTTCGACCGAACCCGCCATTCCGAAAGGCATCATGCTTTCGGGTACGTTGGCGGTGAGCCTGATTACTTTAATGGCGGGTTTGGCTTCCAACCGCTTTAAAAGATGGCAGCTCAGCAGCGGTTTGGTGATGCTGGCTTCGGGCGTGGGCATGTTAGGCATCATCTGCTTTTTCATCGCATGGTCGGGCCGCCCCACCCCGTCCGGCGGTATGATCAGGGAAATACTGGAGAGTTTCCACAGCTATTTTTCCGGCAGCAGCATCCTGATCATCTATATACTGGCCGCCACACGTTTGCTGACGTGGCACAAACAGGTTGCCGCTATCGAAAACCGCATTTCCGCATTGAAGCAGAGAATCCAGCGGCTTTAACTTTGTTCCATCGACGCAGGCCGTTTGGAAAATTTCAGACGGCCTGCCGTTTTATCGTTTAACATACACCGTCTTTACTGCTTTAAAAACACACACTATGAAAACCATCTTAATCACCGGCTGCTCCAGCGGCATCGGCTACGACACCGCCAAACAACTGCACGCGCTCGGCTGGCGGGTATTCGCCACCTGCCGCCGTGCCGAAGACGTTGCCCGCTTGCGCAACGAAGGTTTAACCGACACCCTCCAACTCGACGTTACCGACAGCCACAGCATTCAGACGGCCTTCGATACCGTGCTCGCCCAAACCGGCGGCAAACTCGATGCCTTGTTTTCCAATGCGGGCTACGGGCAGGTGGGCGCGGTGGAAGACATTCCCCGCGATGCCCTGCGTGAACAATTCGAAACCAACGTATTCGGCGCGTGGGAATGCATCCGCCGCGCCATGGAAGTGTTCCGCAAACAAGGGCACGGCCGGATTTTGGTCAACAGCAGCATTTTAGGTTTCGCCGCCATGCCGTGGCGCGGTGCGTACAACAGCACCAAATTCGCCCTCGAAGGCATGTGCGACACCCTCCGCCTCGAAACGGCGGGCAGCGGCATTTTCGTGAGCTTGGTCGAACCCGGCCCGATTGCCACGAAATTCCGCCCCAACGCCTTGAAAAAGCTGCACCAATACATCGACATCGACAACAGCTTCCACGCCCGCAGCTACCGGCACCAGCTCAACCGCCTCGAAGCGGAAGGCGCGGTGGCACCGTTTACCATGTCGTCGCCCGATTGCGCCGCCATCTGCGTGAAAGCGCTCACTGCCGCCCAACCCAAAGCCCGCTATCTGGTTACTTTTCCCACCGTATTGTTCTGGTATCTGAAACGCCTGCTGCCCACGCCCCTGCTCGACCGCCTGCAACGGCGCGCCGTAAAAGGACAAGAAGTATGAACACGCTGTATCTCGCCTCGGGCAGCCCGCGCCGGCGCGAAATTCTCGAAAACATCGGCTATACCGTTATCCGCCTGCCCGCCGATATCAACGAAACCCCTTACGCCTGCGAACCCGCCGCCGCTTACGCCGCGCGCATGGCCTGCGAGAAAAACGCCGCCGCCGTCGCCTACTGGCAGCAGCAATATCCCTACCAGCCGCTATACCCGTTGATTACCGCCGACACCACCGTTGCATTGCATAACCATATTCTGGGCAAACCCGAATCCCCCGCCGAAGCTGCCGCCATGCTTCTGGAGCTTTCCGGCACCACCCACCAAGTGCTGACCGCCGTATGCGTGTATTGGCAGGGCGAAACCCGCGCCGTCCTCCAGCAAAGCGACGTTACCTTCAAACCGCTGACTGCCGCCGAAATCGCCGCCTACATTGCCAGCGGCGAACCGATGGACAAAGCCGGCGCATACGGCATTCAAGGCTTGGGCGGCCTGTTTGTCGAAAACCTGCACGGCAGCTTCACCGGCGTGATGGGGCTGCCCGTATATGAAACCGTAGCCCTGCTGCAAGAATTCGGCCTGCCCGTGCCGCCGTTTCAGACGGCATAAAGGCCGCGGCACAAGGCATAAACAAGAGGCCGTCTGAAAAACAGATTTTCAGACGGCCTCAAAGCATGGTTTCGTACTTATGGCAAACAAACTTGTTTTTTATCGCGGTTCCGTCATGCCCGGACTTAACCAACATACTATTTTTTAGACTTTCTTCTGTATTTTTCAAACAGCGGCTTGCGCCGACAAGCGGACGAGTGCCATACAAAAGGCAAACAAAAAACCGCGAACAAAACGGTGCAGCCGTAAAGAACGGCCGTTCCGCTTCTCCCCGCGGCTGATAACGCACATCAGCGTACCGGCCAATACCGGTGTGAACAGCAAATTGAATACTTGCAGGTTTTCGCTGCGGATAAAGTGCTCGGGAAACACCAGCAAACTGCCCGCACCGATTAACGCACCGGCAATCCCATAACCTGCGGCCACCAACCAAGATTGCGGTTTGCGGAGGCTTGATTTGGCAGAACGGATGCCCAGTTCGACTAAAACTTCGGCAACAATCTGTAAAACGAATTCTGCAAACAGCTCGAATAAAATTTCCATGACGATTCAAAATTCATAGGCCGTCTGAAAGCGAAACTCACAAAACTCGCTTTGGCGAAGCTCACTAAACTCGCTTTCAGACGGCCTCTTCAACCGCATCAATCCATATCAACGCTTTTTCAAACGCAATTCCGCCGCCCTTGCGTGTGCCGTCAGCCGCTCGCCGTGGGCCAATATGCTGGCGGTTTCGCCGAGATACTGCGCCCCCTGTTCGGAAACCTGAATCAGGCTGCTGCGTTTTTGGAAATCGTAAGTGCCTAGCGGCGAAGAGAAACGCGCCGTGCGGCTGGTGGGCAACACATGGTTGGGGCCGGCGCAATAGTCGCCTAAACTCTCGCTGGTGTATTTGCCCATGAAAATCGCACCGGCGTGGCGGATTTTTTGCGCCCATTCCTGCGGGTTTTCCACCGACAATTCCAAGTGCTCCGGCGCAATATAGTTGGCGACTTCGCAGGCTTCGTCCAAATCTTTGGCCAGAATCATCGCGCCGCGGTTGCCCAGCGAGGCTTCAATAATCGCGCGACGCGGCATGTCTTCGATCAGCTTGTTCATGGCCGTCTGAACTTCGTCCAGATATTGCTGCGAGGTGGCAATCAGAATGGCTTGGGCGATTTCGTCGTGTTCGGCTTGGCTGAACAGATCCATCGCCACCCAATCGGCGGGCGTGGTGCCGTCGGCAATCACCAGAATTTCAGACGGCCCCGCTACCATATCAATGCCCACCACGCCGAACACGCGGCGTTTGGCGGCGGCCACAAACGCATTGCCGGGGCCGGTGATTTTATCGACCTGCGGCACGGTTTCAGTGCCGTAAGCCAGCGCCGCCACCGCCTGCGCGCCGCCGACGGTAAACACTTTGGTTACGCCGGCCACAAATGCCGCCGCCAACACAATATCGTTGCGCTCGCCTTGGGGCGTGGGCACCACCATGATGATTTCGGGCACGCCGGCCACATGCGCGGGCATGGCGTTCATAATTACCGAGCTGGGATAAGCCGCTTTGCCGCCGGGCACATAAATGCCTACGCGGTCGAGCGGGGTGATCTGTTGACCGAGCAAGGTGCCGTTTTCGTCGGTGTAGCTCCAAGATTCCATTTTCTGGTGTTTGTGGTAGCTTTCCACGCGGGCGGCGGCGGTTTTCAAGGCCGTCTGAACGTTTTCGGGCAGGCGTTCGAAAGCGGCCTGCAAATCGGCTTGGGTAAGCATCAAATCGCCCATGCTTTGTGCTGCGGTGCCGTCAAAACGGTTGGTGTATTCGATAACCGCCGCATCGCCGCGCTTTTGCACGTCGGCACAGATGTCGGCAACGATTTGGTCGATTTTCGGGTCTTGCGCAGTTTCAAAAGCCAGCAACGCTTTCAGCTCGGCTTGGAAGTTGGGGGATTGGGTGGAAAGGTGTTTCATGGCTTTAACTTTTCGATTTAATAAGCGGCATAGAACGCTTTTGCCTTGGTTGATTTAACAATTTAAATACTGAATCGGATTTTGCGGTGCTTTGTAATTTTCTATCGAAGGGTAGGTAATTTTATGTACCAGTTCTTGATATTCGGCCGAGTCATTGGGTAAAGCCGTACCGTCGAACGCCCAGCGGCCTTTTATTTCAGACGGCATCCAATGATGAATGCGGTAGGCCGCAACCGACCACCCGCGATAAACTGCCACGGCATATTTCGCCTGATTTCTGCGGATACCCGTTTTCCAAGCTGCCCGGGTTCGTTTGTAAATTTCGTTATCCCGTTCAGTATCAGAAATTTCACCTGCTTTAATCTGCTTTTTCAGCCTGTCGTATTCCCGATTGATGGTAATCAACATAACAGGCAAAGCGGTTTTCAATTCTTCGGGGGCATAAATCCGTTTAATTTCCGCCAAATCCATCAAACCTTTCGTCGATGAATAAGTGCCGCCCTGTATATTGGTTAACGGCTTCTGCCCGGGCTTAACCAACGACAGCAAATCAATGGCGGTTGCTTCATATTGCAAAGCCGAAAGTTCATCTTCAATGCCGTGCCGCAAAATATAATAGTTCGGCGGGGTTTGGCATTCGGAGTAAATCTCCCGAATCAAATCCAATTTGTCGCTTGTTTGGGCCGGCTCCGTTAGAGCACATCGGGCATGATGGAATACACGGTTTCCTATGCCTTTTCCGACATAAAAAATATTGTTGTCCCTCGGATCAACCAAGCAGTAAATATAATATTTAATCTGCTCGCAGACAGCGGTTGAAAACACAGTGCCGTTCCCTTTGACGAGTTAAATGGCCCGTTAAAGCCCTTTAATCTGATGTTGCCTTATTTTCAAGTTTGGTTTTCAGACGGCCTCAATATCTAGAAACGATAAGAGGCCGTCTGAAAATATTCAATCCTTGCTCACAAACCGCTTGTTCACACGCACGCGTTCGCCGCGGCCGGCTTTTTTGATTTCCAACCAGTCACTGTAAATGGCGTGAATCAGGGCGCGGTCGGTGTCGAAGCCGTAGTCGTGCGGGTTCACCGTGGGGGCAAGCTGTTTCAACACGTCGCTCAGGCGTGCCCAGCCTTGCGGGTCGGCGGTGTTGTCAACGGCTTGCTGTACCAACGGAATCAGTTTGGTGAATTTGGCCTTGCCGTTTTTGGGCTTGGGCGCGTCCGGCTGTTCGGGTTTCGCATTTTCGGCGACTTCTGCCGTTGGTGCAGGCGGCACGGCGGTTGGTTCCATTTCGGGCTGCTTACGCTCTTGCTGTTGGCGTTTTTTGCCGCGTTTGCCGGCGGGTTTGACGCTGTCGGCTTCGGCGGCAGGTACTTGCGGTGCGGCTGCTTCGGTAACTTGTTTTTCTTTGCTGCCTTTATTTTCAGACGGCCTGCTGTTTTTATCGGCAGGGTTTTGGTATCTGCGCACTTGGATTTGATTGTTGTCGGTACGGTATTCGAACAAATCGAGCGATTTGATCAGGTCGGAAAGTTTGCCGAAGCCGTAGAGGCGCGGGTCGAAATCGGGGTTGGTTTTGTTGATGTAGCTGCCGATGGGGCCGAGGTTGGCCCAACCGAGGTCGTCGGCATTTTCTTTCACGGCGCGGATCAGCAGCTTGGATACGTCGGTTTGCTGGGCGGCGGTTTCGGCAGGTTCGCTCTGTGTTTTGGCTTTGCCGCTGTTTTTATTTTTCTCCGGCGCGCGTTTTTCGGGGCGGAAGATTTCGGTGTAGATGAATTTGTCGCAGGCTTTGCGGAAGGCTTCGGGGGTTTTCTTTTCGCCGAAGCCGTAAACGGTAAGGCCGCTTTCGCGCAGGCGGCTGGCGAGGCGGGTGAAGTCGCTGTCGCTGGAAACGATGCAGAAGCCGTCGAAATTGCCGCTGTACAGCAAGTCCATCGCGTCGATTACTAATGCCATGTCGGTGGCGTTTTTGCCTTTGGTGTAGGCAAACTGCTGCACGGGAATGATGGCGTGCGGCAGCAGGGCGGCTTTCCATTTGGAAAGGCCGTGGCTCCAGTCGCCGTAAATCCGTTTGACGCTGGCGATGCCGTATTTGGCAATCTCGGCCAGCAGACGGTCGATGATGTCGGCGGGGGCGTTGTCGGCATCGATTAAGACGGCCAGTTTTTTATCTGAGGTGATGTTCATGGGGTATGTCTAATCTAAAGTGAAACGTGTAACAGCGGCTTTTCAGACGGCCTCTTTACGGTTTTTCTACCGCTTCGGCAAACGCATTGATAATCGGCTGGATAAGTGCATGTTTGACTTTCAACGCTGCTTTGTTGACCACCAAACGGCTGGAAATATCCACGATATGCTCCACCGCTTCGAGATTGTTGGCCTTCAATGTGCCGCCGGTAGATACCAAATCGACGATCGCGTCACTCAAGCCGACCAGCGGGGCAAGCTCCATCGAGCCGTAGAGTTTAATGATGTCCACATGCACGCCTTTGCCGGCGAAGTGTTCGGCGGCGATGTCGGGGTATTTGGTGGCGACGCGCAAACGGTTGCCCGGCTGCGATGCGGCGGCGTAATCGAAACCTTTGCGCACGGCAACCATCATGCGGCATTTGGCAATCTGCAAATCCAGCGGCTGATACAGGCCATCGCCGCCGTGTTCGATCAATACGTCTTTACCTGCGATGCCGAAATCCGCCGCGCCGTATTGCACATAAGTGGGCACGTCGCTGGCGCGCACAATCACCAAGCGCACGTTGGGCAGGTTGGTGCCGATAATCAGTTTGCGCGAGCTGCCCGGTTCTTCGAGCGGCACAATGCCGGCGGCTGCCAGCAGCGGCAGGGTTTCATCAAAAATACGGCCTTTGGAAAGGGCGATGGTTAAAGCGTTGTCAGTCATGTTTTTTCCCGCTGAGGCCGTCTGAAAATATTATTTGCAAAGTAAAATTTTCAGACGGCCTGCCAAATTTGACGAGGTTTATGATTTAAGCAAAATTTTAATATCGTCGGCGAATTGCGCGGCCGTGCTGCCGTAAGGCTCAAACACAACCACTTCGCCGTTTTTATCTAACAGATAAGCACCGGCAGTATGGTCGACCAGATAAACTTTTTCGGATTGCCGCTGTGCTTTGGCCGAAACCACCCGATATTGCTGCTTGATAACCGGCAAGTTCTGCCCTTCGGTAGCAGTTAACCCGATAAAATCGGGGTGAAACTGCTTCACATATTTACCGATTAATTCAGGCGTATCGCGCTCCGGATCCACGCTGGCAAACACTACCGCCACATCTTTGGCTTGTTCGCCAAGCTGGTTCAACGCATCACGGTGGGTCAGCAATTCGGTCGGGCAAACATCGGGGCAATGCGTGTAACCGAATGACAGAATAACCACTTTGCCTTTCAGATCACTGATATTAAACGGTTTGCCGTTACCATCGGTCATAGTGAAATCGCCGCCGATGTCTTCCTTGCGCATATCCGAACCGTGAAACCCTGCGGCAGCGGCCGCTTGTTGCGGCACAACCGATGCCGCCGCCGGTTCGGCAGGCTTGGGCGCAGCCTGTTCTTGCGGCTGGCAGGCAGACAGTGAAGCCAATGCAAACGTGGTGAATAATAAATTCTTCATCATCCGGTTCATAACAGTTTCTCCCAAAGGCCGAAAATACGTCTATCTTAACGTGTTTAACCGTTTTCATGTAGGGGAAAAACGTAGTTTTTCAGGCAGATTCCGCCTGAATTTGCCCCAAGCTACTTCTACCGTTAAACTTTTAGTTAAAGATAAACTTAATTTTTATATTTTTCATACACTTGTTAAAAATAAGCCTAAATATCCGCCATAAGGCTTTACAAGATTATTTTTATCATTATAATGGCATTCTCTTCCACCTGCCCAGGTGGCGAAATTGGTAGACGCAGGGGACTCAAAATCCCCCGCCGAAAGGTGTGTCGGTTCGAGTCCGACCCTGGGCACCAAAGATTACAACCGCTTGAATATAAAATTTCAAGCGGTTTTTAATTTGCCGTTCGCTCTCACTGCAACAACCTGAAAATAAACAGAGCTGAAACAATCCGGCAATATCATCACCCGTTTATCTCAGCCCTTCCAATTAAAATCGTGATTGCGGTCGTTTTCTGTTCACATACATTCAAAAGCGCGTAACTTACTCAAATCAAAGGGATTGGATGCGGTAGAAGTAGCAAACTCAACCACTACGTTTTTGCCTTGGATATTGTATTCGACCACAGTGGTATTGCCTGTTTGACGCAGAATTTTACCTTTTTCAATCAGCTTAAACACAGACCACACGCCGGTTTCGCTAATTCCGGCACTATTGATTTCGGGCGAGGCAATATCAATTTTAGCCAATGCCCCTTCGTTTTTCGAAGGCCAAGTGAACGTTACCGGAGCAACCGGCCCATGACTGTATACATAGCTCTTACCGTCATACGAAATATTGGCACTCTCCACGCTGGGATCCAAAATCAATACTTTCACAGAAAAATCAAAAGTGGGCGTTTCCGAACCTTTATCGAAATAAGCATGCCGGATAGCGGTAATTTTATCGAGCATAGCAAAACGCTCTTTAAACGTTTCATTTTTAGCTCTTACCGTTTCCAATTTATCCGACTTTGCCAACACGGCAGTTTGGCCGGATAAATTGTTGAAATTGCTATATATACCATTCGGCCCGAAAACATTGGAAAAACTTTCAAGCGCTACGCTGTTGGGAGACCCTGCTTCAAAGGGATATCCTTGTTTACGCATGTCTTGGCAACTGTTGGTTAGGGTTACGAGCTGCTTCTCCAAAGTAGACATCAGCTTTTCATCAACCACCTTATCGGTGTTTTTCAGAATAATGCCTGAAAAATTATCCAACATCTCACGAAACGGCGACGGCAAGCGGTTTACTTCGGCTTTATATTTAACGAACGAATCATCCGGCGGCAAATCAACGCCTTTTTCCACCGCAACATTGATGGCTACCAAATAAACATAAAGTTCGTTAATGGCTTCCGTAATACCGTGGATGGCCGGTTCCTGATTGTTGTCAGACACGGTCAGAATATGAAAATCGGAAAAGGCATCGTCAACCGGCGTTGAATGTTTCAAGGCCGCCAATTCATTTTTAACTTCGCTCGTTCCTTCCGTTCCGAGCAGTTTGGAAAGCCCTGCTTTACTGAGCCAGTCTGCAACTTTACTGCCTGCTTTGGTTGTTAATTGGTTGTTGATATTCAGCGTCGTGTTATCGCTGATTCCTTTGATGATATTCGCCAAAGGAGAGTTTTTTTCCGACAGCAATTTGGCAATCTGAATGCTTTCGCGGGTTGATTTGGGTGTAACCAGCGATAAGTCGGCCACATAACCCTTCCATGCACGGATATAGTTATCGAAATAAAGCCTTTGGGCATCCGAAAGAACCGATGCCTTGCTTTGGCTGAGCGATGCATAATCACCCAACACCCAATTATCTTCACGGAAAAATTGCTCAGCCGACTTTACCATCGTAGGCAGCACTTTTTTAATATATGTTTCTTTGGTATAGATAAAGTTAATCGGCTGCTTCAACGCCCCTCCGCTTTTCCGGCGGAACAACAAATGGCTTTGCACTCCTCCCATGCTCGAAAACGACACCGGCGTTATTCCCGCCGTGCCTTCACGAGCCACGGAGGCAATGGTGTCTTCCAACACCATAGTGGCAATATCTCTTCGTGCGATTTCCTGTCTGCGGCGCTCTACCAATTCTTCATCATAAGGCACGCTGGAAGTAATGCTCTGTTTGGAAAGAATCTGGTTCAAAGCCTGCTCAATGGATTTTTTCTGCTTTTCATCCATTCCGGCAGATTCTGCCTTAGACAGATTGGACATCAACCAATTCTGCATGAAAGCGGCATCGAAATGTTCTTTATTAAACATCATCAAATATGCTTTCAAAGCGTTGTAGCCATTGATGCCGTCTGAACCACTGGTGGTTCTCAGCAGTTCGTCGAGCTTGTAGCTGATTAATGGCATCACATTGTTTTGGAGAATCCTGCGGTATGCAGACTCACCCACATCACCCATCTGTTCGCCCTGATACAAACCCATTCTGTAACTGAGCGGCGGAGAAGAAAGATCGGGAATATCTTCGCTCTTTGTGGTATCCCGCACTTGCTCCGCGAAAGCAACCGCTTTCAACAAATCAGGTGCTTCTGCAAAAGATTTTGTTTTTTGCTCCAGTTGGGTTGCTTTATTGGTAACTTGCGACAAATACGAACTGTTATTGGCATAGCTGTTCAACATCAAGGTAATGCCGCCGATAACCGCTGCGGCAATAACTGCCGCCCCCAACCAATACAGCATTTGGTTGCGGAAAAACCAAGATTTATTCTCACCGGCTAAGTTGGCCTCGCTGAGAATAACATCCGAAAACAACCTGTGTAGGAAAAAGCTGTAATCCGTATTTGCGGGGCTGGTGCGCTCTGAATCAAGGTATTTTTTCGACAGTTGGAATTCACCTTGCAAACTTTCCAAGGCCGGATTGAAAAGCTCTCCGGTTTGGGTTGCACTGGAGAAATACACACCACGCCAAACAATGGGCTGCTCGAATTTGGAAGACTTCGACAATTCTTTCAGCAAAGAAAGCACGGCCTGATTCAGGCGTTCAAACTCTTCCGGGAACGCAAATGCTGCGGCTTTATCTTCCGGGGATTCCAGATTATTGATCGTTCCCAACATGGAAGAACGCAATTTATCTTGAATCTGCACCAGCAAATTAGAAGCGGCCGCAAGCGGTGTTTCCAAACTTTCGTTGGCAGATAATGAAATACCGAAATATTGGCTGCGCTGCTCTTCGGTAAGATGTGCGAAAAACTTATCGAATCCATGCAGCAAATCGAGCTTGGTTATCATCAAATACACAGGGAAATGAATGCCCAATTTGTTGTGCATTTCATGGATACGTTTACGCAGCTCCACCGACATCTCGGCAATATTGGTTTTACCGCCCAGCAAATCGTCTACGCCAACGGTAACCAGCACGCCGTTAATCGGCTGTTTGGGGCGGTAACGTTTCAACAGCGATACGAATTCTTCCCAGTCTTCGGAATCTTTTTCGCTGTGGTTGTCATGCACCGACAAACGGCCGGCCGTATCCAGCAACACGATTTCATCCGATAAAAACCAATCGCAATCACGCGTACCGGCCAAACCGCTTACGGAAGTGCCCAATGTGCTTTCCAGCGGGAAATTCAATCCGGAACGTTTCAGCGCAGTGGTTTTACCCGAACCGGCCGCACCCAAAACAACATACCAAGGCATTTGATACAGATATTGGCCTTCTTCCAGTCTGGCCAACAGACTGTTTTTAGATTTTGAAAACTTGGCGTTTTTCAATACCTTGTCCATCTCGGCAAACTGGCGGCTCATAGAGCTGATATCCGTTGCACTTTTTAAGATGGGTTCTTGCGCCGCGCGAATTTCCTTCAACAAGGCAGCATTGCGGCGCGATTCGCGGTATTGGCGGAATATGCCTTTAGCCAGCCAAATCGCCACAATCGCCGTACACACCGCCAAACGGATGCTTTTACTCGCCAACGGGCGGATATCTCCGACAGAAACCAGCGGGCCGATAAACCATACCAAGATAATCAAACCGGCTATACCCAACATCACCCATAAAGAGCGGGATCCTAGAAAATAAAGAAGTTTTTTCATGCTCGTTTTTCCGTATCAATCCAATTTCAGATTACTTGCCCTTAGGTACATTATTGAGCAGCAGACGATGCCGACGATTCGACCGGCACTTCCACGCTGCTGCCTAATCTAGGGCCGGTACCGGTAGTGAATAACGTAATCTCAACCCTTCGGTTTTTGGCTCTGTTTTCCGGAGAATCATTCGGTGCCACCGGATCCGTAGAACCGCGGCCTTCCGAGCGGATACGGTTGTTTCCGTTTTGTACGTAAGTCAACAGAATTTCTTTAACCGCATCCGCCCTTCCTTGCGACAAATGCCAGTTGGATGGGAAATTCAGGCTTTGTATCGGTTTGTCGTCGGTAAATCCGGTAACGACCACTTGCCCGTCAACACTGTTCAACGCCTGCCCCACTGCAGCCAAAACCGGATAATACTGGTCTTGAATATAAGTGGAACCGGATTCAAACAGGCCATCCCCCAGAATAGTTACCGTGCTGCGGTCGGGCGCGTCGGCAACAGAAACCAATTTTCTGGCGATTTCATTCTCCAGCAACGGACGCAGACGAACGGTGTTTTTCACTTCTCTTTGCTTAGGAGCAACCATGGGCAGCTTGAGGCTGTTCACTTTCGTGCTCGCCGTATCGAAGTCGTCCCCGAGAGACCACTGCATCGCAAAATAAGCGATGCCCAACACTACCGCACCTAAAACCCCTACCACCCATAACGGAATGGTTAATCTGCGCTGCTGCCTTTGTACGGTATTTTTCACTACCGGATCGTGGCCGAACAGATTGGCGGTTTGGTCGGGGCGGCGGGCGTGGATAATCGCCAGCAAATCCCTTTTGATTTTGTCCACTTCCAGCTCGCCGCTGGCCAAGACTTGATATTTACCTTTGTAGCCGAATTGCAAGCACAGATACATAAATTCAATCAAATCAATATTTTTATCCGGATCTTGCTTTAAATTTTGAATAATTTCGAAGAAACGCTCACCACCCCACGTTTCATCATAAAAAGACACCAACAAGCTGTTTTTAGACCAGCTCTCATCGGCCCAGCCTGCACGCACGGCCAACTCGTCCACAAACGTGCACAAACAATATTTTGCCGCCTGTATTGCGTCATATTTAGCACCGTTTTTTTCAGCATCTTCTTCAAAGCGGTTAATCAACAAAGAAAATTTGTTGATCAGACTATCTGTAGGCAACTGACTGGTTGTTTGCCTCATAGCATTGACCAAAATGAAAACAGGCTTCGCCGCTTCAATCAATGGGTTGTAAATATTTACATTTCCATAAGCAGCATAATTCTGGTTATTCATACACAGTTCCAAATCAAATTAATTAGCTCAAAGATTTAATCGCCCAAAATTCAACGTCTAAATTCGGGAAATTCCCTGCCAGATGGAAGGCCATTCCTGAAGAAGTATCAAACATATCCCACAGTTCGTTCTTCTTATCCAGCTCGAAATAAACATAACCGCTGTGATACGGCAGCTCCCGCGGTGCAACCGACAACGCATGCACTCGGATACCGGGCAAATGGTAAGCCACCAATTCTTTCACTTTTTCCACCGTGCCGATTTTCACTACGCTGGGAATCTTCTGGCGCAGGGCTTCATTCGGCATATCGGCTTTAACGGCCAAAATAAACGAGGCTTTATCCAGCAAAGTCTGATTCGGCGTTTGTGCGACGTGCGTCGCTTCATCGCGCATATCCAGCGGAATTCTGATGGCGCGCTGCTCAAGCACAATGGAAAGAGATTTACGCAAATGGAAAAACAGCTTGCCGAAACAGGAAGCCAAATCGTTGTGCATATAAACAGGAAGGTCGCCCACCTTTCTGGCCGGCAAAAATGTCATCAAATCGGCACAAAGTTTGGAGAGGTTCACAAACAACTGCTCGGGGTGGGTTTGGCGCGCCCCTTCCTGCTCGTGGCCCAAATAAGCCAAATAGCGGTTAATCGTTTGAAGCATCATGAAATCCATCACTTCAACCGACCCGCCGGTATTCGGATCATTCACGGCATTCGCCAAGCTATTGCTCTTCTGCATCAGCAATCCGTATATCTCGGAAATATAGGCTTTCAAATGCTGCTGTTTCTGACTACCCAAGCACGGCGGGATATAAGTTTCGTCCAACACCACCTCAAAATCGGCCGAACAAGAATCAATCAACGCTACGGGCAATGCGGTTTGCCCGCTGGTTACATCGCTTTCCAACACCAGCATCGGATTCAGTTCGGCCAATGTCAATTGGCGGGCATCCAATTCGGTATTGGTCGTATCGGCCAATGTTTTCTCAAACGCTTTATAACGGAAAGAGCCGGCAAGTCCTTCTTCCGGAAAACCGATTTCGTTATTGACCGACGACGGCAGCGTAACCGCCAAACACAGCTTGGTGTCTTTAACATTGGCAGGCACTTTGAAACTTAAGCTTTCCAATTGTTTTTCAGACAACATAAAAACCGAACCGTCGGGGAATACTCCTTCGGCTTCGCGCACGCCGATAACGCCCCGTTTCAATCCGCCGGTATCCAGCACCAATGAAGAAAATCCCCAAAAATATCCTTCCCGCGATAATGCCAGTTGCCGCAAGCCGGATTCGATATAACGCTCAAACTGCTGGAAATGCTGAGGGGTAATGAATATACCTTCCGACCAGACTACTTTTGCTTCGATTGCCATGTTTTCAACCCAAATAAATTATCGTTATACGTGTGCAGATTATTTATCTTCGCGGAAAATACCTTTGCTCAAATCATTGGCTTCCTTACGCGCTTTGCCGCTTTCCCGAATATTTTTTTGTTCGGGATGCCGCTCTTTATATTCTTTCAACATTTCCTTCATTTCTTGTTTGGAAAGTTGGCTGACGGTGTTTTTACCGATATTCAGATACAGATATTGTCTGCCGAACTGATACCAGCGTTTGTCTTGCTTCAACAGCATCAACCGCCATTGGCTTTCGTTCAAATCGCGATAGCTGACCACCACGCCGAAGTATTTCAAATGCGAATCGACTTTTACCGGAAATACCTTAACCGTATCGGGATGCAGCATATATTGATTATGCTGAATCAGTTTATCGCCTAATTTTTCTTTGGTTTCGTTGATGAGATCGAAATAATTGGACTGTTTGAATTCACCGTCGGAAGTGAGCTGGTATAAATCCAAACGAACGGGAGAAGGTCTGCCGACCATATCGGGGTTAACATCGGGTGCAACGATTATTTGAACATTGATTTTTTCGCCGCTTTCATCCGATTCTTTCGGCGGCTTGTGATCAGACGCACAAGCTCCCAGCATTAAAAAAGATACGATTAAAATCAATATCTGCGATATCAAATTCTTTTGCATATTCATTCCTGTGCTTTCTCTTTAAAGCATCATGTTTGAAACAACCGAATCATGACCAAATGCTTGATAAAAATTTCTTACAATTCTAGCATTTGGAAAAAAAATGTAAAACAGAAAACAGGCTTTAAGCAATAAATTCTCCAACTTGGCGGTGTTGGCAGCCATAAACTTAAGATAATAAGAACATCAAACAGTAAAAATGTTCCTTAACTTTTGCCCAAGCACTTTCTTCCGTCTCATAACACCAAGATTAATCAACAACTAAATAATGCGGCAGCTTCACCATTATGCCGCCGGCACGGCAAGCCTCTGCTCTATCCAGAATAGCGTTGGTAACAATATTTCAATAGCACGGCAAAGGAGAACCCTATAAACAGCAAGAGGCCGTCTGAAAGATATCTTTCAGACGGCCTCTTGCCGCTTTCTGGCCTTATCCGCCCGTCAACGCCATAACGCGGATAATTTTTTTCGGCTTTTCCACAAACTCATGTTTTTCCGGTTTCAGCATTATTGCGTGGCGGATGGCTTTCTCCAATTCGGCATCGCTGCAACCGGCTCGCAGCATCGGACGCAAAGCCACTTTATCTTCCTGCCCCAAACACAGATGGATATTGCCTGTGGCGGAAAGGCGCACACGGTTGCAGGTGGCGCAGAAATGCTGGCTCATCGGCGTAATCAAGCCAAGCGTAAAGCCGCCGTCGGCACTCTGCCAATAACGTGCAGGTCCTCCGCCGATTTTGCCTTCAAACGGCGTTAAATCAAACTTCTGCTGCAACTCCGCCAATACCGGCTGCAAGCTGACTTTGGCATGCGCCTGTCCGGTTTCTCCCATCGGCATGGCTTCAATCAGGTTGAGAATAAAGCCGTTTTCGATACAGAAAGCCACCATGTCGTCCAAATCGGCATCATTAATCCCTTTAAGCGGAACCATATTGATTTTGATGCGTTCGAAACCGGCTTCTTTGGCTGTTCGGATGCCGTCCAATACCTGCGGCAGGCAGTCGGTGCCGGTAATATCTTTCACACAGTCATTACGTAAACTGTCCAAACTGATGTTCAGACGGCGTACACCGGCTTCACGCAATTCGCGGGCGTGTTTGTGCAGTTGCGTGCCGTTGGTGGTCAACGAAATGTCTTCGACACCGGGCTGGCGGTTGATTGCGGCGGCCAAATCAGCCAGCCCTTTACGCAGTAGCGGCTCGCCGCCGGTAAGGCGGAAACGTTTGGTACCCAACCGTGTGAACGCAGCAGCCACACGGCCGAGCTCTTCAATGGTCAGCCAGTCTTGGGGAATGGCAAAACCTTTGAAGCCTTTGGGCAAACAGTAAGTACAACGCAAATCGCAACGGTCGGTTACGGAAATGCGCAAGTAATCAATGTTGCGGCCGTATGCGTCGGTTAGCATGGCAATACCTGTAATAATGTGTTGTGTTTGATGGAGATTGTATGCCGCCCTGCCCGCTTTGTTGATGCTGCATTGTGGCTAGGGGCTAGTTATTTCGGAGAATATACAGGCCGTCTGAACGTATTACAAAGGCCGTCTGAACGTATTACAAAGGCCGTCTGAAAGTTTCAGACGGCCTTTTCGGTTGCGTAATTACACACCCAGCAGAGGAATCAGTATCGGCACCAATGCGGCGGTCAGCACGCCGTTGAAAATCAATCCTAAACTGGCATACGCGGCGAGCTTGCGGCTGCGTTCCAACGAAGCGGCAATACCCATCGCGTGGGATGCCGCCCCCATCGACATGCCTTGCGACGTAGGCATGCGCACCGTGCTCATATTCATCAGGCGAAAGCCGATCATCTGCCCCATCATACCCGCCAAAATCACCGTCGCGGCGGTAATGGCAGGAATGCCGCCGATGGTACGGGTGATTTCAATGGCAATCGGGTTGGTAACGGATTTTGCCGCCAACGACAACACCACGTCCCGCCCAGCTCCCATCCACTTGGCAATATACACGCCGGTAATGATGCCGGTAATGCTGCCCGCCGCCTGCGATATCACAATCGGTAACCACTGGCTGCTGATTTTTTTCCAATTGAGATACAGCGGCACGGCAAGCGACACCACGGCCGGCTTCAGCCAAAAATCAATAAATTGGCCGGCCTCGTGGTAGGTGGCATAGTCGATATCGAACGTTTTCAAATAAAGGATAACCGCAATGGTGCTCAACACCACGGGGTTACAAAAGAAACTGCCTGTCCGCACCCGCAACACATTGGCAACCCAATAAACGGTTACGGTGATAAACAGCAGCAATACGGGATGGGCGAACATTTCCATTACCACAGCCTCCGCATCCATTCATGCACCTTTCCGGTAACAAACATCACCAAAAAAGTGCTGACCACCGTAGCGGTAACAATAGAAAGCAAATCACGCCCCACCAAATCGA
The DNA here is from genome assembly GCF_030504625.1 of Neisseria sp. MVDL19-042950. Classification (GTDB taxonomy): domain Bacteria; phylum Pseudomonadota; class Gammaproteobacteria; order Burkholderiales; family Neisseriaceae; genus Neisseria. The sequence continues at coordinate 106,515 of NZ_JAUKWH010000006.1, read as the reverse complement.
GATAGCTCATCACGGCTACGCACGGTGGCACGAGAAACAGGGAAAGATTTCCCATCAGCACGTCCACCAACTGCTGCAACCACGACGTTTTCACCCACCCCGCATGCAGCGCGGCAAACAGCAGCCCCATGCCGATAATACTGCCGGGCAGTTTGATGCCCGTGAAATAAACCACGCCCTCGCCCAACGCCAAGAAGCCAAAAATAATACTCAACGGCCTGATCATATGTGTGTTTTCTCCTTCTCCGCCGATAACGTGCCGTCTGAAAAACCTTTACCGAAGGCCGTCTGAAACAAGCCTTCCGTCTTCCAAACCACCCGCCATCCTGTTTTATTAAGTTGTTAATCTGTGTAAATCATAACGCCGTAGAGGCCGTCTGAAAAGACGAAACCGCTGCAATACACAAAAGAAAAACGGAATCCTGTTAAGATTCCGTCTGCATTGCAACAATATGCTTCTCTGTTTCAACTTTGTTTGTAAGGATTTTCCACGCCGTCTACCAAACGGTGCAGATATTCGCGCAACTGCGCTTCGCCGCAACCCATCAGCAGCGCATCTTCAAAAGCATCTTGTGCCGTCTGAAAAAGCTCGGTCATGTTTTCCGTCATCACTTTGATTTTCTCGGTACACGATACGATTTCACCGTTATCGCCATACCATTTCGGCATTTCGGGCATACCCATATCAACTCACCCTAGTTCAAAAAACGCGAAGGATCGTTTTTCTTTACCCGCCGTGCCGTAGCATATTTCGAGTTCCAATATTTATTGGAAAGACTGGTAATTTCGATGCGCTTGCCCGAACGCGGCGCATGGATAAAACGATTGTTGCCGATATACAGCCCCACATGGGAAATACGCCCGCGCCCCAAAGTGCGGAAAAACACCATGTCGCCGGGCTGCAAATCACTGCGGCTTACCGCAACCCCCATTCTCGCCTGCTCCGCCGAAGTGCGCGGCAAACTGATCTGCATGCTGCGGCTGAAAATATGCTGCATAAAACCACTGCAATCAAAACCCGTGCGGGCGGAAGAACCGCCGTAGCGGTAAGCCACCCCCAGCAATCCCATCGCGCTGCGGATTAAATCGTCGGCATTATCCCCGCCTGACGGTTGAGTACGCCGGCTGTAATCATCGGCTTGCAACGCCTGCCCCGACTGAAGGCGGATTAAATTTTCCAATTCGTCGGCCTGCACATTGCCCGCGCCGGGCAACATCAAACAGGCCGCCGTAAAAACGGTAAAACACCATCGTTTGAAATGAATCATCGTCAATCTGTCCGTAAACTGCTTTTCAGACGGCTTTTTGTCATTTGTTACCGTCCTTTATGTTATGCTCTCTGCTCCAATCAGCCGCTAAGATACAGCAAAAGCCATGATGATTCCAACTTTACTTGCCATGCGTGATTTCTCACGAATGCGTGAAATCATTGCCATCCTGACCAAATACGGTTTGGGTGAGTTTGTGCAGCGCATCAAGTTGTCTTACCAAAACAGCAACGAAGGCGAATCCGCCCCCGAAAGCCGCTACATGAGCACCCCGCGCCGCTTCCGCATGGCATTTGAAGAATTGGGGCCTACTTTTGTCAAACTCGGGCAGGTATTGTCCACCCGCGTCGATATTTTCAACGCCGAATGGATTGAAGAATTCGAACGGCTGCAAAGCGATGTGGCACCGATTCCCACCACCGACATCCGCGCCCTGATCGAATCCCACCTCGACCGCCCCGTTGCCAGCGTATTCAAACACATCGACCCCCAACCCATAGGCAGCGCGTCGATTGCGCAAGTACACCGTGCCGAGCTGATCAACGGAGAAACCGTAGCCGTTAAAATCAAACGCCCCGATATCGAACCGACCATACAGGCCGACCTGCGCATTTTAACCCATCTGGCCAACCTGATTGAATCGGAAATCCCCGAAGCGCGCCGATACCGGCCGGTGCAGATGGTGCAGTATTTTTCGCGCAGTTTGGCCAAAGAAACCGACTTGTCGGTAGAACTGCGCTATATGCAGCGGTTTGAAACCACCTTTCAAAACCACCCGTTTATCCATATTCCCAAAGTTTACCAAGAATATTCCAACCGCCATATATTGGTGCAGGAATACGTGTGCGACACCTTGCTGAAAGACACGCCGTCTGAAACCTTAGACCCCGACACCCGCCGCACGCTGGCCGGCCGCATCACCGACACCCTCTTCATCATGATACTCAAACAGGGTTTCTTCCATGCCGACCCGCATCCGGGCAACATCTTCCTCAACAGCGAAGGCCGCATCACGCTGATTGATTTCGGCTTGGTCGGCCACCTCAGCAGCACCCGCCGCCGCGAAATCATCGACCTCATCAACGCCCTTACCCGCCGCGACCAATTCACCATGCAATATGTGTTGAGCAACTGGGCGCAAGGCGAACTGCCCGATGAAAACCTGCTCGGTGCCGACGTTTTGGAAATGCTGCTCAACTACGAGCACACGCCCATACGCGATTTGCGCATCAGCCAAGTGATCAACGACATCACCCAAATCATGCGCCGCCACGGGCTGACCCTGCCCGGCGACTTGGTGATGCTGTTCAAAACCCTGATCACCCTCGAAGGCGTGGTCAAACGGCTCGACGGCAGCACCGAGCTGCTTGAGCAGGCCAAACCGATTGTCGCCGAAGTGTTCCGCGAACGCGCTTCGCCCGAACACATTCTGCGCAAAAGCAAAATGCATGCCCAAACCATCGTGCAGGCGCTGGACGAGCTGCCGCAAAACCTCTTCCGCCTCAGCCGCCGTCTGCAAAAAGGCCAAGTCGGGCTGAATATCGATTTCAAACACTTCGACCAATTCAGCCACCAAATCGACCGCGCCACCAACCGCCTGACCATGGGCATCGTAACCGCTGCGCTGATTATCGGTTCGTCTATCGTGATGAGTATCGAAACCGGCCCCAAATTCGTCGGCTTCCTTGGCTACCTGCTTGCCTTTGCCAACAGTATATGGATTATCTGGTCGATTTGGCGGTCGAGCAAACATTAACCGAGCCGCCCTATCTCTCGAGGCCGTCTGAAAACATCTGCGACAATGCAGACCATGTTTTCAGACGGCCTCGAAACATCCGGTTCACATTTAATCTTACAAAACTTGACTATCCGTCAGATTTGCAGTAATGTTGGCAACCTAATTTTTAATACGCCGATTTGACACAGCTTGCGGGCGTTAAAACAGCTAAAGCGTGCGGTTGCCTTGATGCAATGGCAATCCCGTCTGTTACAGCCCGCTGTGTCACAACATCGGGCTTTGTTGTATCTGGAAGAATTATGATTATTTTGGACAACGTCTCCAAGCGTTACCAACACCGCGACAAAACATGGTTTACCGCTGTCGAGCCGACTACTCTCGAAATCAAAGCAGGCGAAATTTTCGGCCTGATGGGTTATTCCGGCGCAGGCAAATCCACCCTGCTCCGCCTGATAAACCTGCTCGAACGCCCCGACAGCGGCAAAGTAACCGTCGGCGGTGAAGAATTAACCGCTTTGAGTGCCGCCGCTTTACGTAAAGCACGACAAAACATCGGTATGGTGTTCCAGCAGTTTAACTTGTTAAGCAACCGCACCGTTGCCGGAAACGTGGCTTTCCCGCTGGAAATCGCCGGTTGGCCGGCGGATAAAATCAACCAGCGCGTAACCGAATGTTTGGAAATCGTCGGTTTGGAAAACCGCGCCGAGCATTATCCCGCCCAACTTTCAGGCGGCCAAAAACAACGTGTCGGCATTGCCCGCGCGCTGGCCTCCAGCCCGAAAGTGATTCTTGCCGACGAACCGACTTCCGCCCTCGACCCCGCCACTACCCGCAGCGTGCTGGAATGTTTGGAAGACATCAACAAACGCTTCAACGTAACCATCGTTATCGTTACGCATGAAATGAGCGTTCTGCGCCGCCTCTGCGACCGTGCCGCCCTCATCCACCACGGTAAAATCGTCGAAGTTGTCGATGTGGAAAACAACCAAATCCATGCCCAATCCGAAATCGGGCGCGAACTGGTGCGGGAGGATTGATATGGCCGGCTTTACTTTATCCCAATCTCTGCAAACCATCAGCGGAATGCGCGGCGAAATCATGCAGGCACTGTGGGAAACCTTTATCATGGTCGGCCTTTCCACCACATTCGCCACCGTATTCGGCACGCTTCTGGGCGTATTGCTGTTCGTTACCGCCAACCGTCAGCTTCATTACAACCGCCCCGTCAATCTGGTGCTCGACAACATCGTCAACCTGATGCGCGCTTTTCCGTTTGTGATTCTGATGATTGCCATGATTCCGGCCACCCGCGCCATCGTCGGCAGCACCATCGGCCCGGTTGCCGCTTCATTGGTATTGAGCGTTTCCGGCTTGTTTTACTTTGCCCGGCTGGTCGAACAAAACCTCCGCGAAGTTCCCCGCGGCGTAATCGAAGCGGCCGGCAGCATGGGCGCATCGCCTGCCGCGATTATTTTCAAAGTGCTGCTCAACGAAGCCCGTGCCGGTATGGTTTCCAGCATTACCGTATTGGCGATCGGTCTGCTCTCATACAGCGCGGCCGCGGGTATGATCGGCGGCGGCGGATTGGGCGACTTGGCCATCCGTTACGGCTACTACCGGTACCAAACCGAAGTCATTATTTTCATCGTGGCGATTTTGGTATTGCTGGTTATCACGATTCAGAGTTTGGGCAACTCTATTTCGCACAAACTCGACAAGCGCTGAATATTTGAACCGGGTCGTCTGAAAACGGCATTTTCAGACGGCCTCGAAGAAACCTACCCCTGCATCAACCATACAAGGAGTATCAAACATGCAAGCAAACGCTTTACTCAGAACCTTCTCCGCCGGTGTAGTGGCTTTGGCTCTGGCTGCCTGCGGCGGCCAGCAAGAAACTGCTCCTGCAACCGCTTCTCCGGCTTCCGCCGCCGATAATACCGTCGAGAAAAAAGAAATCGTATTCGGCACCACCGTCGGTGATTTCGGCGATATGGTAAAAGAACAAATCAAACCCGCCTTGGAGAAAAAAGGCTACAAAGTAAAACTGGTTGAATTTACCGATTATGTACGCCCCAATTTGGCTTTGGCCGAAGGCGAACTGGATATCAACATCTTCCAGCACAAACCTTATCTGGACGATTTCAAAAAAGAACACAAACTGGACATTACCGAAGTATTCCAAGTGCCGACCGCTCCGCTGGGTCTCTATCCGGGCAAACTGAAATCGTTGGACGAAGTAAAAGAAGGCAGCAGTGTTTCCGCACCAAACGATCCGTCAAACTTCGCCCGTGCTCTGGTTATGATGAACGAACTGGGCTGGTTGAAACTGAAAGCCGATGTCAACCCTCTTACCGCGTCTAAAAACGACATCGCCGAAAATCTGAAAAATATCAAGATTGTCGAATTGGAAGCCGCCCAACTGCCCCGCAGCCGCGCCGATGTCGACTTTGCCGTCGTTAACGGCAACTATGCGATAAGCAGCGGTATGAAACTGACCGAAAACCTCTTCCAAGAGCCGAGCTTTGCTTATGTGAACTGGGCAGCCGTCAAAACTGCCGATAAAGACAGCCCATGGGTAAAAGATGTGGCCGAAGCCTACAACTCCGAGGAATTTAAAAAATACGCCAAAGAACGCTTTGCAGGTTACAAATATCCTGCCTCTTGGGGCGAACAAGCGGTACAAGGTGCGGCCGCAGAAGCTGCTTCAGCCGCCTCCGCTGCCAAATAAGCCTATTATTTAACCTTTCCGGCAAACGCCTTCCGATTGGGAAGGCGTTTTTTCTGGGCTGCTTTTTGCAAAATAATCAAACTGAAAAAGCTGTAACTTTTATCCCTCTTTCTTAGCAGAAAATCTCTTTCTTTTTATCGATGAAAAAATTTCAAAGGGCATGCAATCCGCTACAGAGATTGATATACCGCATCTATTCTTTCCGCTAATTTAGCTATAATGCCGTCTGAAAAGGATGTTATCGTTATCCCGCCAATTCAGACGGCATTTCTGTTCCATACAAAAGCATTTATGACTACTCCGCCTGTACGCCCGCAAGTTTCTGTCGGGCTTCTCTTATTTGCCGTAGTGCTACTTTCCATCAACCTGCGCTCCCCGATTATCGCCATCGGGCCGGTGGTCGGCTTTATCCGCGATGATTTAGGCGTATCCGGCTCTTTCATGGGCTTGGTAGGTGCGCTGCCGATGCTGGCTTTTGCCTTGTTTTCGCCGTTGGCGGCGCGGTTTGCACGGCGGTTCGGCATGGAAAACGTATTGGTCGGTTCAATCGTATTGTTGTCTGCCGGTATTGTTTTACGTTCCGCCTTGCCTTCGCCGGCCTTGCTGGTTATCGGCACTGTTGTTTTGTCGGCGGCCATTGCAATGGGCAATGTATTGCTGCCTGCGCTGGCAAAACGCAACCTGCCGAAACGTATCGGTTTGGTTGTCGGCACTCTGTCGGCCACCATGTCGGTTTCCGCCGCCTTAGCCGCTATCATCGCCGTGCCGATGGCGCAATGGCAAAACTGGCAGTGGCCGCTCGGCATCTGGATACTGACCGCTTTGCCGGCCTTGGCGGTATGGCTGTATATCCGTATGGCAAACGGCGAAACGGCCACCCGCAGCCAACCGGTTTCAGACGGCCTCAATGTGTGGCAATCCCGTGCCGCTTGGTGCATCAGCGTGTTTATGGGCATCCAGTCGCTGTCTTTTTACGCCATGGTCAACTTTCTGCCTTCGGTATTGATTGAAAAAGGAATGACTCCTCTAACCGCCGGAGCGTGCGTTTCCCTATTTCAAGCCTCCTCACTGATCGGCGTGCTGGCCGCTTCTTTCTGGTTCGGGCGCAGCAATAAAAAACAGCTTTTCAACTTAACTTCGGCCGTTTTCATGTTTGCCGGTATTGCCGGCCTCTGGCTCGGTTCCACACCGACGATGTGGTTATGGGCAGCCTTAACCGGCATCGGCGGATCGGCGGCTTTTTCTATCAGCCTGATGTTGTTTGCCCTACGCACGGACAATACTTACGAGGCCGCATCGCTTTCCGGCATGGCGCAGACCGTAGGTTACAGCATTGCAATCATCGGGCCGCTCGGCATGGGTGTTTTGTATGACTGGCTCGGTTCATGGTCGGTATCCATGACGGCATTGACCGTGTTGATGTTTGTCGAATGCATATTGGCTTGGTTTGCCGCCAGCCCGAAAACCCTCTCGCAGAGCCGAGCGGGATAGCCGGCAGGATTTTTATGCAGGCAGGCTCTTCCGCCTCATCAAGCATAACCGCGGCCGTTTGTCTTGGCCGGCTTTTCTTCCGCTTCATCCGAGGCCGTCTGAAAACATTGTTTTCTATACCGAAACTAAGGATTTTGGTATAATGCGCCGTTTAATTTATGACCGGTGCCCGAACACGAACAAACCGCGCACCGCTGCAAAACTACTACTTTAAGGATAAAACATGGGCTTTTTGCAAGGTAAAAAAATCCTGATTACGGGCATGATTTCCGAACGCTCCATCGCTTACGGCATCGCCAAAGCCTGCCGCGAACAAGGCGCGGAGCTTGCCTTTACTTATGTTGTCGACAAACTGGAAGAACGCGTGCGCAAAATGGCCGCCGAACTGGGTTCCGAGCTGGTATTCCGCTGCGACGTGCAAAGCGATGAAGAAATCGAACAAACTTTCGCCGACTTAGGCAAAGTATGGGACGGCTTGGACGGCTTGGTTCACTCTATCGGCTTTGCCCCGCGCGAATCGCTCAACGGTGATTTCTTAGACAGCATCAGCCGCGAAGCCTTCAAAATCGCCCACGAAGTTTCTGCTTACAGCCTGCCTGCTTTGGCCAAAGCCGCCCGCCCGATGATGAAAGGCCGCAACGCCTCTATTGTCGCCCTCACTTACCTCGGTGCTGTGCGCGCCATTCCGAACTACAACGTAATGGGCATGGCCAAAGCGAGCTTGGAAGCCGGAGTGCGCTTCATCGCCGCCTGCTTGGGTAAAGAAGGTGTGCGCTGCAACGGCATTTCCGCAGGCCCGATCAAAACGCTGGCCGCATCCGGCATCGCCGATTTCAGCAAACTTCTGAGCCACGTTGCCGACCACAACCCGTTGGGCCGCAACGTAACAATCGAAGAAGTAGGCAATACCGCCGCTTTCTTGCTGTCTGACCTTTCTTCCGGCATCACCGGCGAAATCACTTATGTGGACGGCGGTTACAGCATCAACGCATTAAACGATCCGGAAGAAAACGCTTAAACAGGCCGTCTGAAAAAACGGAAATAAAAGCACCCGAAACATTATTTCGGGTGCTTTTTTATATGCTTACAAAAAATCGGCCGCATTCACGATGCCATTTTAAAGTGCTGTAAAAAAGTTACACTCGTTTTTCAAACGGTCTTTTTTCTACCCAAACGGGAACTAAAACGACAATTTCTTATCAAAAAACAAAATTTAACTTTGAAATACACTCTGTTACATTAAAACCGTTAGTATGCGCGGTCTTGTTTTATTGAGTTGTATTAAGCAAATTAAATTAAATTACCCATACACTTTAGAAAAGGAAAAATTATGGCTATTGTACAAGAATTTAAAGAGTTCATTATGCGCGGCAACGTGATCGATCTGGCGGTCGGTCTGGTTGTCGGTACTGCTTTCAGCGGCATCGTAAAATCATTGGTTGACGACGTAATCATGCCTCCCATCGGTATTCTGATCGGCGGCGTAGACTTCTCCAACCTCTTTATCACGTTGAAAGACGGTACTCCTGCGCCCGAAGCCGGTTATGCTACCCTGCAAGCCGCCCAAGCCGCCGGTGCCGTTACCTTGAATATCGGTTTGTTCATCAATACCGTTATCAGTTTCCTGATTATCGCCGCTGCCATTTTCGTAGTCATCAAAGGCATCAACAAACTGAAAAAAGAAGCACCTGCCGTTGAAGAAGCTCCGGCAGAGCCTTCTGAAGAAATCCTGCTGCTGCGCGAAATCCGTGATTCTTTGAAAAAATAATCATCACTATCGCCGAACATAAAAACAGGCCGTCTGAAACAATATTTCAGACGGCCTGTTCCATTTCAGCTTAAATCTTAAACATTATTGCACTCTAAGATTCTCTTCGCGCACGGCGCTCACAACATCCATCCCGAACAGTGCATTAACATCGGTTTCATCAAACACATACTGGGCGTTGCAGAAATCGCAGTCGATTTCCACACTGCCCTGCTCCGCCACCACCGAACCGACTTCCTGCCCGCCCAACATCAGCAACATGTCGCTCACTTTACCGCGCGAACAAGTACAAGCAAATTCAATGCTTTCAGGCTCGAACACGCGGGGCGGCGTTTCGTGGAACAAACGGTATAACAGATGATGCGCATCCAGCGTAGTCAACTCTTCCGCCGTTACCGTTTGCGCCAGCGTAACCACATGCTCCCACGATTCAGTATCAATTTCCTGCTCCGGCAGGCGCTGAACCAGCAAGCCGCCGCAAACTTCGTCGGAAGCAGCCAGCGAAATATGAGTATCGAGCTGCTCCGAACGTTTCATGTAATTTATCAACATTTGCGCAATACTGTCGCCTTCCAGCGGCACCACACCCTGCCACGGATCACCGTCTTGCGGCTGTAACGTAATGACAAACACGCCATTCTCGCCCAACAAATCGCGCAAACTCTCGTTATCGTCGATGGCAGACTGCTCGTCCCAACGGGCGGTCGCACGGCAAGTCTGTTCGGACGTAGCCTCTACCACCAGCATTTTCAGACGGCCTTGCCCCTGCACTTGAATAGTCAGCGTGCCGTCAATTTTCAAATTGCTCGACAACAACGAACCGGCGGCCAGAAGTTCGCCCAATGCCCGGCGGATGGCTGCCGGATAATGCTTCTGACGGACAATGTGCTGCCACACCTGCTCAAGGCGCACATGCAGGCCGCGCACAGGCATATCGTCGAAAATAAAACGGGTACGGCAATCATTGTGGGAAGCGGCTGCCGCAGGAATATTCGGTGTCATGGTTTTCTTTCAAGCATAATCAAGTTGTCTGCAATATGGTAACAGGCCGTCTGAAATCAAGTACCTATAGAATAAACTTACAACTTCTACGGCGTAACCGCGCCTTAGCTCGAAGAGGACGATTTTGCAAACTGCCAAAGCGGCAACAGCATCGGTTCCGTACTGCTTGCCCTGTCTGCGGCTTGCCGCCTTGTATCAAAAATAAGTTTATCCGCCATAAAGCAAGAGGCCGTCTGAAAAACGAGTTTTCAGACGGCCTCTCTGCCAATCACCGTAAGTTACTCGCGCCCTTCCGAACGTTTAAAATCCCGTGGACGGAATCCCAGCACTGCCAGCGCAGCAAAATACAGCGTAGCTCCAAACAGCACCAATCCCAACAACTGCACCGCCTTATACCAGCCGGCAGCCTCTACCCATTGCAGTGGCAGATACGCCTGCACCGCCCACAAACCGCCGCCCATTACTGCGAGCGCAGCAAAAAGTTTTGCCAAAAACACCGGCCACCCCGCACCCGGGCGGTAAATATCCTGCTTCCTCAGCAACACATACAGTAAACCGGCATTCAAACATGCCCCCAAACCAATCGCCAACGCCAGCCCCACATGTTTCAACGGGCCGATAAACGCCAAGTTCATCAACTGCGTACATACCAGCGTGAAAACAGCGATTTTCACAGGCGTTTTAATATTTTGGCGTGCATAAAACCCCGGTGCCAACACCTTAATCATAATCAGCCCGATTAAACCGAACGAATACGCAATCAACGCATTCTGCGTCATCACCGCATCGTTCAAAGTAAACTCTTTATACATAAACAACGTAGCCACCAGCGGAAACGACAACACCGCCAGCCCCACCGCAGCAGGCATGGCCAACAGCATGCACAGGCGCAGGCCCCAATCGAGCAATGCAGAAAATTCCTGTGGATTATCACTCGCCGCATATTTCGACAAAGTAGGCAGCAAAATCGTGCCCAGCGCCACGCCGAGCACTCCGGTAGGCAGCTCCATCAAACGGTCGGCATAATACATCCACGACACACTGCCCGATTGCAGGAACGACGCAAAAATCGTATTAATCACCAACGAAATCTGCGCCACACTCACCCCCAGAATCGCAGGAGCCATCTGCTTCATCACACGGTTTACCGCCGCATCCTTAAAATCCAGTTTAGGCAGCTTCAAAAAACCCAGCTTCGCCAACCACGGCAACTGGAAACCCAACTGCAACAAACCGCCCACAAACACCGCCCATGCCAAAGCCATTACCGGCGGATCGAAATACGGCACGAAAAACAGCGCAAAAACAATAAACGAAACATTCAGAAAAGTAGGCGTGAACGCCGGAATACTGAATTTATGGTAAGTATTCAAAATACTGCCCACAAAAGAAGAAAGCGAAATCAGCAGGATATAGGGAAACGTAACCTTCAGCAGTTTAACCGACAGCGCAAACTTATCCGCATTTCTCGCAAACCCCGGCGCAGATACATAAATTACCCACGGAGCAGCCAAAATGCCGACCGCCGTTACAATGACCAAAATAAACGACAGCATCCCCGCCACATGACGCACAAACTCACGTGTCGCCTCTTCCGAACGGGTTTGCTTATACTCCGCCAAAATCGGCACAAACGCCTGAGCAAACGCCCCCTCTGCAAAAATCCGCCGTAGCAGATTGGGCAGCTTGAACGCCACAAAAAACGCGTCCGTTGCCATTCCCGCACCGAACGCCCGTGCAATAATCGTATCGCGCACAAAACCGAGAATACGCGAAAGCATGGTCAAACTGCCGACTTTCGCCAGCGCACCGAGTAGATTCATAAAAATTTCCGTTCAGCTTCTTATAGCAGAGCGCATATTGCCAGATTCAGATGGGCAGTCAAGCAGACTTTAAACAACACCGTGCAGCATGAGGCCGTCTGAAACCTTGTTTTCAGACGGCCTCATGATACGATATCCGCTACTTGCGCCCTTTGGAAATAATATACCGCCATCTCAGAAACCCCCATGATTCCGGCGGCTCCACTCTGAACCAAGCACGGGAATCATGCACATAGTCATCAAAAAGAACCGTTATCGCACTATTTCCCGACAATACATCCTGTATCTCCCTGCTTTCCCATATCGCTTTAATGCCTTGCTGCCATTGGCTGTATTTTTCCCTTTCCGCCCAATCGTGGGAAAATAACCAAGACTTTTCTCCCACTAACTTGGTATTCTCGCCATATTTGGTAGAGTGCACATAATTTTTCTTTCTTCCCCTTATCTTGTTCTCTTCTATACCCAGCGATTCTTTAAATACTTTTACCGCATGCATTTAGGTGCCGCTCCGCGTCTTAACCCCTTCACCGGGAAACACATCATACAAACGTGCAACATTGCTGTGTGAATAACTGGCAGTATCGAAATATTTGTTATTGTTGGTACCATCGAAAAATACCCACGTGCAGATAATTCGAACAAGTCGGGCAGGCTTGACCTTTAGCGTTGGTTTTTGGATGTTGAAGGATTTTACGAAACCTATCAATAGCTCTCTTTTCATTCTCAGAAAAATCAAAAGAATTTTCTTTACATCTATCAGCAAATTTTGCCATTGCTACTCCCCAAATTCAGGCGAACGCCAATTAATATCACACATTTTCTTATTAGAAACAGGGTCATAACTATCTATTCTGTCATAATCTTCTCGACAATCCATTAACCATAACTCACAATAACTTTTACCTATCCTATTTGGGCGGTTTTCCCTCTTAATCTCAAATTCCATCTCTCTTAACCACTTAGAATTTTTTTCTATTTTTGCTTGTTGAATTTGATTTTGTAAAAATAAAATAAATTCTTGTTTTTTTTCTTCTGTATTAATTTCCGCTTTTTTTAAAGCAAGTTTTTCTCGGCATTGGACTCGCCATGACTCCGCCTGCCTATCTGCTAAATTCTCATAATGCGGCAAATACATATAACAAAACTTCTTCTCATGTTTCGCCATACATGCCGTTAACGGATCACTTGGCTCTTTCCCCCGCCAGCCCGCTTCGCCCGGCATCGCCGAACCGATCACAAACTCGGCACGATGCTCCGGATAAAATGCCACCGTCAGATCTTCAGGCCGCTCATAGCGCGGCAACTCCGCCATATAGCGGTATACCTTCGGGTCGTTGATCTGCCCCGATTCCGCTTTCCACAACACCGTATATTTCAATCCCGGCCGCCACTGCTCCGGCAAACGGGCACAGCAGTTTATTCCACCGCCGGATAATGCCAGCAAATTGTCTCCCCCGACCGGATAATAGCCCTCCAACGACAACGGATTAAGAGGTTGGGCTTGAATCGCACCATTTGCTGCTGCAGAAGTGTCATATAAAGAGAATAAGACACCTCTATCGGCGTTGTAATTGACGCTGCGTATCGCAACATCAACACCCGCCTGCCGTTTTTCTTCTTCCACTTGTGTGCAACCCGAAAACAGCAATATCAACAAGGGGCACAGGAATACCAACCGTTTTCTCATGATATTTTCCTTATGATTAATCATTCACTTTTTACTCTAAGAGGCCATCTGAAAAGTTGGAAATACTTTTTCAGACGGCCTCTTAACTGTGCAAGCGGTTTATCTATTTATCCGTTATCTTCATCTTCTCCGGTATATTGCTCTTCAGGACGCGGTGGCCAATACACGGCTTCTTTGCTCACAATGCCACGCTTCAGAATATCCGCCGCCATTGCCGCCGTATCGGGCGGATTTTGGTAAAACGCGGCATCTTCTTCGCTCATCGCCGAATAAATGCCCTGCCATTTCACCTTGCCCGGCGGTAGCGGCAGCACTTCGTTCAGTCGGGGGAAAGTGTAGAAGATATTGCCGCTTTCGGTGCTGGTGCCGTCTATGGCAACTTTCAGCTCACGGTAGGCTGCTTCCCTTGCGGGGTCGGGCGGAGTGGCCGCAAATTCTTCCATAAATTGCTTACTTCCAGCATAGACGACTTCCAATCTCAAAGCAGAGCTCTTCCCTCCTAAACCACCCTGCATAACCGCACCATGCATCAGTTCCAAGGATTCGGCCAGTTGACCATTAATTGCTTTATAACTAGATAATTCATTCATAGCAGCAGAAAAACGTTGTTGTGAAGCGCAGCCCAACAATAATTTCTCAATAGAGACTTTATCGAAACGGTTGCCGTAAATGCGACCGAGCTCATATTGAGCCAAAGGCACGCCCAAATCTACTGCTTTTTGCAGGTAGGCCAAGCTGAGTTTTTCGTTATGGGGATAGCCAGCATTGCCTTCTGCCAAAGCATCCGAAAGCCAGTAATAGGCCATTGCCCAGTTTTGCTCCAAACCGTAGTGCAGCAGGCGGCGTGCGCGCAGCTGCAAGGGATCGTAAAAGCTCCCTGTCGAACCCTGTACATTGGTGTAAAGCAGATACAGGTTGTTGATGGCACGGTAATGCCCGCGCGTAGCGGCGGCTTCATACAGAATAACCATATTCTGTATCTCTTCGGGTGTTCTGCGCCATTCTTTGGCATGCAGCAGGGTGGCGGCCTTATACCAGCGTTGCGATTCGGCATCGGGAGCGGTCGGCGGGCTCCATTCAGTGCAGCGGTATTCGGTGCGTTCGGGGCTGAAGGCCGGAGGATTGGGATGTAGGCGGGTGTAGTCGTCGTGCATGGTCGGCTCCTGTCGACAGGCGGTCAAGCCTGCGATAAACAATAATGTGCAGAATATCGGTTTCATTCAGGGCACCCTGATACTGGCGGCACTGCGCTCGTCGGCAAACGGCACAGCATGGCCGGTGATTCTTTTCTGTTCTTTCATTTTGTGTTGATTCTTCAAGGCTACTTCTTGGAATCTTTGGAAAAATTCTTTCATATCGCCGTATTGCTTGGGCTGCGGAATTTCTCCACCGCTGTACCGCTGCAACAGAGTGCGGCGGAAATGCACGGCTGTGGCATCGTCGTCGCTGAGGATGTTCAGTTCCGAGTCTACCGCCATGCTGCGGATATTCAGATTGGCCGAACCGAGGGTGAAGAAATCGTCGTCAATCACGGTGAGCTTGGCATGAATATAGATGTCTTTCGGTTTTTTGCCGGTTACTTGTGTTTTCAGGTTGCAGAATACCGTTTCTATGCCTATGGCTTGCAATTCTTTTCGAGTTTGTTTGGCAGCCGCCCCTTCGGCTTTGCCTTTTTTCGTTAACACATAAGTACCGTCTGGTTGGAGGCTGTAAAATTCGCTGTCCCCCTTGCCTACTTGATTGCTCACACCGAGCTCATTAGCCATCTGGTGGGTGCGGAACATCATGCCTTCTTTCTCAGGTTCTGGAGTAAAGGCGAAAATGTAAATCTGCCGCTTCGCCCCCCTGTTGCTTGGCAGCCGAAAAATGCCGTTTGATCTCTCTAACCCATCGGGCATATTGGAAATATTGGTTAACAATCAGAATATAACGGTGCGGATTGGCTGCAATCTGCATATAGGCGCGGCGAATTTCTTTTTCCTTGCGGCCGTTCACTTGTTTGTCGGGGCGGGTGCGGACAATTTGCCCGCCCGCACTTCCTTTAGGGGCTTTCATCGCACTGCTTAATTTTTCGCGTGCTTGAGTGATTTTATCGCCTTTGCTGCTCACATATCTATTGCAATTGTCATCCCATGACTCGCAGAAATTATGGTTTAAATCGATTAAGCACGGCCCTTCTACCCGTAGCGAAAAATCATGGAAAGGACCGTTTCGATAACCTTTTTCGTAGTTGTATTCGCGTAAGTCGGTATCATGCAGCATCTGTACAGTATCCCAATAAGCCGTCAGACTGTTGTGCCCCATCACGTAACCGTGTGCATTTTCAAAACCGTAATCGACCATAAATGATTTTTGATGATCAGTAGGATAACTCAAAGTAGAGCTTTCCCCTCTTGTCCTGCTGTCTTCACTATTCCATAAGCTGCCTTGGTCGTTAATATCGCGAAAAACCACTTTAATATTGGGTTGCTTACCGAAAAATACATCATGAAACCATTTGGGAGCATATTCTGTCGCGGTTTTATTACCACGCTTTACCCTTACCATACCTGTAACGGCTGCTACTCGACCGGAAACATTTTCTTGTGCTTGGTTTCCCGGTTGTGTATACCAAATTAATAACCGGACTTTCACATCTCTTGCCGCAGCTTGCTTCAGCAGGTGATTTGGTGAGCCTATCTTTTCAGTATGAACCTATTAGCCTGATCTCAGGCCGTCTGAAAAATAAACCATGGATAATACTCCATTGATCCTGACTGCCGGTGTAAACGAAGCCGGACGCAGGCCACTGATCGGCAGAGTGCTTGCCGCCACCGTCCCCCTCTCGTCCGACCATGATCTGCCAGATTTGACCGATTCTAAAAAGCTGGCTGAAAAATAAGTTCAATTTTCAAAAAAATTATTCACAATATCTTTTCTATTAGAGTTTAAGATTTCATTAATGTGCTCTTTAAAGATAGGATCTTTTTCTTTATTTTCTAAATTTTCCAGTTTTGTTCGTGCTTCTTCAGGGCTTTTCATATAAAGCATCAACAAATAATTAAGATCTGATTCTGGTTTAACTATATTAGCTGAATATATGTTTATTGCAGATTGGTAGCATGGCATATCAAGAGTACCTAACTTTTCATTTAAGATACACTCACTAAACTTCAAGATACCATCTTTTTTTAACTGATTAATCTTTTGCAAATCCTGTAAAGCATCCGGGTAATGTTTTAAATTTAAAAACATTCTCATCCTAACTGAAAGGGCTTGGAAATTATTTGGCTCTTCAAGCAAAAAAGTATTTATATTATGGAGCATTTCCTTTTTTCTTTTATTGCCTTGCAACGATTCGTCCTGTTCTAAAAATATTCTATTCCACTCTTCAACTTGTGCATTAAATTTTTCATTGCTACTGTTGGTAACTATAGGGTTATTATTGTTTTCTAAAAAATTGGTTTGTTTAGAGTGTGCTGCATTATCAGAGCAGCTAATGAGAAGTGGTATGAAATAAAAGGCTATAAGAATTTGTTTCATTTTAACTCTGTGTGAAAAGATAATGTTTTTGTAATCTTATTTGATACAAAGGAACCGGATCCAGCATCTCGGACTACTTGATACATCGCCTCTAATTTTAATAGGGTTTCTTGACCGCGTTGAGGTTCAGGTAAATCAAAAATTGCCTCCCCTATTATTGTGTATATGCTGTCGCTAGATTTCCAATAACCATGAGGATTCCATTCTAGTTGTTGAGAATGCAATCGTTTTTTATTTATATATACTGTTGCATTAACTAAAAATTCTAATTTACCATCTCCTGCTAAAGGGTGTCCTGCATTAGAATGCCCTTGTGCAAATACTAATAATTTATTATTTGTAATTTCTATATTTCCAATTATATGAAATCCTCCTCGAATTCCAACGTTTTCAACTGCTTGAAATGAGCTTGAAACGCCAGTTTTCATCTTAAAATCTTCTCTTACTTGAATATATCTATATCGTTTTCTCGTAATTTGTACTTGAGAGACTTTTTCTTTATCCATTTTTCCTTTTGATTCGAAATAATCTATAGTTGCTTCCAATAATTTGGGGTTAATTTTTTCACTTTCGAATTCAGTTAAATGAAAAGGGATAATATGTGAATTCTTTAAAACAGGGATCAAGCTCCCTCCCACTTTTTTGTATAACATCACTTCTTTTAAAAATTTATTTGCAGCACCTCTTGGAATGGCTTTGGTTTTATGTATGCCAATCATGCCATCTGATTTTAATGATTGTCCTCGTAAATTTAAAATAGCTGATCCTTTATTATCATGCACTTTAATGTCATAAAATAAATCTTTAGTATTAACATTTGTTCGAACTTTTGCATAAATATTGAACGTAACCATTTCACTATCATTTTTCATACTTAGATTACCTTCTATCTTCATTGTTTTCAGAATGTTGTATTAAATGTATTTTGACTTGATCCGGTTTATCTGAATAAAAAATTTGAGTAAATCCATCAGAGTCTGTTTTTCCATGAACAACTTTATAATCATTTAGGTAAGCTACGTATTCTGTATTTTTATAAGGAATCCCTTCATCATCCACAAAATGATACCGTAAATCATACAGCCGACTTGTATCAAATAGTGGTAAATCGGCATTGTTAAAACTACTCGGCCCCGTAACCTCCCAAGCCGCCGCCTTCACCCGCACCACTTTCGGGCATCCCAACTCAATCTCGCCGTCCTTAATCCGGATATACGCTCCGCCCGAAGTCAGTACGATTTCTTCTTTGGA
Source organism: Neisseria sp. MVDL19-042950 (assembly GCF_030504625.1). Classification (GTDB taxonomy): domain Bacteria; phylum Pseudomonadota; class Gammaproteobacteria; order Burkholderiales; family Neisseriaceae; genus Neisseria. The sequence continues at coordinate 88,237 of NZ_JAUKWH010000006.1, read as the reverse complement.
TGCGATAACCACTTTCCCCGCACTGCTGGTTAAGACGGCATCTTTGAGGGCATTAATCTGCATTTCATCGTTCTGTGCCTGTATCTCCACCTTGCCCTGATTGGCCTGCAGTTTCGCCCCGTTGCTCTGCGCAAACAGGTTGACGCTCCCGACCGCATGGGCGGTGAAGTTTTGGCCGGCGCTGATGTCGGTGTCGCCGCCGCTGATATGGTGGAGGTGTTGGCCGGCGGTGTGCAGCTGGCTTTGCGGGGTGGCGGTGGCGATACCGTCGGGGGCCGACAGTAAAATCACTTGTTGGTATAAGTCTTTAATACAGTTTTTCAGACGGCCTTCCTGCTCTTCGGTTAAGGTTCCTTCCGCCTTAGCAGTATGGGCGGCTTTGTTCAAACTCTTTGCCAATGACAATGCCTGTTCCAAATTGGCAATGGCTTGGTCGCGGTTTAATACCGTTCCCTGTGCACCGCTTTGGCCGTCTGAAGAAATCAACAAACCCTTACCCGCCCGCAATGCACCCCAACTGTCGGTACGCAACTCAAAGCCTTCACCGTTGTCGCCGCGTTTTTGTCGTTGCCCGTCGACGATATGGCCGAGGTTGAGTTGGCTCTTGCCGTATTCGGTCGCCAGTTTGATGTGTTCCTGTCCCTGTTTGTCTTCCATCCGCAGTTTGTTGTTGGCCCAAGTGCGGATAACGTTGCGGGTGTTCCAATCGGCAGGGACGTGGTCGGGGTGGGAACTGTCGTGCATCACTCCCGAGATATACGGCCGGTCGGGATTACCCTGCACGAACGACAACATCACTTCGGTGCCTTCGTGGAGCGGGAAGTGTTGGCCGTAGGCGGGGCCGGCATACGGTTTGGCCAAGCGGATGGGACGGCTTTCTCCGCCCGGGCTCCACTCGTCGAGGTCGAACGGCAGTTTGACGCGGTAACGGCCCATATTGTCGAGATAGGCATAGGTGTAGTTGCCGGGACTGGTGATTCTGGCGGGTAGGCTGCCCTGAATCTTCGGCAGCGGGGTAATCCGTTCGGGACGGAACACCTTATCGGCGGGAATGGCGGTAAAGCTGTTACGGTAGCTGTCGCTGCGGCCGCCGTGATGCTGGGCCGACACGATCAGCCAACCGTGATCGGCTTCGGCCACAGACGGGGCCGTCTGTAACACCCGTCCCTGACTGACGGCGGTCACGTTGCCGCTGCCGGAGGCGACGAGACGGCGGCAGTGGTCGAGCTGTTGCAGTAACGCCGTCTGAAGTTGCGCTTCCTCGGGAGTCTTGTGATGCAACCCCCAACGGCTGTCGCGGCCGAGTAAGACGCTGTTGTCGCCGTCGGCACTCTTTGCCGTGGCTTCGGACCATAGGTCGCTGTCGGCAGCACGGTAGTTGTAGTCGCCGACGCGGACGGATTCGAGAATCGGGTTGTGGACGGTGTTGAAGGTATGGAAGGCTTCGGCACCGACACTCTCCAATCCCGCCTGCGGCCGGTAGGGATACGGCAGACTGCTGCCGCGGCAATAATGGCCGGCATCGTCGCCGAATACCGCCACATCGCCATACTCCTCATGTTGTTCGAAGGCGTACCAGATGCCTTCCTCCTCGCACAGCCGGTTGATGAAGGCGAAGTCGCTTTCCTGATACTGGGTTACATATTCGCGCACACTGTATTCGCGCGAAGTATTAAAGCGGAAATCGACACCGGCAAAGCGGTGGTGCTTCAACACCGCGGCGATGATGTCGGGCACGGATTGGTTTTGAAACAAACGGGAGGCGGTAAAATGTGTTAGAGCCGCTAAACGCGGCTCTAACATCAAACGGTAACGGGTTTCGTCGGCGGAAGTGTCCAGCCGCTCGCAACGGGTGATGATGCCGTGCCAGCTTTTCAACGCATCGGGGGCGAGCATGCCTTCGATTAATCCCAACACATCGGAGCTGACCGGGGTCACGGTAAAGACGGCGGTTTGGTTGATATACGACGACAGCGGCAGGTCGGCATCGCTGGAGGTGAGTTCGATGTCTAGGCGGTAGGTGCTGTTGAGGGCTTCGGTGGCGGTAAAGGAGACGACGGAGAGTTTGGGGCTGAAGCGGGAGAAGGTGAGGTGGTAGGATTGGGTCGGCATGATAGGCAATCTGCTGGAAAAATAAGCAAGATTTTAAACCATACGGGTATTGTTATGCTATCCGGCTGAAACAGAAGGCCGTCTGAAAAGCTGAGCGGCTTTTTCAGACGGCCTCATCCGTTCATTCCCAAGTTAAAACGTAAATCCGGTTTCCAATTCGTCATCGCCAACCAATTCGACCAACAATGCATATAGCGGAGCCAAATCATTGTAACGGCGCGATGCCCGCCGCAGATAATTGAGGAACCGCGGAATCTCGGGGCGGTATTTATCTTTGCCGTCGCGGTAATACAATCGTGCAAAAATACCGGCCACTTTAAGATGGCGCTGTACTCCCATCCATTCGAACCAACGGTAAAACTCATCAAAATTTTTCGGCACGGGCAATTCGGCGGCACGGGCCTTTTCCCAATAGCGGATAACCAAATCCAGCACGAATTCTTCTTCCCATTCGATAAAAGCATCGCGCAGCAGCGACACCAAATCGTAAGAAATTGGGCCGTAAAGCGCATCTTGAAAATCCAACACTCCCGGGCGGCCTTTTTCCAGCATCAGATTGCGGACGATAAAATCACGGTGCACATACACTTGCGGCTGCGCCAACAGAGGCGGCAACAGGGTATCGACGGTTTGCTGCCACAGTTGGCGCTGTTTGAAATTCAAGTTCTTACCCAATTCTTTGGCGACAAACCATTCCGGAAAAAGATTGATTTCGCGCAACATAACTTCTCTGTCGTATTCGGGCAATATGTCTTTTTTACTGTGTTTCTGCAAAGTAATCAGCTCGTCAATCGCTTCGAGTAACAAGGCTTTATGTGCAGTTTCTCCGTTTTCTTGCTGCATGGCGGTCAGGAAAGTGGTGTTGCCCAAATCGTTTAACACCATAAAACCTTGAGCTTCGTCTACATGCAGAACCTGTGGTACGTTTATCATGTCAAATAATTTTTGCACTTTCAGGTAAGGTGCGACACTCATTTTCTCAGGCGGGGCATCCATACAGATTACGGTGCGGCCGTCTGAAAAAGCGGCGCGGAAATACCGCCGGAAATCGGCATCGGCTGCGGCAAAGCTTAATTCGAAAGACTGGGCGGGATAAACCGTTTCCAGCCAATTTTTCAATTCGGTTTGTCGTTGCATGGTCGTTTTTCATTTTTTCAGGTTAAAATATCCGCTATTCTAACTGGCAAAACCGATTTAAGGTGAGACTTTGGCTCGTTTATTTTCATTAAAACCGCTGGTATTGGCCTTGGGAGTAGGCTTCGGCGCAGCAGCGACGGCGCAGGCTGCCGACGATTTGCCGCTCGGCAGCACATGCCTGAAATGCTCGCCGGAAAAACTGCGTAACGAAGCGGCGGCACATGCCGTACCCGACATCAAACGCAGCAGCGGCGAAGCCCTGCCCGCAGACTATACCCGCATTACTGCCGACCGACTCGAAGGCCAAACCAATATCAAAGTGCGTGCCGAAGGCGATGTGATCATCGAACGCAACGACCAAATACTCAACGCACAATGGGTAGACTACGACCAAAGCCTCGAAGTCGTGCGGGCAGGCGATACGTTCACGCTATATCAAAACGGCTCCACCGTCAGCGGCAGCACGGTCGAATACAACTTAGCCGCAGGCACCGGCATTTCGCACAATGCCCGCTTGGAAGCCGAACATGAAGGCCGCCGTTTGCAAAGCGTGAGCGAAACGGCCGAAATGCAGGCCAACGGCCGCTACAAACTCACCAACACCAAATTCAACACCTGCGAGCGCGGCGACGCAAGTTGGTATATTCAGGCAAAAAGCATCGAAGCAGACCAAAACAGCGGCATCGGCGTGGCCAAACATGCATCGCTGGTTTTCGGTGGAGTACCGGTTTTATATACGCCGTGGGCCGACTTCCCCATCAACGGCAACCGCAAAAGCGGCTTGTTGGTACCGGCGCTTTCTATCGGTTCAGACGGCCTAGAAATGGCTCTGCCCTATTACCTCAACCTTGCGCCGAATTATGATGCAACCGTTACGCCCGGCTTTATCAGCAACCGCGGCGTTCAATTAGGCGGGCAGTTCCGTTATCTCGAGCCTAAATTTTCAGGAAAAGTCGAAGGCACTTGGATGCCCGACGACAAACGGAGCGAACACAACAACCGCTACCGCGCCCAATGGGAACACCGCCACCAATTTACCGACCGTCTCAGCGGCGGCATAGACTTCCACCAAGTATCCGACAACGACTATTACCGCGATTTCTACAACCGCGACGACATCGCCCGCAACGTCAACCTCAACCGCCAAGCATGGCTGAAATACCATTCCCGTTTGTTGGACGGCTTCTTTGACGGCTATTTCACCGCCCAAAAATACCAAACCCTTGCCAATGCCGACGGCTACAAAGACGAACCTTACGCCCTGTTGCCGCGCTTTTCCGCCCGCTGGCAGAAAAGCATAGGCGGTGCGCAAGTCAACGTATTCAGCCAGTTCACCCGCTTCGACCACGACAGAAAGCAAGCCGGCAGCCGCGTGGTGCTGTATCCGAGCGTCAAATGGGATTTGCACAATGCTTGGGGCTATCTGCGCCCCAAAATCGGCGTGCATGCCACCTATTACGATTTGGATAAATTTAAAAATAAAGACGCACGCACACTCAGCCGCACATTGCCGGTTTTCAATGTCGACGGCGGCCTGACTTTCGAGCGCAAAGCCTCGCTCTTCGGCAACAATTACGTCCAAACCCTCGAACCGCGCCTGTTTTACAACTACATCCCCACCAAGTCGCAAAACGACCTGCCCAATTTCGACTCTTCGGAAAACAGCTTCAACTACAGCCAGCTTTTCCGTGAAAACCTGTATTCCGGCAACGACCGCATCAACTCCGCCAACAGCGTTTCCACCGCGGTACAAACCCGTTTTCTCAACCCGAACAACGGTGCCGAACTATTCCGCGCCGGTATCGGCCAGAAGTTCTACTTGAAAAACGATAACGTATTGCTCGACGGAAGCGTGGGCCGCTACACCCGCAACCGTTCCGATTGGGTGGCGTTTGCCAATGGAAAAGTCAGCGACAGCGTGAGCGTGGACACCGACGTGCATTACAACGAAAACCTGAAACGCACCGAAAGTTTCTCCACCGGCCTGCGTTACAACCCCGAGCCGGGCAAAGTATTGAGCGCGCGCTATAAATACGGGCGCAACGAAAAAATCTACCTGCAGAAAAACGGCGAATATTTTTACGACAAACTCAGCCAGATAGACCTTGCCGCCCAGTGGCCGCTTACGAAAAACCTGTATGGCGTTGCCCGCTACAACTATGAAATCAATGTTAAAAAGCCGCTGGAAATACTCGCCGGCGTCGAATACAAAAGCGGCTGCGGCTGCTGGAGTGCCAGCGTGGTCGGCCAGCGTTACGTTACCGGCCTGAACAGTAAGAAAAACGCCGTATTTTTCAACCTGCAACTGAAAGATTTGAGCAATATCGGCAACAATCCTTTTGAAAAACTGCGTTTAGCCATTCCCGGCTACAGCAAAACCAACGAGGTAGTCAAACAATGAACTGCAAATCCCTGATTCTCGCCGCCGCGCTCGGCCTCACCCTGCAAACCGTTCAAGCATCCGACATCAAATTGGTCGACGGTATTGCCGCTGTTGCCGGTACGGAAGCGATTACCCACCGCGATGTACGCCAAGGCATGGCCGAAGCGCGGCGCAACCTGCCCAAAGGCAGCCAAATCAGCGATCAAGAACTGCGCCAGCAGGTGTTGCGACAGCTTATCGACCAATCGCTGATCGTACAGGCGGGCAAACGGCGCAACATCAGCGCCGGCGATGCCGAAATCGACGAAGCCCTCGCCCGTATCGCCCAATCGCGCAAAACCACTATCGACGGCCTGTATGCCCAATCAGCCAAAATCGGTATCGGCAAAGCTGCCGTGCGCCGCAGTGTTGCCGACAGCATCATTGCCCAAAAAGTACAGCAGCAGGCGATTATGCAAAACAGCCGCGTAAGCGATGCGGAAATCGACAACCTGATCGCACAAGCCAAACAACAAGGCCTCTCGCTGCCCGAAGGCAGACCGATGCGCCAATACCGCGCCCAGCATATTTTGCTGAAAGCCGAAAGCAGCAATGCGGCGGCAGCGGCGGAAAGCAGCATCCGTAAAATCCACAATCAGGCACGCAGCGGCCACGATTTTGCCGCCCTTGCACGCCAATTCTCGCAAGACGGCAGCGCCGCGGCCGGAGGCGATTTGGGCTGGTTTGGCGAAGGCTATATGGTTCCCGAATTTGAAAGTGCCGTAAAAGCCCTAAAACCGGGTCAAGTAAGCCGCCCCGTGCGCACCCAGTTCGGCTGGCACGTTATCAAACTCAACGAAGTGCGCGATGCCGGCTCTCCCGAAGAGCGTCAACGCGAAGCCGTGCGCCAATATATTGCACAGCAAAAAATCGAACAGGCCACTGCCGGCCTGCTGCAAGAGTTGCGTACCAACTCGTTTGTAGAAATCCGCCGCTGATATCATGCATAAGGCGAGAGGCCGTCTGAAAGATTTGTTTAAAGTCTTTCAGACGGCCTCTTTCACATGCGGCGGTAAAACCCAACCGGTATTACCGCAACCGTATTCCAACGCTTTCTAGCGTTTGCGCCCCAACAAACAAATTACCGAACTGGTTCCCCGATGGCGGCTGCCTTCGTTCATTTCGCGCAAACTATGCTCGGCAATCAGCCATTCCAAACCTTTTAACGCATTTTGCATTTCTTCCAGCGTGCCGAGCATGGCGGGATCACTAGGGCCGCCGGTGCCGTAGCCGATCTGGTCGGGATGATAAAACACGCCGGCAAACAAACCGCCGCTTTGCAATGCGCCGATAATGCGCTGCATTACGCGGGTACGTTCCGGTTCGGCGAAGTGGCAGAACACCGAAGTGATCACGGCATAATGTTCAGACGGCATCTGCATTTCGGCAATGTTTTCCAAACGGGTGGCAAAGCGCACGCCTTTGGCTTCCGCCAGCTTTTGCGCTTTTTCCAAGCCCACCGCCGACATGTCCACCCCTTCGGCATCCAAACCATGCCGGGCGAGGAAAACACCGTTGCGCCCTTCGCCGGTAGCCAAATCCAACGCCCTGCCGCTCTCAGGCAGAAAGGGGCGGATGCGGGCGATAAATTCGTTGGGTTCGGTGCCGAAAATATATTCTTCGGTTTGATAACGCTCATTCCATTTGGACATTTTCTTCCTCCATACTTTTCAGACGGCCTCTACAATCCGTCCGGCGGGGCGTTTTTCAATACCACATCGGCACGGGCCTGTTCGCTGGCCAAAGTGAATTCGGCCGCCTCCCACGTGTCGTTGGCCAACTGACGGTAACGGATACGGTAAGCTCCCGCGCCGAGCTTGAAAGCGGTGAAATCGGCATGGGCGGGAATATAAACGGTGCGGATGGCGGTATCGCCTTTGGCCGGATAAATCTGCACGAACACCGCCGAACGGTTGCGGCGGTTATCGATTTTCACCATACCGTTGCCCCGCTCCGCCAGCACGGGATAGCCGTCGAGATATTGGGCGAATTCGGGATAATGCTCGGAAGCGGCAACCGCACGCGGCGGCATATCGGCAGCGGCTTCGCGTTGTTGCTGCGCCAGCCAAAACAGGCCGCCCAGCAAGAAAACGAAAAACGCCAGCCCCAGCCAGAAACGGCGCTGCCGCAATAAGTTTTCAGACGGCATCGGCTCCGCTTGTGCGGGCATGGGCGAGCTTAACGGCATCTCCGACCCGCAGCCTTGCTGTTGCGCGGCAATCCATTCATCGTGCGCACGCCGCTGTTCGGGGTCGGACAATACCGCATACGAGCGGTTAATCAGGCTCATGATACGGTGTGCGGCGGGGTTATCTCGGTTTTGGTCGGGATGGTATTTTTTGCAAAGCGAACGGTAAGCCGCGCGGATGACTTCTATCGGTGCGTCCTGCGCAACTTTGAGATTGTCGTAATGGGTATGTATGCGTTTCGACATGGGCTTTGCGGTGGGAAGGAAGGGTTATTGGGAAGGCTGTTTCACAATATCCGTCAACGGCCAGCGCGGTTTCACATTAAATCCGCCCGAAGGTTGCGCCTGCTGCAAACGCATCGCGCCGGCAAAAGCAATCATCGCGCCGTTGTCGGTGCAATACTCCATCGGCGGGAAGTAAACCTTTACGGCTTCAGCGGGCGGTTTCGGGCGGCCTTTGACGTAAGGTGGCTGTATTTTCAGACGGCCTAAGGTTTCGCGCAGTTTCCAGTTCGCCCCCACGCCTCCGGCCACCACCAAAGTGCGGAAACCGGTATCCAGCAGAGCCTTGTGCGCTTTGGCCGCCAACACGTCCACCACTGCATCTTGAAACGCACGGCAGATATCGTTGCGGGTTTGTTCGGGAATTTCGCCGTCGTTCTCCGCCCGCACTTTCTGCACGGCAGTCAGCACGGCGGTTTTCAGGCCGGAAAAGCTCATCTGCAAATCGTCGGAATGCAGCATCGGGCGCGGGAAACCGAATGCGTCGGGCGAACCGAGTTTGGCAAGTTGGGAGAGCTTGGCACCACCCGGATACGGCAGGCCGAGCAGTTTGGCGGTTTTATCAAACGCTTCTCCGGCGGCATCGTCCACGCTTTCGCCCAAAAGCGTGTAATCGCCGATGCCGCGCACCGCCATAAACTGCGAATGCCCGCCCGACACCAGCAAAGCCACAAAAGGAAACTCGGGTTTTTCATCGGCCAGCAGCGGCGAGAGCAGATGCCCCTCAAGATGGTGGACGGGAATCACGGGCTTGCCGAGCGCAAAAGCCAAAGCATTGGCATAGCTGGAACCGGCCAGCAGCGCGCCGCCCAATCCCGGGCCTTGCGTGAACGCCACCGCATCAATATCGGCATACCCTGCCCCTGCCTCTTCCAAACAACCCTGCGTCAGCGGCACCAGCCTGCGGATATGGTCGCGGCTCGCCAGCTCCGGCACCACACCGCCGTATTCGGCGTGCATCGCCATTTGCGTGTGCAACTGATGCGCCAGCAAACCGCGTTCGGTGTCGTAAAGCGCCACACCGGTTTCGTCGCAAGAAGATTCGATTCCCAATACCAACATAACTCGAGGCCGTCTGAAAAAGTAAAGCGTGATATTTTAGCGGATTTTCCACCGCCATGCGTATGAATGCGCAAAGGCCGTCCGAAACACTGTTCAGACGGCCTCATGTCCACCGATATATCCGTTACTCGAAGGTTTCTTCTTCCGCCCCTTCGTCTGCGGCGGCATGGCCGCCGTCCATCACGGCTTTGATTTCTTGAAACAAAGCGCGGAAATTTTTCGGCGGTTTGTTCAGCTCCTGCTCTTTGCGCGTGTTGCGGATTAAAGTGCGCAATTTACCCGCATCGGCATTCGGGTATTCGGCAATAAACGCCGTGAGCGCATCGTCGCCCGCTATCAGGCGGTCGCGCGCTTGTTCCACCCGCTGCAAAAAGGCGTTGTGGGCGGCATTGTCGCCACGCAGTTTGGCAAGGTAGCGTTCGATCGGCTCGGGGTCGGTATCGCGCATCAGACGGCCGATGTATTGCGCCTGCCGTTTCAAAGCGCCGTTGGAAGTTATTTTTTTATACGCCAGTACCGCTTCGTGCAAATCTTCGGGCAAGCCGATTTTTTTTAAGGTGTCGGGAGAAAGTTTGGTCAGCTCCATGCCCAAATCTTGCAGGCTGTCCATCTGTTTTTTCATCTGGGTTTTGCTTACCCATTCTTGTTCGTTATTGCTCATTTTCTTGTCTCTTTATCAGGTTGCCGCATTTTAACACAGCCGCCCGCCTTGTCTTTGCCGCCGCTATATTTTTACCGAGGCCGTCTGAAAGCAGTTAAAATACCGTGCAACCCTCATTGACGACAAAAATCATGTTCAATCACAGTAAAAACGAACTCCTGCAACTCTGCGATCAGGTGTTGGCCTTGGCCAAGCAAAGCGGTGCCACGGCCGCCGAAGCGGATTTGAGCGAATCGCTCGGCCAAAGCGTTAATGTGCGCCTGAACGAAATCGAACAAATCGAATACCAGCAGGACAAATCGCTCGATATCACCGTATACGTCGGCCGGCGCAAAGGCCGCGCCAGCACCGCCGACTTCTCGCCGCAAGCCTTGCGCGACACTGTGCAGGCTGCCGTCGATATTGCCAAATACACCGCCGAAGACGATTGCGCGGGCTTAGCCGATGCCGATTTAATGGCTCGTGAAATCGGCGATTTAGACAAATACCACGAATGGGATTTATCCGCCGAGGCTGCCGTCGCCCTTGCCAAGCAATGCGAACAGGCCGCGCTGGATACCGACAACCGCATCACCAATTCCGACGGCGCAGGCGTACAAACCGGGCATTACCAATATGTTTACGGCAATTCGCACGGCTTTTCCGCCCACCAGCAAGGCACGCGCCACAGCATTTCGTGCAGTGTGGTCGCCGCCGATTCAGACGGCATGCAGCGCGATTATTGGTACGACACCTCTTGCCGCCATCTCGATTTGGAATCGCCCGAAAGTATCGGCCGCACCGCCGCCGAACGTACCGTGCGCCGTTTGGGAGGCCGCAGCATCCCTACCGGCAGCTATCCCGTGTTGTTTGACACCGGCGTTTCCGGCGGCTTGATCGGACACCTTATCGGCGGCTTGAGCGGCGGCGCACTCTACCGCCAAAGCAGCTTCCTCATCGACAGCCTCGGCAAACAAATTCTGCCAACCTTCATCAACCTGCGCGAAGAACCGCATATTCCGCGCGCGTTCGGCAGCACTTATTTCGACGGCGAAGGCGTGGCTACTCGACCGCGCTTCGTGATTGAAAACGGCATCGTGCAAGGTTATTTTTTAAGCAGTTACAGCGCACGCAAACTCGGCATGCAAACCACTGCCAACGCGGGCGGTGCGCATAATCTGTATTTGAGCAGCACCCATACCACCCAAGCCGATTTGCTCAAAGAAATGGGCACCGGCCTGCTCGTTACCGAACTGATGGGGCAAGGGGTCAATACGCTTACCGGCGATTATTCGCGCGGCGCGGCGGGCTTCTGGGTGGAAAACGGCGTGATTGCCTATCCCGTGCAAGAAATCACCATTGCAGGACGTTTGCAGGATATGTATCTGAACATCATCGGCGTTGCCGACGATGCGTTAAAACGCTCGCCGAATAAAATCGGTTCGGTTCTGATCGGCGGCATGACGGCGGCGGGCGCGTAACCGCACCGAACGCCCGGGAAGCGGTGCAACGTTTCAATCGGATTCCGCCTTCCGTCTGTGGACAAACCGGCTATTTCAATCTGATTGAAAAGGCCGTCTGAAAATGTTTTCAGACGGCCTTTTGACTATTTACGGTTTATGGCAAGCCTCATACAGCGGCTGCAACGCCCTAATCGTTTGCGCAATCCATTCCGCGCTGTCCGCCTTTCCCAAATCGTCCCGTTCGATATGCTTGCCGATACAGAAAAAATCTTCGTCCGACTGCAAGGCAAACCCCTGCCCCGCCTGCCGCGCCACGGTCGGATAGTCGGCGTACTCGCTCTCGCTTCCATGCCAAACATCGAAACCGCCGAAGGTTTCAAGGTCAAGCCCATCCGGCCATTGATTATAGTGGGCAAGGGTAATCGGCGATTTTCCCGCTTTGTAGCAATGCCAATCCAAACTCACGGTCAACCGGCGGCGGTTGAGCAGCACCGACAAAATGGCTGCCGAATCTTGATAGGCGGCGTATTTGAAATAGGCGAAAAAGTGGGCGCGCACCTGCCAACCGTTGCACCAGCGTTCGATATGCGGCGGAGCGAACGGTTCGCCCAATTTTTCGGCCGTTTGCAGAATAGTGTCCTGCCAAATCTGCCATGCGGTTTTGTAGTCGGCTTTGATTTGGGGAATGGCTTCGGGCTGGTATTTTTTGAGTTGTGCGAATTGGAAAAACGGCCGGTTGAATAAATCACAGCTTGCCGGAGTGAACATGGTGTTCCCTTTGCGGAAAGTTTTATCAAACGGCTTTCAGACGGCCTCTCGGTTCAAACCTTGCTTCGGAAGGCCGTCTGAAAACGGACGGGATAAAGTTTGGCACGGCCGGAGCTTTTCAGACGGCCTTTTGCGGCAGCATTACAACGTGGTATCCAACGCATTGGAAATATCGTTCCAAATATCGTTGATGTCTTCGATGCCGGCGGAAAAACGCAACAAACCTTCTTTGATGCCCAAGCCTGCTTTCAATTCGGGCGGCATACCGCTGTGCGATTGGGAGTAGCTGTGGTTCACCAAACTTTCCACGCCGCCGAGACTGGAAGCCATTTTGACGAGTTTCATGTTTTTAATCACGCTGTTGGCCGCAGCTTGGGTATCGTTTTTCAGATAAACCGATACCACGCCGCCGAAACCGCGCATCTGCCATTTTGCCAATTCGTGATGCTCATGCGACGGCAAGCCCGGGTAAAACACTTTGGCAACGGCGGGATGCGTTTCCAAGCGGCGGGCGAGTTCGGCGGCGTTTTCAAGATGCTGCTTCATCCGCACCACCAGCGTTTTGATGCCCCGCAGCACCAATGCGCAATCCATCGGACCGGCCACGGCTCCGGTGTTCGTCATCATATTGCGCAACGGTTTGGCGAGTTTCGCATCTTTTACCGCCACCACCCCCATCAACACGTCGGAATGGCCGCATAGGTATTTGGTAGCGGAATGGAACACGATGTCGCAGCCCATATCGAGCGGGTTTTGCAGATACGGCGTGGCAAAAGTGTTGTCCACCCCCACCAATGCGCCCGCCGCTTTGGCTTTGGCGGCCAGCGTTTTGATGTCGACCAAACGCAGAAGCGGGTTCGAAGGGGTTTCCAGCCACAGCATTTTCACTTTTCCGCCGGCGAGAATAGCGTCGAGATTGGCGGCATCGGTCAAATCGGCAAACACCACGTTCACACCCCAATGCGCGTATACGTCCATCAGCAAATCATAGGCCCCGCCGTAGATATCGGCCACCGCCACGATGGTGTCGCCCGGGCGTAAAAACGTGCGCCACACGGCATCGATACCGGCCATACCGCTGGCAAATGCAAAACCCGCCGTACCGTTTTCCAGCTCGGCAACCGTGTCTTCCAATACTTTGCGGGTGGGGTTGTTGAGGCGCGAATATTTGTAAGGCGCATTTTCACCGATTTCGTGCATGGCAAACATGCTGTTCTGATAAATCGGCGGCATGATGGCGCGGTTGTGTTCGTCGCAGTCGTAAGCGGAGTGGATGGTTTGGGTGGCAAATTCCATAGCGTTCGACCTTTAGATAAATAAAACAGTATTTTATCACTATCTAAAAAATAGAAACAATCAATGCCGACCGCGGTTTCGAGTGATATAATTCCGCTTCTAAAAAGCAACCAAGCCTTGTTTGGCAACGATAAAGATAAAACAGGCCGTCTTAAAATACGGAACCGGTTTCAGACGGCCCGATACTGGCTTCGGCCTTGTTTTTTCACACCGCAGCACACACATAGGGCATCCGCCCGTTTTATTCTAAGGAAATCCGCCGCATGAACGCCATTGCAGACGTGCAATCCAGCCCCGATTTACGCAATCTGCCGATTAACCAAGTCGGCATAAAAGATTTACGCTTCCCCATCACGCTCAACACCGCCGAGGGTTCGCAAAACACGGTCGCCCGCCTGACCATGACCGTTTTCCTGCCTGCCGACCAAAAAGGCACGCACATGTCGCGTTTCGTGGCGCTGATGGAACGCCAAACCGAAGCCTTGTGTTTCAACCGTTTGAAAACGCTTACCGAAGAGATGGTGGCATTACTCGATTCGCATTCGGGCAAAATCAGCGTATCATTTCCATTCTTCCGCAAAAAAGCCGCCCCCGTGTCGGGCATCCAATCGCTGTTGGATTACGAAGTTACCCTCACCGGCGAAATCAAAAACGGCGTATACAGCCACACGCTGAAAGTATTGGTGCCGGTAACCAGCCTGTGCCCGTGTTCCAAAGAAATTTCCCAATACGGCGCGCACAACCAGCGCTCGCACGTTACCGTAACCATCACCTGCGGCAGCGAAGTCGGCATCGAAGAAGTGATCGATTGCGTGGAATCTCAGGCTTCCTGCCAACTCTACGGCCTTCTCAAACGCCCCGACGAAAAATACGTTACCGAAAAAGCGTATGAAAATCCGAAATTCGTGGAAGACATAGTGCGTGATGTCGCCACCCGCCTCATCGCCGACAGCCGCGTGTGCGGCTTTGTAGTGGAAAGTGAAAATTTCGAATCCATTCACAACCATTCGGCCTACGCTTACATTTCCTACCCTTAAATTGGGGGTGGGAAGGCCGTCTGAAAAACATGGCATCCGTTTTTTCAGACGGCCTCTCCTTCATTTTACGGTCTTTATAAAAACATAACTTTACAACCCGTCATGTCAGAATACTTTGCGCTTTCCGTCTAGAAACATGATTGATAGATTGCAAAACCGCCCGCCCCGACAGCCGGATATTTCGTTTTTTTATCTTACTTCAACTATTCATACTTTCAGGCCGTCTGAAACGAGCAATGCCATGAAAAAACTACTTTATTTCTTCACTACCTTTTTTGTTTTCCTCACCGGCGCACATGCGGTGGACGCTTCCAAACTGCTGCCGCCCGAGCAGGCCTTCATGCCGCAGGTCAACGTAACCGACCAAGGGATCAACGTGCAGTTTGCGATTGCCGACGGTTATTATCTCTATCAGGCGAAAATCCTTGCCGACACCAATCCCTCAGGCCTGCTGGCCGCGCCTCAATACAGTAAAGGCGAAGAAAAAGAAGATGAATTCTTCGGCAAACAAACCGTGTACCACCATGCCGCGCAAATCAACTGGCCATATGCGAAAAAACCGCAAAAATACCAATTGACGCTGCAATATCAAGGCTGTGCCGAAGCCGGTGTATGCTATCCGCCCACCGAAACCACTTTCGACATTACCCACAACGGGCTTTACCAGCCTCAGGCCGAAGCACCGGCAAACGGCAAAGACCGCTTCCTGCAATCCGCTCCGGCGGCATCGGGTTCGTCGCCCGCTCCCGCCAAAGGCTTGGACAGCAGTCGGTTCAAACTTTCATGGGATACGCTAAACGCCAATTTATTGGCGTTTTTTCTCGCCGGGCTGGGCTTGAGCTTTACCGCCTGTATGTATCCGCTGCTGCCGATCGTATCGAGCATCGTGGTAGGTGATAAAAACGCGTCCAAAGGCCGTGCTTTCGCCCTTTCCATGGTTTACGTGCAGGGCTTGGCGCTCACTTACACCATGGTCGGCGTGGTTGCGGGCTTAACCGGTGCGCTGCTTACCGTGTGGCTGCAACAACCGTGGGTGGTGCTGGCGGCGGCGGCCGTGATGGTGTTGCTGGCTTTGTCGATGTTTGGCGTGTTTACCCTCCAACTGCCTGCTTCCGTACAAGGCTATTTCCAAAACCAGAGTAATAAATTAAGCGGCGGCAAAATCGTTTCCGTATTCGTGATGGGCATGCTGTCGGCCCTGATTGTCGGCCCCTGCGTGGCTCCGCCGCTGGCCTTTGCCCTTGGCTATATCGGCCAAACCGGTGATGCCGCATTGGGCGCCTTGGCTTTATACACGCTGGCGCTCGGCACCGGCGTTCCACTGATTGCCATCGGTACCTTCGGCGGCCATATTCTGCCCCGCGCAGGCACTTGGATGGACGGCATCAAATACGCTTTCGGCTTTATCCTGCTTGCCGTTGCCGTTTATCTGGCCACGCCTTATCTGCCCTATCTTTTGGTGATCACCCTGTACACTTTGCTGCTGATCATTCCCGCCGGACTGTTGTTGGCCGGCTCCAGAAAACAGCCAGGCCGTCTGAAAAGCGCGAGCTTGGTTTTAGGCGTGGTGCTGCTTGCCGGCGGATCATGGTTTGCTTACCAAAGCGCCAACAAACAAACCACCGCCCTGCACCACTTCCTCACGCTTACGCCGCCTGCCGCCGAAGGGGAAAGCAGTGCACACGGCCATGTTTACACCGATGTTTCGGAGTTGAAAGCCGCTATGCAGGCCGCTTTGGAACAAAACCCGCAAAAACCGGTATTGCTTGATTTTTATGCCGACTGGTGTATTTCGTGCAAAGAAATGGCGGCCTACACCCTCAACCAGCCTTCGGTGCATGAAGCGGTGGATATGGATCGTTTCTTCCAAATCGACGTTACCGCCAACACGCCCGACCATCAGGCGTTGTTGAAAGAATACGGCTTGTTCGGCCCGCCGGGAGTGTTTGTCGTCCGTGCCGACGGCAGCCGCAGCGAAGCCTTGCTGGGCTTTGTGAAACCGGATGCGTTTATTGAGTGGTACAAACAAAACGAAAAGTAATTTCTACAAACCGAAGAGGCCGTCTGAAAAGTGTTTTCAGACGGCCTCCTTCTCATTTCGACCACTTTAAAGTTCCGTGCTTTCCGCTTCAAACTTCCTCAGCAATCGGGCCTGACATTCCCCCAGATGGCGGCGCATAACCTTGCAGGCGCGGTTGCGTTTGCCTTCCGCCAGCAAATCGAGCATTTCACGGTGTTCGCAATAAGTATGCCGCAAGCGGTCTTTCGGTTTGTCGAACACGGCGATAATCAGCGACGAACGCGCGCACACGGCATGCATCATTTCCAGCAGCACATCGTTATCGAGCAACCGTGCCAATTCGATATGAAACGCATTGGCTAAACGGTTCCAGCTCACGCGGTCGCCGCGCGCGAAAGCCGCTTCTTCCTCGTCCACCAAGGCATACAGCGGTTGCAAACGCTTCGACAGGCTTTCGTCGTTTTGATCCAGCAGCATGTTTACCACGGTTTCTTCCAGCGCAATCCGCGTTTCGAACACATCGCGGGTTTCTTTTGCGTCGGGCACATGTACGAATGCGCCGCGGTTGGGTAGCAGGTCAACGATTTTATCGTGCGCCAGCAATGAAAGCGCGCCGCGCACGGTGTTGCGCGAGCAGACCATCTGGCGGCACAAATCGGATTCGGTCAGTTTTTTGCCCGGCAGCAGCGCATGGTCAGTAATGCCGTCGAGAATGCGGGAATAAACGCGGAAAAGCTCCGAGTCATGTCGTCCGCCGGGTATCATGGAGGAGGTGGCCGGTGCTTCCGGCTGGTTGTTTTCGGTTTCGGTCATAGATATTCTCATGCCGGCATTACGGGTTGGAAACGTATGGACGGCCGCTTCATTTTTTTTCTGGAAATCGCGGCCGTACGAATTGGTTTTATCCGGCGGGCGGATTATAAACCATTGCCGGATTTTATTCTTGACTTTGCTGCAACTTGCCGTCTGAAAGCGGATGTTCGCGCTTTTTCAGACGGCTTTTGCAGAATATAACAGCACTAAACCGCAGCGGCTTTATCCTTCGGCCACTTCGAAACTGTGCGTTATCTTGACCGCCTTGCCCAGCATAATCGAGGCCGAACAATATTTTTCCGCCGACATCTGCACGGCTTTTTCAATCGCGCTTTCTTTCAGGTTGCGGCCCAATACTTTGAAATGGATATGGATTTCCGTAAATACCCGCGGCGTTTCGTCGGCGCGTTTGGCCGTTACGATGGCTTGGCAGTCGGTGATGTCCTGACGTTGCTTTTCGGCAATCATCACCACGTCGATACTGGAACAGCCCGCCACGCCCATCAGCAGCAATTCCATCGGGCTGGGGCCGCGTTTGGGCTGTCCTTCGACAGGCATGCCTTCCATAATAACGCTGTGGCCTGCCTCGTTGGTAGCCACAAAGCATGAATTGTCCAACCATTTTGAAGTGATTTTCATCTCGGATTATTCCTCTTCCCGCAGCGGTTTTTCCGACACCAGAATGCCGTCCGAATCGCTGTACAGATAATGTCCGGGCGTGAAGGTTACGCCGCCGAACGATACGGCTGCATCCACTTGGCCCGCTCCGTCTTTCGCGCTTTTGCGCGGATTGGTGCCCAGTGCCTTCACGCCGAAATCAAGTGTGTTGATGGCTTCGCCGTCGCGGATCGCGCCGAAAATCACCGCGCCCGCCCAGCCGTTTGCCGCGCCCGCTCCGGCAATCATGTCGCCCATCAATGCGCTGTATAAAGAACCGCCGCCGTCCACCACCAGCACTTCGCCGTCGGAATGGGTATTCATCATCTGCTTGACCAAACCGTTGTCGCGGTCGCATTTAACCGTGCGGATTCTGCCGCAGAAGCTGTATCGGCGGCCGAAATGGCGGAACTGCGTTTCGCATGACGGCGTATCGGGGGCGGTGTCGATTAAGTCGGCGGTGGAAAAATAAAATTTCTCGCTCATGTTTCTCTCCTCGGTTATGGGGCGATCCCGTTTTCAGACGGCCTCTGATATTTATAGAAGGCATGAGGCCGTCTGAAACGCATTATAAATCATTTGCGGAAACGGAAAAGCGGCCGATGGCTTTGCCATATGTACGAGGCCGTCTGAATATCCTTTTTCAGACGGCCTCTTCGGAATTTCCGGCTCTAATCCTGCTGCAAGCTGTTGATCACGCCGTTTACACCGGCCGCCGCAGCAAGTTTGTATAAGATTTCCTGAGGCATGTCGCCATGCCACAAACGGGTAATGTTGGCGACAACGGGCAGATGGCTCACCTTGCGCACACGCACCACGGCATCGACATCCAAACGGTAGGGGTGCTCCGGTTCGAAACTGAGTGTGCCCGCTTCGCCGAGGATAATGTGGTGGTTGCCGCGCAAAGCGATATGTTCCGCTGCCACCAGCCACTCGTCGGCACGGTGGTGCTTGTCTTTACACAACACGACGGGAGTATTCAGACGGCCTACTTCGTCTTGAAGGGCGCGGTTGCTCATCAGTTCTCCCCCCAAATAGAGGACATCGGCCTCGGCATCCAGAGCAGGTGAGATCTGGCGGACATCGCGCACCCGCACGATCACGGGTTTGCCGGCGGCATGATGGCGTTGCACTTCGGCCTGCATGGTGCGGATTTGTTCCTTTTCGCTGCTCCGGTCGGTGTCGGCATAAGGGCGCGAAGGCAAATAGAAAGGATCGGCGAACACCGCATCGGCCATACCCGCACGGTTGCCATCGGCGGTAATATCCAGCATTTTTTCTCCGCCGAACGCCACACCGCGCACCGTGATGATGCTGTTTTCGGGCTGGGTTTCACGGCTGATGATGCGCCATTCGTTCAACACGCGGATGGCCCGCTCCACAAATGGCAGCCGTTCCAATTCGTTGGGATGGAACACGCGCTCGTCGCCCACCGCACCGATAATAGTACGCTCCTCGCCTTTGGAAACATGCTCCTGCAACCCGCGGCTGCGGATAAATGCCACCACACATTGTACCGCTTCGGCGGAAGCCTGTTTCTGCATCACGATAATCATCTGAATCTCCCTGATTGGCCTGACCGAATAGTAGCAATAATCATCCACATACGCCAACAAAGCACTTGTTCTGACGGCCTGTGTGCTATACTTCGACAATCCGTTTTTATTCTTTCATCATGATTTGCCTGCCCCGCTCCGGAAAATTCTGGCTGAGATTCATCGTATTCGGCGGTTTCATTACCATATTGCTGATATTCGGTTTTTACGCTTCGCTGCTGTATGTATTCAGCAGCGAACGCATTCATGCGCTGGCCGACGAATCGGTGGCCGACACGGGGCGCTCCATCCGCTTCAGCGACAAAATAGGCCGCAACTGGCTGCCCCGCCCGACCATCGTGTTACGCGATATCGTACTCAGCAAGCCCGACAGCAGCGCATCCGCCGTGCACATCGAAGAAATGAGCATCGGCCTCGCGTGGAGCGGCCTGTGGAACAACTCCCCCATTATCGAAAAATGGGTTGTTAAAGAAGCCGATGCCGAAATCACGCGCCGAAGCGACGGCAGTTGGAGCCTGCAAGATTTATGGAAAAAACCGGGCAAACCCGTTGAAGTCAACCGCCTGATTGTGGAAAACAGCCGTCTGAACATCAACCTGCCCGACGACAGCTATCACGTCCGGCAATTCGGTTTGAACATGGGAGACGAAAACGAAAACAGCCGCATTTTCCATTCCGAAGGCACCGTCAGCCGCGCTCCGACCGAAACCGCTTCGTGGAAAAGCAACGGCACACTGCGCCGCAACGGTAAACAATGGGAACTGCCCGCGCTGAATTTTGAAGCCCAAGCTCCCGTTAACGGCGAAACAGCCACCGTAGCGGCCACGGCGGATTTGGTTTGGCAGCCGCAAGCCGATACTTTATACACGCGCAACCTCAACCTGCGCGCCGACAGCTCGTGGCAGCAGTTGCACCTTACCGCCCGCAGCCCGCTGCTGCTTTGGAAAACCAATCATCTTACCGTCAGCAAATTGAGCGGCGTATTCACCGCCGGCGAAGGGCACAACCACTGGGACGGTTCGCTCTCCCTTGCCCGCGCCAGCCTGCGCCCCGGCATCGCCACCGCCAGCGAAATCGAACTCAACGGCAGCTACCGCACCGACACCCGACAAGCCACTTTCAATATTTCCGGCCCGCTGATCTGGCAGAAAAACAAGCTGTTGCAATCGGAAAACCTCCTAATCACCAGCCATCTCGACAACACCAAGTCCGCCCCCAATTCGCGCCTGATCAGCCGTTTGAACGGCAGTTTCTCTTTAGTGAACAACCGCAATTGGACAACCGAGTTGAAAGGGCTGTTCGACCGCCAGCCGGTTACTTTCTCGGCCGCTTACACGGCCGCGGGAGAAGACCCTGCCAAACTCACGGCCAAACTCAATCTGCAAAAACTGGCTCTCGCCCCCTATTGGAGCGACTTTCAGGCACAGGCGGGCAACCTCTACCCCGCCCTGCTCAACCGCCGCCAGATTCCCGATATCGAAGCAGACATCAAAATCGGCAGCCTCGCCATGCCCAATCTGCAAGTTAGCGACCTGCAAACGCTGCTTTATGCCGACAGCCGCCGCATCGCCCTTACCCATTTCCGCGCCGGCTTGTACGGCGGCACCACCGAAGGCGGCATCAGCATCGCCAACACCAATCCGCCCGCCTACCATCTGCAACAAAACGCACAAGGCGTGCAAATCCGCCCGCTGCTGCAAGATTTGCTCGGCTACCACAGCATCAGCGGCACCGGCGATGCCGTCATCGACCTTACGTCGCAAGGAAACGACCGCCGCAGCCTGACCAAAGCCCTTAACGGCAGCCTGCAACTGAACGTTTCCAACGGCGCATGGATGGGCGTGGACATGAACAACATTCTGCAAAGCGTGCGCAACAACACCGCCATCGGCGGCAACGGCCGCAATGTGCAAACCCCGTTCCGCCAATTTTCATTAACCAGCGATATCCGCAACGGCATCGGCAGCCACATCAATGCGGAATTCTTATCCGACGGCCTGAAAATCAGCAGCAACGGGCAAACCGACCTCAATACCCAAACCGTGTCGGAAAACGTATTGATAAGCAACACCCGCAATCCCGAAGCCAAACCCGTGCCGCTTAAAATCAGCGGGCCGTTAAGCAACCCTTCCGTTACCATCGACTTCAACCGCCTGACTTCCGGCCTAAACACGCCCGAAGAAAAACAACGCGCCTTGGCCGAGACGCTGAAAGAGCAATGGCAATGGCTGAATCCGCGCTGATTTGAGATTAAACAAACCAAAGAGGCCGTCTGAAAACAACCATGCTTTCAGACGGCCTCTTATCTTCTTCCGAGCCGCTTAACGGTTCGAGCCTTGCACCATATCCATCAAAAACAATCTGCAATCCAGATTGCCGTTATACAGCGGCACTTTGCGTTTGGGCGAAAGGCGCATGAACTTCGGCATGTCGCGGTCGCCGGTGAACATGCCCACCAGCCAGCCTGCGTAATGCTGCTTCAGCCAAGTGCCCAGTTGCGGATACAAAGCCTGCAATGCCTGCACTTCGGCCAAGCGCACGCCGTAGGGCGGGTTGGAAATCATGATGCCGTTTTCACCGTTGGGGCGCACGGATTGCGCGTCTTTCACTTCCCAGCGGATGATGTCGTCCACTTCCGCCGCCTGCGCGTTGGCAATCGCAGTCCGTATCATGTGGCGGTCGTTGTCGCTGCCGCCTATGGCAGAGGCCGTCTGAAACTGGATTTGCTGCTCGGCTTCGCGGCGGATTTTTTCCCACAACGTTTTATCGAACCCTTGCAGTTTTTCAAATCCGAAACGGCGCATCAGGCCGGGGGCGCGGCGGGTGGCAATCCATGCCGCTTCGATGGCAATCGTGCCGCTGCCGCAAAACGGGTCTTGAAACGGCTGCGTGCCGTCGTAACCGGCCAGCAGCAGCAAACCGGCGGCCAGATTTTCGCGCAACGGCGCTTCGCCGGTTTCTTGGCGGTAGCCGCGTTTGAACAAGGCTTCGCCGCTGGTGTCGATAAAAATCTGCACGGTTTTGTCGTTGATAAAGGCGTGAATGCGTACGTCGGGCTGCACTTTGCCCACGCTCGGGCGGGCGTTGCAGGCTTCGCGGAACGCGTCGCACAGGGCATCTTTGATTGTCAGGCCGACAAAATCAAGGCTCTTCACCCGCGCGCGCTTGCCTTCTACTTTCACTTTGAAGGTCTGTTCCAGCGCAAACCAGTTTGTCCAACGGATATTGCGGGCGAGTTTGTAGATGTCGTTTTCGTCGCGGTAGCTGCCTTTGGTCAGTTGCAGCAGCACGCGGCTGGAGGTGCGCGAATGAAGGTTGACGCGGTAAACGTGTTCCAACGTGCCTTTGCAGGCAACGCCGCCGTCGGTCGCTTCAATCTGCGTGCAGCCTTGTGCGGCCAATTCTTCGGACAGTACGGTTTCCAAACCGCGCGGGCAGGTAATAAACAGGGAATATTGGGTCATGGCACTTTCTTTGTGAAGAAGCATTCAGGCCGTCTGAATGCGGTAGAAAAAACCGATTATAGCCGATAAACTGGCCGGTGCTCGGGTAAAAATGGCCGCCGCCTCTCTTTGGGCAGACATTCGGCTTGCTCCGTTAAAGCGGCCGCCTCCTTGTTTACAAGCCGAAGCCATTTCCCGTTGCACTCCGCTGCCACACTTGCCCGGCTTCGGCCCGCTTGCCGCCAAGCCTTGAACCGCATCACTGTCCGAGCATTTTGCCGATGGTTTAGACCGTCTGAATTGTTTTCAGACGGCCTTATCTTTATACTTCCATAGTTCAAAAATATTTAACCGCGTCTACATTCGAAAGCCCGTCATGACCGACATTCTAAACAAAATCCTAGCCACCAAAGCCGAAGAAGTGGCCGCCGCCAAAGCCGCCGTTCCCCTTGCGGAAATCAAACGCCGTGCCGAAGCCGCCGCTCCGCCGCGCGGATTTGCCGCCGCGATTCATGCCAAACATGCCGCCGGTTTGCCCGCCGTAATTGCCGAAGTAAAAAAAGCCAGCCCGTCGAAAGGTTTGATCCGGTTGGATTTCCATCCGGTAGAAATCGCACAAGCCTACCAACGCGCGGGAGCGGCCTGCTTGTCGGTGTTGACCGACGAACAATATTTCCAAGGTTCGCCCGAATATTTGAAGCAGGTAAAAGCCGCCGTAGAACTGCCCGTGTTGCGTAAAGATTTCATCATCGACGACTATCAGATTTACCAAGCCCGGGCATGGGGAGCCGATGCCGTCCTGCTGATTGCCGCCGCATTGGAAGCCGAAGAGCTCGAACAATTCGAGCGTACCGCCCACTCGCTCGGCATGTCGGTGTTGCTGGAGCTGCATGATAAAAGCGAGCTGGAAAAATGCCGCAATCTCACCACACCGCTATGGGGCGTGAACAACCGCAACCTGCGCACGTTTGAAGTGTCGCTGCAACAAACGCTCGACCTGCTGCCCTCGCTCGACGGCAAAACCGTGGTTACCGAAAGCGGCATCGGCAGCAAGCAAGACGTGGAATTCATGCGGCAGCACGGCGTACACACGTTTCTAATCGGCGAAACCTTTATGCGCGCGGATGATATCGAAGCAGCGGTAAAATCTTTGTTTTAAACTTTTATAGCCAATAAACTTAACCCGCTTCGTCGTTGCCGTGCTTTAGTTCAAAGAAAATGATTTTGTAAACCTTTGAAGCGGCAATAAAATTCGTTCCGTATTGCTTGTACTGTCTGCGATTTGCCGTCAGCTAACCGATAAAAGAAAGGCCGTCTGAAAGCGAACTAGGTGAGCTTCGCTAAAAATTTCAGACGGCCTCTTTTTAAACACCGGCTTTTATTTCAACTTAGCCAGTTGCGCTTGTACTTTCGCCATTTTGTCTTCCAACTCGGCCAGCTCGGCGCGGTCTTTTTCGACCAGATGCGCGGGGGCTTTGTCGGTGTAGCCGGGTTTGCTGAGTTTGGCGTTGAGTTTGTCCAACGCTTTTTGCAGCTTCTCGGCTTCTTTGTTCAGGCGGGCAGTTTCGGCGGCTTTGTCGATTTCCACTTTCAACATCAGGCGCGCGTTTTGGCAAACGGCCACCGGCGCATCTTCGCTTTCGGGCAGTTTGCCGACCAGCTTGGCTTCGGTCAAACGCGCCATCATCGGCACATATTTCAGCAAGGCTTCCAAATCTTTGCCGCCTTCGACAAACAACGGTGCTTTCACGCTCGGTGCCAAGCCCATTTCGCCGCGCAGATTGCGCACCGCGCCGATTAAGTCTTGCAGTGCGGCCATTTGTTCAAACGCGGCGGGCACGATTTTTTCGTTGTCGGCAAGCGGCCAAGCGGCCATCATGATGCTGTCGGTTTTCTTGGCGTTCGCCAGCGGCGCAACGGCCTGCCACAGCTCTTCGGTAATGAACGGCATAATCGGGTGCATCAGGCGCAGCACCACTTCCAACACGCGCACCAAAGTGCGGCGGGTGGCGCGCTGAGTGGATTCGCAGCCGGTTTGCAGCTGCACTTTCGCCAGCTCGATATACCAGTCGCAATATTCGTTCCACACGAATTCATACAGCGTTTGCGCTGCCAAATCAAAGCGGTAGGTATCGAATGCTTCGGCAACGGCGGCCTCGGTTTGTTGCAGGCGGCCGATAATCCATTGGTCGACAAAGCTGTACGCCAGCGGCAGGGTTTCGTCTTGGCCGCAGTCTTTCTCTTCGGTGTTCATCAACACGAAATTGGTGGCGTTCCACAGCTTGTTGCAGAAATTGCGGTAGCCTTCGGCGCGTTTGAAATCGAAATTGATGCTGCGGCCGAGGCTGGCGTAGCTCGCCATCGTGAAGCGCAATGCGTCGGTGCCGAACACGGGAATGCCTTCGGGAAACAGTTTTTCGGTGGCTTTTTTCACTTGCGGCGCTTTTTCGGGGCGGCGCAGGCCGGTGGTGCGTTTCACCAGCAGGCTTTCGAGGTCGATGCCGTCGATTAAGTCGACAGGGTCAATCACGTTGCCTTCGGACTTCGACATTTTCTTGCCTTCGTGGTCGCGTACCATACCGTGGATATACACGTCTTTAAACGGCACTTTACCGGTGAAGTGGGTGGTCATCATAATCATGCGCGCCACCCAGAAGAAGATGATTTCGTAGCCGGTTACCAATACGTTGCTCGGCAAGAAGGCTTTCAATTCTTCGGTTTCAGACGGCCAGCCCAAAGTGGAGAACGGCACCATTGCAGACGAGAACCAAGTGTCCAGCACGTCTTCGTCGCGGGTTAAGCCGCTTTTGCCTGCCAGTTTTTCCGCCTCTTCCTGATTGCGGGCAACGTAAACGCGGCCGTCTGAATCGTACCAAGCGGGAATCTGATGGCCCCACCACAGTTGGCGCGAAATACACCAATCTTGGATATTGTTCATCCATTGGTTGTAGGTGTTGACCCAGTTTTCGGGGATAAACTTCACTTGGCCGGAATCCACCGCGTGTTTGGCTTTTTCGGCCAAGCTCATACCGGCAAACTCGCCAGCCGGTTCGCCGCCGTT
The DNA here is from genome assembly GCF_030504625.1 of Neisseria sp. MVDL19-042950. Lineage (GTDB taxonomy): Bacteria > Pseudomonadota > Gammaproteobacteria > Burkholderiales > Neisseriaceae > Neisseria. The sequence continues at coordinate 62,280 of NZ_JAUKWH010000006.1, read as the reverse complement.
GGGCTTCGCGCTCATCGCCACAAACCATTGGCTGGTCAGCATCGGCTCGATGACGCTGCCGGTGCGGTCGCCTTTCGGGGTCATCAAGGTGTGCGGTTTCACTTCCACCAACAAACCTTGCGCTTCCAAATCGGCCACGATTTGCTTGCGGGCGGCGAAGCGGTCCAAACCTGCGTAGGCTTCGGGCAAAGCAATGCCTGTCTGAACCTCGCCTTTGTAGTTGAATACTTCGGCTTGGCTTAAAACTTTCGCTTCCAAATCAAACACATTGATTAAAGCCGTATCGTGGCGTTTGCCGACTTCGTAGTCATTGAAATCATGTGCGGGCGTAATCTTCACGCAGCCGGTGCCGAAATCTTTTTCCACATATTCGTCGGCAATCACGGGAATGGTGCGGCCGGTAAGCGGCAACACCAGTTCTTTGCCGATTAAATGGCGGTAACGCTCATCTTCAGGATGAACCGCCACCGCTACGTCGCCCAACATGGTTTCGGGGCGGGTGGTGGCCACAATCACGCTTTCAGACGGCCTCTCCGCCAACGGATAGCGGATGTGCCACATGCTGCCCTGCTCTTCCACGCTTTCCACTTCGAGGTCGGAAACGGCGGTGCCGAGCACAGGATCCCAGTTCACCAAACGCTTGCCGCGGTAAATCAAACCCTGCTCAAACAGGCGCACGAACACTTCGGTAACCACTTCGGCGCGGGTCTCGTCCATCGTGAAATATTCGCGGCTCCAGTCGGCCGAACAACCCATACGGCGCATTTGTTCGGTAATCGTGCCGCCGGACATGTTTTTCCATTCCCACACTTTTTCAAGAAAGGCTTCGCGCCCCAAATCGTGACGGGAAACGCCTTTTTCGGCCAACTGGCGCTCCACCACGATCTGCGTGGCGATACCGGCGTGGTCGGTGCCGGGAATCCAGCAGGTATTGCGGCCTTTCATGCGGTAATAACGCGTGAGGCCGTCCATAATCGTTTGGTTGAAGGCATGCCCCATGTGCAGGGTGCCGGTAACGTTGGGCGGAGGAAGCTGGATGGAGAACGATTCTGCAGCGGCCATATCCGGCTGGAAATAGCCTTGCGATTGCCAGTTTTGATAATGTTTGGCTTCGATTTCGGCGGGATTATATTTGTCTAGCATGATGTTTTTCGTATTGGCTGGAAATGATTCTGAATTGGCAGATTATAACGCAAACGGCTGTCTGAAGTTAGAAGCATAACGGGCAATCCGGCCGTTTCATGATTCGTTCTGATGTGGTTCCGGTTGCGAACGAGGCCGTCTGAAAAAGATTTTCAGACGGCCTGAGTATGTTGTGAAAGAAAAATATGGAATGGAAACGATTCCGCCCCGCCGTTTATCGCAAACTAAAAAGGGTAAATTTTGCCAAGGCTTCAGGTTGTTTATGTTGCGGATTAAACGGTATTTCTGCTCTATTGTAAGGATCTTCAACTTCAAAATGATAAGAAATGAACAATATCGAAATGCCGTCTGAAAACACTTACTTACAAACTCCCAATACCGTGCCGGCCCATCAAAACCAAATCAAAATCATGTTTACATCATTGATTTAATTTAATCTTTTTTTACTGCCGTATTTTAGAGCATTTTTGAACTTTTCTTCTTTCAGCTTTTCTCACAGGAACATGTTACAGAACATGGTGTTTTTTATTAATCTTGAAGAAGAGGATGTACTGATGAAAAAATTTATCGCACTTTTAACTACCGCCGCATTGTCTGCCACCGTAATGGCAGCACCTGTTGAAAAAGCGGCCACCAACAAGGTAGAGGAAAAAGTAACAGGCTCCAAATCTGCTAAGTCTGCCAAAAAAACCAAGAATTCAACCAAAGCAGCTACCGGCACGGCTACAACCGGCGCTGCTACTGCCACTCCTTTAGACGCTTCGGGCGTAGGAGCGGCTAGCGGTGTGGTGAAATAATAACCCGCCCGTTAAATCCAACTGCTCTGAAAAGCCTGTCCTTTGAGGACAGGCTTTCTTTTTTTAAATATTTAACGGCTTGATCGGGGCGGACGAATAATCATGCCGTACCGCGAAATACCCATACCCCGCGCGCTCAAATCCAATCAACAACTCTCGTTATCAAGCCACAATGAACAGCGGCACGGTAAAAAAATGCCGTCTGAAAACATTCAGACGGCCTCTCGGTTTATGTGTAATGTTTGGATTTTCTATGCCTATATTCAAAATAACCTGCTGATACAGGGAAAACTGTTTGAAACATAATGCTATTTTGCATATCTTTCGAATATCTGTTCAATCAGAGCATCAGCAGAAGACCAATCGGTTACGTCCGCTTCCGGCATATCCGTCTTCTTTCCCATTCCTTCCGATACTGCTTTGCCGTCTCCCGCACTTGCCGTATCCACTTTGGCTGTCATTGACAACCCTACACGCAGCGGATTGGCTTTCAATTCACGTGCATCCAAACTGATGCGTACCGGCACGTGCTGCACCATATCTGTGGATTCGGCTTTTCCGCTGCTGGAAAAAACGCTGCCCGAACCAACCGACAATCCTATAACTTTACCGTGATAAGTTACTCTGCTTCCATATAAATCCGCAGTCATCTCTACCGGCTGCCCAATGCGCATTTTACGCAACTGGGTTTCTTTAAAATTGGCATCAACCCACAGATTCTGCAAAGGAACAACCGACATAACCGCTACTCCGGGTTCAACCCGTTGCCCCACTTGAATATTCCTTTTGGCAATTTGCCCTGCTGTCGGTGCCCGGATTTGTGTTCTCTGAAGATTCAACCAAGCATCTTTAATGTGGCTGATTGCAGTTTGTACGGCAGGCTGCTGGCGTAAAGGCACGTTCTTACCCAACATCGCCCGCGTAGAAACCTCCTCGGCTTCCATCGCTTTTAAAGCTGCCTGTGCCTGAATAACCGCCGCCCGCGCATGGCTTAATTCTTCTCCCGAAATGGCATCCGTTCCCGCTAGGGACTCACGGCGGCGCAAATCCGCTTGGGCTTTGGCCAAATCTGCTTTATGCAATAAAACTTGGGCTTTGGTTTGGGTTGAAATGGCCGCCTGTTGCTTATTTTTACGGATTGCCTGAATCAATTCGTTTTGAGCCCTGTCGTAAGCCAGTTGGAAATCACTATCGTCCAATAAAACCAGCACATCGCCTTTTTTAACAATATCGGTATCATCCGCCATTACTTTGCGTACAGAACCGGCTATCTGAGGCGTAATCTGAACCGAATGCCCTGCAACATAAGCATCTTCCGTGGTTTCTTCATGCTGCCAAACTAAGAAATACATCATGGCAAACCCCAGCGACAATGCAATAAAAAGCAGCGTAACCAGAGTTAAATTGCGCATGTATCGAGAAGACAAAGAAGGCTTAGATGCTGTATCTGTCGCGTTGTTTTGTGAAGTATTCATCATCCCGTTTATTCCGATTGATTTTCTTCAAAATCTACATTTCAGACGGCATCCATTGAAGCGGGCCGACATTATTATTGTAAAAAAAATTCATTCATCAAAAACAAAATTTCTTTGTATCAAAGCTGTTTTAAAATGAATTTATCGCTTATAAATTCTTTTTATTTTATAGCTATGGCAGTTTCTTAAGCAAGTTATAGTACAGCTAAATATTAAGCACTTTCCAAGCCTGACGCATCTGCTGCGCATAACAGAATAAAATAAAAAACTAAAATTTATCAATGATATAAAATATAAAAATTCAGACGACCTATACAACTTAGGCCGTCTGAACTGAAGAATTCCCATCGGATTTTATACTCTGTCACATCTTAAAACCGCCACCCAATTGGGCATGTACATTACTCCATGCGATCGCCAAATCCGCTTTGGTTTGTACTGCTTTCGTTTTCAATTTTAAAGTTTCATCCCGTTTTTGCAAATGAGTCAGGCCGTTATCCAGCCCTGCACGCACACGACGCAAAGTAGCTGCCTCCGCTTTCTGTGCCGTATTGACAATACGCTCCCGAAAGGCAACCTGCTGTTGCAGATTTTGATAATCGTTGATTGCATCGGCCGCAGAGCGCATAGCATTCAATACCGTTTGATCATAAATAGCAACTTGTTCATTATATTGAGCATTTCTCACTGCCAACTGAGATTGCAATACTCCCGACTGAAAAATCGGCAACCTCAATGCCGGTGAAATACCCACAGCGGCCGAGCTTTTTGCTTTCACCACATCAAAAGCATCAATATGTGCCAATCCGGCTAATAATTTCAATTCTATATTGGGATAAAATTGAGCTTTGGTTTCTTGAATATTATGAAATTTTGCCTGTAACAAAGTACGTTGTGCCGCAATATCAGGACGGCTGCCCAACAAGTCCGCACGCACATGCCCCACTGCCAAACTCGGAACAGAAGAAACCAAACCGGGTTGCTTATCGGCCAAAGCATTCGGGGTTTTACCGACTAAAGCAGCCAAACTATAACGAACCGATTTCTCTATACGCTCAAGTTGGAGTAACTCTATCTGCAATTGCTGCTGCGTCAACTCTGATTGATAAACCGCACTTGTCGGTAAAATCTTCGCCTGAACACGACGCATCAGCAGTTTTTCAGAGTCTTTGGCAATATCAATACGCTGGCGGATAATCTTCTGCTGTTCAACCACCGCTTGCCATGCAAAATATTGCGCTGCTACCGCATTGGCCAACTCAAGGCGCAATTGGGCCGCCTCATAAGCAATTGCTTTCCTACGCCCGAGAGCAGAAGCGATGCGAGAACGATTTTTACCCCAGAAATCAAACACCCAGCGATTTTGCAAAGCAGTATGGGCCATTAACAAAGTATGATCAGTATTACCTTGATTAGCAACAGGTTTGGAGTTTGTATATATACCAACTCCTTGTGCGATTAAGCTCACTTGCGTTTTGGAAGAGCCCTGTGCCACACCAAGCTCTGCTTCCGCCTGATCAAGGCGGGCTTTGACTATACGTAGTTTAGGGGAAGTTTGAAGTGCTTCTTTTACTAAAGCATTAAGATTGGGATCACGCAGTTGCTCCCACCAAGCAGCTTGTGCGATTTGAGTTGACTGCCCCTCCGGTAACGAATACGCCGTTGGAACTTCCAACGGCGCCTGCTTACCGAATGGCGCGCAGGCACCGAGCGTACATAAAGTCAGGATGCTCAGCCTGCGAACGATAAATTTAAATTTCATGACGGGCTCTATACTCTATACATATATAGTAGGTTTCGCCCACAACTTTATACTAAACCAACTATTAACCTAACCGAGTCAACAGTTTACTTAGCAGATGTTGAAGTTGGGCATAGTCTTCATCGGTAAAGTCTTCCCATGCCTCGCCGCTTTTGTTAGAAATTTGCGGCCAAATTTTCTGAATGAAAGCTTCACCTTCCGGCGTTAATTTTAACACGATTTGGCGACGATCCTGCTGATTGATATGCCGTTCTACCCAGCCGCGGTCTACCATTTCATCCGATAAGCGGGTTGCACTGGTTCGAGTAAGATCCATCAGATCGCTCAACCGTGATGGCAATATCTCGCTATTCGGGCTTACATATACAGCCATCATAGCGAACCATAGGTTTTCATTAATACCGAATTCTTTCAAACTCTCATTCAAATGGCTGCTTAAGCGCTCGGTAACTACACGCAGCAAACGGCTTGATTGGGTTTGCTGTTCGGAAAATTCAGGTAAACGCCCTGACAACAAGCGCAGAGCATTAACCAATTCAGCTTGCGAAAAACTCATTATATTCTCTTCTCGGTGTTAGTCATGAATAATGCAGCCATCTGCTTTTAAAATACGCTAAAATCTTCATTTAACACATTAAAAAGACAGAATTGCTTCTAAATGCCTACATATTAATCCAACTGTTACCTATCCCGATGAAAAACCAGATAATCGGTTTACACCACCAACAGGCGGCTTGCATTTAGCATACAACTCCCATCCACCTGAAAAATAAACCGCTCATCCTGACTCAACATGCCATCACTGCCTATAATTTAGGCAATTTTAAGACGACAAATTGAAATTACTTAAGTTTGAAGCAAAAACAACAGTCAAATATCGGCTCGTTTTTAGACCTCTTCCCACGACATAGTTCGAACCCACAACATTTCTTTACGCCGTATGCATGTTGCACAATGTTCACTTTTACTCTTTTATATTTTTAAATACAATAAGTTATAAAAAATAAAGTTGTTGATTTTTACTTTTAACAAAAATAAAAGGATAACTTGTATAAAAATCTTTACAGTAACTCCTGTTGCATTTTACATACACACAAACTTTACCTACTGTATTAAAATAAAAATTTATACTTCTATACACACTGTGGTTCGCAAACCTCCCACATTAAAAAACTAAGGACCTTTTCATGACTCGCAAAACAGAAGAATTACACGGTATTTCTTTATTGGGCAATCAAAACACCCAATATAAAACCGAATACGCTCCAGAAGTACTAGAGGCATTTGAAAACAAACATCCTGACAATGATTATTTTGTTAAATTCATTTGCCCTGAATTTACTAGCCTTTGCCCAATGACAGGACAACCGGATTTTGCCACGATTCACATCCGCTATATTCCCCACATCAAAATGGTGGAAAGCAAATCACTCAAACTGTATCTCTTCAGTTTCCGCAATCATGGCGATTTTCATGAAGATTGCGTCAACATCATCATGAAAGACCTAATCAAACTGATGCAACCTAAATATATCGAAGTATTCGGTGAATTTACTCCGCGCGGAGGCATTGCCATCCATCCTTTTGCCAATTACGGCAAGGCTGGTACGGAATTTGAAAAACTCGCCCGTGACCGTCTATTTGCACACGATACTCTTTGATTTCTATAAATCAGCAAACGCACAATATATTTAATCCAATATATTGTTATCTGCCTTACCCATCCGCTAGCCATAAAACGGTTAAGGCAATAACTCCCTATAAATCAATTATCTGAAATTCACTTATTTAAACAGGTATTTATTACCAAAATGCCATGCGATTTCAGTTTGAAACAAAACTGCTTTCCGAAAGATCACTAAATATGTACCAATTTAATTCCGCACAACAAAAAAAAGCCCTCATTTGGCTTTCTCTTTTTCATATTTTAATCATAGCTTCCAGTAATTATCTGGTTCAGTTCCCATTTGAAATCTTTAACATGCATACTACTTGGGGAGCATTTACCTTCCCTTTTATCTTTCTTGCAACTGATTTAACCGTACGTATTTTCGGGCAACGCCTCGCCCACCGTATTATTTTCCGAGTAATGTTACCGGCATTGGTTTTGTCATATGCCTTTTCTGTTTTATTCAGTGAAGGAAACTGGACAGGTTGGAGCTCTTTATCTTCATTTAATACCTTCGTCGGGCGTATTGCACTCGCCAGTTTTTCCGCTTATGCAGTTGGACAATTTTTAGATATTTTTATTTTCAACAAGCTACGCAGTTTAAAATCATGGTGGATTGCACCGACAACATCAACCTTTATCGGCAATGCAATGGATACTTTAGTATTTTTCAGTATCGCATTTTATGCAAGCAGTGATACTTTTATGGCAGCAAACTGGCCGGAAATTGCGTTGGTAGATTACGCATTTAAACTAATCATATGCACCTTATTTTTCCTGCCCGCATACGGCGTTATGTTAAACGTTTTGACAAAAAAACTGACAACCTTGAAAATCAAAGAAAGCGCCAAGGAGTTTATTACACAAAAAATATAGCTATCACTCTTTAGTTTAATTAAAGTAAAAAGGCCGTCTGAAAACTTTTCAGACGGCCTTTAATTGTGGCCCCGCCGACAGGAATCGAACCTGTATTTTACGCTTAGGAGGCATACGTTCTATCCGTTGAACTACGGCGGGATAAAACAAGGCTATTAAGAAACTCTCGCTAACGACTCTTCCGCCAATTGACGCATAGCTTGCGTAACCTCGTTATCAGGCAATATATTCAAACAAGCAACGGCTTTTTCCACAGCTTTTTTTGCTTCGTTAACAGAATAGGATAATGCCTCAGAATGGGTAACATGGCGATAAATTTGATCGAAACAGCTGCGGTCAGCATTTTCCAAAGCTTGACGAACATCTGAGGCTACTGATTCATTCCCTTGCCTCATCAAATAGATAAGCGGCAAAGTCGGTTTACCTTCTGCCAAATCATCACCGACATTTTTGCCGATTTCTACCGTGTCTCCCGAATAATCCAATACATCGTCAATAATCTGAAAAGCCGTACCTACATACATACCGTAGTCTTTTAAGGCTTGCTCTTGCTCCGATGTAGCACCGGCCAAAATTGCCCCCACTTGCGCCGCTGCCTCAAACAATTTGGCAGTTTTATACTGGATAACACGAACGTACTCAGCTTCAGTAATATCAGTATTCCCAATATTCATTAGCTGCATTACTTCACCTTCGGCAATAATATTAGTGGCATCCGCCATGATCTCTAAAATTTTCATACTCCCCGAACCCACCATCAATTGAAAAGCACGGGTATATAAAAAATCACCTACCAACACGGCAGCAGCATTACCAAAAAGATTATTTGCCGTTTCACGTCCGCGACGCAATTTACTCTCATCAACTACATCGTCATGCAATAAAGTTGAAGTATGGATAAACTCTACCATCGCCGCAAGCGAATACAGTTTCTGATCATCATACCCTAAAGCTTTACCAGCCAAAATCGTGATAATCGGACGTAATCGCTTTCCGCCAGCACTAATGATATAAGTGCCGATTTGTGAAATCAAAGCTACTTCAGACTGCACAGCCTGATTAATCACAACATTGACTTTGGCAAGATCGTCATTCAGATGACGTTGGAAATAAGGCAGATTTTCAAGCATGACTTAAACGGTTTCAGGTAATGCGCAAAATAACGCGGATTCTTCGTATAGGATATAAAATAAAACACAACGTTTAATTATAACAGCAAAGGCTGCCTGCTGCATAAGCTCCAATTTCTCAAGGGGTTTCTAACTTAATATTTTAAAAATAAACTTTGACAAAACAGATAAATAAAAATAAAATGCAAAATTCTGTGCATGGGGCACAGATATTTTAAAACCTGAATTCTCATGGAGTTGAGTATGTACGCGGTCGTAAAAACCGGCGGTAAACAATACAAAGTTACCGTTGGCGAAAAATTGAAAATAGAACAGATACCAGCCAAACTCGACAGCCAAATCGAACTGAACGAAGTTTTGATGATTGCTGACGGCGAATCTGTAAAAGTTGGTGCACCCTTTATCGAAGGTGCAAAAGTAACAGCTAAAGTAATCGCTCACGGTCGTGGCGAAAAAGTACGCATTTTCAAAATGCGCCGTCGCAAACACTACCAAAAGCGTCAAGGTCATCGCCAAAATTTCACCCAAATCGAAATCGTGGCAATCGCTTAATTAATTAGGAGTAAATAAAATGGCAACCAAAAAAGCTGGTGGTAGCTCTAAAAACGGTCGCGATTCAGAAGCCAAACGCTTAGGTGTGAAAGCCTTCGGCAATGAACTGATTCCTGCCGGTTCAATCATTGTACGTCAACGTGGTACACGTTTCCATGCAGGCGAAAACGTGGGTATGGGTAAAGACCATACTCTGTTTGCAAAAGTTGACGGTTATGTTGAGTTCAAAACCAAAGGTGCACTAAACCGTAAAACCGTAAGTGTGCGCCCTTATACCGGTGCTGATGAATAATTAAGTTAGTATATCAGTACAATTAAATAAATATAAAACTGCACTTTGAAAGTTCTACTTTTAAAGTGCAGTTTTCTGTTAAATGGAATGTAGATAAAGAAATAATATCTTACAGAAATATTACTCTACACAACACCCCATGCTGATAAATTCAATTTAGATATTCTGCTACGCCAAACAACAGTAAAAAATAACTAAACTATAGCTGTAAATCTAATATACAAGATTGAAAGCTTAAGGCAATGATGCCACTAACTCTTTATTACTATCAAATTTTATAATTACCGCTTAGGCTTATTTAATTTTAATAAAACTAAAACAGAGGCCGTCTGAAGAACTTTTTTCAGACGGCCTCTTGGCTAACTAAGTGTATCAATAAACTTTAATTACTGGTTAGCTTTATCAGCTTTTTTTGCAGTTGCACCGATAACACCCTCCCAGCCACCTTTTTTATCCTCAAAAGATGCTCGGCCAGTCAGTACACTACCATCTTTACCATAAAACCCACCGTTGAAATTTCCATTAAACTTAGGCTTTTCTCCTTCATTATTATGAAAAAATAAATAGCCACCAACTGAACCATCTTCTCTTACACCAACACGATCATTACTGCGCACCGTTTTCATCTCACGCAAAGTCCATAAACCGCCAAAGTTATCATGAATATTCATACTCATCTTCTTTTCTCCAACATGATAAATGGCTGAAACGTCTGCTTCCTGTTGGCGTGAATCTGCATTATATTGATACAACATTTTACCGCTATATTTGATATCCCCCATACCAACAGGGCGTTGTTGCATGCTTTGATCTACATCTTGAAGATAAAAATAACTTAAAGAATTATAATTTTCTTTATTAATATCTTTCTTCTGCTCACTTACTCTAGCATAACCATAATAGCCGACTAAAGTACCAGCATTATCACGTAAAGTCTCCATTTTAGGAGTGCCTGCAAAACTATGCGGCTGCAATACAGACAATTCTACTTTTTTATTATTTTCGTTGAAAATCAGTTTAATCAAATCATAGACTGTTCCATTCTTATCATAAAGGCGTAAACGATCAAAAACATCCTTATCGACTAACCTTGGGACAGGAGGCTGTTGCGGCTTTTCCATTTTCGTCAGATCCGCTTGAAGGCTGTCTGGTTGTGGTTTTTCTACAGGCGGATTTACTTGTGGTTGTTCTGCTTTCGGCTCTTCCGTCTTTGGCTGCTCTGCGGGCGGATTTACTTGTGGTTGTTCCGCTTTCGGCTCTTCCGCCTTTGGCTGCTCTGCGGGCGGATTTACTTGTGGTTGTTCCGCTTTCGGCTCTTCTGCCTTTGGCTTCTCCACAGGCTGAGTTGCCTGTGGTTGCTTTTGTTCTTCCTTTTTAGGTTGCTCTGCAACTGGAGCAACTTTTGGCTGTTGCAGCTTTTCAGCTTTTGATTCTTCTGCCTTCGATTTCTCTACAGACAGATTGGCTTGTGATTGTTCCGGTTCTTTTTCTTCTTTCTTTTCTACTTCAGGAGCAGACGGTTTTTGTTGTTCTGCCTCGGGAGTAGGCCTGGAAGCCGGCATGGCTGAGGGTGCTTTTCCGCCACTGCTACCGCATGCGGATAAAGCAAACATGGTTAATAGAGTAAGTGTACTGTTTACCCATAATTCTTTTTTCATCATTATTCCTGTTTATTTATATTAAAAATTTATATCCAAACAACATGTATTGCAAAGTTTTGTAATTCTATTTCTCTGTTTGTTTCCGAGTCAAATATTTGTATCTGAAAGCACGTTATTCTTTCCGGTTTTAGACAACACTACCAACAATTACAGCTTTGGACGGCTTTTGTAACAACGCCAAATGCAATCGGAATTCGAAACATAATGTAGAAGAATTAAACACATGAGGAAAGGTAATACACAATTTAGAAACGCTTCTCTCGAAATAGCGGTTTAGTAAGAACTCAATCTATTCATTAATTATTCCGCAATTATTCCGCCGACCAAACTTATTTCTTTTTTATTTAAGAAAAGGCCGTCTGAAAAATCGTATCGGTTTTTCAAATCTAAGTGTCCATATCAAATACGCTGTGATATGAGCCACAATAAGGCCTCTCCAAATAAAAAGACTCAAATCCCATGCGACATGGAATTTTGAGTCTTACAAAGAAATTGCTTGGATTGCCGGCTCGAATTTTAGAACCCAATTTAAATCGGAAGCAGTTTTTTCTTTTGTTGTTACAGGGTATGTAATAACGTCAATGAACACTTTTTACAGTATATTCAATCTTATCTATCCTGCCGTTGGCATTGTTATTGACTACTAGAATTTTGGGGATAAACATCTGATAGCTGGGCAAATAATATCCCTGAAAATTTTGGACAATACGCAATGTCCCTTCTTCATTACTTAAAAGAGCATTGCAATTGGCCAATTGAATCTGCCCTTTTAGGTTTTTATGCAGTTTCGCTGCATTGTCTGCCGCTCCCAACTGACAATATTCGCGCCAAGCCAGCTGTCCGTTGGCATCAACCAACGTTGAACTGTTATAAATATTTTCACCATTGGTTGACCAGTAGGCAGGAGAAGGACGTAAATCAACATTTTCGGAACGAAAAGCATTGTTATCCATTTTCCAATCCAGCTCCCAATGATTCATTAAAATCAGGCTTTCTACTTTTGGTTTCCCTTTAGCCGTGCTGACTTTACGCAATAAATTTTTTGAAGTTAATGAGAACTTGTCGGTTTGCTCGTATGTTTGGGCATTCTGCGCATTGCTTTGCTCGGTAACGGAATAAACTATTTTACGGATACGGTGTTCGGGCTTACCAGCCTGATATGATGCAGCAGCCGCTGAAACCGACTGCTGATTCCCAACCTTGCTTGCACACGCTGTAAGCAAGAAAGGGAAGATAATTAACGGCACAAATATTTTACGCATTTTAATCATTCCTTACATGAATACCGTGGTTAGACAAGAGGCCGTCTGAAAGTTTCGGGCGGCTTGGCTTTATTTTGCTACACTCAAAATGATATCAACAAACGTATATATGAAAACTAACTACAAAAAATGTCGAAAATTGCAGTAAAATAATAAAAATCACACGATATAAGTTATTTTATAACTCAAAAAAACAAATCACTCCTGCATTTTTTTGTTACTTCATATTTCACATCAGAGACATTTATTATGCATTACGACATTATTATTGTAGGCGGCGGTGCCGGCGGCTTGGAATTGGCTTCCAAACTCGGACGTGCACTCGGACGTAAAAACGGCCCCGAAAAAATCTTGCTGATCGACCGTTCGGTATTCCATATTTGGAAACCTACCCTGCACGAAGTGGCTGCGGGCACACTGAATCCCCAGCAGGAAGGCTTATCGTACAGTATTTTAGGCCGCTCCAACCATTTCAGCTTTGTGTTGGGCGAATTGGTTAAATTTGATCCCGAAGCAAAAAAACTGACCTTGAAGGAAGTTTATCAGGCTGACGGCACTTTAATTATTCCCGAACGCCATATTACCTTCAACCGTTGCGTGCTTGCCGTCGGCAGCGGTTCCAACTTCTTCGGCACCCCCGGCAGCGAACACGCATATGTGCTTGAAAATGCCCAAGATGCGCAAAATTTCCACACTCATCTGCTGAATCTGTTTGCCAAAGCCGCCTATTCCGTCAATAAGCAGCTTAATGTAGTGATCGTCGGTGCCGGCGCTACCGGCGTAGAGCTTTCCGCCGAAATGATGGAAGCCTATCACGAAATCCAAAGCACCTCCGGTTCGGAACAGCGTTTCCGCATCAATCTTACTCTGATTGAAGCTGCTTCGCGTATTCTGGCGGGATTGCCCGAGAAAGTTTCATCGCAAGCACTCCAAGCCCTGCAACAAAAACAGATTAAGGTAATGACTTCCACCAAGGTCCTGCAAATTTACCCTGATAAAGTCGAAACCGACCAAGGGAATATTTCTGCCGATGTCGTGGTATGGGCCGCAGGCATTAAAGCGGCCAACAGGAACCGTGAATACGGGCTGCCGGTCAACCGCATCAACCAGTTTGAAGTCAATACCCAACTGCAAACGCCGTTTGAAGGCATTTATGCAATGGGAGACTGTGCAGCCTGCGAATGGGAAGACGGCAAATTCGTACCGGCCCGCGCCCAAGCGGCGCATCAGCAAGCTGATTTCTTATGCGATCTGCTGCTTGCCTACACCAAAAACCGTTCTTTTAGCAAAACATTCCTCTATAAAGATTCCGGTTCGCTGGTATCGCTCGGCAACAACCACGGCGTAGGCAATCTGATGGGCAGTTTATCGGGCGGCAGTTTCTTTATCGAAGGATTGATTGCCAAATACATGTATATGTCGCTGCATTTGATGCATCATAAAACCATACTCGGCTACGGTAAAACCATTCTGCTGGCTTTGGCACGGGCCATGCAGAAGCGGGTATCGGGTAGATTGAAATTGCATTAACCAACGCTTCCAAGCCTTATAGCCGCGAATCCGACCATACTGTTGCTTGCAATAATCATCGGGTTTCGCGGCTATAAGTGCTTTGGACATGCTATGATTTGGCCGCACATACTACATGAGTGCGTTCTGCATCAAACTGAAATACAGGAGGGTTTATGAACTATATCCACATCATCGCCTTACTGGCTTTATTGCAATACGGCTTCTTCGGCATCATGGTAGGGTATGCAAGAGGCAAATACGGCATTCATGCACCGGCCACATCGGGTAACGAACATTTCGAGCGCGCTTTCCGCATTCATGCCAATACGCTTGAGCAACTGGTTATTTTTCTACCCACGTTGTTTATTGCCGGAGCTTATTGGCCGAATGCCGTTATTGCACTGATCGGATTGGTTTACCTCTGCGGCCGCTTCATTTATTGGCGCGCTTATACTAAAAATCCGCAAACAAGAGCAATTGGTTTTCTATTAACAGCCGTTTCGAACATCATTCTGATTATTGCCGGATTAACAGGGGTATTCTTTAATTCCTAAAACAACCAGTATCTTGTACTACGCAACTACTCATATGAATAGTTAGAGGCCGTCTGAAAAACACGTGCAACACAGTTTCTGTGCAGCCGGATCTTTTCAGACGGCCTCTTCTTTTCCCACCCCCTCGCATTCCGTTCAAGCCTATTTTTCAGCGGCTTATCCGCATTCGATGACATTCATTAAATTTCCATTACAATATTTAACTTCGTATTTCAACTGCGGAACAAGCCCATGTCTTCCACCAGCACCAATCTGATTGCGACTCCAGAACCCGACGGCGTTTTCTTGTCGGAAGCTCTTGAAAGCTCGCCGCAACTGCTCGCCAAACCCAACCGTTTGAGTGCGCGCTGCGGCCTTTCATGGATGAAGCAGGCTTGGGAAATTTTTAAAATGATGCCTGACGTCTGGATGCTCTCCATTCTGATAATCGGCATGATTTTTATCGCGTTGGCGGTGCTGGCCATCTTACTGGCATCCGTTTCCCCGCTACTGGGCAACATCGCCAACATCGGTTTTAACTTCATATGGCTTTTCGTTATCGCAGGCTTTGCCCATACCGCCAATGCCCTTTTAAACGGCGACGAAGTAGGCATCGGCACGCTTTTTAACGGCATTTTCAGTCAATTAAAAAACATTTCGATACTTATCCTGATCCATTTGACCTTATTTGCGCTGGCGGCAGTTATAACCCTTGTGTTGATTCCGCAATTACCGGTACTTTATCCGGACTTGCCGCAAAGTTTGCAAGCCATCCATCCTCAAGCCACTTTCTTCAGCGCCTCGGTATTTTTGATACTGTTAGCCATGATGATGTGGTATGCCCCCGTTTTGATCGCTTTACACGACATCAAACCGTGGGCGGCCATGAAAATGAGCTTATATGCATGTTGGCGCAATATCCTGCCGCTTATCGTTTTTATTGTCTCCGCCTTTTTTGTTTTTCTCGGCATCGCGGTTATTGTGGGCACGGTTTCCGCCATTTCCGTTATGATGTTGAGTCTGCTCGGTGATATCGGCTCCATAACAGGAATATTGCTTATCCTTGTGATACATCTTGCTTTTTGTTTGATTTATATCCCTACCATGCTGTTAATCTATTACACCAGCTACCGTGATGTGTGGACCGACCTACCCCTCGAACAAACCGACATATAAATCAAATAAACTTATAATTCCACAACGGTATATCCATACGAAAGGCCGTCTGAAAATAAGGTTTTCAGACGGCCTCTGCCTACGGATTCAATTTATTAATGCCCGTATTCTTTCCATAAATCATTTTGCAGGCTTACCTCTGCCTCGCCTTCGGCAGGAACCGCGCGGATATAGCTGCCGTCAGGCTGCATCAACCACGCCTGCGTGTTGTCCTGTAAAGCCAAAGTCAGTCCTTCGCGGATAATGCGCGTTTTCAACTCGGGCAACTCTATCGGCGTACAGGTTTCGATGCGGCGGAAGAAATTGCGGCCCATCCAGTCGGCGCTGGAAATATAGGTATCTTCTTTGCCGTTGTTATAGAAATAATACACGCGCGAGTGTTCAAGCTGGCGGCCGATGATGGAACGCACCCGAATATTGTCCGACAATCCCGGCACTTGCGGGCGCAAAGCGCACATGCCGCGCACGATCAAATCGATTTGCACGCCGGCCGCACTGGCCGCATACAAGGCTTCGATAACGGTAGGTTCGAGCAAGGCATTCATCTTGGCCACAATCCGCGCAGGCTTGCCCGCTTTGGCATTCTTGGCTTCGCGTTCGATGCTGTCCATAACCATTTTATGCAGGGTAAACGGGCTTTGATACAGCTTGTTCAAACGAATGGGCTGGCCCAAGCCGGTGATTTCCATAAAGATGGTGTTAACATCGGCGGTAATCTTCTCATCGGCGGTAATCAAACCGAAGTCGGTATAAATCCGCGACGTACCTTGGTGGTAGTTTCCCGTACCCAAGTGCGCATAGCGTTTGAGCACTCCGTCTTCACGGCGCACCACCAAAGCCATCTTGGCGTGGATTTTATAGCCGAACACGCCGTAAACCACGTGCGCTCCGGCATCTTCAAGCTGTTGAGCCCAGTTGACGTTATTGGCTTCGTCAAAACGCGCCATCAATTCAACCACCACCGTAACCTGCTTGCCCGCATGCGTGGCTTTCAGCAAAGCCTTTACCAGCTCGGACGTACTGCCGGTGCGGTAAATCGTCATTTTCACCGCCACCACATCTGGATCCGCCGCAGCTTCGCGGATAAAGCGGACGACGGGTTCAAACGATTGGTAAGGGTGGTGCAGCAAAACCGGTGCTTTGGCGGCCGCATTGATTACCGATTCGTTTTTACTCAAATGCTTGGGCAAATCCGCGGTATAAGGCGGGAATTTCAAGTCGGGGCGGTCTACCATATCGGGCACGGCCATCAGCCGCACCAAATTTACCGGGCCTTTAACCTGATAGAGTTCGGACGGCTCCAATTTGAAATGGCTCAATAAAAATTCATAGATATGCGCGGGGCAGGTTTCCGCCACTTCCAAACGCACGCCGTCTCCGTATTCCCGATCCTGCAATTCGCTCTGAATCGCCGCCCGCAGGTTTTTCAAATCTTCTTCGTCCACCGTCAAATCACTGTCGCGGGTGAGGCGGAATTGATGGCAGCCTTTTACATCCATGCCCGGGAAAAGTTTGTAAACGTACTCGTGCAAAATCGACGACAAAAACACAAAGCCGTTATCGCCGTTGCAGACCTCTTTCGGCAGTTGCAGCACGCGCGGCAAAATACGCGGAGCCTGCACAATCGCCATGCCGGAAGCCCTGCCGAACGCATCGGTGCCGACCAACTCGACGGCGAAATTGAGCGACTTATTCAGCGGACGCGGGAAAGGGTGCGAAGGATCGAGACCGATCGGCGTAAGAATCGGCAGCAACTCGCGGGCGAAGTAGTCTTCAATCCATTCCCGTTGTGCGGGTGTCCAGTTGCGGCGGCGGTAAAAATGGATGCCTTCCTTGCCCAACGCCGGTTGCAACTCTTCATTGAACAAAGCGTACTGTTCGCGTATTAAAGCGCGTGCTTCGCGGGTGGCGGCGGCAATGGTTTCGGCCGGTGTGCGGCCGCTGTCGAGTATATGGTTGGGGCGTTGTTTCAATTCGCGTTTCAAATACGCCATGCGGACTTCAAAAAATTCGTCCAGATTCGACGAAACGATGCACAAGAAGCGCAACCGCTCCAACAGCGGCACGCGCGTATCCTGCGCCTGTACCAACACGCGGCGGTTGAAGGCTAAAAGGCTCAATTCCCGGCAAAGTAATCGATTTTGTTCAGGCATTCGAAGTCTCCCAAAAGACAATAGACGGTTGTTGCCTAACCGAACCTTTCATGTCAAAGCATCTCGGCTTTAATTTATTATGCGGTTCCGCTCACAGTTTCAGACGGCAACAAAATAACTTTATAACAAATCCATTCAAAAGTAATAAATTATAACGTTTTCCTGTGCTGCTTTGCGATAAAGCAAGTAAGAGGGAAGTAAAGGTTTTCAGACGGCATTTTTATAGCAGGCCGGAGACTTGGTTTGAGTCGGAAAACGATTGCGGAAACAACCGCCGTAAAGGTTATTTTGGCGGCGGCGGTAAATTTTCAGACGGCCTGTTCAAAATAAGCCAATACGGTTTGGGGCAGCCAATTCAGATGGCCTTTGCCGCTGCCGCTCACAAACCCGACATGCCCGCCATACGGCGGCTGCAGCAGCGTAACGTGTCGGGAAACTTCGGTATGGTCGGGCAACGCTTCCGAAGGCAGAAACGGGTCATTGACGGCGTTCAGCAATAAGGTAGGTATTCGGATTTCCGGCAGTAACGGCTTGCACGAAGCGCGGCGGTAATAATCGTACCGGTCGGCAAAGCCGTGCAACGGAGCGGTAAAAAAATCGTCGAAATCCCCCAATGTTTTGCACTGCTGCAATTTATCGGTATGAAAACCGTTGGCGCGGGCTTTCGGCAAGAGGGAGCCGAGAAAATAACGGGTGTAGAGCAAACGGGTGAGGCCGCTGTCGAAACGGGTGCCGGCGGCGGCCAAATCTACGGGGGCGGACACCACCGCAGCGGCTTTCGGTATGGCACGGCCGCCCTGCTCGCCCAGATATTTCGCCAGCACGTTACCGCCGAGCGACACACCGACGGTGTAAATATGCGGGTAACGCGCCGCCAAAGTATCGAGCATAAACTTGATTTCGGCCGTGTCGCCGGAATGGTAAAACACCGGCGCGGTATTAGGCACGCCGCCGCAACTGCGGAAATGCGCCACCACACCGTTCCATCCTTTTTCCAATACCGCCCGCATCAAGGCGACGGCGTAATGGCTGCGGCTGCTGCCCTCCAAGCCGTGGAACAACACAACCAACGGAGCATCGGCACGGGGGCTGTCGATAAAATCATAAGCCACCAACGTTTGGCCGGTGCTGTCGGGCAACAGTTCGCGGCGGTAGGCGGGCGGCGGAGACTGCAACGTTTTGGCATATAAAGTTTCAAGATTGCCGCTGCGCAGCCAGAGGGGAGTATGAAGCGGAGGCAGGTTTGTCATTTAGATTCGGGCAGCTTACGGAATAAAACAAGATGCAGGCCGAGCACGGTGCTGACACCAGTAATCCAGCCCACCAATACATCGGTAGGATAGTGTACACCTAAAACGATGCGCGAAAAGCCCATCAACAGCGTAAACGCAACCGCCGCGGCGATAATGTATTTCCGATAAGGCGAATACCAATATACCAATACGATCAAAGTAGCGATGGCAGCGGCAAACGTGCTGTGCCCGCTGGGAAAAGAAGCATTGGTTTCTTCGACGATACGCGGCCAGAATTCGGGGCGCGGGCGGTTGAAAAACTGTTTGGCGGTAAACATAACCGCAGTAGACAAAGCCGCTCCCAACAGCACGAACAAAGCATAACCGCGCCGCCTCCGCAAATAAAGCCACAGCGCAAACAATACGGTAATCGGCGTGGCAACGGCACTTTTACCGAGATGGTGCAACGCAACGGCAACGGGCGCAAAAGCCGCACCCGCATGCTCGTGCACCCACATCATCAGCGGCTGTTCGAAAACGAAATGCTGTTGGGCTCTGATGTCGTCGGCGATAAAACCGGCAATAACCAAAGGAATAACGATGCCCAGAAAGAGGACAAGCAACAAAGGGAAAGGCGGAATATAAGCGCGTAAAGGCAGCATGCGGATACCGTTCAAAATTTATTGACACGGCATTATAGTGAATCGCCCCCGCTTTTCTACAAAAGACAGCAAAAAAACCGCATTTTCCCGCAACCCGCCTGCTTTCAACCGGTTTTACCGGCGTTTGCTGCCGCAACAAAACCGCTTCCGCGCCGCTTGCACGACACTCCGGCCGATCACTGTTCAAGAACCGCTTCAACATTTAAGATTTGTAAAAGCATTCAATTCCATTTTCATTTAGTTATTGATAATAATTGTATTTTTCCCATTGGAAATTTGAGTAAAAAGTAAAGATATGTATAGACTTTATTGATATGATGTAGTCGTAGTATTCCATAATAAACAATAAGCCGTTTCAAACGGATAATCGAAAACCGATACGAACCGACACTCAGACCAAGTAATTTGCAGCCAAAGCAACATTATCGCCGTATTTAACGGTTATTTCGTAGCAAGCGGCATTTACCATCATACGGAGGTCGTTATGTCTATGTTCTTTTTAAACATCATTATCCTGATTAGCTGCATATCCGTGCTCACTTTGGGAGCTTTATGGCTTTCGGGGCAGGATTTCTAAACCGGCCGCAGCCATCCGCTCTAAAGAGGCCGTCTGAAAATGTTTTCAGACGGCCTCTCTCTGATTGAGCCTCCGATATCCGACAACGAAAGCCCTTTGAAACCTTTGCCGAAACACCGGCCGCAATCCGTTCAAACCCAAGTCGTTTCAAACGGCTTTTTTCTTTTCAGACGGCCTCAATCCATGCAAGAGGCCGTCTGAAACCGCCTTGAAACCACGGTCGAATCAGGCGATAATCAAAACCGTTTCCACCACCAACCAGCAAAGGTATCCAAATGGCTTCTCAACTGGCAAACGCCATCCGTTTTCTTTCCGTCGACGCAGTTCAAAAAGCCAATTCCGGCCACCCCGGTGCGCCGATGGGCATGGCTGAAATGGCCGAAGTGCTGTGGACGAAATTTTTAAACCACAACCCCGCCAACCCCAAATTCTACAACCGCGACCGTTTCGTCCTTTCCAACGGCCACGCATCCATGATTCTTTACAGCCTGCTGCACCTTACCGGCTACAACGTATCCATTGAAGACCTGAAAAACTTCCGCCAACTGCACAGCAAAACCCCCGGCCACCCCGAATACGGCTACACCGACGGCGTGGAAACCACCACCGGCCCGTTGGGGCAAGGCATTGCCAACGCAGTCGGCATGGCGCTGGCCGAAAAAATCCTCGCCGCCGAATTCAATAAAGACGGCCTTGATATCGTCGACCACCACACCTACGTATTCATGGGCGACGGCTGCCTGATGGAAGGCGTGTCGCACGAAGCCTGCTCGCTGGCCGGCACTTTGGGCTTGGGCAAACTGATCGTGCTCTACGACGACAACAATATTTCCATCGACGGCAAAGTCGACGGCTGGTTTACCGAAAACATTCCGCAACGCTTCGAAAGCTACGGCTGGCATGTGGTGCCGAACGTAAACGGCCACGACACCGCCGCCATTCAGACGGCCATCGAAGCGGCCAAAGCCGAAACCGGCAAACCCTCCATCATCTGCTGCAAAACCCTGATCGGCAAAGGCGCGGCCACCAAAGAAGGCAGCCACAAAACCCACGGCGCACCGTTGGGGGCCGAAGAAATCGAAGCCACCCGCAAACATTTGGGCTGGAACCACGGCCCGTTTGAAATCCCGCAAGACGTTTACACCGCATGGAGCGCCAAAGAAAAAGGCGCGAAACTCGAAGCCGAATGGAACGAAAAATTCGCCCGTTATCAAGAAAAATTCCCCGCCGAAGCTGCCGAATTCGTGCGCCGCATGAACGGCACTCTGCCGGAGAACTTCGATGCCTATGTTCAGACGGCCTTAAAAGAAGTGTGCAGTAAAGCCGAAAAAATCGCCACCCGCAAGGCCAGCCAAAACAGCATTGAAATCCTCGCCAAAGTCTTACCCGAATTTGTCGGCGGTTCCGCCGACCTCACCCCGTCGAACCTTACCGATTGGTCGGCAAGCAAAGCCGTAACCAGCGAAAACGGCGGCAACTATATCCACTACGGCGTGCGCGAATTCGGCATGGCCGCCATCATGAACGGCATGACCCTGCACGGCGGCGTGAAACCCTTCGGCGCCACCTTCCTGATGTTCAGCGAATACGCCCGCAACGCCCTGCGCATGGCCTCGCTGATGAAAATCAACCCGATTTTCGTGTTTACCCACGACTCCATCGGCCTCGGCGAAGACGGCCCCACCCACCAACCCGTCGAGCAAACTGCCACCCTACGCCTGATTCCCAACATGGCCGTATGGCGTCCGTGCGACACCGCCGAATCACTGGTGGCATGGGCTGAAGCCACCAAAGCGGCCGACCATCCGAGCTGTCTGATTTTCAGCCGCCAAAACCTGCCGTTTATCCCACGCAACCAAGCCCAGTTGGATAACATCAAACGCGGCGGCTATGTCATCAGCGAAGTCGAAAACGGCCAAGCCCAAGCCGTGGTGATTGCCACCGGTTCCGAAGTCGAGTTGGCTCTGAACGCACAAAAAGCATTGGCCGAACAAGGCATTGCCGTAAACGTTGTTTCCATGCCTTCCACCAACGTATTCGACCGGCAAGATGCCGCCTACCGCAACAGCGTACTGCCGCAAAACCTGCCGCGCATCGCCGTGGAAGCAGGCGTTACCGACGGCTGGTACAAATACGTCGGCCTGAACGGTGCCGTAGTCGGCCTCGACCGCTTCGGCGAATCGGCTCCGGCGGAACTGCTGTTTAAAGAATTCGGCTTTACCGTTGATAATGTGGTAAACACCGTAAAAGCCGTGCTGAAAGGTTAAGCATAGGCTAGTTGTGAAAGAGGCCGTCTGAAAACACTTTTCAGACGGCCTCTTTTAGTACCATTCAAACAGCTTCTTACTCTTTCAACAAACTTTCGTCCAGCGTCAAATCTTCGTTTTTGTTTACGCTGATTTTGCGGTCCAGCACGTTTTGGGCGATGCCTTGCGCTTCAATCAGCGAGTGCATTTGGTAAGTGCCGCATTGGTATTCGTTCAGTTCGGGAATCTGGTTCTGGTCTTTTACGTTCAACACATCCCGCATCGAAGCCAGCCATGCGTCGGCGACTTTTTGCTCGTCGGGGGTTCCGATCAGGCTCATGTAGAAACCGGTGCGGCAGCCCATCGGGGAAATGTCGATGATTTCCACATCGGCTCCGTTCAGATGTTCGCGCATAAAGCCGGCAAAAAGGTGCTCCAACGTGTGAATGCCTTTTTCGGACAAGATTTCCTGATTCGGCACGCAGAAGCGCAGATCGTAAACGGTAATGTTGTCGCCTTTCGGTGTTTGCATGGTTTTGGCAATACGCACGGCGGGGGCGTGCATACGGGTGTGGTCAACTTTGAAACTGTCGAGCAGGGGCATGGCGGTTTCCTTTTAATCTTACGGGTTCGGGCATGTATGATAGCATTTTTTGATTGCAGAGGCCGTCTGAAAACAAACCGTATTCCTGTTTTCAGACGGCCTCTGTCGAATGTTTCCGCATCAGCCGGTATTGCGCAAACCCTGTGCGACTCCGTTGATGGTGAGATGTACCATTTGCAGCAGATAGGGGTTTTCGGGGTCTTTGCGCAGCCGTTTGAGCAGGGCCACCTGCAAGCCGTTGAGGGCGTTCAGATACGGCATCCGCAAGGCCAGCGAGCGGGCCAAACTGCGGTTGTCGCTGAGCAGTTCGCCAGTTTGCAGAATATCCAGCAGGGCTTTGTGGCTTCTGAGGTATTCTTCTTTGATCATACCGAAAATTTCGGCGGCGCGTTGCGGCGACTCGCTCAAACCGGCGTAGTTTTCCGCCAGCGTCAAGTCGGTTTTCGCCATCACTTGCTCCATATTCGACAACATGGCTTGGAAGAAGGGGTTGTCTTGTGCGTGCCGCTGCATGTCTTTCAGACGGCCTGCATCTTGCCGGCACAACTCTTCCACCGCGCTGCCGAAGCCGTACCACGCGGGCAGCATCAGGCGGTTTTGCGTCCATGAGAATACCCACGGAATCGCACGCAGGTCTTGAATGCGCGCCAGTGTTTTGCGGCTGGCGGGGCGGCTGCCGAGGTTGAGGGTGGCGATTTCGCGGATCGGGCTGGTTTGCAGGAAATAGTCGATGAAGCCGTCGCAGGTAATCAGGGCGCGGTAGTGCTTGAATGCGCTGTCGGACAATGCCTGCATCAGGTTGCCGTCGGGGTCTTTCTGGTTCGGCAGCAAGCTGGCTTCGAGCGTGGCGGCAACCAGTGTTTCGAGGTTGCGGTGGGCGTTGTTGAAGTCGGCGTATTTGGCACTGATCACTTCGCCCTGCTCGGTAATGCGTATCTGCCCCGCTACGCTGCCCTGCGGCTGTGCCAACACTGCTTGGTAGGAAGGGCCGCCGCCGCGTCCGACGCTGCCGCCGCGCCCGTGAAACAGCCGCATTCTGATGCCGTAGCGGGCGAAAAGCGCCACCAAGCCTTGTTCCGCCTGATACAGCCCCCACGAGCTGCTCACATAGCCGCCGTCTTTATTGCTGTCGGAATAGCCGAGCATGATTTCCTGAATATTGTCGCGGCCGACAAGCAAATCGCGATACCACGGCAGGTTGAACATGGTTTCCATCACGGCACAGGAGTTTTCGAGCGCTTCTATGGTTTCAAACAGCGGCACGATATTGACGCGGCTCACAGGCTTGCCGTTTTCCAACACCAGCAAGCCGCTCTCTTTCAGCAACAAGGCCAGCGCCAGCAGATCGCTGGGGGCTTCGGCATTGGAGATAATGCTTTGGTTGATGGCTTTTTCGCCGAACTCGTCTTTGATTTTGCGTGCTTCATGGAAAATCGCCAGCTCGTGCCGCGTGTGTTCGCTGTATACGGTGTAGGGATTGTAAAGCGGGCGTTGGTTTTGCAGTTCGCGCAATAAAACGGCTTGTTTTTCCTGCTCCGGCAAAGCCTCGTAATCTTCCAATCCGGCATGCCGGAACAATTCGGCCACCACTTCGGCGTGTTTGCCGCCATGCTGACGCAAATCGAGCGGCATCATGAAGAAACCGAACACCGAAGCGGTGCGGATAATGTCGGCCAAGCGCGCTCCGGCCAGCAACTCGCTGCCATTGTCGCTTAAAGATTGCTGCAATGTTTTCAAATCGGCAATAAAACTTTCGGCATCGGGATACGGCTCCAGCGTGCCGAAACGGCACCCCAAAGTCAGGCCGAGTTTGTGTGCTTTGCCGATTAAGCGCGCCATGATGTAGGCAATGGCGCGGCGGTACGGCTCTTCTTCGTGGGCGATGGCGGTATCGGGGGATTGGGCGGACAATGCCGTTACGCCCTCATTCACCCGCACCCTGCGCACCGACAGCGGCAGGTCCTGATACAGCTCGCTCAATTGGCGGCGGTAATAGTGGAATACGGTATCGGCATGACGGGTAAACGCATGGCGCAAGGTGTCGGCGGAAACAAACGGATTGCCGTCGCGGTCGCCGCCTATCCAGCCGCCGATTTGCAACAAATCGGGAATGCGGATATCGGACCACACGGTTTGAAAGGTTTTTTCCATCGAACGGTAGAGTTTGGGCAGCGCATAGAAAAAACTCAGCGGAAAAATCGACACGCCGTTGTTGATTTCATCTTTTACCGTGATCTTGAAATGGCGGGTTTCGCTGGTTTGCCACAAAGCCAAAAGCGACGTGTCGATTTCGCGTTGCAGCTCTTCCAAAGCCTCCGCGCTGCGGCAGAACTCGCGTTGCGGCAGCAGCATGCGGATGCGGCGGTGGAAATTCAAAGTGGCCTGACGCTGCACTTCGGTGGGATGCGCGGTCAATACCGCGGCGATATGCGTTTGGTCCAATTGTTTTTGCAGGGTATCGGCATCGATGTGGTGTTTGCGCAGCTTGCGCACGGTTTCCACCAAACTGCCTTCCGCCGCACTCGTTCCCGCGCTTTCATGCGCCAAACGGCGGCGTTCGTGGTGCACATCCTCGGCAATATTCAAAATCTGGGCGAACATGCCGCAGGCAATAATCAGGTTTTGAGTTTGCTTTTCGTCCAATTGCGGCAATATTTTTTCGATGACCGCACTGCTGTCTTCCGCGTCGGACAACGCTTTTACCGTGTTTAACACCGCATCGGTCGTTTCATTTTGCAACAATTTGAACAACGCCTGTTTCAGAAACGCTGCATCGGCGGCCAACGCCGCATCTTTCGGATTATTGAGGATGTGAAGCTGCATATCTGTTTCTTTCTTAATCAAATGGTAAGGCCGAACGAAATTATTCTATAACAAGGTATTCAATCACACTAGAATTGTCAGCAATGTAGTTTTTTGTAATTTGATTTAAATCTGAAAAAACATTGGAGGCCGTCTGAAAAAGCGTTTGTTTCTGCATAAAAAATGCCGCATAAATCGCCGATTCCGTAGGCGGCGGGCCGAAAATGACTTAAAATATCACCCAATTTGCCGCCGGTATTTTCAGACGGCCTTTCAATCAAAACACATTCAGGAAACATCATGATCGACTTAACCCATTTCAACGAAAACAACGAAGCCCACATGGTAGACATTGCCGCCAAAATGCCCACCCAACGCATCGCCCGTGCCAGCGGCTATATCAACATGAGCCACGACACCATCAAACTGGTTATCGAAGGTTCCGCACAAAAAGGCGATGTGCTCGGCATTGCCCGCATTGCTGCCATCCAAGCCACCAAACAAACCGGCTTTCTGATTCCCCTGTGCCACCCGATTTCACTCACCCACGTTCGCGTAGACTTTGAAATCGATATCGATCTGGCGCGCGTAAAAGCCACCGTAACCGCCAGCACCGAAGGCAAAACCGGCGTGGAAATGGAAGCCCTTACCGGTGTCAACATCGCCCTGCTCACCATCTACGACATGCTCAAAGCCGTCGATAAAGCCATGGTGATCACCCAAATCCACCTTGAAGAAAAAACCGGCGGCAAGAGCGGCCCGTTTGTTTTCGACAACAGCCTCGAAAACCTCAGCTACTAAAACCAAAATCAACACTCCCCCATGGACGACCGCGACCTCCTGCGTTACAGCCGACACATTCTGCTCGACGAAATCGGCATAGAAGGCCAGCAAAAGCTGCTTAATGCCCGCGCGTTGATTGTCGGCTGCGGCGGATTAGGCGCGGCCGCCCTGCCCTATCTGGCCGCTGCGGGAGTAGGCAGTTTGACCATTGCCGACGACGACACCATAGACGACACCAACCTGCAACGCCAAATCGTCTTCACCGAAGCCGACATCGGCAAAAGCAAAGCCGAAGTGATGAAAGGCCGTCTGAACACTCTCAACAGCCGCGTTCGCATCATCGCTTTAAACGAACGCTTAACCGAAGCCCGTTTAACCGACTTGATGCGGGAGGCCGACATCGTGCTCGACTGCTGCGACAATTTTGCCACACGGCTGGCCGTCAACCGCGCTTCCGTTGTCACCCGCACCCCGTTGGTTTCCGGAGCCGCCGTGCGTTTTGAAGGCCAAATTGCCGTTTACCGCCCCGATCTGCCCGACGCACCCTGTTATGCCTGCCTGTTCGACGGCGACCACGCCAAAGACGGGGCATGCGCGGTGTTCGGCGTATTTTCGCCTCTGGTCGGCATCATCGGCACCACACAAGCCGCCGAAGCCCTAAAAATCCTTATCGGCGCCAGCCGTGAGGCGCACGGCGAACTTTTGGTTTACGATGCGCTAAATAACGAATGGCAGCGTTTTCCTTTTGAAAAAAATCCGCAATGCCGCGTATGCCGGATTTGATAAAAAGAACTTTCACACTTAAGAGGCCGTCTGAAAAGCAGTATTTCAGACGGCCTTGATTTTTGTCTTTCCCCGCAAGGCCGTCTGAAAACGCACCCCATACCACCCAAACTTTTCCTAAAAAATGTTAACCATTTACTTTACAAGCCTTAATGTAAGGATTTACCGCACGAACCGTCTGCTGTATAGAATTCCCATAGATAGGAGAGCACCATGAATTCCCCCAAACGCTCCGGTTGGAAGGTGTTTACCATCGTTGCAGCACTGGCCGCCGCTACGGCCACACTGCTGCCGCAAACACAATCCGCAGCCGCTGCGCCCGTGCCGCAAGTATTACAAAAGCTGCACGATACCCACGGCAAACCTGCCGGAAACTATCTAAAAAAAGACAAACCCACACTAATTAAATTTTGGGCAAGCTGGTGTCCGCTGTGTCTGTCCGAGCTGGGGCACACCGAGGCATGGGTAAAAGACAGCCGTTTTAAGACGGCCAATCTGATTACCGTGGCCTCTCCGGGCTTTCTCGGCGAGAAAAAACCGGGCGAATTCCAGCAATGGTATGCCGGCCTGAACTATCCCAAC
The DNA here is from genome assembly GCF_030504625.1 of Neisseria sp. MVDL19-042950. Classification (GTDB taxonomy): domain Bacteria; phylum Pseudomonadota; class Gammaproteobacteria; order Burkholderiales; family Neisseriaceae; genus Neisseria. The sequence goes on along the minus strand of NZ_JAUKWH010000006.1, from coordinate 34,016 downwards.
CTGCCGGTGATTGCGGATGAAGGTGGTACAATCGCCAAAAGCCTGAATATCAGCGTTTACCCTTCATGGGCGGTGCTCAACAAAAAAGGCGAAGTCGCCCGCATCGTTAAAGGCAGCATCAACGAAGCGCAGGCATTGGCATTGATAGACAACCCCGATGCCGACATAGGCCGTCTGAAAACCCAGTTTTACAAACCGAGCGACAAGAAAAAGGAATCTGCTGTGATAAACACCAAAACCATTTATCTGGCCGGAGGCTGCTTCTGGGGCTTGGAAGCCTACTTCCAACGTATTCCCGGCGTTGTGGATGCCGTATCCGGATACGCCAACGGCAAAACCGACCGTCCGTCTTATGAAGACGTGGTCTACCGCGATACCGGCCATGCCGAAACCGTAAAAGTAACCTACGATGCCGACAAGCTCAGCCTCGACGATATCCTGCAATACTATTTCCGCGTAATCGACCCCACCAGCCTCAACAAACAAGGCAACGACCGCGGTACTCAATACCGTACCGGCGTTTACTACACCAATCCTGCCGAAAAAGCCGTTGTAGAAGCCGCCTTGAAAAAAGAGCAAACCAAATACAAACTGCCGCTGGTGGTAGAAAACCTGCCTCTGAAACATTTCTATGAAGCAGAGGAATACCATCAGGATTACCTGATCAAAAACCCCAACGGCTACTGCCACATCGACATCCGCAAGGCCGACGAACCGCTGCCCGGCAAGAGCGCACCGAAAACCGAAAAAGGTTTTAATGCCGCCACTTACCGCAAACCGAGCGATGCCGAACTGAGACGCAGATTGACTGACGAGCAATACCGTGTTACCCAAAAAAGCGGCACCGAGTATGCCTTCAGCCACGAATACGACCATCTGTTCGACCCGGGTATCTATGTGGATGTCGTTAGCGGCGAGCCCCTGTTCAGCTCTGCCGACAAATACAACTCCCACTGCGGCTGGCCGAGCTTTACCCGCCCGATTGAACAAGCAGCCGTTACCGAACACGACGATTTCAGCTACAACATGCGCCGCATCGAAGTGCGCAGCCGTGCCGCCGATTCACACTTAGGCCACGTGTTCCCCGACGGCCCGAAAGACAAAGGCGGTTTGCGCTACTGCATCAACGGTGCCAGCCTGCGTTTCATTCCGTTGGATAAAATGGATGCCGAAGGCTACGGCCATCTGAAATCAAGCGTTACCCGTTAATACGCTTTACAAACCAAGCAGCAAAACAGGCCGTCTGAAACACTTTTCAGACGGCCTGCTCTTTATCCAACAAACGTGGCATAATTGAACGAAAAATATAATTCTTTATAAAAAACAAATAACAAAGGAGAGAGATATGGACAGGTTCGATTTCGGCTACGCACCTTACGACAGCCTCAACCTCAACCAACGCCAAATTCTGCAACAATCAGTCGACATCGCTTTTTTCGACGACGACGAAACCATCATCCGCCCGCAACAGCCGATCGAGCATCTTTACGTTGTGATTAAAGGGTTAGTTAAAGAAATCGGCAGCGACGGAGAAGTGGTCGCACTTTACCACCCGCGCGATACTTTCGAAGCCCGTGCGTTGGTGGAAGGCACAAGCCAAAATCAGTTTGTGGTAGCGGAGCAGGCTTTGGTGTACACGATTCCCAAAACCGCCGTTACCGAAATCATGGAATCCAACGCCCAATTCGGCGCTTATTTTTATGCTTCGGTGGCGGAAAAATTTGCCAGCCTTTCCGGCAATAAAAACGAAGACGAGTTCGCCAGCCTCTTCACCGCCAAAGTGCGTGATGCCTACCGCCACAACACTGCTTGGCTTGACGGCTCCGCTACCATTCTCGAAGCCGCGCAAACCATGCGCGACAATAAAACCAAATCGTTGCTGGTACGCCATGAAGGGCGTATCGGCCTGTTTACCGAATCGGTATTCCGCAACATTGTGATAGCCGGTGCGCCAAGCGACGATCCCGCACATAAATGGGCCACATTCGACTTAATCTCGATAGACAGCGACGACTTCATATTCAACGCCTTATTGCGCATGACCCAGTTTCATATCCAACGCGTCATCGTGGAAGACAACGGCGAAGTTATCGGCGCATTGGAACAAATCGACATTCTCGCCTACGTATCCAACCACAGCCATCTGGTCGCACAACGGCTCGAACGCGCCCAAAGCATAGACGAATTGGTGGCCATCGCCGCGCAGATGAACGATTCGATTCAAGCCTTGCGCAAAAACGGCGTGCGCGCACCGCAGCTTGCACAGCTGATGCAGGTATTGAACAGCAGCCTGTTTGAAAAAGCATGGCGCATGATTGCCCCGCCTGAAATTTACGAACAATCCTGCTTGGTGGTTATGGGTTCGGAAGGACGCGGCGAACAAGTGTTGAAAACCGACCAAGACAACGCCCTGATTATGCGCGAAGGCATAGATACCGAAGCCGCCGCCCAAGCTGCCGGAGCATTTTCCGCCACGCTTGAGCGTTTAGGCTACCCGCCATGCAAAGGCCGCATCATGGTCAACAACCCCGAATGGTGCAAAACCCTGCCCGAATTCAAAAAAATGGTTGCAAGCTGGTGTGCCTCGCCCAGCCCCGCAACCATGATGAATCTGGCCATCTTTGTCGATGCCAAAGCGGTTGCCGGTAATGCTTCGCTGCTGGATGAAGTCAGAGCGCACCTGCGTAAACGGCTGAGCAACGATGTAGGCATGCTGATGACCTTCGCACGTGCGGTAGAACAGTTCGACAGCCACGGACAAGGTTTTTTCTCGCAACTGCTGCGCCGTGAAACCACCGAAAAAATGGACATCAAAAAAATGGGCCTCTTCCCCGTGGTGCACGGTGTACGCGCGTTAAGTTTGGAGGCAAGGCTTGATGAAACCAACACTTTCGAGCGCATTCAGAAACTGGTTCAACTCAAAGTATTAGACGAACAGCTCGGCAAAGACATCGCCGAAGCCCAGCGTTATTTGATGGAACTCCGCTTGAAAGCCGGCCTGCTCTCGCTGCATAACGGTCAGGTTAAAGAACCGAATCAGGTGGACGTGCACAGCCTGTCGACACTGGAACGCGATCTGCTCAAGGATGCCTTGCAAGTAGTGAAACGCTTCAAAAACGTTATCCGCCATCATTTCCATCTGAATACCTAGGAGGCGGAAATGAAATTTATCGAACACTTTCTGCGTGCACGGGAACGCAAAAAGCTGACCGATCCGCAATATGGTTTTCTGTATGAAGAACACCCCGACGAATTGGTCAGCTTCGATTGCGAAACCACCAGTTTGGATGTGAAAGAAGCCGAAATCATTTCCATCGGTGCCGTTAAAATTCGTGGCAATCGGGTGCTGACCAGCGATTCTTTTTATGTGCTGGTAAAACCCGAAGGCATGATGGAAGCCGCCAACGTAACCATCCACGGCCTGCGGCCGAAAGATTTGAGCGACGGCATTCCTGTTGAAGAGGCCCTGCGGCGTTTTCTCCATTTCATCGGCGGCAGACCGGTAGTCGGCTATTTTTTGGAATACGATGTAGCAATGGTCAATAAATTCATGAAACCCCTGTTGGGTGTTAAATTGCCAAACCGTCAGATTGAAGTGTCCAGCATCTATTACCGGCAGGAAATCGACAAGAAATTCTACGACAGCTATGTCGACTTGCGGATGACTCCGATGATTAGAAAGCTCGGCATTCCCGATTTGCCGCGCCATGATGCGTTAAACGATTCGATTAATGTCGCCATGATGTATCTGGCGCTACAAGCCCGAAGCAAACGCTAAACCCTTGTGCATCAATACCCCCTTATACTCAAGAGGCCGTCTGAAAACTTTTCAGACGGCCTCTGCCCTTAAATTCAGCTTCTTACCGAAAGCCTGCTGCTTCTTGGCAAGCCTTTTAAGAGAAACTATTCGATATTGTCGGCCATTACCGCCTGCTCGTTTTCCAGCCTTTTTTCAGCCAGTAACGCCAACTGCGAAGCGACACCCTGTTCGATTTTATCCAAACTGTCGGCGCGGGCTTCATGGTAAGCCTCTTCCAGCGCGTAAGCAAAACCCGTTGCGTCCGTACCGCCGTGGCTTTTTACCACAACTCCGCGCAATCCCAGAAAAATGGCTCCGTTGAAGCGGCGCGGATCGAATTTGTTTTTAAATCCTTTCAAAGCAGGAAAAGCCACCAATGCGGCAGCTTTGGTAAACAGGCTGGCCTTGAATTCGTGTTTGATTGCGCCGCCCAAAAACTTAACGGCACCTTCGATGGTTTTCAAAACAACATTGCCGACAAAACCGTCTGCCACAACCACATCCACTTCACCGCTGAAAACAGCATTGCCTTCCACGTTGCCCACGAAATTGAGGCTGCTGCTTTGCAGCAATTCAAACGCCTGCTTTATCGTTTCCGTGCCTTTAATCTCTTCCGTGCCGACATTCAGTAAACCGATACGCGGCCTGCCTTTTTCCGGATACAAGGCTTGGAACAATTCGCTGCCGATAACGGCGAACTGCATCAACTGGTCTGCCGAACAATCGACATTGGCACCCAAATCCAGCATCAGCGTCATGTGGTTATCGGCCGACGGCAGAAATTTGGCAATGGCAGGGCGTTCGATGCCCGGAATGGTTTTCAATACAAAACGTGCGGTTGCCATTAATGCACCGGTGTTACCGGCCGATACCGCCGCTTGCGCATTGCCCTCTTTCACTTGGTTGATGGCAACGCGCATTGATGAATCTTTTTTGTTTTTCAACGCCAACTGCGGCGGCTCGTCCATCGCCACAACTTGAGAGGCACGGCAAATATCGATTCGCTCCATCGGCGCATTAGCGGCCGTCAATGCTTCACGAACCAAAGCATCGTCCCCCACCATAATCAATCGGGCATCCGTACGCTGTTTGAGAAAAGCAACGGCACCAGGCACGGTTACGCTTAAACCGGCATCGCCCCCCATGGCATCTACGGCCAAAGTAATCATGAGTAATTCTCCGTATAACGGTTTCAGACGGCCTCTTCCAAATCTTAAGGCCGTCTGAAAACCGGCTCTTAAAGAACCGGCCGCAACCACACGGCAATGCCGCCGCGCGGTTGCATGTAATGCTTCAATACGCCGTCTGTTTTTTAAACCGAATACAACACTAGGCTTCGCTTTTTGTCCGGCGGATTTCAGACGGCCTCATCTCTATTATTTCTATTTAACAGGTCGCCAAAGACAACAGGCAAACGAACCGTCAATCACGGCTTTCTGCCGCCAAACGGTTATGTTCATCAATATCTTCCGCATCCCACGGATAGTTAATCCACCAGTCTTGCACGGTAACACCGCTGAAATACGGCATGCCTTCCGGCAATTTACCTGTTTTTTCTTTGATTTTTTCATGCAAAACAGCAATCCCGACCGTTCCGAAATTTTCCTTGGCAAATTCGTTCAAACAATACTCGAGAGTAACGCGGCTGTCGTCCACCTCATCTACTACCAATACGTTTTTACCGTGCAAGGCTTCCGGAATCGGATCAAGCCATTGGATTTTTTTAACACTATCCGTAGCCTTGCCTTGAAATTCACTGTCGTAATAAGCGGTGGTAACGGCATAAATCGGAATGCCAAGAAAACAACGTAATATACGTGCCGGAATAAAGCCGCCCCCGCCGATGGCGATCATCGCATCGTATTTCACATCCGATGCTTGAATTTTTTCGGCAAGTTTTTTAATTACACGGTGAATATCGTCGTAGGTGTACCAGATTTTCTTTTTCATATTCGGATACCGGCAAAACATCCGGCTGCATTTCAGACGGCATCTTTATACAACCGGCAGTCGATTAATGCAAAAAAGCCAGTAATTGCGGTTTTAAAGGCAATCTTCTGGCTTTCATCTTTATCAATCAGGCAAAAACTTATTCGCCTTTGGCTTTTACCACTTTACGGCCACGGTACATACCGTTGGGAGAAATGTGGTGCGGGCGGTGTACTTCGCCGGTTGCGCTGTCTACCGACAATGCAGGAGCGGTCAGGGCATCGTGTGAACGGTGCATACCGCGTTTAGAGGGAGATTTTTTATTTTGTTGAACGGCCATTTCAAGCTCCTAAAAATATATAAAACTGTAAAACCGGTTAGCGGCTGCTTTTCAGCCCTGCCAAAACGGCAAACGGATTGGGTTTGTCCTGATTTGTTTCATCCAGCACGGCATTAGCGCAATTCTCATGACGTGGAGAAAACGGCAGCGCCATCAGGATTTGGTCTTCCACCAACTCTCGCACGTTCAGCTCTTTTTCAATCAGCATGCCTTCGAGTTCTTCATCGGAAAGCATGGCTTCATCGAGGCTTTCTTCATCGTCAAACAAAACGATGCGACTTGTTTCATCCAACTCAAACGGCATCGGGTTGATGCAACGCTGGCAAAACAGCGGCAAAACACCTTTAACATTCAAGTCTAAAAACAAACGCTGCCAGCGGTCTCGCCCGCCTTGCAGCGTAAACGACACTTCGGCTTGCTTGTCGGCAAAATATTCGTGCGACCAAACGCGTTCGTCCAACTGGCTCAGCAAAAATTTGCCTTGCAAACTCTGCTTCTCTGCGGCGAAAGCTGCGGGGTCAATCAAATTAGGGTATGACATAAACGGGGTATGATATAATTTCAGCGGTTTAACGTCAATGTTTTTACACACATGAATACAAAACTGCCGCTTATTTTAGGCTCAAGCTCGATATTCCGCCAACAGCAGTTGCAGCGCTTGGGCTTGTCTTTTCAGACGGCCTCCCCTGATTTCGACGAAACCCCTCAAAACGGCGAATCTCCCGAAGCCACCGCTCTGCGTCTTGCCGCCGGCAAAGCCCGCTCTCTGGCAACAGCCTTTCCGCAAGCCTTAATCATCGGTGCAGATCAAGTAGCATGGTGCAATGGCAAGCAATTAGGCAAGCCGTTGAACGTCGCAAAAGCACAACAGATGCTGGCCGAACTCAGTGGTAAGCGTATCGAGTTTTACAGTGCCGTCGTGCTGCTGAATACACTTTCAGACGGCCTCCATACCCATGTTGATAAAACCGTTGTAACCATGCGGGAATTAAGCCCCGATCAAATCAACCGTTATCTTAAACGCGAATCGGATGCCGTGTACTGCGCCGGAGCAGCAAAAAGCGAGGGATTAGGTGCGGCCTTGCTCGAACGGATTGACAGCGTCGACCCGAATGCGCTCATTGGTCTGCCCATTTTCAAACTGATCGACTTTCTGAAAGCAGAAGGTGTGGAAATTTTATAAACCCTCCGGCTGGAAATCCGTGCAAAGTGCCTGAATGTGTATTCGATTCAATGCATACGGCACGAGGCACAACAATATGCTGCAAAGGGCATTTACATGAAAGTATGGCCGTCTGAAAACTTTATTCCATTAACCGGAAACAAAGATGAACCCGATTCTCTACTTAATCCCTACTCCGCTCGGCTCTTCGGACACTCCCTGCCTGCTGCCTCATGAGCAAACCCAAATTACCAGTTTGACAGACTTTGTCGTTGAAGCCGAAAAAACCGCTCGGGCCCACTTAAAGCACTTGGGCGTTACTACGCCTATCCGCGAACTGAACTTGCAAACGCTCAACGAGCATACCAACCCCAGCACCCTACCCGAACTATTGAAACCCTTACAAGAGGGTCGCAGTATGGGCTTGGTTAGCGAAGCAGGCTGCCCTGCTGTTGCGGATCCGGGAGCGGATTTAGTAGCCTTGGCGCATGCCAACGGTTTTGAAGTGCGTCCGCTGGTCGGCCCTTCCAGCTTGCTGTTGGCACTGATGGCTTCGGGAGCAAACGGACAGAATTTCGCCTTTAAAGGCTATCTGCCTGCCGATAAAACCGAGCGTATCGATACATTAAAAGCCTTGGAGCATCGTTCTCGCCAACATAACGAAACCCAGTTGTTCATCGAAACCCCTTACCGCAATGATGCCTTACTGAACGATGCCGTTGCTACGCTTAATCCGACCACACGCCTTTGTATTGCCTGTGATTTAACCCTGCCCTCACAAACCATTATCAGCAAAACCGTCAACGATTGGCGAAAATTATCGGGCTTACCGAATTTGAAAAAACGTCCGACTATTTTTGTACTGCATGCCGCATAGAGGCCGTCTGAAAACATGCTTCCGAAAATTTAGATATTGCTGTGAAAATTAAAATACCTACAAAGCGGCAGGCTGCCAGACAGCGCTGCCGTTATGGAACCATGCTCCAGCGTTGGTTTACGAAATTATTCTCTTTGAATCAAGGCAAAGCAACACAGTGAGAATTTTTCAGTTTTAATTTTATATCAATAAAAAAGCAAAAGATCGGCTCTAAATATTACACCTGAAACAGTTTAAATTCTGTTTAAATTAGGTGCAATACTTAGAGCCGATTCGTACAGCCCTTTTTAAAATCAACGCTTCTCGGCAGTATTTCGATATAAAGCTACAACAATAGCTGCTTGATGCTTTTTCCACTCCAGGGGAATAACGAATGATCTGCCATGACGAGGAAGCATAATTTCATCAGGAGCACCACGAATGACGATAGGCACGGAAATTTCAAATCTTTCGCCAAATTCACTACGTGCATTTCCCGCAATCGTATTGGCAACCTCACCTACCAAATCCATAACGTTTTCTTCAGAAATATCGCTTTCCCCCATCAACTCAAGCAAACGCCCTACCATGTTTTCCGGAGAAGTAAAATAAACAACCCCTTTATTACGACCCGAAATGGTAATCACCCCTGAATAATGCTGAGCCGCCGGCATAGTATTTTCAACAAGATAAGGCGTACCAACGAAAATTTCTTCGCCTGCAACTTGATTAAAATATTTTTGCACGCCTTCTAAAAACACCTGTAATTGTGTTTCTTTCATCTTACAATCCTTCTGACATTTCCTTTAATGCTTCAAACAAATCGTCGTCGGTAAAAGGTTTATAAAGAAATCCTCTCGCACCATATTCCAAAGCCTTAATACCCGTAGCTTTATCCGCAAGTGCGGAAATCACTAAAATATTGGCATTTTCGTCAATATCCATAATCTTTTGTATACAAGCGAGTCCATCCATTTCCGGCATTGTCAGATCCATAGTCACCAAGTTGGGACGCAATACATCATATAGCTGTACAGCATCTTTTCCATTGGCCGCCGTCGCCACTACTTCAAATTCCATACTCTCCGAACCGCGGGTAATACGTTTACGAATAACGTTGGAATCATCTACAACCATAACTGTGAGCATTATCTTTCCTCTAAGAAATCTAGTTTTAAATCTTATATTCGTTTGGGCACGGTTAATGTAACTCGTGTATACGAATTCACACGGGTTGCCAAGGCAACTTTCCCTTTCATTTGCTTAATGCGGTCACTGATAATATCCATACCTACGCCACGCCCCGCGTCTTGATTACTTCCTTCCATAGTGGAAAAACCATGTATAAATATTTTTTGAATCAGACTTCTGGTATCCAGTTTAGCAGCTTCTTCTTTGGAATACATACCCCGCTCAACCAACTTACTGCGAATAAGTTCGGTATTGATACCGGCACCGTCATCTTCGACAATCAACTCGATAGAATCACCAACCTCTTTCATTTCCATCCGAACATGCCCGGTAGACAATTTGTGTTTATTCAAACGTATTTCAGGCTTTTCAATACCATGTACGACTGCATTACGAAGTAATTGCACGGCCAACTCACGCAACTGGGTTTTAATGGTCATATTGATACTCATACTATCCATACCCAAACAGCTGAAATCAACACGCTTGCCACAACGCTCAGACAATTCTTCCGCATACTTCGTCAACTGACTCTTAGCCGGCTCTGGATTAGCTGCATGGCGGCTTGCAGCTATTGATCTGCCGACTCTGCCTGTATTTCCTTCTTGGCCGGAAATATGATTAATCCGCTTATTCAAATCTTCAATAGATTGCGTCAAGCTAAACAATTCTTCCAGAGAAACCGTTAATGTCAGGAAATCCTCACCATTAAGCGTTTTCTTATTCTGCAACTCTCTCAAACTGGTTTCCAAATTTTCTGCAATCGATACGAATCCATGTAAATTTAATGAACTTGCATCACCCTTTAAACCATGTACTTCTCGGAAAATCGTCCGCAGTTTGGCAAAGAAATCGGCCTGTACTTTCACAGGTTGCTTTAACACTTCATTAATATTGTTGTTACGCTTCTTGGTATTTTCAATAAAATCAGTCATCAATTGCGGATCTGCTTTCAAAATGAAAGTCAGCATTTCCATTTGTAAATCATTTTGCTCGCGTTCTTTGGTAATTTTTTCTTCAAGCAATACCGCATTGGTAACATCAGTCACGCTAACCAATACACGCACAATCTCTCCGCCATCATAAACTCGGTTGAATTTAAAATCCAAATAACGTTTTTCTTTCACCCCGGATTCGTTCATTACATTCATCGGGCTATGGATTAAAGGATTCAAACTGGCAATCAAACGCTCTTTTGTACGTGGATTATATAGTTGTTGGACAAAACTACCTGCTGTTTCCAGATCTTCCGGATTAGCCACCATATCAGACAGTACACTCAACATATTCTGCCCGCCAAGATTTTGCTTACCCCACAAACGCTCTAATTCGCTTGAATATTGTGAACCGATATTTAAATCTTTATCCAGTAGGAAAAGACCGCTATTAATAGTTTGCATGATTTCCGTGTTTTCACGTCGTGCAACGGCAGTAGCCAAATCCGCCTTGCCTAAACGACGCATAAAGAAACCGACGAAAAATAAGAAATAGAGAAGTGATAAAGCAATGCCTGAAATCTGAATCCACCGCAACAATGCCGTTTTTTCAGTAATATCTTCATTAAGACCAATGATAATCTCATCGATGCCTTCATAAAGCGCATCCTGATTATCGCTCGCAAATGTCGAAACCTTTCTGGCAAACTCTTTATTTTGATTTGAAGCAACAGAATATTTAATTGCATCTTCAATTAAAGAATTGTAGTCTCTCCAGATACTCTGTACCTTTTGCAAAGACTGCCGAGTATCCCCTACTTTCAGAGGAGCTACACTATCGAACCCATCAATGACATCATAAGCACCGCCTTTATCCAATACATTCAACAGGCTTTTAGCAGTTTTTTGATATTCGTCCAGCATTTTTTGTTTTTCGACCTGCGCTGCAATATATTCAGGATCATTGGTTGCTTCAACGTTGCCGTCTGCACCACTATTTACTTTTGCTTTGTCTGTCTCCGGAAGAGATTTTTCCATACTCAACAACTGCAATGATTGAGTAGTCGTTAACATGTCGTAAACGGTATCGCTCAACGTACCTGCCACATCGATTTGCAATTGGCTTCTTTGGATTTGCCCTGAAATCCGATAGCCTGCAAACATTAGACCCGAAACGAATAACAAAAATACTGCAATCGAAATAATCATATTCCGATAACGTTTAAATGAAAATTTTTGCTCATTGACTGTTTTTTGGGCGTTATCCATAAATCTTCCCCTACAAAACTTAAAAATGAGACCGTTACCGGCCAAGCAGCCTGTTACGACATCACATGAAAGGTCAAGAGATAGCTTTGTTTAATAATCATATTCCCCGTAAAGCTTCTCTTCTTAAATAGGGGGCTAATATACCAAACAATTTTACCGACTTCAGCAATGTCATTAAAATTATCTGACTGGGGTAAACTTCTAAAGTTCATACTCTTATTAGAATCAATAGTTTTCGTTGCAATGCATACTGAAATTTTTTTGTTGCAAAACACATACAATTGTTAACTATACTTAACAAAATTTACAATCTCAATCCATTCTATGCTATTTAAATAAAATCATAACCTTATCAAATATTCCATATGGATTGGAAAGTTTTAATAATGAATTTTGTCAATTTAGTTCCTTTTGCTTCTTGCAAAATGAAAAAAAGCCTTTGCATGAACAAAGGCTTTTTTATGTTTAGAAACAAAACTGCTTTATTTCAATTTGGTTTCTTTGTAAATAACGTGTTTTCGGGCTACGGGATCAAATTTTTTGATCTCCAGTTTGCCAGGCATAGTACGTTTGTTTTTGGTAGTGGTGTAGAAATGACCAGTACCGGCAGATGATTCCAATTTGATTTTATCGCGCATTGCAGTATTCCTTAATCAAAATACATTTAAATTAAGCTTCGCCGCGAGCACGCAAATCAGCCAAAACGGCATCAATGCCTACTTTGTCGATAGTACGCAACGCAGCGCTTGATACGCGCAGGCGAACCCAGCGGTTTTCACTCTCTACCCAAAAACGACGTGATTGCAAGTTAGGCAAAAAACGACGTTTGGTTTTGTTGTTGGCGTGTGATACGTTATTGCCAGACATCGGGCGTTTACCGGTCACTTTGCAAACTCGTGCCATGGTTAGTCTCCAAACTTCTAAAATAGTAAAACGCGATTTATACCATAAAAAGCGGTTTCTGTTCAAGCTCGTTTTTGAAACGGTTACGCTTTTACGATAACAATATATAAAAATGTTGTTTCTCTAAAACATAGAACGGCAACATTCCGAATGATAATATGTAAAACAAGTCGTGATGCGTAAGCGGAGCATTTATTGATCAATTGAACCGATACATAAGGCTCTGTATGCTTTATAAAATGATTCGGCTTATCGGCATACGCAAGCTTTACCATAGGCCGTCTGAAAATAGTTTTCAGACGGCCTATGGTGTTTCTAAACATCAATGGCGGAAGTGGCGGATTCCGGTCAATACCATTGCAATATCATGCTCATCTGCAGCGGCAAAAACTTCTTCATCACGCCTTGAGCCGCCCGGATGAATAATGGCTTTAATGCCTTGCTCGGCAATGACATCGATACCATCGCGGAAAGGGAAGAAGGCATCGGATGCGGCACAGGCACCGTTTAGGTCGAAACCGCCGTCTTGGGCTTTACGCGCGGCAATACGGGTCGAATCGACACGACTCATCTGGCCCGCGCCGATGCCATAGGTTTGACCGCCTTTGCCGAATACAATGGCGTTGGATTTGACGAATTTGGCCACATTCCACACAAACATCAAATCTTGCCATTCCTGCTCGGTAGGCTGGCGCTTCGATACCACTTTTAAATCTTCGCGCTTGATGCGGTGGATATCGGGTGTTTGCACCAGAAGCCCTCCGCCGACACGTTTCAGCTCGAAGCGGTTGGCTCCGGCCAAAAGAGGCACTTCCAACACGCGCACGTTTTTCTTGGCTGCGATGATTTCTTTCGCTTTATCAGTAAATTTAGGTGCCATCAACACTTCGAGGAACTGGCCGGTAACGGCTTCCACCGTATCGGCATCCACTTCCCGATTGAACGCGATAATGCCACCGAATGCGCTGGTAGTATCGGTGGCAAACGCTAATTTGTAAGCAGTTAGCGTATCATTTGCCACGGCCACTCCGCACGGATTGGCGTGTTTCACAATCACGCAGGCGGGTTGGTCGAATGCTTTTACGGCCTCCCAAGCGGCATCTGCGTCGGCGATGTTATTGTATGACAATTCTTTTCCCTGCAACTGGCTGTATGCGGAAAGGCTGCCGGCAGCGGGATAAAGGTCGCGGTAAAACGCAGCCTGCTGGTGCGGGTTTTCACCGTAGCGCATTTCCTGCACTTTAACCCAACTTTGGTTGATTTGGTTCGGAAACTCGTTTACTTCCGGCTCGCCGCAAAGTTTTTCATCCGACACGCTGGTTAAGTAGTTGGAAATCATGCCGTCGTATTGGGCGGTGTGGCTGAATGCTTTGCAAGAGAGGTTGAAACGGGTTTTGTCGCTCAATATTCCGCTGTTGCTTTGCAGCTCTTCAACCACTTTGTCGAAGTCGCCGTTATCGGTAACGATGGCGACATGTTTCCAGTTTTTGGCAGCGGAACGCACCATAGTGGGGCCGCCGATATCGATGTTTTCAATTGCATCTTCCAAGATGCAGCCCGGTTTGGCGATGGTGGCGGCAAAAGGATAAAGATTCACGCATACCAAGTCGATGGTATCGATACCGTGTTCTTTCATTTTGGCAACGTGTTCGTCTAAATCGCGGCGGCCCAGAATACCGCCGTGGATTTTCGGATGCAGTGTTTTCACGCGGCCGTCGAGCATTTCGGGGAAGCCGGTATAGTCGGCCACTTCGATAACCGGCACACCGGCATCGGCCAGCATTTTGGCAGTACCGCCGGTAGACAGAATTTCAACGCCCAGCCTAGTTAAAGCTTGGGCAAATTCAACAACACCTGTTTTGTCAGACAAACTGATCAACGCTCTTTTTACTGCTGCCATGTTTCCATTTCCTTTTGACTAGGCAATATAAAAAATTAAAAGCAGGCCGGTTTCTTGGTAGAAACCCTCCTGCCTATCGGACATTATTCGATTAACCCGTGCTGCAACAGTTTTTTCCGTAAAGTGTTACGGTTCAACCCCAGCATAACCGCTGCCTTCGACTGGTTGCCGCCGCATTCCGACATCACGCATTCCAACAGCGGCTTTTCCACTTGATGCAACACCATATCGTAGACCGCACAAGGTACTTCTCCGTTTAAATCTCTAAAATACTGCTTTAAATTTTGCTCGATGCAATGAGCAATATCGGGAATATTGTTTTTCATAACAGCTTCTTTATTATTGATTATTGCAAACAGGCTTTTCAGACGGCCTCTCAGATGCACAGGCCGTCTGAAACGACTTCATCAACGGCCGGCAATCACTTTTACACCCAGTAACACCAGCAGGCCACCGCATAGACGGTCTATCCAATGCCCGACACGCCGGAAACGGTGGTTAACCGCGGGCATGGAGAGCATACAGGAAACAGCGGCAAACCATAAAAACAGGATAACCGCCATCCATGCGCCGTAAACAGCAAGTTGCCATGCGGGCATATCGGGAGAAAGCACAACGGTAAACAATGAAAGCATAAATACGACGGCTTTCGGATTCAGCACGTTACATAAGAAACCGCGCCGTATGGTTTTGAATGCGGGCTCGGCGGCCAAAGCCATCCGCCCGATTTCCGTAGCGGTTTGCGCTTGCGCGCGCAAGCCTTTGATACCGATGTAAATCAGGTAGGATCCGCCGATGATTTTTACCGCCAACAATAGATTTTCCGAATGAGCGACAACCGCAGCCAACCCCAACACCGAGTAAACCACATGTACGCCGAATCCCAGCGCAATGCCCAAACTGGTAAGAATGCCGGCAGAACGGTTGCGGCATAGCGATTGCTGCGACACCAAGACAAAATCAGGCCCGGGCGAAGCCACCGCCAGCAGATGGATGCCGGTAATCACCCAAAAGCCCTGCCAAAAATCCATGATGTTTCTCCTTGGTTTATTTTTATTTTTGCTTTTTATTATGCCCGAACAACGGCACCGCTTTTTCTTTCCGAACAAGCCGTTCCAAATCTGCCGTTCTGCATGCCGCCACACTCTCGGCCGAACCTGTTTTCAGACGGCCTCAACGGTAACCGCACACCCAACGGTCTGTTTTTTCCTGCAGCTTTTCCAAATACAGAGCCAATGCATCGTATTGTTCTGCCGCACCGTCCAAACGGTTGATTTCACGGCGGGCGGCTTCTCCGTCGGGCATTTCGTCTATATACCACCCGATATGCTTGCGGGCGATGCGCACACCTGCGGTTTCGCCGTAAAAATCGTGCATGGCCCGAAGATGTTGCAGCACGGTTTCGCTGCATTCCGCCACACTTAACGGTTCGGGGAAGCTGCCGTGCTCCGCATAATGTTTCAAATCGCGAAACAGCCACGGCCTGCCTTGCGCACCCCGCCCTATCATCACGCCGTCCGCTCCGGTTTGTTTTAAGACGGCCTCGGCTTTCTGCGGGCTGGCAATATCGCCGTTTACCCATAAAGGTATGTTCAGACGGCCTTTCACTTCGGCAATCAAATCATAGCTGGCTTCGCCCTTATACATCTGCGTGCGCGTACGCCCGTGTACGGCAAGTGCGGCTATGCCGGCATCTTCGGCGATACGGGCGACGGCTAAAACATTTTTATGCTCGTCGTGCCAGCCTAAACGGGTTTTCAGCGTTACCGGCACATCGACGGCACCGACCACGGCATTCAGGATATCGGCCACCAACAGCTCGTTTTGCAGTAAGGCACTGCCTGCCAACACGTTGCACACCTTCTTTGCCGGACAACCCATATTGATATCGATTACCTGCGCACCTTGTTCGACATTGTAACGCGCCGCATCCGCCATTTGTATCGGATCGCTGCCGGCAATCTGCACAGCGACAACGCCGTTTTCTCCGCTGAAATCGCTGCGGCGCAGGGTTTTGCGCGTGTTCCTGAGCGTCGGGTCGCTGGTCAGCATTTCGCCTACCGCCCAACCTGCCCCGAAATCCCTGCAAAGCCTGCGGAACGGTTTGTCGGTAATGCCGGCCATCGGCGCCAATGCGATGGGGTTGTCGATAAAATATGCGCCGATATACATAGAAAAATGTTCAGGAAGAAATTTTGAGATTGTACATTTTTTAAGCAGGTTTTCCAATCGGAAATTACCCTACGGCAGGTAAATTTTGGCGGAGCGGAAAAGCAGATGCCCGTAAGATAAGGCCGTCTGAAAACGTTTTCAGACGGCCTGAGTGCAGCTTAACAATAAACCGCCCTCAGCGTCCGAACAATTCGGCAACCATTTTCACCTGCTCTTCGGTATAAGCCTGCCCGCCTATTTTTGCGGCCACGGCAAACTCGCCGCTCAAGCCTTTCGCCGTACAAACCTCCTGCCAACCTTGCAGACGTTCTTCGTCCGTACGTTCGTTTTTCAGACGGCGTATGGTTTGTACGGTTTCTTTAGTTTGCCGGTTCATACTCCCTCCCGTTCAACCGCGCATGATTTCTTCAATTTCGGCAACTTCTTTCGGTACGGTAACCGTATAAACTTCGCAGCCGTTTGCCGTTACGCAAACATTGTCTTCAATGCGGATGCCGATATTATGGAACGCTTCCGGCACATCAGCGGCGGCATTCACATAAATTCCGGGTTCGATGGTGGTGCACATACCCGGCTTCAGCAATACGGGCTGGCCGTTGAACCAGCGGCCTCCGACATCATGCACATCCAAACCCACCCAATGCCCCAAACCGTGCATGTAAAAACGTTGGTAGGCATTCGATTCGATATTGCCCTCCACCGAACCTTGCAACAGTTTGAGATCCACCATGCCCTGCACCAAAATGCCCAAAGCGTTGCGGTGAATATCCGCCCAGTTGGTTCCGGGTTTAACCGCATCAATCGCGGTTTTGTTTGCCGCCAGCACCACTTCGTAAAGATCTTTTTGGGCGGCGTTGAATTTGCCGTTCACCGGAAACGTACGGGTAATATCGCCCGCATAGCCCTGATATTCGGCCCCCGCGTCAATCAGCAGCAAATCACCGTCTCTCAGCAAATCTTTATTTTCGACATAGTGCAGGCAGCAGGCATTTTTTCCGCCGGCAACAATAGTGTTATAGGAAGGGAAACGTGCGCCGTGGCGCATAAATTCATGCAATATTTCCGCCTCGATCTGCAATTCACCCATGCCCGGCCGGGTTTTCTGCATGGCTCGGATATGCGCCAGCGCGCTGATTTCTCCCGCTTTCCTTAATAAATCGATTTCGCTGTCGTCTTTGATTAAGCGCATCGCATCCAGCAACACCGACAAATCGGCAAGCGTGTCGGGCGCATAAGTATTGGCCTGAATACGCTGCCCCGCCCCTTGCCGAACGCGGCTCCAATGCTGCATCAGCACGCAGTCTTGTTCGGAATATTGCCCCCACAGCGCATATAAGCGGCGCTTGTTGGTAAGGGCTTCGGAAATATGGTTGCACCATTCGTCGATGCTGTGGGCCGCATCAAAACCGAAAACCTCACGTGCCGCTTCCGGGCCGTAGCGGAAACCGTCCCACGTTTCGCGTAACGGATCTTTATCGCGGCAATAGAGCGTACTTGTTTGCGCCGTGCCGTCGAGCACCAACGCGGCTTTGGTTTCAGGAAAGCCGGTAAGGTAATGGAAATAACTGTCTTGGCGAAAAGGGAACGAAGTATCGTTGCTGCGACGCTGCTCAGGTGCTGAAAACAGCACGGCAATGCTGTCGCGGCCGATTTGTTGCAGTAATTTGGCACGGCGTTCGGCAAAAGGTTTCATAACATGATTCTTTCTTATCCAACATAATATAAATAGAAACAGCAGAGGCCGTCTGAAAACATTTGCTCGGCAAAAACTGCACCACGCTTGTTTTCAGACGGCCTGAAGCCTCTTTATGATGATTCCGGCTTATTTGCACCCACTTTCCGCGCCAACCACAAGGCCGTTGCCGCTCCGGCGATATCAGCCAAAGCATCGGCTGCGCTGCCCTCGCGGGTTTGGGTAAACATCGCCTGCGCCGCCTCGCTTGCCACAGCCAGCAAAGCGGCAACAACCAGCAATGCAATATAAGGAATCGGTCGGCGTTCACTCATAAAGGCTTTGGCACACAACCAGATTTGGGCAAAAAACAAAGCGAAATGCGCCGCTTTATCAAAATGTGCAAACGGCGGTACGGAGCCGTCAGCCTCTCGGAATATCAAAAAATATACCCCCGCCGCAAACCACAGCAATGCAAACAGAGAAAATTTATTGGCGGGAATGTTCATAAGCGGCAAATACCATTAGTCAGTATTAAAAACAGCAAACCGGATAAAATCTTGCAAAAGCACCGCTTATCCGATGTCTGCGTCTTCCCCCTCCTCTTCCAACCAAGTTTGGCAAATCTCGGCCAAACGCACAAATTTACCTTCGCGCCGGCGCAGGATATCGCGCCACTTTGCCACTTCCTCCGCACTCGGAGCTTCGTCGATGCTACATTCATGCAGGAAAAAATCCAATGTTTCGGCAACAATGGCGGGCGATTCGGTTTCAATTAATTCTGTAAGTGCCGACATAACAAATAAGGCCGTCTGAAAAACATTATGTATTTTAACGTGTTTGAAAGGCTTGATATAGCCCGAACAGAACGCATGGAAAAATGTTGTTTATCGAACATTGCACCAACCTGCCACTAAGTAATTAGACAACAATTTTGCGCAAAAAAATCGGCCCATTAAAGGCCGTCTGAAACAATACAACTTAGAGGATAAATCGGAAAATATCGGAAAAAAAATGCACACATTCCGTAGAATGTGTGCCAAGTCTACAAAGGAGAAATAGAGGAGAAACTATTAACTGACTACTCGAACCAGCTAACGGAGCGAATTATGCACGCCCAACACCATAACCGTCAAGATATTTTCTTATTATATTTCTTAATATGGTCGTTTTAATTTTTTTATGTAGCTTTATTTCTAAAATAAATATCCATTTACGAACAAAAGCCAACCCCAACCGACAACATCAGAGCTTCTTCACTCCTCTTGTCTTGCAAAAAAAACCGGCTTAAAAAAACAAATCAAGCGGACAAAAAAATGCGCATATCTTTGGGATATGCGCCAAGTCTACAAAGGAGAAATAGAGGAGAAAAATCAAGCTGCATTGAGCAACTCGATGGAAAGCATTGTGCCTTTATCTCCGTAACAGGTCAATTCCATTTTGCGGTTTTGTTCGATTTACTCCAAAAAAGTACCATAAAAACAACAAATTTATGTTGTTTTATTTTCGATTTTAACAACAAAAAATGCCTATAGCATTGAAATTTCAGTATTTTATGCATTAAAAATAATTATTGGGGCACAATTGTTCCAATTTGAAAATATCCGTTTTTTTACAACTTCTTCGCCAATCCCTTCGCCGCTTCCGCCCGCTCGCGCCGGCTTTGCTCCGGCAAATGCGTATTCAAAGAAGACCACTTCGGCTGGCTTCTGGCTTTATTCAATTCAGACGGCAGTTTGGAAGGCTGCCACGGCGTTTTGCCGCTCAACATCTGAATCTGGGCTTGTGCCGCATGGCCGCGTTTTTGCAGCGCGTTCAGCAAATCCAAAGCGCGGGCGGCCAGTAATGTGATGGTTTCAGGGTCGATATGCAGCGTTTGAATGCCGGATAATTTATCGCTGATGGTTTGCATGTTCGGCAGCACACCGCCAAGCACGCCGCCGATGGCCGTGCCCAAACCGAGCGAACCGCCCAGCGTTACCATGTCCACGCCCAAGCCGATTAACGCGCCCGTGGCTGCGCCCGTGCCGGTGCGGATGCCGTATTCTTTGAGCAAATCCGCGTCAAACGGGTCTTGGCGGAATTCTTTCAACGCCCATTCGCCCGTGTCGATTTCGCTGTGGTAAAAACGGTAGGTTTGGAACAACTGCTGTTGAAGCTGGCGTTCCAACTGGCGCACGGCGGCCTGCATGGTTTGCAATACCGGCTCGGGGTTGTCGTCTTCGTCGATTTCCTGTTTATACGCAGCAACATCAAGCAGAAAATGGGCGATATCGTGTTTGGCATCGCTGTCGAGTTTCTGCCATTCGCGGCGGCGCATCCCCATCAAGCGGTCGAGCGTATCGCGTTCGGGCAGCATGGTGGCGAGATTGTCCCACAAGCGGATTTCGCCTTCAAAATCAAAGGCGACGGTATCGAATCCGCTGTAAACATGCAGCCCGCGCCGTGCCAGCATAGTTGTCCATTCGCTTAAATCCTGCCCTTCGATAAAGTTGAATACGGGCATCACGGGTTTGGCGCACCACGAAAGCACGGTCAGCTCGTCTTTATATTTGTTCAACACCGGCTCGCGCGCATCCACCACATACAAAGCCATATCGCTCTGCAAAAGCTGGCGCAGCACTTTGGCTTCCTGATTGAAATCGCCCGCCGCTTCGGGGCTGTCGAGAAACTGCTGTAAACGCTCGATGCCGTCTGAACGGCCGGAAGTATTGGCTTCCAACCAATCCAGCACACCGCCCGCATCTTCCAAACCGGGCGTGTCGTAAAGGTAAACCAGCGTATTGCTGCCGTCGCTAATCGCCGCCTCTTCCACATGGCGCGTGGTGGCGGGCGCGTTTTTAACTTCGCCGAACTGACTGTCGCGCAGCAAAGTACGCAGCAGAGAGGTTTTACCGGTGTTGGTGTGGCCGACGACGGCTAGAGATAGGGGATTTTGCATAACTATTTAATTATATGAATTTATTACTATGCTAATTTGAACAATTTAAATAACAATAGATCAAGTATTGTTATCAGCAAGTCAAATATCCAATACAACATCTGCCAAAACTTCAGTGTGAGCAAACAACAACATTTCAACTTCTTGAATAGAAGTGTCACAAGCAATCGCCACCTCTTTCAATAGTTTTAAATAATTGTAATAAACATCTTTAGATGGCATTGACTGATATTGCTTCCGATTGTTTTTTTTCATAAGTTTAAATTTATCAGACGCTTCTGCTATTTTTGTATTACGACTCGATAAAACTGGAAAAAACTTTGATTTATATTTCCCTTGCAATAATAATGCATTCAATGAAAAAGCGACTCTAGAGTCAAATATTGCGTAGGTTCGAGGTTCTACAATACTCAGAACTTTAGACCAAGATGAAATACCTGTTATTCCTTTTCGTTTGATTAAGTCTTGTGGTTCTAACTCCGCATAGCCACTTATCGTATTTTTATCATTTGTACGAATACCACCCCAATTTTTAACATACCATTTTGCCAACTTTTCCCTTTTCTCCAAAGAAGAAACTTTCCAATGCTCATGTAGTTGCTGACGTAATTGAAGATTTTTCTTAGCTAAATCCCAATTCTGATCTATGTTTATATGCACTCCTTCTGGCAAACTATCAAGTCGAAATTTATCCCAAGTGTAATCCCTGCTCAAATTATCTAATTGGCTTAGAACATATTCATTCACGATGCAAAACATGCAGTATCCTTTCAAATTTACAAATAAAAGCCATTACATATAAGTCATTGAATAATTTATATTTCATACATCAAATACATTTTGACTTATCTCCAACCGCTCCCGCTGGCTAACCCCAGCAGGATCCAACCACGGCAAACTGCGTTCGGTTAGGGCTGCGTGCCATTGACTTAAATAGTCTTCGAGGCCGTCTGAAAAGTCTTTTTCCACCAGCAATTGCACCACTGCTCCGCCTTGTGCGGCTTCGGCCAGAGCGGTGATTTGGCGCAGGATGCCGCGGTCGGGCACGCTGCGGGCGCGGATGCCGATCAGCAGTTGTGCGGGCTGTGTCTGCAATTCGTTTTTTAAGACGGCCACGGCATCGCGGCTGTCGGCGGTGCCTTTGTCGAGCCAATCTTGTCCTAAGATGTGTTTGAACCATGTTTTGTCGGGCCATTCGGCATCGAGCATCACGGCCCATTTGGGGGATTGGTTGAGGCTGATTTTGGGGACGACGGCGGTAACGGTTTCGCTTTGGGTGTCGGCATCGACGACGCGCTGCTGCCATTGTTGGATGATTTGTTGGTAATAGGGTTTTTCAAGCGGCAGCGGGCTTTGGGTGCGGCGGGAAAGGATTTTGCATACGAGCCATGCGGCGAAGCGCGGCAGCAGACCGTAGCAGATGATGCTGCCGATTAAGAGGCCCCCCCATTGTCGGGAGGCGGTGATGTCGTTGTTCAGACGGCTGTTTAAGACGGCCTCGGTATCGGGCACGGGAAAGCCGAGTTTGGCGGGCAGCCATGATAAAACCTGCACGGCTTTAACGAAGGTGCCGTCGCTCAACAGGGTGCTTTCCCAATTGAAGGTGTATTGGCGCACGGTGAGCAGCAGCACGACGGCGGCGAGCATGCCGAGCAGGGTCGCCAGCCACAGGCGGTGGGTGGTTTGGCCGATCAGCCAGCGGGTGGCGGGTTTGCTCCATTCGTCGCTATACAGGCGCAAAATGGCTTGGTTGACGGGGTCTTTGCCGCGTATCCACATGGCGGGATTGGCGAAAAATCCGTTGGGTTTGAAGCGCATGCCTACGGCGGCAAGCCACACCAGCAGCATCAGGGTGTGCAAACCGAGTACGCCTGCCAACACGAAAAAGAAGTTCAGCCCCGATTGCTGCATTAGGGTAACGGTGCCGGCAAATCCGCTCACCAGCCAAAACACGGTAGCCGCCAGCAGCAGCCATGCAAACAGGCTGCGGACGCGGGCGAGGCTGTCTTGCAGCTTGTGGTCGCTGTCGATCATTTCGGCGCGGCGGTTGAGTTTGGTTTCGGGATTGCCGTCGGCGTGGCGCAGGGCTTCGGTGATGGGTTGCGGGTCGGCAGGGAAAATGTAGCTGCGTTCCTGAAGCAGGCGCACGAGTTCGGTAAGCTGGCGGTGTGGGTTGAGCATTATCGGTATGAGGCCGTCTGAAAATAAAGCGTTATTCTAGCATAGGCTTGTTTTCAGACGGCCTCGGCGGTTATACCAGAATTGACGCGATAGGCCGTCTGAACGGCCTTATGGCAAATGCCGTATAAATTTAGTATGCTACCTACACTCATAGGAGCATAGATCATGAAACTAATCCGCCACCTTTCCTTCGGCCTGATAGCCGGCATCGCAACTGCTGCCGCTTGGGCCGAAAACGCACCTGCGGCAGAAGCACTTGCCGAAACAGCCGTCGTTGAAGAACAACCTGTTTATGTACTGATTGTCCAACCGCAGCCTACTCCCGAAACACCTGAAAACAATACTTGGGTAGACCGCCGCCGCAAAGACGTTCAAACCACCATCCGCGGGTGGGCGCATGCGATGGATGACTGGTTCGGCACGCCCGATCCCAACGACCCGGCCTCCGCCAACCTGCGTATCCTGATTGATACCGAATGGAACCGATACGATGATTTTTCGGTAAAACCGCGCATCCGAGGCAAAGTAAAACTGCCTGTGCTGCAAAAACGCCTCAACGTGGTGTTCGGTGATGATTCTTTGGACAACCAGCCGCAGAAAACCGGCCACTTATACGATGAAAATATCCATCAAAACAAAACTTTCGATAAAACCCAAACCCGCGAAAGCAACTCTTCTCTGGCCTTGCGCTGGTCCGACATCGGCAAATACACCGGTATCGACACCGATGCCGATATCGGTATCCGTTCCGGCAACGATCTTTACGTGCGCTTGAAAGGCAGCAAAGACTGGCGGCTCGGCGGCGATTTCAACACGCGGCTCGAACAGATTTACCGCTACGGCATAGACAGCAAACATTATGTGCGCACCAACTGGGAAGTACGCCATGCGCCTTCCGAAAAGCCTTTTATCGCCAACCACTTGCACGTTCAATACGCCAACGACGAAAAGCATGAAAACTGGTCGTGGGGCAACAGCCTTTACCGCCAACATGATTTCCCGAAAAACAAACGCCTGAATTACGGCGTTTACAGCGGCGGCGAAATCAAAAACAAAAAAGCCAAGCTCAACAGCTACGGCCCGTTTGTGAGCTGGCGGCAACCCGTTTGGCGCGAATGGCTGTTTGTGCAAACCGAGTTGAACTACCTCAACAACCGCAATGAAAACCGCAGCCACCACCCCGGCGTATTGGTGCGGGTGGAAGCATTGTTTTAAAACCGCCGCCCGAGCCAAGCTCCGTCAGTATAGGCAAGGTATCCGCGCGATACCTTGCTTCAATCCGTTAAGCACTGCATCAAACACCGCTCCACTTTCTCTTCCCCTTCCGATTCAGCCCCGCTCTTCCCCCTTCATGCCGACGTTTCAGGAACCAACCTTTCATCTTGCTCTCAAACGCAATAATCAAAATTATTTGCATTTCTATTTAAATAGGCATATAAAATTAATAATCTTGATTCATATAACATTGATTTACAAAGTAAAATTATGTTTATTGCTTTCCTGATTATGCTGCGCGAAGGCATTGAAGCCGCGCTGATTGTCGGCATTGTGGCCGGATTTTTACACCAGTCGGGCAACGGCCATTTGATGCCGAAAGTATGGCTGGGTGCGCTCTCCGCCGCGTTGATGTGTCTGCTGTTGGGCTACGGCATCCATACCGCCACCGGCGAAATTCCGCAAAAACAGCAGGAATTCGTGGTCGGCATCATCGGGCTGGTGGCCGTTGCCATGCTGACTTACATGATTTTGTGGATGCAGAAAGCGGCGCGCTCCATGAAGCAGCATCTGCACGATTCGGTTCAGACGGCCTTAAACCGCGGCAGCGGTCAAGGCTGGGCATTGGTGGGCATGGCTTTTCTGGCGGTGGCGCGCGAAGGTTTGGAGAGCGTGTTTTTCCTGCTCGCCGTATTCCAGCAAAGCCCGAGCTGGCAAATGCCTGCGGGCGCGGTGCTGGGTTTGGCGGCGGCGGTTGTAATCGGTGCGTTGATTTATCAGGGCGGCATGCGTCTGAATTTGGCGAGATTTTTCCGCTGGACGGGCGTGTTCCTCATCATCGTCGCCGCCGGTTTGCTGGCCGGTTCGTTGCGCGCGCTGCATGAAGCGGGTGTATGGAACCATCTGCAAACCATCGTTTTCGACATTTCCCATATCCTGCACGAAGACAGCCCGCTGGGCGTATTGCTCGGCGGCTTTTTCGGCTACACCGACCACCCGACCCAAGGCGAGGTTTTGGCGTGGCTGCTGTATTTGGTGCCCGTGATGTATTGGTTTTTACGCGGCAGCTCACCGGCTGCATCTGTTGGAAAATCCCCAGTAAATTGAGAAAGAGGTCAAACATGAAGAAACTGAATATCACCGCTTTATCCGTGCTGCTGGCACTCGGCCTTACCGCCTGCCAACCGCCAGAAGCCGAAAAAACCGCCGCGCCCGCATCCGGCGCGCCGGCCGAAACCAAAGCACAAGACGGCAGCTTCAATATGGCGGTCAACGATGAAAAATGCGAACCGATGGAATTAACCGTACCCAGCGGCGAAGTGGTGTTCAACATCAAAAACAACAGCAGCCGCAAGCTCGAATGGGAAATCTTAAAAGGCGTGATGGTGGTGGACGAACGTGAAAACATTGCCCCCGGCCTTGCCGACAAAATGACCGTTACTCTGCTACCCGGCGAATACGAAATGACCTGCGGCCTACTCAACAACCCGCGCGGCAAACTCACCGTAACCGACAGCGGCTTCAAACAAGCGGGCGGCGAAGCGGATATGGCCAAACTCGCCCAACCACTGGCCGACTACAAAACCTACGTTCAACAGGAAGCCGACCAACTGGTCAGCAAAACCGCCGCTTTCGTTGCCGCCGTGAAAGCGGGCGAAATCGACAAAGCCAAAGCCATGTTTGCCGACACCCGCACCCACTACGAACGCATCGAGCCGATTGCCGAACTGTTTAACGAACTCGACCCCGCCATCGACGCGCGTGAAGACGACTTCAAAGCCGGCCCCAAAGACCCGGCCTTCAGCGGCTTCCACCGCATCGAACACGCCTTGTGGATTGAAAAAACCACCAAAGGCGTTGAAGCCATGGCCGACAAGCTCGAACAAGACGTGAAAAAACTCAAACAGGAAATCGACGTGCTGACCTTCCCGCCCAACAAAGTAGTCGGCGGCGCGGCCGTATTGATTGAAGAAGTGGCCAACAGCAAAATCAGCGGCGAAGAAGACCGTTACAGCCACACCGACTTGAGCGACTTCAACGCCAACATGGAAGGCGCACAAAAAATCGTCGATCTGTTCCGCCCGCTGATTGCCGAGAAAAACAAAGCTCTGCTCGATAACGTCGATGCCAACTTCAAAGCCGTCAACGACATTCTGATGAAATACAAAACCGCCGACGGCTTTGAAACCTACGACAAACTCAGCGAAACCGACCGCAAAACCCTGCAAGCGCCGATCAACAGCTTGGCCGAAGACTTAGCCAAACTGCGCGGCACACTCGGTTTGAACTAACCTTTTACAGCCATATTTCAGACGGCTTCCCAAGCATCAATTGCTTGAGGCCGTCTGAAAATACCCTCACAGCAAAAACATCATGAGCAACGAAAACCAACCCCCTATCCAACCCGAAAAACGTACTTTCCTCAAGGCCGCCGTTGCCGCAGCCGCCACCGGAGCAGCCGCAGCGGCAGGCGGTTTCACATGGGGAGAAAAAAAAGGCCGTAACGAAGAAAAAGCCGCCAACTTGGAACATTCGACCGAAAGCTACGACTGCTACGGCCAACACCAAGCAGGCATCACCACCCCGCACCAACAATTCGGCATCATGGCCGCTTTCGACGTGCTCGCCAAAACCCCGAAAGACTTGGAAAAACTGTTCCGCATCATCACCGCCCGCACCGAATTCCTCACCCAAGGCGGCGAACTGCAAGACGGCGATGCCAAACTGCCGCCTTCCGGCAGCGGCATACTCGGCAAAACCATCCGCCCCGACGGATTAACCATTACCCTGAGCGTCGGCGCCAGCCTGTTTGACCAACGTTTCGGACTCGCCGCCAAAAAACCCAAACACTTGCAGGAAATGAAAGACTTCTTCAACGACAAGCTGCAAGCCGACTGGTGCGACGGCGACATCAGCCTGCAAATCTGCGCGTTCACCCCCGAAACCTGCCAAAACGCCCTGCGCGACATCATCAAAAACACCGCCCGATACGCCATCATCCGCTGGAGCATAGACGGCTTCCTGCCCAAATCCGCCCCCGGTTCCGCCCCGCGCAACCTGCTCGGCTTCCACGACGGCACCGCCAACCCCAACGTAACCGACCCAAAAACCGCCGATCAGGTGTTATGGACGGGCATCGCCCCCAACAGCCAAGACGAACCCGCGTGGACGAAAAACGGCAGCTACCAAGCCGTGCGCATCATCCGCCACTTCGTCGAATTTTGGGACAGAACACCGCTGCAAGAGCAGGAAACCATTTTCGGACGCGAAAAATACAGCGGCGCACCGCTGGGCATGAAATACGAAAACGACACGCCCGATTACAAAAAAGACCCTGAAGGCAAAGTGATTCCCAAAGACAGCCACATACGCGTCGCCAACCCGCGCGACCCCGAATTTATGAAGAAACACCAACTTTTCAGACGACCTTACAACTATTCGCGCGGCCTCTCCAAAGCCGGCCAACTCGATGTCGGTTTGGTGTTCATCTGCTATCAGGCCAATCTGGAAGACGGCTTCATCTTCGTGCAAAAACTGCTCGATACCGAGCCGCTGGAAGAATACATCAGCCCCTTCGGCGGCGGCTATTTCTTCACGCTGCCGGGCGTTGAAAAAGGCGGTTTCTTCGGCCAAAGCCTCTTAGGTGTTTGATTGGCTTTCAAACCGGATAACTTGAGGCCGTCTGAAAAGTTTTACGCTTTTTCAGACGGCCTCTACATATAGCCGGCTAATGTTGCTGCAACCGCTGCAATTCTTCTTCGCCAAACCGCACCTTACGGCCGTCGTCGCGTTTCAATAGCCGCCAAACGGTATCCTGCCGGTAAACGGGATCGCCGTTTTCATCATATTCTGCGCTGACACGTCCGGCGGGTAACGGTTCCCCTTGTTCCACCATGATTTCATGGCCGATAAAGTTGTCCACGCCGTATTTGCCTGCAAACGGCGCAGACATTCCCGCTTTCAATAGCAACGGCAGGTGGCCGCTGCGATCTTCGGCCTGTAAGCGTTGCCGTTTTTGCTCCCGCGCCCAGTCGACCATATCTTTCGGGTAATAAGGATATTTCCGCAATTCGGTATCGTCCAAATCATCCAGATAAGCGATGGCGGCGGCTTCAAAACTCCAGTAGCCGCAAAAACCGTTTTGTTCGGGGTCGAGATGGGATTGGTATTCCAAATCACTCATACCAACCATTTCTTGGTACCAGTCTTTCAAATAAGCATGAAGGATGGTTATTTTTTCTGCCTTGTCTTTTTCCCTAATAGCATCGGAAATCAAAATCGCATGGTCGCCCATTTGTACATATTCAGGATCGGGGCGGTCTTTAAAACGGTAATAGAAAAAGTCTTCGATGGTGCTGTCGGGCTCCAAACCATCGGCCGCATTGTCTAGAATCACTTGCAGCAACCGCTCCAGCAGGTCCTCACGATGCAATAGGTAACAAACGGCAATAAGTTGGATGACTTTCAGATATTCGTCGGCTTCATTCCATTTTAGAGGGCCGCAGTAATAGCCTATATCTAACAGTTCTTCTTTATTTTCTAGCCAAAATTGCGTAGAGATTTCTAGTGCATTAATGATGTCATCCAATATTGGTGGTAATTCTGAAATAAATGCTCCAGCAGTGTATTTGATCTTTAAAAAATCCCATAATATTTTTGCTTTATAAAATAATGTTTGCCGTTCATCCAAATCTGTTGAAGACTCTATTTCTGCAAACATATCAAGATTATCCTCTAGTCTTTTATGCATTTCTATCCACCTATCTTCACTTAAGAAATGCTGTCTGCGTTTTATATGAAAAGGGATTTGTTCTGTATCGTTCATTTTCTTACTCCTGACTAAATCAGTTAACGCTGTTTAGTAGATTTACGGGCTTTTTTAGACGGTTGAGCGGTCGTCCGTGTCTTGACCCAAGCATCAATATCCACATCGGTAAACACCCGTGTGGGCTCGTGTTTCTGGTGTTTGGCCATTGCCCACAATAATTCATTATATTTCTTCGTACCGGTAACATATTGCAGTAATACAAAGGCCGTCTGAAAAGTTTTACGCTTTTTCAGACGGCCTCTGCATATAGCCGGCTAATGTTGCTGCAACCGCTGCAATTCTTCTTCGCCAAACCGCACCTTACCGCCGTCATCGCGTTTCAACAGCCGCCAAACGGTATCCTGCCGGTACACGGGCTCGCCGTTTTCATCATATTGTGCGCTGACACGTCCGGCAGGTAACGGTTCCCCCTGCCCCACCATGATTTCATGACCGATAAAGTTGTCCACGTCGTATTTGCCTGCAAACGGCGCAGACATTCCCGCTTTCAATAGCAACGGCAGGTGGCCGCTGCGATCTTCGGCCTGCAAGCGTTGCCGTTTTTGCTCCCGCGCCCAGTCGACCATATCTTTCGGGTAATAAGGATATTTCCGCAATTCGGTATCGTCCAAATCATCCAGATAAGCGATGGCGGCAGCTTCAAAACTCCAGTAGCCGCAAAAACCGTTTTGTTCGGGGTCGAGATGGGATTGGTATTCCAAATCACTCATACCTACCATTTCTTGGTACCAGTCTTTCAGATAAGTATCGAGATAGCGCAACTGTTTGGCTTTGTCATCGTCGCGCATGGCATTGGACAATAAAGCCGCATATTCACCAAACTGCACATAATCGGGGTCTTCCCTGTCTTTAAAACGGTAATAGAAAAAGTCTTCGATAGTGCTGTCGGGCTCCAAACCATCGGCCGCGTTGTCTAGAATCACTTGCAGCAACCGCTTCAACAGATCTTCACGTTGCAGAAGATAGCAAACGGAAATTAATCCGAGAACTTTTAGATAGTGTTCAACATAGAACCACGGCATAGGAGCTGTATAGTAACCAATCTGATTTAAGGCTTCTTTGTTTTGTTGCCAGAATTGAGAGGAAACTTCCAATACGTTGATGATTTCATCTAGTACTAAAGGCAGTTTAGAAATAGGTTCTCCTGCCGTATAGTCTATTCTTAACAAATCCCACAAATCATCAGCTTTATATTTAAAGAAGTTTCTTCTTTCTAAATCGTTACTTTCCCAATCATCATTGTTAATTATTATGTTTTTTTTGAATAATAAAAGTTTGTTTAAGTATCTATCCTTGCTCAAAAAATGCTGTCTACGCTTTTGATTAAACCGTTTTTGTTCCTCGATTTCGTTCATTTTCATATTCCTGTGAAGTTATTTTTTACGTTTGTTAGCTTTAGTTGAACCTTTGCCCACATTTTCTCGGGTACGCCTGCTTACCCACAAGTCAATTTCCACATCTGTAAACACCCGTGTCGGTTCGTGTTTCTGATGCTTGGCCATTGCCCACAATAATTCATTATATTTCTTCGTACCGGTAACATATTGCAGTACTACAAAGGCCGTCTGAAAAGTTTTACGCTTTTTCAGACGGCCTCTGCATATAGCCGGCTAATGTTGTTGCAACCGCTGCAATTCTTCTTCGCCAAACCGCACCTTACCGCCGTCATCGCGTTTCAGCAGCCGCCAAACGGTATCCTGCCGGTACACGGGCTCACCGTTTTCATCATATTGTGCGCTGACACGTCCGGCAGGTAACGGTTCCCCCTGCCCCACCATGATTTCATGACCGATAAAGTTGTCCACGCCGTATTTGCCTGCAAACGGCGCAGGCATTCCCGCTTTCAGCAGCAACGGCAGGTGGCCGCTGCGGTCTCCGGCCTGCAAGCGTTGCCGTTTTTGCTCCCGCGCCCAGTCGACCATATCTTTCGGGTAATAAGGATATTTCCGCAATTCGGTATCGTCCAAATCATCCAGATAAGCGATGGCGGCGGCTTCAAAACTCCAGTAGCCGCAAAAACCGTTTTGTTCGGGGTCGAGATGGGATTGGTATTCCGAATCACTCATGCCAACCATTTCTTGGTACCAGTCTTTCAAATAAGCATGAAGGATGGTTATTTTTTCTGCCTTGTCTTTTTCCCTAATAGCATCGGAAATCAAAATCGCATGGTCGCCCATTTGTACATATTCGGGATCGGGGCGGTCTTTAAAACGGTAATAGAAAAAGTCTTCAATGGTGCTGTCGGGCTCCAAACCATCGGCCGCGTTGTCTAGAATCACTTGCAGCAACCGCTCCAGCAGATCTTCGCGTTGCAGAAGGTAACAAATGGCAATAAGTTGGATGACTTTCAGATATTCGTCGACTTCATTCCATTTTAGAGGGCCGCAGTAATAGCCTATATCTCGTAGTTCTTTCTCATGTTGCAACCAAAATTGTGTAGAGATTTCTAATATATTGATGATGTCATCCAACATTGGCGGCAATTCGAAGATAGGTTGGCCTGCTGTATAATTTAAACGTAAGAAATCCCAATCATCATGAGTCTTTAGATAAATTAAATACTGGGTATTTACTCGTCCACTTTTCCATTTTTCAGTCCAAAATTGTAAGTTTGAAGGACGCTCCTGTATTTCCTTTTCCCATTTTGCTTGATGCAAAAAATGCTGTCTGCGTTTTATATGAAAAGGGATTTGTTCTGTATCGTTCATTTTCTTACTCCTGACTAAATCAGTTAACGCTGTTTAGTAGATTTACGGGCTTTTTTAGGCGGTTGAGCGGTCGTTCGCGCCTTGACCCAAGCATCAATATCCGCATCGGTAAATACCCTTGTAGGCTCGTGTTTTTGGTGTTTATTCATTACTTGTGATAATTCATTGTATTTTTTAACATCCACCGCATATTGCAACACTTCTGAGTAAGCTGCCAGATGTTCTGCTATCGCGTCAGAGTTGAAAAAAACCACTCGGCGTGAATAGTTTCCTAATACTTGTTTATATCCTTTTTGCAATTTTGCATTACACCATTGTGTACTCATCTGTAACTGCTGCCGATTCTGTACCGTCCGACGCTCCGTTTTATCTCGATTATCAGTCAGCAACGCTCCCAACGATTTTGTCAGCGAAGTCGCACTCGCTTTCGCTTCAACGATACAGTAAGTCTTGCCGCCTATTTTACCGTCCACCTTCCACAGCGAATCTATCCCTTTCGGATTGACGGACGGAACGTGCAATTGATACAGCACGCCGCCGTAATTGATTTTATGGCAGCTGCCGCTGCTTTTGCCACCTTTGTCATGAGCCGCTCTGCCTCCGACCTGTTTCAGCATCCAATAATCGGCCATATGCTCGCCGACGATGCCGGTAAGTGCGTTACCGGCCAAACCTACGGTATTTTGTACTGCTGAAGCCACCCTGCCCCTATTGGTGGCGGCATTTTGGGCATCTTTGCCATTGTTCAGTTTGGGATGCTGTTTCTGCTCTAAGGCTTTTTCATTCTTTTGCCTTTTTTGGGCGGCGTTTCGCCCGGCTATACCGACCGCTGCCGGCCGGTTGTTTTTATTGCGGTGGGTATGCGATGCCGCTCCCTGTATGGCGGCAGTTACCAATTCCGCATGTTCTCCCAGCAAATCCTTCAAAAACCTCCGAACAGTTTCCGAACCTCTGAGTATGGCACTCTCCATATTTGCTTTGAATCTTCTTGTAACCGGAATTTGTCCTTTAGCCAAACTTACCAGCAATGCAGGGAGACTTACCTCGGTATGTGTCCATTGCCATCTGTCAACCGGACGCAAAGTTATGCTGCCCTTAG
The DNA here is from genome assembly GCF_030504625.1 of Neisseria sp. MVDL19-042950. Classification (GTDB taxonomy): domain Bacteria; phylum Pseudomonadota; class Gammaproteobacteria; order Burkholderiales; family Neisseriaceae; genus Neisseria. The sequence goes on along the minus strand of NZ_JAUKWH010000006.1, from coordinate 916 downwards.
CAAGTACGTTCAGCATTTCCAAGTATGCATCAATGGCTTCACGACTTTTAGTGATGGCGGTATTTACAGCCTGATTCCATTTTTGGACATGATTGACATAATCCCGTGCTTTTCCAATAAATGCACCGTGTCTTTTACCGAGAGCACCTTCCAGCATAAGAATACCGTTGCGAACGCCGTTTCCGGCATGACGGTTGCGCCATATGGGTTTAAGTACACCTTTAAATAAACTGCCGACTTCGGGCATCCATCCAAAAGTAGTAAAAGCTATATCTGCATAATCATCTTGATCCAATTGCCAGTTTTTTTCTTTGAGGCGGTATATCAATCCAATGGTGTCTTGGGCGTCTAATATTTGATCAATGCCCGGAATCAACCCTACTAAACCCCTTACCATAATGGCGGTGGAGCTTTGCTGTTTGCCTCCCTCAAATTCACCTAAAACCAGCGTTTTCAGAAACTGTTTCACATCTTCTATGGTTGGCATATCCATTAATGTTTTTCCTTTTTATGTGCCGAGTTTTCTTGATTCAACCAAACACGATGTATTTCTTCTTCCGTATAAGCAGATTCATCTTGTTTTTTCTTCTCTTGTACCGGCTTCCATTCTCTTATATCTTCTCCGAACACCACATGAAACCTGCCATTTGGCGCATCTTCAATGTGTGCGTAACCATTTTCATCCAACACGCCTGAGATAATCGTTCCGTCCTCAAAATGGACATCGAAAGGAGCATTAACTACAGGCATTAAATCATCATACGTGTAATAGATATCAACCCCTTTGTTAATGGTAAATCTGGGGAGCGGATATTTATGTTCCGCCTCTTCCGTAACTTCCCAAGCGGCTGCTTTTACTCTGGCTACTTTAGGCTGGCCGATTTCTATCTCGCCGTCTTTCAGCTTGATGTAGCCG
>NZ_JAUKWH010000005.1 GCF_030504625.1 Neisseria sp. MVDL19-042950 | reverse complement strand
AAATTCAGACGGCCTTTCATCTTCACCAACTTATACTACGCATTATTTATTAATAGGATGCGTTTCCGGCGCTGCAGACTCCGGCAACTCTGGCAATACAAGCGCAGATTCGGGAAGCGGAGCAGACAAAGTACCCAAGAACGCTACAATGTTATCCACTTCTTCTTGCGACAATTGTTTGCCAAGCTGGGTTTCAGCCATGATGCTGACAGCTTTATCCAACTCCCACACGCTGCCGTCGTGGAAATAAGGATAAGTACGGGCAACGTTACGCAGACCTGGAGTACGGAAGAAGAATTTATCGCTTTCGGCTTTAGTTACCTCAAAACGGCCTTCATCATGTTTTGTACTGCCGGTGTATTTCCAGTACGGGCCTTTAACCAAACCGAATTTTTGGAAAGAATCACCGCCTAAATTTGTACCTGCGTGACAAGCGATACAGCCATTGCTGATAAATGAACGTACACCTTTGCGCTCTTTCTCATTCAGCGCATTAACGTTGCCTTTCAAATATTCATCCCATTTAGAAGGTGTCAACAGAGTCCGCTCGAATGCACCGATGGCATTGGTAATGTTGGCAATTGAAATTGCACCGTTATTTTCCGGGAAAGCTGCTTTAAACAAATCAGCATATCCGGGAATGGCAGCAACCTTCTTCTCTACAGCCGCATGGTCGGGCATCGCCATTTCCACCGGATTAATCAACGGGCCGCCTGCCTGTTCTTCAACTGTTGCGGCACGGCCATCCCAGAACTGGCTGCCCAGCAAGGCTGCGTTTAACACGGTAGGCGAGTTACGCGGACCGAACTGACCTTTAAAGCCCTGACTGGTCGGCAGATTGTCAACACCCGCAGTAGCAAGGTTATGACATGTGTTACAGCTTACAGTATTGCCTCGCGATAAACGCGGATCATGCCAAAGTTGCTGACCGAGTTTTACCTGAGCTTCGGTAAACGGACGCAACTTTTGTACTTCCTCACTGTTCGGCAGCGGCTTGAAAATACCTTGGGCCTGCTTCAACAGCTCTAAATCTTCAGATGAAGCATTGCTGTTATCGGCAGCAGCAGGCGCAGAAGTTTCCGCAACCGCAGTTTCCGCCGCTTTGGAAGCCGATTGTTCGGCAGTATCGGCAGCTTTTTCTCCACATGCCGAAAGAGCCAGCAAAACGGCCACGGCAAGAGAGGCTTTACGAGTGGTTTGGTTCATGAAGATTTCCTCCAAAATAAAACAGTCAAAACAAGTAAATATATGTTTTTATCTACGCTTCCACCATAGTGAATATATTTGTCTATACCTTATCCTCCATTTAGCCTGCGGCCCGTGTCACACGAAACAGACAATCTCAATACCTGCCAAAACAGAGATTTAATCCGCATAAAAAATTTATACAAACACATGGAAGTATAGTGGCATAATATTTCGCCTTATTTGCCTAAAATCAAATTTTAACGCCACCATTAACGATATATATCACTACGATAGTTTTTTATTTCAAACCCTGACACGTCCCTTTCAGGTGTAATCGCGCTTGAAACAATATTAAGACGACCCACTTTCAATTTTCTTACACAAATCGCTTAAAACTTGCACCACAAGCATGATTGTTTTAAAGTGGAGAACAATTTTTTCGGGAGAAAAACATGAAAATCACCGTAATCGGCGCAGGTTCTTGGGGAACTGCACTTGCTATTCATTTTGCACTGCACGGCAACGAAATATCTATGTGGGCGAGAAATACCGAACACATGAAATCCTTACAACAAGACCGCGAAAACAAACGTTATTTCCCCTGCTTCAAACTACCGGATGCCATTAAAGTCCACACTGATCTGGCAGAAGCCCTGCCCAATACGGAACTGGTAATCATAGCCACCTCGGTTGCCGGCTTACGCGACAGCGCACAACTTCTCGTGCAAAACAACGCCGGCCACCTACCCGTATTAACCGCCTGTAAAGGCTTTGAACAAGATACCGGCTTGCTCACGTTCCAAGTGGTTAAAGACGTACTGCCCGAAAACGACAAAATCGGCGTGCTCTCCGGCCCCAGTTTTGCCCAAGAATTAGCCAAACAACTGCCTTGCGCCGTTGTTTTAGCATCAGAAAACAAAGGCTGGATTGAAGAACTGGTAGGCCGTCTGAATACCACCGTATTACGTTTATACGGCAGCAAAGACGTTATCGGTGTAGCCGTAGGCGGAGCCGTAAAAAACGTTATGGCCATCGCCACCGGTCTTTCAGACGGCCTCGGCTACGGCTTGAACGCTCGAGCCGCACTGGTAACCCGAGGATTGGCGGAAATTACCCGACTGGCCGTTTCCATGGGGGCGCAACCCAAAACCATGATGGGATTGGCCGGCATCGGCGATCTAATCCTTACCTGTACCGGCGCACTCTCGCGCAACCGCAGAGTAGGCTTAGGTCTTGCGGAAGGCAAAGAACTGCATACCGTACTCCTTGAAATCGGACATGTATCGGAAGGCGTGAGCAGCATTGAAGAAGTATTCAACATGGCTTGCAAACACCAAATCGACATGCCCATCACCCAAACCCTGCTCCAACTCTTACGCAAAGAAATGACCGCCCAACAAGTGGTAGAACGCCTGATGGATAGGGAAGCCCGATTCGAATAAAAATGCCTTTAAAATACAAGGCCGTCTGAAAAAACATACGTTCAGACGGCCTTATTTGACAGCATCTTTCATCCCGACTATGCTTGCCCCCATATCAACCGAGTGGTGCACAAAATGAATCAGTCTCTCGACAAACTCGAAATCAGCGTTTACCAACTGGTACAAAAATTTGAAACCCAAATTGGCGAAAACAAACGCCTGCAACAAGAAATCGCCCGCCTACATGACGAAATTACCCGTCAAAAGCTGGCGCAAGAACAACAAAAAAACGAACATGAAGCCGCCGTCGACGAATTAAGCGAGGCCTTGCTGATACAAGTCAATAAACTCAAAGACGACCTGCAAGGTAAAATCGACAGTCTGATAGCCGAAAACCAAAAATACCGTGATGCCTTGCAACACAATGCCGATCACATCCGCACCCTGTTGGCACGCCTCCCTCAAGAAACCGCCGAAACCTCTGGAGAATAAACCGATGAGTATCGAACAAGTCAGCTTAGAAATCATGGGACGCACCTTCAATATCGGCACACCTTCAGAAGAAAAAGCCACCCTGTTGCAAGCCGTAAACATGTTGAACCAAAAATTCGACACCATCAAACAAAGCGGCCGCATCGTCGAAACCGACAAAATCATCATCATGGCCTCTTTGAATTTAGTGCACGATTTATTGAAAATGACGGTAAAAGATGATTTGGCAATTGGCGAATTTGAGCGTAAAATAACAGACATGATTAATACTTGCGAGAAAGTATTATCCAAGTCAGCCTAATCAGGCCAAAGCTCTCTCCCTGCGGTGTTCGCGAAGGCATACATTCCTTTGAACCAATACATTCGCTTAAGGTTGCCGGGAGTTGCAGTGGGCGTGAGCGTCTTCACAGATGCACCCGAAACTGCCCGTGGCGACCGCCTTGTCAGCAAGGTTCAAGCGGATTCAGCCTAAACGGCATCAGCGGGGATCCCCTTTCCAAAATACCGCCCTGAGGCGGTATTTTTATTTTACGGAAATCAAAAGATTTCGTTGCACGACGGGAAAACCTTTGCTTTCATCGGTGCAAAGGCGAAATGCTGCAAATACAACATATATCAACTGATACCGTTGCGAACGCTCTATAAATTTTTCAGACGGCCTAAAGCGGATTGACAGAAATTCAAATTCTCTCTAAAATCGGCAACTTTCTATATCTATCTGGATTACCCCTTATGAAAACCTTTTCAGCTAAACCGCACGAGGTGAAGCGCGAGTGGTTTGTTGTTGACGCTCAAGACAAAGTTTTGGGCCGCGTTGCAGCCGAAATCGCCCGCCGTTTGCGCGGTAAACATAAGCCCGAATACACCCCTCACGTTGACACCGGCGATTACATCATCGTTATCAATGCCGACAAACTGCGTGTAACCGGTAACAAAGCCTTAGATAAAAAATACTACCGCCACTCCGGCTTCCCCGGCGGTATTTATGAGCGTAACTTTACCGAAATGCAAGAGAAATTCCCTGAGCGCGTTTTGGAAAAAGCCGTTAAGGGCATGTTGCCGAAAGGCCCCTTGGGTTACGCCATGATCAAAAAACTGAAAGTATACGCCGGCTCCGAGCACGGCCATGCTGCCCAACAACCCAAAGTTTTGGAAATCTAAGGACACGACATGAACGGTAAATATTACTACGGCACAGGCCGCCGCAAAAGTTCAGTGGCTCGTGTATTCCTGCAAAAAGGTACCGGCCAAATCATCGTAAACGGCCGTCCCGTTGACGAATTCTTCTCACGCGAAACCAGCCGCATGGTGGTTCGCCAGCCTTTGGTTCTGACCGAAAATGCTGAAACTTTCGACATTAAAGTAAATGTCGTAGGTGGTGGTGAAACCGGCCAATCAGGTGCCATCCGTCACGGCATTACCCGTGCTTTGATCGACTATGATGCAGCTTTGAAACCTGCCCTGTCTCAAGCCGGCTTCGTTACCCGCGATGCTCGTGAAGTGGAACGTAAAAAATTCGGTCTGCGCAAAGCACGCCGCGCCAAACAGTTCTCAAAACGTTAATCTGTTTGTGGAAACATCGAAAGCTCTGCTATTGGCAGAGCTTTTTTCTTGCTTTTGACTTTATTCACCACTTTCATTTTTAAGGCATTTAATTTGTTATTGGATATTTTCAAATCAGTATTTTGTTAATTTACTTCTTTTTTATCAATACCCAACACATTTCATCTTCAAAATAAAGTTGCCGGCTGAAAATATAGCCAATCAACTTATTTTTATCATGGTTCAGCCGTGCTCGAGCTTGGTCCGAGCATCCTCTAAGGCTACTGGAACTCGAAATACTCGGATCAAGCCCGAGCATGATAGACGTACTATTTTTTTAAGTTTATTTGCCATAGCACCAGCGATACAAAAAAACCGTTTATACAGCTTGCCTTGCCACGATACCGCTATTTGAACGAAATCTCTTTTCTCAAATATTCCGAAAATCGGGAAATAATCGAAAATTTCCTGCAAATGCACTCAATTTCTTCATTTTTCATAAAATTGTTGTGTTTATCCTATATCTACCGTTTTCAAATCAAAATTCTTTTTATTTTTTGAAAAGAAACGCAAGTTTGAAGGACTGCTACATATATAACATGTATGATGTTTTTAGATTATGTTTATTACATTTCAATTGGCAATCAACACAATTACACATCAATACGAATGCAATATTTATTTAACTCAACAACATGAGAGGAAATTATGGGCTGGTTAGTTACCATTATCGTCGGTTTCATCGTAGGCGTATTAGCGAAATTTCTGCATCCGGGTAAGGAAAATTTAGGCTTTATCATGACTACGTTACTCGGCATTGGCGGTTCGTTATTGGCCGGTTTTGTCGGCCAATCTGCCGGTTGGTATGAAGTGGGCGAGCCTGCCGGCTGGATTGCCTCCACTATTTTCGCCGTTATCATTCTGGCAGTTTATACCCGCTTGATTAAAAAGTAATCACATCCTCATTAAGAGCAAACGTAAATTGTCTGCTTTTTAATTATGCTCTGTTGCCCTTCGGCAAAATTCATCAAAAAGGCCGTCTGAATAGTTTTTCAGACGGCCTCATCATTTAAATTTCTCAATTATGCAGGTTTGCAGGCAACCATGTAGTTGACATCCGTGTTATCGCCCACCGAGTAGATTTTGGTAAGCAAATTATAGGTCAGTCCTTTGGAATCGATAATATCCAACCCTGCTTGGCGGCACATACGGGCGAGTTCGGCGGGAGTGATGAATTTCTGCCAGTCGTGCGTACCGCGCGGCACCAACCCTAAAATATATTCGGCACCGACAATGGCATGCACATAAGATTTGGGATTGCGGTTGATGGTAGAGAAAAACACCATGCCGTCGGGCTTAACCAGTTTGGCACAGGCGGCAACGATGGCGGCGGGGTCAGGAACGTGCTCCATCATTTCCATGCACGTTACCACATCGAAACTGTGCGGTTTTTCGGCAGCCAAATCTTCGACACGTACACAGCGGTAGTCAACGTTGACAACGCCTTCATCCAATGCGTGCAATTTGGCTATTTTCAGCGATTTTTCGGCCATATCGATACCGCTCACGTGTTTGGCTCCGTGCTTCGCCATGCTTTCGGTCAGGATGCCGCCGCCGCATCCCACATCCAGTACGGTTTTGCCGGCAATTTGCGCGTGCCGGTCGATATAATTCAGGCGCAGCGGGTTGATGTCATGCAACGGTTTGAATTCGCTGGTTTTATCCCACCACTTATGGGCAAGCTGGCTGAATTTGTCGATTTCGCTGTGATCGACATTGTGCTGGTGCTGGCTGTTCATCATATTGATCCTTATGGAAACCGGCTGGAATTTTATACCAAACTCAGGCCGTCTGAAAATCGTCCAGTGCCGCCCATAACTGCCGTTTCTGTTCGGCCTTGAGCTTTTTTATCAAAGGTTCGGTGCGGACGGCCTGTTCGCGGGAAACTCCGATATACACCAGCCGCATGGATACCGGCTTGTGAATCCGCATGTATTTTGCGCCTTTCCCTGCCGCATGCGCGGCAAAACGGGCTTCGGGGCGGTTGCTGATGCCGCAATAGAGCGAACCGTTTTCACACAGCACCAGATACACACACCAACTGCCGTCTGAAATTTGTTCGGGCAGGGAAAATCGGGAAAGATATTCGGCAGGTTGCATAGGTAATATGGTTTCAGACGGCCTCTAAGCAACTATTCTAGCATCCCGCAAGCCGTCTGAAAGCAAGTGCGGCAATTTGCACACCCATATGAATTATTTTAATATGGCCGCATTTGTATCATGCCGTCTGAAAAATATGGATTCCATCATTGAGCTGCGCTACCTCAAAACCCTGCTAGCACTGGAAGAAACCGGCAGCGTATCACTGGCTGCCAAGCGCGTATTCCTTACCCAATCTGCCTTGTCGCATCAGATTCGTGCGTTGGAAAACCACTACGAAACGCCGTTGTTCGAGCGCAAATCCACGCCTCTGCGCTTTACTCCTGCCGGCGAACGCCTGCTCCAGTTGGCGCGTGATTTACTGCCCCAAGTAGCCGCGGCGGAACGCGATATGGCGCAGATTATCGAAGGCGAGGCGGGCGAATTGCGTTTGGCGGTGGAATGCCACACCTGTTTCGACTGGCTGATGCCCGCTATGGGCGAGTTCCGCCCGTTATGGCCGCAAGTGGAATTGGACATCGTATCCGGCTTCCAAGCCGATCCGGTGGGATTATTGCTGCAACACCGCGCCGACTTAGCCATCGTATCCGAAGCCATACCGCAATCGGGCATTACTTACCAACCGCTGTTCGCGTACAGCATGGTCGGCATCTGCGCCAAAGACCACCCTCTTGCCGCCAAAACCGTATGGGAAGCGGAAGATTTTGCCGATGAAACGCTGATCACCTATCCCGTGCCCGACGATATGCTCGACCTGCTGCGCAAAGTGCTGCTGCCCAAAGGCATCAATCCGCCCCGCCGCCACAGCGAATTGACGATTGCGATTATCCAACTCGTTGCCAGCCGCCGCGGTATTGCCGCCCTGCCCTATTGGACGGTGATGCCCTATCTCGAAAAAGGTTACGTGATTTCCCGCCCGATTACCGAAAACGGCCTGCAAAGCGAACTCTATGCCGCCATGCGTGCAGAAGACATAGGAAAAACCTATCTGGAAAACTTCTGCCAAATTGTGCGCGAGCGCGGCTTTGCCGACTTGCCGGGGCTGAGCGTTCTGGAAATGTAAGCCGTTCAAATTTAACTATATAGCAAGAGGCCGTCTGAATATTTTTTCAGACGGCCTCTTACCATCTTTTCGGCGGGTTTAAGAGCCAACCGAACAAGTACGGTATGGCATGCCTGCTTCATCTGTGGAAACATGATACCGATTGCTTGAGGCCGTCTGAAAGCGAACCTTGCGAGCTTCGCTTTCAGACGGCCTTTTGTCTTTCCACTTCAAAACCTCAACCCGTCATTCCGCTTTCTGCTGATGCGCCAACACCGTAACCAACTGTTCCAACTCTTGCGGCAACGGGGCAACCAGTTTCAGCGGTTCGCCCGTCAGCGGGTGCTGCAAGTGCAACTCCGCCGCGTGCAGAAACATCCGTTTCAAACCCAGCTTCTGCAAGCGTTTATTGGCCTGATAATCGCCGTAGCGTTCGTCGCCCGCAATCGGGCATTGCTGCGACTGCATGTGCACGCGGATTTGATGGGTGCGGCCGGTTTTTAAGGTGGCCTCTACAAAAGTCAGATCGGAAAGGCCGACCTGATGCAGCAGGCCGCCTGAAAAACGCTTCAGCACGCGCAGCACCGTGTGCGCATGCTGGCCGTTTTCACTCACGCGCACCATCTTTTCGCCTTGCGCACCCGTGTATTTGAACAGCGGCAGTTTCACATTCAGCTTATCCTGCGCCAGCCTGCCCACGCCCAACGCCAGATAAACTTTTTTCGGGTGGTCGTTGCGGATGGCTTCGTGCAGCTTCACCAGCGCACTGCGTTTCTTGGCCACCATCAGCAGCCCGCTGGTATCTTTGTCCAGCCGGTGCACCAACTCGAGATAACGCGCTTCAGGGTGGGCGCGGCGCAATTGTTCGATCACGCCGAAACTCACGCCGCTGCCGCCGTGCACCGCCACTCCGCTGGGCTTGTTTACCACCAGCATCGCATCGTCTTCGTAAACGATTTCAAAATCGCGCGCAGGCACGGGCATGTTTTCAGACGGCCTCTGCTTTTCGGCAATGCGCACCGGCGGAATACGCAAAACATCCCCCGCTTCGATGCGGTCGGTCGGCTTGCAGCGTTTTTTGTTCAAACGCACCTCGCCCGCACGGATGATGCGCTGGATATGGCTTTTGGGTACGCCTTTTAAAATTTTGATTAAAAAATTATCCAGCCGCTGCCCCGCATCTTCGTCGGAAATGCTGATATGGTTAACCAAGTCTTTGCTAATTGTCGGCATTTTCTCTATAATCCGCTTACGTTTTCAGGCGTTGCCGCCCGAATAATCAGGCCGTCTGAAAACTTATTGTAAACTGGAATTTTATACTAAAAAGCACGCCACAAAGCATTTCCTTTACCTGCCGCCAAGCCGGGCAGGTAAAGACGTAATTAAGTTTAACCTTTTCCGGCAGGCCTTCCGACCCGGCATAAGACGCACCCGAACAAACATGTGCGCAGCCCTCGGCAGTACAACCGCCGGACAGTAATGAAGAAGACGGCTCAGATTTTTCGTGTTTCGCGCAGCATAGACACCAAAGCGGAACCACAGGCATTGCCGATACGCTGTTTACACCCTTCCGCCGCCGCTCGCCGGTGCAGTTGCATGCGGATGCAATCAGAAATACCGCCGGTACATTTTTACACAATAAAAGGCACAAACCCTGTAAACACAAGCAGTTATTTCAAAGCGATGCCCATTGCTCTTTATACTCCTTCTCGTTCGGATAACGCCCCACACGCCGTTTCAGACGGCCTGAACATTGGCGGCTTATAAGCGTTGAAAACTGATTACACGCCTCGTGGGTGCTCGAAAACGAGGTAGTCATGAAACGTATGCTATTTAATGCCACGCAAGCCGAAGAGCTGCGCGTGGCGATTGTTGATGGACAGACCCTTTTGGATCTGGACATCGAAACGCTGGGCAAAGAACAGCGTAAAGGCAATATCTACAAGGGTATCATCACCCGCATCGAACCGTCGCTGGAAGCGTGCTTCGTCGATTACGGCACCGACCGCCACGGTTTCCTCCCCTTCAAAGAAGTTTCCCGTTCCTATTTCCAAGACTACGAAGGCGGCCGCGCCCGCATCCAAGACGTGCTGAAAGAAGGCATGGAAGTCATCGTGCAAGTCGAAAAAGACGAGCGCGGCAACAAAGGCGCGGCCCTCACCACCTTTATCAGCTTGGCCGGCCGTTATCTCGTGCTGATGCCGAATAATCCCCGCGGCGGCGGCGTATCGCGCCGTATCGAAGGCGAAGAACGCCAAGAACTGAAAGCGGCTATGGCCGAATTGGACGTACCGCGCGGCATGAGCCTGATCGCACGCACCGCCGGCATCGGCCGCAGCGTGGAAGAGCTGCAATGGGACTTCAACTACCTGCAACAACTGTGGCAGGCCATCGAAGAAGCCGGTAAAGCGCACAACGAGCCTTACCTGCTGTTTATGGAAAGCTCGCTGCTTATCCGCGCCATCCGCGACTACTTCCGCCCCGACATCGGCGAAATTCTGGTCGACAACCAAGAAGTGTACGACCAGATTTCCGAATTTATGTCGTATGTGATGCCCAACAACGTAGGCCGTCTGAAACTTTATAAAGACCACACGCCGCTGTTTTCGCGTTTCCAAATCGAACACCAAATCGAAAGCGCATTCTCACGCAGCGTCAGCCTGCCCTCCGGCGGCGCGATTGTGATCGACCACACCGAAGCACTGGTTTCCATCGACGTTAACTCCGCCCGCGCCACCCGCGGTGCCGACATCGAAGATACCGCCTTCAAAACCAACATGGAAGCCGCCGAAGAAGTCGCCCGCCAAATGCGTTTGCGCGACTTGGGCGGCTTGGTGGTGATCGACTTCATCGACATGGAAAACGCCAAGCATCAGCGCGACGTAGAAAACGTCTTGCGCGATGCCCTCAAAAAAGACCGCGCCCGCGTGCAAATGGGCAAATTGAGCCGCTTCGGCCTGCTCGAGCTTTCCCGCCAACGCCTGAAACCCGCATTGGGCGAAAGCAGCCATATCGCCTGCCCGCGCTGCGCCGGTACCGGCGTCATCCGCAGCATCGAATCCACTGCTCTGCATGTGTTGCGTATCGTTCAGGAAGAAGCCATGAAAGACAACACCGGCGAAGTGCACGCGCAAGTGCCGGTTGATGTGGCCACGTTCCTGCTCAACGAAAAACGCGCCGAGCTTTTCGGTATGGAAGAACGTTTGGACGTATCCGTTTTCCTGATTCCCAACATCCACCTCGAAAACCCGCACTACGAAATCACCCGCGTGCGTACCGATGATGTGGACGACAACGCCGAGCCGAGCTACAAGCGCGTAGCCGCACCGGAAGAAGACGAAAACGCCAAACCTTTCGGCGGCGAAAAAGCCAAAACTACTCGCCCCGAACCGGCCGTAAAAGGCGTGAAACACACCCAACCGGCACCGATTGTAAACACCCCGTCCGCCCAAGCATCGTGGTGGAGCGGTTTCAAAAACTGGCTGGGTAAAATTTTCGGCACTTCCGCGGCAGAAGAAAAAACGGCCGATTCCGAAAAAACCGAAAAACGCAGCGCAGGCGGCCGCCAGAATGCACGCCGTTCTTCCAACCGCCGTAACAACCCGCGCCGCGGGCAAAATGTCAAACGTCAGGATACTGACGGCGATAAAGCCGAAACGGAAAGCAAAACCGTCAAACTGACGGAAGAAAAAGACAGCGGCGGCCGCAGCAACCGCCGCAGCCAACCCGACAACAACCGCGAACGCAGCGGCCGTCAAAACCAAAGCGCCGATGAAGACCGCCGCAACGATGTTGTTCAAGCGGAAGAAGCTGAAAACAGCCGCAACGAACGGCAAAGCGGACAATCGGGCCGCCGCCGTCGCGGTGGCCGCAATGAAGAAAAAGCCATTGCCGCCCCGTTGGCAGCCGTTGAAACCGCCGATACCGCAGCGGAGCCCCAAGTTGACGAGGTAAACGAGGCCGAAGTGCCTGCCGAAAGCACCTCCGACTCGAATGAAAACCGCAACAACCGCCGACGCAACGGCCGCAACCGCGACCAACGCGATCAGCGCGAACGCCGCAGCAACGCTAAAAAACGCAATATTCCGTCCGCCGCGAAAATTGAACAATATTTGAGTATCGAAGAAGCGGGTAACAAAGTGCGTTTTGCCGTAGCGCATATTTTCGGCGAAGAAATCGAAACTCCGGTTTCCATTCCTGTTGCCGCTCCGCTGGCCGACACCTTCATTACCAAATCCGAAGATAATGTGCCGCTGGTGGTCGTGGTGCCGCAGGACGAGCACGAACCTGCGCCGTTATTGTTCGCCATTGAAGACGACCACGACGACACGCTTCCCGTCGCCTCTCATGCGGAACAGGATTTTGTGATACAGCCCATCGATAATGTGGAGCAAGCCGTTGCCGGGGTTGTGGGCGCACCGCCTTTTGAATCCGTTATACCCGCAGAACCGGACACTGCGGCAACCGTAGCCGAAATTGTTGAAACGGCCGAAGTTGCACCCTTACAGCCTGCCGTCGACAGCTTGGATTTAGGCGGTCTGATCTTGGTGCAAACCCGTACCGAAGCATTGGAGGCCGCCTTATCGCAAGCCCAGCCCGAGGCGGTAAACGGCTTGCGTCGCTCGGATGTACCCAAAACCGTTGAGGCCGACATTTCGGACGCTCCGATGGTTCAGATTGAAACCCGTCAATAAACCGACGGTTTCAAAAACGCACAGCCCGACTGTTTACTCAGCAGGGCTGTTTTATTGAGGCCGTCTGAAAACAAAATAATCCGGCAGATAATCGATCCCTTGTTTTTCAGACGGCCTCAATCGGTATTATTGTTCGAAAGGATTCCAACTCTTCGATCTTTTAACCTTGTGCAGATAATAGGCCCGATTTGCCGTCAAAGCATAAAGCGCGGCAAATGCAAAACCTACTCCCCTATTGATGGCATCTAACAGTGTGCTCGGTGATATCGGGAGCAAAAAGCATTATCGCCACATCAAGCAGAATGGAACAAATCACGGTAATGCCCAACAAGGTCAAATTTTTTCGCCACAAACCCAAAACGAAAAAATAGATAAAGCCGAAAAAGAAGGCTATGAAATTGATTAAATAAAGATTTCGCTGCATAAACGGCACGGCTTTGATAGCGGCTTTGAATTCCGGCGCTTTGGGATTGGTGCCGTATTTGTCGAAAAATTCAAATCTCTTTTGCCATTTGCCGCTCAGTTCCGAATAATCATTGGTGTTCATTTTGCCTCCCTTTCAATTGCGGTAAAACCAAATCAAATATGCCATTATATTAAAACAACAGGCCGTCTGAATAGTTTTCAGACGGCCTGCCGCACACTTGCCGGTTTACACGATTTCCACTTCCGCGTTCATGGTTTTCAGCATTTTTTCCACTTTTTCCGGATCTTCGCTGCGCATCAGACGGGCGGTTTCATTCTCCAGATTCATTGTATTGCTGCGCAACACGATATCCTTCACCGCCAGCAGGTTGTTGGGATTCATCGAAAAGCGGCGCAGCCCCATGCCGAGTAACAAGCGGGTAAATGTGGTGTCCCCTGCCATTTCCCCGCAAATCGACACGGTTTTGCCCACGCGGTTGGCCGTACGGATAACGTGCTGTATCAGTTTGAGCACGGCGGGATGGCTCGGCTGGTAAAGATAGCTTACGGCATCGTCGCCGCGGTCCACCGACAAGGTGTATTGAATTAAGTCGTTGGTGCCGATGGAAATAAAGTCGACATGTTTCAGCAAACTGCCGACGGTCAGCGCGGCGGACGGTATTTCGATCATGCAGCCGACGGAAACTTCCCCGAAAGGTTCGTTACGCTCGGTAAGCTGCCGTTGGGCGGTTTCAAGATGCACCAAACATTGTTTCAACTCGGAAATGGAAGCAATCATCGGCCACATCATTTTTACCGGCCCGTGCACGGCGGCCCGCAGAACCGCCCTCATCTGGGTGCGGAACATCACCGGCTCGGCAAGGCACAGGCGGATACCGGTCAGCCCCAGCGCAGGGTTGATGCTGCCATTGGGCGTGCCGCTCTGGCCGAACCAACGCGGGTTTTTATCCACGCCCAAATCAACGGTGCGGATGGTCAGGTTTTTGCCTTTGAGCTTTTTAACGAAATGGCTGTACACCTCGTATTGCTCGTCTTCAGACGGCATCGTGTCGCGGTTAAGGTAGAGGAATTCGCTGCGGAACAGGCCGACACCGTCGGCTCCCATATTGTGAAGCTGTTTGATGTCGTCGAGCGATTCGATATTGGCCAGCAGTTCGATATTTTGACCGTCTTCGGTGGTGGCGGCGGTTTTTTTGATTTTATTGAGCTCGCGCTTGCGGTTGCGGTATTCGCGGGCGCGGGCGCGGTATTCGTTCAAAACCACTTCGTCGGGGTCGATGAGCAGTATGCCGTTGATACCGTCTACAATCACCCATTCGTTTTCGGTAATCAGTTTGCGGGCGTTGTGCAGGCCGATAACCGACGGGATATCCAAGCTGCGGCCCAAAATCGCGGTATGGCTGGTCGGGCCGCCGGCATCGGTAACAAACGCGGCAACGCGTTGTTCTTTGAAGTAAACGGTATCGGCGGGAGAAATATCGTGCGCCACCAAAATGGTGTCTTCCAGCAGGTTGGCATCAAGGTTCAATTCGTTGCTCAAGCCGACCAAGTTGTTGTAGATGCGCTCAACCACCTGAAGCATGTCTTGCTTGCGTTCGCGCAAATAGGCATCGTCTATTTCGTCGAACTGTTGCGCCAGCTTGTCGGTTTGCTGTTTTAACGCCCATTCCGCATTGATAAACTGCTCTTCGATGATATCGACGGGTTCGCGCGACAGGGTAACGTCGGTCAGCAACATCAGATGCAGCGAAATGAACGCCCCAAGCTCGGTGGGGGCGTTTTCGGGAATGGCGCTGCGCAACTGTTCCAATTCCTTTCTGGAAACTTTAACCGCTGCTTCGTAACGTGCTACTTCGGCCGGAATGTCTTTTTCTTCCACATCATACTGCGGCACTTCGGTCATGCCGCGCGTAATCAGATGGGCGCGCCCGATAGCAATGCCTTTGCCGGCACTCACGCCGTGTAACACGATACTCATTTTATTCGCCTTCGCCGAAATAATCGTTGATTAAATCCACCAATGCCTGCATTGCGGCCGCTTCGTCGGCACCGTCGGTTTCCAGTTCCAACACCGTACCTTTGGCCGCCGCCAGCATCATCAATCCCATAATACTTTTACCATTTACCCGTTTGCCGTTTCGGGTTACCCAGACTTCGCTCTGAAACTGCCCCGCCGTTTGGGTAAACTTGCTCGAAGCACGGGCATGCAGGCCGAGCTTGTTAATGATTTCAATCTCCTGTTTCAGCATGCTTCGTGCTCTCCTTCGGGCGGGCTGGTAATGGATAAAATGCCGTTAACGGCGGCCTGTTTCACGGTTTTGGTAAAGGCCGTGAGATCCTCCGCCGAAGCCGAATACTGCACTGCCTTCACCATCATCGGCGCATTAAGGCCGGTGAGCATGGCCACTTTTTCTGGCACGACCAACTGGCGAGCGGCATTGCACGGTGTTGCGCCGAAAATATCGGTGAGCACCAACACGCCTTGCCCCTCGGGGTCGATTTCGCTAATCAGATTTTGGATTTTTGCAATGATTTCGTCATGCCCGTCGTTCGGCTCCACCCCCAAAAGGCGGATATGCGGCGGCGTTTCCATAAAGAAATGCTGGGCCAACCCACGGTAAGCGGCTCCTATGGCCTCGTGGGTAACAATGATGATGCCTATCATAAAAATATCCTGTTTGGCCTGCGGTTCGGATGCAGGCTGATGTTTAAACGGGAAATATTATAAGTGAAACCGTGTGCCGGATATACAACGGGCCGTCTGAAAACGGCTTTTCAGACGGCCTTCAAACAAGACGGCGTATGTAACGGCACGTTTTCCGGCTGCGGATTACTGCTCGCGCAAGGCGTATACCGCGCCCAGATTGCGCCATGCACCGGCTGCGTCCATACCGTAGCCGAACACATAGCGGTTGGGCACGTTGATGCCCACATAATCGGCCGTAATCGGTTTTTCTTTATCAATCAGTTTGTTGGCAAACACGGCAGTTGAGCATGATGCGGCTCCCAATGCCAACACCTGCTCTTTGATGGCGGCCATGGTATGCCCTTCGTCGAGAATATCGTCGAGAATCAGTACATGGCGGTCGGCCACGCTCTCTTGCGGTGCGCGCAACCAGTTGAAGTTGCCACCTTTCAATTTGTCACCGTAGCGTGAAACATGAACGTAATCGAAATCCAAAGGGAAACGCAGCAGCGGCAGAAGCTGGCCGGTAAACACCACCGCACCACCCATCACCGGTAAAACCAGCGGGTATTTCCCGCCCAAATCGGCTGTGATTTCGTCTGCAAGGCGTTGCAATTTGCGGCGGCATTCGTCTTCATCGAACAGCAGTTCTGCGCTGTCGAGCATGGCTTGGGTGTAACGGCGTTTGGTTTCGATGTCCATTTTCAATCAATTCGGTAATACAAGTAAAACCGCATTATATTACAGCACTTGCCTTCCCGCTGCTTTTTAAGGTTTCTCTTGCAACGGAAACCATAACCTTAGGGTTTTATTTTTACATACGAACGGAGCCGGCACACTCCGTCAGGCCGTCTTAAAAGCATCATAGAGGCCGTTTGACTATATAATCCGTTTTTCCTTTTTTCAGACGGCCTCCAGCCATGCAAGACCCTTATATCCGCTTAGAAGACCTCGCCGATCCCGCCACACAGCAATTTGCAGCAGAAGCCCATACGGAAACACAGGCACGCTTTACCACCGGAGACTCCTTCCGGCAAACCGTCGCCGACATCGTGAAGCAGCTGCAAAACCCGCGCCAGATTGCGTTTTGCGAGGAACACCACGCACGAATGTATCATTTCCACCAAGACGAAGAACATCCCAAAGGCGTGTATCGGGTGTGCTCGGCAGCATCGTACCGCTCGGGCTACCCCGAATGGCAGACTTTGTTTTCGGTAGCCGACTTCGACGACATACTGGGCGACGATATTTATCTCGGCGGCGTATCGCATTACGTGGAACAACCCGAACGGGTGCTGCTTACCCTCAGCCGCGCCGGAGCCGACACCGCCTACACGCTCGAATTCGATTTGGGCAGCGGCAAAATCGTAGAAGGCGGCTTTCACTTTCCCGCCGGTAAAAACCATATTTCATGGCGAGACGAAAACAGCGTATGGGTCTGCCCCGCTTGGGACGAACGCCAAACCACGCAGGCGGGTTATCCGCGCGAAGTATGGCTGGTCGGGCGCGGCCAAAGTTTTGAAGAAAGCACGCCGGTTTACCGAATGGATTCAGACGGCATGATGGTCAACGCTTGGCGCTACCTCGATGCACAAGGCGCACCGATCGACTTAATCGAAGCCTCTACCGGCTTTTACACCAAAACCTATCTGCAAATCTGCGCCGACGGCCAAACCGTACCGCTGAACCTGCCTAAAAACTGCGAGCTTTCCGGCTATTTGGCCGGCCATCTGATGCTGCACTTGCGCGACGACTGGAAACGCGCCAACCAAAGCTATCCCGCCGGCAGCTTGGTGGCAGTCAAACTCAACAAAGGCGAATTGGGCACGGCACATCTGCTGTTTGCCCCCAACGACTCCCAAGCGCTGGAATGTGTCGAAACCACCAAACGTTTCGTAGTCGCCAGCCTCCTCGACAACGTATCGGGCCGTCTGAAAGCATGGCGTTTTTCAGACGGCTTCTGGCAGGAAGCAACCCTGCCCAAGCTGCCGCAAGGCGCGCTCGAACTGACCGACCAACCGTGGGGCGGCGATGTGCTGTATATCGCCACCAGCGACTTCGTTACCCCGCTCACCCTGTTTGCACTCGACTTGAACGTGATGGAACTGGTGGTCGTGCGCCGCCAACCCAAACAATTCGACACCGCCGGCATCCGAATACGCCAATTCCACGCCCTGTCCGACGACGGTACCGCCATACCCTATTACCACGTCGGCAAAAACACCGCACCCGACACCCCCAACCTCGTTTATGTGTACGGCGGTTTTGCCGTGCCCGAACTGCCGCACTACATGGGTATTATCGGCAAATACTGGCTCGAACAAGGCAAATCCTTCGTTTTAGCCAACGTGCGCGGCGGCGGAGAGTTCGGCCCTCGCTGGCACCAAGCCGCGCAAGGCACCGACAAACACAAAAGCGTCGACGACCTCTTGGCCGTCGTGCAAGACATCAGCGCGCGCAAACTCAGCTCGCCGCAACACATCGGCTTGCAAGGCGGCAGCAACGGCGGATTAATCGTTGCCTCCGCATTCGTGCGCAAACCCGAAAGTTTCGGCGCAATGGTATGCGAAATGCCGCTAACCGACATGCTGCGCTACCCGTATTTATCCGCAGGCTCAAGCTGGGTCGACGAATACGGCCACCCCGAAGACCCCGTTTTTCAGACGGCCTTATCCCGATTGTCGCCCTACCACAACCTTTCAGACGGCCTCGCTTACCCGCCCGCCCTGATCACAACCAGCCTGAGCGACGACCGCGTCCACCCCGGGCATGCCTTGAAGTTTTACGCCAAGCTGCGCCGCCTTTCCCCGCAAAGCTGGCTGTATGTCGGCGGAGCCGGTGGACACACGGGCAATTCGACGCAGGAAGACTCCGCCGCCGAATTCACCTGCATCCTGCATTTTCTCAATAAATTTTTAGAGTAACCGCCTGAGAATTATTAATTATTTCAAGAGCCGACCGACATTTTCCCCACACCTGGCACACCGGCTGCAAACCAACGCGCTTTTTATCGAACATAAGGCATAACTTGCTGACAACAAAACAAAACCAAAAGGCGCTTGTCGTTCAAAATCAGCCTATGATAATATGCCGCATAATCCATTACCGTTTCAGCCGGCGTAGAAACCCGCTTTATAGATGGAAAACTCTAAACGAATTCGGTACAATCGTACCGAATCAACTTTTTTGAAACCGCCGCAAGGCATAAAAGGATCGACCGACATGTCAAACATTGAACAACAAGTTAAGAAAATTGTTGCCGAACAACTGGGCGTTAACGAAGCCGAAGTAAAAAACGAATCTTCTTTCCAAGACGATCTGGGTGCAGACTCTCTGGACACCGTTGAGCTGGTAATGGCTCTGGAAGAAGCTTTCGGCTGCGAAATCCCCGACGAAGAAGCCGAAAAAATCACTACCGTGCAACTGGCTATCGACTACATCCAATCACACAGCGCCTAAACGCATATTTCTTATTCAATCGGCCTCTGTTGCGGGTTTGCCTGCTATCAGAGGCTTTTGGCATATTAAACCATCTAAAGCAGGGTTTCAGACGGCCCGTACCATCCTAAAGGCCGCCGCCCTTATCACAGCGAGACAATTATGAGTCAGAGAAGAGTAGTCATCACAGGTTTGGGGCAGGTATCCCCTGTGGGCAATGATATTTCTACCGCATGGAGCAATCTGCTTGCAGGTAAAAGCGGTATCGACACCATCACCCGCTTTGATGCCTCTGATCTGGCCTGCCAAGTCGCAGGCGAAGTAAAAGATTTCGATATCGGCGAATACATCAGCCCCAAAGAAGCCCGCCGCATGGACGTTTTCATCCACTACGGCATCGCCGCGGCCTTGCAGGCCATTGCCGACGCAGGCTTGGATAGCGTAGAAAATCTGGATAAAGACCGCGTGGGCGTGAATATCGGTTCGGGTATCGGCGGCTTGCCCAGTATCGAAGCCACCGGCAGAACCGTAGTAGAAAACGGCTCCCGCAAAATCAATCCCTTCTTTATCCCCGGCTCGCTGATCAACCTGATTGCCGGCCACGTTACCATTCTGAAAGGCTACCGCGGCCCCAGCTACGGCATGGTTTCCGCCTGTACTACCGGCGCACACTCCATCGGCGATTCGGCCCGCATCATCAAATACGGTGATGCCGACGTGATGATTGCCGGCGGTGCCGAAGGTGCGGTCTGCACATTGGGCGTAGGCGGTTTTGCTGCGATGAAAGCCCTTTCCACCCGCAACGACGACCCCAAAACCGCTTCCCGCCCGTGGGACAAAGGCCGCGACGGTTTCGTTATGGGCGAAGGCGCAGGCGTTTTGGTGCTGGAAGAATTGGAACATGCCAAAAAACGCGGTGCGAAAATTTATGGCGAACTGGTCGGCTTCGGCATGAGTTCCGATGCCTTCCACATTACCGCCCCGAACGTAGAAGGCCCCGCCCTCGCCGTTACCCGCGCTCTGAAGGATGCAGGCTTGAACCCGGCAGATATCGATTACGTCAATGCGCATGGCACTTCCACCCCGCTGGGCGATGCCAACGAAACCAATGCCCTGAAACTGGCTTTGGGCGACCATGCCCGCAAAGTAGTGGTGAATTCCACCAAGTCTATGACCGGCCATCTTTTAGGTGCGGCCGGCGGCGTGGAAGCCGTGTATAGCGTTTTGGCGGTGCACCATCAAAAATCACCTCCCACCATCAATATCTTTGAGCAGGATATCGAATCGGGATGTGATTTGGACTACTGTGCCAACGAAGCGCGCGATCTCAAAATCGATGTGGCCATCTCCAACTCGTTCGGTTTTGGCGGTACCAACGGCACATTGGTTTTCAAACGCTTTACCGGTTAACTCCGTCCATCGGAAAACCGTACCATACAAAAATCATGCCCGGGCTTCCCCGGGCATTTTCATTTTGTGCTTTTTAATCCGCCGCCTAAGGGAACGCTTTTATCGGCAATAGAAACTCGGAACCGCTCCCATATCGCCCATATAAAAAAACAGCATTAAAAAGGGGCAACCCGAAAGGGATTGCCCAAATACCTCAAATCAGAGATTTACGCTTCACAAACAATACAGGCTTGCGCCTGTCTTCATCCGCACAGCTCAACTCTATGCAGACAAAGGAGGTAGTTTCAGACGGCCTCCGAAGGTAAGTAAGGCCGTCTGAAACATTCTCTTACGAGAATTGGTTCATGGTGTTGTCTTTACCGCCTGCTTTGAGGGCAGCTTCACCGGCAAAGTATTCTTTGTGGTTGTCGCCAATGTCCGAACCGGCCATGTTTTGGTGTTTCACGCATGCGATGCCGTTGCGGATTTCTTGACGTTGAACGTTCTTCACATAAGCCAGCATACCTTCGTCGGCGAAGTAGCCTTTTGCCAGAGTGTCAGTTGACAATGCGGCGGTATGGTAAGTCGGCAGAGTGATGAGGTGGTGGAAAATACCGGCTTCGCGTGAAGCATCACGTTGGAAGGTGCGGATTTTCTCGTCGGCTTCTTTAGCCAAATCGGTATCGTCGTAATCGGCGCTCATCAGCTTGTCGCGGTTGTAAGCAGATACGTCTTTACCGGCTTCTTTCCAAGCGTCGAACACTTGTTGACGGAAGTTCAGCGTCCAGTTGAACGACGGGCTGTTATTGTACACCAGCTTGGCGTTCGGGATAACGGCGCGGATTTTGTCCATCATCTCTTTGATTTGGCCAACGTGCGGTTTTTCGGTTTCAATCCACAGCAGATCGGCACCGTTTTGCAGAGAGGTAATACAATCCAACACTACGCGGTCGATACCGGTGCCTTTGCGGAATTGGAACAGATTGCTCGGCAAGCGGGTCGGCTTGATGGTTTTGCCGTTGGTGTTCACGATCACATCGCCGGGTTTCACTTGGCTCAGGTCGGTGATTTCTTCGCCGTCTAAGAAGCTGTTGTATTGGTCGCCCAAGTCGCCTTTTTCGGCAGAGAACGCGATTTGTTTGGTCAGGCCGGCACCCAAAGAGTCGGTACGGGCAACGATTACGCCGTCGTCAACGCCCAGCTCTAAGAATGCGTAGCGTACGGCATTGATTTTCGCTAAGAAATCAGAGTGCGGTACGGTTACTTTACCGTCTTGGTGGCCGCATTGTTTCTCGTCGGATACTTGGTTTTCGATTTGGATACAGCAAGCACCGGCTTCAATCAGTTTTTTCGCCAACAGGTAAGTGGCTTCGGCGTTACCGAAACCGGCATCGATGTCGGCAATAATCGGTACAACGTGGGTTTCGTAGTTGTCGATTTGGTTTTGGATTTCTTTGGCTTTGGCAGAATCACCGGCTTTGTTGGCATCATCCAGCGCGGTAAACAGCAAGTCCAGCTCGCGGGCATCGGCTTGGCGCAGGAAGGTGTAGATTTCTTCGATCAACTCGGGCACGGAAGTTTTTTCGTGCATAGATTGGTCGGGCAGCGGGCCGAATTTGGAACGCAAACCGGCAACCATCCAGCCTGAGAGGTATAAATAACGTTTGTCGGTGGTTTTTTGGTGTTTTTTGATGGAAATTAATTTTTGTTGAGCAACGAAACCGTGCCAGCAGCCCAATGATTGGGTGTATTTGCCGTGGTCGGCGTCGTATTCGGCCATGTCTTTACGCATAATGGCGGCGGTGTATTTTGCGATGTCCAAGCCTGTTTTGAAGCGGTTTTGCAAACGCATGCGGGCAACATATTCGGGGGTGATGTTGTGCCAGCCGTTGCCGTTTTTCTGTTTCAGCTCGCCTGCAACTTTAATCTCGTTTTGGTAATTTGCCATTTATTTCTACTCCTTTGTTCTCGCTTGATTTTTGGATAACCGGCATACATCAAATTTTATGTAACTCGGTGTAGTCGGAATGTACCCTCTTTTTTTCAGATTGCCAAGCCCTCGCAACAAAGTTTTTGATTTATATAGAGGTTCTCATTAAAACCGAAAGATAGCGTTTTTTGAAATTTTTAAAAGTATTTTAAAAAGAAAGCAGGCTTTTTAGCCAATTTCTGCTGATTTTTCAGAATTTATTATCAGCGGAAAGAGATGGAAATTTTGTTTTTACGATAATGATAAAATAGTAATAAATTGAATTTTAATAAAATTTATTTTCTATTTTTTAAAGAGAGGCACAGATAAAACCAATAGAAATAGTAACTTGAAAAGTTAAATGTAGTCGAATGAAATTAAATTTCAGATGGCCTGAAAAATCCGATTCACCGTGCATACATTCAAAATAAAAGAAACCGTTAATAAAACCCTGCCTCGCCTTCGGGACGGGTTTTAAAACGTTTGTGTAGCCAGAAATATTGTTCGGGGTGTTCGCGTACCCGTGCTTCGATAAAGTCGTTCATGCGCTGGGTATCGGCTTCGGCGCTTTCGCTGGGAAAGTTTTCCCATGCCGGATAAAAGCGCAGCGTAACCGTGCCGTCTGCTTCGCGGGTGGGAATGGCGGGAATCACTTTGGCTCCGGTAAGCGCGGCGATACGGCTCAATCCGACAATGGTGGCAGTAGGGATACCGAAAAAGTTTACAAAAATCGAATCGGCACGCCCGAAATCTTGGTCGGGAAGATAAAGAAACGGCGCGCTGCTTTTTTTAAGCTGTTTGATAATCGCCCGCAACCCTTCCGTGCGGCCGATCAGAAATACATTGTTATAGCGGTGGCGGCCTTTGAGTATTTGCCCGTCCAACGTTTCATTTTTCTGATTGGAATACATGCTGACCAAAGGCACGTCTTGATTGAGCGTGTAGACCGCCATTTCAAAAGCGGTGAAATGCGGGTACAGCAAAATCACTTTTTCATCGGCAGCCAAAGCATTGTCGAGATGGTGCTTATCCTGATAGCGCACCAAGCTGCGCAGGCGGTCTGCCGAAGCATACCAATACAGGCCGTATTCGAGCATGAGCTTGGCCATGTGTTGGAAATGGCATTTCAGCACGGTTTGGCGTTGTGCTTCGCTCCATTCGGGAAAACATTTTTGCAGATTCACCGTACCGACACGACGGCGCGGCACCACGGCGTAATAGGCCAGCCAACCGATAAAATCAGCCAGCTTCTGAATTGCACGGAATGGCAGCAGTTGGATCAGATAAAGGATAAAAAAAGCAAATTTCATGACAGCCCGTTCAGACGGCCTCGATTAGGGAACGGTGCATTATAGCGGATAAAACGGCAGAATTTTCAGAAATGGCCGACGCGCGGGTAGGCATCTTTGCAGCAACGTCGGGGGTTGGTAGGGGGCAAAACGCGGCAGCCCCGACATGCGGAAATCTGCCGCAGATGCCGTTTGCAAAGGCTTTCGACCGCTTCCCCCAGAGTAAAATCGAAGCGCTTAAAGCTGAAACCGCCCGCGCTTGATTTGCAAACCGCCCTGTTGCAATTGTGCGGCAAGGCTGTGGTTGCGCAAAGCGTGGGTTAAGGCGACGGCTAAACCATCGGCGGCATCGGCCTGCGGCGTGCCCGACAAGCCCAACATCTGCACCACCATATGCTGCACCTGCTCTTTTGCCGCCTTGCCCTTCCCCACCACGGCCTGCTTCACTTGCAGGGCGGTGTATTCAAACACCGGCAGGTTACGCATCACCAAAGCCGCCATCGCCGCCCCGCGCGCCTGCCCGAGCATCAGTGTGGATGCGGGGTTCACATTCACAAACACCTGTTCGATAGCGGTTTGCTGCGGTTGGTAAAGGGTAATGATTTCATCAATATGCTTCACAATCACCGCAATCCGTTCTGCCAGCGGCGCGTCCGGCGGGGTTTTGATGCAGCCGGACGACACATAAAAATGCTCGCGCCCGCGCACATCAATCACGCCGAAGCCGGTAACGCGGCTGCCGGGGTCTATGCCTAAGATACGGACGGAGTGTTGGGCCATAAGGAAACATTCTTTTCAGACGGCCTGAACCCTTCGACAGAGCATCGGCCTGATAAAACGCGGATTATAGCCCAAGCGGTGGAATTCATCATTATCGGCAGCCCGAAGCAAAAGGCCGTCTGAAAACCTTCCAATAAAAGTTTTTTCAGACGGCCTCTCAGCATCCTTGCTACTTCAGCAACATATTCAAAGCAATCAACAGCAGAAAAACGGCAAAAGCGCGTTTCAACACCATCACCGGCAAAACGTTGGCGGCATTCGCGCCCAATTTGGAAGTGAAAAACGAGGTCGACACAATGCCCGCCAGCGCAGGCAGATAAACGTATCCGAAAGAATAGGCGGGAAGATTCGGCACATGCCAACCGCCGATGACAAAACTCAAAGTCGCCGATACCGCCAGCAGGCCGCCGCACAACGAAGCCGTGCCGATGGCTTTTTTGATTTCCACGCTGCGGCCGTTCAGAAACGGCACCACGAATGCGCCGCCGGAAATGCCGCCCATGCCCGACAATGCCCCGATAACCAATCCGCCGACAATCAAAACTTTTGAAGAGAGCGACTTGCCGTTTGTTTTCAGGCTTGGTTTCAGCGACAACAGCATTTTCAGCGCCAGATAAATCACCAAGCAGGCAAAAATTTTCGACACCACCGCTTTGGGCAAGCTGCCCGCCAGCAAGCCGGAAACGAATACCGCCAGAATCAGCGCAGGGGCGAGATACTTTGCGGCCTGCCAATTGATGTTGCCGAAACGGTAATGTCGGTGGCTGGCGGAGAAAGCCGTGATCACGATGGTGGAAAAAGACGTGCCCAGCGCAATCGGCAACGCCAAATTGTCGGCCACGCCTGCTTGCGGCAGCAGGTAAAACAGCACCGGCACAATCACCAGCCCGCCGCCGATGCCGAACAGTCCGGCCAAAAAACCGGCAACTGCCCCCAGCAGCATGCAACTCAATACGATAACCAACATTTCTTTTTCCTTGCGGTTTGACACAGTCTGCCCAACAGCGGCGGTGCGGGGCAGCGGTAAAGCCAATCGAACCGCATTCATAATAAAGCGGCAAGCCGAAGCAGCCCGTCGTGAAGGTTGGGTTGATTGACCATAAAGAAAGGTTAGGCCGTCTGAAAACCGCTTGGCAGGCATGGTTTTTCAGACGGCCTCAACATCAACTCGAACAGCTCACACAAATCCCTTCCGCCCATTGCGGCGGCAGTTCGGCAAAATCGGCAAACTCTTTGCGCTCGACAAACGGATTCCGCATACAGCGGTGCAGGCGTTCGATTTCGCGGAAGTCGCCGCTTTTCGCCAACTGTATGGCCTGCTCCAGCAGATAATTTCGCAACACATACAGCGGGTTAACGGCATTCATACGCTCGGCGCGCTCGGCGGGACGGCTGTTTTCCGCCCGCAATCTGCCGCGGTAACGCCCCATCCACGCCGTAAACGCTTCGGTGGGGCCGTGGAACAATGCCGACAGTTTTTCGGGCAGCGGCTCGCCGTGGACATTGCCCACTTCGCTCAAGTATCTGAAAAACAGTGTGAAATCGACTTTGCGGCTTTGCAGGGCGATGAACATATCGGCCACCAGTTCGTCGTCGCCTTTTTCTTCCGTTTGCAAACCGAGTTTGGCGCGCATTTTTTGCAGATAGGCCGTCTGAAAAATATCGGGGAAGCGTTCCAACTCTGCCACCAAATCGTCTTGCGACACCAGCGGCAGCAGGCACGAGGCAAAGCGCGACAAGTTCCAATGCACCACATACGGCTGCTCGTTATAAGCATAGCGGCCGCCCGTATCGGAATGGTTGCACACATGGCGGCGGTCGTAGGCATCAAGAAAGCCGAACGGGCCGTAGTCGACGGTCAGCCCCAAAGCCGACATATTGTCGGTGTTCAACACGCCGTGGCAAAAGCCGACGCTCTGCCATGCGGCCACCAATTCGGCGGTGCGGCAGGAAACGGTTTGGAAAAAAGCTAAGTAAGGATTTTCGGCTTCGCGGCACTCAGGGAAGTGGCGGTCAATCAAAAAGTCCGCCAACACGGGCAGGTTGTGATGTTGTCCGGTGTGATACATGTATTCAAAATGGCCGAAACGGATGAAACTCGGCGCAATGCGCGTAACCACCGCAGAGGTTTCGGCTTCTTCGCGGTAAACGGCATCGTTGCTGCCCGTAATCGCCAGCGCGCGCGTGGTCGGAATGCCTAAGCCGTGCATGGCTTCCGAGCAAAGATATTCGCGGATACTTGAGCGCAACACCGCCCGCCCGTCGGCAAAGCGCGAATACGGCGTTTTGCCCGCACCTTTAAGCTGCCATTCCCAACGCAGGCCGTCTGAACCGACCGAATCGCCGATCAACACCGCGCGGCCGTCACCCAACTGGCGCACATACACGCCGAATTGATGGCCGCTGTACACCGAAGCAATCGGCGCAGGATCGTATTGTTTGGCACTGCCGGCCAGATAAAGCAGGTTGTCGGCGTTATCGAAAATTTCAGACGGCCTTAAACCCATTTCTTCCGCCAAAACATGATTTTGCGTCACCCAATACGGTTCACCCAAAGGCTCGGTGCGGACGCGGCTGTAAAAAGCCTCAGGCAACTCTGAAAACGCTTGGGGGTGCAGAGGAAGTGTGTGCGGCATGTGTTTTTCCTTATCAGTATGATTGGGCAAAAGAATACGCCAAGCTGCGCTTTCAAACAATCCGCATACGGCATGATTGTCCACCCCGCTACGGCAGCCAACGCCGCAATACGCTTCGGGAGGTATGCCCGAATGCCGCAGGCTGCACGCCGTATTTTCAGACGGCCTCATACTCCGCCACTCCTGTTTCCATCAGAATAAATATTTACTTAAGTGATATGTACTTGTTTTATTAAGAAAATCATTGCATTTGTAAAAAATCCCCGCTTAGGAAACAAAAAATATAAAAGCCACTCTCAAATGATAATCAAAATCAATTTAATTCATATTTCCTATTTATCGGCCGAACGGATGAGGCAAACGAAGCAACGAAAAGCAACAGGAGTTCCTATGAAAAAATACCCGTTAAAAACCATTGTGGTCTGCTTGAGCGTTTTATGGTGCACTCCCCATGTGTGGGCGGCAGGAGAAGGAACAACGGCTCCTGTGCAGGAAACCACATTGGACACGGTAGAAGTAAAAGGAACGCGAACCTCTAAAGACGAGAAAGGGCACAACCGCGTTTATGCCCGCGAAGTGGTCAATCTCTACAAAGGCAAACAGGAAGTAGAAACCTTCAAAGGCAACACCGTTTCCGACCTCTTCAGCGGTTTGGTCGGCGTATACAGCGGCGATGCCCGCAACAGCGGCGCGCTCGATCCCAATATCCGCGGCGTGCAGGGGCAAGGGCGGGTGCCCGTTACCGTCGACGGCACCGAGCAGGCCATCACCGTATGGCGCGGCTATACCGGTGCCAACAACCGCAACTATGTCGACCCCAACATCATCAGCAGCGTTTACATCGAAAAAGGCCCCTCGTTCAGCCGTGATGCCAAAAGCGGCATCGGCGGTACCGTCGCCCTGAAAACCATCGATGCCGACGATATCGTGCCGCAGGGTCAAAAATACGGCCTCGAATTCAAAGCCGAAACCTCCACCAACTCCGTCAAACCGCGCCGAAACGTGTATGAAAAATCAGTGGATTATCGCACCCTGCCCTATCCCGAAGTTTCCACCGGCGGCATCTGGCGCGCCCTACTGGACGATACCGACCGCGTCGACCAACGTTTCGGCGGACGCAACAAATTCTTTGAAGACAAAGCCTACCGCATCG
Organism: Neisseria sp. MVDL19-042950; assembly: GCF_030504625.1. Taxonomy (GTDB): domain Bacteria; phylum Pseudomonadota; class Gammaproteobacteria; order Burkholderiales; family Neisseriaceae; genus Neisseria. The sequence continues at coordinate 167,361 of NZ_JAUKWH010000005.1, read as the reverse complement.
CCGCCGCCACCAAACAAGAAAACTTCGATGCCATAATTGCCTATGCCTACCGAAACAAAGGCAATTATTTTTCCGGCAAAAAAGGCGCGCAACGCTACGGTTACATCGGCCCGTGGACACAAGAAACTTTGGACGAACTCAAACGCCGCCAAGAAGAAGCCGCCGAACGGGGTGAAAGTTTCTTCGGCAGCGAAGGTATGGGGGGCGCACCCGATATAGCCAAGATCGGCCTGTTCTACCACCCCGGCGGCGAAGTGAGCAACACCTCGCTCGAAACCAAATCATGGCTGGGTAAAACCACCTTCCGCCTGCCCAACCACCAAACCCTCAAATTCGGCCTGCGCCACACCAATACCGTGTTCGGCGAAATAATGCCCTCACGCATTATCGGGCCGATTTCTTTGGATGCGAAAGTCCTCAATAAAATCGCCGAATGGCCGGACGCATGGGTTAAGCAAAAATCTTACAACATCGATTACACATGGAAACCCGAAGGCAACCGCTGGATAGATTTCAATGCCTCCCTTTGGACCACCCGCACCAAATCCAAAACCAACACCGCAGGCGGCTCTCCCGGCGACACCCTTTACGAAGACCTTGCCTTCCACCGTGCCCGCGACGAATACAACGATTGGCAGAAAAAATCTCCCGAGGAAAAACGGCAATTGATCGAAGCCGGTTTCCAGCCTCCCCTGCCGCCCACCCTTACCACCCCCAATACCGACGGCCGCTTCAACACCGTCGAAGGACAAGCGCTTTATGCCCGAAACAACCGCACGGGCTTCCATTTCTCCAACCTCATGAGGCTGCACGACAAACTGACGCTCACCCTGCTCGGCGATTTCCAACATGAAAAACTGACCTCGCGCGATAATTTTTCCGAGGTATTGGCCGACGGCAACAAATATCAGAAAGAACAAGACAACAACACCCTGCGCCCCAACTACCAACTCAACGAGTTCGGCGTGCCGCGCAACGGCAAACGCCGCGAATACAACTTAGGCTTCAATTTCAAATACGACCCCGTCCGCTGGCTGAGCCTTACCGCAGGGGCACGTTACACCCATTTTTCGATACAGGACCAAAGCAAGCTGTTGGAAACCGGTTTGAATAAATACGGCCGCTCGTTGGAAATGAACAGGGGCATACGCTACACATTAGGCCGCGTCGCTACCGAACAAGAATATAAAGATTACTTAGTTGCTCAAAAAGCCATATTTGAAGAGGGAAATTGGACCCCTGAATATGATGACGCTTACCGCAAAATAAGTATTGAAGAACCCAGTGGCATCCCGTATATCGCAGACATTCCCGAATTAACCAAAGACGAATTTAAAAATTATTATTGGAATAAAGACCAATCCGGACGTTTAGACATTAAAAACAACCCTCTAACAAATGGCAGCATTCCCGACCTACACACCCAAGTCGTTAATCCGGCCCATAACCCTTCCAATCCTTTCAGCCCCCGTATGGTGCCCAAATATAGCGGCAGCGGCTCGTTCTATAACACCGAAATGACCGATGCCGAACGCAGACGCGCCCGGAAGCAGAGCGACAGCGGCTGGGCACCGGCTTTTTCCGCCACCGTCAATTTTACTGACAATGCCCGCGCCTATCTGCGCTACACCGAAAGCCTGCGCTTCCCCAGCATGTTTGAAGGCACCTACGGCTTTTCCACCGCTGCCGGCACTTTCGCCCGTGCGGGTTACGGCTGGAAGCCCGAGCACGCCAAAAACTGGGAAGTGGGCTATATCCACGACCTTACCGGCTTTTTCCCGAAAATGCGTCATGCCGATTTCCGCATCAACTATTTCCACAATAAAACCAAAAACGTAATCGACCGCGACGAAAACCTCGAATTCGAGCAGTTCGACAAACACACCCGCACCGGCGTGGAATTGCAAGCACGCTTCGATACCGGCCGCTTTTTCGGCGGCATAGGCGTATTGCGCAACCTGAAAAACGAGATGTGTGACGATTCTTTCGGCCTCATTTCAGAAAATGATGAAATCTCGAATTACATCAAAACAGGTAAATTGTTGGGAGCGCCCAATTGCAACCACGGCGGTTTAAGCGATTCGGGCTATTTGGCCACCGCCTTACAGCCCCGCTGGTCGATAGATGCCGATTTGGGCGGCCGCTTCTTAAAAAACAAATTGGAAACAGGCGTGAGGATGCATTACCACAGCCGCGTTTACCAAAGCCGGAAAGATGCTTGGTGGCCGTATTTTCACGGGCGCAACAGATTATCCATCGAAGAGGGGCAAGGCAATCCCAAACTCAGCCCTGCAGCCGACGATATGCGCTGGCAGCCCGTGGCCGTATGGGATGCCTACCTGCGCTACAAAATCAGCAAAAACTTTACCGCCGAACTGGTGGGCACCAACTTAACCGACCGCTATTACCTCGACCCCATGAGCCGCTCCTACCTACCCGCTCCGGGCAGGGGCATACGCGTCGGCATCAGCGGCAAATTCTAAAAGCCGGCGACATTCCGAGGCCGTCTGAAAAGTGTTTTCAGACGGCCTCAAGGTTTTTTGCCCCCTCTATCCGTTTCCATCACACGGCCGGTCGGCACGCGCCATCCGGCTTCCGTCCGTGCCTCGCCGACAACCGATCTGGATAAAGCCAAAAGATAATATAAATCCATCATAACCCAATGTAATGAAAGTGATTTTTATTTGCATTATATGAAATGATAGGTATAATCACTATGCCTTTCAGCGTAATAAAATACCGTTTATTTCAGATAAAGCTGTTCAGACGGCCTGTAACGAAGCGGAAAGCGCAAAAGATATGTAATCGTTTAAATGAATGTGTGTTAAGGAGTTTGATTATGAAACAAACACAACTGGTATTGGCATTGGGTGCAATGTTGGCGGCTTCTATGGCATTTGCGGCGAATCCCGCTTCCGGTACTTCCGCATCAATCAATACAAGCAATAAGATCCGCCATATCAAAACAACCGTCGAAACCAATCCGAAAGATAAAGATTTCAATAAAGCAGCCATCAATGTGGTGGACATCGGCGTCAAGCCAAAAAACAGCAAGGGTGTCGCCAACAACCAACCCGTGGCTTTTGCCAAGATCGACAGAACGGCAAACAACTTCTTGATAAAAGCCTTTGCCAAAAGCATCTTGGGCAAAGATAAAAACGGCGTAACCGTCGCCCAGCTTTACCGCATGAAAGGCGTGGTGTGGGACAACATTCCCAAAATGCCCGACCATTCGCACTTAGGCCGTCTTTCTTATGCCAAAGCAGGTAATCTCGACGTATACTTCGGCGATTGGGCAAACGTACCCTCCGGCGCAAAAGCCAATACCGCAGGCACGAACTACACCGTGTTTTACAGCGGTACCGGCAGAACCACCAACCTGCCCACCAGCGGCAAAGCCACCTATGCGGTCAAAGGCATCAACAACCACGTGAAACAAGGTACTGCCGTACTCACAGGCACCCTGACCGCCGACTTCGGAGCCAAAAAGCTGAACGGCACAATGGCCCGCTCCGGCTTGAGCATTGCCATCAACAATGCCGCGATCAACACCAAAGCAGCTTCATTCAAAGGTACGGCTAAAGCGAATAACCGTTTAATCGGCCAAACGCACGGCCACTTCTTCGGCAACCGTGGTGCAGCCATTGCCGGCGTAGCCGAATTCGGTAGGAATCACCAATTCAACACCGCTTTCGGCGGCACCAAAAAATAGCCGGATCCCATAACGGCTCGAACGGCGGGCAGCGGCTCTTCCATGCCCTGCCCGCTTATCGGGTGCATACCGCACATCGGATTTCAAACAAAGCATCCGCTTCCAACCAAACCACCGTGCCTAAAACTTTATTGCCCAAACCGCAATAAAACCATGCCGTTCAACAGATAGATTGCGCAGCCGTTGCGGTCAAACCGGTAACGAGGCCGTCTGAAAAAGCGTTTTCAGACGGCCTCCGCACAACATTATCTGTAAAAATCCCTATTAAAAACAACACTCCCCTCCGTTAAAAACCGTGCTGTGCTATAATCCGTCGCTGTCCTACTCACTCAGACACAAGAAAAACGATTATGCGCAAACTTTTCACTCTTTTGATTTTATTATGTTCTTCCTTAACTTGGGCGCAACGCACCGTGCCTGACGACATGGATGTGGCCGTCTTAAAACAAGTGGCCTATCCTCAGGTGGTACTGAGCAACGACGGCATTTCGTGGCTGAAAATCCTCACTTTGGGCTGGCTCGACAACAACGTTTCCGCATTCAACACCACCCACGATCTGCGCATCAGAGATGAACGCAACCGCTTCGTCGTTCGCGGCAAACTTGCCTCCAAAACCGGCAAAACCGTTGCCGTGAAACGCGATGCGGAGGGCAATATCAACGAAATCTGGGTGCTGACCGAAGGCGAAGAAGAAGCCGTTAAGCAGCGCGCTGCCGTCCGCCAACAATAATTCCCCTATCCTCACAACATGAAAAAAGTATTTATCCGCACTTTCGGCTGCCAAATGAACGAGTATGACAGCGAAAAAATGCTGTCCGTGCTTGCCGAAGGCGACGACCTCGTGCAAGTCAGCGACGCCGAAGAGGCCGACATCATTCTGTTCAACACCTGCTCCGTGCGCGAAAAAGCGCAGGAAAAAGTGTTTTCCGACTTAGGCCGCATCAAACCGCTGAAAGCGAAAAACCCCAACTTAATCATAGGCGTGGGCGGCTGCGTTGCCTCTCAGGAAGGCGAAGCGATTGTGAAGCGCGCGCCTTATGTAGATGTGGTGTTCGGCCCGCAAACCCTGCACCGCCTGCCGCAAATGATTATGGACAAAGAAACCACCGGCCTCTCGCAAGTGGATATTTCTTTCCCCGAAATCGAAAAATTCGACCACCTGCCTCCGGCCCGTGTGGAAGGCGGTTCCGCTTTCGTATCGATTATGGAAGGCTGCTCGAAATATTGCAGCTTCTGCGTGGTACCCTACACCCGCGGCGAAGAGTTTTCGCGTCCGCTGAACGACGTGCTCACCGAAATTGCCAACCTCGCCCAGCAAGGCGTGAAAGAAATCAATCTGTTGGGTCAAAACGTAAACGCCTACCGCGGCGCAATGGATGACGGCGAAACCTGCGACTTCGCCACCCTGCTGCGTATCGTTCACGAAATTCCCGGCATCGAGCGCATGCGTTTCATCACCAGCCATCCGCGCGAGTTTTCCGATGCGATTATCGAATGCTACCGCGACCTGCCCAAGCTGGTATCGCACCTGCATTTGCCGGTGCAAAGCGGCTCCGACCGCGTGTTGAGCGCGATGAAACGCGGCTATACCGCGCTGGAATATAAATCCATCATCCGCAAACTGCGCGCCATCCGCCCCGATTTGTGCTTAAGCTCCGACTTTATCGTCGGCTTCCCCGGCGAAACCGAACGCGAATTCGAGCAAACGTTGAAGCTGGTGAAAGACGTTGCCTTCGATTTAAGTTTCGTCTTCATTTACAGCCCGCGCCCCGGCACGCCGGCCGCCAACCTGCCCGACGACACGCCGCATGAAGAAAAAGTGCGCCGCTTGGAAGCCTTGAACGAAGTAATCGAAGCTGAAACCACCCGCATCAACCAAAGCATGCTCGGCACAGTGCAACGCTGTTTGGTAGAAGGCATTTCCAAAAAAGACCCTGACCAACTGCAAGCGCGCACCGCCAACAACCGCGTGGTGAACTTCACCGGCAATCCGCGTTTGATCAATGAGATGGTGGATTTGAAGATTACCGAGGCTTACACTTTCTCTTTACGCGGAGAAATCGTATAGCTGTGAAACTGAATCTTTTATACTGCGTCGGCTCGCCTTGTCGTACTATCTGTACTGTCTGCGGCTCGCCGCCTTGTATAAAAACTTCATTTTCACAGCCATAACCGCCGAATCGTAATCATCGTTTACGGTAAGCATCAAACAAGAGGCCGTCTGAAAATCTTTCAGACGGCCTCTACCGTTATCCCAACTTACTAACGGCCATGCAGAACTTTAGCACCGGCTTTGGCCACACTTTCATCTTCATCCACCGTGCCGCCGCTCACGCCGATGCTGCCGACGATCGTTCCCTTTTTATCGGTTAGCAGCACCCCGCCGGCGAAAAGAACCAAACCGCCGTTGGTTACTTCGATACCGTAAAGCGGCTGCCCGGGCTGCGACGCTTTGCCGAGTTCGCGGGTGGACATATTGAAATATCGCGCGGTGCGCGCCTTGCGCTCGGCAATATCGATGCTGCCCAAAAACGCATTATCCATCCGTGCAAAGGCTTTCAGGTTGCCGCCCGCATCCACCACTGCGATATTCACCGGCACTTTGATGGCTTCGGCTTTCTTTAATGCCGCCTGAACCACCGCCTGCGCCTGCCCCAGCGTGATATCGCCCGGCAATGTTTTCGTTAATTCCGCCGAAGATACCGAGGCACTAAACAACAATGAGAACAACAACACCGCCGTTTTAGAGTAACGCATGTTTCTCTCCTCAAAAGTGAACAATGGTATTCCCTTTTGATTTAAAACCCTTTTTTTACTAAGGTCAAGAATAAAAGCCGCCTGCTTCCGCATGCGGCCCGCCGACACTCAAAGAGGCCGTCTGAAAATGCAGTATCGGCAAACTGCACTTTCAGACGGCCTCTTACCGGTTGCCGACAGCGGTATTATTTCACCCGTTTCAGCAATTCTTCCGCCAACTCCAAATACGCCACCGTGCCTTTGGCTTTCGCATCATAAGCCAGCGCGGGCATGCCGTGGCTGGGCGCTTCGGCCAACCGCACGTTGCGCGGGATGGTGGTTTCAAAAAGCTGCTTGCCGAAATGCGCCTGCAACTGCTCCGACACTTCCTGCGACAACCTGCTGCGGCTGTCGTAAAGCGTGCGCACAATGCCGGTAATGTCGAGCTGCGGATTAATCGCCTGACGGATTTTACGCACCGTCGCCACCAAATCCGAAATACCTTCGAGCGCATAATATTCGCATACCATCGGCACGATCACGCCGTTGGCGGCCACCAAACCGTTTAAAGTCAGCAAAGTCAGCGTGGGCGGGCAGTCGAGCAAGATAAAATCGTAATCATCCGCCACCTCCGCCAACGCATTTTTCAGGCGCATTTCGCGGGCGATTTCCTGCACCAGTTCCACTTCGGCACCGGCCAGCGTGCGGTTGGCCGCCAGCACATCATAGCCGCCCGTTTCACTGCGCAACACCGCATCTTTCACTTCCGATTCGCCCAGCAGCACCTGATACACACCGCTGCCGATGCCGCTTTTATTGATGCCGCTGCCGGTTGTCGCATTGCCTTGCGGGTCCAAATCAATCACCAGCACCCGCTTGCCGAAATGCGCCAGCGAAGCCGCCAAGTTCACTACCGTGGTGGTTTTGCCGACACCGCCTTTCTGGTTGGCGACGGCGATAATATTTGCGCCCATCTGTGTTTTAACCTATGGATTTTGAAGTTGGCTGAATTGTACCGTTATTTGCCGTCGAATGGTATGAAGGCCGTCTGAAAACCTGTTTTTCAGACGGCCTCCGCTTGAAAAAGGCGTGCGTTATTTTTTCGGCTTCATAACCACCATGTGGCGTTCGGCATCCAGCATCGGCACCTCGATTTTTTCGACTTTCACCACTTCCACCGAATCCGGCACATGCTCCAATTCTTCATACGGATACACGCCCTTCATCGCCGCCCAATAACCGTTTTCGTTCAGCAAATGCTTGGTCAGCGCGATAAAGTCGGCCAATTCCGCAAACGCGCGGCTGGTTACTACGTCCACTTTCTTATCGTGCATCGCTTCCACACGGCCGCTGGCAACGGTTACGTTGCCCAACCCCAATTCAATCACGGCCTGTTGCAGAAACGTGGTTTTTTTGGTGTTGGAATCCAACAGCGTAATCTGCAAATCGGGGCGGCAAATCGCGGTGGGAATGCCCGGCATACCGCCTCCGGAGCCGACGTCCATCAGCGTTTTGGCCTCTTTCACATACGGCAGCAGCGTCAGACTGTCGAGCACATGATGGCTGATCATCGTGGTTTCATCGCGCAAGGCGGTCAGGTTATAAGTGCTGTTCCATTTTTTCAGCAAGGAAACATATTCGAGCAGCAGCAACTGCTGCGCGGTGGAAAGCTCGAGGCCGAGTTTTTGTAGGCCGTCTTGTAATTTTTGTTTGTTGTCCATTTGTTATTGTCCTGATTAAGCTTTTTAGTTTGGCGTAATCTTATCCGAAAACCTGCTTTTACAGGATGAATTGTTTGAAAGGCCGTCTGAAAAGCCGTTCATACTGGATACTCGACTTGGAATAAAAACAACCGATTGTATGGATAGAATCGGAATTCGACTCAAGACTTACAATTTAGGGGCCATTAAAATTGGTATGTAGAAACCTTCAATATTCCGTTTACAACAGCTTCTGTATGTTGGAATTGGCCAAGCTGAAAAAAATTATTGCAAGCATTTCAAACCTATCCGAAACTTTTTCAGACGGCCTCAATAATCCCCAGTATTCTATTTTCCAAGCTGTAAATATCTGATTGCTTCTTTAATAGGGGAAAACATATTTTTTGGAATTTTCCATGTTCCATGAAATATATGACTCATATACGCTTCCCATTGGTGATTACCTTTCTCTCTCCACGAATCAGGATCTTGTTTATTAAGTACCAAACCAGTAGCAATAATATCTATAGCAGAAGTATTACTCCAATCAGTTAGAGGACTAGGTACAAAACCAAGTACTTGCTCCGCAATCTGTCTACCATCAGCTTTATCTCTAATCAGTGATTCTTTTATATCCGGCTTGAAGCAAAATAAAAATACACCGGTAATCCTTAAGAATTGATAACCTGTAATAGCATCAGAAGCAAACCCCCTGCTTAACCGATGGTAAATTTCCAAATAACGGACAAAAGTTTCCACTTCGCGAAGCGATAACTCGTTCCTTGCAACCAAGGATGTTGCAAAAAACATAACTAACTCATCTAGATGATTATTTAATCCTGTATCTTGAAGAACGCTGCTTGCCTGTACTAATTGGGTAAAATGTTTCACAGATGCCAAAACCTGATTCTTTTCGTCATGTTGGTCTAAAGATTTTTCCGGCAAAGTAAAACTGTATTTTAAAAACTTATCCAAATATCTTTGCGAATCCACCGCCAAGCCATAACGGTGGTTAATGGCAGCCCGCAGTTGATGGGTATTCGTTACCAAAACCACTTGTACATTGGGCACATCAAACACATGCTTGATGGTTTCCAACATTTCCACCGCATAATCTGGGCGGCAGCGATCTAATTCATCAACAAATAAAATGATGGGCTTTTCATTAGCAAACTCAGACAGGCATTGTCTTAAAGTTTCTAAATTTCTCTCTGCTTCAATCTGTTCTTTCAATAAAATTTCCACTGTGGAGTCAATGGCTTTATCGGATACCTTAACCATGGTATTCGATATGATTTCCGCCACTTGATCTGAATCAGTTTCATTGCCGACATCCTGCTGCCACCCATCTGCCAAGTTTTCTACACTTTGTTTTAAAAGATGACCGGCTGCGGCTTTAGCAACTGTTTTAGCGACAAATCCCGCAGCTTTAGCAAACTTCTTTGTCCATTCCTTGCGTTTTGGCGACGGCTCGCCGTTTGCTTGGTCTTCAGGTGTGCAGTCTTTAATTATCTGAGCCAACAAAGCCAATAATGGCTCGCCGCTATGGTCGGAACGGAAAGCATCCACATAAACCAATTGATAATCAGGGTGCTCCTGTTTCATTAAAGCAATCAGTTTTTGGCAAAATTCGGTTTTACCCGTTCCCCAGCCGCTGTCAATTACCATCGGCGAAATATCGATATCGGAAGACAACAGGCTAATAATGTTTTGTGCAATAGGTTTGCGGTTGAATTCATCCCTCGATTCAAATGTTTTTGGTTCCAATTCGTTCTCCTCTGTTCCATAAAAAGGCCGTCTGAAATAGCTGAAGCCTCTGCAAAAGGAATTCACAGTAGCCTGCTTATTTCAGACGGCATCGTTTAATTCAAGCTAATTTTACTTCGCATCCTTAAACCCGCGCTTCAAATGCACCATCAGCAAGGCGACGGCGGCGGGGGTTACGCCGGAAATGCGCGAGGCTTGGCCTACGGTTTCGGGGCGGTTGAGGTTGAGTTTCTGCTGCACTTCCGCCGACAAGCCTTTGACTTTGCTGTAATCGATTTCAGACGGCAGTTTCAGGGTTTCGATATCGCGGCGGCCTTCGATTTCTTCGTTTTGGCGGTCGATATAGCCTTGATATTTCACTTGGATTTCCACTTGTTCGATCACTTCGCCGTCCAATTCCTGTTCGGGTTTGGCATCGGGCAGGGTCATTAGGGCGGCGTAGTCGAGATTGGGGCGGCGCAAGAGGTCGTGCAGGTTGGCTTCGCGGGAAAGTTTTTGGCCGAACACGCGTTCTTGTTCTCTCTCGGGCAGTTTGGCGGGGGTGTACCATGTGCTGCGCAGGCGTTGGATTTCGCGCTCGATGTTTTCGCGTTTGCGCTCGAATTTCTGCCATTGGGCTTCGGAAACTAAGCCGATTTTGTGGCCGGCTTCGGTAAGGCGCATGTCGGCGTTGTCTTCCCTCAGTTGCAGGCGGTATTCGGCGCGACTGGTAAACATGCGGTAAGGCTCGTTCACACCTTTGGTGATTAAGTCGTCCACCAACACGCCGAGGTAGGCTTGTTCGCGGCGCAGGGTGAGCGGCTCTTGTCCGCGGATGTACTGCACGGCATTCGCGCCTGCCAGCAGGCCTTGTGCGGCGGCTTCTTCGTAGCCGGTGGTGCCGTTGATTTGTCCGGCGAAAAACAGGCCGTTGATGGTTTTGGTTTCGAGGCTGGCTTTGAGGTTGCGCGGGTCGAAATAGTCGTATTCGATGGCGTAGCCGGGGCGCAGGATGTGGGCGTTTTCCAAGCCTTTCATGGAGCGCACGAGGGCGAGCTGGATGTCGAACGGCAGGCTGGTGGAGATGCCGTTCGGATAGTATTCGTTGGTGGTCAGGCCTTCGGGTTCGAGGAAAATCTGATGGCTGTCTTTGTCGGCGAAGCGGTTGATTTTGTCTTCAATCGAGGGGCAGTAGCGTGGGCCGACACCTTCGATTTTGCCGGTAAACATGGGGCTGCGGTCGAAGCCTGAACGGATGATGTCGTGGGTTTGCTGGTTGGTGTGGGTAATCCAGCACGACACTTGGCGCGGGTGCAAGGCGGCGCTGCCGCGCACGGAAAACACGGGCACGGGGGTGTCGCCGGGCTGCTCGGTGAGTTTGGAAAAGTCGATGGTGCGCCCGTCGATGCGCGGCGGGGTGCCGGTTTTGAGGCGGGCAACGGGCAGAGACAATTCTTTCAGACGGCCTGACAAGCCTTGTGCGGCGGGGTCGCCTGCGCGCCCGCCGGCGTAGTTTTCCAAGCCGATGTGGATTTTGCCGGCAAGGAATGTGCCAGCGGTAAGCACGACGCTGCGGGCTTTGAATTCGACACCCATGGCTGTGAGCACGCCGGAAACGTGGTCGCCTTCCACGGTGATGTCTTCAACCGACTGCTGGAAAAGGTCTAAGTTTTCTTGGTTTTCCAGCATGTGGCGGATGGCGGCTTTATAGAGGATGCGGTCTGCTTGGGCGCGGGTGGCGCGTACGGCGGGGCCTTTGCTGGCGTTCAAACGGCGGAATTGGATGCCGGCCATATCGGTAGCCAACGCCATGGCACCGCCGAGCGCGTCGAGTTCGCGCACGAGGTGGCCTTTGCCGATGCCGCCGATAGACGGATTGCACGACATTTGGCCGAGGGTTTCGATATTGTGCGACAACAATAAGGTTTGTGCGCCCATGCGTGCGGCAGCAAGGGCGGCTTCGGTGCCGGCGTGCCCGCCGCCAACCACGATGACATCATAGGTTTTGGGGTAAATCATAATTGGACGTTAGTGTTTCTATTGAGCGGTTTGTTATGTAAAAACAGCATGATAGCCTATAAAAACCGCTGCTTCGGATGGTTGAAAAAATAGGTGGGATTGTACGCTTTTTTGTTTGATCAGTACACTTTAAATATTGATGCCGAGGCCGTCTGAAAACATGTTGCGGGCTTTTCAGACGGCCTTTCGCGTTCCGTACCATTCCTGCCACAGCACTTGTCATACCTCGCCGTGATGCCGCGCCCGATTGCGCCAATACGCGGCGAATCCGTTATAATGCACGCTTGCTTTACTTTTTTTAACCTAAAGACACGCTATGAACACTTCTCAAAACGGCCTCTTGGAACGCCTGTTCAAGTTGAGCGAACACGGTACTAACGTCCGCACCGAGCTTCTGGCCGGTTTCACCACTTTCCTAACCATGTGCTACATCGTCATCGTCAACCCGAGCATCCTCTCGATTACGGGCATGGATTTCGGCGCGGTGTTTGTGGCCACCTGTATTTCCGCCGCCATCGGCTGCTTCATTATGGGCGCGTTGGCAAACTATCCGATTGCATTGGCACCGGGCATGGGCTTAAACGCCTACTTTACCTTTTCGGTAGTCAAAGGCATGGGCGTGCCGTGGCAGGTTGCGCTGGCTGCCGTGTTTGTGTCGGGTATCATCTTCATTTTGTTCAGTTTTCTGAAGCTGCGGGAAATGCTGGTAAACGCCTTGCCGATGAGCCTGAAAATGGCGATTGCGGCGGGTATCGGCATGTTTTTGGCATTGATTGCCCTCAAAGGCTCGGGCATTATCGTGGCCAGCGAAGCCACTTTGGTAAAAATGGGCGAACTGTATGTGATGGGAAACGGTGCCAAACTGCCCAACTGGCCGGTATTGCTGGCCTTGCTGGGCTTTTTCCTGATTATCGTGCTGGATTATTTCCGTGTGCGCGGCGCCATCATCATCAGCATTTTTACCGTTACCCTGATTTCGATTGTGCTGGGGCTGACCGAGTTTCAAGGCATTGTCGATCCGATTCCCAGCATCGCGCCGACTTTCATGCAGATGGACTTCAACGGCCTGTTTAACGGCAGCTTGGTTGCGGTGATTTTCGTCTTCTTCTTGGTGGACTTGTTCGACAGCACCGGCACGCTGGTAGGCGTATCGCACCGCGCCGGCCTGCTGGTAGACGGCAAACTGCCGCGCCTGAAAAAAGCCTTGTTTGCCGACTCCACCGCCATCGTAGCGGGCGCGGCGTTGGGCACGTCTTCCACCACGCCTTATATCGAAAGCGCGTCGGGCGTATCGGCGGGCGGGCGCACCGGTTTGACCGCCGTTACCGTAGGCGTGTTGATGCTGGCCTGCCTATGGTTCTCACCGCTGGCCAAAACCGTGCCGGCTTTCGCCACTGCACCCGCCCTGCTCTACATCGGCGTACAGATGATGCGCAGCGTGATTGAAATCGAGTGGCACGACATCACCGAATCGGCTCCCGCGTTCATCACCATCGCCTTCATGCCCTTCACTTACTCGATTGCCGACGGTATCGCCATGGGCTTTATCAGCTATGCGGTAATCAAACTGCTGTGCAAACGCACCAAAGAAGTGCCGCCGATGGTATGGATTGTTGCCGTGGCTTGGGCGGTCAAATTCTGGTTCTTGGGGGCTTAAAACCCGCCTCCTTATTCCGCCCAATCTAACAAGGCCGTCTGAAAAGCATACACAGCATTTTCAGACGGCCTTTTCAATCGGTTCATCGCCCTTAACGGGTACGCACCACCACCGTACCGGCCATTTTATCGTGCCAACCTTGGTTCTTGGCATCGAACGCTACCCAAATATAGCCGATCAAAAACACCATGGCAGAAATAAAATAGCCGACGTAACGGATGACGGATTGCATTAAATTGATACCTTCGCCCGTTTTCGCATCTACGATTTTCAAGCCGAGCAGCATCTTGCCCGGCGTGGCGGACATTTTTACCCAGAAACCGACGGTAAACAGCAACGGCAAAATATAATTCACAAAAATATCGGCGGCACCCAAAGGAGCCATTTTTTGGGCTGTGAAATACTGGTCGCCATAAAACAGATACATTAAAGGCACGATAACCGCGGCCAGAATCAAACCGTCGATAAGGTTGGCAGCCACGCGAATCCAGAATCCGGCGTATCTCATCATTTTTCCTTTCTCTTCTCTCATACCGACGCATCGGCAAAACAAGTTGAAGCTGTTTATTTGTCCAAAGGCCGTCTGAAAAGTTTTCAGACGGCCTTTTCTAACAATATATCAGACTGATTTATCTAATGATTTGATCCAACTCGCCTTTGGCGTAACGGATAGCCATTTTATCGAGCGACACCGGCTTGATTTTTGAAGCCTGACCTTCGCAACCGAAAGCCAAGTAGCGGTCGATACAGATTTGTTTCATCACCTCTACGGTTTTAGCCAGATATTTGCGCGGGTCGAATTCGGCAGGATTTTCCGCCATAAATTTGCGGATGGCACCGGTGGATGCCAAGCGCAGGTCGGTGTCGATATTCACTTTGCGCACACCGTGCTTGATGCCCTCCACGATTTCTTCCACCGGCACGCCGTAAGTTTCACCGATACCGCCGCCGTATTCGTTGATGATTTTCAGCCACTCTTGCGGCACCGAGCTGGAACCGTGCATCACGATATGAGTGTTGGGCAGGGCTTCGTGGATTTCTTTGATGCGGTCGATACGCAACACGTCGCCTGTGGGCGGACGGGTGAATTTATACGCGCCGTGGCTGGTGCCGATGGCAATCGCCAAAGCGTCCACGCCGGTATCGCGCACGAAACGGGTGGCATCTTCCACGCTGGTGAGCATTTGGTCGTGGCTCAGTTTGCCGGCCGCACCCACGCCGTCTTCTTCGCCCGCTTCGCCGGTTTCCAAGTTACCCAACACGCCGATTTCGCCTTCCACCGACACACCGCAAGCATGGGAAAACTCAACCACTTTACGGGTTACTTCGACATTGTAATCATAGGTAGACGGAGTTTTGCCGTCTTCCAGCAGCGAGCCGTCCATCATCACCGACGAAAAACCGAGCTGGATGGAACGTTGGCACACGTCGGGCGACGCGCCGTGGTCTTGGTGCATCACCACGGGAATATGGGGGAATTCCTCAACGGCGGCCAAAATCAGATGGCGTAAAAAAGGTGCGCCTGCATATTTGCGCGCACCTGCGCTGGCCTGCACGATAACAGGGGCGTTCACTTGGTCGGCGGCCTCCATAATCGCACGCATCTGTTCGAGATTGTTCACATTGAAAGCAGGCAGGCCGTAGCTGTTTTCTGCCGCATGATCCAAAAGTTGGCGCATGGAAACGAGTGCCATAGGTTTCTCCAAAAATGGTTAAAACAAATCAGATAATGCCGCGATTATAGCAGTTTCTCCGTCGAAAACTACACAACACAACAAGAATATTCCAACAAAATAAACAACGGAAATCACGCTATACGGCGTTTTCCGCCCGTGCGGCATGCAAGCGTCAACCACCGTCGGAATACCCTGCCAAACACATCGGGTTTATTGCGCGGATTAAGCTGCTCCGCGATAAAATATGCGACGGTTTTTAATTCGGATAGTTCAGGAGAAATAATGGCTCGCATTTCCGTACCGCTGCCTTCGCCCGTTGCATACCGCACCGCGCTGAGCGTGCAGATCGGCGACCTTAATTACGGCAACCACCTCGCCAACGATGCCGTGCTGCGTCTTTGCCACGAATGCCGCGTCCGCTGGCTGGAGCAGCACGCGTTTACCGAGTTGGATGCCGGCGGCACGGGGCTGATTATGGCCGATGCCGCCGTGCAATATCTGGCGCAGGCACGGCACGGCGATGTGATTGAAATTGAAATGGGGGTTGCCGATGTCGGGCGCAGCAGCTTTACGCTGGTTTATCATTTGCACCGCCCCGCCGACAATCAAACCATCGCCAAAGCCGGCACCGGCATGGTGTGTTTCGACTATGCCGCCCAGAAAGTCGGCAGGATGCCACAAGCGTTGCGCGAGGTATTGGAGGCCGTCTGAAAACCGTGTCCGAACTTTATAGCAAATAAACTTAATTTTGATACGGGGTGGCAAATTGCAAATCGTACAAGTAGTACATAATTGATTCTGATGCAGTTTCAGCAGCTTATATAATCGTTCTCTTTGAGTTAAGACACAGCAACCATAAGCGGCGGGCAGGGATGCCTGCCCTACATCTAAAAGGCCGTCTGAAAAATCTTTTCAGACGGCCTCGTTCCAACCAAATCTACATACTTTCAGACGGCCTTATGCCAACGGCTCCAGCAGTTTTTCAAATGCGTCTTCAAACTGTTTCAAGCCGTCTTCCTGCAAACGGGTGGCAAGGGCTTCTACGTCGATGCCCAGCTTTTCCACTTCGGCCAGTTGCGTTGCCGCTTCCGCCATGTCTTCGGTAAGGGTCAGCAAGTGCAGGTTGGGTTGCTAAACCCAACACATTGTTATTGAGGCCGTCTGAAAAGTTGGTCTTAGCCCAACCTAACGTTGCTGAGCAACGCCTTGCGTGGTGTATTTCCGGTGAGGGTTGAGAAAGCATAACCCGTAGGGCGGGCATCCCTGCCCGCCGTGTATGGTTAAACATTACACCAAGATCAAGGCGGAAAAGCTGTCTTTGTCGTGGCTTTTCAAACACAGCATAAAAGGCAAACAAAGCTGTTCTCGTCGCGGCGGGCAGGGATGCCCGCCCTACATTTAAAAAGGCCGTCTGAAAAATCTTTTCAGACGGCCTCGTTCCAACCAAATCTACATGCTTTCAGAGGGCCTTATGCCAACGGCTCCAGCAGTTTTTCAAATGCGTCTTCAAACTGTTTCAAGCCGTCTTCCTGCAAACGGGTGGCGAGGGCTTCTACGTCGATGCCCAGTTTTTCCACTTCGGCCAGTTGCGCCGCCGCTTCCGCCGTGCCTTCGGTAAGGGTCAGTTTGGCCGTGCCGTGGTCGATAAAGGCTTTTAAGGTGGCGTCGGGCACGGTGTTGACGGTATTCGGGCCGATTAAGCTGTCCACATACAATGTGTCGGGGTAAGCGGGGTTTTTCACGCCGGTAGAAGCCCACAAAAGCTGCACGGGGTTGGCGCCTTGTGCTTTCAATGCGGCAAACCGTTCGCCGAAGAAACTCTGCCAATCCTGATAAGCGGCTTTGGCCAGCGCGATGGCAGTTTTGCCTTGCAGGTGCTCCGGCAGCGTGGCATCCAGCGCGTTGTCGATACGGGAAATAAAGAAGCTGGCCACTACCTGAATGCGGTCGACCGGCTTACCTGTTTTCAGACGGCCTTCAATGCCTTTCACATAGGCTTCATAGGCTTTCAGGGTTTGTTTGCGCGAGAACAGCAGGGTCAGGTTGATGCTGATGCCGTCTGAAACCAATTGCTCCAACGCGGCTACGCCCGCATCGGTGGTGGGCACTTTAATCATCACGTTGGGGCGGTTGATGGCGGCGTGCAGGCGCTTGGCTTCGGCTACCGTGCCGGCGGCATCGTGCGATAAATCGGGGGCAACTTCGAGGCTGACAAAACCGGTTTTGCCGCCGCTTTTTTCAAACTCGGGCAGGCACACGTCGCAAGCGGCCTGCACGTCGGCAATAGCGAGGGTTTCGTAGCGTTGTTTCGGGGTGAGGTTTTGCTGTTTCAGCGCGGCGACTTCATCGGTGTAAAGCGCGTCGCCCGCAAAAGCCTTTTGGAAAATGGCGGGGTTGGAAGTGACGCCGCACACGCCTTGCTGCAACATTTCCGCCAATTCGCCGCTTTGCACCAGCGAGCGGGAAAGGTTGTCGAGCCAGATTTGTTGGCCTAATGCTTTAACGTCCGATAAAATAGTCATCTCTGAAATCCTTGTTATTTCTACATGAAGTGGAAATCCTAACCCGATTCAGCGTATTTGGGTAGCCCCGCGGGAAAACTAATCATGGAAAATACCGAACAATATTTGGACTGGGCGCGCGACGTATTGCGCATCGAAGCCGAAAGTCTGCACGAAATCTCTTCCGAACTGGATCATCATTTCGCCCAAGCCGCCGAAGCTGTTTTGCAGTGCGAAGGCCGCGTCGTCATTATGGGTATGGGCAAATCGGGGCATATCGGGCGCAAAATGGCCGCCACGATGGCTTCCACCGGCACGCCGGCTTTTTTTGTCCACCCCGCCGAAGCCGCGCACGGCGATTTGGGCATGATTGTCGACGGCGATGTGGTGCTGGCGATTTCCAATTCGGGCGAGAGCGACGAAATCACCGCCATCATTCCCGCGTTGAAGCGCAAAAACATCACGCTCATCTGTATCACCGCCAAACCGCGTTCCACTATGGCGCGCCATGCCGACATCCACATCACCGCCTCCGTATCGCACGAAGCCTGCCCGCTCGGTTTGGCACCCACTTCCAGCACCACCGCGGTAATGGCTTTGGGCGACGCCTTGGCCGTGGTGCTGCTTAAAGCACGCGAGTTCACGCCCGACGACTTTGCCCTCAGCCACCCCGCCGGCAGCCTCGGCAAACGTCTGTTGCTGCGCGTGTCCGACATCATGCACAGCGGCGAGTCGCTGCCTGCCGTAACCGACGGCACGTTGCTGAAAGACGCCATCGTGCGTATGAGCGAAAAAGGCTTGGGCATGTTGGCCGTTACCGATGAAGCAGGCCGTCTGAAAGGCGTGTTTACCGACGGCGACCTGCGCCGCCTGTTCCAACAGCGCGACAACTTCGCCGGCCTGACGGTAAACGAAATCATGCACGCCAACCCCAAAACCATCGCCGCCGACAAACTCGCCACCGAAGCCTTGAAACACATGCAGCAAAACCATATCAACGGCCTTTTGGTAGTGAAGGAAAACGATGTGTTGGTCGGTGCGTTGAATATGCACGATCTGCTCAAAGCGCGGATTGTCTGATTCGAATGCAGATAACGTGAGGCCGTCTGAAATTATTCAGACGGCCTCACGGTTTCCATAATTTTCAAATAGGCGGCAAATAGATACTTTTCAGCATTCTTACCGCAGCTTGCCGTATCAACCTAAACTTCGCTTCCGCCTACAGTTAATCCGGCATCAATCCGCAATGTCGGCTGCCCTACGCCCACCGGCACGCTTTGGCCGTCTTTACCGCACACACCCACGCCGGTATCGAGTGCGGTATCGTTGCCGATCATGCTCACATGCTTCAGCACTTCGGGGCCGTTGCCGATAATGGTGGCACCTTTCACCGGATATTGCAGTTTGCCGTTTTCCACCCACCACGCTTCCGACGCGCTGAAAACGAATTTGCCGCTGGTAATGTCCACCTGCCCGCCGCCGAAGTTGACGGCATAAATGCCTTTATGCACCGATTCGATGATTTCCTGCGGATCGTGGCCGCCGTTTTCCATAAAAGTATTGGTCATGCGCGGCATCGGGGCGGACGAATAGCTTTCGCGGCGGCCGTTGCCGGTGCTTTGCACGCCCATCAAACGGGCATTGGTTTCGTCTTGCAGATAGCCGGTGAGAATGCCGTCTTCAATCAATACGGTGCGGCGGGTTTCGTTGCCTTCGTCGTCGATATTGAGCGACCCGCGGCGGTGAGCGATATCGCCCTGATCGACCACTGTAACGCCTTTGGCGGCCACACGTTCGCCGATTTTGCCGGCAAACGCGCTGGTGCCCTTGCGGTTGAAATCGCCTTCCAAACCGTGCCCCACCGCTTCGTGCAGCAGCACGCCCGGCCAACCGCTGCCCAAAACGACCGTCATGGCACCGGCCGGAGCGGGGCGGGATTCCAAATTGACCAACGCCTGCTTAACGGCGGCGTCTACATATTGCCGCACCAGTTTTTCGCTGAAATAAGCCAAACCGTATCGGCCTCCGCCGCCGGCACTGCCCTGTTCGCGACGGTCTCCCTGTTTGGCAATCACCGTTACATTCAACCGCACCATCGGGCGGATGTCGGCGGTATGCTTGCCGTCCAAACGGGCAATGTAAATCAAATCATATTCGCACGTCAGCCCCGCCATCACTTGCACGATACGCGGGTCGGCGGCTTTGGCCAGCATCTCCACTTTATTCAGCAAAGCTACTTTGGCGGCCGAATCCAGCCCGGAGATAGGGTTAATCGTAGCATGTACATCCTTGCCGTAACAGGGCACGGGCACACGCACTTCTGCTTCCCGACCGACCGCACCGATGGCACGTACGGCTTGGGCGGAACGGCGGATGGAGCCTGCATCCAAACTGTCGGCATAAGCGAACGCGGTTTTATCGCCGGAAACCGCACGCACGCCCACGCCCTGATCAATCTGGAAACTGCCCGATTTCACAATGCCTTCTTCCAAATGCCAGCTCTCAAAAGCCGTGCGCTGGCAGTAAATATCTGCATAATCAACATGATGGCTTCCGATTAAACTCAGGCTTTCAGATAGGATTTCAGGAGATAATTGATTAGCTTCAAGCAAATCGCGTTGTACGGTTTGATAGGTTTGCAACATGTTTTAAGACGGCCTTGATAGTAATACGCGGATTATACGGGATTTATTTCCTGCCCGATATGTAGACTTCACTCCGGACACATTCCTCTAACCACTCAATAGATAAAATATATTCTTTTAAATTTCAATAAGTTAAATAAAATTAAAGATTTTACTCTTAATTTGTATTGATAATTATTATTATTTGTATCAAAATGTAACCACTCGGAAGTTATCCTGAATCCGAGCCATTAAACACCGAACAGCTTATTCCCCCTTTCTTTCATCCTTTTTCATACGGAGTGTGTGTATACGAAAGATACAGTTCCCTTGACATCAAATACTCAAAACCGAAAACACAAACCCGCTGTTTAAGCAGCGGGTTTGTGTTTTCGAAAGAAGCAGCCGTTTGAAAAACGCTTACGCAACCATAAATAAAGCATAAAAACCGAAGAGGCCGTCTGAAAAACCCCAGCAACGATTTTCAGACGGCCTCTTCTTATTTGCGGAAACTACTTACATCCTTTGCGGTTCAATTTGCCATAACGCTCAAGCACACTCTCGATTTCTTTAGCACTCTTGTCGTCTACCGAAACAAACGTAATCTGCATTTTCGCCACGCTCAAACCGCTGTCGACACGGGCATTGCTGCGGTCTTCCTGCTCCTGAATCCGCGCACCGCCGAATCCTGCGGTAGCCAAACGCGAAATCAGCACTTGGGCTGCAGACTTGCTGCGGGTAACGCCGACGCTGATGTCGCCTTCGTAAATCGTTGCGCTGAATCCTTTGTCGGAAAGATTATTCAACTGCGCCACCGCATCGCCGCCGGACGACAGCAATACACGGTAGGTTTTCTGCGCCTGATTGCCGTTTTTGGCACTGTGCGCCCGTTTTTCCACTTTCCGTGCAGCAACATGGGGCCAGTTTTTGAGCAAGCCTTTGATACGGTGATAGTCGTCTTCATCCAATGTGATGCTGGCTGAAGCGGTACATTGGCGGCTGTCATTGGCGGCTGCCGTTTCTTTCGAATCTTTTTGTTCTTTCCGCTCGGCCTGCTCTTTCGCCAATGCCGTTTCTTTCTCGCGTTTTTCTTTTTCTTCGCGTTCTTTTTTCTCTTTGACCAACTGCTCTTCTTTTGCTTTACGCTCACGCTCGGCCAGTGCCTTTTCATCGTCCGAAGGTTCGGATGCTACTTTGGCGGAGGTTTCGGTCGAGGTAATCCAATCGGGAACAGAGGAATCAGAAGCAGAAACAGGCGATTCGGACGGCTTGTTGAGCACCTCCGGCACGCTGAGTTCGTGTTGCATATTGCCGACAATAGGAACGGTCGGTTCGACAACGGTTTTCTGTTTTTCTGCGACACGGCTGGCAACCATTCCACCGAATACGATGATGTTCAGCGCCACCAGCACGGCAAATAACCATTTCATTGTTGTTCTATCCAGTTGAGTAAGCCGTAAATCACGAGATTATCTACAATTTTAACTGTATTGTCCAAAACAAAAGTTTGCGGCAACGCCTGCACCACTTTTGCCGCACCGCCGCCGGTAATAATCAGGTCGACGGGCTTTTCACTGCCGATTTTTTCTTTCAGACGGCCATGCATCAGCATTACCGAACCGCATACTGCATCCACCATACCGCTAGCCAAAGCATTGGCGGCAGTGGTGGGGAAAGGATACACCCGCCCCAACGGGCGGTTGAGGTTGGCGGTTTTCAAAGCCATCGCCTCTTTCATCAAATGAAAGCCCGGCATAATGGTGCCGCCGAGATAATGATGGTCGTCCGTCAGCGCGTCAACCGTTACCGCCGTACCGCAGCTTACCACCACGCAGGCGTTTTGAGTGAAACGGCGGCTGCCGAGTGCATTAAACCAACGGTCGGAACCGTGTTCGGCCACATTGCGGTAATGGTTGCGAATCCCCAAAGCCTGCGGCATCGACGGCAACCATTCGACCGGCAGCGGCAACTGCGCGGCAACCAGCTCTTTCTTGGCTTCGCCGCACACCGCACAGCCCGTAATGCGGACGAGGCCGTCTGAACGCTCGAGCCATTCGGCACCGAGCAATCCCAAATCACGGTAGGGCGCGCGGTTCATGTGGACGATCTGCCCGTTTTCCACCCATGCCCATTTGAGTTGGCTGTTGCCACCATCCAACAGCAGATAACGTTCGGGTTTGGCCGTCCGAACCGGCACGGGGTCGTCGTTGGGGCGCAAACTGATTTCACCGCTAACCACAACCCTTTCACCCTGTTCGGTCGATAAACGCAAAGCCCCCTGTTCGGTTACCCCTGCCACCGTACCTTCGTACACGGTTACTCCGTCTTGAAGCAGACGCACGGGGCGGTTGAGATCGCGGTTAGCCTCGATGTAAGCCGGCAGCAACGGTGCAAAACCGTGCCGCTCGAACTGAGCCAACAACTCACCCAGCTCTTTCAACAATAGCGACAACAACCGTGCAACTGCCAACCCCTGCCGTGAGGCCGTCTGAAAAGCAGCCTGCACAGAAGTGGCATTTTCCACTTCTTTAGGCAAAACGAAGTTGATGCCGATGCCGATTACCGCAACGGTTTTGCCGCTGCTGCGCACGGTCTCAATCAGAATCCCGCCGAGTTTTTGTCTGCCGACCACCAAATCGTTCGGCCATTTGATCTGCGCCGCCACGCCGAACGCCGCCAACGCACGCTGGCAGGCCAGCGCCGCAACCAACGCCAACGCCCCCAGTTCGCCTTGCGCCTTATCAAACGCCCAGCCGAAACTGAACATCAGGCACTCGCCCAAACGGTCTTCCCACGCCTTACCTTGGCGGCCACGCCCTTTCTTCTGATGATGGGTAACACACAACAAGCGGTGCGCGGATTCAACCGACTGTTTGGCCTGCTCCAACACGATATCATTGCTGGACGAGCATTCATGTTTCAAGGCCGTCTGAAAACCATGTTCCGCACCGATTTGCCGTACTTGTGCTTCGTCGAGCACGGCCAACGGACGAACCAACCGCCATTGGCCGTCATATTGGCGCAACAAGCCGCGGATATGCGGCGGCATCTGCTGCCAGAAGCCGTTAATCTGCTGCGGTTTGATGTCCACCAAACGGCTCAACTCCGACACATGCCTCGGCAGGCCGTCTGAAAGTGCAGCCAACAGTTTCCAATGTTGCGGCTTGAGCGGCATCATCGTTCGGCTGCCGCTTCTGCCGCACGGATTTTCGCCAGCGTTTGAGTGGTAGAAGTTTGATGCAAAAAGGGAATCGAATACACTTTACCGCCACGCGCAAGAGTTTCCGCTGCACCGACAATATTTTCAGGAGCCCAATCGCCCCCCTTAACCAAAATATCCGGGCAGATCTGTTCGATAAGTTCGGCCGGCGTATCTTCGTCAAACCAAGTAACCAAATCCACACTTTCCAATGCAGCCGCAACCGCCGCACGGTTTTCCAAAGGATTGATCGGGCGGTCGTCCCCTTTACCCAAACGGCGCACCGAAGCATCGGTGTTTAAAGCCAGCACCATGGCCCCACCGGTCGCCCTCGCCTGCGCCAAATAAGTTACATGCCCGCGGTGCAGAATATCGAAACAGCCGTTGGTAAACACCAGCGGGCGCGGCAGTGCGGCAATACGCTCCGACAATTGCTCCGGTGGGCAGATTTTGCATTCAAACTCTGGAAGCTGCCATTCAGACATGATTACGCTTTCGAATAAACAAGTTGCCGCCATGATACCGAAGTGCCCGCCGTTGGAAAAGGTCAGGCCGTCTGAAACGGTTATTCCAAACCCGGCAGCCGAAACAAAACATAAGCAAAAACCCGTGTATTTTCATACACGGGTTTAAATGATTTGGGGTGGCTGATGGGACTCGAACCCACGACAACCGGAATCACAATCCGGGGCTCTACCAACTGAGCTACAGCCACCGCAAAAGAAACTTGTTTGGCACGCCCGACAGGAATCGAACCTGTAACCGCCCGCTTAGAAGGCGGGTGCTCTATCCGGTTGAGCTACGGGCGCGTGCGGTTTTCGCGCCTCAAACATCGGGCTGAATGGAACGTAAACTGGTCGGGGCGGTGGGATTCGAACTCACGACCCCCTGTTCCCAAAACAGGTGCGCTAACCAGACTGCGCTACGCCCCGACGAGAGAAGCGAACTATACCTGCAGCCTTAAAATACGTCAAGCCCGCTTTATATAAAAAGCGGCACTTTCACGCTATCTGTTTATTTTATTAAGCGATTTAAAATATCCGGCAAGCAACCCGACTCCGAACAGGCCGCCACACGCCGGCAACCGAAAGCCTGCACCCTCTTTTCAGACGGCTTCGACACAAACAGATGAAAGCGGGCAACAAAAATGCGATAATCTGCCGCTCGTTACCCATCCCGTTTCGCAGAAAGAAAACCATGACCGCACAATTAATCAACGGCAAGGAAGTTTCCCGCCAACGCTTGGAAATCCTCGCCCAAAAAACCGCCGAACGCCGCGCCGCCGGCCTGCACACTCCTTGTTTGGCCGTCGTACTGGTCGGAAACGATCCTGCCAGCGCAGTTTATGTCCGCAATAAGAAACTGGCTTGCGAAAAAGTAGGCTTTGAATCTCTTTCTTACGAATTGCCCGCCGACACTTCGCAGGAAGAACTGTTGAAACTGGTTGACGAATTAAACGGCAACGCCGCAGTAGACGGCATTCTCGTGCAACTGCCGCTGCCCAAACAAATCGACAGCCAAGCCGTGCTGGAACGCATTCTGCCGCATAAAGACGTTGACGGCTTCCATCCTTACAATGTCGGGCGTTTGGTTGTTAAAATGCCGCTGATGCGCCCTTGCACGCCCAAAGGTGTCATGACTTTGCTGGAAGCATACGGCATTGACGTTACGGGAAAAAAAGCCGTGGTTGTCGGGGCATCCAACATCGTAGGCCGCCCTCAGGCTTTGGAATTATTGCTGGCACGCGCCACCGTTACCATCTGCCACAGCGCCACTCAAAACTTGGCGGAAGAAGTCGGTGCCGCCGATATTGTTGTTGTCGGTGTGGGCAAACCGAACTTCGTGAAAGGCGAATGGATTAAACCCGGGGCAGTGGTTATCGATGTGGGCATCAACCGTTTGGAAGACGGCAAACTGTGCGGCGATGTGGAATTTGAAGCGGCCAAAGAACGTGCCTCTATGATTACGCCCGTACCCGGCGGAGTCGGCCCGATGACCATCGCCACGTTGTTGGAAAATACGCTGCACGCGGCTGAATTGCATGATAACCGATAGGATTTTCGGATAATTGCTTTTCAGCTTGAAAAAAAGCTGCAGGCCGTCTGAAAAAGTTTCAGACGGCCTCTGTGTGTGTGGGGGGGGTGATTGGTTTTGCACCAAGAGGGAAAAAGAGAAAACGGCGGAAAAATCTTAAAACACAAGGGTTTTGGCCGTTTTGGTTATGAAAACCGAGAAAAAATCTTTTGCTCAAAAATATTCAAAATCTGAACAGCTTTTGCACAAAATTGATGAGAAAATGAAGTTGTTTAAACTATTTTTAATCAGGCTTTAAAAGCCTTTCAATTTATGGTTCTTCCGAACCATTCCACCCTGCCTATGATTGCCACGTCTTGCTGATCGTGGTTGAGGTTTATTTCAAAGGGTTCGTATTCGGGATTTGCTGATTTAACCAGTAATCTGCCGGGCAAGGCTTGAACCCTTTTTACAATCAAATCGTTGTTTACCCTTAAAACATACAAGCCGTCGCGCGGGTTGGTGTCGGCGTGGTTTACCAGTATGTTGTCGCCGTGGTTGAGCACGCCTTCCATCGAATCGCCTTTTACTGTGATCACCGATAGCTTTTCGATTTGGGTGGTAACGTAATTCTCTATCCAATACCGCCTGAAAGCCATACAAAACAAGGGATTTTCGGTGTCTATCGGGAACCCGTTGCCTGCCGAGGCGTTGATATCGTATCTGGGTATAAATACAAATTCTTCTAAGTTTACAGGGTTTCCAAGCGTGTCTAGCACGATAGGATTGTCCGATTCTTTTGTTTTCAGACTGCTGGTGCTTGCCGCTGTTCCTGCTTTGTTTTGGTTTGGAAATGGCTCGCCTTCACCTGTCATGAGCCATTTAAGGTCGCACCCTGAATGCTCGTGGATGCTTAAGAGTGTTTCTGCTTTTGGGATATGTCCATTCTTAAAAATTTTAGACAATCCCATATAAGTCATTCCAATTTTATCGGCAATTTTCGTCACTGATAAATCAGGCCATAGGCTCAACACTCTGTCTTTGAATGTATCCATCTTTCTTCCTATTACCTTTTGTTTAAAATTTGAGGGTTAAACAAAAAACAAAACAAAAATTGAGGTTTTTTGTTTAAATTAAATTTCAATTAGAAACAATAGTTTGTCATATTTTTAAGCTTTTCCCCTTATTTTATTAAACAAAAGACTTTTAATAATGCCTTTTGTTTAGTATTATTCCGTCAACTTAGTAATATTACTAAGCAGAAACACTTAGCAAAAGGAATAAAACAAATGACACAAAAAAACGCGGAAACCTCTCAAGATTGGCATCGCGCGGACGTAATAGCTGCGGTCAAAAAAAGGGGGAAAACTGTGAGGCAGCTTTCTATTGAATCAGGCTTAAGCCCAAACACTTTAAAGAGTGCCCTGCAGTTTAAATACCCAAAAGGCGAAAGAATTATCGCTGACTTTTTAGGGTTGAAACCCGAGCAAATTTGGCCGAGCCGATATAAAAATAAAAGTTTAGCCGCTTAATTCATTTATAGCAAATGGACTAAGCAAAAGGTTTAAAAATAAACTAAAGGGCTAAAATATAAACAAAAGGTCATATCATGAATACAGCGTTATCTTCTATGGAGCTTGCTAATTTGGGCTTGTCTATGCTGCCTAGAACTAAGCAAGGGGTTGAGTATCATGCCAAAAAGGGTAATTGGCCATTTGAGGAAATGGCTGGAAAAGGTAGAGGAGGAAAACTTAAAAAGTATTTGATAAACGGCCTGCCGGTGGAAATTCAGACGGCCATTAAGCAAAAACAGGCGGCGGAATTGTTGGCATCGGCGCAACCGGCGCAGCTGCCGAGCGTGGTTAAAAAGGCGAATACGCCGGCGCGGCGCAAGCTGGAGCAGCTGGGGTTGCCGATTAACGAATATGCCGACGATCTGACCGACAAGCAACGCGACTGCGCTCATGCGCGGATGGCGATTGTGGCCGAAGTGCTGAAAATGCACGAGGTAGCGGGGCTGAAAATTACCGAGGCCGTAGTTTATGTGGCGCAGCAGATAGAACAAGGGCTTTTGCCCGAGCCGCTGGCGGGTTTTGTGTCGGTGGCCAATGCACGGGCGAACAGTAAACGGGGTATCAGCGTGCGCACTTTGAAAGAATGGGTGTCGTTATACCGCGGGGCGGCCAGCCCGACGGAGCGGTTGGCGGCGTTGGCTCCGAACAAGACTAAGAAAACGCGGTCGCTGCATGAAATCGCATGGCTGGAGGATTGGCTTGCGGTGTGGATGCCTGCCCGAGTATCAGCCAAGTGGAATATGTGCAAGGCCAGCTGCCGGAAGTGATTAAGCAGCGCGGCAGAATGACGGGCAGCGCGTATAAATCGCTGATGCCTTATGTGAAGCGCGACTGGCTGATGTTTAATCCGAACGATATTTGGGTGGGCGACGGCCACGGCTTTAAGGCTAAGGTGGCGCACCCCGACCACGGGCAGCCGTTTCAGCCGGAGATTACGGTGATTATCGATGCGGCGACGCGGTATGTGGTGGGCTGGAGCGTGAGTTTGAGCGAATCGACGATTGCCCATGCTGATGCGCTGCGCCATGCGATGACTTATCACGAGCCTGCGCTGATGTATTACACGGATAACGGTGCGGGGCCTACGGGCAAGATGCTGGATGCGGATATTACGGGTATTTTGCCGCGCTACGGCATTGAGCATGCAACGGGTTTGCCGGGCAACCCGCAAGGCCGCGGCATTATCGAGCGGTTTTGGGAAACGGTAACGATTCCGCTGGCGAAAACCTATGAAACTTATGTGGGCAAAGATGCCGACAGCAGCGTGAAAACGCTGACTATCCGTAAATTGAACAGCGCGATGAATGCGGAGCGGCAAGGCAAGGAATTGAGCACGGAGCAGCAGCGATACCGGCGCAAGATGCCGAGCTGGCGGCAGTTTTTAGCGGATTTGGACGCTGCCATCCGCGATTACAACCTGAATCACGAGCATGCGGAGCTGGCGAGAGCTAGCGGCGGGGAATACTGCACACCGGCCGATTACCGCACTTACCGTTTGGCGGAGTTGGACAAGACGGAGCAGCCGTTAACGGATGTGGAACTGGATTATATGTTCAGGCCGGAAAAAATCTGCACGGTACGCCGCGGCACGGTACAGCTGCACAACAATGTGTATGCGGGCAGCGTGCTGACGATGCACCACAGCGACAAGGTGCGGGTGGGCTACGACTGGTACGATGCTTCGCAAGTGATCGTCAAAACAATGGGCGGCGAGATTATTGGCAAAGTTAAGCTGGACGGCCATGTGAAACCGGGTATGCCTGTAAACCGCATCGAACAGCTGCGCGAGAAGCGGGTAAAAGACGCGGTGAAACGGCAAGAGGAAAAGATTGCGATTGCCAAAGCGGAGCTTACACCCGCTATCGAAAACGTCCCCGATTTCGGCAGCCTGATGTTTGGCAACGGCGCAGTTATCGAGGGCAGCTATGAAGTAGTAACACCGGAACAACCGCTCAAAGAAGTGAAGAAATACAGCATGTTTGAGAGCGATTTGGAAGATTGATTTAAAACACATTAAAAGGGTTTGAAAATGACTTTAAAACAACGTCTGCAATTATTTTTAAGCGAAAGCGGCAAGCCGCAAACTTATGTGGCCAAAGCCATCGGCATGAGCAATGCGGTTATCAGCAGCTATTTGGGCGGCGGGTATCGCGGCGACACCGGAAAACTGGAAGAGAAGCTGGCGGCGTTTTTAACGCTGGAAGAAAACCGCAGAGCCGACCGTAAATTAAGCATCAATTATGTGCGCACACAAAGCGGCAAACGCGCGGGCGATATTTTGAGCTTGGCGCATGTGGACGGGCAAGCGGTGGTGATTATCGGGCAGGCGGGCTTGGGTAAAACGAGTGCATTGCGCGATTACGCAGGCCGCAACCCCGATGTGATCCTGATTGAGGCCGACCCTACCTATACCGCCAAAGTGCTGCTGAAAACCATTGCCGAAAAGGTGGGCAGCGAAAGCAAAGGCACGCTGAACGATATGCTCAACGGCATTGTGGACAAGCTGACCCATTCAGGCCGCCTGATTGCGGTGGACGAAGCGGAAAGCCTGCCCTACCGCGCGCTGGAATGCCTGCGCCGTATCCACGACCGCGCCGAAGTGGGGCTGGCTTTGGTGGGTATGCCGCGCCTGCTGGTTAACCTGCGCGGCAGAAACGGCGAACTCAAGCAGCTATACAGCCGTATCGGGTTTAAGCTGGATTTGGGCGACGAGCTGGACGGCACAGAGCTGGGACAGATTGCGGCGGCCAACCTGCCTAATGCGGCCGAGGAAGTGGTTGAAGAGCTGGTGGATTCGGCCAAGGGCAATACGCGGCGGCTGGTAAAGATGCTGCACGGTGTGAACAGGCTCTCGAAGCTGCATAAAGAGCCGGTAAACGTGGAGATGGTGCGGCAGTTTAAAGAGATGCTGATTCATTAATCTGGCCGTCTGAAACGGCAAGCCATTGATAGGGCTATATATTTTTTTACCTTGTGTTTTATGTAACACATTGAAAATAAAGGAAAACATAAAAATGGAAAACTTGAGAATGCGCCACTTGCTCGCTCCCGTTTTGATTGTGATGCTGGCAACGGCTTGTGCCAACCGCTGCACGGAGCCGCAGCCCGCCCGCAGTTATTTTAAAGACGAAACACCGGCGCAACGGCTGATGCGCGAAAAGCAGGATGCGGCTGATTTTGAGGCGCTGCAAGCGGAAAAGGCGTATGAGCGCATGAGCGATGAAGAGCGCATGAAAGGGGTGGTGTATGAATAGCCACCGACGGCGCAACCAAGACTGGCAGGCATTTGGCCAGCACCGGCGGCGCAAGACGAAATATTTCGTGCTGTACCGCCCGTTAAATGAAGCGGAAAAACGGGCAAGGCTTGAAAAGGCTTTGAATGATATCAACGCCAAATACGGCGAAAACACGATAAGGGTGGGAAAAAATGAAAATGAAATGGAAAACGGCAATATGGCTGATTAAGTGGTGGCTGTTGTTGGTGGCAGGCTTTTGGAGCGCGGCGTTTGCCGGGTCGTATCTCGGTGTGCTGATGGCTAACCGATTGATGGGGCAATAATTTTTTTACCTTGTTAAATATATAACCTATTGAAAATAAAGGAAACATAAAAATGAAACTGATAGACGATTTACTTACGGCCGTGGAAAACCCCGCTACTCCGGCAGAACTGAAATTGATGTTGAACGAAGCGGCCGTCTGCATCATGAATTTGAGCACGCAAGATTTATACGACCAATGCCGCCTCAATTGGCTGGAGGATTTGGGTAGTTTCTTAATCGATAAAAAAGACGGTGAAACCCCTGTTGTTACTGTGGAAATCCAACCGGGACAGTATTTGGCGGCACAGGCACCGACGGTGCGTCAGGCGGTGGATTTGGCGCGGGAGGATTATTTGGAGATGTGCGGGCTGCATCCGCGTGATTTTGGAAACCGGTTTAAGAGCGGGGAAGTTGAACGGGCTAAGGAGGCCGTCTGAAATGAACCTCAAATGCCCCAACTGCGGCGCAGTCCACAGTCTTGACAGCCTGATCGGCAACGACGGTGCGGCGGATTTGATTAAGGCGGTGTTGGAGTTTGACGCATTAATCGGCAAAGCGGCGGTGCGCTATGTGGGCTTGTTTCGGCCGGCCAAAAGCCAACTGACCTTTGCCCGCACGGCCAAGCTGCTCGGCGAGCTGCTGCCGGACATCAAGGCCGGGCAAATCAGCCGCGACGGGGTAGTTTACCCCGCCCCACCCGAGGCTTGGCTGCATGGTTTTCAGACGGCCATTGATGCCCGCGACGCAGGCCGTCTGAAACTGCCGCTTAAATCGCACGGATATTTGTACGAGGTTATCAGCGGTTGGCGGCCGTCTGAAACGGCGGTGATGCCTGCCGTTGCCGGCGAGCCGACAGTAAAAGCCAAGCCTAGCCAAACCTTAACCGCAGCCGCCGCGCTGCAAGCAACCAAGAAAGGTAAACCATGAAAGAGCTGCCCGACAGTTTGCACAACGCGGTAGTGGACGGCTTAACCCTGCTGCTCGCCCTGCGGCTGCCGGGTACGCCCGCCGCCGATACCGTGCAGGCCACGGCGCAAGTGTGGAGCGTGGCATTGGCAGCAGGCAAGACATGGGACGCAGAGCAGGATATCCCGCGGATTCAGACGGCCTTTAGTTTGCTGGCTGCGCAAACCGACCGCTGGCCAGCACCGCGCGACCTGCTGGGCTGCCTGCCGCCCCGCCCCGAGCGGCTCAAACTGGAGCATCGTCACCAGCCAACACCGGAGCAGCAGGAAAAAGCCAAAGCCGTCATGGCAAAAATCCAGCGAGCATTGGCAACCGCCCCTTGCTGGCAAAAAGAATGGATACACGGGCCGCGTAGCCGGTCGGTGGAAGAATGTAAGCGTATTTATGAAGCCAACTCACAGAAAGGAAAACGAAATGGCTAAAACAACCAAACGAACCAAAAAAGAAGCATTGGCCGTGGCCGTGCAATCCCGCGATGACGCATCGCTGCAAATCAAACGCATGGGCGATTTGCAACGAAACATCGAGCGCATCCAAGCCGACCACAACGACAAAGTGGCCGAGCTGCAAAAGGCGGCAGACGAAGCAGTCGCGCCGCTGGTGGAAGAAATCAAAGTGATCGAGGCGGGCGTGCACGCTTGGGCGGAAGCCAACCGCGACGCGCTTCCCGACGGCGGCAAGGTTAAGTTTGCCGACCTAACCACGGGCATGATCAAGTGGCGCAACAACCCGCCCAAATGCAGCGTGAGCGGCGCAGATGCGGTACTCGCCCTGCTAGAAGCCGACCCGTCGCTAGAACGATTTATCCGCGTGAAAAAAGAGGTAAACAGAGACGCGGTATTGAATGAAGAAGCGTTTTTTGCCGCCAACCCCGTGCCCGGGCTGAAAATCGTGCAGGGTAAGGAGTTTTTTACCATTGAGCCGTTTAATCAGGAGTTGGCGTGATGGCTGAAATCACAATCATCATCCGCGATGAAATGCAGAGCGACGGCTTGACCGGCGTATCAATAAGCTACGAAGGCGATTTTAAGCCGATGCAAAGCGGTGTTACGTTGACCCGAGCGCAAATGGCGGCAAACTCTATCAAGGCTTTGATGGACTTTGTGGAGACTAAGCCGGATTTGAGTAAGGTCGTGATTAATTGATTTGTCGGCGGGCATTGCCCGCCTTTTTAAAAGGAAAAACATCATGTGGTTTAAACAATTAACGGCATATCGGTTGCCGCAAAAACCTGAAGAATGGGACTTAGACGGCCGCTTAAGCAATGCCCAATTCACGCCGCCTGCCGGCTTGGATTGGTATAGCGAAGGTTTTGCCATCCCTACGCCGTTTGACGGTATGTTGGTATATAACGCCGGTGGACATTATTTAATCAACCTTAAACGCGAAGAGAAGGTGTTACCGTCCGGCGTGATTAATAACGTGCTGGCTGAAAAAGTCGAGCAAATCCAAAAGGCGGAAGCGCGCAATGTTGGCAGAAGGGAAAAGCAGGAACTCAAAGAACAGATTACCGACGATCTGCTGCCCCGCGCCTTAACCCGCAGCAGCCGCACCCATGCCATCTTAACGGACGGCTGGATGCTGGTTGACAGCGCCACACCAAGCAAGGCGGAAAATCTGTTAAC
Source organism: Neisseria sp. MVDL19-042950 (assembly GCF_030504625.1). Classification (GTDB taxonomy): domain Bacteria; phylum Pseudomonadota; class Gammaproteobacteria; order Burkholderiales; family Neisseriaceae; genus Neisseria. The sequence continues at coordinate 134,072 of NZ_JAUKWH010000005.1, read as the reverse complement.
CAAGCTGCGCGAGGCATTGGGCGGACTAGACGTGAAGCTGCCTGCAACCAAACAATCGCCGTCTAGTTTGATGACGGAATGGCTGCTCAACGGCCAAGCGCAAGGCGGGTTTGAGTTGGATTACGATGTTACTTTACGCGGTGTCGGCGATGTTGCACCGCGCGTGAAAATCAGCAAAAAAGACCTCACTACCGATGATGTGGTACAGCACGCCCGTAATGGTTTGTATGTGGTTGAGATGGGCTTGGTATGGCGTGAGCAGATTGCCTTTGTGTTGACCGAAAATCTGACGTTGAAACGCATCCAGTATCTTGATACGGTGCAGGAAAATGCCGAGAGCCAAGCCGATAACGCTGCCGACCTTGCGGTTGCATCGCAAATCATTATGACAGAATCGTTAACGACCATGCTTAATGAGCTTGTGGAGCATTTGGGCGGCTGGCAGGATTAGAGGCCGTCTCAAATTTGAAAACCACGCTGTTGTATGCGTGGTTTTTTACAGCAATTTAACAGATATTTTAAAACCACAATATGTTGATTTTTACAAATATGTAAAAGCAAATTTATACTATATGTTGATATTTTTCATAGTGCACCTTGTGTGAAGCCGTAGGGTTGTGTATTGGTATTAAGACGATAATCTTATATACTAAGTTTAGTAAATAATAAATTATAAATAAAATTTAAAGAGGTTTAATGATGAATAATGTCAAATCCGCAAAGTCTGCCTGGGCAGCAGGATTTGTTTCTTCTTTCTGCCTGTTTCCTTCGGCCAGTAAAACTCCATCTCGCCCTGTACGTCGCTCCGACCGTCAGGCTCTAGCCCAAGACTGGCAGAAAATCGGCAGCGATTTTAAGAAAGCCTTGGAAAAGGTAAGTGAGTCATTATGAAAGATATAGACAAGGAATTACAGAACCGCCCTGAAGAAGAGGGCGGTTTGCTTTGTACAGGGGAAGATCAAGAGATATTACAGAAGATAGAAAACCGCCCACAATTATTAAACCAGATAATCGCCAAGCACCATATGAGGCCGCTTCCTGCCCCTGAGGATATGGCAAGATACAGTAACATTATTCCAAATGGTGCAGAACGTATTATGCAGATGGCCGAAAAAGAGCAGACTGCCCGCTTACAAATGGAAGATAAGGAGCAACGCGAACGTTTTAATTTCCTGAAACAGGAACAGGAAATTAAGAAGCGTGGTCAATTGTTTGGCTGCTTGTCAGTTATTGTGTTTGCTGCAATTTCTTTTTATTTGATTTACAGTGGTTCTCCCACTGCGGGAGCATCACTAATGGGCGCATCATTAGTTGCAGTTGTACTAGCATTTGTTGCCGGACGCAGTAATACAAAGGAATAGACTGAAAATAGCCTACCTTAATCCCCGCTTTAAACAGCGGGGATTTTTTTGCATATAAAAATGACACATAAAATACAATATGTAGTAGATTTTTATCAATAAAATGATAAAATACTACAACATATTGTATTTAAGGATAAAGCATGAACCAACCGACCCGCAATGCGCTGATCGGCAAAATTAAGATTGCGCAAAAGCAGCTTGATATGGCCGATGATGCCTATCGTGCCATGCTGGTGCGGGTAACGGGTAAGGATTCTTGCGCAAAAATGGGCATGCCGGAACTGGAAAAAGTGGCGGAAGAGATGAAACGCATGGGCTTTGTGCCGATTGCGAAAAACCACGGTACACGCCCGCGTCGCCGCAGCTCGGCTGACGCGATGATGCGCAAAATCGAAGCCTTGCTGGCATCGATGGCGCTGCACTGGAATTATGCGCATGCTTTGGCCAAGCGCATGTATGGGGTGGCGCGGGTGGAATGGCTGACCGACGAGCACATGCGCGGCGTGATTGCGGCGTTGACAAAAAAACAGCAAAAACTAAAAGGGGAAGGCAATGGAGCTTAAGAAGGTGCGACACCTGCTGCCCGAAACCATGCAGGATATTGTCGAGGTTATCGGATTACAGGCTGCCGAACAGTTAGTAAAAGCCATCGGCGGCGCGCGGTTTAAGTTTGGCAAGGGCAAAGAAGATACGCCGCGCCTGCATATTCTGTTTTCGGCCATCGGTGAGGCAAAAACCTACGAGCTGTTGCGCGTGTATGGCGGCGAGGAGCTGTATGTGCCGCGCTGTGAAAACGCTCTGCGCGAGCTGCGAAACGAGCGGTTTAGAAACGAATTTTTAAATCTGACCGAAGTCGAGGGCAAAAGCGGCCTGATGGCGATGACGGAACTGTGCCCGAAATACGGCATTTCCGAACGCACCGGCTACACGATTATGCGTTCGGGCTGCGAGCCGGTATCACATCAAAATACCCTGTTTTAACGCTGTTTTAATTCTCCTCTTTCATCCGCCTTCGGGCGGATTTTTTTTGCCTAATCCGCTTGTTTCAGACGGCCTTTAGGGTTTGAAAGGCATACCGTGCGGGGATGTGCGTAAAGGCGGATAGCATAAAGGCTCTCAAGAATGGGTTTAAAAACCGCTTAAAACGATTTTGAAAGGGCTTATATGAGCAAGATTATTGTGTTGACCGCAGGCCACAGCAACACCGACCCGGGCGCGGTCAACGGCAGCGACCGCGAGGCGGATTTGGCGCAGGATATGCGCAATATTACCGCCTCGATTTTGCGTAACGACTACGGCTTGACGGTAAAAACCGACGGCGAAGGCAAAGGCAATCTGCCGCTGCGCGAAGCCCTTAAGCTGATTAAGGGTGCAACGGTGGCGGTGGAGTTTCACACCAACGCGGCGGCCAAACCGAAGCCCGGCCAACAGCCGGCAACGGGCATCGAAGCCTTGAGTACGCCGAAAAACAAACGCTGGTGCCAAGTGTTGAGCCAAGCCGTGTCGAAAGCGACGGGCTGGAAGCTGCGCGGCGACGGCGGTTATAAGCCCGACAACGCCGGCCAGCACAGCCGTTTGGCGTATGCACAGCATGGCGGCATTGTGTTTGAGCCGTTTTTTATCAGCAATGATGCCGATTTGAAGCTGTTTAAAGAGCGCAAATGGGCCATCTGCCGCGCTGTGGCGACGGCCATCGCGATGGAAGTGGGAGCGGCAAAAGTATGAGACTGCTTAAGAGCTTAAAACAGGCGGCGGGTTATTTTTTGGCTACTTTGCTGGGCGGCAACCCTACTCATGAGCAAATGGCTAATGCCGTGCTGCACATGCCCAAGCTGCGCATCGTTAACGATTACCCGCGGCCAAACTACCGTAAATCGGGCGTGGCCGCTGCCAAGCGGGCGGCGCGTAAGGCACGCAACCGCAGAAAGGCGAAATGATGGCCCTGCTGGATATCCTTAAAAATCCGGCCACGGGCAAGGTGTCGCACAGCAAACTGTGGGCCAACGTGGCCTGCGCGGCGGGTACTTACAAATTTATTGTGCTGCCCGACCCGTCGCCGGAGATTTGGGCGGTGTATTTGGGCATCGTAGGCGGTTATGCCGTGGCACGGGCGATGGTGAGTGTGAAGCGGCAGGAAGTGGAGGCAGACAATGCCGATAAAGTGGATTAAATATCTGCCGCATCTTGCCGCGGTGCTGCTACTCGGTGGGGCTTTATGGCTGGCCTACCGTAACGGTTTTCAGACGGCCTATAACGAGCAGCAACTCGTTATTAAGCAAGCGCAAAAAGACCATACGGCGGCGCTGTTGTCATCCGCCGAGGCATACACCGCCGAACTCAAAAAGGCGCAGCAGGCGCAAGACGAGCAGGCGGCCAAAACACAGGCAGTCGGCGTGCGGCTGGCGCAGGCGCAAGCGGATGTGCGCCGTCTGAAACAACAACACAAAACTGGGATTAAACATGCAATCGAGCAAGATAAAACTGCTGCCGGTATGTGTATTGACGGGCTTGGGCCTAACAGCCTGCGGCAGTACAACCGTGCCCTCGGCTACACCAATTAAAACCATTGAGGTGCCGGTAATGCCCGCGCCGCCTGCGGCGTTGATGGTGCCGCCGGTGCGCCCCGCCGGATAACGGCACGGCACAGGCGTTGTTGGAGCATGCGGTCGAGTTTGGCGGCTATGTGTCCGAACTGGAAAACCAAAACACGGCTTGGCGCGAATGGGCGGCGAGTGGTCAATCTAAAGTTGACGATTGACAACAAAAAAGCCCGCGTAGGTTGCGGGCTGAACGTAAAAAATGGATTTTATACCTCTTTTACGGGTGTGGCGGCGGTAGTGCTTTTCACCAAATCGACCGCGTGCAGGCAGTTTTGTTTGGTGGTGTAGCCCTCGCTTTGGGCGATGATTTCATGATTGGCAGCTTTCAAACGCCAACGGTATTCGCCTTTTACGTCTTTATAAACTTCAAAATACATAAGGTTTCTCCTATGAAAGAGTATACGTTTTCCTACCGTTTTAACGGTAAGTCCTGGTCATTGAGCATTTGGGCGGACAGTCCGGAAGAAGCCAAAGCCAAATTTCGGGCAGCCCGAGAAAATGCACAGTATGACGGGGAAGTTTTAGCAAAAATTTATGCGCCTGTAAATATTTCTTGGGTTAGAAATTTATGCAATCGGTTAAAAAAAATGATGGGTGGCAAAAAATGAGCACCTATCAGGATTTGGTTGCGCGCGTATTGGCGGTTAAATTTGCCGGCTTTGAAATGGGGTTAGCCAAGGCGCGTGAGCAACAGCCGTTTATCGAGCAGGTATCACGCAAACTGGATGCAACCAGCTGGGATTACGTTACCGGTATGGATAAGGATTTTGGCGTTACCTTCCACGTTGAGCGCGGTGTTGTGGATTTTAAGAACCAATATCAGGCAATAAAACAGGCGTTGGAGCAGCAGTTTGATGTTGAGTTTACGGTGTCGACGGCATCGCCGGCGTTGGATGTTGCCTGCCGTCGCAGCGGATGTAGTTGCCGCTTGATTTTTAAGGAGCTGGCATGACACCGATTGACTTTGAATTTGGCTTTAAAACGCTTTGGGGCTTGGCCACCGCAGCAGGCTGGTTTTGGGTTAACGGCATCTCCAACCGCTTAAAAGATGCCGAAAAAGACCGTGCGGATCTCCGCAAGGAGCTACACCAAGTGAAGCTGGAATACCGCAGCAAAAAGGATGCGGAGGCCGACCAAAAAACCATGATGGATTTTTTAGGTCGGGTGGAAAACAAGCTGGACAAACTGGCCGACAAAATAGACCGAAAGGCAGATAAATGATTGAAAACAAAGACCCGGTATTGGCCGCATTGGTGCGCATCGAAGCCAAACAGGAACAGATGCTCGAAAACCAGCAGGCCATGGACGAAGAAATCAAAGAAATCCGCAAAGAGTGCCGCAAAACCGCCGCGCTTTACGGCGGCTTGGGCGGCATGACGGTGGCCGCGGGCTGGGAAATGATTAAGCTCAAGCTCGGTATCGGAGGCGGTTAATGGCACATCCTCAAGAAGTGCGCGAAAAGCTGCGCCAGCTGTATGTATCAGGTAATCAAACCTTAGAAACAGCTGCGGTGATGTGTCAAGTTCCGTTAGCTACGGCTCGGGGCTGGAAAAAATCAGCCAAAGATAAAGGCGATGATTGGGACAAAATTCGGGCTGCTTATACCTTGGCAGGAGGCGATGTTGAGGCAGTTGCCCGTGCAATGATCGCCGGCCAAATCGTGCAATACGAAACGGTAATGAAAGAGCTTCAAACCAATACCAGCTTAGAAACAATGGATAAGGTTAAAGCTATCAGTATGTTGAGTGATTCGTACAATAAAACGATGGCCGCTCATAAACGTTTATTGCCCGAAGTGCATGAGGCATCGGTGGCAATTAAAACCATTGACCTATTATCGCAACACATCAAACAGAAATTCCCGCATTTAAATAATGATTTTTTAAATGTTTTTGAGAGCTTTATGCCGATAGTGGAACAAGAGTTTTAAGCATGTCGAAAAAGAAACTGACCCGAGCACAGTTGCGAGAACGAATGGAAAGTATCCGCTTGGATTTGATTCAGCGGATTGAAGCCGAAGATGCAGGGCTTTCCGATGCTGTGGAAGATATTGCTGCACGCCGAGAAAAAGTTTTTAACCCAGAAACGGGCTTTCGGTTTTTCCTTGAAACTTATTTCCCGCATCATATTCGCGGCGACTCGTGGTCGGAGTTCCACGATTATTTGATTGATGACGTGGTGCCGCGAATAACTCAATCACCCGAGGCCGAAGCAGAAGCCGATGCAGCGCCGCGCGGCGAAGCTAAGACCACCCTTGGCGTGCAGATTAAATCCTTGTGGGACGAGGTACGCAACGCCAAGCATAACGTAGTAATCATATCGGACGTGGAAGACCAAGCGGCGGGGTCGGTAGAGGTAATTAAGACCGAATTGACCGAAAATAAACGGCTTGCTCTTGATTTTCCTGAAGTGTGTGGAGTTGGTCGCCGTTGGCGTGTTGGCGAAATCATTACGCGACAAGGAAACAAAATTAAAGCCTACGGCAGCGGCATGAAGCTGCGCGGCACTAAACACGGCGCACGCCGACCCGATATGGCTTATCTGGACGATATCGAAAACGACGAAAACGTCGAGACACCGAGACAACGTGCCAAGTTGATGGAATGGGTCAATAAAGCTGTATTGCCTTTGGGTGCCGCTGGCGAAAAATTTGATGTCCTTTATGTTGGCACTATCCTGCATTACGACAGCGTGTTGAATCGTGTTTTGGCTAATCCATTTTGGACTAGCCGCCGTTTTCAGGCCATTATCAAATGGCCTGAAAATATGGATTTATGGGATGAGTGGGAGACTATTTACAAACACGAAGGGCGAAAAGCTGCAAAAGAGTTTTACGAAGCCAACGAAGCAGAAATGTTGGCTGGAAGCAAAGTGAGTTGGGAACAGCGACCGCTTTTGCTGCTGATGACTATACGCGCGCGTATCGGCAAAGAAGCCTTTGATTGTGAATATCAAAATGAGCCGGTAAGCGGTGAAGATGCGATTTTTGCAAACATGATTGAAGCAGCGCAGTTTGCCGATAAAGACTTGCCGTCTGATCTAATTTGGTTTGGGGCGCTTGACCCGTCTTTGGGTAAACGCAACGCCAACCGCGACCCTTCTGCGATTTTGATTGGCGGTTGGCATCGGGCGACAGTTACGCTTTATGTGGTGGTGGCACAAATACGCCGCCGTGTGCCGGACAAAATCATAGAAGATGTAATTAGGCTGCAAAAGCAATACAAATGCCGTTTGTGGGCGGTTGAGATTGTGCAATTCCAAGAATTTTTAAAAACGGAATTAACTAAGCGTGGTTTGCAGCAAGGCATCCCTATCCCTGCAAGGGGAGTAAAGCCCATCGCAGACAAAGAACTACGAATCGAATCTATCCAGCCTCACATGGAGAACGGCTATATCCGGATACACAAAGACAATACCGAGCTTATTGACCAACTTAGGCGTTTTCCCAAGCATGCTCATGATGATGGCCCCGACGCACTACAAATGTTATGGGCACTGGCCGTAGGAAATTCGGCGCCGATTGAGTGGCAAAGCGTGAGGCCGTCTGAAACACACGATGATTTTGACGATGACCTTGATGAAGACAACACCAAAAGCATGTGGGCTAGATAATGGCTAAAAAAGACAAAAAAACCAAACCGCAAAAGCCTGAAAACGGCTTGCAAACCGATTTGGCGCAAATTACCGCCGCCGGGCGCGTGATTGCGGAGCATCCGTCCAACTTTATCACGCCCGCCAAAATGCGTGCGCTGTTCGAGGATGCGGAATCAGGCGACATTACCGCCCAGCACGAGCTGTTTGCCGACATCGAGGAGCGCGACAGCGACATCGGTGCCAATATGGGCACGCGCAAGCGGGCGCTGCTGACGCTGGATTGGCGCGTTACCCCGCCGCGCAATGCTACGCCCGCCGAAGAGCAATTGGCCGAGGCAGCCTTTGAGCTGATAGACGGCCTGACGCAGTTTGAGGACTTGGTTATCGACCTGATGGACGCGGTCGGCCACGGCTTCGCCGCGTTGGAAATCGAGTGGGCTTTTTCAGACGGCCGCTATTACCCGACGGCCTTTACCCATCGGCCGCAGAGCTGGTTTAGATGGAGTAAAGACGACGAGCTGATGCTCAAATCGCAAGACAATCAAGACGGCGAGCCGCTGTGGCCGTTGGGCTGGATTGTGCACAGCCACAAATCGCGCAGCGTGCCGCAGGCGCGTAACGGCTTATTCCGCACGTTGGCATGGCTGTATATGTTTAAGCATTACGCCGTGCATGATTTTGCCGAGTTTTTGGAGCTTTACGGCATGCCCATCCGTATCGGCAAATACGGGGCGGGTGCAACGGAGGCAGAAAAACGCACGCTGTTGCGCGCGGTGGCCGAAATCGGCCATAACGCGGCGGGCATCATGCCCGAGGGAATGGAAATCGAGCTGCATCAAGCGGCCAGCGGCACGACCGCCACCAGCAACCCGTTTTTGCAGATGGCCGATTGGTGCGAAAAATCCGCCGCGCGCCTGATTTTGGGGCAAACGCTCACCAGCGGAGCCGACGGCAAAAGCAGCACCAATGCGCTGGGTAAGGTGCACAACGAGGTGCGCCGTGATTTGCTGGTGTCGGATGCCAAACAAGTGGCACAGACCATTACCCAGCAGATCATCCTGCCCTACCTGCAAGTCAACCACCCCAATACCGACCCTAACCGCCTGCCCAAATTTGAGTTTGATACGCGCGAGGCAGAGGATATTGCGGTAATGGCCGAAGCCATCCCTAAGCTGGTGGACGTGGGCGTGCAAATCCCGGAGAGCTGGGTACGCGACAAGCTGGTAATCCCCGAGCCTGCCGAGGGTGAACGGGTGCTGGCGCGAGTGGTGCCGGATAATCCCGTGAATCAAGCCGCGCTGGCGGCATTGTCCGCACGCATACCGGCAGGCCGCCCCGCCACCCGCGAGCAGCAGGTATTGGACGGTGCATTGGACGAGGCGTTGGAGATGCCCGACTTTAACGCGCAGCTCAATCCGATTATCAAACAGGCGGTGGCCGCGCTGGCGGCGTGTGAAAGCTACGAAGAGGCAGATGCCGCCTTGACCGCACTCTACCCGCAGCTGGATAACCAAACCCTGCGGGGCTATATGCAAAATGCGCTGTTTTTGAGCGATCTGTTGGGGCAAGCCAATGCCAAGCATTAAGTTTGCCCTCGGCCTGAAACCTGCAAAAGCGATTGAGTGGCTGCAAGCCAAAGGCGTGACCGCCGAAAGCTACCGCAACCTGACGGCCTCGGAAATCGCCAAAGTGTACACCATCGCCCGCATAACCGATTTGGATATGCTCAACGACATCAAGCAATCCATGATTAAAGCGGCCGACAGCGGGCAAGCGTTTACCGATTGGCGCAAAGACATCTTGCAGCACTTGCAAAACAAGGGCTGGCTGCACCCCAACGGCCACAACGGGCAAGACATCATCGACCCGAAAACGGGCGAGGTGTTCGGCACGCCGCGCCGTTTGGACACCATCTACCGCACCAACATGCAGTCGGCTTACAGCACCGGGCAGTATCAAGGCTATATGGACAATATCGACCACCGCCCCTACTGGATGTATGACGCGGTGGCCGACCACCGCACGCGCCCCGCCCATGCGGCGATGGACGGGCTGGTTTACCGCTATGACGACCCGTTTTGGACAACCTTTTATCCGCCCAACGGCTACAACTGCCGCTGCACGGTGGTGGCTTTGGCCGAGCGCGATATTGAGCGCAGCGGGCGTATCGTGGGCAAATCCACGCCGGAAAACTTTGTAGAGACGCACAAAATCTACAACAAAAAAGGCGACAGTTACCCGACGATGGCCTACAAAGCTCCCGACGGCAGCCTGCATACCACCGACCGCGGATTTGAGTACAACGCAGGCCGCATGAATTACCGCCCCGACCTTGACCGCTACGACAGAGGTTTGGCACACCAGTTTGCCAAAGCCGAGATGGGCGGCCCCGAATTTAAAACCACCTTCAAACGGCTTGAAAAAGAATTTTACGAAGTGAAAGGCCGTCTGAAAACCGACGGTAAGTTGAGCAATACCCAGCTCTATAAAATCGAAGACACCCTTACCAACGAACGGCATTTTGCTGCAGGTGTGATTGCAAAAGGCGTGCAAGACAAGGCCGCATTGGAGAAATCAACGGTATGGCTTTCGGATGATACGATCATCAAGCAGATTAACAGCCGGGCAAAAGAAGTGTTTCCTGCGGAGTTGTACGAACATCTGCCGGATATTTATAACGCACCCGATACGGTCGTCATCAACCGCAAAGACGGAAAGTATTACTTCGGCAAAAAAATCGGCGGAGTGTGGTATTTGGCTGTTACCAAGTATCTGCACAAAAAGAAAGAACTGTTTTTGGAATCGTTCCGCCGTACCAACCAAAACCAGTTGGAAAGTTTGGCGGAGAAATTTGAAAGCGTGGAATAAGTGTCGGGCAAGGCTCGAAATCACTTGCACACGGTCAGAAGCCTAAGCTCGCCTGCGGTATCGAGATTCACCGCTTTTCCGACACTTGAAAACCATCATACCATGATTGAAATCAAAATAGACAATATTTTCGTGGTGCAAAACCAAATCGAGCGGCTGCAAGACGGTGTGGAAAACCGTTACCGGCTGATGGAGCGGTTGGCGGGCACCATGCACTACGCCGTGCATATGAATTTCCGCGCCGGCGGCCGACCGAAATGGCTGGGGCTGAAATACCGCAACGGCAGGCCGCTGATTGATACCGAGGGCTTGCGCGAAAGCATCACCAAAATGGCCGACAACGATACCGCCCTTGTCGGTACCAATATGGTGTATGCCGCCATCCACAACTTCGGCGGCATGGCCGGACGCGGCCGCAAAGTGAACATACCGCAACGGGAATTTTTAACGCTAACCGACCAAGACAAACAAGACTTGATGGACGATGTACAGGATTATTTTGCCAACCTGATTAAATGATTTTTCAGACGGCCTTTAAAACGCGCTTTTTAGCGCGTTTTTGTTTTGGGTAATAGGTTGGCATAGGCCGATGGGTTAAAACCAATCTGACGCGTTTTTAAAAGGGGTTTAAAAGGGGTTTGGAATGCAGTGCGGGGTTTGAAATGCGTCCACTCTTTTCGGCACGGCTGTTAAGGCGAAAATGACAACATCGCAAAAAGGATGTGCAACATGCCCCAAAACAGATTAACGCTTGCCGCATGCAGTTTCGAGGTGCAGCCGCGCGATGGCCGCATCCAGTTGCTGCCTTACGGCGAGTTTAGAGCGATTGACGGCCGCCCCCACGATGTGCCCGCTTGGTATCTGACCGAGGAGAACGGCCGCGACGTGGTGCAGCTGGCCAATGCTTCGCGCAATCAGCTGGTGGTCGATTACGAGCACCAAACCCTGCACAAAGAAAAAAACGGCCAGCCCGCGCCCGCCGCCGGTTGGATGAGCTGGCTGGAGTTTACACCCAAAGGCTTGTTTGCCGATGTGGAGTGGACGGACAAGGCAGCGGCGGCCATTGCCGCCAAAGAATACCGTTATATCTCGGCGGTGTTTAGCTATGACACCAAGGGCTATGTGCGCAAGATTTACCACGCCGCGCTGACCAATTACCCCGCGTTGGACGGCATGGACGAAGTGTTGGCGGCAGCGTCGGCACAGTTTTTTAACCCCGAAACGGAGCAAAACCCGATGAAAGAGTTGTTGCAACAACTGCTTGGCCTGCCGCAGGCAAGCGACGAGCAGATTACGGCGGCGTTAACCGCAATCTTGGCGGCCAAGCCGCAAAACGTTGCCTTATCTGCCGACCTGTTTAAAGAGCTGGCCGACAAAGACAGCAAAATCGCCGCCTTGTCCGCCCAGCCGGCAGGCCAACCCGACTTGACCCGATACGCACCGGTGTCGGTGGTGCAGGATTTGCAAAGCCAAATCGCCGCGCTGACCGCCGAACGCAACGCTGATAAAGGCAACGAGCTGATTACTGCCGCATTGTCCGCAGGCAAGCTGTTGCCCGCGCAAAAGGCATGGGCGGAAGGCGTATTGAAACAAGAAGGCGGCTTGGCCTTTTTAACCGGCTTTATCGAAAACGCGCAGCCGGTAGCGGCTTTGGCCGGCACGCAAACCGCAGGCAAAGAGCCGGGCGAGAATGTGGTGGCATTGACCGCAGAAGAGCAGGCAGCCGCCAAGATGCTCGGTATGAGCCATGCCGAGTATGCTGCACAAGTTAAACAACAGGAAGGTTAAAAATGAATAAAACCGCAGTATTAACGGCGTTAACCGCCGCATTCCGCAAAGAATTTCAAAACGGCTTGGAATCGGTTAAACCGTCTTATACGGCCATTGCCATGACGGTGCCGTCGAATACGGCTACCAATACTTACGCGTGGTTGGGCAAATTCCCGCAAATGCGCGAATGGGTAGGCCAACGCCAAGTTGAAAAACTGAGCAAAGAGGCCATGAGCCTCACCAACAAAAAGTTTGAAGCAACGGTTGCCGTGGAGCGCACTGACATTGAGGACGATCAGGTGGGTATGTACCGCCCGATGATGGCCGCAATGGGCGAATCTGCCGCGGCCTTGCCCGACACTTTGGTATGGGGTTTGCTCAAAAAAGGCAAAACCACCGAATGTTATGACGGCCAATACTTTTTTGATACGGATCACCCGGTATTTGAAAAAGCCGACGGTACCGGTCAAAACACGGCCACCAAAAACATCACTACCGGCACCGACAATGATGTACCGACATGGTATGTGATTGACGATACCAAAACGCTCAAGCCGTTGGTATTCCAAAGCCGCACCGAGCCGGAATTTGAAAACAAGTTTGACCCAGCCAAATCGGACAAGGTGTTTATGGAGGATCAATACCTCTACGGCTCCCGCCGCCGCTGTGTAGCCGGTTTCGGCTTATGGCAGCTGGCGCACATGGCTGAAAAACTGACCTTAAACAAGGCTAATTTGCAAAAAATCATTGTGGCCATGCGCAAAGTCAAGGCCAACGGCGGTTATAACCTCAACATTACACCGAGCCTGCTGGTGGTGCCGCCCGAGCTGGAAGAGACCGCCCGCGAGCTGTTGGAAGCCGAAAAAATCGACGGTACGACCAACACCTTTAAAGGCCGTCTGAAACTGCACGTATCGGTGCACCTGTAAACCAACCTTGATTTTCAGACGGCGTTTAAACCTGTTTTAAAGGCCGTCTGAACGGAGACCTGACTATGGCAAACCCAAAAAAAGACACCCCCGTCGAATCTGTAACCCAACCCGACCCGCAAGACTTGAGCGTCGAGGCGGCGCTCAAGCAAGAGCTGGATAAGGCGCAGGCCGAACTATCCGCCTTAAAGGAGCAATTGGCCGCTGCCGAATCTGCAAAAAACGCCGCCGAGCGCGAATTGGAAGCATTGCGCAAACAGGCCGATAAGCCTGCGAAGTCCGGTAATCCAAATAAGAGACTGGTTCGCACCGCATCGGGGCGTGAATTTTGGCGCGCCGGCGAGAAATTTGACGGCGAGTGGCGCGAGATTGACCGCACCGTGATTGGCGACGAGGCGTGGCAGCGCATTATCGACGAGCCGGCCCTGCAAACCAAAGAGGCTTAAAAATGGCTTACGCAGCCGTGGCCGATATGGTGGCGCGTTTCGGTGAGCTGGAGGTTATCCAGTTGACCGACCGCAACCAAGACGGCTTGATTGACGAGGACGTGGCGGCAGTGGCACTGGCCGATGCCACCGCAGAAATAGACGCTTATCTGGGTCGGTTTAAACGTCCGTTTACCGATGTGCCGCCCATCCTCAAGCGCTTGTGTTGCGATATCGCCCGCTACCGCCTCACCGCCGCCAACGGTGTGCTGATTACCGAAGAAATCCGCAACCGCTACAAAATCGACGTACTCGACCTGCTGCGTGCTATGGCCAAAGGCGAAGTGCAGCTGGGCGTGGATGAAAGCGGCGAAGAAGTGGCCGCGGGCGAAGACGGTATTGTGTTTATCAACGGTAAAAATAAGGTGTTCGGGCGTGATAACCGAAATTGAGCAAGCGGTAACAGACCGTCTGAAACGGGGCTTGGGGCGCATGGTGCGCACGGTTAAAAGCTACAACGGCGAGGCCGACGACTTGGCCGGGCAAATCCATACGCTGCCTGCGGTATGGGTAACGTATGGCGGCAGCAAGGTTGAGCCTGCCGGTACCGGCGGCGTGCACAGCCGCTATCAGGATACGGCGGAATTTGTAGTGATGGTTGCAGCCCGTAATCTGCGCAACGAGCAGGCACAGCGGCAAGGCGGCATCGACAGCCGTGAAATCGGCAGCAACGATTTAATCCGCGCCGTGCGCCGCCTGCTTGACGGCCAGCGGCTCGGTTTTCCCGATAGCCGCGGCTTGGTGCCCAAAGCGGTGCGAACGATTGCCAATCATGTGCTGGTGCAAAACGCCGCGGTAAGCATATATGCGGTTGAGTATGCCATCCGCTTTAACACCTGCGGGTTGGAAAACGACCGTTTCCCCGAACGCACCGACAATCCCGACCACCCCGACCATATCTTTACCAAGTATCAGGGCACATTGAGCGAGCCGTGGCCTGATTTCGAGGGATTGGACGGCAGAATTTACGACCCGCAATCCACCGGTGAAATCCCTATAAACCTAACCATTAAGGACAAGCAATGAGCAAAATCAAAGTAGCGGCGGCAGACGGCCTGCGTGTGCCGGCCGAGCACAACCCGCACGAGTATATCGGCCAAGAGCCGGTGGAAGTGGACGGCAGCCTGTATTACCAACGCATGATTGACGACGGTGATTTGGTGGTGGTTGAGGATCCCGCCCCAAATACCAAAACCCGTAATGCTAAGGGAGAGTAACGATGCCCCATATTGATTTTGACACGATTCCGGGCAGCATCCGCGTGCCCGGCCAGTATATTGAATTTAACACCCGCAATGCGGTGCAAGGTTTGCCGCAAAATCCGCAAAAAGTACTGATGCTCGCGCCCATCTTGGCAGGAGGCAGACAACCTGCCCTAAAACCGGTGCAGATGTTCAGCGATGCGGAAGCCGCGGAGATGTTCGGCAAAGGCTCGTTGGCCCATCTGATGGTTCGCCAAGCATTCATGAACAATCCCTATCTCGACTTGACCGTTATCGGTTTGGCCGACCATGAATCAGGTATTGCGGCCACATCGACCGTAACGCTTGCCGGTACTGCAACCGCACCGGGCGTGGTAGAGCTGACCATAGGCGGCATGAATGTGAGTACCGCCGTCAGCACCGGCGAAACCGCCGCCGTTGTAGCCGCCCGCTTGAAAACCGTTATTGACGCGGCAGACGTTACCGTTACCGCGGCTGTCAATACTGCCGCCATTACGCTCACAGCGAAACACAAAGGCGAAATCGGCAACGAGACTGCCGTGGCTGCCGGTACCGGCAGCACCGGTTTGACCTATCAGATTGCCAAAGGTGTTTCCGGTGCCAAAAACCCCGACATTGCCGCCGCGGTTACCAAAGTGGCCGGTAAACACTACCACATCATTTGCAGCGCATTTAGCGACGGAGCGAATGCCAAAGCCTTAAGCGACCATATTACGGCGGTATCCAATGCCATCGAGCAGCGCGGCTGTATCGGCGTATTGGGTTTGGGCACTACATTGAGCACGGCAACCACAGCGGCCGGCAAAATCAACGACGGCCGCATTACAGCCGCATGGTATAAGGGCGCAGCGGAGCAAAACGGCATCATTGCCGCGGGCTATGCGGCGGTGCTGGCCTTTGAAGAAGACCCCGCCAAGCCGCTGAATACGCTGGAAATCAAAGGGCTGAATATTACGCCCGATGTGCAATGGCCGCTGTTTGCCGAGTGCAACAACGCGCTTTACAACGGTATCACGCCGTTAACCGTAGTGAACAACCGCGTGCAGATTATGCGTGCGGTATCCACCTACACCAAATCGGCCAATAACACCGACGACCCGGCACTACTCGACATTACCACCATCCGCACGCTGGATTATGTGCGCCGCAGCGTTAAAGAGCGCATTGCCCTGCGTTTCCCTCGCGACAAATTGAGCGACCGCCTGCTGCCCAAGGTTAAGAGCGAGATTTTGGACGTATTAATCAAGCTCGACCAAGCCGAAATCATCGAAAACGCCGAGGCCAACAAAGGCAAGCTGGTGGTGGCGCGTGCGCAAAACGACCCCAACCGCGTGAATGCCATCATCCCCGCCGACGTGGTCAACGGCCTGCATGTGTTTGCCGGGCGCATTGATTTGATTTTGTAACCCTTTCAGACGGCGTTTAAACCTGTTTTAAAGGCCGTCTGAAACCTTAAAAAAAGGATAAAACATGAGCGATGCAACTTATGCCGGCGCGGTGATCATGGAGGTTAACGGCCGCGACATCGAGATTGTGAGCATCAAGCCGCAAACTATGACAGGCCGCAAGCCGGTAAGAACCATGAACCGCAACGGCCGTGTAAACGGTTATTGCGACGGCGTAACGGAACACAAATTAAGCATTACCGCAGCCATCCCGCTCGACGACCGTGCGGTGCATTGGGACAAGATTACCAAAGCCAAAATTACCATCTACCCCATCAACCAAGAAGACAAACGCACATCCTATCTCGACTGCTTTACGGTTGACACCGGCGAGCAATACCAATCGGAAGGGGAAGCAGTTATCGATATCGAGATGGTGGCACTGCACAAAATCACGGAGTAATACCGCATGAAACACGAGTTTGATTTGGTGTGGGGCCTGCCCTTGCCAGACGGCGGCGGTGTGGCCAAACGCGCCGCGCTGCGGCCGCTGACCATCGGCGGCGAACTGCGCGCGCAGGCGGCATTGGAAGATATGGATTTGGGCGAAGCGCAAAGCGAAAGCGGCAAAGCCCGCGCCCTGATGACTGAAACCTTGGCTTATTGGGCGGAGCAGCTTACCGTTGAGGGCATCGCACCCGAGCAGCTAACCGCCGAATACTTAGCGGAAAATCTGACCGGCGAAGACTACGGCATCATCTTGGCCGCACAGGACGACCTGCGGGCAAAATACACCGCCGCTGGGACAAACCCCGGGAACACCACGGCGGCCGCCGAAAAACCGAGTCCCGAAACTACCGCAACTGCCACCGCAATTACCGACAATCCGTCATCTTGATGGCCAAAGCGGGCATATCCGCCGATGCCGTGGCCGGTATGTGCCACGCCGAGCTGGTGGCTTGGTTTGGAGACATCTTGGACAGCTTGGGCGTTAAAAAGCCCACGGATGACGGAGTGATTATCTCGAGGCGGTTGCCTAAGCCAAGCAAGTGATAAGATATGTTAAAATCATGGCCGTGCGATTTTGCACGGCTTTTTTTATTACGGAATCAAAGAGAGGTTAAAAATGAGGAAGATGTTTTATCTTGCGTCACTATGTTTTGCACTTTCGGCTTGCGGGGGTGATTCAGGAAGTAATGCGCCTGTACAAACGGCGGAAGCAGAAAGCTTATCTGAATCTAAACCTGAGCCAATCTCCCCTGCGCATTACTATTCTTTGAAAGATGGGCTGGAATACGGATATGAACAAGTTATCAGCCACGATGCGGCTAATCAAGGTCAGGCCGCAAATCATGTTTTGATGTTGCGTTATTCCGGCAGCAAAGACGGAAAGCATCAACTCTTCAATTCTGAAAACGGCCTAAGCCAAGTTATTGAGTGCGAAGGAGATTGCAGCTTTATTAAGATGATGATTTTCTCTGGTGGTCAAATGCTCAAAAAAGAAGTGATCAAAGGAGGTAACCACAGTATTGCGGCATTGGCTCTTGAGGATGCTAAAAACGGTAAATTGGAGCAATATATTCATGAGTCAAAGGGAAAAAAATATCATGTTTGGTTTACCGATAAGGGCAGGAAACTTGAGGAAATCAAATAAGGCATAGACTAAAAGGGCTTGAAGCCCCTTAAATCCCGATTCAAATAGCCTTTAAACCATAATTAACCGTGAGTTAATGTGAGTTTAAAGGCTGTTTTTTTATGGCAAACGGATTAATGAAACTGGTGTTGTCGCTGACCGGGCGGGATGACGGCGCAAAGCGGCTTTTGGCCGAAACCGAGCGGCAATTGCAGCGCACGGCCACATCGCGTATGCAAATGGCGCGCGCACACAAGCCTTATGAAATAGCGGGTATCCGCTCAGAAAAAGCAATACAGCGCGAAATCCGTGCAACAGAAGCGGCCTATAACAGGCTGCGTCGCAGTGGCACGGCTTCGCAAAACGATTTGGCGCGCGCAGCACAAGCACATAAGCAAAAATTGAAAGAGCTAAATGCAGAGTTGGGGCGAGGTGCCGGTCTGCAAAAAGGCATGGCTGCGGGCGCGGCAGTGTTTGCCGGGGGGGCGGCAGCGTATGGCGTTTTAAAACCTGCAATGGATAACCAAAAACAATTGGATGCCAATATCACTCAAGTAGCTTGGCAGGCTTATGGAGAAGATAACAGCAAGTCGGCAGACTGGATTGCCAAAGAAGGTAAAGGCGAAATCCGAGCATTGGTTAAGGAATTGGTGGATACCAACGGCGGCACTGCGGACGCAGCTTTACAGCTGATTAACAGCATGATGGCCAACGGTATGAGTTTTGATCAGGCGCGCGCCAATGCCCAGTCCTCTCATAGGGCTATGCTGGCTTCCGCCGAAGGAGTCGGACAATACAATCCGCAAGATACGGCCAAGCTTTTCAAAGTTCTTTCCGACTTCGGCTTTAAAGGCGATGAATTATCCAAAGCCTTCGAATATGCGATGAAATCGGGCATGCAGGGTAATTTTGAAATTGCCGACATGGTACGCGAGCTACCTGCCTTGCTGCCTGCCGCGAAAGCTGCGGGTATGGACGGGCTGCAAGGTTTCGGTTTTCTTCTTTCTACTTTGCAATCGGCGGCTAATAAAGCCGGGTCAAACAGCGAGGCGGCCAATAATGTGCGCAATCTGCTGGAAAAAACCTTATCTGCCGATACTACCAAACGTTTGTCGAAAATGGTTAATCCGCAACAGCCGGGCAAAGGTATTGATTGGCAAGCATCGGTTTTAAAGGGTAAGGAAAACGGCGAGAGTGCAGTGCAGGTGTTGGCGCGATTGGCAGATTCCATGTTGGAAAAAGACAAGGAATACCAAGCTTTTAAGAAAAAAGCGGATGCAGGCGACGAAACAGCTAAAAGCCAAATGAATATTATGAAGGGTTTTGTGTTGTCGTCGATCTTGCCAGACATCCAAGCCAAAGGCGGTTTGCTGGCGGCAGCAGATACGCAACAGGTGCAGGAATATATGCAAGGCTTGCTCGGCCTAAATCCGCAAAACAGTTTAGTGGATAAAAAATTGGCGGTTATGGAGAGTAGCGCCGCTTACAAGCAAGAGCAAGCAGAAGCAAAAGCATTGCTTGGACAAGATGCGCTTACGGAGCCTTTAATTGAGGCTGAAACAGGCTTGAAATCTTTGACTGCCGAATTTCCCAATGCAACCTTAGCCCTGCAAACGCTTGCCGCTGCCGCAATGGCTGCTGCGGCGGCTCAAGGCTTGATGGGTGTGTTGGGCGGTGGCGGTTTGGGTGGCGGTGCGGGGGCGGTCGGCACGGCCGCACGCTTCGGCCTTGTTGGTATCGGTGCTGCTGCGGGCGGTTTGGGTTTATGGGATGCCAACAGCCGCATCAACCGCAATGAGGGTAAGGGATTTACAGAGGGCGGCCTAAACAGCCGCGCGGCGGGATATGCCGAGTCTGCTTTAAGCGGCGCGGCTTTGGGTGCGGCCGTCGGCTCGATTATCCCGGGTATCGGCACGGCCATCGGTGCCGCAATTGGGGCGGTCGGCGGCTTGTTGACAGCGGCCATTACCGATGCATGGAAAGAAAACCCGCCGCCCAAACCTGCGGGCATGGCTGCCGAACCCTTGCAACCCTTAAAGCCGCTCGAACCCCTTAAACCCGCCGAACCGCTTGCGCCCGTCATTACCCAGCAAACCGCCGCTTATCAAGCTGCGATTATCGAGCAAACGGCGCAATATCAAGCCGCGCTGAATGCCGAGACGGCGGCGGTAACGGGCGGGCTGAATCAAATTAACAGCACGCTGGCGGCGGCCAACCAAACCATCAACAACAATATGACGGTAACGCTCGACGGGCGCGTGATTGCCCACGAGGTATCGCGGTATCAAGTGGCCATGTTCGGCCGTGGAGCGGGCCAATGAGCGGATGGCATACCTTATTGCAGGACGCGTCTTACAAGGGCGTCGGGTTTGATATTGAGGCGGTGGACGAGAGCAACGGCAAGGCATTGGCCGAGCATGCGCGGCCGTTTGTGCAGGGTATCGACCTTGAGGATATGGGCACAACCGGGCGGCAGGTGCAGATTAATGCGGTGTTTTGGGGCAAGGGCTATGCAGGCCGTCTGAAAAAGCTGCTGGATGCGCTGGAGCAGCCGGGCGGCGGCGTGCTGGTGCACCCTGTTTGGGGGCGGATGCACAACATGATTGCGGCATCATGGAGCTACCGCCATGAGGCCGATTATGTGGATTATGCGGGCATCGATATTACTTTCCGCGAAGCGGCCGAAGCGCAGGAAATCTTTGTATTTGAAAACGCCTTTTTGGTCGAGCTTGAGGCATTGATTGCCGATATCGACACCTACCGCGAGGCGGCTATCGGCTTTATTGATGCGGTGCTGGCGGTGGATGCGGGCGTATCGGCTTTATGGGGCAGCGCACTGGGCATTTGGAGTGCGGCATCGGGTACGTTTAGCGCAGTGCGCCGTTTGTTTGATTTGGACAAAATCGCCTTTCCCGATCGGGGCGGATACAGCGCAGCGGCGTTTAAAAGCGGATCGGCCAAGTTGTTTGCCGATATGGCGGTTATGGTGGATACCGGCATGCGCCGTGAGGCGGGTTTGGCCGATGATGCTATGCACCATGCCGGCTGGTCGCCGCGGCAGCGGTTTGACGGGGCTGCGGCTGTTGCCGACCGTGCCGCCGCTTTCCCTGATAATTTGCTTACCGGCCGTTTTTCAGACGGCCTGCAAAGCCGCTTGAACCGTTTAACCGCCAAACAAGTGCAGCCGGTGGCGCAGGCGGTGCGCCTGTTATCGACGGCATCGCTGTTGTCGGTGGCAACGGCATTAATCGAGGCGCACGGCGAAGAGATGACCGCGCCCGATTTGATTGGGGTTAACCGCGCCATGCGCCGCCGTATGCAGGCCGAGATTGCCGCCTTGCGGGCGGTGCAGACGGCTGCTGCCGAGTCGGGCACTCTGACGGCCAACGCCGTGTATACCGAGGCTTACCAAACGGCAGAATCCCTGCGCGCGGCGGCAGGCCGTCTGAATGCGTTGGTTGCGGCGGCCATCAACCAAAAACCGCCGCTGATTGTGCGCCAAGCCCCAATCGACGGCACGATACACCAAATCGCCCATGAGTTTTACGGCGATATCGGCCGCGCAGCAGAGCTGATGCGGCTCAATCCCCATATCCACCACCCCGCGTTTATCAAGCGCGGCACTTTGGTCAACAGCTATGCAAAATAATTCATACGGTTATGCCGTGTCGGTGCGCGTGGGCGGTAAAGAGCACCGCCACTGGGAGCGCTACGACATCGACAGCGACTTTTTAATCCCCGCCGACAGCTTCGATTTTTCTATCGGCAGGTCGGGGCCGGAGGCGGCCATACCCGATTTGAGCGGCGAAACCTGCGAAGTGGTAATAGACGGCCAAACCGTGATGACGGGCATCATCGGCAGCCAGCGCCACGGCAAAAGCAAGGGCAGCCGCGAGTTGAGCTTAAGCGGGCGTGATTTGGCCGGTTTTTTGGTGGATTGCTCCGCGCCGCAGCTCAATGTTAAGGGCATGACGGTATTGGATGCAGCCAAAAAGCTGGCCGCACCGTGGCCGCAGATTAAGACGGTAAAACTCAAAGCGGAAAACAACCCTGCTTTGGACAAAATCGACATCGAGCCGGGCGAAACCGTATGGCAGGCGTTAACCCATATTGCCAACTCGGTCGGGCTGCATCCGTGGCAGGAGCCGGACGGCACGTTAGTAGTGGGCGGTGCGGATTACAGCAGCCCGCCGGTGGCGACATTGTGCTGGAGTCGCACCGACAGCCGCCGCAATATCGAGCGCATGGATATTGAGTGGGATACCGACAACCGCTTTTCCGAGGTTACTTTTTTGGCGCAATCGCACGGCCGCAGCGGCGACAGCGCCAAACACGATTTAAAGTGGGTGTACAAAGACCCGACCATGACGCTGCACCGCCCCAAAACGGTGGTGGTGTCCGATGCCGACAATTTGGCCGCATTGCAAAAGCAGGCTAAAAAGCAGCTGGCCGACTGGCGGCTGGAGGGATTCACGCTCACGATAACCGTGGGCGGCCATAAAACCCGCGACGGCGTATTATGGCAACCCGGCCAGCGTGTGCATGTGATCGACGACGAGCACGGTATCGATGCGGTGTTTTTTCTGATGGGGCGGCGGTTTATGCTATCCCGCATGGACGGCACGCAAACCGAGCTGCGGCTCAAAGAGGACGGCATTTGGACACCTGACGCTTACCCCAAAAAAGCCGAGGCGGCGCGCAAGCGCAAAGGCAAACGCAAAGGCGTGAGCCATAAGGGCAAAAAAGGCGGCAAAAAACAAGCAGAAACGGCGGTGTTTGAATGAGTTTGAGTAAATTGGCGAAAAAAACGGCGCAAACTGCTAAAAATATCGGCGAAACCCTGCGCGCGGCCTTTCGGGGCAAAATCACGCTGGTGGTGTCGTCCGAGCCGATACAGCGCGTGCAGTTGAGCGGCTTGGCCGGCGAAACCCTGCAAGACCTTGAGCATTTGCAGGAATACGGCTTTGCCAGCCATCCGCCCGAGGGCAGCGAAGCGGTAGTGATACCGCTGGGCGGCAATACGTCGCACGGTGTGATTGTGTGCAGCCAGCACGGCAGCTACCGCATCAAAAACCTTAAGCCCGGCGAGACGGCGATTTTTAATCATGAGGGTGCAAAAATCGTGATTAAGCAAGGCAAAATCATTGAGGCCGATTGCGACGTGTACCGGGTTAACTGCAAACAATACGAGGTTAATGCGGCCACGGATGCCAAATTTAACGCGCCGTTGGTGGAGACTAGTGCGGTGTTGACGGCGCAAGGCCAAATCAACGGCAACGGCGGCATGGCCGTCGAGGGCGGCAACGGAGCCACCTTTAGCGGCGATGTTAACCAAACGGGCGGCAGCTTTAACACCGACGGCGACGTGGTGGCCGGCGATATATCGTTGCGCCAGCACCCGCATACCGACAGCATCGGCGGCAAAACATCGCCACCGGAACCAGCATAGACAAGCAGACCTTTGGCAGCCTTCGGGCTGCTTTTTTTTGCGCCGGCGGGCTTGAAGCCCGTGTACTCCGTGAGGCCGTCTGAAAACGGCAAAATGCCGGCATGGACAAAGAGCTAAACCCCCGCACCGGCGACTATACCGGCCGCACCGTCGATACGCTGCAAAATGCCGTGTACATCCGCTTGATGACACCGTTGGGCAGCTGGTGGGCGGATAAAACGCTCGGCTCGCTGCTGCATTTGTTGCAGCGTGAAAAAGACCTGCAACGGGTAAGCCTGTTGGCCGAGCAATATGCCGAGGAGGCACTGCAACCGATTGTTAAGAGCGGGCGTGCCGACAAGATTACCGTGCGCGCAGAGCAGCCGCACGACGGCCGCCTTATCCTGCATATCCGGGTGGATACGGCGGCAGGCGGATTTGACTACCGCCACGAAGTGCCCGTGATTTAAAGAGGTTTTAAACGTGTTTGAAACGCCGACATTTGAGCAAATCCGCGAGCGTATCCTGCGCGATACCAAGAGCCTGTGGCCGGATGCCGATATCAGCCCCGACAGCGACCATTATGTGCACGCCAGCCGTTTGGCCGGCTGTGCCGAGGGTCAATATGCACATCAAGGCTGGATTGCGCGGCAGATTTTCCCAGACACGGCCGACCGCGAGTATTTGGAGCGGCACGCCTCCATGCGCGGATTGCGCCGCCGCAATCCTACCACGGCCAGCGGCATGCTGACTGTAAGCGGCATTGCGCAATCCGTGCTTTCAGACGGCCTGCAAGTGCGTATCGGCCAGCGTTTTTACCGCACTACCGCCCGCGCCGTTATCGGCAGCGGCGGCACGGCGGAAATACCGGCAATCGCCGAAGAGCCGGGCGCGGCCGCCAATGTGCGCGACGGCGAAGCGCAACTGATGGCCGCTCCCGCCGGCGTGGCCACCGAATGCCGCCTTACCGTACAAGGCGGCACCGACCGCGAAAGTGATGCCTCGCTGCTGGCGCGGCTGTTGGAAATCATCCGCCGACCGCCCGCAGGCGGCAACCGTTACGACTACAAAAACTGGGCGTTGAGTGTCGACGGCGTAACCAGCGCATACGTTTATCCGCTGCGCCGCGGCTTGGGCACGGTGGATATTGCGATTACCTCCGCCGACGGTGTGCCGTCGGAAGAAACCGTGCGCCGCGTGCAGGCTTATATCGACGAGATGCGCCCGGTAACGGCCAAGAATGCGCTGGTGTTGAAGCCAACCGTAACGGCGGTACCTGTTACCGTGCAAGTCAAGCTCCACGGCATCGACTTGGCCGAGGCCAAGCGCCGCATACAGACGGCCCTAAATGAATATTTCGAGACCCTAATCCCCGGCGACGGCCTGACCGTGTCGCAAATCGAGGCGGCTATCAGCAATGTGGAGGGTGTGATCGACCGTCGTCTGACTGCGCCGACGGCCAACCGCGCCGCCGATACGGTTAACCGCATCGAGTGGTTTAAGGCGGGCGCGATTAATGTAACGGAGATGCCGTCATGAGCTATCAAGACATCTTGCGCGGCCTGTTGCCCCCCGTGTCGTATGCCCGTAATGCCCCCCGCGTGCGTGTGCAGGCAGAAATAGACGGCGACGCGCTGGATGCGGTGGCGGAATCGGCTCAAAACGTTGCCGATGCCATCGACCCGCGCAGCGCCGGCCAAATGCTGGCCGATTGGGAGCGTGTATTAGGTTTGGACGGTACGGGCAAAAACCGCCAGCGCCGTGTGTTGGCCGTCATGGCCAAGCTAAACGAAACAGGCGGCTTGAGTATTCCTTATTTTGTGCGTTTGGCCGAGGCGGCAGGCTATCAAATCGAAATTGACGAACCGCAGCCGTTCCGCGCCGGTGTCAACCGTGCGGGCGACCGCCTTGCGCCGCAGGAAATCATGTGGGTGTGGCACGTTAACGTGCGCGGCGGCAACAACCGCATTACCCGATTCCGCGCCGGTATCTCGGCGGCGGGCGACAGGTTGACCGATTACGGCGATGCCGTGATTGAGGCAGTTATCCAAGATTTAAAACCCGCACATACCGAAGTGCGATTTACTTACGAGGCATAAACAATGCACGCTATCGAAACCCCCGATAAACAATTTAAAGACGGCAACGGTACCAGCGAGCTGGGCACCATCCTGCCCGCATGGTGGCTCAATCAGATTCAGGCCGAGCTGTTGGCCGTGTTGACCGCTGCCGGTATCCAGCCGAATAAAGCCAAAACCAACCAGCTTGCTGATGCAATCAAACAGATATTCAGCGGCGCAGTGATAAACAACCTGACATCCGACGATACCGATAAGGCTTTGTCGGCGGCGATGGGCAAAAAATTGAATGAAGAGAAAGTGTCGAAAACCGGAGACGAAGAAATCGGCGGTGCAAAGACCTTCACATCCCTGTTAACCGCCGGACGTGCCGAGCATTGGGGGAAGATACGCATGCCCGTGCAGGGCGGCGGACATTGGTTTATCGAGGCGAATCCGCAATCAAATTTTACCGCCGGCAGTACGCTCAAAATAAACATTAAATATGAGCAGACTAGCGGACAAGTTCGTTATATTCATTTTCCGGAGCTCGGCAATATCAACCGGACGGTTGCGTATCAAGATTGGGTGAGAACTGAAATCAATAGTGCTACAAGCGACGCCGTTAAAACCGCGGGCGATCAAACCATCAACGGCAAAAAAACCTTTGCCGCCGTGGCCGATTTTTCCCGAGGCTTGCGCGTATCGGGCGGCAATGAAGACTATTGGGCAGAGCTGGGCTATGCCGCCAGCACCATATATTTAAAAAACCCAGTCAGCAACAAATCGCTGCAATTGAACAACGACGGCTCCATCAAGTACCAAGGCGACAAAATCATGCTTGCCAGTGATAAAACCGATGCCGTCAATCTCGATGACAGCAACAAAATCGCCACGGCCAAAGCCGTTAAAACGCTAAACGACAAAATAGATAATGCCGTGCCGTCGGGTACGGTGGCCTATTTTGCCGGCCAAAACCCGCCGCCGGGCTGGCTAAAAGCCAACGGCGCGGCGGTTTCGCGCACTACCTATGCTGCGCTGTTTGCCGCCATCGGTACGACTTACGGTCAAGGCGACCGCCGAACTACCTTTAATCTGCCCGACTTGCGCGGCGAGTTTATCCGTGGTTTGGACGACGGCCGCAACATCGACCGTGGCCGTGCATTGGGTAGTGCGCAGAATCAAAGCATGGCCGACCACTACCACGGCATCGGTGTCATGAATACCACGGATGATATGGTTATCGTTAATCAGAGTTGGAGTGGCGGCGGAAACGAATATCCCGTGATGGAGATGGCAGGCGAATATAACCGGGTACTTAAAGGCAGAATCAGCAGTACACGTCTAATCGACGGAGGTACGTTAAATGACGGAGGCCGGGCTTATGCCCCCGGAAATGGCAGTCCGTTCCATTCCGGGCGTGTACATCATATTGCTACTGCCAATCAGGACTTGTCCGGCAACAGCAGCGAAACCCGCCCGCGCAACGTCGCTTTACTGGCCTGCATAAAAATTTAAGGCCGTCTGAAACCGTAGGGCGGGCATCCTTGCCCGCCGCCTAAACATAAATCCCAAGAAGGAAAAAAACAAATGAGCCAAAACATCCAATGGACAAAACCCGTCTGCCAACTCGATTCAGACGGCCTGTATATGGGTCAAACCGAGGCAGAATTAGACGTTTACGCCAGAAACGGCAGCTACATTATCCCCGGCGGCTGTATCGACGTGGAGCCGCCCGAAGCCCGTGAAGACCATGCCGCCCGCTGGACAGGCGAGGCATGGGAGTATATCCCAGACCATCGCGGCAAAACCGCCTACCGCACCGATAACGGACAAGCCGTGATTATCGATACCGTGGGCGAGATTTCAGACGGCCTCACGTTTGACGCTCCGCCGACCATGTGGCATTCGTGGAATGGGAAGAAATGGGCTATCGGCAAAGAGGCCAAAGCCGAACAATTGGCGCAGGCTCAAGCCGCCAAGCTGGCCGAAGTCAACCGCGCCGCCCAAGCCTGTATCGACCAAGCGGCGGGCTTGGATAAAGTGCCGCAGTTTGAGGTCGCGACGTGGACAATCCAAGCACTAGAGGCTAAGGCATGGCACGCCGATAACGCCGCTGCTACGCCTACGCTGGATGCGATTGCGGGCGCTCGCGGTATCCCAGCGCAAGCACTCAAGCAAAAAGCTTATGAAAAGGCGGTTAGGTTTGAGCTGTTGACCGCCCATGTAGCCGGTTTACGGCAAGCCGCCGAAGACAAAATCTACGCGGCACAAACCCCCGAAGATGTTGCCGCCGTGCAATGCGATTTTTGCACCACACCGCCATCACAAACTACAACGACCGAGGTGGCAGATGAGTAATCGCAAGGTATATTTAGCTCTGTATAAAGGTAAAAAAGACGGTCGCGGCCTTAACGTGAGATGGGCGCGGTTTAGAGACTGGGTTGTGCGTGCTGTAACCCGCAGTCCGTACAGCCATTGCGAGATAGCCGTAACAGTCCATCCGCAAGCATCGCTTTACACCTGTTATTCCGCCAGCGCCCGCGATGGCGGCGTGCGCTGCAAAGTGATGGCATTGCAGCCCGAAAAATGGGATTTAATCCCCTTGCCGGAAAGTTGTATCCAGTCCGCCGTCGGTTTATATGCCCGCACACAAGGCTCGCGTTATGACTGGTCGGGTGCAATCGGCACGGTACTCAAAACCCCGCACAGCAAAAGCCGCTGGTTTTGCAGCGAATGGTGCGCCCAAGCCTTCGGACTTATCAAGCCGTGGCGGTATTCGCCGCAAAAATTGGCGGTGGAAATAAAAGGAGATTGATACAGATTTAAACAAAGATGATTCGAGGGACGGCGATGTGTCGGTGCAGCAACACCGGCACGCCAGCCAAGCGTATTAAGCCCGCCGCCCGTGTCATATATAACGATTACGACCACTACGCCGCCCGAGTAAAAGCCATCCCCGATATTAACCGCCTGCGCCGCCTGATTTCGCAACATTTTGATGGTTTCGGCAAAAACCAACGCATACCCGATGATCTTAAGCAAATCATTATCCAAGATATAGAGCGCTTCGACGGTTTCAAATGCCATGTAGTCGTTTCGTCTTGGTTCCTGTTCAGCGGCCGCCAAGCCGCAAGCTGGCAGTCCTATATAGACCTAATCCCGCAATTTTCAGACAACCCGCAGGCGTTACTTGTACTCGACCCGCCGTATTTATCCACCACGCAGGCCGCCTACGCCCAAGCCAACCGCTTCGGCTTGGTGGACTATCTAAAGCTGGTAAGCCTAACCCGCCCGCCGTATCTGTTTTTCAGTTCCACCCGCTCAGAGTTTATCGACTACATCAACACAATCGTATCAATGCGACTGGATAATTGGCAGGCATTCGACCAAGCCACACGCCTAACCGTACAGGCCAAGTTAAGCAAGGATGCCGCCTATGAGGACAACTTGGTGTACAAGTTTAAATAAGATTAAACCCCGCTTAAATAACCTTTAAACGGGGTGTCTTTAGTGCAAAAGCTGTTAAGATTGCCAAATATAGCGCGGTGCAAAAGCTAGTAAGTTACTGTGCAAAAGCCGCCGCCGCTTTACACCTCTTTGCTGCTTGGGGAAACAATATTTATACGCGGCTGCGGTTGGCTTCGGCCAGCAATGCCAGCAATTCTTCGGTTTGTTCCCAGCCGATACAGGCATCGGTAATGCTTTGGCCGTAACATTCGGGCTTGTCTTGGCGGCCTTCTACCAAGTGGCTTTCCACCATCACACCCATGATGTTGTTTTCACCGTCGCGGATTTGCCGGGCCACATCTTGGGCGACTTCCATCTGACGTTTGTAGTCTTTGCGGCTGTTGGCATGACTGAAATCGACCATCAATTTGGGCGTTACGCCTGCCTGCGCGAGCTGTTCGGCAGCGGCTTTCACGTGTTCGCTGCTGTAATTCGGCTCTTTGCCGCCGCGCAAAATCACATGGCAATCGGGGTTGCCTGCGGTGTGGACAATCGCCGAATGGCCCGATTTGGTTACGGATAAGAAATGATGCGGATGACTGGCCGCGCCGATGGCATCAATGGCGATTTTGAGGTTGCCGTCGGTACCGTTTTTGAAACCGACCGGGCAAGAGAGGCCGCTGGCCAATTCACGGTGCACTTGGCTCTCAGTAGTGCGCGCACCGATGGCTCCCCATGAAATCAGGTCGGCATAATATTGCGGGGTAATCATGTCGAGGAATTCGGTCGATGCCGGCATACCCATATCATTAAGCTCAAGCAGCAGTTTGCGGGCTTGGCGCAGGCCGAAGTTGATGTCGAACGTACCGTCGAGGTGCGGGTCGTTAATCAACCCTTTCCAGCCGACGGTGGTGCGTGGTTTTTCAAAGTAGACGCGCATCACGATCAGCAGCTCTTTTTCGTATTTTTTACGCAGCGGCAGCAGACGTTGCGCGTATTCGAGCGCGGCTTTGGGGTCGTGGATGGAACACGGGCCGATAATTACCAACAGGCGGTTGTCTTCGCCGTGAACGAGCTTGGCGATTTCCTGACGGGTTTGGTAAACCAGATCCGAAGCGTCTTCACTGATCGGCAATTCGTAAAGATGGGCGATAGGCGGCAGTAGTTCTTTGACTTCTTTGATTTTTACGTCGTCGGTTTGGTGTCGCGGAGTCATGATTGTTCTTTTCTTTTATGTGAATGAATCAGATGCCAGCCTAACGGTTTTGCTGCGGCGTGGCAAGCTCTCATTGCAAACGAAACGCTATTTTATTGTGTAAAACTATCGTTTTTGAATTTTTAGAGATTTTAATTTCTGATATTGATATTTTTTAAAATTAAATACCACAAAAGATTCAACTCAAGAGGCCGTCTGAAACTTTTTTCAGACGGCCTCCTATGTACTCAAATACTGCTATTTATTGTTTTGGCAACGACGGTAATACTCAATCAGGCCGCAGGTAGAAGTATCGTGTTGCAAATCGCGCGGCTGGCTGAGCTCCGGCTCGATGGTTTTCGCCAGCACTTTTCCGTATTCCACTCCCCACTGGTCGAAGGGGTTGATGCCCCAGATAACGCCTTGGACAAAGATTTTATGTTCGTACATCGCCATCAGCATCCCCAGATTGAACGGGCTGAGTTCGTCCAACAAAATACTGTTGCTGGGTTGGTTGCCGGGGAATTCTTTCTGCGGAGCCAGCTCTTCGCGCTCGGCTTCGGGCAGATGGGCAAGCTCGGCACGCGCCTCTTCCAATGTTTTGCCGAGCATCAACGCTTCGGCTTGGGCGAAAGCATTAGCCACGGTAAAGCGGTGCTGGCGGCCGATTTTATAAGGCGTTCGCATCGGTACGATAAAATCGACCGGAATCAGCCGCGTACCTTGATGCAATAATTGGAAGAATGCATGCTGGCAATTTACGCCTTCTTCGCCGAAAAGAATGCCGCCGGTGTGATATTCCACCGCTTCGCCGTACAAAGTGCGGCACTTGCCGTTGCTTTCCATATCAAGCTGCTGCAAATAGCCGGGGAAACGGCGCAAATTGTGGCTGTAAGGCACAACCGCCTGCCCTGCCGAACAGCAGAAATTGCCGTACCACACGCCGAGCAATGCCAGCAACACGGGGATATTGCGACGGTATTCCACAGTGAAAAAATGCTTGTCCATCGCATGTGCGCCGTTTAAAAACTGGCGGAACTTGCTCTCCCCGACCGCCACCATCACCGGCAGGCCGATAGCCGACCATACGGAATAGCGCCCGCCCACCCAATCGAACATGGCAAACACATTATCCTCGGCGATACCGAAATTCTGTGCGGCATTCACATCGCTGGAAATGGCGACGAAATGGCGGGCGATCCCTGCTTCGGGCAAGCCTTGCTCACGGTACCATGCCCGCGCGGCATGAGCGTTCAACAGGGTTTCTGGCGTGCCGAACGATTTGCTGGCAACGCAAAATACCGTGGTTTCGGCATTTAACGAAGCGAGGGTTTGGGCGATGTTGGCATCGTCGGAATTCGATACGAAATGCACGCGCACGGTTTTGTGATACGGCTGCAATGCCTGCGTAACCATTTGCGGGCCCAAGTCGGATCCGCCGATACCGATATGCACAAAATCGGTAATGCGTTTGCCGGTAACGCCCAAATGCACACCGTTGATCAGGTTCTCGGCAAAAGCGAGCGCACGGCTAAGTTCGTGTCGGATTTTCGGCAGTACGTTTTCGCCGTCCGCCATTACCGATTCGGCATCCGACGGCAGACGCAAAGCGGTGTGCAACACGGCACGGTTTTCGCTGATGTTGATCTTTTCGCCGCACCGCATCGCTTCAGCCTGTTGTTTGACACCGGCGGCATCGGCCAGCATGCAGAGCAGGTTAAGCGTTTCTTCGTTAACACGGTTTTTACTGTAATCGAAAAGCATGCCGTGCAGGGTTTCATGCATTTTGTCGAAACGCTGGCCGTCTGCCGCGAACCGGTCGCGCATATGCAGATTGGCGGTATTGATTTGATGGGCCTGCAAATTCTGCCAGGCTGAAGTCTGAGTAATTTTATTCATAAAAACGGAACCGTATGGGCAAGGCCGTCTGAAACGGCTTGAATCATTTGTAGTTACCTGTAGTATACCAAGTTTAAAAACGTGGTTACCAAAAATATTTGGATACTTTTAAAGCATTTTCTTCACAACTAACATTAAAAAGCTTGTCATACCTTTTAAAATCATCCGGCCTCCCCTCTCCAGTGCTTATCCTTTTAACAGCTTCATGGGTAATATAGTAATCGCCCGTTCTACGTACACACTGACAAAATTCTTTTTGCTGCTGCCAACTCAACCCTACTGGAATATTTTTAACGTTCCAGCAGGCATTATCTGAGATTTTATCAAAAGCAACCCTCCTAATCAGTGCAACAACAAAAGCAACCAATATGATTGGCCAATTTTTTTTTATCCATTCCATTCGTTATCCAACTTTTATACCAATCCCGCACACATAATTATTTACCGGCGGTCGGGCGACTGCCGCCAACACCGGCCGTCAGTCTAAATACCGTACAGAAAAACAGCTTGATTTTGCTCAAATTTTGGCTAAAAAACAGAAAAGCCGATACGCCCGCCGGCGGTTGGAAAACACGGAATGCCGTCTGAAAACGCCTGCTGCCGACAGGCTTCAAGGCTTTTCAGACGGCCTGTTCAAGATTAAGTGGAGATTCTGTAAACAAAACACGGAAAGCGGCAAACCGGCTTTACTCGGGCAATTGCTCGGGCAGCTTGAGAAAGTTTTCCCGGTAATAACGCATTTCCTCAATACTTTCCAGAATATCGTCCAACGCCTGATGCGAACCTTTTTTTACCACCCCTTTATAAACCGTAGGGTTCCAACGGCGGGCAAGCTCCTTTAAGGTGGAAACGTCCAAATTGCGGTAGTGGAAATAGGCTTCCAACTTCGGCATATAGCGCACCATAAAACGGCGGTCTTGATGAATGGTGTTGCCGCACATCGGCGTGGTTTTCTCGGGAATCCACTGCGCCATAAAGTCCAACAGTTTCTGCTCCACTTCGGCTTCGGTATAAGCCGACTCGCGCACCCGCTGCGTAAGCCCCGTGCGTGCGTGCGTGGCGGTGTTCCACTCGTCCATATTGTTCAGCACTTCGTCGCTTTGGCGGATGGCGTAAACTTCGGATTGCGCCAAAACATTCAGGTGCGGGTCGGTAATGATCATGGCGACTTCGATAATGCGTTCTTTTTCCGGATCCAATCCGGTCATTTCCATATCGAGCCAGCAGAGGTTGTTTGCGTTTTGGGTCATGTTTTCAGACGGCCTCTTAGTGAGATAAATCGAATGGCCGTTATTATAGGGTATCCGATAAGAAAAGGCCGTCCGAAAAATAATTTTCAGACGGCCTTCTACAAACTCAATATCAGAACAACCCGTGAATCACGCCGTTTTCATCCACGTCAATCTTCTCGGCGGCCGGCACTTTCGGCAGGCCGGGCATTTTCATCATGTTGCCGCACAGAGCGACGATAAAGCCTGCGCCGGCGGACACGGTGATGCCGCGCACGGTGATGCGGAAATCTTTCGGGCAGCCCAGCAGCTTGGCGTTGTCGCTCAGTGAATATTGGGTTTTCGCCATACACACGGGCAGTTTGTCCAAGCCCAATTTTTCCAACGAGGCTATTTCGGCAAGGGCTTCGGTGCTGAAATCAACATCGGCCGCACCGTAGATTTTTTGGGCGATGGTGCGGATTTTGTCTTGCACACCCAAATCGGTGTCGTAGGCGAATGTGAAGTTGTTGGGCTGGGTTTCGATGGCGTTGACAACTTTATGCGCCAAGTCGGCACCGCCCGCGCCGCCTTTGCCCCACACTTCGGTAAGGGCGACTTCCACGCCTTGCTCGGCACAGGCCGTCTGAATCATTTGCAGCTCGGCATCGGTATCGGAAACAAAGCGGTTCAGTGCGACAACCACCGGCAGGCCGAACACGTTTTTCAGGTTGCTGATGTGTTTCAGCAGATTGGGCAGGCCGCTCTTCAATGCTTGCAGATTTTCTTCGCCCAAGTTTGCCCGCTCTACGCCGCCGTTGTATTTCAAGGCGCGCACGGTGGCGACGACGACTGCGGCATCGGGTTTGATGTCTGCCAAGCGGCATTTGATGTCGCAGAATTTTTCCGCGCCCAAGTCCGCACCGAAACCGGCTTCGGTAACGGCGTAATCGCCCAGATGGCGGGCCAAACGGGTGGCAATCACGGAGTTGCAGCCGTGGGCGATGTTGGCAAACGGGCCTCCGTGCACAAACGCGGGCGTGCCGTCGATGGTTTGCACGAGGTTGGGCTTAACCGCATCTTTCAGCAAGGCCGCCATTGCGCCGTGTGCTTTGATGTCGCGGGCGTAAACGGGGCTGCCGTCTTTGGCATAGGCAATCAGGATATTGCCCAAGCGTTCTTTCAAGTCTGCCAAATCTTTGGCCAAGCAGAACACGGCCATCACTTCGGAGGCAACGGTGATGTCAAAGCCGTCGGGGCGCATCACGCCGTCGGTAGGCTTGCCCATGCCGTCGATGATGTTGCGCAACTGGCGGTCGTTCATATCGACCACGCGCCGCCACAGCACGCGTTTGGGGTCGATATTCAATTCGTTGCCTTGGTAAATGTGGTTGTCGAGCATGGCGGCCAGCAGGTTGTTGGCCGCACCGATGGCATGGAAATCGCCGGTGAAATGCAAATTGATGTCTTCCATCGGCAGCACTTGCGCATAACCGCCGCCCGCTGCACCGCCTTTCACGCCGAACACAGGGCCGAGCGAGGGTTCGCGCAGAGCAATCACCGCGTCTTTGCCGATATGGCGCAAGGCATCGGCCAAACCGATGGTAACGGTGGTTTTACCTTCGCCCGCCGGTGTGGGATTGATGGCCGTGACCAAAATCAGACGGCCTTGTTTTTTGGGCAAGGCGAATGCGTCGGCCGGATTGATTTTGGCTTTGTATTTGCCGTAAGGCTCGTATTGGTCTGCGCTCAAGCCGAGTTTGGCGGCAATCTCGCCTATCGGTCGTATTGCGGCGGCTTGGGCGATTTCGGCATCGGTTTTATAGCTCATAACGGTTTCCTGTGGATAGGTTGAAAGTGTGGGTATTATATAGCAAAGCCCGTTTGAAAATAGCGGCGGCGGTCATAACGGGAGCTTTGCCCGCAGGCCGTCTGAAAACTTGAAACCGGCTTGTTTCCAAACGGCTTTTTTCTTCCGCCCCGCTTTCTTGTCTGTGCTATGATGCGAGCCGTTTTTCCAATTTCTTTCAAGGAGTCAGATTATGTCTTGGTCGGTTGCAGACAGCGCCTCGCTATACGGTATCCGTCATTGGGGCGACCGCTATTATTCGGTAAACGGCAAAGGCCGTGTGGTGGTCAGACCCAACGACAACAGCGACGTGCAGGTCGACTTATACGATTTGGTCGGCCAGCTCAACGAGCGCGGCCAAGACCTACCGATGTTGTTCCGCTTCCCCGATATTCTGCAAGACCGCGTAGCCCGTTTGTGCGCGGCATTCAACCGTTCCATCCGAAAAAACGAATACCAAGGCCGCTATACGGCGATTTACCCGATTAAAGTCAACCAGCAGGAATCGGTGGTAAAAAACATTATCGTGCCGAAAAACGACCAAGTATCCATCGGCTTGGAAGCAGGCTCCAAACCCGAACTGATGATTGTGCTGGCGTTTGCGCCCAAAGGCGGCACCATTGTGTGCAACGGCTACAAAGACCGCGACTTCATCCGCTTGGCCCTGATGGGGCAAAGGCTGGGGCATCAGGTTTTCATTGTGATCGAGAAAGAAACCGAAGTTGATCTGGTTATTGAAGAATCGCAAAAACTCGGCGTGAAAGCCAATTTGGGCCTGCGCGTACGTTTGTCTTCACTGGCTTCAGGCAAATGGGCGGATACCGGCGGCGAAAAAGGCAAATTCGGTTTATCCGCCGCACAACTGATTTCATCGGCGGAAAAATTGACCGCTGCGGGGCTGGCCGACACGGTAAAGCTGATGCATTTCCATATGGGTTCGCAAATTTCCAATATTGCCGACTACCGCGCAGGGTTTAAAGAAGCGGTACGCTATTTTGCCGAATTGCGCGGATTGGGGCTGCCGATCGAGTATGTGGACGTGGGCGGCGGATTGGGCGTGGATTACGACGGCACCCACTCGCGCAATGCCAGTTCAATTAATTACGATATGGGCGAATACTCGCATGTGATTGTTTCCATGCTGGCCGAATACTGCAACGAAAACGGCGTGCCGCATCCTAATATTTTTTCCGAATCGGGCCGCGCCATGACCGCGCACCATGCCGTGCTGGTGATGAATGTTACCGATGTCGAACGCCTTCCCGAAGAAGTGCCGGAAATCACCGACGAAGAAAACCTTTCGTTCGCCACCAAAAAGCTGATTGCTTATTTGGACATCAACGACAGCGAAATGGTTACCGAAACCTATTACCGCATCGGCCATTACCTTACCGAAGTTACCGGGCAATACCTCGAAGGTAAAGTGCCGCTCAAAGAAAAAGCATTGGCGGAACAACTGCATGCCGTTCTCTGCCGCCGTCTGAAACAGCAACTTCAGGCCAGCCGGCGTTCGCAACGGCAGGTTTACGACGATTTGAACGACAAATTGGCCGATAAATATTTCTGCAATTTCTCCGTGTTCCAAAGCCTGCCCGACACGTGGGCCATCGGGCAAGTGTTGCCCATCATGCCGTTGCACAGGCTCGACGAATATCCCACCCGCCGCGCCGTGCTGCAAGATTTGACCTGTGATTCGGACGGCAAAATCAGCCAATATGTCGACCAGCAAAGCATTGAATCCAGCATGCGCGTACATGAGCCGAAGCCTAAAGAACCTTATCTGCTCGGCGTTTTCATGGTCGGAGCCTACCAAGAGATTCTCGGCGACATGCACAATCTCTTCGGCGACACCGATTCCGTTAACGTTTACGTGCGCGACAACGGCGAAATCGTTTTCGGCGGCATGGAAGAACACGACACCATCGAAGACATGTTGCACTACGTGCATCTCTCACCCGAAGAAGTGCTGAACAAATTCGAAGAAAAATCCCGCTGGGCCAAACTGGGCAGCAACGAGCGCAACAGCTACTTTGCCGAATTCTGCCGCGGCTTGAAACAAAGCTCGTATCTGAGCATAGAAGTGGAAGAAAACTGACAAACTTTGCGAACAGGTTTGGCAGGCCGTCTGAAACATCATAGATGGCCGTGAAAGAACCTGCTGCCGAAAAGGCCGTCTGAAAACACAACTTGCAAACAAAGCAAGCGTTTTCAGACGGCCTTTCGCATCTAAAACAGCCATGGCGTTACTGCTGAGTTCCATCCTGCGTATGGCGTTTCAAACCGCCTCCCAAAGCTTTATAGAGGTCGGCCAGATTTTCCAAACGGGTTCGCTGTATGCCGAGCAAGGCGGTATCTGCGCCGTAACTGCTGCGTTCGGCATCCAGCAAATCAAGCGCGCTGGACACGCCGTGCTTGTAACGCAAGCGCACCAAGCGCAGATAGTCGGCATAAGATTTGCCTTGTTTGGCCGCGGCCTCATAACGTTTGTCGAGCTGCTCCCGCGCAACCAACGCATCGGACACATCGCGGAAAGCGGCTTGAACGGCGGCTTCGTAGTTCACCACCTGAATTTGTTGGCGGATTTTAGCGGCATCCAGATTGGCTTTATTGCTGCCCCAATTGAAAATCGGCAAGTTGATGGTCGGCACGAATGCCCATGTGCCGTTACCGCCTTTAAACAATCTGCTCAACTCGGTGGAACCGGTACCGATGGTGCCGGTAAGGCTGATGCTGGGGAAAAATGCCGCCCGCGCCGCGCCGATATTGGCATTGGCTTGTCTTAAAGAGTGCTCGGCCGCGCGGATATCGGGGCGGTTGAGCAGTACATCGGAAGTCAAACCGGCAGGCAGTTTGCTGATTTTGAACTGCTTGTTCAAAGGCAAACCAGCAGGCAAATCTTCCGGCAGTTGTCGGTTGATTAAGACGGCCAACGCATTTTGCGCTTGTTCTTTACTCTGCACGGCGGCGGCATAATCCGCCTTGGCCGACTCAATCAAAGCTTCCTGCTGGCGCAAATCAATGGCGGAAACCACGCCCGCTTTATGTTTCAACTGCGTCAGTTTGTAAGTCTGCTCGCGGGTTTTCAACACATTTTGCGCCAATTTCATCGCTTCTTCGGCATAACGCTCGTTGAAATAAGCCTTGGCAACGGTTGCCACCAAGCTCAAATGAGCGGAATCACGAGCCGCCGCGCTGTTGAAGTAGTTTTGCTTGGCCGCTTCGGCAGTGCTGCGCACCCTGCCGAACAAATCTAATTCATAAGCGGTAATCCCCAAACCCACGGTATAAGACGAAGAAACCCTCGAAGTGCCCGTGGTGCTCAAATCCGCCGCCACCCGACCGCGCTGCCCGCTGCCCGAAGCGTTGATGCCGGGCAACAAATCGGCACGGGCGATCATATATTGCTTGCGTATCGCTTCCGCATTCAAAGCCGCGGTACGCAAATCGGTGTTACGTGCCAGAGCCAGTTCGATCAAGCGGTGCAGGCGCGGGTCGGTGAAATAATCCTGCCAACCCAACGAGGCCGCCTGAATAGCCGTTTCGGGCTGCGTGTCGTGCCTGAAAGTTTCCGGCACGCTTACTTGCGGCTTTTGATACTTGGGAATCATGGTACAGGCTGAAAGCACAACGGCGGCAACCACGGCACTCAGAGCGGGTTTGAAATTTACTGTTTTCATGTTTAATCCTTATCTTCGTGCAAGGCGCGTTTTTCTTCTTCGCTCAAACCTGCGCCCGATTCGGCATCGCCCACATATTTATCTACCATTTCCGCAGTCATCCCCGCTTCGGCG
Organism: Neisseria sp. MVDL19-042950; assembly: GCF_030504625.1. Taxonomy (GTDB): domain Bacteria; phylum Pseudomonadota; class Gammaproteobacteria; order Burkholderiales; family Neisseriaceae; genus Neisseria. The sequence continues at coordinate 95,344 of NZ_JAUKWH010000005.1, read as the reverse complement.
GCATGCAGCTTGGCACGTTCCAGTTGGCGCGGCGTGTCTTTAAAGAATTTGCGCACCACCACATAAAACAGCGGTACCAAAAATACCGACAATACCGTACCGATCAACATGCCCCAGAAAACGGTCGTACCGATGGCACGCTGGCTGGCAGAGCTGGCTCCCGAAGCGATATACAGCGGCACCACACCCAAAATAAAGGCAAACGAAGTCATGATAATCGGACGGAAACGCAAGTGTGCGGCAGCAAGGGCCGCCTCCAATGCCGTTTTGCCTTGCGCCTGAAGGTCTTTAGCAAACTCAATAATCAGAATCGCATTTTTCGCACTCAGGCCGATTACCGTAATCAAACCGACTTGGAAATAAACATCATTGAGATAAGAAGGCGGTGCACCGAACAAGCCTCCGAACAGGTTGCGGCCGGTTACGCCCAACACCACGCCGAGAAAGCCCAACGGTACCACCAAAATCACGGCCAGCGGAATCGACCAGCTTTCATACAATGCAGCCAACGCCAAAAATACGGCGATAATCGCAAATGTATAAAGTATGACGGTTTGCGAGCTGCCTTTGATTTCCTCACGGGATTGGCCGCTCCATTCCAAGCTGTAACCGTCCATTTCATCAACCATGCGCTGCACTTCGGCCATCACTTCGCCCGAAGAGTAGCCCGAAGCGGCCGCGCCGGAAATCTGCATGGCGGGATAGCCGTTGAAGCGCACGCTTTGCTCGATGCCTTTTTCCCATGAAACCGTGGCGATCGTAGACAACGGCACGGTCACACCCTGATTATTCGGCACGGTTAACGCCAGGATATCGGAAGGTTGCATACGCCCCGCCGCATCGGCCTGCACAATAACGCGCTGCAAACGGCCTTTGTTCGGGAAATCGCTGACGTAAGACGAACCCAAAGCCGTTGCCAATACGTTGCGGATGCTGGAAAAGTCGATGCCTTGTGCGGCGGCAGCCTGACGGTTGATGTCGATTTTCAGTTGCGGCGCATCTTCCAAGCCCGAAGCACGCACATTACTGGCGTCAAACATCGGATTTTGGCGCATTTTACCGATCAGCTCGTTACGTTTTGCCAGCAGAGCTTCATGGCCGCTGCTGTTGCGGTCTTGCAGATACAGTTCAAAACCCGAGCTGGTACCCAACTCCAAAATGGCGGGCGGATTGATGACAATGGAAAAACCGTCTTTCACGCTGCCCATCAACGCGCCGGTGATTTTTCCGGCCACCGATGCGGCATCACTGCCCGGAGCGCTGCGTTTCGCCCAATCTTTCAACGTAATAAAACCGAAGCCCGTATTTTGCCCCGAACCGGCAAAGCTGAACCCTGACACGCCGATGAAGTTCTCGACTTCGGGCATAGACATGATCACTTTATTCGCCACGGCCAGCGTCGCATCGGTGCGCTCTTTGGTGGCACCCGACGGCAGTTGGACCAGCATCAACAAAGTGCCCTGATCTTCCTGCGGCAGGAAAGAAGAAGGAATGCGGATAAACAACAACCCGGCCACGGCGGCCAATGCCACATAAACCGCCATCATGCGCGCTGCTTTTCGCAGCAATCTGGCCACCCAGCCTTCATAACGGTGGGTGCCGTCTGAAAACTTGCGGTTGAACCAACCGAAGAATCCTTTTTTCTCCACATGATGGCCTTTGGGAATCGGCTTCAGCAAGGTTCCGCACAATGCGGGTGTAAGCGATAACGCCAGAAAAGCGGAGAACGCAATCGCAATCGCCATGGTAACGGCAAACTGGCGGTAAATATTGCCGGTTGCCCCGCTGAACATTGCCAACGGTACAAATACCGAAATTAAGACGGCCGTGATACCAATCACCGCACCCGAAATCTGGCTCATGGCTTTTTTGGTGGCTTCGAGCGGCGGCAATCCTTCCTCGGACATAATCCTTTCGACGTTTTCCACCACGACGATGGCATCGTCCACCACGATACCGATAACCAGCACCATTGCGAACATGGTCAACACGTTAATCGACATGCCCAGATACCAAATCGAAGCAAATGCGCCCAGCAAAGAAATCGGCACGACGATGGTCGGAATCAACGTATAACGGATGTTCTGTAAAAACAGGTACATCACGATAAACACCAGCACAATCGCTTCAATCAGCGTATGTACCACTTTTTCAATCGAAATGGAAACGAACTTGGACGTATCATACGGCGAAGACCAAGTCATATCCGACGGGAAGAACCGTTCCAACTGCGTCATTTTGTCGCGTACCGCCGCTGCGGTTTCCATCGCATTCCCGCTGTTGGAAAGCATCACCGCCATGCCGACGGAAGGCTCGCCGTTCAAACGGGTCGAGGTGGAATAGTCTTGGCTGCCCAAGCGGATTTCAGCCACGTCTTTCAAATACACATTGGCACCGCCCGTAGTCGAGCGCAACACGATATTGCCGAACTCTTCCGGCGTACTCATCTGCCCCTGCACCGTTACGGTAGCGCTGATAGCTTGGCCTTGTATTGCCGGCAGCGCACCCAGCGAACCGGCGGAAATCTGCGCGTTTTGGGCGCTGATGGCGGCGGACACATCGGCAAACGACAAATTGTAGTTTTGCAGTTTTTTCGGATCGATCCACACGCGCATGGCCCGTTGCGAACCGAATAAGCGCGCCTCACCCACACCGTTTACCCGCTGGATTTCAGGCTTGATGTTACGCTCCACATAGTCGGCAATGTCTTCTGTGCTCATGTTTTTTGAAGAAAGCATCAAAACCATCAAAAAGTTGGAGCGCGACTTGGAAACGGTAATACCGTTTTGCTTAACGGTGGCGGGCAGTTGGGCTTCAACTTCCGACAGCTTGTTCTGCACTTCCATCTGCGCCAAATCTTCATCGGTTTCGGGCGTAAACGTCAGCGTAATCGTGCCGCCACCGCTTGAAGAGGCGTTGGTGCTGATGTAATCCAATCCTTCCACACCGTACATATTGCGCTCGATAACCGACAATACGCTGTCTTCCATCACCTGTGCCGAAGCGCCGGGATAAACGGCAGAAAGGCGGATAGTCGGCGCGGCAACCGAAGGATATTGCGATACCGGCAGGCTTCCGATGCCGAGAACACCCGCAATGATGATAAATATCGCAATTACCCATGCGAAAATGGGGCGGTCAATAAAAAACTTAGCCATGAGGGTTCCTTATTTATCCGCTGAAGCCGCTTGGGGTTCGGAGGCCGTCTTAACAGGTGCCGATGCGGCTTGGGCACTATTCTGAACACCTGCATTACCGGCCGGCGACCATTCTTTCGGCGTTACTTTTTTTGCCTGCGTCAAACCGACAATCGCCAAGCCTTCCACGATAACTTTATCGCCGTCTTGGAGGCCGTCTGAAACAATCCAGTTGCTGCCCTGCTGCTGCACTACCGTTACCATGCGCGGTGCCATCGAACCGTCGGCATTTACCACCATAACACTGTCTTGTTTGCCGCGCGTAACCGCTTGCTGCGGCACAACAAATACATCCTGCACATCAGCTTGCGGCAGGCTCACGCGCACATACAGCCCGGGCAGCAGGATATTGTCGGGATTAGGCACTTCTGCACGCAAGGTAACTTGGCCGGTTGCTTCGTTCACAGTAGGATCTGTAAACAACAAGCGGCCTTTATGGGCATACTCCTTACCGTTTTCCAACCGGACACCTACTTCAACCGCACCATTTACCGACTGCATTTTGCCGTCGGCAATGTTCTGGCGAAGCTGCATCACGTCGGTAGCGGACTGGGTAAGGTTGACGTACATCGGATTGGTTTGCTGGATAGTGGCAAGTTTGGATGCATTACCCGCCGTTACCAACGAGCCTTCCGAGATGAAAGACTGTCCGATATAGCCGGAAATCGGAGCGGTAATACGGGAATAATTCACATTGATTTGGGAAGACTTAATCGCTGCTTTCGCTGCCTTCACCCCTGCTTCGGCAGAACGTTTCGCGGCTACTGCGGCATCATATTCCTGCTTACTGATGGCATCTGCCGCCACCAACGGCTTATAGCGGGTAACATCGGCATTTGCCTTCGCCAACGAAGCCTCGGCTGTCGCCAATTGCGCCCGCGCACTTTCCAGAGCCGCTACATAAGTTGCATCATCCAATTGATATAACGGTTGGCCGGCACGTACATAGCTGCCCTCCTGAAACAGGCGTTTCTTGATAATACCGCCTACTTGCGGACGCACATCCGCCGAGCGGTGCGACTCCAACCGCCCCGGCAAATCCGTGCTGATGGTAACTTTTTGCGGATGCACCGTAACCACGCCGACCACCGGTGCCGGTGCCTGTTTCTGCGCCCCCTCGGCCTGTTGGTGCTTAGAATCTCCTTTTCCGCAAGCGGTCAACGCCAATGCTGTTGCCACTGCCAAAGCCGCTAGGTGCAATGTTTGACGAGCAGGGTGAAATATCATTAATTTTCCTATCTTTATCATTGGATTTCCGTGAGATTCTTTACAAATTCCGTAACTGGCGGGCAATGACCCGACCTACCTTATCTCACGGCAAACGGATAATCTAAAATCACTTGAATTGCTCAAGACGCTGGAATATCAGCGTTTTGGGAATCTCAAGATTATACATACACCATTGTATGTTCCAAAGATATTTATTATAATTACGAAAAATTTTTACAAAAAATAACCCTACCTCCCTATCATGAGAAAAACCAAAGTCGAAGCCCTAAAAACCCGCGAAGATCTGATGCTCGCCGCACTTGAAACTTTTTATCATAAAGGTGTCGCCCGCGCATCGCTCAACGAAATCGCCCAAGCAGCCGGTGTAACCCGCGGTGCGTTGTATTGGCATTTTAAAAACAAAGAAGATTTGTTCGACGGCCTGTTTCAACGTTTATGCGACGAAGTAGGCAACAGATTGGAAGAAGATATAGCCAACGAATCGGGCAACATTTTGGAAAGCCTGCATGCAAGCCTGCTAAACACGTTTGAACGCCTGCAAAGAAATAAAATCCATTATAAATTTTGCAGTATTCTGTACCTGAAATGTGAACATATCGAGCAAAACCAGGCCATCATCGCCGTTATCGAAAAATACCAAAATATGTGGGAACAACGGCTTACCGATATCCTCACGCTGTGCATCAAGCAAAAATCCTTGCCCGATAATCTGGATATCGCCGCTTCCGTGATCTACCTGCAATCTGCCATCGACGGTCTGATTTACCAATGGCTGATCAAATCGGATCGGATCGATCTCAGCGAAACCGCTCCCCGTCTCATAGAAACTTTACTGGGCAACCTGCAACACTGCCCGTCATTGCGGCATCAAAATTAAAGCATTCTGCAACAGCAAGAGGCCGTCTGAAAGTTTTCAGACGGCCTCTTGTTTAAATCAGTCTATTAGAAAAGTATTAAAGCGTTCCGTAAGAATGCAAACCACTTAAAAACATATTCACGCCGATAAAAGCGAACGCAGTAACGAATAAACCGATAATCGCCCACCAAGCCAACACTTTACCGCGCCAACCGGCAACCAAACGCAAATGCAGCCACACGGCATAATTAAGCCATACGATAAACGCCCATGTTTCTTTCGGATCCCAGCTCCAATAGCGGCCCCAAGCGTCGGCAGCCCAAAGCGCTCCTAAAATCGTAGCAATGGTAAAAAATAAAAAGCCTACCGCAATCGCTTTGTACATCACCTCTTCAATCGTTTGCGAATCGGGCAACCACGATTTCTTACCGGCAGATTCGCCGCGGATGGCCCAAAGTTCGGCGATACCCAACATAGCGGCCATACAGAATGCACCGTAACCGATAAAGTTTGCCGGCACATGGATTTTCATCCACCAAGATTGCAATGCCGGAATCAGCGGCTGAATGGTATGTGCCTCACGTGATACGCTGTACCACAGCACAAACACCACCACCACCGACATAAACGACAACACGAAACCGCCCAGCTTCTGCACTGCAAACTTGCTTTCATAATACAAATACATCAAAGCGGTAATCACCAGAAAAAGAATGAATACTTCATACAGATTCGATACGGGAATGTGGCCGGCATCCGGACGCAGCAGGTAGCTTTCGTGCCAACGTACCAGCAAGCCGGTAAAACCTGCCAAAGCCGACACCCATGTCAACGCCGTTCCCATACCCAGCAGAGTATTGCGGTCGGCATTCTGCTTTTTAGCCAACAGCACACCGGCAATATAGCAAAACAAGGCAAAAAACACCGTGGCGCATTGCCACATGATGGCCGACTGGCTGCTCAAAAAGTATTTAAGAAAAAAACGGTCAGCATTACCGATATCGCCTCCGTATAACTTGATTGCCCCGTAAGCCAACACGAGGCTCAACACGGTAAACCAGCGCAACGGCTTGAAAAACCAACCTAACAGCGCGGAAGAAGCCGCACTGAACCACAAAATCGCCATTTCATAGCCGTCCATATGATGACTGGCTTGCGTTTGTGCAAACATGGCTGTCAATGCAATAACAACGGCAAACAACCAGTCCCAAACATTCAGACGGCGTAAAAACGATTTATGCGTCAGCAGCACATGCTCGGATAATTTTTGAGTTTCAGTATAATCAGTCATGGTTCAGGTCCTTTTCCAACTGCTTCAAGCGTTGGATGTGTTCGGGAAATTCTTTTTGTAAATCGCGTTCGTTGCGGCCCGACGACATAGAAAAGCGTATTGTTCCTTTATCAAACAGCAGCCAAGCACGTTTCTCTCGGATGTAAAACATAAATACCGTACCCAATACCAGCAGCACCGAGCCGAGATAAACCAATGACGCTCCCGGAGAACGGGTCATCTGCAAGCCGGAAGAACGTACTCCTTTGTACCCGTCCAATTGCAGCAACACGGGGGCCGGATATTCAGTTAAACCGGTGTACGCATCCATACTGTTCAACAAGAAGCGGTTACGGTCGTCGCCTTGCTTCCATTCGGGCAGGCCATATTCCTTGATTGCTTCATCCAATGCGGCATTTATCGTACCGTACAGGATCTGATAAAAATAACCCTGCATCTTTTCTTGTTGAGCCTGAGGAATATTATTGGTAACAAAGTCATTCAACGCCAAATAACCGCCGCGGGCAAACAAACTTAATGTGTTTTCGGCAGCCTGATTAAATTGGCTGCGCACATTATCGGGCGTACCGCGCGTAGCTATTTCTACCGCCCGTTTGCGGATATCCGGTTGGTTAATCAACTCACGCAGCGCCATAAACGTATCAAGTTTGCCTTGGGCATCGGCAGGAATCCTCAGCCAGCGGTATTGCTGTTCCAGCCCTGTACGCGTACCGGTAATGAAGAAAAAATCTTCTTCCTGTTTTACCGGCAGCATATAATTTTTGTATTCCACCGCTTGCCCGGCTTGATCGCGGATACGATAAACAATAGACGGGCCAATGTTGGAAAACTTTCTATCTTGTTTCACAGAACGCACATCTCGGATGGCCGTCTGAAGATTTTGCGCGCCTTTTTCAGACGGCATGCTCACATCTTCGACGTTCATAGCGGTGAACTGATCGAATTCCAAACGGTATTGCTGCCCTCCGATATTCAAAGGGAATTCGCGCATCGACACGGCATTCATCGCTGCCGGCATGCGCCCTTTCCCCGCCAGATTCCATGCTTTAAGTTTTAAATCCGAACCGCCGTCGGCAAAGCTGGCCTGATAAATGGTTATGCCGTCCACAGTCAGCGGATGGTTTACCCGAATGGTTTTCTCTATTTTCTTCCCTGTCGCCTTATCCGTTACCACCAAATCGCTGGCAAAATCTTTCGGCATTCCGGTATTGTAAAAATCGATATGGAATTTTTTCAGATCAACAGTAAAAGGCAGGTCTTGTACCAATACTCCCTTATCTGCATTCAGAAACACGACATCCGCACCTTGCCCTTCGATAATGTTTACATTACCGCGGAAAGAAATATTGTTGCTTCCCAAAATGCTTTCAGGCTTAAAATCCCGTGCGAATTGAGAGTCGTTGTCCGGCACGATTTTGCCGGTAAGCATACCGAATTTCAGCAATAGGTTGCTGTCAATCAATCCGCCCAAACAAATCACAATAATGGCTGCGTGGGCAAAAATATAACCCCATTTGTTCATCGCCCCTTTTTTGGCTGCAACCAATACGGAGCCGTCTTCACGCTGTACCGTCTTAGTGCTGAATCCCTGAACATCAAGATAACGGCCGGCAATTTCAGGCGAGATTCCGCCGTCCATTAACACGGTATGTTTCATGGCCGCTAACGACTTATTGCCGGCATTGATGCGGTAAGACTTCATTTCCCGTAAAAACGGCGGGATATTGCGCCACAGGCATAGTCCGGTCGACACCACCAAAAACAGCATGATGACGACAAACCAGCCCGATGCATATACGTCAAACAAACCCAAAAAGCCAAAAATTTCCGTCCAAAACGGACCGAATTTCACCACATAATTGGTTTGCGGTTGGTTTTGCTGCAACACCGTTCCGATAATTGAAGCTACACCCAGCAGACTGAGTAAAGCCACGGCAAACCGCATGGAACTGAGAAAAGCAAACCACGGCCGGCGTATTAAAGGAACTGTTTTCTTTGGAGTAGACATATAGTGTCGATTTTATACAACAAATTAAAAAAACGAGTATAACCACATTTAAGGCCGTCTGAAAGACAATGCTCTTTTCAGACGGCCTATCGTTTTCACACCACGATTATATGCAGTAATTAATGCAACCCTTGTATGAAGTTTCCTACCGCATTCATTTCCGTATCCGTCATACGGCCGGCAATATCCTGCATAATGCTGTTTTTACGCTGACCTGATTTATAAGCCTTCATCTGATCTACGATATAAGCCTTATGCTGACCGCCCAAACGCGGATAAGCTACGATATCCGTACCTCCGCCCGGCATACCTGCACCATTCGGGCCATGGCAAGACATACATGCGGGAACTTTTTTATCGGCAAGGCCGCCGCGGAAAATTTTTGCCCCCAGCTCAAAATCTTCTTTCGGATTGGCTTCGCCTTCTTTAGGAAACTGTTTGGCATAGTAAGCGGCCACATTTAAGATATCTTGCTCCGATAAATTTGCCACCAGCGGCATCATTACGGCCGAAGCGCCTGTAGTACGCTTACCTTCTTTAATTTCTTTAGTTTGAGTGAAAATATAGCTGGCGTGTTGTGCAGACAGCTTTGGATACATAGCGATACCGCTATTACCGTCAGCCGCGTGGCAGGCCGCACAAATAGTGGTTGCAATTTCTTTGCCTTTAGCAATATCGGCTTTCGGCGCAGCCATTACCGTTCCTGCAGCCAACGCAAAAGCCAATAAGGTAAAATGTTTCATGGAAGTGCTCCTGAATGACAGCGTTGCAATCCCTGCCTGCAACACTCTTTTTATATATACTCAACACCAAGCTTTTACTGCTTGGTTAAACCGATGATTTTGTAATCATGGTATTCTATACTAAATTCACACAATTTTACCAGTTATGAACCTATTTCAAAATGCCAAATTCTTTACTACCGTCAACCACCTAAAAGATCTGCCCGCCACCCCGGCCGAAATTGCTTTTGTCGGCCGCAGCAACGCCGGAAAATCAAGTGCAATCAATACGTTGACCAATCATGTTAGACTGGCTTATGTTTCCAAAACTCCTGGACGCACTCAGCATATCAATTTTTTCGAGCTGACCAACGGCGGATTCATGGTCGACCTGCCCGGATACGGTTATGCACAGGTTCCCGAAGCTGTACGCGCACATTGGGTAAAACTACTTGGCGATTATCTTCAAAAGCGTACCCAGCTTATCGGCTTGGTTCTGATTATGGATGCCCGCCATCCGCTCAAAGCACTGGATATACAAATGTTGGATTTCTTTCATCAAACCGGCCGCCCCGTGCACATTTTGCTTTCAAAAGCAGACAAACTCTCCAAAAACGATCAAATTAAAACGCTCAGTGCAGTCAAAAAAGTATTGAAACCTTATAGCGAACGCCAGCAAATCAGCATCCAGCTATTCTCTAGCCTGAAAAAACAAGGCATAGAAGAAGTAAACAAAGTTGTGGCAGAATGGTTTGCCATAAATGATGGCTTACCTGCTGATTCTGAAAAAAACTGACTTTTATAATTGTTATCTATCCAATAAAACTGCGCCCTCTTTTACTCCAAATGGATCAAAAGTAAAAAAAATATCATTTCAGCGAGATTTTCATCTACACCCACAGAAGAACTTAACATCCAATCAAATCAATCGCTAACATAGGGTTACGAACTGAAAGTAACGGCAAACAGCATGTCCAAATACAGACTATGCCCTATCTTTTGCAAAACAATTGGTTATAAAACTTCCAAAACCCTTTTACATTCAACCGAATGAAAGTTCTTTTTCAAAATACCGGCTACTTTGATTTGCCGATATAAACAGGCCGTCTGAAAATATTCAGACGGCCTGTTTATTCATGCACTTTTAAAATAACGAATCAAGCTGACCGGCCTGCCCTTGGGGAGGAGCCGCAGGAGGTGGCGGAGGCGGAACAGTCTCACTGTCCACATTATTAACCGGTTCCACCGGAGTTTCCTGACCGGAAGATTCAGCCGGAGCTGATTCTCCGCTACGCTGATTACTGCCTGAACGTGCCGCAGCACCCTCAGAGCCAACCGTAGGATCCCGCTCTTCATTGCGAACAGGTCTGCTTGAGCGATTATCCAATGCCAAATTAGGGCTGGTAGATTGCTGCTCTTTCAGATAATACTCGCCGCCACTGGTTACAATGCCATCCGGCGCTTTGATACCTTTACTAGGCACTCCTTTCAGAGCATAGCGCATATACTCTACCCATACAGGCAAAGCAATCGTGCCGCCATAACCTGCTCGTCCCATGCTACGCGGTTTATCGTAACCTATGTATACCGCCGTCACGATATCAGGGTTAAACCCAACAAACCAAGCATCTTTATTATCATTAGTCGTACCTGTTTTACCTGCGATATCCGAGCGCCCTACCGCACGCGCACGCGATGCAGTACCGAATTGAACTACGTCCTGCATAATCTTATACATAATATAAGCATTGCGCGCATCAATTGCTTGCGGAGCATTTTCTCCCGCAACCAAAGGTCTCATTTGCGCTCTTAATCGCCCTTGGCTATCGTAGATCCGATCAATTGCATAAGCGGAAACCTTATATCCCCCATTGGCGAATACCGTATAAGCCTCCGCCATTTTCAACGGAGTTGTTTCCCCCGTACCCAATGCCATAGAAAGGCCGGCAGGTATTTCAGAGGGCCTAAATCCAAAACGCTGGATGTAGTGTTGGGCATAATTTACGCCGATAGACATCAAAATACGGATAGACACCATATTTTTAGAAGCGGTCAATGCCTGACGCAGAGTGATGAGTCCGGCATATCGCCCATCGGCATTCTTAGGATTCCATGTCGAACCGTTAGGCCCTTTACCCGGCAAAGACAACGGAGCATCATTAATTTGCGTAGATGCCGTCATTCCTTTAGCCAAAGCTGCAGAATAAACAAACGGTTTAAACGAAGAGCCGGGCTGACGCTGTGCTTGTGTTGCTCGGTTGAAAGTTTTACTGTGGAAGTCATAGCCACCTACCAATGCACGTACTGCACCCGTTCTTGCATCAAGGGCGACCAATGCTCCTTGGAGCAAAGGTTCCTGGGCAACCGTCCAACGTTTACCGCTACCTTTCACCCGAATAACTGCACCGCGGCGAATTTGTGCATCCTCCATTTTTTTATTATTAACAGCCCTGGCAGCAAATCCCAGAGCCACATTATCCAATGTGATCTTTTTACCATTCGGAAGCTGAATCTGCACACCTTTCTTCGAAGCATCCAATACAACAGCCGGTACCAAATCATCTACGGTATACAGCGTAGAAAGATACTGGCTAATGGTTTCTTCAGGGTTGTCAGATTTACTCAAATCAATATAGTGCTCTGCCCCCCGATAGCTGCTACCGCGATCAAACCCCCTCAAAGTTTTACGTAAAGCAGCAGTTGCTACGCGCTGATGATCCGTACTTACTGTCGTATATACTTTGAATCCTTGAGTGTAGGCATCTTCACCATATTTGTCATACAGTTCCTGACGCACCATTTCGGCAACATAAAGTGCACTTTGATCAATCTTCTGCACGTAACGCTCATAATGCAGATCTTCCGCCAATGCCCGATCGCGCTCTTGTGGCGTAATCATTTTTTCCTGCACCATATTATTTAAAATATAACGCTGGCGTAGCTTGGCACGTTCGGGGTTAACAATAGGATTAAATGTGGAAGGCGCTTTCGGCAGGCCTGCCAAAATTGTAGCCTCAGCCAACGTTAAGTCTTTGACATTTTTATTAAAATAAATTCGTGATGCTGCAGCAAAACCATAAGCACGTTGACCCAAATAGATTTGATTGAAGTACAACTCCATGATCTGGTCTTTGCTTAAAGACTGTTCAATCTTATAAGCCAATAACGCTTCATTAAATTTTCGTGTAAACGTGCGTTCATTACTCAAATAAAAGTTACGCGCCACCTGTTGGGTAATCGTGCTTGCACCTGACTGTACGCCGCCAGTTAGATTACCGACAGCGGCACGCAGAACCCCAATCACATCCACTCCCCAGTGCTCATAAAATCTTTTATCTTCAGCCGCAACGACTGCGTCTTTCAGTACTTTGGGGAAGTCCGCGATTTTGGTAAACGAACGCCGCTCTTCTCCATACATACCAATAACTTTGCCGTCTGAAGAATAAATAGTCAGCGGCATCTTCGGTTGGTAATGTTGTACAGCCTCTAATGATGGTAGTTTTGGATAAGTAACCAAAATGGCTATTGCAACTAGCCCTACTACAAAAAGAGCCAACCCTAAAATTAGACCTACACAGGTCGTTATAATTTTTTTAATCATGACTAAATCAACAAAGTTGCCATCAAAAGCATTAAATAAAGTAAAATAGCTAAAGATTTCATAAACACCCCTTACACACTGTGTAAAAAAATGAAATCTCTTACGGATGCCAAAACTGTTACTCACACCCCAAAATAGGGAATTTACATTATGCGTTTAGCAAAAAATCAAAAGAATACAAAAGGTAAAGTCTCTTCCAACATCAGCAACTCAAATGCTATTGGCATAGATATCGGGCAGCATGCTATCAAAATGGTTCAGCTGTCAGCCCGTAGTTTAAACCAAATTCAGTTGGAAAAATACGTTATTACGAAACTGCCTAAAAATATTGTTAAAGGCAATAAAATTCAAGACTACGAGCAACTTGTTACATATCTGCAACATTCTTATACACAGCTTCATACGTCGTCTAAAAATTTTGTTGCCGCTTTACCACAAAGTTTAGCCACGATTGAAACTGTTGTATACAACCCGAAAGAGGTTGATACTGACCTGGAAAGCTTTGCTGAGTTCGAAGTCTCTCAAGTTGCACCTATTGAAGAGATGAACTTCGACTACCAAGTCGTAGGCACCTCAATAGTTCCTGCCGGTCAGCAAGTATTGCTTACTGCTGCAAAGAAAGATGATGTAGAACCGCGCATTGAAGCTTTTGATAGTGCAGGCTTGTCCCTTTCAACCTTAGATATCGACCTCTTTGCTCAAAACAATGCTTTTTCCTTTTGGATCAACCAACATACTCCTGAGTTAGAGAACGAAAAAATAGCCATTTTCGGTATTCATGCAACACAAACATATGCATTAATTACTCAAAATGGCCAAATTCTCTATAAACAAGAAACACCCGTTAGTACGGAACAACTAAACCAGCTTATCCAACGAACTTATCAAGTTACAGAGGAAAAAGCTGCACAGATGATGAACGCTGCCAGCAAGCCTTCTGATTACCAAACTGCAGTCGCTGATCGATTTAACATCCAAGTAGCACAAGAGATTCAGCGTGTATTGCAATTTTACTATACCACCCAATCAAGCGAGAATTTTTCCAATATTAAGCACATTTTCTTAACAGGAACTGCTTCTCAGCAGCCTGGCTTGGCAGAAACCATTTTCTCGCACACAAATACAGCAACCGAGTGTATCCATCCAATTAACTATGCAGCGCAAAGTAATAAAGTTGATTTATCACAATTACAAATAGATGCACCATCACTAACACTCGCTTTCGGTTTAGCACTAAGGGGTCTGTAACATGATTGAATTAACCAGAATTAATCTTCTTCCTTATAGAGAAAAGATCCAACAGAAAAAAAAGCAACAATTTAAGGCATTAATGTTGTTTGCACTATTTACAGGTTTAGGCTTCTCTGCATTAACTTATCTCTCAATCAACAATGCAATAGGCGGCCAAGAAAAGCGAAATGAATTTCTAAATCAAGAAATTGCCAAGATAGATCAAAATCTTCTTGAAATCAATAAATTGAAAAAGGAAAAGGAAGACTTTTTAGCCCGTAAACAGAAAGTGGAAGAACTGCAAGAAAAACGTTTTCAAGCGGCCTACCTTATTGATTCTATTAACGTATTAATCCCAGAGGGCACCTATATTACCTCTATTAATGCCGAAAACCCAAGTACTTATACTATCAGTGGCAAAGCAACTAGCGATAACAAAATTGCTATGTTTATGCGCTCTCTCCCTAGTACTGGTCTTTTCACGCAACCGGAATTATTAAGCATTAAAAAAGTGGATAATTCTCAAGAATTTACACTAAAAGTCCTCTTAAACCAAGCCAGCCGCGCCTTACCAGTTGAAACTTCCGATATAAATGCTGCTGTTAACAAACAGGGGAATTAATATGTCAGTAAAAAAATTAAAAGATATTGATATACATACCTTACATTTATTAAGTACACCCGCCAAACTCACTTTAGCTGGCTTGACCATTGTCGGTGTTTTGGCAATTAGTTATTTTGCCCTCTTTCGTATGCAAATTGAGACATTAGATTCGGTTCAAAATAAAGAAATCGAGCTAAAAGATACTTATACGAAAAAAAGCATCGAAGCAGCAAATTTGGACAACTTGAAAGCCGAATTAAGTGCTATCCGCTCCTCATTTAATGTTCTGTTAAAACAATTACCGACAGATGCTGAAATTCCCAATCTGATACAGGAGCTGCATCAAGCAGGTGCTACAAATGGCTTACGCATGGATAGCGTAACACCTCAAACATCAATAAATGAAGGCCCAATTCAAGTTTTACCTTATGAAATTTCTATCACAGGTAAATATAATCAAATTAGCCAATTTACCCGTGACGTAGGTGCTCTTTCTCGTATCATTACTTTAGAGTCGCTAAAAATCGGCCACAAAGATGATAAAAATAGCAACCAGTTGACATTTAGTGCCACTGCAAACACCTATAAAGCCCGCCCGGTAGAAGAGGTAGAAGCAGAAATTGCGGCAGCCAGTGCAGCCGAAAAAGCACAAAGCAACCAATAATTCCTGAGAGATGCATTATGAAAAACAAAATATTACTCGCAGGCATATTGGCCTTAGCCGCCTGTACTCCTGCCCATGAAGACTTGAAAACTTGGACGCAAGAAACCCAACAACAAGCAAAAGCGAAGATAATTCCTTTTGAAGAGCCAATAATCAATCCACCGAAACCCTATACACCACCTACTCATAGTGGATTGGATGCTTTCGATAACAAGCGCCTTAATACTGCCCAGCAAAGTGCAAATGCACCCAATATGAATCGGCCCAAAGAGGTACTTGAAGGTTTTAGTTTGGAAAATCTGAAATATGTTGGAATGTTTAAGAAAGATAATCAAACTTCCGGCTATGTAGAAGCAAACGGTCATGTTTATACCGTTCACGTAGGTAACTATATTGGACAAAACTTTGGTCATATCCAATCAATAGTACCTGATAAGATTTTACTGACAGAAGTTGTAGAAGATAGCTATGGCAACTGGACTTACCGAAAAACTGAATTACCATTGAGCAGCGGATCAGAAAAGAGTACCGCAACGGTTCAAAACAATAAATAATAAAGGGGCATCACATTATGAAATCATACAATGTAAAAAAAATTCTTTCCGCTATCGGCTTAGGATTTGCTGTTCAAACAGCTTTTGCAGGCAATATTACCGATATCAACGTTTCCACCTTGCCTGGCAACCAAAAAATTATCAAAATTAAATTTGATGAGGGTGCTGTTTCACCTCGTGGTTTTATTACCAATGCTCCTCCACGCATTGCTTTAGATTTCGGCGGCACCCACCTCCAACTACCTCAACCGGTTTTGGAATATGCTGATCCATTGCTAAATCAAATTACTACTGCACAAAATAATAATCGCAGCCGTATTGTGCTCGGACTAAACAAAATCGGCCAATACAGCACCGAGATTAAAGGTAATGAGGTATGGGTCTATGTAAACGAAGCCTCTAAAGCTAATAATTCCGCTGCACAACCTGCGTCCAACAAAGCCGATTATGTTGCCGCATCTAGTCATTCTCGTAAGACTGCTTCCAAAGTGTCATCGGAGCAAGTTACTACATCGGCAAATATTGACTTCCGTAAGGGGCCACGCAACTCGGGCGTTGTAGAGTTAAGTGCCCCATCCTTTACAGGAGAACCAGAGATCAAACAGCAAAGCGACCGTATTATTGTTACGCTTAAAAATTATCCTTTACCCACACAAGCACAGCGTGCTCTGGATGTAACCGACTTCAACACACCTGTACGCAACATTACTATGAAGCGTATTGGAAATAATACCCAATTGGTAATTAAAAATAATGGTAGCTGGGAAGTACGTACCAAAGCGGGAGCAGGCCGATTTAGTTTTGAGATCAACCCCAAAAGTAATGTTAGTGCTTTGGGATTGAACAAAAATAACAATAAATCCTTCAACGGAAAGAAAGTTTCTTTAGATTTCCAAGATATTGAAGTGCGTACTATCCTGCAAATTCTTGCGAAAGAATCTGGATTAAATATCGTAGCCAGCGACACAGTCAATGGAAGAATGACCCTATCTCTAAAAGATGTACCTTGGGATCAAGCCTTAGATCTGGTTCTGCAGGCTCGTAATCTTGATATGCGTCGCCAAGGCAATATCATTAATGTCGCTCCGCGCGATGAATTGTTGGCGAAAGACAAAGCAACTTTACAAGCACAAAAAGAAATTGATGACTTAGGCCCGCTATTTTCGCAAACGTTCCAGTTGAAATACAAAAATGTAGAGGAATTCCGCAAAATCCTTCGTTTAGATGAAAATGGCGGAAGTAGCGATAGCCGTAACTCTATGTTGAGCAGCCGTGGCAGCGCATTAATCGATCCTGCTACGAACACGTTAATTATTTCAGACAACCGGGGAGTTATCCAAAAATTCCAAAAACTCATTGAAGAATTGGATGTTCCGACACGCCAAGTGATGGTAGAAGCCCGTATTGTAGAAGCTAACGACGGTTTCTCTCGTAGCTTAGGTGTGAAGTTCGGCTATCAAGGTGTCAACGGTCGAAACAGCATAGGCTCGGACTTGAATAATGCTATTAATAACTTCAGCACTAAAGTAAAAAATAATAACACTTTGGCTAACTCGATTTTAAGTGGTTCCCAAACTCGTCCGACACTGGATCCGTTTATACTAAACCCCAATGTTAACTTGCCTTTGGCATCCGCCACTTCAAGCATTGCTTTGGTACGTGCAATATCATCAGGTGCATTGGGACTAGAATTACAAGCCATGCAAGAGCAAAGCAAAGGTAAAGTTATTTCGAATCCGCGTGTATTGACTCAAGATCGTAAGGAAGCGGTTATCGAATCCGGTACTGAGATTCCTTTCGAACAAGCTACTTCCAGCGGTGCGACATCGATTACCTTCAAAAAAGCTGTGTTGGGTTTAACAGTTACGCCCAACATTACTCCCGACGGCCAAGTGATCATGTCGGTTAAAATTAACAAAGACAGCCCCACCGATTGCGTAGCCAGCGGCACAACTACCAAGTGTATTACCACCAAACAACTGCAAACCCAAGCTATGGTTGAAGATGGTGGTACGTTGATCGTTGGTGGTATTTATGAGGAAGAAAACGGCAACACCGTAAGCAAAGTTCCTCTGCTGGGTGATATTCCCGTGGTAGGCAATTTGTTTAAATCACGTGTTCGCAATGAGGCTCGTCGCGAACTGCTGATCTTCATTACCCCACGCATTATGGATAATGTCGGCAGCAACTTGCGCTACTAAACATAAACCATACGTAAGCAAACACTTTGTGTAAGTTTTCGTTTAAAATGCCTGCTATGGAGAACATAGCAGGCAATTTATTTTTTATCGGCTTGATGGGAGCGGGAAAAACGACTTTAGGCAAATATACCGCGCAAGCCTTAGGCCGTTCTTTTTACGATAGTGATCAAGAAATCTGCAAGCGTACCGGCGTATCTATTCCGACTATTTTCGAGTTGGAAGGAGAAGAAGGTTTCCGCGAACGAGAGGCCGCTGTTATTGATGAGCTGACCGCTTTGGACAATATCGTATTGGCTACGGGCGGCGGGGCGGTAATGCGTGAAGAGAACCGTAGTAAACTATGCACGCGCGGTACGGTTATTTATCTGCATGCACGTCCTGAAATTTTGTTGGAACGTACCCGTTATGACAACAACCGCCCTTTGCTCCAAGTAGAAGATCCTTTGGTTAAATTGCAAGAATTGTATCATCTCCGTGACGGTGTTTACCGTTCTGCGGCTGACATTGTGGTTGAATCTACCAGCCAAAACTGCCACAAAACCGTAGAAAAATTACTGCAATTGTTGTCGCGAAAATAGATACCGCCCCGACGGTATTGTAAGCATACTCAGAGGCCGTCTGAAAACATAACCCATCTTGTTTCAGACGGCCTGATTATATTTAGGGAAATGCCGGTATCGAGGTAGACAAACTGAGAGCTTGGCAAAACACTCGATACAAACACGAGTTCAAAACAACCGCCGGCCTCACCGAATACACGGTAATAATGGTTAAAAACGATACCGCTTTGTGTTTCCCATATCGTTATAATCGGCTTCATTCAGAATATCCGCCTGCTATATCGGATACTTAAGCAATACCCGAACCGAATCCGAACATAGAGATATATAAGTCATCCGATTTATCTGTCGGACGACAAAATACAGAACGCCTTTGCCGATAACATATCCATTACCTAATGGCCGTCTGAAACCATGTATACGGAGCTATAAATGCGCACACTAACTGTTGAAACACCTTCCCATCAATACCCTATTTTTATCGGCGAAAACCTGCTTGCACAAGCAGATACCCTGCTCCGGCCCTACATAGGAAAAAAAGCAGCCATTGTCACCAATGAAACCATCGCTCCGTTGTATCTGCATACGCTTCAGACGGCCTTGGACAAGCTCGGCATCCCGCATTTCAGCATTGTTCTGCCCGATGGAGAACAATATAAAGATTGGCAAACGCTCAATCTGATTTTTGACGGCCTGATGCAAAACCGCGCCGAACGGAAAACCACCCTAATCGCCTTAGGCGGCGGCGTGATCGGCGACATGGTCGGCTTTGCCGCCGCAACTTATCAGCGCGGCGCACCTTTTATTCAAATTCCAACCACTCTGCTCAGCCAAGTCGACTCGTCTGTCGGCGGCAAAAC
The DNA here is from genome assembly GCF_030504625.1 of Neisseria sp. MVDL19-042950. Classification (GTDB taxonomy): domain Bacteria; phylum Pseudomonadota; class Gammaproteobacteria; order Burkholderiales; family Neisseriaceae; genus Neisseria. The sequence goes on along the minus strand of NZ_JAUKWH010000005.1, from coordinate 75,766 downwards.
GGCCATCAACCATCCTCTTGGAAAAAACATGATTGGTGCGTTTTACCAACCTCAGGCCGTGCTTGCAGACTTAAGCACCCTCGGCACCCTTCCCCGCCGCGAGCTTTCAGTCGGCATGGCCGAAGTGATCAAATACGGAGCACTCGGCGATATTGATTTCCTTGAATGGCTGGAACAAAACATAACCGCCCTGATGCGGCAGGATCAGGCCGTTTTAACCGAAGCCGTTTATCATTGCTGCCGCATGAAAGCCGACATCGTTGCCCAAGACGAAACCGAGCAAGGCATACGTGCTTGGCTGAATTTGGGGCATACTTTCGGCCATGCCATTGAAGCGGAAATGGGCTATGGCGTATGGCTGCACGGCGAGGCAGTTGCCGCAGGCATGGTATTGGCCTGCCGCCTTTCAGAACAATTAGGCCGTCTGAAAAGCAAAGATACCGAGCGCATTGCCGCATTGCTCGAAAAAGCGGAATTGCCGGTTGCACCGCCCCGCTTCGATTTTGAAAAATGGATTGCCCATATGCAGCACGACAAAAAAGTCTGCAGCGGCGTTATGCGTTTTGTCGGCCTAAACCGTTTAGGTGAAGCAAACATTACCGAAATTACCGATACGGAAATTTTGAGAAAAACGCTGCAACCCTACCTGTAAAGCCCGATAATGAAAGCAAGAGGCCGTCTGAAAACCTTTTCAGACGGCCTCTTGCCGGTTTGATGCCCATCAACGGTTCAGCTAATCCGTATCCGGCAAAGCCGCAGAACCCATCCGTCTCAAAATAATAGTGGTTTTGGCACGCAACCCACGATCACGCGGATTTTCGGCATAATAAAGCGGACGGGGCACCCGGGCGGCCAATTTCGCCGCCTGCTGTTTGCTCAGATTGGCTGCCGGTTTTTTATAAAAGTACTGCGAAGCCGCTTCCGCACCGAAAATACCGTAACCCCATTCAATCGAATTCAAATAAAGCTCGAAAATACGGTCTTTATCAGTAGTCGCTTCCATCATTGCCGTAATCGCCGCCTCTTCCGCTTTACGCCAATAACTTCGGCTTTCATTTAAAAACAGATTTTTAGCAAGCTGCTGGCTGATGGTAGAGCCACCGGCGCGAATCTTGCCGCCGCGTTCGTTGCGCTTGATGGCATCGCGGATACCGTTCCAATCGAAGCCGCCGTGCGCTGCAAATTTGGCATCCTCCGAAGCGATCAGGGCTTTTTTCAGATTAACCGAAATCTTGTCATACGGCACCCAGCGATAGTCCAATGCGACATCTTTCCCTTTATCGCGGAAATCGCTCATGCGCATACTCATAAAAGCGGTTTTATGCGGTGCCACCGCGCGGTAAGTGATAATGTTTCCATACACATAGGCATTAAACAGAATAAAAGCAGCAAACGGCAATGCAATCAGCCATTTAAACATGATTTCCTGCCTCTCTCATATAACGGATTACCGGCTTGATGTCCGGCTCGAACCCGCGCCACAGTCGATAAGCATAAGCCGCCTGTCCAACCAGCATGCCCAATCCGTCGGCCGTTTGCCGGGCTCCCGCGTTATGCGCAAAATCCAAAAACACTCGAGCCGCTTCACCGTAAACCATATCGTAGGCCAACTCGCACGCACCGAACACGGCGGCATCCACATCGGGCAATGCCCCGCTCAGCCCGCCTGATGTGCCATTGATGACGATATCGAAATAATTGGCCGGCAAACTGTTTAAAGAGGCCGTCTGAACACCGAAACACGCGGCCAATTCCTCGGCCTTGGTTTCGGTGCGGTTGGCAATCGTGATGCTTGCCGGCTGCTGTTCAAGCAACACCGGCACTACGCCGCGCACGGCTCCGCCCGCTCCCAACACCAGCACTTTCTTTCCCTTCAACGGTATCCCCAATACCTGCACGATATCATTTACCAAACCTACACCGTCGGTGTTGTCGCCGCGGAAACGACCGTTACCCAGCGGAATCAACGTATTGACCGCACCCGCCGCTTCCGCCCGTTCGGAATGCTCGTCCACCCAATCATAAGCGGCCGTCTTAAACGGCACGGTAACATTTGCGCCCTGTCCGCCTTCCGCAAAAAAACACTCAACGGTTTCCGCAAAAGCATCCGGTGCCGCCAAGATGCGCTCGTAATGGATTTCGACCTGCTCCTGCAAGGCGAACTGCTCGTGGATTTGCGGCGATTTGCTGTGTACTATCGGATTGCCGAACACGGCATAGCGGGGCTTGGTGTCCATGTGCTTCACTCAAATGCAAATAATCGCGCCATTATAACCAAGCCTCGGTAAAACGGTGATAAAAACGGCAAGCCTGCGCCGCTCCGCCCGAAACATCATCCGCACACGGAACCGCATCAAATTGTTGACAATCTTAAAATAGAAAATTATATTGCCATACAAAAGCATAAATGCCGACAAAGTGTTGCAACATAAAGTATTAACGCCACAAAACCCTACCGCAGGAATTCGACGGCAACGGCGAACCGCTCCGGCCAAACCGTTTTGCAAGCAGGCTTGCCGCGGCAAAACCCGTTTATTTGCACCGTTTTTTCCTACCGGCCCGACACCTGTGGCACAATACAAACCGCTAACCTATCGCGTTAAAAAGCAGCACGCCGACCGATATTTTTAAATCCGACTTTCCGCAGGAGTTGCATCATGTCTGTTAAAGACGTTGTCCGATTGATTGAAGAAAACGAAGTCCGTTTTGTTGATTTGCGCTTTACCGATACCAAAGGCAAACAGCATCACTTTACCGTTCCCGCCCACATCGTGCTCGAAGACCCTGAAGAATGGTTTGAAAACGGACATCCGTTCGACGGCTCGTCCATCAGCGGCTGGAAAGGCATTCAGGCTTCCGATATGCAGTTGAAACCCGACGCTGCATCCGCCTTTATCGACCCGTTCTTCGACGATGCCACCGTGGTGTTGACCTGCGACGTGATCGATCCCGCCAACGGCCAAGGCTACGACCGCGATCCGCGTTCCATCGCCAAACGTGCCGAAGCCTATCTGAAATCTTCAGGCGTGGGCGATACCGCCTATTTCGGCCCCGAACCCGAATTTTTCGTATTCGACGGCATCGAATTTGAAACCCACATGCACAAAGCGCGTTTTGAAATCACTTCGGAAAGCGGCGCATGGAGCAGCGGCAAACATTTCGACGGCCAAAACACCGGCCACCGCGCTTCCGTTAAAGGCGGCTACACACCGGTAGCACCGGTGGATTCGAACCAAGACCTGCGCTCCGCTATGGTAAACGTACTTGAAGAAATCGGCATTCCGGTGGAAGTGCACCATCCCGAAGTAGGCACCGGCAGCCAAATGGAAATCGGCACCCGATTCAGCACCTTGGTGCATCGTGCCGACCAAACGCAAGAAATGAAATACGTGATTTTGAACGTTGCCCACAACTTCGGCAAAACTGCCACTTTCATGCCCAAACCGCTGATGGGCGACAACGGCAGCGGCATGCACGTTCACCAATCCATCTGGAAAGACGGCAAAAACCTATTCTCGGGCGACGGTTATGCCGGTTTGTCCGACACCGCACTTTACTATATCGGCGGCATCATCAAACACGCCAAAGCCCTGAATGCCATCACCAATCCGTCCACCAACTCATACAAACGTTTGGTTCCGCACTTCGAAGCACCGACCAAGCTGGCTTATTCCGCCAAAAACCGCTCGGCTTCCATCCGTATTCCGTTTGTGAACAGCAGCAAGGCACGCCGTATCGAAGCCCGTTTCCCCGATCCGACGGCCAACCCTTATCTGTGTTTTGCGGCACTGCTGATGGCCGGTTTGGACGGCATTCAAAACAAAATCCATCCCGGCGATCCGGCGGATAAAAATCTCTACGACCTGCCGCCGGAGGAAGATGCTTTGGTGCCGACCGTTTGCGCTTCTTTAGAAGAAGCACTGGCCGCCCTGAAAGCCGACCATGAATTCCTGCTGCGCGGCGGCGTGTTCAGCAAAGACTGGATCGACAGTTATATCGCGCTGGTGGAAGAAGATGTTAAGCGCATCCGCATGGCTCCGCATCCGCTGGAATTTGAAATGTATTATTCGCTGTAACCGTCTTTACACCGAGAAAAATCCCCAACCTTGAACACAGGGCTTGGGATTTTCTTATATTCTCTTTCGAGGCCGTCTGAAAACATCGCTTTTCAAAACCTTCCTTTTTCAGACGGCCTTTCGGCTATTCCTTGCAGCTTCCGGTTTTCATGCCGGTTTTGAGCGAATAAATATCGCAGTCCTGCGCAAACGCCAGCTTGCCTTGGTAAGTTTTGCGAATGGCGGCGGAGGTGGCGGGTTTCACTTTTTCGGTGCGGTGCATAAAGTGCGACAACACCACGCTGCGGCTGCCGGTGATTTGGGCGATACGGCCGATTTCAGACGGCATCATGTGCAGCTTCAATGCGATTTTGTCGCTTGCGCTTTCCGGCACGGCATTGTGGGCGATGAAGATATCTGTATTTTTCGCCAGCACGTCCAAAGTTTTACCGATGTTGCTGGTATCGCCCGACACGGTTACGGAGCAGCCGTTTTTCTCGATACGCCAACCCAAAGAAGGCAGCAGGCCGTGTTCCACGGGAATGGCTTTCAAGGTAAAGCCGCCGAGTTTGGTTTCAAACAGTTTGGGCTGTTTTTTATCGGCGTTAACCGCTATCGGCTTCAATGCGAACGCGGCTTCACCGGTGAGAAAGTCCGACAAATAAGGATAAACGCCTTTTTCTCCGAACTGCCGCTCTACAAACAACGGCGTGGTGGGGATGGTGTGGTTTCCGGTGGGGCCGTAAACCGGCAAGTCACGGTTACGTTCGGAAAAATACGAGGCTTTGACCAATGCGGGCAAGTCGTTGGAATGGTCGACGTGGAAATGGGTAAACAGCAGGGCTTCCAAGTCTTTGATGTCGCCGCCCGCGCGCTCGAAGTTGAGTGAAGAGCCTGCACCGAAGTCGATAATGAAACGGGCTTTGCCGTTTTCACGCACCAAGTAGCCGGTAGAAGCGCGTTTGTCGCTCAATTCGGGGCCGCCCGAACCAAGCACCACCACGTCCAAGCCGGCATTCGTACACTGCGCGGCGTGTGCGGCGGCAGGCACGGCGGCCAATGCCAATATGAGGTTGAGAAAGCATTTGGGTTTTAAGAATCGTGAGTACATTTTTAGCTTGAATAAAAGAGTGATGAAAAGATAGATGATTTGAGAAATGGTTTAAGTGTAAAAAACAAGGGTTGAGACCGTCTGAAAGTTTTCAGACGGCCTCATGCCATCGGGCATTCGGGTTAATGCGGTTTAAACGGCAAACTCCGCCCACACCGGCGCATGGTCGCTGGGGCGTTCTTGCGCGCGGGCTTCCAAATCCACCTGCACGTCTTGCAGGGCATCGCGCAAGGCGGGGGTAATCAGCAAGTGGTCGATACGCAGACCCTGTTTGCGTTGGAACATCGCGCCGCGGTAATCCCACCATGTGTACATCACTTCTTCGGGATAGCGGTGGCGCAGGCTGTCGGTCAGCCCTAAATCGAGCAGTTTTTGGAACCAAGACCGCTCGATACTGGTGCAATGGATTTTTTCACGCCATTTTTCGGGGTCGTAACAATCCAAATCGGCGGGAGCGATATTGAAATCGCCCAGCAACACCAGCTTTTCGTGGCGGTTCATCTCATCGCACACAAATTCGGTCAGCGCGGCGAACCATTGTTCTTTATATTGGAATTTCGGGCTGTCGGGTGCCTCGCCGTTCACGCAATACACGTTGATTACGCGCACGCCGTTAACGGTGGCGGCAATCACGCGCCGCTGCGGGTCGTCGGGCAGCGCGGGCAGGCCGGTGTGCACGTCTTGCGGGGCTTCTTTGCTGATGATGGCCACACCGTTATAGGTTTTTTGGCCGCTCCACACGGTATGCCAGCCGCCCATTTGAAAAACGGCGGCGGGGTATTTGTCTTGGTCGAGCTTGAGTTCCTGCAAAACCAATACGTCGGGGCTGTGCTGTTGCAGCCAATCCTGCACCTGCGGCAGGCGCACATTGAGGGAATTTACGTTCCAAGTAGCGATTTTCATGATGTGTTTTGTTTGTTTCCAAAGCGTTTTTCAGACGGCCTCTTTGCCGCCACCGTTTTCCTGCACGGCACGGAGCACGGCGACAATCAGCGGCGAAGTGAGCCGGTATTGCATCACGCGGTGGTAGCGGGTGAAATCAACCGCGCCGCCGCTGCGCATTTTGTTCAAATGGTTGGACACGGTGGTAACGTGAATGCCCGTTGCTTGGGCAATTTCTGCGGCGCTATGCTCGCTTTCCAGCAGCAGCTTCGCAATGGCCAGCCGCTGCGGATGGGCAATCAGCTTGAGCTGCATGGCCGTGCGGACGGTATCGGATGATATTTCCATAGTTATAGTTAGTAGCGGTTTGTTATAGGGCTATTCTATACCATTCGGAGACGATAGCGAAGCAAACCGATGCAGCGGGTTTGCAGGCATTTGCGGTTTTAATCATTTGATTTGACAATAACAATGAAACCGCCCACCCTGCCCGTATGATTTTTGTTATATTCAGAAACCGCCGTTTTTACCGTATCGCCAATCAAAGAAACACTTTGAATTTACCCCATCCGGCACTATATACACCCCGTTTGATTCCCATCTTACCCGTTTCTTTTCAGACGGCCTCTCCCCATTCAGGCCGTCTGAAAACATCCAAAGGAAAACCATGAGCAACGTATTACTGAACCTCGCCGACGAACCCCGTTTCGACCGCATCCAAACCGCCGACATCCGCCCCGCGATGGAAGCCGCCATGACCGAAGCGCGCGCGGAAATCGCCGCCATTAAAGCCCAAAGCGACATCACTTGGGAAAACACCGTTGAAAAACTTACCGACCTCACCGAGCGCGTGGGCCGTATTTGGGGCGTGGTGGCGCATTTGAATTCCGTGGCCGACACGCCCGAATTACGCGCCGTGTACAACGAATTGATGCCCGAAGTAACCGTATTCTTTACCGAAATCGGCCAAGACATCGAGCTGTACGAACGCTTCAAAGCGATTAAAAACTCGCCCGAATTCGCCAAACTCGATGCCGCCCAGCAAACCAAACTCAACCACGACCTGCGCGACTTCGTATTAAGCGGTGCCGAATTACCGCCCGAACAGCAGGCCGAGTTTGCCGCACTGCAAACCGAAGGCGCACAGCTCGGCGCGCAGTTCTCGCAAAACGTGCTCGATGCCACCGATGCGTTCGCGCTTTATTTCGACGACAATAGCCAACTCTCCGGCCTGCCCGAAGACGCGATGGCCATGTTTGCCGCCGCAGCCCAAGCCGAAGGCAAGGAGGGCTACAAAATCGGTCTGCAAATGCCGCACTACATCGCCGTGATGCAATACGCCGACAACCGCGAATTGCGCGAAAACATCTACCGCGCCTACGTTACCCGCGCCAGTGAATTGAGCGACGAAGGCAAGTTCGACAACACCGCCAACATCGGCCGCCGCTTGGAAATCGCCTTGCAGGAAGCCAAACTGCTGGGCTTCGCCAACTTCGCCGAACTTTCGCTCGCCACCAAAATGGCCGAAACCCCGCAGCAAGTGCTGGATTTTCTGCACGACTTGGCCCGCCGCGCCAAACCGTTCGCCGAAAAAGACTTGGCCGAAGTGCAGGCATTCGCGCGCGAAACCTTGGGCATTGCCGACCCGCAATCGTGGGATTTGACCTACGCCAGCGAAAAATTGCGCCAAGCCAAATACGCTTTCAGCGAAACCGAAGTGAAAAAATACTTCCCCGTCGGCAAAGTGCTGGCCGGCCTGTTTGCCCAAGTCAACCGTTTGTACGGCGTGAACTTCATTGAAAAAGCCGTACCCGTGTGGCACCCCGACGTGCGCTATTTCGAGCTGGAAAAAGGCGGCTCGATCATCGGCGGCGTGTATCTCGACCTGTTTGCCCGCGAAGGCAAACGCGGCGGCGCTTGGATGAACGACTACCGCGGCAGACGCCGTTTCATCTCCGGCAACCGCATCGGCCAAACCCAAACGCCGGTGGCTTATCTGGTGTGCAACTTCACCCCGCCCGTGAACGGCAAAGAATCGCGCCTCAGCCACGACGAAATCATCACCCTCTACCACGAAACCGGCCACGGCCTGCACCACCTGCTCACGCAAGTCGACGAATTGGGCGTTTCCGGCATCAACGGCGTGGAATGGGACGCAGTCGAACTGCCGAGCCAGTTTATGGAAAACTTTGCGTGGGAATACGACGTGCTGGCGGAAATGTCGTCGCACGAAGACAACGGTGCCGCCCTGCCGCGCGAGTTGTTCGACAAAATGGTGGCGGCGAAAAACTTCCAGCGCGGCATGTTCCTCGTGCGCCAAATGGAATTCGCCCTCTTCGACATGCTGATTTACAGCGAAAACGACGAAGGCCGTCTGAAAAACTGGGCGCAGGTGCTCGACGACGTGCGCAAAGAAGTGGCCGTTATCCAGCCGCCCGCCTACAACCGCTTCGCCCTGAGCTTCAGCCACATCTTCGCCGGCGGCTATTCGGCAGGCTATTACAGCTACGCATGGGCGGAAGTGCTCTCGGCCGACGCTTACGCCGCCTTTGAAGAAAGCGGCGACGTGAAAGCCACCGGCAAACGCTTCTGGATGGAAATCCTCGCCGTGGGCGGTTCGCGCAGCGCGATGGAATCGTTCAAAGCCTTCCGCGGCCGCGAACCTGAAATCGACGCGTTGCTGCGCCACAGCGGGTTTGATGTGGAAGCGGCGTAATGATTTTCAGACGGCCTGCCTGTTCTTCACGGCAGGCCGTCTGAACTTTCAGCCGATTCAGCAGCCCCATAAAAACATAATAAAGAATCTCAGCCGATGAAGTCCTTGTCCAAACACCTCTTATCCGCCGTCTTACTCGCCGCCAGCCCTTTTGCTGTTGCCTGCCAGCCCGACGACAAACCTATCAAACTCGGCGCACTCGACTGGGAAAGCGGACAATTCACCACTGCCGTCTTAAATACCATCTTGCGCGACGGCTACGGCTGCGCCACCGAAAGCGTGCCCGGCACCACCACCGCGCTGGAAACCGCGCTGGCGCAAGACGATATTCAGATTATTGCCGAACAATGGATCGGCCGCTCGCCGGTGATGCAGAAAGCCGTGGAAGAAAAAAAGGCCGCCGTTATCGGCGACACGCTCAAAGGCGGGGCGAAACAAGGCTGGTATGTGCCCGATTATGTGAAGCAGGCGCACCCCGATTTAAAAGGCGTGGCCGACCTGCCGCGTTTCAAAGATTTGTTCCCCGACCCCGAGTCGCCGCATAAAGCGCGTTTCCTCAACTGCCCTACGGGTTGGACGTGTGAAACCTTCAACACGCGCCTGCTCGACACCACCGGCCTCAACGCGCATTTCAACAACGTCCGCCCCGGCACCGGCGCGGCTTTGGATGCGGCGGTTTCTTCCGCTTACGAGCAGAAAAAACCGATCTTGTTTTATTACTGGCAGCCCACCGGCCTGATGGCGAAATACCGCTTCGAGCCGCTGGACTTCCCCGCCCACGATGCCGCCTGCTGGGAAACGCTGTTGCAGCCTGAAAGCAAAAACCGCTGCGTATCGGGTTTTCCCGTTTCCAAACTCGCCGTCGCTGTGTCCACCCCGTTTCAGACGGCCCACCCCGAACTGGCCGCCATGATCGAACGGCTGCAATTCGAACCGGATATGCTCAACCGCGCCATCTTGGAAATGTCGGAAAACAAACGCAGCGGCGAAGCACAGGCCAAGCTGTTTTTGCAGCAGCACCCCGAAGTGTGGCGGCAATGGGTTTCCGAAGAAGCGGCAGGCCGTCTGAAAACCAAGCTCGATATCCGATCCGCAAGCAATAACGGCATTTTCCGCGTCTGGTCGGTTTCAGACGGCCTCAACCGTTCGCTCAAGCAAACCGTGCAAAACCACGGCGACAAGCTGCGTAAAGCCAGCGATGTAATGCTCGGTTTGCTGCTGCCGCTGGAGCGCCTGCTGCAAGCCCTGCCCGCGTGGTTGGTGTTGCTGCTCACCGGCGCAGTGGGCTGGCATGCCACGCGCAAATGGTGGTTCGCCGCCTTGTGCATCGGCGGTTTCTACGTAATCGGTTCGTTCGGCCTGTGGGCGGCACTGATGCAGACGCTCGCGCTGCTGGCCGCTTCGGTATTGCTCACCGTGATCATCGGCATTCCCGTCGGCATCTTTACCGCCTACCGCCCGCGCCTCTACAAACTGCTCTCGCCTGCGCTCGACGTGATGCAGACCATGCCGAGCTTTGTGTATCTGATTCCCGTGCTGATGCTGTTCGGCATCGGCAAAGTGCCGGCGCTGTTCGCCACCGTGGTGTACGCCCTCGCCCCGCTTATCCGCCTCACCGCCCTCGGCATCCGCCAAGTCAGCCCGCAGATGATTGAAGCCGCCATCGCGTTCGGCAGCAACCGCTGGCAGCTGCTGAAATGGGTGCTGCTGCCGCAAGCTAAGCCCAGCATCATGGCAGGCGTGAACCAAGCCGTGATGATGTCGCTCGGCATGGTGGTGCTGGCCTCCATGATCGGCGCGCGCGGGCTGGGCGAATACGTGCTGCAAGCGGTGCAAACGCTCAACATCGGCCAAGGCGTGGAAGCCGGTGCCGCCATCGTGATTCTGGCCATCATCATCGACCGCATCACGCAGGCTTACGGTTGCGGCGAAAAACATAAGCAATAGTCTCGCTTCTTGCAGAAGAGGCCGTCTGAAACAGATTTTCAGACGGCCTATTGACACATCCTTTATAATATCAACCCATTGAATACTTTTTCAGACAGCCTGTCTGTTGAAAGCCGTCTGAAATCCATCCAGAGAACACCATGAAATTTATTGACGAAGCAAAAATCGAAGTAGTTGCCGGCAAAGGCGGTAACGGAGCCGTCAGCTTCCGCCGCGAAAAATTCGTACCACGCGGCGGGCCCGACGGTGGCGACGGCGGCAAAGGCGGCAGCGTGTTCGCCGTGGCCGACGAAAACATCAACACCCTTGTCGAATACCGTTTCGTCAAACGCTACCAAGCCAAAAACGGCGAAAAAGGCCACGGTTCCGACCGCTACGGCAAAGGCGCGGACGACATCGAACTGCGCATGCCCGTGGGCACCCTGATCCGCGATATCGACACCGACGAAATCATCGCCGACCTCACCCACCACGGCCAAAAAGTATGCCTCGCCCGCGGCGGCAAAGGCGGTTTGGGCAACATCCACTTCAAATCATCGGTCAACCGCGCCCCCAAACAAGCCACCCCGGGCGAAGAAGGCGAAGCCCGCAGCTTGCAGCTCGAGCTGAAAGTATTGGCCGACGTAGGTCTGCTCGGCATGCCGAACGCCGGCAAATCCACCCTGATTTCCGCCGTTTCCGCTGCCCGCCCCAAAATCGCCAACTACCCGTTTACCACCCTGCACCCCAATCTGGGTGTAGTGCGCATGGACGAAAACAACAGCTTCGTGATGGCCGACATCCCCGGCCTCATCGAAGGTGCCGCCGAAGGCGCGGGCTTGGGACACCGCTTCCTGAAACACCTCTCCCGCACCGGCCTGCTGCTGCATGTGGTGGACTTGGCACCGTTCGACGAGAGCGTCAACCCCGCCGAAGAAGCCTTGGCGATTGTGGAAGAACTGCGCAAATACGACGAAGAACTCTACGACAAACCGCGCTGGCTGGTGCTCAACAAACTCGATATGTTGAGCGAAGAAGAAGCCGAAGAGCGTACCGCCGAATTTTTAAAACAAATCGGCTGGAACCACCTCGCCCCCGACGACCGCTTCGGCTTCGACATGAACACCCCGCGCCTGTTTAAAATCAGCGCATTATCCCGTCAAGGCACTCAGGATTTGGTGTATCAAATCAACACCTACCTCACCGAGAAAAAACGTTTGACAGCCGAAGCCGAAGAAGCGGCTAAGCAAAACGAAACGGTCGAGACGGTCAAAGACCAACCTCAAACCGATACCTCGGTGTTTCAGGCGGAATAAAACACAACAAGGCCGTCTGAAATCCCTTAAAACAACGATTGCAATGTGATTTGGTTTCGATTTTTCTAGCCGGAGAGGCCGTCTGAAACGGCAGACTTCCTCTCCGCCGCATTATCTGACTACAAAGGAGAAAGAAAATGGCAAAAACGACACCGGCCAGAGCAACATCGGCAAAACCCGCCAAACCCGCCAAACCCGCCAAACCCGCCAAACCCGCCAAACCCGTCAAACCGGTCAAGCCCGCCAAACCCAAACCCCAAACCGGCAGCACCGCACGCCCCCGCGTCAGCCCCAAAAAACCGGCTTGGGCGGATATGGTTAAGCACTACAAAACCATTCCCAGCCACGAGTTTTATCCGCTCATTTCCAAACGCTGGGCGGAATTGGCAGAGCGCGAACCGACCGTTTGGGAAAACACCTGCGCCGCACGCATGTCTTACGCGCTGAACCACAGCGGCATCCGCCTGCCCGCCAACCGCGCCGGCGCGTTTATCGGCGACAAAGACAAAAAAAACCACTGGTTCAGAGTGCGCGAACTCGGCGAATTTCTCAAAAAACAATTCGGCAGAGGCACCGTCGAATACTGCCCGCCGCGCTTGAAATCGGATGACGACGCCGACTTCGATTCGGCCGCATTCCAAGAAAGAATTGCCTCCGTCAAACAAAACGTGTTGGCGAAAATCAAAGGCAAAACCGGCATCGTGATGTTTGAAGTCGAAGGCTGGGGCAACGCCAGCGGCCACTTTACCTTGTGGGACGGCAGCAAAATGCTCTACGCCCGCGGCCACGAAAGCGACGACGACAGCGAATATTATTTCTGGTTCGCCAGACTGTCGCCCAATCCCAACCGCCCGATACAGACCGTTAAAGTGATTTTTTGGGAACTGACTTAATGTTGGTCAAAAGCATCACATTGATTGTCGCCTCCGCCCTGCTGCTTCCGGCAGCCGTTTCCGCCGCCGGCACGGGCGGAGTGCCGCATCTCGATTTCCGAGATTTCGCCCTGCAAGAATGCTTGAACGGCAACTATGAAAAAGCAGGCCTCTACCAACGCCGCAGCCTGCAAGACTATTCCCACCCGAAACCGCGTTATTCGCCTTCAGACTGGCTGAAACTGATTGATTTTGTGGAAAACAAAACCGGCGATTTCCATCGAAAGCGCATCAGCATACACAGCGAAGAATCGGGCGACACCGAGATGAACATGATTTTCGCCCGCTGTATGGCGTTTTACCATTCCAAAGAATTGACAGATTTTTTGAGAAAGAACAGATATTGAGCGACGAGGCCGTCTGAAAAAACATCTTGAAAATAAATATAAGCCTCCGCTTACCGATATAATCCGATTTTTACCGATAGATTGAACAAATAAAGAGCAAACCCATGCTAACCGTTTACAACACCCTCACCCGCCAAAAAGAAGAATTCATCCCCATCGACCCGAAAAACGTGCGCATGTACGTCTGCGGTATGACTGTTTACGACTACTGCCACTTGGGGCACGCCCGCGTGATGGTGGTGTTCGACATGATTGCCCGTTGGTTGCGCGCACAGGGCTATCCGCTGACTTATGTGCGTAACATTACTGACATCGACGACAAAATCATTGCCCGCGCCGCGGAAAACGGCGAAACCATCGGCGAGCTGACCGAACGTTTTATCCGAGCCATGAATGAAGATGCGGCGGCTTTAGGCGTGATCCGCCCCGATGTGGAACCGAAAGCCACCGAGCATGTGCAACAGATGTTGGGCATGATCCAACGCCTGATCGACAACGGCAAGGCTTATGCCGCCGATAACGGCGACGTTTACTACGCCGTGCGCGAATTTGCCGCATACGGCCAGCTTTCCGGCAAGTCGCTGGACGATTTGCGCGCGGGCGAACGCGTGGAAGTGGACGGTTTCAAACGCGACCCGTTGGACTTCGTATTGTGGAAAGCCGCCAAGCCCGGCGAACCGGCATGGGAAAGCCCGTGGGGGCAAGGCCGCCCCGGTTGGCATATCGAATGCTCGGCCATGAGCGAAGAGTTGTTCGGCGACACTTTCGATATTCACGGCGGCGGTGCGGACTTACAATTCCCGCATCATGAAAATGAAATTGCCCAAAGCTGCGGCGCGCACGGCGGCAGTTGCGGCCATAACCATTCGGGCGGCAAAGCGATTGAAAGCCATGTGAAATATTGGCTGCACAACGGCTTTATCCGCGTGGATAACGAAAAGATGTCCAAATCGCTGGGCAACTTCTTTACCATCCGCGAAGTGTTGGAAAAATACGATGCCGAAGTGGTGCGCTTCTTTATTTTGCGTGCGCACTACCGCAGCCCGCTGAACTATTCCGATGCCCATTTGAACGATGCCAAAGGCGCGCTTACCCGCCTGTACACCGCTTTGAAAAACACGCCGCCCGCCGAGTTTGCAGTCGGCGAAAACGCCAACGACTACACCCGCCGTTTCTTTGCCGCCATGAACGACGATTTCGGCACCGTAGAAGCAATGGCCGTATTGTTTGAATTGGCCAACGAAGTCAACAAAACCAACAGCAGCGAACTGGCGGGCTGCTTGAAAGCACTCGGCGGCATTATCGGTTTGCTGCAACGCGATCCGCAGGAATTTTTGCAGGGCGGCAGCGTTTCAGACGGCCTCTCCAACGAAGAAATCGAAAGCCTGATCGAACAGCGCAAACAAGCGCGCGCGGAGAAAAACTGGCCGGAATCCGACCGTATCCGCGATTTGCTCAACGCCGAAAACATTATTCTCGAAGACGGCGCGGGCGGTACAACGTGGCGGCGCGGCTGATTGATTTCAACGATGACACCGATATATAAATGCCAATATGTTTGTATATATTTCCTGTAAAATTCTTGATATTGCCAAACACACACACAATTCAAGAGGGTTACACAATGAAAAAAACATTATTGGCATTAATATGCTGTTTGTCCGCCGCCGTATACGCACAATCTGAAATCGTGGTTCCGGTATCCCTGCTCAACGCAAAAACCGGCGATAAACCCATCGGCGAAATCCGCATCACCCAAAACAAATACGGAGCAGTTTTCACCCCCAATCTGCACGGCTTGACGGAAGGCATCCACGGCTTCCACGTTCATGAAAAACCCAGCTGCGCCCCTGCCATGCATAAAGGCAAACTAACCGAAGGCCACGGAGCCGGCGGCCATTGGGATCCCGCCCACACAGGCGCACATAAAGGCCCGTGGGACGACAGCGGCCACTTGGGAGACCTGCCCGCTCTAACCGTAACCGCCGACGGCAAAGCCACCCAGCCCGTATTGGCACCGCGGATTAAAAACATCGAAGACCTGCGCGGGCATTCATTGATGATTCACGAAGGCGGCGACAACCATCACGACCACCCGGTTCCCTTGGGCGGCGGCGGTCACAGAATGGCATGCGGCGTTATCCGTTAAAGCCCGCCAACCATAATCTTTCCTTTTCAGACGGCCTGTAGCATTTCAGGCCGTCTGAATACTTACCCGAACACGCAAAACTTGCCAAAACAACAAGTTCTTGCCATAATGCTCAACTTAACTCTTGAAGCATAGGCACAATCCCTATGCCCGCAACCTAAAAGGAAATCAAAATGAAACAAGGCGTTCACCCAGAATACCACGACGTAAACGTTACCTGCTCTTGCGGCAACAAATTCGTTACCAAATCTTCTATGGCTAAAGAAAACTTCACTATCGAGGTTTGCTCCGAGTGCCACCCCTTCTACACCGGCCAACAAAAAATCGTCGACACCACCGGCCGTGTGGACAAATTCAACCAAAAATTCGGCAACATGTTCAAACGCTAATCGGCGGAAGAATAAGAAAAAAAGACTGCTTCAGCAGTCTTTTTTGTTTGCCGCTTTTCAGACGGCCTTATATATTGCGCCCCATAAGAGGGGCATAACTCACAAACTTTAACGCTCCTTTAACTTAGCCAAGTGAAAGGGGCTTAATCATGTGCATTGCTTACTACTCTGTAGATTTAGACAAGTTCTTTAACAGTAAATCCTATCTGCTGCGTATCTACAAAAACCACAACTTAGTTAGGACCATCAATTTTCCCATTTCAAACCCGCATTTTCCGCAAAGAACTTACCGCATGGCCGATAAATGCGGTCGGCAGGAAGTGGCAAAAATCATTGATGCGGAAATGTTGAAATGACTGTTGGTGCGGATAAAAAGGCCGTGGCGGGAAACGCTGCGGCGGTGGTCGGCTCTGCCGGCCACGGCGCGGCGGGTTCCGCCGAAGGCCGCCCCCCTAGACTAACAGGGGGGGAGCAACAAAAACCCAATCCAATGAGTGGGGAGCAACACCAAAACCCGATTGAATACTTTTCCCATTTCCTTACTGATGGAAGGGGCAGATTAATCGAAGTTCCTCAAAGGCGCGGTGCCATAGACGGCGTATTTTGCGACTGGATAACTTTCACATTTCATGAAGATACATTGTTGAAATTCGTAGGGCATCCGCTTGTTTCAGATACTGAATACATGTGGGTTTTAAGTAAAAAGCTCGAAGAAATGTTGGGCTTCGGCATAACCCGAAAAGCAAAATCTAAGGGGAATAAATTTTATGACAGCATGTATTTACTCGGTTCTGAAGATGCTGAATATGGAGCGGTTCATTACGGCGGTCAGCGGGATACGGTCTTGGTTGAATTGAAAGGTTTGGGCTGTAACTTGGCCTCCGAAGGTTGGGAAAAGCGGCTTTACGATTTTATGAAAAACGCCATACGTTGCCGCATAACCAGATGTGATTTGGCTTTGGATTTTTTCAACGGTGAATACACGCCCGAACAGGCTTTGTTAGACCACGATAACGGCTTTTTCAACAATCACAATATGCAGCCTAAAAGAGAATGTCGGGGTACTGCATGGCAGAAAGAAGATCATACCGGCAAAACCCTTTATGTCGGCAAAGTAAAAAATGCCCGTTATGTGCGGATATATGAAAAAGGCCGTCAGCTTGGCGATAAAGATAGTCCGTGGGTGCGGTTCGAAATTCAGTTCAATCACGGCGATATAGAGATACCGTTTGAAATATTGCAGGATTCAGGCGCTTATTTTTCAGGGGCGTTTCCCATTTGCCAAACCTTTGCGAATATGCCCGAAGCCAAAAGAATCGCCGTCAGGGAAAAAACGCTCAATATGACTTTTGAACATAAAGTGAAGCACGGCAAAAACGCCGTTGGCGGATTAGTCAGATTCATGCGGGATGTCGGTATGGATGATGCCCAAATTGTCGAAATGCTGATAGCTGAGGATGGCAAATATCCTAAAGGTTTGGAACCTGCCCGATACGACGTTAACGAGTTATTGGAAGCGCAAAAATACGGTTATCTGCATAACTCCCCAGAGGCCGAACTCGCAAGAGAAACCGATGAATTTTTAAATTGGAAACTATCTGATGATTACAACCCTCATGGTGCATTATTCGGATTAGTTGCTAATGACAGGGGCAGTATCAGACGGCAGAAAGAAGAAGATGCCTATCAGCAATGGTTATCCAGATGTCTTTATGACGGCTTGCCCGAACATAAGAAATTAGAGATAGCCGAACAGCAAGGCAAAGCATTAACTCGCAAGATCCAGATTGAAAACTCGCCTTACAAGTTTTCGTTGGCCTATTTTATAACCCATCGGCGAAAAGCCGTGAACACCATTAAATCGTTTAACTGTGAATTAATACCCGAAAGGAAAGATTATGTTTGAGCAAAGCCAGATTACCCAAATTCAAGCAACTCTGCTTGGTGCTAAAAAATTCAAAGGCGAAATCGACGGTAACAAACTCGATACATGTACCGTACTTGTTGCTACGCCGATGCCCAGCCAGTCGGGTAACGCCGTAGGCTTTACCGCTGCCAATATGAAATTCGGTGAATCCGACAATTTCAAGCGGCTGGAAAACTTGAAATTTCCAATCGCTGTGATTGCAACCATTGAGATGACTTCAACCGGTAAGGGCATGGTGGCGGTGCTGAAAGATTTCCAAGTCCAGCCGCAAAATCCGCCGAAAGGCTAAGTCATGGTAAATAAATATGAACAGCGTTTCATAGTGCAGGATTTGGAAAATCATGAATTTCTTTATCCTGATCCGTTTGGCGATGTGGGTTTTACACCAAACATCAAAGCCGCCGGTCAATACGAAAACTATGAAGACGCATTGCAAGCTGGAGTAGATGAAATAGGCGGGGATTTTCAGATATTCGCCTTTTATCAGAAAACCGAATAAACCAGATTCAGGCTCGGCGGGCGGTCTGAAAAACCTTTCACATAGCCCGCATTAACTCACTTTTGTTTAATTTTAAAAAGGAAATCCATTATGAAAAACTGGAAACAAAAACTCCAATACGCCGTAGCAGTAGCAACCACTACCGCTCTGCCTGCAATTGCCATGGCTGATGAATCAGATTTGTTGGGAACGGTTAAAACTGAACTCACTGGTTTGAAAGCTGGCGTATTAGCAATTGGCGTTCTGGCGGTTGGTATCGGTATTGCTTTTGCGACGATTCGCGTCGGTAAGCGTGGTTCAAACGCCGTGGGCTAAGGTGTAATCATGGGTTATCAAGTCGGCCGAATTTGCTATCAGACGCATGAAGAAGCAACAAACGTCGTGATGACCCAAGTTGTGCCGACGATCGACAAAGACGGGGTGCTGCATCACCCCGTTTTTAATGGCGCAAATTGGGTTTACAAAGAACAGATAATCAAACTTGTGATGCCTCAATGTGAATATGGTGCATATTTTGAAGCTGCTCAATATATAGGTCGGAATATGGTGGTTTTTTTCGCCTTGTTATTTGTAGTGGTGGTTGCATTGAGGTCTGTGGCAATGATAGAGAGTGAAAGTAGTAATGAAAAATGATACCGGAAATAGAATTTGTCTTAGGACTTTTCCCCGCATTATGCGTATCGCTGTGCTTGGTTGTTTTAGCTTTAACGCTACGCTGACACCGATTTTAGCATGGGCGGATGTGCCACCTCCGCCACCTCCGCCGCCTCCGCCTCCTGCCGTAAACCGCATTGATACCAGTTTTCCTAGTGGGCAGGCATTGCAGAATCAAGGTTATAACCCGAAAACGGGCGTGTTGCGCGTTAATCCTCAAAAGGTCGGCAATCCTACCGTATCCAGCAATGGCGGCACGGTAACGGCAACCCAGAATTACCGTGTTACCGTTACTGACAATTTTGGCAATAAAGCGACTATGCCAAGTAAGGTTAATCAAGTTGTGAATACTGCGATTATTACATCTTGGATAGGCGGTTCGGTTGGTAATAGTTTGCCTATTGCTAATGATGCTGGGCAGGCTTTTTCACGTGGTGATTTTGCAGGCGGTTTGTCCGGAACTGCTAATGCTATTGGTTCTTTTCTTGATGGTTTGTTTACTGGTGGCTTAGGGGGGCGTATTTCTGGGGCTTTTGGTGATTCCAAAGCTAATGATGCGGCTAATGCAGCAATGAATGTTTATAACAATGTATTCAATAAAGGCGGTTCTGCCGCTTCTGCTGCCTCTCAAGCTGCAAACAGTGCCTCTGCTGCACAATCCGCTGCCGAAAAAAGCGGCGATATAGGCGGAGCCGTTGCTAACGCTGCTCTTAAGAAAGCCTCCGGTGCGGTGGCTAAGGTAATGGAATCGTCAGTATCTAAAAGTGTTGAAAAGAATGAGTATGGCAATGTGTATCCTGTTTTGGTTACATTTATCGAAAATGCTCCGGATAGAAAAATAGTATCTCAAGCTATTTATACTACTTATGTTGCTGGTTTGAGGGGCAATAATAATGGAACTAATCCGTTTGATGGTAATAATACCGTTGAAATATTTGAATCTGGTAAATTGATAGAAGGTCGTATTAAGTATACGTTTCAAGATCCTAAATCAAGGATTCTTAATGTATCTTGGGAAGCTAGGAATACTGTTACTGTATCTGATTCCGTGGAATCTAAGGATTTAACTTTGTCGGCTGACGAAGTAAAAGATATTCTTCAGCGCATGTTTGCCAGCCAGCAAACCAATCATGATCAAATGATGAAGCAGTTGGAAAAAATAGCGTCCAATACCGCCCCGAATAATTCTAATGGCGGTACACAATCATCTGATAGTCAGTCTTCGGGCGGGCAGTCGTTGACGCCATTAAAAGTGTATGGCACGTCCAAAAATAATAGCGTTGTCGATGCGGCCACTAAATCAGTTACGGTTAACGGCAGTACTGTAACCACGGCACCGTATACACCTGCCGGTAGTAATCAAGCCCAGCAAACCCAGTTCACTATGAATTCAGACGGTTCGGTAACGGCAAGTGTTATTCCAAGGCCCGATTTGCAGCCTAACTCCAATCAAGCACCGACAAGGCAAAGTGTTGCTCCTAATACCAATACCCCGTCTGTGCCTAATCAAGGTCAAAACAATCCTGCCATACCCAATCAGAATAATAATCAACCTTCTGATACAAATGCCCAGCAAGGTCAACACGGCCAGCAAAACCAACAGCAAAATCAGCAACAGCGTGAATTTTGTCGAGAGAATCCCCGTGCTGCTCAATGTGCCGATATTGGTGATGTAGGGTATGAAGATTTGGAAGTACCCGAAAAGCAAATAGAGTTGAAATTGGAACCTTTAGATGTGTTTGCCACTGATGGAACCTGTCCCGCACCGGTACGTTATGAATTGGGCGCATTGGGCAGTTTTGAAATAGGCTATGAATATCTGTGTGATGTGTTGAGGAAGTTAAGACCGATAGTCATATTAGCAACCATCATTTCATGCAGCATGTTTGCATATTCATCAGTAAAGGAATTGTGATATGTGGGGTTCATTGATAACAGGCGTATTGATGAATGTCGCCGGTCGTGTGATTGCCGCATTGGGGTTGTCTTTCGTGTCGTATGTCGGCCTTAATGAATTGCAAGGCTATTTCATTTCGAAAGTGCAGGAACAGATAGGCGGAATCCCAAGCGATGCATTGAATTTAGCCTATATAGTAGGAATTGGCGTAGTGCTCAATTGGATATTCGGCACCTTTGCTTTTGTCGCATCCCTTAAAGCCATGTCCAAGCTATCGGCCAGTATTCAGCGCAAATAATAACGGAAAAGGAAAACACAAATGCTCTATTTGATTACCGGTGTTCCGGGTAGCGGAAAAACCTTAAAAATGATTTCCGATTTGATGAATCGGAAAGATTTGAAAAACCGCCCTCTTTACTTAGACGGAATACCGGAAGTAAGAGGCGATATTATTCCCAACCTGCCCATGCCCGAAGGCGAAACCATGCAGACGTGGCATAAATGGGCGCCTACGGGGGCTATCCTTGTTATAGATGAGTGCCAGCGCGTATTCAGACCGCGGCCAAGCGGTTCGAAAGTGCCCGATTTCGTTGCCGAGCTTGAAACGCACCGACACAAAGGTATAGATATATTTTTGTTAACCCAACATCCAAGACTGATAGATATTAATGTCCGAAGCCTGATAGGTCATCACTGCCATATCAGCAAAACCAATCTCGGTGTAAGACGAATGTTGGAATGGGAAAGCTGCGGTGATCCGACAAGTAAGACCAGTGTTCAAAGTGCCGTAAAAAGCGTGTATACCTTGGATAAAAAGGCATTCGGCGTGTATAGGTCGGCTGAAGAACACACCAAAATCAATACCAAGTTAAGCCGCGTTGTTTATATTGTTCCCGTTGTATTGCTTACTATTATAGTTTCAGCTTGGTATGTATACAGTAGTTGGAACAGCTATGTAGATAAACAGGAATCCACTTCACAAGCTCAAGTTGCCGCTCCAGCGGCAAGCCCCGCCGGGGGTGCGTTGGTGGCGGCTCCTACCACAAATGACGCAAGCCAAGCGGGGCAATACCCGCCGGTGCCTGTTCAGTCTAAGCCAGAGAGTAAGCCCCATTTGGCCGAAGATGATTACAAGCCGGTTATAGACGGCCAGCCGTGGACTGCGCCGATATACAACGTCCACAATAAAAGCATTAAGACCATGCCGTTTCCGGTTGCCTGTGTCAAAACCGAAGGTAAATGCACATGTTATACAGACCAAGCCACACCGATAAAAGGCATAAAAAAATCCCAGTGTATTGATTACGCCGAAAACGGTATTTATAATCCCTATAAGGATAGACAAACGGTAGAAACACCTGCCCAAACGGTAGTATCGCCAGCGGTGGAGTCGCAGCAAGTATTAGTGATGGGTGGTGCGTCGAAGTCTAATTTAATGTATGACGGCTACAATGAAGCCCGTGTGAATATGCAGTAGGTGCCGAATGGTTTTAGAGATTGTTATTGCAGGTCTTATTCTTTATGCAATTATTCATGTTCATAGGAAAAAAGGTACTAAATATATTTTAAAAGAGTGGTTTGGTTATCCTTTGCTTGGTATTTGCATTGGTTTTATTTTGTCTGTTGTTATTTGGTATTTTGTTAATCTTTGATTTGGCCATTTTTTTATTGTCGAACCCTCCTCGCGTATGTTCGGATAGCACGGCATGTTTTTAGAGGGGGCGGCAATAAAAAAATGGTCTCGGGGTGCGGGACCTCCCGCCAGTTTGCTTTTCGGCAATTTTGTTGCTTCCGGCGTTCTCCCGCGAGCTCGCTAAAACCCCAAAAATCGCTTAATTTTTAAGCAAAATCAACAATTCAAAGCAATAAAATGCTAATTCAAAGTTTTAAGCCGTTTGGAAACAGACGGCTTAAAGGTTTGGATTAGACGTAATTCAAACCGTATCCCTCGACTTCGACAACGGCCAAAGCGATATAGCTTGTACTTGAGATTGAAGCGGGGGATTTCTTGTTTATAAAGATTGGGTAGCATCAAAGAACATACGTCAGTATGAATCTGAATAGTAAGGGTAATAATGAGAAACGCTTTGGGATTGGATATATCGCATAAAACCTTTGATGCAGCATTGCTGATAGACGGTGTTGTTAAAACAGCGAAATTCGAGAATGGCATAAAAGGCTTTGAAAAGCTGAAAGGCTGGTTGGATAATTTCAATTGTTCCGATATCCATATTTGTATGGAAGCAACCGGAAACTACTTTGAAGATGTTGCCGATTACATGGGCAAAGATTACAGAATATCCGTCATTAATCCTCTGAAAATAAGCGACTATGCCAAAAGCCGCTTTGCTCGAACCAAAACCGATAAGCAAGATGCAAAACTCATTGCCGAATATTGCAGTACTGCTTTGCCGAAAGATTTGCCCTTGAGGAAACCCGTATCAAAAGCCCATTACCGCTTAAAGCGTGTTTTGGCATTACAGGAACAGCTTATTGAAAGTCAGACGGCAGAAAAGAACAGGCTTTCGGCGGCCAAAGATGAATTTGTCAAACAAATTCATCGTGAAAACATCGTCCATATCCAAAAACAGCTTTCTTTGGTGAGAGCTGAAATGGAAAAAAATCATGCAGTATCCTGAACTGAAAGACGTTTCAGACGGCCTTCAAACCATACCTTCGATTGGCAAGTTAACCGCCGCCATTCTAACCAACCATCTCTTATCCGGTACATTTAAAAACGCCGGTCAATTTGTCGCCTTTGCCGGATTAAGTCCGCATCAAAGGCAGTCGGGAATCAGTGTAAACGGCAAAAGTAGGATAACCCGCTTCGGGAATAGGCGTTTGCGTGCCGCATTATTCATGCCTGCTATGGTCGCCTATGCTCGCGGATACTTTCCCGAATTTACAAAACGTCTTAAGCAAAAGAAGAAACTGTCAAAAGTCATTATCACGGCGATCATGCGAAAACTGGCGGTTATCGCCTTTAATCTTTACAAAAACAAAACTACTTTTCAGTCGGAACGTTATCAGGCTCCCTGACAAACTAACGCAAAATAACAAAGCGGGCAATGCTTAAAAGTCAAGCAAAACCCGCTTAAAACAGTTGTATCCGTCAAAAATGACACAACAAAATAATCAACCAAATTAGCAACTTATAAATTTATGTAAAAATACCTGTTGAATATTAAAGTAGCATCTCAAGGTTACGAACAACTACCTTTTTCCGGATATTCGGGAAGTATCCATTTGCGGTTTACCTCTTTATAATCAACACCCTATCGATTAGGACACGCCGATGAACAACCGCTTTTTTCAATCCTTCCTTTCAGCTTTGATACTCAGCTTGCCGTTTGCCTTTTCCGCGACTGCCGATACATTAGCCGATCCGAAACAAACGGGGGCAAGCAACTCCTCCATAACAAAAACAGTGGAAACCACAACGGATAAACAACCGAAAATAAACAATCTGATTGCCTCACAAGCTGAAATGCTGCAAGACAATATTTCAGCATTGCGTATGCAGGTTATGGATAACCAGCAACAAAACCTCAACTGGTGGATGACCTTTATTACCATAGTCTTTGCCGTGGCAGGCATTGTTATTGCAGCCATAGGCGTTGCCATTCCACTTTTACTTTATAAAAAAGATAAACGTCAATTAGAACAAGACCTAGAACAGGCTAAAGAATATGTAGAAAAAATCAAAGAACATTACGACAGTGCTGAAAAATATACTCAAGACATTGCAGAAATGAAGCAATGGAACCCCAAAGAACAAAATCAGGAAGCACAAACAAGCAGCATTGAAAAAGCAAAACAATTGTCTAAAAATGAAGAAATTCCCCTTATCGAACAACTACGCGCCCAAGCTATTTTGCTTTCAGATCAAGCGAAAAGAAGCCAAAATTATCAAGATAATGAAAACGCTCTTTATGCTTGGCAAGCTGTTCTTCTACAAGATAGTAGAGATGAACAAGCCAACTTCAACGCAGGATTTCACGCTTGTTATTTATACGAAAAAGGTAATCGCAAACAACAGAATTATTGGCTCCCCAAAGTCGAACAATACCACCAAGAAACATTACGCTCTAATCCTAGAAAATATATCGCTGCCTATAATTGGGGACGTGCCTTATATATGGAAGCACGAAATTTATACACACAAAATCAAACTTCAGCAGCATTCGATAAATGGCAAAGCGCAGGAGAAAAATACGAATTGGCTTTACAAATTAAAAATGACTTTTATCCAGCAGCCAATAACTGGGGAAGTGCTTTAGCTGAAGAAGCACAGGCTTTGGCTATACAGGGCGATACCGTAATGGCATTGGAAAAATGGCGTTGACGCAGGAGTAAAATTCCAACAAGCATTGGCTATTGAGCCTGACATACACGAAGTCGCCGATAACTGGGGAAAGGCCTTAGCTGACGAAGCGCAGGTTTTGGCCACACAAGGCGATACCGCGACAGCCTTGGAAAAATGGCGTGACGCAGGAGAAAAATACCGGCAAGCATTGACTATCAAGCCCGACATGCATGAGGCCGCTTATAACTGGTTAAGCGCTTTACTACATGAACTTCATATTTTAAAAGACAATCAACCTGCCGAAGCACAAATCAAATTGCAACAAGCCCGCAATTTGATTGATGGATTCTTAAATAAATATCCTCAACATCAAGAAAACTTTGCCTATAACCATGCCTGCCTGTGTGCCTTGGAAGGAAATACAGTCGAAGCAATCAAACAATTACGTCTTGCACAACATTCAAATCATTTCCCCAACAAAGAACATATTGAACAAGACGACGGTTTGGACAACATCCGCCACACCCCCGAATTCCAAGCATGGTTTAAAGAGGCTTTTCCCGAATCTTCTTCTAAAAGCTAACCATTCATAACCTTAGAGGCCGTCTGAAAAACAGTTTTCAGACGGCCTCTTCACATCTCTTGCGGGTCGATATCCACCGACCATCTTACTTTGCCGTCGCGGTACTGCTGCAACACTTGCACCCACAGGCTCACGGCGTGGTGCAGGTCTTTGCGGGAGGCGGATTCTAAAAACACTTGGGCGCGTTCGCGTTCGGCCAGCCGCGCCATCAGCATGGGTACGGGGCCGAAGGCGGATACGGTTTCGGGCAGCAGCGGTTGGGTAACGGCTTGGATGTCGTTAAGAAACTGCACGGCTTCGTCGATTTTGACGGCATCGGCGCGGATGGCCGTCTGAAAACCGAAGGGCGGCATATTGAATGTTTGCCGTTCGTTCAGCTCGTTTTCGGCGAAGATGCGGTAGTTTTGCGCTTTTACGGCAGCGAATACGGGGTGTTCTGGCAGTTGGGTTTGGATAAGCACTTTGCCGGCTGCTTCGGCGCGCCCTGCCCGGCCGGAAACCTGCATCAGTTCGGCAAACAGTCTTTCGGGGGCGCGGAAGTCGGCGCTGTACAGGCTGCCGTCGGCGTTTAATACGATCACGAGGTTCAGCCGTGCGAAGTCGTGGCCTTTGGCGAGCATTTGGGTGCCGACGAGGATGTCGATGTCGTTGGCGGCGATGCGTTGGTATAAATCGGCCCAGTCGTTTTTGTGGGCGGTGCTGTCGCGGTCGACGCGGGCGACTTTGGCTTGCGGGATGAAGTTGCGCAGGGTTTCTTCGACGCGTTGGGTGCCGTGGCCGACGGCGGTAAGGTCTTGGTTGCCGCATTCGGGGCATTTGTAGGGTACGGGCCGTCTGAAATCACAATGGTGGCAGCGCAGTTGGCGGGCGCGTTGGTGCAGCACCATTTTGGCGGAACAGCGGGGGCAGCCGAAGGTGTGGCCGCAGTCCCCGCAAAACAGGGCGGGCGCGAAACCGCGGCGGTTGAGATACACCAGCGACATGCCGCCTTGTTCGTGGTTGGTTTTGAGCAGTTTCAGGGCTTGCGGCGAGAAGCCGTTGTCGAGCGGCAGGCGGCGCACGTCTAAGATATCGACTTGCGGCAGTTGGGCGGCGGAATGGGCGCGCTCGGTCAGTTCGAGCAGTTGGTACGCGCCGGTTTGCGCTTTGTGCCAGCTTTCCAAACTGGGGGTGGCGCTGCCGAGCACGATGGGGCAACTGCTTTGCCGTGCGCGCCAAACGGCCAAATCGCGGGCTTGGTAGCGCAGTTCGTTGTCTTGTTTGAACGAGGTATCGTGCTCTTCGTCCACCACCACCAAGCCCAAATCGGGCAGCGGGGTGAACACGGCCAGCCGCGTGCCGATAATCAGTTTGGCCTGCCCGAGCATGGCGCGCAGGTAGTCTTGGGTGCGTTTGCCGGACGCGGTTTGGCTGTGCAGCACGGCGGTCGGCACGTCGGCAAAACGGGCTTCCACGCGCTTGAGCAGTTGCGGTGTGAGGTTGATTTCGGGCAGCAGAAACAGCACTTGCCTGCCCGCCGCCAGCACTTTGGCCATCACGTCGAAATAGACTTCGGTTTTGCCGCTGCCGGTGATGCCGTAGAGCAGGAAGGGTTTGAAGGTATCGGAGGCCGTCTGAACGGCTTGCGCGGCGGCTTGCTGCTCGGCGTTTAATCGGTGTTCAGACGGCCTCGACACGGGCGCGGCGGCTTGGGTGGTGCGTATCCAGCCGTTTTCCATCCACTCTTGCAGCAGCTTCGGTGCTTGGTTGTGGATGTGTTTCAAGGCCGCCATGCTGAGGCCGTCTGAAAACAAAGCCTGCCATAAGGCGTGTTTTTTGTGGAAACGCTCCGGCGGCGGGGTTTGCGCTTTACCTGTTTCGTTCAAAGCATAAAACTGCGACGGCTGCGGTGTTTCGACGGGCTTGGTCTCTTTCAAGCCCAAAGGCAGCGCGGTAAACACGGCCTGCCCGAGCGGATAATGGTAATAGCGCGAAGTGAACTCCAGCAGCTTGCACCAGCTTTCGGGAAACAGCGGTTCGTCGGTAAAGGCCGTCTGAACCGGCAGGATTTTCGCCGCGTCAATCTCCGGCGTTACGCCGCCCGCCCACACCACACCGGCAACGGGTTTGCCGCGAAACGGCACCACCACCCGACAGCCTTTGGGCAAGGCGGTCGGGTGGCCGTAGGTTAAGAGGCCGTCTGAAATGGGAATATTGAGGGCGATGTGGTGATAGATCATGCGGGTATTATAACTGAGGCCGTCTGAAAAGATTTCAGACGGCCTCCAAACAAATACGGCGGCTTACAGACAGGCGTTATAGTATTGATACGCTTCGTCCATATTATCGAACTTATACAGCTTCCCCGCTTCCAACACCATCGCGTTATCGCAATATTGCTTCATTGCGCTATGGTTGTGGGAAACCAAAATTATCGAGCGGTCTTTACGCCTTTCAAACAGTTCGTAGCGGCATTTTTCGGAAAAACGCGAGTCGCCCACCGCAATCACTTCGTCAATCAGATAGCAGTCAAACTCGACCGCCAGCGACAATGCAAAGGCCAGCCGCGCTTTCATGCCCGAAGAATAGCGTTTTACCGGCTCATACAGATATTGTCCCAGCTCGGAAAACTCTTCGGTAAACGCCTTCACGTAATCCATATCTACGTTATAAATCCGACAGATAAAACGCAAATTATCCATACCGGTAAGGCTGCCTTGAAACGCCCCGCTGAACGCCAACGGCCAAGAAATACTCATCGTGCGTTTAATCTCTCCTTCGGTGGGCGGTTCCACACCGCTGATCAAGCGTATCAGTGTGGATTTACCCGCCCCGTTTCGGCCTAAAATACCGATTTTTTCGCCTTTTTCGAGTTTGAAATCGATACCGCTTAAAACTGTTTTCCAGCCTTCGCGCGTCCGATACCGCTTAGATACATGTTCGACTGAAATCATTGCGGCTCCACTCCTTTACTGAACTTGCTGATCATGGCCAAACCCAGCAACAGCATCACGATATTGCACAAAATCAAAAACCACGGATTTTCATAAGTGATAACCGAATGACCGAAATACCCGTGCCGGAACATTTCGGTACCATGCACCATAGGTATCCACAAAATATATTTTTGCATCGGTTGGGGTATAACCGACACAAAAAAGAATGCTCCCGACAAAGGCAGCATGATGAAACTCAACGTTCCCCACAACTTGCCGAACGAATCGAATTTGAAGGCAACGGCACAAATAATCAGCCCCAGCCCAAAAGCAAACATGGCCATCAGCAACCAAGCGAGCAGCATATAGAAAATATCAGCCGGCATTTCGATCCAACGTATCGCTATCAACACCGCCATAATCATGATTTGGGCAACGGTTGCCCCTGCCACTTCCAACAATATGCGTGTTACAACCGTATCCAGCACGCGCACATTTCTGTGGTACAGCAAGCTGGCATTGGCGGCAATCGCTCCGATGGCACGGTTGGAAGCATTACGCCACATCATGGCCATGGGGTAACCTGTAAGCACAAAGGCAACAATATCCAATGCCGAAAATTGATCTGCGCGTACAAACTTCCACACCAATACGATAAGCAACGTAAGCAATAAAGGTTCCATAAACAGCCACAGGAAACCGATGTTATTGCGCCCGTAACGGGTAATGATTTCACGCATCAACAGTGCACCGATTACCCGCATTTGAATGGCCAGCGATTGTTTAAACGTAGTTTCGTGCAACGCTTTCATCAGTTTTTATGCTCTCTCACACTGGCAATCAATAAACTCAAAATACCGTATAAAATCAAACCGATAATAAATGTTGCCACAATATTGTAGATACGCTTGGGCTCCAAAGCCATGTCCGGCCTGTTCGGATGGGACACCACTTCCAAATACAACTGCTTGCGATCGGCTTCGGACTTAGCGTTTTCCAATGACACCAAAGCAGTAGCCAATTGTTTTTCGGCCAGCTCATTTTCCAGAAATAACCGCTGATAGTTGGCAGCTTGCGTAGCAATGGAACTATTCGAAGTGCCGGAAATTTTCTGCATTTGATCTTTGATCTCGCGGCGGAGGCTTTTTTCGCGGGCCAGCAAACCTGCAATTTGCGGGTTTTCCGGCGTTACCGCCCGCACTTGATCCAACTGGGTTTGAATCACAATCAACTCGTCTTGCAATTTCGACACCAGCTCCATCTGTGCTTCGGACTGTGCTTTCAAATCAAAAATGCCGTTTTGAGTACGGTACTCAGCCATTTTTCCTGCCGCATTTTTTACCCGTTCTTCGGCCGCTTCGACACCGTGTTCGGCCTGCTCGATCGTATCTTTGCGCGCACGGGCATTTAATTTGTTGATTAACTCTTCCGCCCTATTCAACAAGGCGGCGTTAATCTGCTGCGATTCTTTGGCATCAAACGATTCCACTCTCAGCACCGAAATACCCGACACCGGATCGAAAGCAATATTGACCTTATTTTTATAGTATTGATAGAAAGCCTCGTTTGAATCAAAAAAGCCGAACCCGTTAAAGCGGCTGAAAACATCGCCTTTCTGTTCATAGTATTCGCGCACGGGAATCGTTTTTTCCAACGCTTCCAACGCCGTGCGCGATTCCATATATTCCCGCACAGTATAGGTATCATCCTGCGAACGGGAAAACCCGACATTTTGCAATAGTGCGCCTATTCCGCTTAACGCCGATTGATTACGGGCGGAACGCACAACAAAACTGGATTCGGATATATATTGGTCGGCCGCCCAAACTGAAAAATACACCGTAGAACATACGGTAGGAATAATTACCGTACCCCAGAATAAAGCCCCCCATTTTGTAAAAAAGCTGCGCTTTTTCTTTTTTTGAGCATTTGTTGCCTCTGTATTTTTCTGTTCTGACATTTCAATGCTCCATTAATTAGCTATATTGTTGATACTGCTGGCACCACTGACAACAGGAGAAAAAACAAACTGTAGGAATTTTTGCAGTTCAACCAGCGGGGCATTTGCCACATAAACGATGTCTTTGTCTTGCATGGCAAATTTTTGCATCCAAAATAAAGATTTAGCATCTAGCAAATCTATGCGATATACGGTGGGTACATTTGCATCCATGGTATACCCTTTAGCCAGCCATTTACCTTGTTCGGGTTGCGACAGTTTGGATAAAGGCTGATAGCGGAATATAAATACACCCTTAGGATTGGCTCTTCGATCCAGCAAGCCCCCCATCTGACCGAGCGCCTCTCCCAAATTCATCCCTTTGGCTGAAAAGCGGAATTGTTGTACTTTTCCAACAGCGCCCAAAGCGGTAAAACTGAGTGGTTTGGAATGAAGGGCTACAACATCTCCCGTGCGTAATAAAACATTTTCAGCAGGTTTAGTGGTAAGTGTTTCAAATGCAATAGTTTTTACTACTCCCCCTCGAGTCAATTGAACTGAAACATCCCGTATGTCATCCGTGGTTCCCCCGATGGCCGCCACAGCATCCAAAACCCTTTCTCCTTGTGCTGTTAGCGGCATACGGATACTACTGCCGGCCCTTACCACCACAACGTTTGCAGAATTGTTTTTAACCAACCGCACCATCACTTGCGGCTGATTTGCCATTTTCCTCAGGCGGTTAACAATGTCATTTTGAATAGCCTCCGGTGTTTTGCCTTTTACATACAAAGCACCGAGAAACGGGACGGTAATCTTTCCGTTATTAGCCACCATTTGTTCGGGTAGTTTTGTTAATTGTGCATTCCCCGAACCCAGTGATGTAAGTGCCCCGCCGAACAACAACGCAGGAGGGGCTTCCCATATTGCAATATCCAACACATCGCCGGCATCAACCAAATCGTTATAACCTTTACTATTAGCTGAAAACTCAGCAAACGAGTAGCTTTCCGCAGAATGATGCAGATGCCCCAACACAGAATCCGTTATATCAATTACTTCTACAACCGGTAAATTTTCAGCATCTTTCAAATTTCCCAAAGCTGTTGCCTGACTGTAACTTGGTCCGGAAGTAGGCACGACACCACATCCCGGCAAAAACAATGCCATCCCGATCCCCCAAATCCAAAATCGAAAAATATTTTTATTTATCAAATTCATAAAGAAATTCACCTGTTCCCTTTTTCATTATGCAGCGTTACAAACGAAAGCATTCTAACATCTGGCGCATTTAGTAACACTCTTAAATATGTTTTTAAAAACATATTTTTAAATGAAAAAATCATAATTCATACTTATTTCAAAAATAATACCAAGTGGCACTATACCTGCGAAGATTTTTTTAATATAATATCGAAAAAATTTATCAAGGAAAAGTAAATTAACGTTATAAAAACATGTATTTATGTTAATGTCATATGTTAATAAATATGACAAATAGCTATTGAAATTGCGTTAAGCTTATTAAAGTTAAGGTATTTTCAAAAAACAAAGATTATCGTTACAAAAATTTACTTACTAATATTTACATAATTAATTTAATACTAACCCAAGGGATTATTTCTTTTAAAGGGGACATTATGGCTAAAATTCTCATCGTCGGACATCAACATTCTAACTATCAAGCTGTAGAGCAACTTCTATACAACCATGGTATGGGTCATGCATTGCCATCCAAAAGAGATGGAATGTCTCCCTTAGAAATCGATTCATTATTGGCAAGGTCTGCTCGGCCTTCTTTATATACACCTCGCCGTTATGAAACAGAACAACAACTTCATATTGAAGCGGCTTGGTACGGCCTGGCTATGGATTTATTTCTTGGAAATATTGATCAACCATTTTGGGGATGGGCAGATCCTGAAGCGAACAGCCTTTTAAATTATTGGCGCGATATGGATAGTTCCATGCACTTTATTCTGGTTTACGACCAACCGAATAGCGTCTTGACGCGTGCGCCTCAAATGCTGACAGAAAGCGTTACTGCTCAAAAATTACAAGAGTGGCTTACCTATAATGAAAGTTTATTAAACTTTTATCTGCATAATAAAAACCGTTGCTTGCTGGTACATAGCCAACAGGCTCAGCTTTCTATTAAAAAATATTTGAAGAAAATTTCTCACCATATAGGAGCGCAGTGGGTAACCCAAGAAAATAAATCGCATAAACAGCCACAGCTCTTAAAACCCTCAAAAGACAAAAACTTTGAGCTTTCTGTGCATACAGAAAACAACAGCCAAACAAATTTGGCGGCTTATCTTGCTGATGCGCTAATTCATGAAAATGTCGATGTAATAGAGCTATATAAGAAGCTACAAGATAATTCCAATTTACCTTTGAAATCTGATTTATGTAAGAAAAACAACCGCCAATTAGTGATGGGCGCATGGCAAACAATGATGCTGCAACATCAAGAGATAGCCTCTCTCATGACAAACAGTTTGGCCGATAAAGACAATATTTCGCTACTTTCCAAACAATTACAATCAACTAAAAAAGAATGCGAAACCATTCACTTGCATTACAACCAAGTTGAAGAGCAATTAAAAGCAACCAGAAAAATAGCTGATGAGTACAAGCAGAAGCATGACGTACATCTGCAAGAAAAATTGAAATTGGAAAAAGAAAAATCAGATTTAGCATCAAAAATCAATTTATTTACTCAACAAGCTGAAGCGGATAAGCAAAATTTACAACAACTAAAAAATGCCCAATCCTCTATAGAAAAAGAAAACACTCTTTTATTGGAACAGCTCCACTTTGTTCAAGAAGAGTTGGAAAAAATATATTTAGAAAAACAACGTTTGGCAGCACGCCCCGTGTACTACGGAGCCGCTGATCGTGTGCGCACCCAACTGCCTTATCAATTGGGCGCAGTAATGATTCAGCAAAGTAAAAGTTTCAGCGGATGTATAAAAATGCCTTTCGAATTATTGCGAACGGCCAAACGAGTGAATAAAGAACAGCAAACATGTGAACAAAATTTGCCGCCAGTACACTTTTACAATGATGCTGCGGATATAAACAGAATTCATAAACATTTGTCTTATCAGCTTGGGCAAAATTTACTGACTTATATCCGTAACCCCCTTCGTTGGATTGCTATGCCTTTTGTATTGGCCAACACTGCAAGAAAGTTTAAAAAAGAAAAGCAAATGGCGCACGTACAATAAAATTGAAACAATCAAACTAAATACTATAGTTAATTCAAAACATGCTGAGGATAGTTTTCTTAAATTTATCAGCTGAAATATTAAAAATTATCTATTCAAAAAGTTAAGAATTTACGGGGCTTTTCAAATGGAAAAAATATTAAGTCAAGCTATTGCTTGCTACAACAATCAGAATTTCCAAGATGCTTTATTATTATTCAAACAAGCTTCTAACATATATGGTGAAAAAATAGTTTCTTTACATATAAAAAAATGTAATGAAGCTCTAAAAAAAATAGCGCCTTTATCCCAAGAAGCTAAGGCAATATGTGCATCCAACGAAGTTCAAAATAACATTTTGCCCGCCCTAGATACTCTGGATATCGCAACAAAAATTCTTTTGAATAATCAAGGGCTTTTAGAGTTATCTGAATCAGAACGCGCTGATTCAGTTAAAGCATGGAAACAGTTAACTCAAAGAAAATCGGAAGATGCCGAATATAAAAAAGTTAATCCTATTCCAAGCAATTGGCCTAAAAATTTACAGTTAGCCCCATTACCTGAAGGTCCCAATGACTATCTCTGGCTAGAGAAAAGAAGCGGATATAACCATATTGCTTCAACATCTATAAAAAATAGCAATATAGGTTTGTCTATTATTATCCCGACATTCAATCGCGACTGGATTCTAGATATTACTTTAGCCTGTTTGGTTAATCAAAAAACCAACTATGCTTTTGAAGTAATTGTTGCGGATGACGGAAGCCAACAACAAATTGTCGATGTCGTAAGGAAATATGAAAACATATTAGATATCAAATATGTACGCCAACCGGATAACGGGTATCAATTATGCGCAACCCGTAACTTAGGCTTGCGTACTGCAAAGTATGATTATGTTTCCATTCTTGATTGCGATATGGCTCCGAATCCACATTGGGTTCAATCTTATCTCCATCGCCTTCTTCAAAATGATAATGTGGCATTAGTCGGCCCTAGAAAATATGTAGATACACACGGATTATCAGCTAAAGATTTCTTGGCAAACGATCAACTTATAACCAACCTGCCGGAAACCAAAACCAACAATCTCGTGGGTAGTACACAGACAGCCGTTGCTTCAATAGACTGGCGTTTAGAGCACTTTGCTAAAACCGATAATCTACGCTTGTGCGATTCTCCTTTCCGTTATTTCAGCGGAGGAAACGTTGCATTCGCACGGAAATGGTTAGACATCGCGGGATGGTTTGATGAGGAATTTACCCACTGGGGAGGAGAGGATAATGAATTCGGTTATCGTCTATTTAAAAAAGGTTGTTTCTTTCAATCATTAGATGGCGGCATGGCCTACCATCAAGAACCACCCGGAAAAGAAAACGAAACAGATCGTTCCGAAGGAAAAAAAATTACGATTAATATCGTAAAAGAAAAAGTTCCGTATTTCTATCGTAAACCTACTTCACTATTGTCGGATACGATACATAAAGTGCCTTTGGTGTCTATTTACATTCCTGCCTACAACTGCTCGTCATATATCGTGAGATGTGTAGATAGTGCATTGAATCAAACGATTACCGATTTGGAAGTATGCATATGCGATGACGGCTCTACCGATAACACTCTGGAAGTTTTACATCGTCATTATGGAAATAATCCACGCGTGCGGATTATGACAAAGAAAAATGGCGGAATTGCTTCTGCCTCCAATGCGGCCGTCAAAATGGCTCGTGGATTTTATATCGGCCAGCTGGA
The DNA here is from genome assembly GCF_030504625.1 of Neisseria sp. MVDL19-042950. GTDB lineage: Bacteria > Pseudomonadota > Gammaproteobacteria > Burkholderiales > Neisseriaceae > Neisseria. Next base: position 40,259 of record NZ_JAUKWH010000005.1, on the reverse strand, counting down.
TTCTGATGATTACTTGGAGCCGGATGCAGTAGAGCTGTGTTTGAGCGAATTCTTAAAAAATCGAAAACTAGCTTGTGTATACACTACTAATCGAAACGTGAATCCTGACGGTTCATTAATTGCCAAGGGGTATAACTGGCCTGAATTTTCACGTGAAAAATTAACAACCGCAATGATTGTTCATCACTTTAGAATGTTTTCTGCCCGCGCATGGTATTTAACTGAAGGCTTTGATGAAACGATTACCAATGCAGTTGACTATGATATTTACCTTAAATTAAGCGAAGTAGGTGAATTTAAGCATATCAATAAAATTTGCTATAACCGTGTATTACATGGGGAAAACACTTCCATAAAAAAACTGGGGTTACAAAAAATAAATCACTTTAAAGTGGTTAATGCCTCCTTAAAACGCCAAGCCAAGCTTTCTTATGAGTATGCGCCGGAAGACACGGATGATGCTAGCAGAAAGTATGTTTTTAAGTTAACCCTCGAACAATAAGATTTCTTTTTTAATTAATAACTATATAGAAACGCTGAAATGAAAAAATTTACTATTGTAGGCTCAGGCTACGTTGGTTTATCCAATTCCGTCTTACTCGCACAACATAATGAAGTTATTGCCCTCGATATTGATCAAGAAAAAGTTGCATTATTAAATCAATATAAATCTCCTATTGTTGATGCAGAGATTGAAGATTATTTTGCCACCAAATCTTTAAATTTTCATGCTACATCGGATAAGCAAGCTGCCTATCGTGATGCGGATTATGTAATTATTTCAACGCCTACGGATTATGATCCTGAAAGCAATTATTTCAATACAAGTTCTGTCGAATCCGTTGCCCGAGATGCCATTGCCATTAATCCTAATGCTGTAATTATTATTAAATCTACCGTACCGGTTGGATTTACCGAACATTTAAAACAAGAACTCAATACTGAAAATATTATCTTTTCTCCCGAATTCTTAAGAGAAGGCAAAGCCTTATACGACAACCTGTATCCAAACAGAATTGTAGTTGGCGAGCGTTCCGAGCGGGCACAAAAATTTGCCGAGTTATTACGCGATGCTTCATTAAAGCCAGATACACCGATACTGCTTACCGATAATACCGAAGCCGAAGCAATAAAATTATTTGCCAATACTTACTTGGCAATGCGTGTTGCTTACTTCAATGAATTGGATACCTATGCGGCAGTACACGGTTTGGATACGCAACAAATCATTGACGGTGTATGTTTAGATTCCCGTATCGGCAAACATTACAACAACCCGAGCTTTGGATACGGCGGTTACTGTCTGCCCAAAGATACCAAGCAACTACTGGCAAACTATCAAGATGTCCCTCAAAACATGATTCACGCCATTGTTGCGGCCAACAGCACTCGGAAAGATTTTATTGCTGAGGATATCTTACGTCGGCAACCTAAAACCGTAGGGATTTACCGTTTGGTGATGAAAGCCGGTTCGGACAATTTCCGTGCATCTTCGATTCAAGGCATTATGAAGCGCTTGAAAGCAAAAGGAATCGAAGTAATCGTTTATGAACCGGTATTGCAAGAAGAGCACTTTTTCCGTTCGCCTGTCATCAATGATTTAGACGAATTCAAACGTGCATCTGATGTGATTGTGGCCAATCGGATAACCGAAGATTTGAATGACGTATTGGAAAAAGTGTACAGCAGAGATTTATCCGGCATAGATTCTTAAGCTGATGCTTATGGCCGAATAATTAAAAATCCGAACATACTTTTTATTTATACGGCCATAACCTGATTTTTCCATAAGCTTTATATGCCAAAGCCAGCTCTGTAAGGGATAGAAATTTGTGTTTAGCAATCTGCTTCAGCTTTATTTGCGATATTTAATTAAGAAAAAAAAATTCTTGGAAATACTGGTCAAGGCAGATCTATTCAAACAGGAATCTGATTGGTTGTGCTATGTGTATTATCGTTTGTCCATGTATCAAACGGTAATCAAACAAGCATACCCTGCCCGCAATCCTCTTGGACAAGCCGGTTACATTGCTTCTATGGCGGCTTGCGGGCATACCCGAGAAGCAAAAGCTTTGGCACAAACTTTAACAACCCGCCACGATATCAGCACTAAAAACAGAGTGATTTTGGCTGAAATTTTGGCACCTTTTTTACCGGAGTCGGCATTAGCTCTATTGGATCAAGCAATTATTCCTTCTCCTGTACTGCATGCTTCGCTGCTGATACGTACCAACCAACCGGATAAAGCTCGGCATGTAATCACTACCGCATTACAAACAGGAAAAGGGGCTGACAAACCCGAACTGTATTTACTGATGGCCAACATGGAAGCGGCATCGCCTTCAAACCAACTGGCTTATACCAATAAATATCTAGCTCATTACGGTTTGGAAACATTGGCTTTGAAAAATCCTGACTTACCTCCCGGAGCGATAAATGTATCCTGCTTTTCAAACCATACCCAAGCAGGGCCTTTAGTGAGTATTTTGGTTACGACGTTTCGCGGAGCAGACAGGATCGGTTCGACAATAGAGTCATTATTGCAGCAAACCTACCGCAATATAGAAATTATCGTCATTAACGATGCCAGCGATGATGATACTGATGCAGTAATGCAAGATTGGATAAAACTAGATAGCCGTGTGCGCTATTTTAAATTACCGGTTAACGTAGGCACTTTTGCAGCAAAAAACCTTGGCCTCCAATATGCCGCCGGTGAATTTGTTACCTGTCAGGATTCGGATGATTGGGCCCATCCGCGAAAAATCGAATACCAAGTACAACCTCTGTTGGAAAACCCTAACTTAGTCTGCACTACATCGCAGTGGGTACGTATTCAGGATGACGGCCTTTACTATGCCAGACTGGTTTACCCTTTAACCCGTTTGAATCCGGCATCTCCGCTCTTCCGAAAAGAATTGGTGCTGTCACGTATGGGAGCTTGGGACTGGGTACGGACAGGGGCGGATAGTGAATTTCTAGAAAGAATGAAACTGGTTTTTGGTTCAAGTGCGGTTTTATCAGTAAAAAAACCTTTAACCCTAGGTGCACACCGGCCTGACTCTTTAATGACTGCGGCGGATACCGGCTATAACAAACAAGGAATATCCGAAACCCGCCTGAATTATTGGGAAGCGTGGGAAACATGGCATGTTAATTGCTTGAAAACCAAAACCATCCCGACAATTCATACGATACCTGATGTTCAGCGTCCATTTCCTGTTTTAGAACATTTAATGGTAAATCCTGAAAACATCATGATTTGTAGAAATAAATTAAAAGAAAACCAATAAAACTTTTTATTTATTCGGATTATTAAATAGGGGGAGCCGAAATACTTCTATTCGGCTCACAGTAACTAAACTAAGAAATACATCATTTTAAATGTTTATTTCTTGCTAATTATAAATAAAACATCATGACTATACTCATTACCGGCGGAACGGGCTTTATCGGCTCGCATACAGTTATTTCCCTTATCCGGGCTAACTACGACTTAGTAATACTGGATAACCTGTGTAATTCCTCCATACAGGTACTTTCCCGCTTAACAAAAATCACCGGAAAACAAATCCCTTTTTATCAAGGCGACATCCGTGATCGGACAATCTTAAGAGAAATTTTCTCCAAGCATTCCATTCAAACCGTAATGCATTTTGCGGGCTTGAAATCGGTAGGCGAAAGCAACCAACAGCCCATCAAATACTATGACAACAACGTTGTCGGCAGTTTGATTCTTGCCGAAGAAATGGCAGCGGCAGGCGTATTCAATATCGTATTCAGCTCGTCGGCTACGGTTTATGGCAACCCCATCCATACGCCCATCACAGAAAATATGCCTACCGGAGGGACGACCAATCCCTATGGCACCTCCAAATACATGGTGGAACGTATGTTGTCGGACATTCAAAAATCCGATCCGCGCTGGAGTGTGATTTTATTACGTTATTTCAACCCGGTAGGTGCACATGAAAGCGGACTTATCGGAGAACACCCCAACGGAATCCCCAATAATCTGCTGCCGTATGTCTGCCAAGTAGCTTCGGGCAAGTTACCTTATCTATCAGTATTCGGTAACGACTACCCCACCCACGACGGTACAGGTATCAGAGACTATATCCATGTAATGGATTTGGCCGAAGGCCATTTGAAAGCGATGCAGGCCAAGAGCGGCCATTCCGGTGTGCATACTTATAACTTAGGCACAGGGAAAGGCTATTCCGTGTTGGACATGGTACAGGCGTTTGAAACCGTTTCCGGCCTGCCTGTTCCGTACGAAATAAAACCGCGCCGCGAAGGGGACATTGCCATTTGTTTCGCCGACCCTTCCCATACCGAAAACCAAATAGGCTGGAAAGCCGAACGCAATCTTAACGACATGATGGCCGATGCTTGGCGCTGGCAAAACCAAAACCCCAACGGTTACAAATAAATAATTAAACAGCCTTCGAGGCCTCTTACATTACCGACTGTGAAAAACGCTCTTATCTTTTCAGACGGCATCCGGAGAATCCCCCATCTAGCGGCATTCCTACCGGATTATTGCCTACGTAAACAAACCGAACAAGTCGATGCCGTTATCGGTTGGGGCCTGCGCCCCACTACCCGTAAGGCCCGTGCTTATGCGGAACAACACCGCCTTCCATTCATTGCCTTGGAAGACGGCTTTCTGCGTTCAATCGGTTTGGGCGTAACAGGCTGCCCGCCGCTTGCTCTGGTTATTGACGATTCGGGTATTTACTACGACACCACCCGCACTTCACGTTTGGAGCAGTTGGTTTTGGCTGCGGACAGCATGCCGTCTGAAATCATTGAAGATGCTAGAAAAGCAATCGGCCTTATCGTTGCAAACAAACTTTCCAAATACAACCATGCACCAATCTTTTCAGACGGCCTCTCTGTCAAAAGGCCGTCTGAAAAAGAAGTTGTGTTGGTTATCGACCAAACTTTCGGCGATATGGCGGTGCAATATGGCGGCGCTGATGCAGATACTTTTAAGCGCATGTTTCAGACGGCCTTATCTGAAAATCCCGATGCGGAAATCTGGGTGAAAACCCATCCCGATGTATTGAGCGGCAAAAAACGCGGCTACCTTACCGATCTCTCCACCCATGTGGAAAATGTGCGTTTGGTTACGGAAGACATCAATCCGATTTCCCTTTTGGAACAAGTAGATAAAGTTTATTGCGTTACCTCTCAAATGGGATTTGAAGCCCTGCTGCTGGGTAAGCCCGTAGTAACTTTCGGGCTGCCGTGGTATGCGGGTTGGAGCGTTTCCGACGACCGCCATTCCGGTGTAGCCGGTTTAACCGCACAAAAACGTCGCGCCCCCCGCTCGCTGTTGCAGCTTTTCGCTGCCGCCTATCTGCAATACAGCCGCTACATCAACCCGAACACCGGTAAAACGGGAACGATATTCGATGTTATCGACCATCTTTCCTCTACCCGCCGCTTAAATGAAAAGCTGCGCGGCAATCTTTACTGTGTCGGCATGTCTTTGTGGAAACAGGCAGTGATCAAGTCGTTTTTCAACGTACCCTCCTGCCGACTGCACTTCGTTTCGTCTTTCAAAAAACTGGAAAAATCCGCATTGCCGTCCGATGCACGGCTTTTGGTTTGGGGAAACGGCAGTCAGGAATCGGCTGATTTTGCCCAAAAACACAATCTGCCCGTACTGCGGATGGAAGACGGTTTCATACGTTCGGTGGGATTGGGCTCCAATCTGGTGCCGCCGCTCTCGCTCGTTATCGACGATCAAGGCATTTACTTCAACGCAGAACAGCCCTCCCGCTTGGAACACATTTTGCAGAGCTGCGAATTTACCGCACAGGATTTTCAGACGGCCTCTTATTTGCAGCAAGCGCTTACCGAAGCGGAAATCAGCAAATACAACGTCGGCAACGGCACGCTCAATATTCCGGATACCGACCGCAAAGTCCTGCTGGTGCCCGGTCAGGTAGAAGACGATGCCTCCATCCGCCACGGTTCGCCTGAAATCCGCACTAATTTGGGTTTATTGAAAAAAGTGCGCGAGCTGAACCCCGATGCCTACATCATCTATAAACCCCACCCCGATGTTGTGAGCGGCAACCGCGTCGGCGCAATTCCGCCGGAAGAAGCATCGCGTTATGCCAACCAAACCGTTACCGAGTGCGACATCCTCACTTGCCTCAAGCATGCAGATGAAGTCCATACCCTGACTTCCCTGTCCGGATTCGAGGCCTTATTGCGCGGTAAAACCGTACATTGCTACGGCCTGCCGTTTTATGCCGGCTGGGGATTGACTCAAGATTATCTGCACCTGCCGCGCCGCACTCGAAAATTAGCGTTATGGGAGCTGGTGGCCGGCACCTTGATTCATTACCCCAACTATGTTCATCCGCAAACGCGCAACTTCATTAATGCCGACACCGCCATTGAAATTCTGCGGGCACAAAAACAACAGCGTAAACACAGCAACCGCCTGCACCGGAGCTTCTTTTCCAAACAATGGTTCAAAATTAAACAACTTTATGTATTAATTAAATAAAATTAATGTTATAGTCTCACTCTTTTTTATAAAAAGAAAAATAGTGCATATGGAAAATGTCAATACTCAAAGCTACCTGGAAGAGCTGATCAGCACAAGCAACCGTGTTTTACTGCTGCAAGGGCCTATCGGCACATTTTTTCACGATTTTTCAAACTGGCTTTCCACCCAACAGTCCAAAACCGTATTTAAAATCAACTTTAATTACGGCGACGAACTGTTTTATCCGTCAAGCACGCCCAATACGTTTGCCTACCGCGATACTTATCAGGCATTCCCCGATTTTCTGTCTGATTTCATTGAGAAAAACGACATACAGGCTGTTGTCTGCTTCGGCGACACCCGCCCGTACCACATCGTAGCCAAGCAGATTGCCGGGCAAAAAAACCGGAGTTTTTGGGCGTTTGAAGAAGGCTATTTCCGACCTTTCTACGTAACGCTGGAAAAAGACGGCGTAAACGACTTTTCCTCACTGCCGCGGAATGCCGATTTCTTCCTGAAAGCGTTGCCGAGCCTGCGCACACAGCAATACCAAGAACCTCCGGCCGTTCCCGGTGGCTTCCTGCCCATGGCCAAACACGCCGTCCGCTATTATTTTGCTGCGCGCAGACACCATGACAAATATCCTTATTACATCCACCATCGTGTCAGCAATCTCGGACATTACATCAAATCATGGGCTTTCTCAGGGCTGAAACGCGCCAACTATGTGCTCGAAGACCGTAAATTCGCCAGACGGGTAACAAACGGCAAATTCGGTAAATTCTTTATTCTGCCGCTGCAAGTGATGAACGACAGCCAAGTACGGGTGCACAGCGATTTTTCATCCGTCCGCAGCTTCCTGTTGCACATCCTCACATCATTCGCCACCCACGCGCCGGATGATGTGAACCTGATTGTGAAACACCATCCGATGGACAGAGGCTTTATCGACTACCGTAAAGACATCAATCATTTCATCAAACAGCACCCCAAGCTGAAAGGCCGTGTTTTTTATGTTCACGACGCTCCGTTGCCCGTTTTACTGCGCCACGGTGCCGGCATGGTTACGCTCAACAGCACTTGCGGGCTTTCCGCTTTGATTCACAATATGCCGGTTAAAGTAATTGGACGGGCAAGCTATGACATTGCGGGCATCACTTTCCAAGACAGTCTGGCCGAATTCTGGAACCGCCCCACGCCGCCGGACAGCAAGTTGTTCCATGCTTTCCGTATGTACCACATTAACGTTACCCAAATTAACGGCAGCTTTTACAGCAAAGTGAATCTTCCTACCCGTAGTTACACATACCAACATGTTCGTCAGGACGAACCGTTGGTTCAAAAAAGCAATCGCTTCAAGGCCGTCTGAAAACAAGCCGGAACCTTCGCAAAAAACAGATACGGGTCGAAACACAACCAAACTCCCAATGCGGAACACAGCGCATTGGGAGTTTTGCCAAGGTTTATCTGCCTTTCAGACGGCTCTGAAACCACATAGCACGGCCCTGCTCTTATTTGCATGAGATTGCTATACAATGTTTTTTTTCGTAATCGCCAATCCGAAAAATGACTCATCCCACTCCCGACTCTCTTTTTGAACAAGGCCATGCGCTATTGCTGGGCAATCCCGACGATTGCGCTGCGGCCATCCCGCTTTTACGGCAAGCCGCCGAACAAGGCCATGTTGAAGCCGCTTTCCAACTTGCCGGCTGCCTCTTGAATGGCGGCGGTTCCCGCCCCGACTACACGGCTGCCCGCCAATGGCTGCAAAAAGCCGCCGATGCCGGCCATCCGTATGCCCGCTACAACCTGCTGCAAATGCGCGCATTTGACGGCGAGCCTTTTTCCGCCCAAGTTGACGAATATACCGATTTGGCTGAACAAGGCATTCTTCACGCCCAACTGCGTATGCTCGAATATTGCGCCGAAAACAAAGACCCTCAGGCAGTGCATTGGGCGGAACTGGCCGCAGCACAAAACAGCCCCGATGCCCAATATTTTCTGGCCAAACACTATCAGCAGGCTTCACAGCCCGATCTCGAAAAAGCCCACCGCCTGTTTACACAAGCGGCGGAGCAAGGTTTGATTGCCGCGCACTGGCAACTCGGCAACCAATACCGCTACGGGCAATTCGTCGAGAAAGACTTGAAAAAAGCGGCCGAACATTTTCTGCCTGCCGCACAAGACGATATTTCGGCGGCACAAACCGCATTGGGCGAAATCCTGCTCGAAAACGGCGACGGCAGCGGAGTGGAATGGCTGCAAAAAGCGGTACAGCAAGGCGATATCAATGCCCATGCCTTACTGGCGAATGTCTATCTCATAGGCAAATATGTCGAACGCGATTACCAGCAAGCCCGTCAGCATGCCTCCACCGCCGCCCGCTGCAACCACCCCGAAGCCCTCCGCCTGCTCGGAGACATCTTCCGCTACGGTTTGGGTATCGAAGCCGATGCCGATACCGCACTGCGCCAATACCAACGTGCAGCCGAACTCGGCAATATGGCCGCGCACCAAAAATTACTGACCGACACCGCACTGTCGCACAGCGAACATTACAACGAAGCCAAACAAGCCGCCCTGCTCTACCAAAAAGCAGACAAGGCCTACCAAACCGCTTTCTCCTACCACTACGGTTTAGGCCGTCCGCAAGACTACATGCAGGCGCGCAAGTTTTATATGGACGCTGCCGAACTGAACCACCGCAAAGCCCAAACCAATCTCGGCATGATGTATTACAACGGGCAAGGCGTAGAAACCGACCCCGAACAAGCCGCTTACTGGTTTGAACAGGCGGCCAACCAAGACGATGTTATCGCCCAATACAACCTCGCCTGCCTGTATTACCACGGGCACGGCGTTCCCCACAGCACCGAAACCGCCTGCCGCTGGCTGCAAGCCGCCATCAACAGCGGCCACGATCAGGGGGCCTCGTTAAAACAATTACTGGCCCAATGGCAGCAGGAAATACACCCCGCCTGAACCATGCATGCCTTCCAAACAGCAAAGAGGCCGTCTGAAAATTTTCAGACGGCCTGATTCGCGCCGTTCACCAAGAAACCGGATCATAGGCCCGTATTTGCCCCGCCCTTTCCTCCCTGTAATTTGATTCCGTCGCGATATGGATTTTAAAACACCTTTGCTATATCATTTCCACTCCCACCCGCAGGAGCATAGCCATGTATGAAGTAAATCGCAGCGTATTTTTATTAGTCCCCCTCGAGCCGTTTTGGAACTGGTTGCAGTCGCTCCCCGAAGTCGATTTGGACGACATCCGTTTGGAAGACCTGCAGGCCGATGCCAACGCCTATCTGGTCAAACCCTGCGAAACAGCCGATGAAGTGTGGGACGAAATAGAAAACCGCTTCGAAGAGATTTTTGCCGCCGAATTAGGCGACTGGTGCGAAGACGAAAGCTATTGGCCGGACTTGCACGCCGATATTTTCGGCGAATGGTTCGACATTCAGCTCTCCACCGTCGTTACCGACCTCGAGCAAGAACCGCTCGGCCGCGAAATCTTCCAGCCCATTACCCTAAACTAAGTTTTCAGACGGCCTCATTCATGACCGCCATCCGAGTACGCAGCTACCACCTCGACGGCTACGGGCACGTCAACAACGCGCGCTATCTGGAATTTCTCGAAGAAGCACGTTGGGCATTTTTCGAACGGCACGGGCTGTTGGCCCTGCTCGACGGTATCATGATGGTTGTTACCCGTGTCGATATCCGTTACCTGCGTGCCGCCACCGAAGGCCAAGAACTGCACATCGACACCCGAATAAACGCCATCGAACCGCGCCGGATTCTGCTCACGCAGCGCATCATCAGAGCAGACACCCGCAAGGTCGCCGTCGAAGCCGACATTACATTAGTACCGGTAAGCAGCGGGAACGGACGTGCCACCGACCTCCCCGCCGAGCTTGCCCTCCACCTTAACCGATTACACACGACATCATGAAAAAAATCCTTACCGCCGCCGCAGCCTTTATCATTGTCGGCCTGCTGGCTTTTTTATTGTATCCCCAAAACAAACCCGCTCCCGCTTTCTCTCTGCCGAACCTGAACGGGAAAACGGTCAGCAACGCCGATTTACAGGGCAAAGTTACCCTGATTAACTTTTGGTATCCCTCCTGCCCCGGCTGCGTGAGCGAAATGCCCAAACTGATGCAAACCGCACGCGACTATCAAGGCAAAGATTTCCAGATTATCGCCATCTCGCTGCCTTACGATCCGCTGGAAAGCGTGCAAAACTATGCGGCCCAGCGCGCCCTGCCGTTTACCGTGATGTACGACAAACACGGCAATACCGGCAAAGCATTCGGCGTGAAAGTGGCACCGACCTCGTTTTTTGTGAACAAAAAGGGCGAGTTGCTGAAAACTTTCGTGGGCGAACCGGACTTCAACGCGCTGTATCGTGAAATCGACAGCGAATTGGCCAAATAAACCCGAAGAGGCCGTCTGAAAACTTTCAGACGGCCTCTTCCAATATTTATTTCATCACATCAAAAACATCGTTGCCAAGCCGAGGAAAATCAGGAAACCGCCGGAATCGGTAACCGCGGTAATCAGCACCGAACTGCCCAATGCCGGATCACGCCCCGCTTTATCCATCGCCACCGGAATCAGCACGCCGACAGTGGCGGCCAGCAGCAGGTTGAGCGTCATGGCGGCAATCATCACCAAACCGATGCCGAAATTATCGTACAGCAGCCACGACACCACGCCCATCACCGTACCCCAAATCAAACCGTTCACCAAAGCCACGCCCACTTCTTTTTTCAACAACCGCCCGGCCTGCGTACCGGAAAGCTGGCCCATCGCCATCGCGCGCACAATCATGGTAATGGTTTGGTTGCCGGAGTTGCCGCCGATACCGGCCACAATCGGCATCAACGCGGCAAGGGCGACGATTTTTTCGATGCTGCCTTCAAACGCGCCGATCACTCGGCTGGCGATAAATGCGGTGCAAAGGTTGATGGCGAGCCACATCCAGCGGTTTTTCACCGAATCCAGAATCGGCGCAAACAGGTCTTCTTCCTCCTGCAAACCGGCCATGTTCAACATATCGGCTTCGGTTTCTTCGCGGATCACATCCACCATTTCATCAATGGTAATACGGCCGATCAGCTTTTTGTCGGCATCGACCACGGGCGCGGTTACCAAGTCGTAACGCTCGAACGCCTGCGCCGCTTCTTCCACGTTGTCTTCGGGGCGGAACCGCACCACGTCGGTGGCCATCACGTTTTCCACCAACTCTTCGGGGTCGGCCACCAGCAGTTTGCGGATGGGCAGCACGCCTTGCAATACGTCGTCGTGGTCAACCACGAAAATTTTATCGGTGTGGTCGGGCAGGCTTTCAAAACGGCGCAGGTAACGCAACACCACTTCGCAAGCAACATCGGCACGGATGCTTACCAGCTCGAAGTCCATAATCGCACCGACTTGGTCGTCTTCATACGACATCGCCGCCTGCACTTGCGCACGCTCTTCGGCATCACGGGTTTGCAGGGCTTCATACACCACTTGGTGCGGCAGATCGCCGGCAAGCTCGGCCAGTTCGTCGGCATCCAAATCGTCTACCGCCGCCAGCAGCTCTTCGGTATCCATCGATTCGATCAGCGTTTCGCGCACCGCGTCGGATACTTCCAGCAAAACTTCGCCGTCTTCTTCGGGCGCAGCCAAATGCCACACCAGCGTCCGCTCTTTCGGCGGCAGCGATTCCAGCACGTTGGCCACGTCCGCCGGATGCAGTTCGTGCAAAATGCTGATTAATTCGACTAACTTGGTGTTGAGTTCGGTATCTTCGATTATCTGCCCTTCTTCGATTTGCGTTGAAAAAGGCAGTAAGGCTTCAGAAAGCTCGTGGATACGCTCGATATCCAGCGGCAAGCGGTCTAAATCGGTTTGAGTCGGGATGTCTTGCTCGATGCTCATAAATACTCCGCCCGCCTGTGTTGCGGGAGCAGTATTCAGGCGGGGTGATTAAACGGTAGGGTTGTCGTTATAAGATTGTAATGATGAACTGGGAAGGTCCATGGCATGTGCCTGCACTTTGCAGGTCTTGAGTTGGAAACGGCGCATATTCTACACCGATTCAGTCCGCTTTACCAATGCTTACATATGCCGGCAAGAATCTTGCCGACATCTTCGGGCAAGGTTTTACGGAGCGTGAGGCCGTCTGAAAACAGCAAACCCGAAGTCGTATTTTTTCAGACGGCCCCAACCCGTGCCAACTGCGGAAACCCACCCTTACGCCCATTAGAGATTCCAATAATCCCGCTGTATAATCAACCATCTGATGCAGCAGCAACCCGCCTACCGACAGGACGACACCATGAAACCCAAACTGATTATTTTCGATTGGGACGGCACGCTCGCCGACACCACCGGCCCGATTATCAACACCTTCCAACACACCTTTACCGATTGCGGCCTGCCTGCACCCGAAGCCGACACGATACGGAGCTTAATCGGTTACAACCTTATTACCATCATCCATCGTCTGATTCCCGATGCCGACCAGCATCTGAAAGAACAACTGGCCGAAACCTACGCCCACCATTATCTCAACCCCAACAACCACAACATGCGCCTCTTCGACTCCGCCCTGCCGTGCCTGCGCACCTTAACAGAACAAGGCTACTGGTTGGCCGTCGCCACCGGCAAAGGCCGCATCGGACTGGACAAAGCCATCGCCCAAACCGGCACGGCGGATTTCTGGCTGGCCACCACTTGCGCCAGCGAACAGCCTTCCAAACCCGCACCCGATATGGTTTTCAAACTGTGCGACGAACTGGGGCTGCAACCCGCCGACAGCGTGGTAGTCGGCGATACCGTTTACGATCTGGAAATGGCCGCCAACGCCGGCGCACCCGCCATCGCCGTAGCCACCGGCGCACATTCCGCCGCACAACTGGCCAAACAGCCCTGCTTGGCCGTCTTAAAAGATTTATCCGCACTGCCCGAATTTTTAGCCGCTTTATAAGTCCCTAAACCAAAGGCCGCCTGAAAACCTTTTCAGACGGCCTCTTACCCGCAATCGGGCGAACCATGCCGTATGCAACCGTACGGGACGTGGAAATATCCGGTTACTTTGCTATACAATAGCCGCCATTCTGTTTATGGAACATCATCATGCAATATCGAATCCGTCGCGACGGCGACAACCCGTCCAATCCGCAAACGCCGCAGCAGGCCGACAACTGGGAGCGTAACACCCTGCGCGACGTGCTGCTCGAAGCCTACAAAGAACAACGCCGCGGCCGCTTTTGGCGCAACCTCTGGCGCGCCGTCGGAGTGCTGATCTTCTTAGCCGTCGTAGTAAATTCCTGCAGCAGCAGCGATGCCGGCAACAAGCTGAACATGGCCACCCGCACCGAAGACCATACCGCCGTGATTTCGCTCACCGGCATCATCGGCGGCGAATACGAAGACCAAACTGCGATGCTGCGCGACAGCCTGAAAGCCGCTTACGAAAACCACAAAGTGAAAGGCATCGTTATCCGCGCCAACAGCCCCGGCGGTTCGCCCGTGGTATCCAACACCGCCTTCAACGAAATCCGCAACCTGAAAGAACAATATAAAAGCAGAAACATTCCGCTTTATGTGGTTGCCGAAGACGTATGCGCCTCAGGCTGCTACTACATCGCCTCCGCCGCCGACAAAATTTATGCCGACCCCTCCAGCATCGTCGGCAGCATCGGCGTGATCGGCGGCGGCTTCGACCTCACCGGCCTGATGGACAAAATCGGTGTCAAACGCCGTCTGAAAACCGCCGGCAGCAATAAAGGCATGGGCGACCCGTTCAGCCCCGAAACACCGGAGCAAACCAAAATCTGGGAAAACATGCTTGGCGACATTCACAACGAATTCATAAAAGCGGTCAAACTCGGTCGCGGAGGCCGTCTGAAAGACAAACAATACCCCGACGTATTCAGCGGCAGAATCTACACCGGCAACGAAGCCAAACAAGTTGGCCTTATCGACGACTACGGCAGCATTTACAGCGTTGCCCGCGACGTAGTGAAAGCGCCGAAAGTGGTCGACTATACCCCCGAAGACAGCTTAAGCAAAATCTTCGGCCGCCGCTTAGGCACCGAAATCTCATCCGGCTTGCAAGAAGTGAGCAGCCGCATCTGGTAACGGGCCGGCAACTTCTATTAAGAGGCCGTCTGAAAAAGTTTTCAGACGGCCTTCTGTTATAATTACTGCCTTTGTTTTATTTGATTTTTTACACACACCATGCAGCAGCCCGACTTCACCCAAACGCTCTCCCGCGACCGCCATTTCCTGCAAAACGCCTTCAAAAACCCCAAACGTTTCGGCGGCATCGAAGCCGTGCAGAAAAAATACCGAAAATCGCATGACGCGTTTTTAAAACGCCAAGCCGCACTGCCCAAGCCGCAGTATGACGGTACGCTGCCGGTGCACGAGCGGTTGGACGACATCAAAACCGCCATTCAAAACAACCAAGTAACCATTATTTGCGGCGAAACCGGTTCGGGCAAAACCACCCAGCTCCCGAAAATCTGCTTGGAGCTCGGGCGCGGTGCGGCGGGTTTGATCGGGCACACACAGCCGCGGCGGTTGGCGGCGCGTTCGGTGGCGGAGCGGATTGCTGAAGAATTGGGCAGCAACATCGGCCAAACCGTCGGCTACAAAGTGCGTTTCAACGACAACACCTCGCGCGATGCCCATGTGAAGCTGATGACCGACGGCATTCTACTCGCCGAAACCCAAACCGACCGCTATCTTACCGCCTACGACACGATTATTATCGACGAAGCACACGAACGCAGCCTCAACATCGATTTTCTGCTGGGTTATTTGAAACAGCTACTGCCGCGCCGCCCCGATTTGAAAGTCATTATCACCTCGGCCACCATTGATGCCGAGCGCTTTTCCAAACATTTCAACGACGCGCCCGTGCTGGAAGTGAGCGGCCGCACCTTCCCCGTCGACATTCTCTACCGCCCGCTGCATTCGCAAGACGAAGACGAAGCGGAAATCGAGTTGACCGACGCGATTGTCGATGCCGCCGACGAGCTGGCGCGGTTGGGCAACGGCGACATTCTGGTGTTCCTGCCCGGCGAGCGCGAAATCCGCGAAGCCGCCGAAGCACTGCGCAAATCGCCACTGCGCCGTGATGATGAAATCCTGCCACTGTTTGCCCGTTTGTCGAACGCCGAACAGCACAAAATTTTCCATCCGAGCGGCAGTAAACGGCGCATCGTGCTGGCGACCAACGTGGCCGAAACCTCGCTCACCGTACCGGGCATCAAATACGTGATCGACACCGGCTTGGCACGGGTCAAACGCTATTCCGCGCGCGCCAAAGTGGAGCAGCTTCATGTGGAAAAAATCTCCCAAGCCGCCGCGCGCCAACGTTCCGGCCGCTGCGGCCGCGTGTCGGCCGGCGTAGCCGTGCGCCTGTATAGTGAAGACGATTTCAACACCCGCCCCGCCTTCACCGACCCTGAAATCATCCGCAGCAATCTGGCCGCGGTGATTTTGCGCATGGCCGCCTTAAAACTGGGCGATGTCGCGGCCTTTCCATTCCTCGAAGCACCCGACCAGCGTTATATCAATGATGGGTTTCAGGTGTTGTTGGAACTGGGAGCGGTGGAAGAGGCCGTCTGAAAAATGCCTAGGTTGGGCACAAATGCTTGGCCTATTTTTGAGCCACTACCGAAATTTGATTCAACACAGTGAAAGTGAGTTAGATAAATTTAGAATTTATCGAGGTAATAAGTAAGAATGAAAAATGCTGTTATATATATACATGGGAAAGGCGGAAATGTAGAAGAAGCTGAGCACTATAAAAAATTTTTTAGCGATAAATATGAAGTTATAGGATTTGATTATAAATCAGAATTTCCTTGGGAAGCTAAAGTAGAATTTCCAAAATTCTTTGATTCCATAACTCCTCAATATTGTGAAATTTCCTTAATAGCAAATAGTATAGGTGCCTATTATTCTATGCTGGCATTGGCGGATAAATCTATCAAAAAAGCCATGTTTATTTCACCAATCGTAGACATGGAAAAATTAATTTTAAACATGATGGCCAGGGCAAATGTATCAGAGGAAGAGCTATATAAAGAAAAAGTGATCGCAACATCCTTTGGAGAATCTTTATCTTGGGAATATCTTTCTTATGTTAGAAATCATCCGATAACTTGGAATATATCAACTAACATTCTTTACGCAGGGAATGATAAGATAACCTCTTTGGAAACAATGAAAAATTTTGCAAATAAAATCGGTGCAAATATGATGGTTATGAATAATGGAGAGCATTGGTTTCATACAGAGGAACAAATGACTTTCTTGGATAATTGGTTTAAGAAATTTATATAACAAATCCAAGTTTTATCGAAATAATACACAATCAAATAAAACACAAAGAAAAAATATAAAGAAAATGGCTAAGGTGTGGGCTTTAAATTCATTAGCCAGCCGTGGTCAGGCATTCATCCCCAACGAAAATTAAAAAATGAAATAAGGCAATGTCGGGCATAAATGCCCAACTACGACCCCATTATGCAAGACACAAAAAACAAACAGGTGGGAAACTCAAATATGCCGCCTGAAAACCTTTCAGATGACCTGAAAACTTCCATATCAAGCAAACCTCGCTACCGCCTAACCAAACTCGGCGAACAAATGGCACGCCTGCCCATCGACCCTAAAGTCGCCCGCATTTTGCTGGCGGCACAAAAGCACGACTGTATGGCGGAAATACTAGTTATCGTGTCTGCCCTGTCAATTCAAGACCCGCGCGAACGCCCGCTCGAAGCACGCGAAGCCGCCCAAAAGGCGCACGAACGTTTTACCGACAAGCAGTCCGACTTCCTCGCCTACCTCAATATTTGGGACAGCTTTCAGCGCGAGCGCGACAAAGGTTTGTCCAATAAACAACTGGTGCAATGGTGCCGCCAATATTTCCTTTCCCACCTGCGGATGCGCGAGTGGCGCGAGTTGCACCATCAACTCGCCGACATTGCCGTGGAAATGGGTTTGACCACCAAAGAGCAGGCTTTCAGACGGCCTCCTGCACAACCGCAATTGCCGTCTGCGACCGAAGGAAGTCCCTTGCGGAAAAACACCGGCGACCAAGATTTATCTGCCAAACTCAAACAAAAACAACTGGATAAAAAACAGCACCGCGCCCATATCCGTGCCGCCAAAGAAGCGGGCTACGAACAAATCCACCGAGCCCTACTGACCGGCCTGATTGCCAATGTCGGCATGAAATCGCCCGACGGCCACGATTACACCGGCGCACGCGGCTCGCACTTTCATTTGTTCCCCGCTTCCGCCTTGTTCAAGTCCAAACCCAAGTGGGTAATGGCGGCCGAACTCACCGAAACCACCCGCCTTTATGCCCGCGATGTCGCTGCCATCCAGCCCGAATGGATCGAGCAGGAAGCACCGCACCTCGTGCGCTACCACTATTTCGAGCCGCATTGGGAGCAGAAACGCGGCGAAGTCGTCGCCAGCGAACGCGTTACCCTCTATGGGCTGACCGTGCTGCCGCGCCGCCCCGTTGCCTACGGCAAAGTCGCCCCTGAAGAAGCCCGCGAAATCTTTATCCGCAGCGCACTGGTGGCGCAGGAATGCAATCTTCAGACGGCCTTTTTTATCCACAATAAAAAACTGATTAAAGAAATCAGCGAGTTGGAACACAAATCGCGCAAGCAAGACGTGCTGGTGGACGAAGAAGCTTTGTTTGAGTTTTACAACCGGCGTTTACCGCAGTTTTACGAGCCGTCTGAAAAGGTAGGTCGGGCATCCCTGCCCGACAACACAGGCCTGTCTGAAAACGTAGGTCGGATTCTCGAATCCGACAAAACCAAAACTGTAAGTCCCCAGCCCGACAACACCGCCCCCGTTTCAGACGGCCTTTCAGGTAGCCCGCGACACACAGGCCGTC
Source organism: Neisseria sp. MVDL19-042950 (assembly GCF_030504625.1). GTDB lineage: Bacteria > Pseudomonadota > Gammaproteobacteria > Burkholderiales > Neisseriaceae > Neisseria. The sequence continues at coordinate 21,813 of NZ_JAUKWH010000005.1, read as the reverse complement.
TGAAAAAACCATTGCCCCTTGCCGACATCCGCACCTTCCAAAGCTGGCTTAAAACCGCCGAACGCGACAACCCGCGCCTGCTGTTCCTCACCCGCGAAGACCTCATGCAGCACGCCGCCGCGCACATCACCGAAGCCCAATTCCCCCACCATTGGCAAAACAGCGACGGCAAATTCAAACTCAGCTACCGCTTCGAGCCACACCACCCGCTCGACGGCGTAACCCTTACCCTGCCGCTCACCGTGCTCAACCGCCTCCACGCCCCCGCGCTCGAATGGCTCGTGCCCGGCATGTTGCGCGAAAAACTGCAACTGCTTATCAAAGCCCTGCCCAAACAAATCCGCCGCATCTGCGTGCCCGTGCCCGACTTCATCACAAAATTTTTAGAAAGCAACCCCAACCGCCAAGAGCCGATCATTCCCCAGCTCGCCCGTTTTATCGCCAAAACCGCCGGCGACATGCGCCTGCTCGAGCAAATCGACCAAGACGAATGGAGCACGTTCAAACTGCCCGAGCATTGCTATTTCAACCTGCGCATCATCGACGACGGCGGCCAAGAGCTTGCCACCGGCCGCGATTTAGCCAAACTCCAACAAGAGCTAGGCCAAGCCGCCGCCGTAACCTTCCGCGACAACACCCAAGAATTCGAGCGCGACAACCTCACCAACTGGGACATCGGCACCCTACCTGAAAGCATCAAATTCGCCTGCGGCAAACAACAGCTCACCGGCTACCTCGGCCTGCAAAAAGAAAAAAACAACACCATCGCCCTACGCCTGTTCGACACCCCCGAAGCCGCCGAACAAGCCCACCGGCAAGGCGTGATCGCCCTCATGCAGCTCCAGCTCAAAGAGCACATGAAAGACCTGGGCAAAGGCATACAAGGTTTCACCCAAGCCGCCATGCTGCTCAAACACATCAGCGCCGACACCCTGCGCGACGACCTCACCGCCGCCATCTGCGACCGCGCCTTTATCGGCGACGACGAGTTGCCCCGCAGCGAAAAAGCCTTCAAAGAACAAATCAAACGCGCCCGCAGCCGCCTGCCCGCTGTCAAAGAAGCCATGAGCCGCTACCTGCAAGACACCGCCGCCGCTTACGCCGAACTCAACGGCAAACTCGGCAAACACCCGCTCACCCACCTGCTGCGCGAACGCACCCAAACCCTGCTGTCCACCGGATTCGCCGGCCGCACCCCCTGGAGCCAATGGCCGCGCCTACCCGTCTACCTCAAAGCCATGACCCTGCGCATGGAAAAATACAGCACCAACCCCGCCCGCGATGCTGCACGCGAAGCCGATATCCAGGAGCTAGAACAGATGTGGCAAGACAAGGTTCAATCACTTTTGAAACAAAATCAACCCGTTTCAGACGGCCTCAAGATGTTTAAATGGCAAATAGAAGAACTGCGCGTGTCGTTATTTGCGCAGGAGTTGAAGACACCGTATCCGGTGTCGGTGAAGAGGTTGATGAAGGAGTGTGACGGGTTGAATAAGTAGATTTCAGGCAGCCTGAAAATTATTATTTCAGTTAATATACTGTTTTAAAATATACTTTGGAATATAAGCCAGGTGCATTATGAAAATTACCCAAATTATTATTGAAAATTTTAAATCCTTTGCCAATCGGACTGTACTCAATACAGATAAACCTATCGTATGTTTTGTAGGAGAAAATAATACTGGCAAAACAACAATTTTCCGAGCATTAGATTTTTTACGTAATGGCGTTGTAAAAGATACAACAATTACAGATTATAAAAATATTCATCGCCAAGATCATAATTTATCTGTTGAAATTACTATCCAAGGTAATTTAACTGCTTCAATTACCAATTTTGCAGAAGAAAAATATCTAAATTATATTGAAAGGGATCATAACGGTAATGAAAAAATGCGGTTACGTAGAAGTTCCGAAGTTATCACTATTACTCAAAATAATAGGCAAATTGAATTAAATGAAAAGAAAATTTGTATTTATAACCCAAACACACAACAATTTGAAAACCCAACAGGTTTTGATAAAGCAATCGGCTCTCTGTTTGATAATATTTTTGTATGGTCAGAAATGAATGCTGATGATGTTGTGGATTTTGGCAGCACCAAGATTTTTGGTAAATTATTAAAAGAAGTAAGTAATCAATTTGAACAAAGCCAGGATTGGGCTGATTTTACAACAGCACATCAAATAGCATTTGTTACAGGCGCAAATTCATTACGTAATCAATCGCAAAATTTAATGTCTGAAGTAGAAAGTGCGTTAAGTAACTTTTATGGAAATGCACAAATTAAACTTGATTTTTCAATTCCTGATCCAGCATCTTTTATTAAATTAGGAAATGTAATAATTGATGATGGAATGGAAACCCCACTAACTGAAAAAGGTAGTGGAATGCAACGTGCATTTGCATTGTCCGTAATTAAAGTATATGCAAATTATCTATGTACCCACCCGGCTAACCCTAATTTAATAAAGCCATTATTTTTCTTTATTGATGAACCTGAAATTTCATTACACCCAAAAGCACAATATATGTTAATTAGTGCATTGAATAACATTTCAACACAACAACAAGTATTTATTACTACGCACTCTGCTTATTTATTAAGTATGTTCCAAAATCAAAATACTGCAATTTTGATAACAACAAAAAATAATCACCAAAATTCAGTTGTTCCAGTAGCAAATATGAATACATTTCCATTTTCACCAACATTAGCAGAAATTGAATACTTTGCATTTGATATTATTTCTAATGATTTTCATAATGAATTATATGGGTTTATTGAAGAAAAAATTATAAAAAAAGGTTTTAATTTTGATGCTTGGTTAAATACAAATTGCAGTATTCAAATCAATAAAACACGTACTAGAATTAGACGCAATGGTAGTCATGTTCGTGAAAATACAACGTTAATGACTTATATTCGACATGCTATCCACCACCCTGAAAATACCTTAAATCCAAATTTTACAGAAGTAGAATTACAACAATCCATTCAAGAAATGTTGAATATTCTGCAGGATCCTAATTTTTTAGCATTATAAATTTAGAAAGAAACACCATGCTCGAACTTCCCCGAAGCAAGCCGTAGCCTGCATGAAACTTAAAACCCATATGTAGGGTGTCATCCGCACGCACGCGTTGTTTGGATTTTTAGCACGCGTAGGTTGGGTTGAAAACCCAACATTCATTTAATTCTTCCATAGTTATTATTGTTGGGTTACGCACGAGGCTAACCCAACCTACGCATAAACAGTAAGGCCGTCTGAAAATGCTTGCCACAAGATTTTCAGACGGCCTTTGCTATATAGGCACTCGTTGGAAGTTAGATGTAACAAGCTATTTATTCTCTTCTAACACAATGGGTTCGAAGTCAAAGGTGTACTCCATAATTTCACCGGTTGCGACGTGTCTGTGGGCTTGCGGTTCGATTTTTAGATATTTGACCGTGAACATTTTGTTTTCTGTGGGTTTGGGAACGGGAGTGAAAACGCTTGTGATGAAACGCATGTTTGGCAGGCTGAACAATAATGCTTCTACTTTTACTGTGCTGTTTGCTCCTGATTTGTCCGTATTATAGTTAATCAAATTAATTTTTAATACAAGGCAGCAAGCTGAAGACAGTACAGATAGTACGGCAAGGCGCAGCAACGCCGTAGTAAAAGTTAAGTTGATTAACTATAGCCGGCATATATGTTGGTAATCGTTGAGAGCAATATTGCATAGCTGGTTGAGCAAAATGATTGATAGTGTTGAATTTGTGGATCTGATTCACTGTTTCGCTGCAACCACATGAATGTGTTTTGCCATTTAAAAACATCGGGCACGCTTTTGACCTTTATGCCGGAAGTGATGGGGCAGCTGAGGCTGGCCAGTTCACTGGGATAGTGGTCGGGGAGCGGAGCTTGGTCTTTTTGATCTTTTGATAAGTTATCGTAATTTTCAAATAAATTGCGCAAGCTGGAATCATAGTCTGGATAAATGCCGGATGAGAAATGTGGGTAGTCTTCGGCGATAACCGCAGGCGCTTTCCACAAGGTTTTAGTTGGCGTGGAAAGTGAAAATTCTGCTTGATGTGTGCCGGGCCGGATGCGGAGGGTGTAATCGGCAGTTTGTGAGCTTGGTTTCAAAAACCAAATGTTATTAGCAGTGTACTTTTCCCATATATACGAACCGTATTGAAAACGGTCGGGTAAATCGTGATCGCGCAGGGTGTTGCCATTTTCGTCAATGTGGGTATTTAGTTTGGCTTTGCTATTTAGCTCGCCTTCTATTGCAAATAAGGTATCTGCACTGACAGGTACTTCCTTTGGAAGTGGAATATAAGGAATACCGGATAGAGTTTCTGTGGTAAACGCTGCACCGAATGGTAAATAGCGCTTCTTTTCGTCATCATTAGCACGTTGCCATTGGCTGTATTTTAAAATACCCACGCCCAGCAAAATCAATGCAGACACACCAAGCCACGGGAATACTTGCTGTTTTATAGAACGGGAAAGATCAACCCGCTGAGCTGCACAGAGCAATATCAAGGAAATACCCCATAATACTGCGCCCCACCCCCATGAAATAACCATGGCCCTGCTGATGAGTAACCAGTCAAATTCAGAGAAGAAAAATGTGCAGCAAGCTAAAAGCATCATTATTATGGTTGCTAAAATTCGCGGCCCGGCATAGAGCTCCTCTTTTCGAGACAACCTGAATACTATATGCATATAAAATAAATTGGCATATACAGCCCAACCTCCGGGTACAACAGCCCAGCCAAACAATAAGCCATAAAGAAAGATTTGATAGCCATAAATTGCTTCATAATTTGCATAAAACCCCGGCAACATGAATGAACAAATCATAAAACATAGAGAAATCTTTAATAATGTCGGTGAATGGTGCAGTTTAACTTGCTGTTTATTCATTTCTATATATAAACGAATGCTAATATGCCAATTATATAATCTCTGCTGGCCGGATACCAATGCGTAATGAATTTAGCCGATCCTATATATTTCAATTTATTTGAACTCCGAAAGCTGTCTGAAATCGTTTGTTCAAATAAACAAGCCAGTATAGCCTGTATGAAATTTAAAACCCATATGTAGGGTGTGTGCCATCAGCACGCACGCGTTGCTTGAATTTCCTATAACTAACTGCGTGCGTGGCTTGCGCCACACACCCTACCAGCCACTATTGGTCCAATACAGCAGTTGATCTGTAGGAACACAAGGCCGTCTGAAAATTCTTGCTAAGATGTATCAGGAAGTGGGCTTGTTAAATGCCACCACCAGCCTGACGGCAGGCGAGCGTGAGGTAGTGCAGATTAAGGCGGCGGTGCTGAATGAGTGGGGTTTCTACAAGGCGAAGCATACTGCTTTGAGTACGAAAGAAGAATTTGTTGGAGCCGCAAGCAATTGAGGCTTTGCGCCATATGCGGGCGTTGGACATCCCCAAACTCAACCGCTTAACCTTGTTTACTCAAGCAGTCATTGCAACAAAAGCAATGTGAGTGATGCTGAGTTGCAGGCGTTTTTGATGCGTGCTATAACGAGCAGCAGGCTTTGGAAGTGGTGTTGGGCGTGGCATTGGCAACTTTGTGCAACTACGCGAATAATCTGGCACGTACGGAGATCAACGAGCAATTGTAGCCTTTTGCTTGATAAAAAACTGTTTGATATGTTTAAAGAGGCCGTCTGAAACATTGTTTTCAGACGGCCTCTGTCGATTTATTGCTCATTTCTTTTACCCTAATCCACAGTATAATCCCACCGTTATCAGCAATCCCTCCTTGCCGGAAAGAAGCGGTGCCATGATGTCAGCTACTTTGATTGTTTATTCGACTGTCGACGGCCATACGTTGGCAATCTGTCGGCGCATTGCCGAAATATTGGAAAAGCATGGCGAGGAGACAGTATTGGTGGAAATCGGCGGGGCAATAGAAATGGATTGCTGTCGTTTTGACAAGATAGTCGTCGGGGCGAGTATCCGCTACGGCGGCCACCGACCTGTTTTATACCGGTTTATCGACCACCACCGCGCCGATTTGGAACGAGCGGCTTCGGCGTTCTTTTCAGTGGGAGCGGTAGCGCGTAAACCCGGCAAGGATACGCCTGAAGGCAATCCGTATTTTGCCAAGTTTGTGCGTAAGGGCGGCTGGGCTCCGCCGTTGGCTGCGGTGTTTGCGGGTAAAATCGACTATCCGAAATATTCGCTGCTTGAAAAGTGGATTATCCGCATGATCATGCATATCACTCACGGCCCCACGGATATTTCCGGTACGTTTGAGTTTACCGATTGGGCGGCGGTAGAACGTTTTGCCGAACGGATAGCGGCAGCGGAGCCGACGCAGATATGAACAGATATGAACGGAGAGGCCGTCTGAAAATGTTTTTTCAGACGGCCTCTTCAATGCTTAGGTTAAGTTAGAGCGGGCTACTTCGCCATCTCGGCAAACACTTCTTTGGCCGTGGCAACGGTTGCTTCCACCAGCTCGGGCGTATGCGCGGCCGACATGAAGCAGGCTTCGTAGGCCGAGGGGCCGAACGCCACGCCGCACTCGAGCATGCCGTGGAAGAAGCGTTTGAAATCTTCGATGTTGGAGCGGGTCATGTCGGCATAGCTTTGCGGTGTGTTGTCGGCAAAGTAGAGGCCGAACATGCCGCCGACGTAATCGGCGCTGAAGGTAACGCCGGCTTCTTTCGAGGCCGTCTGAAAACCTTTAACCAGTTGTTCGGTGAGCTTGGCGAGGTTCTCGTAGAAGCCTTCGCGCTGGATGATTTCGAGGGTTTTCAAACCGGCGGCCACGGCCACGGGGTTGCCCGACAATGTGCCCGCCTGATACACGCCGCCGAGCGGGGAGATGCAGGCCATGATGTCTTTGCGGCCGCCGAACGCCGCCAACGGCATGCCGCCGCCGATCACTTTGCCCATGGTGGTTAAGTCGGGCTTGATGCCGTGCAGCGATTGCGCACCGCCCAAAGCCACGCGGAAGCCGGTCATCACTTCGTCGTAAATCAACACTGCGCCGTGTTGTTCGGTAAGCGAACGCAGGGCTTTGATGAAGTTTTCAGACGGCCTCACCAAGTTCATGTTGCCGGCAAACGGTTCGAGAATCACGCAGGCGATTTCGCCGCCGATTTTGGCGAAGGTTTCTTCGAGTTGGGCGACGTTATTGTATTCCAAAACCAGCGTGTGTTTGGTGAAATCTTCGGGTACGCCGGCGGAACTGGGGTTGCCGAATGTGAGCAGACCGCTGCCCGCTTTAACCAGCAGGCTGTCGGAATGGCCGTGGTAGCAGCCTTCGAATTTGATGATTTTGTCGCGTTTGGTAAAGCCGCGCGCCAAACGGATGGCGCTCATGGTGGCTTCGGTGCCGGAGCTGACCAAGCGCAACTGTTCCACGCTGGGCACGAGTTTGGCGATTTCCTCGGCAATCACGATTTCGGCTTCGGTGGGCGCGCCGAACGACAAACCGCCCAATGCCGCTTCGCGCACGGCTTCAATCACTTCGGGATGGGCGTGGCCGACAATCGCAGGCCCCCACGAGCCTACATAGTCGATATAGCGGGTATCGTTTTCGTCCCACACATACGCTCCTTGTGCTTTTTTGATGAAGCGCGGCACGCCGCCGACGCTGCCGAATGCGCGCACGGGCGAGTTGACCCCGCCCGGGATGATGTTTTTGGCGCGGTTGAACAATTCTTCATTACGGTTCATAACAGGCTCCTTAGTAAATAATCGATATTCTAACAGCTTTATCGGACGGCGTTCCAAGCGGGAGATATGGTATATTCCCCCTGCCCGCGGCCGTTTTTTTCAGACGGCCTCTCCGACCAAAATTTAATCATGATATGAATAATATAGAAAAACTCGGCAACAGCATTTATCACAGCCTCGACCATTATCAGGCCATGACTGCCGGCATCCAGAGCATGATCGAAGCCTTCTGGCTGCGGGTGCCTTATCTGATGGTGGCTTTGACGGTATTCATACTGTTTTGGTTTGCATCCAAGCTGTTTAAGTATTTGGCGGTCAAACTGCTTTCCCGCCAGTTGAGCAACCGCATGAATTTGCTGCTGGTGTTGAAGCGTATCGGCAGTGCGCTGATTGTTTTTGCCGGCTTTCTCGCCGCCATGATGATTGCCATTCCCGATTTCACACCGGCACAGTTGATCAGCGCGCTCGGCATCGGCTCGGTGGCCATCGGTTTTGCTTTCAAAGACATTTTTCAAAACCTGCTTTCCGGCATTTTATTGCTGTTGAGCGAACCGTTTAAAATCGGCGACCGCATTTCGTCCGGCGGCTTCGAGGGCACGGTGGAAAGCATCGAAATACGGGCAACCACGCTGCGCACTTATGACGACCGGCGCATCGTGATTCCCAATTCCCAATTGTTTACCTCCCCCGTTACCGTCAACACCAGCAGCGGCCGCTACCGCCAAAGCACCACGTTTACACTGCCTGCCGGTTTGAATGCAGAGGCCGTCAAACAGCAGATTATCCGTACGGTCGAACAACAGTGCGGCGACAATGTTTCCGACCCCGAAATCGCCGTTACCGCCGTTTCCGACAGCTCGGCCACGTTGGAGCTGCGCTGGTGGGTGCGGGGGATTGCCGACAACAACCGCGTTCTCGACGAAGTGCTGTCGCATATCCATCCCTTATTGAAACAGCAGGCTTAGCCAACTATTTTTCAGACGGCCTCTCCCATGCAGCTTTCCCGTTTACCCGATTTCCAACAGCAATACCTGCAAACCCTGCAACGGCAGGGCAAATCGCAGCACACGGTTGATGCATACCGGCGCGATTTGGCGCAACTGTTCCGCCTGCTGCCCGACAACGCCGGTGAAGAGCCGCCGCACCGCCGCCATTTTGTCGCCGCCCTGAAAAAACTTTCACAGCAAAACCTGCACGAGCGCAGCATGGCACGGAAACTTTCGGTATGGCGGCAATATTGCGGCTGGCTGGTGCAAAACGGCCTGCTCGAAGCCGACCCGACCCACAACCTCAAAGCCCCCAAGCCGCCCGAACGCCTGCCCAAAGCCATCGAACAGGAAACGCTCAACAACCTGCTCGACAACGACTCCGACAGCGAAGCCCTGCGCCTGCGCGATCATGCTATTTTCGAGCTGATGTACGGCAGCGGCCTGCGCCTGAGCGAAGTCCACGGCTTAAACCTGAATGATATTCTGCTCGACGAAGGCTGGGTGAGCGTGCTCGGCAAAGGCAACAAACAACGCCGCGTGCCGTTAAGCGGCAAAAGCATCGAAGCCGTCCGCACCTACCTCCCCCACCGCGTCGCAAAAGGAGAGGAAACCGCACTGTTCACCAACCGCCTCGGCAAGCGGCTCGGCTGCCGCCAAATCCAAAACCGCCTGCGCGAATGGGCGTTGCGGCAAGGCAGCCCGCAGCACATTTCGCCGCACATGCTGCGCCACAGCTACGCCAGCCATCTGCTGCAATCTGCCAAAAACATCCGCGCCGTGCAGGAACTCTTGGGGCACAGCAATTTATCGACCACCCAGATTTACACCAAACTCGATTTCGACCATCTCGCCGCCGTGTATGACGATGCTCACCCGCGGGCGAAGAGAAAGAAAGAGCAATAACGGAGGCCGTCTGAAAACGGTTTGCAGTATGACTACCGACCTATTCTCCCTGCCGCCGCAACCGGAAAACAATCTTTTGCCTTACGACGGCATCGTGAACGATTACGGCATAGTGTTTCCCGTCGAAACCGCCGACCGTTATTTTGCCGTGTTGATGCGCGAAACCCCGTGGCGGCATGACGAAGTGATGCTTTACGGCAAACGCATTACCACCGCCCGGCAAACGGCATGGTATGGCGACAAGCCGTTCGCCTACACCTACTCGGGCATCACACGCCGCGCTTTGCCGTGGACAGCGGCTTTGGCAACCGTCAAACAAGCCGTGGAAAGCCGTCTCGCCCGCCATAACCCGACGCTGTTCAATTCATGTTTGCTCAATCTTTATTCAGATGGCCTCGAAGGAATGTCGTGGCACAGCGACGACGAGCCGGAGCTGGGCAGGCAGCCGGTGATTGCGTCGGTGAGTTTCGGTGCACCGCGCAAGTTTGCGTTCAAGCACAAGCGCACCAAAGAGAAAAGGGAAATGATGCTGCAACACGGGCAGTTGATTGTGATGCGCGGCGACACCCAAAGCCATTGGCGGCATGCGGTTATGAAAAGCACGCGCATCAGCGAGCCGCGCATCAGCTTAACGTTCAGGACGATTGTCGGATAAAGGTCGGAATAGCGTTCGGCTGTCGGCACGAGGCCGTCTGAAAACACTTTATCTAGTGTTTTCAGACGGCCTCATCAACATGAACACTATGTTACCAATAACCTAAAACTTTCCACCAAACGCCGCCGATAAAAATGAATACCAGCAGGTTGACAACACTCATCACGAAGCCGGCTTTCCACCACTCGCTGAGTGTGGTGTAGCCCGAACCGAAAATCACGGGCGACGTGCCGGTGGCGTAGTGGGTAAGCGTCATCATGATGCTGGAGGCAGCCGCCATCAACAGAGCAAACAGCATGGGCGGCGCACCCAAGGCGATACCGGCGGCGTAGAAAGCGCCGAGCATGGCGGTAATGTGGGCGGTGGTGCTGGCAAACATATAGTGCGCGTACATATAAGCCAGCAACAGCAGCGTCGATGCGCCCACCCAACCCAAGCCGAGATGTTCGATGCTGCTTTCCAATACGCCGGAAAACCATGCAATCAGGCCGAGTTTATTCAAGAAGGTGGCCATCATCACGAGTGCGGCGAACCAAGTTACAGTGTCCCACGCGCTTTTTTCTTTGAGAATGTCGTCCCAAGAAAGCACGCCGGAAAGCAACAGCAGGGAAAGGCCGATAAAGGCGGTGGTGGTGGCATCGACTTTCCAACCGCTGCCGAACAGCATGGCGGGCACGCCCGCCCACAAGATCAGCAGCAGCGCGAAAATGCCCAGCATGATTTTTTCACCGCGGTTCATTTTGCCCAATTCGTTCAGCCGTTCTTTGGCAAACTGGGCGGCGTTCGGCGTTTCTTTGATTTCGGGCGGATAGATGAAATAGAGCACCAACGGCATCAAAAACATGGCGGCCAAACCGGGCAGCAACATGGCCAACGCCCAAGTGCCCCAGCTCAGATGAATGTCGGAATGGGTGGCTTTGGCGATAATGTCGACCACCAGCGGGTTGGGCGCGGTGGCGGTGATGAACATGGCCGAAGTAATCGGATTGCTGTGGTAGTTCACCAGCGCCAGATATTTACCGATGCGGCCTTGCGTGCCTTTTTCAGGGTCGGAATCGTAGCTGGAGGCAATCGCTTTCATCACGGGGTGGATGATGCCACCGCCGCGTGCGGTGTTGCTCGGCGTAACGGGGGCGAGCAGCAGCTCCGACAAGGCCAAGCTGTAACCGATGCCCAAGGTTTTTTTGCCGAACAGGGAAATAAACAGATAACCGATACGCGCGCCCAAGCCGGTTTTCAGGATGCCGCGCGAAATCATGATGGACACGCCGATCAGCCAAATCAACGGGCTGGCAAAACTGCTCAAGGCATCTTTAATGGCATCGGCGGGCTTTTCGGCAGTAACGCCGGTAACGGCCACCAGCATAATCGCCACCATCGAAAGTGCGCCGATCGGCATGGCTTTGCCGATAATGGCGGCAATCACGCCGACAAACATCGCCAGCAGATGCCATGCTTGGGGCGTTACACCCTCGGGCACGGGAATAACGAACCAAATCAATAAGGCCAATCCTACTGCAATGGCAGCGGGTATCGGTTTGAAGCCGAGTTTGTTATCCATATCGGTATCCTTTCTGTATTTGGACGGGAAGCATAACCTGAAGATTATATTTGGCTGTAACTCCTTGCTTATTCTACCGAAAAGGCCGTCTGAAAAGAACTTAATCTTTCAGACGGCCTCTGTATCCTACAGAAAATCCGGCTAGGCAATCAGCCCGCTTTGGTTAAGCAGAAACAGCACCGCAAAACCGCTCAGATAGAGCAATCCCACCCATGCCAGCCACATCAGCCACGGTTGCAGCGCGTGCCGCCCTTTGCGTACCAAGCTCAAGTTCAGCCAAGCGAATACGGGCGTGCTGACAAAAGAAGCGATCATGGCAAATTTCAGCATCGCCAGCACCGCGCCTTTAAAGAACAACACCACGCACAACCCTGTGATAGCCGCGAAAACAATCCACACCGCCAAAATACGGTTGGTGCTGCGCTCGCCTTTGAGCAGCAGGCGGAACGATTCCATATTGGTACGCGAATAACCGTCGATTACCGTGAGCGTGGTGCCGTACATACAGGCGAAGGCGATAAAAGTAACCAACCAGCGCGACCATTCGCCGATGGTCGAAGCATACATATTGATCAGTTGGCCGATATAGGCTCCGCCCGCCATTTTCAGCTCGGTGCCCGAACCGTACTGAACCAATGCGCCTAATGCCAGAAACACCAAAGCAAGCAGTGCGGTGCTGATATAGCCGACGTTGAAGTCGAACAATCCGTCTTCATAGCTCACATGCTCGAGTTTGCGTTTGGTGGCGACCCACATCGAATTGATGGCCGAAATTTCAATCGGCGCAGGCATCCAGCCCATCAGCGCCACGATAAACGCCAGCGCACCGAGGTTCCACGGGCTCGGTTCGATGAAACCGGGCTGCACGGCCGCACCGTTGGAAGCGGCCACCGCCACCGCCGCAACGGTGGTTACCGTTAAACTGATCATGATGATTTTTGAAATCGCATCCACCGTGCGGTAAGGGCCGACCAGCAGCAGAACAACGGCCGAAGCCAACACCGCCGCCGACAACACGTTAACCGACCAATCGGCAGGCAGCACGAAACTCAAAATGGCCGCACACAACATGCTCACCGCAGCGGTATTGATGACGGTGGCAAACAGATTCATTAGGAAAAACACCCAAAGATAAATGCGGCCTTTTTCCGCATAACCTTCCAGCAGGCTTTTGCCGGTTTCCAAAGTATATTGGGGGCCGAAACGGAAAAACGGGTATTTAAACAGGTTGGCCAAAACGATAATCAGCGCAAGCTGCCAGCCGTAAAGCGCGCCTGCTTGTGTGGATGCGATAATGTGCGAGCCGCCTACCGCCGCCGAAGCCATCATGATGCCAGGCCCCATCGCCCGCAGCCGCTTTCTCCAGCGCGAAGCACCGTTTGCAGTTTGGTTGGTCATTATGTAAATCTCTCTCTGTTTTTCATTTTTGGGGAAGCTGCCGCAAGACGGGCGGCGAACCGTAACCGTGTGATTATACGGTTATTACAAACCGTTACAATGCGGACGATACAGGCATAACTGCCATAGGCCGGTATTTTTATGCTATAAGGCCGTCTGAAAAAGCAATGTTTCAGACGGCCTTAAAAAATTAAGGGATAGATAAATGCGGAAAAAAGCAAAATATTGGTTCAAACAAATTCTTCAAACCGCCGTTGTTTTGTTGTTGGTCTCATTGGCGGTCGACTGGTGGCGCAAACCCGAACAGCCCGCCGGTTTTTCCGACGAACAAGTGCACACGCTTTCCGGCCGGCGGTTTACTTTGGCCGAACTGAGCCGCAACCGCACCGTGGTGGTTTATTTTTGGGGGAGCTGGTGCGGTGTCTGCAAACACACCTCCCCCGTTATCAACCGCCTGCATCAGGCCGGCGTGCCCGTGTTGGGCGTGGCCATGCAGTCCGGCGAACCGGAAGAAGTGCAAAACTATATGCGGAATCAGGGGCTGGACTTTGAAACGGTAAACGACCCGCGCGGGCAAACGGCCCGACAATGGCGGGTGGCCGTTACGCCGACGGTTGTCGTGATGAAAAACGGCAAAACGGTGCATAACACCACGGGATTAAGCAGCTATTGGGGTTTGCGCAGCCGTGTCTGGTTGGCCGATCGGCTGTATTGACAATATGTTTTCAGACGGCCTCCCGTCGTCAAACAGGCCGTCTGAAAAACCGATGCGGCGCAAATCACATCACCGTGTGGTGGTTGCCGCAAGCCCCTTTGCGGATTTTGGTAATAATCCCCCGACTCGAACAAACCATACAACTGTTGCTGAAAGTTTGCCGGTAAGTGCGGCCGTCGACTTCGATCGTGGCGCAAACGGGTTCGTATTGCATCGTACAAATCCGCTGCTTGCAACGGTTGTCTTGAAGCGGAAAATCCAGCTCGGATTTGGGTTGTTTCAACAGCGGGGAACGGGGGCGGGATTCGGCGGCAACGCTGCCTGCGGCAGCCAGGCACAGTATGCACAATAACGCGGAAAATGCGGCTTTCATGGATATGCTTATTACAAAAACATATTGATATTATTTAGATTTTAATAAGGCCGCTAAAGTTCCTGCCGATTGCGGTAGGCATTCATCAAACTGCCTGCAAACGGTGTCCATACCACCGCTTTCACGCCGCTGTTTTTCAGATGGCGGTTGGTCCAAGTATTGCAGGTCGTCAAAAGGCTGTAACGGCCGTTCGCTTCGTAAAACACATCGTAATCACCGTAGCCGTAGCGGGAAGAAACCGGAACGGCGTGGTTGTTTTGCCGTTTGAACGCAGGCAGGATGCTGTGCACCAGTTTGCGGTATTCCTCGGGGCTTACCTGAATGCGGATGCTGTTTTCGTTTTCTTCGAGAAGCGGATAAAACGTGGCGTGAATTGCCGTCCGTCCCAAGCCGGTGGCGGCTTTTAACGCCGTAGACACTTTCAAATCCTTCCATGTGGGCGTGTCTAAATAAAATTCGCGGTCGCCCCAACCCAATCCCACATACCCTACCGAACCGGCTTGCCGGGCATGCGAAGGATGCACAACCGTCGTCCAATCAAACACCTCATGATACAGCGGCATCGCAATATCGGTATGAACGCCGTTGCTCAGCAGATAAAGCGTAATCGTTCCGTCGTCTTTTCTTGCGGTGTTGATTTCCATGCGCCCGAGCAGCCACGCACAGAAAAAATACAATGCAATCAAAGCCGTTAATGCGGCGAAGCCTTTGAGTAGGAAAGAAAAGATTTTGCGCGGCATAAAAGCGGGTATCGGAATGGCTGAATGTGATTGGTGTGAAAGTATAAACGAATTTCCCGCCGCGCCCGAAGAACGGCGGAAGAGCGGTTTTTTCTTGTTATAACATAACAAAATCCTTTAATTTCAACAAGTTATAAATAAAAATGATTTTACTTAACAGTAAAATTGGCGCATACTGGTATCAGGTACAGCCGAAGCGCTTTCAGAAAAATGACCGCGTAAAGCAAATTCTCAACGTGCATCGGTAAGCCCTTTCCCATATCAAACCAATCTAGAGGAGAAGCATCATGAAAATGAAAGCGGCAGTTGTTACACCCGACAGCAACGGCAATGTAGACATTATCGAACGCGAAATCCGCCCGCTTGAAAACGGCGAAGCCTTGGTAGAAGTGGAATATTGCGGCGTGTGCCATACCGATTTGCATGTCGCCGCCGGTGATTTCGGCAAAAAACCCGGCCGCGTCCTCGGTCATGAAGGCATCGGCATCGTGAAAGAAACCGCTGCGGGCGTAACCAAACTCAAACCCGGCGACCGCGTGAGCATCGCGTGGCTGTTTAAAAGCTGCGGTTCGTGCGAATACTGCGTTACCGGCCGCGAAACCCTTTGCCGCTCGGTAGTAAATGCCGGCTACACCGCCGACGGCGCAATGGCAACCTACTGTATTGTCGATGCCGACTACGCCGTCAAAGTGCCCGACGGATTAGACCCCGCCCAAGCTAGCAGCATTACCTGCGCGGGCGTAACCACTTATAAAGCGATTAAAGTTTCCGGCATCCAACCCGGCCAATGGATTGCCATGTACGGAGCCGGCGGCTTGGGCAACCTTGCCGTGCAATACGCGAAAAAAGTATTCGGTGCCCACGTGATCGCCATCGACATCAACGACGACAAACTGGCTTTGGCAAAAGAAGTCGGAGCCGATTTAACCGTCAACCCCGCCAAAGAAGACGCGGCCAAATTTATTCAGGAAAAAACCGGCGGAGCGCATGCCGCCGTAGTTACCGCCGTATCCCGTGCCGCTTTCAATTCGGCGGTTGATGCCGTGCGCGCGGGCGGCCGCGTGGTGGCAGTCGGACTGCCGTCTGAAACAATGGATTTGTCGATTCCGCGCATCGTGCTCGACGGCATCGAAGTGGTCGGCTCGCTGGTAGGCACCCGCAAAGATTTGGAAGAAGCCTTCCAATTCGGCGCAGAAGGTATCGTGGTGCCGGTGGTGCAAACGCGAACCCTCGACGAAGCCAACGATATTTTCCAAGAAATGCGCGACGGTAAAATCCAAGGGCGTATGGTTATCGACATGAAAAAAAGCTGCGGCTGCCATTAACTGCGGATAACCGGACAATATCGTGGTAGAAAGCCTGCCTGAAAATGATTCGGGCAGGCTTTTTATAACAACGCCCATTCGGTTTGACGCACAGGCCGCAGTAATCGGAATCCATACGGCATGCCGAACCCCGATGCTTACGGCAACCGAATACCCAGTTGGTCGGTTACTGCACGCGGCAGCGCAAAACGGCAGGTTTTATTCGGGTCGACCACTTGGCAAACCTGCAAATCTCCCGCAATGCTTTGCAAAGCGGCAGCCTGATTAATATCCAGCTTGCTGTGCGCACAAAGCAGATCGGTTGCCATTAAAACGGCCGTTTCCGCAGCCGAGTCCAAATCGGGATGGGAAGCAATCGTGTAGCAATAATCCGCCGTTACCGCCAACGGCAGCGGATACGGACGGTCTTTAATCACGCTCACTTCCACTTCCACCGTGCCGTTAATCTCCAAACCTGAGAGGCCCACTTCGCCGTCGCCCATCCCCGCATGCAAATCACCCATCGCCAGCAGCGCACCGGCCACATTCACCGGCAGCAGCAAAGTGGTGCCGGCGGTGATGATTTTACTGTCCATATTACCGCCGTGCGCATCGGGCGTGCCGCAACTGACGGCTTCCCCCGCCGGTGCCGTGCCGATCACGCCAATCATCGGGTTTAACGGCAAACGCACGGTACCGAACAGCACCGCATGGCCATCTTCCACCGGCACGATATCAATGCGGCTTTCCTTTATCCGCGCCCCTGCCACGCCCGCATTCGGCAAAGTCGCCAACACCGCCTGCCTGCCCAGCTCGATACTGCGGATATGCACCCGCAAAGTATCGCCCGGCTCCGCCCCTTCGACAAACACCGGGCCGGTGGCCGGATTGATACGGTTCCAATCCAAATTGTTTAACGTGTCGTCGGCGCTTCGGATTTGGTCGGCAAAACAATCACAGGTTTCAAACCGCACGCGGCTGCCATCCGCCACACACAGCACAGGCGGATGCTCGGGCGACATGGCGAAAACCACTTGATTTGACGGAACAGTCGGTATCATCGCACACCTCCTTGCAGATAATGGTTATCGGATTGATTTTTAAACATTATATAGCAAATGAACTTAAATTTTGCTACGCCGAGCCGCACTATTTGTACTGCCTGCAACCTGTTGCCTTGTATCAAAATAAGTTTATTTGCCGGGGCGTGTTGGCGTATGAAAGAGGCCGTCTGAAAACCCATTTTCAGACGGCCTCTTTCATCAATACGTATCCGACTCACGCCCCAAACGCAATCAAATGTTCCAAATCCATGCGGATACCGATGCGGCTGCCGACGGGGTGGTCGTGGTGGGCGGGCACTTGTGCGGCAACGGTTTCGCCGCTGTCGAGCTTGAGCGTGTAGATGAAATAGCTGCCTTTGAAATCCTTATCCAGCACTTCGGCGGTAATCGGGCTGCGGTCGTCGTGCACGATATCGTCGGGGCGGATGAGCACATCCACTTCGCTGCAACATTGGCATGCAAACGGCACGGTGCCGCAGAATTCGCCGACGGCCAGTTGCACGCAGGTGGGGCTTTTGACTTTGCCGCGCAGCATCACGCCGGTACCGATAAAGCGGGCGGTATAGGTGTCGGCAGGCTCATGATAGAGCTTGTAGGGCGTATCCCACTGTTTCAGACGGCCTTCGTGCATGATGCCGATTTTGTCGGCCATCGCAAACGCTTCCTGCTGGTCGTGCGTGACCAAAATCGCGCTGGTGTTTTCCTGTTTCAGCAGTTGGCGCACTTCTTTCGACAAGCGTGCGCGCAAATCGGCATCGAGGTTGGAAAACGGCTCGTCGAGCAAAATCAGCTCGGGCTTGGGTGCAAGGGCGCGCGCAAGAGCCACGCGCTGTTGTTGGCCGCCTGACAGCTGGTGCGGATAACGGCTGCCGTAGTCGGGCAAGCCGATTAATTCGAGCAGCTCGTTGACCCGCGCATGGCGTTCGGTGGCGGGCTGTTTGCTGATGCCGAACGCGATATTCTGGGCGACGGTAAGATGCGGAAACAGCGCGTAATCCTGAAACACCATACCGATGCGGCGCAGATGCGGCGGCATGGACGTGAGGCCGTCTGAAAGCGTGGTGCCGCTCAACACGATCTTGCCGCTTTCGGGCTGTTCAAACCCTGCAATCGAACGCAGCGCGGTGGTTTTGCCGCAGCCCGAATGCCCGAGCAGGCAGGCGATTTCGCCTTTTTCCAATGCAAAACCGAAATCTTGCAGCACGGGCTTGCGGTCGAATGAAAGATTGATGTTGGAAACTTCTAAAATCATGGATTTTGCTCCGTGCGCGAAAACAGGATAACGGGCAGCAGGCCGGTTAGCACGATGAATAAGGCGGGCAGCGCGGCATTGGCAAACTGCCCTTCGATGGTAAAGGCGTAAACGCGCACGGCGAGCGTGTCCCAATCATACGGGCGCGTCATCAGCGTAATCGGCATTTCTTTCATCACATCCACAAACACCATCAATACCGCCGTGCCGATTGCGCCTTTCAGCAACGGCAGATACACGCGCCGCAACACGCCGCCGCCGGTGCAGCCGAGCGAACGCGCCGCTTCGGATTGCGACGGGCTGATGCGCTCCAGCCCCGCTTCCAGCGAAGCATAACCCACCGCCAGAAAACGGATTAAGTAAGCCGCCAACATCACGCCCAACGTGCCTTTCAGAATGCCGGTGGTGCCTTCGGGCAGGTTCAGATGCTCAATCAGGATATTGTCGAACCACGCTACCGGCACGAATACGCCCACCGCCAGCACCGTGCCCGGAATGCCGTAACCCAGCGTGGCGATACGCGCGGCAACGGCAGCAAAACGGCTTTTATCCACCCGTTTCGACAAGGCCAGCAGCAACGCCACCGCCGCCACCAGCACGGCTGCGGTAAAGCTGGCCGCAAACGAATGCCACGCGTGCAGCCACAGCGAAGTGTTGAAACCGTCGTTCCAAGTATCGTGCGCCCATACAATCAGTTGCACCAGCGGAATAACAAACGCAAACAGCAGAATCAGGCCGCAATAAGCCGTCGCCGCCCACTTGAGGCCGTCTGAAAGCGGCTTGCGGCGGTGCTGCTGCGCCTTGCCGGATTGGTTGAAACGGCGGTTGCCGCGGCTGAGCTGTTCCAAAGCCAGCAACACAAACACCAGCGTAATCAGTAAAGCGGCGAGCTGTTTGGCCGTTTCCAGCGAATAAAAATCAAACCACGCCTGATAAATCGCCGTGGTAAACGTATCGAAGCCGAACACCGAAACCGTGCCGAAATCCGCCAGCACTTCCATCAAAGCCAAAATCACGCCGCCGCCGATCCACGGCCGCGCCATCGGCAGCGCCAGCTTGAAAAACGCCCGCCACGGCGACAAACCCAACGACGCGCCCGCCTCCAACGCCCGCTGCCCCATGCTGGAAAAGGCATTGCGCGCCAGCAGGTAAACATACGGATAAAACGTCAGGCTCATCACCACCGCCAACCCGAAACCGTTGCGCACATCGGGGAAAAACTGCGCTATGCCGTAGCGTTCGCGCATCAGCGTATTCAGCGGGCCGGTGTAGTCAAACAAACCGAGCTGGGTAAACGCCAGCACATACGCCGGCACCGCCAACGGCAGCATCAACGCCCAAAAGAAAAACCGGCGCAGCGGAAAATCATACATCGCCGTCAGCCACGCGCAGGAAGTGCCCAGCACCGCCACACCCGCGCCCACGGCCAACACCAGAAACAAGGTGTTTTTCAACAATTGGGGCAATTGGTATTCCAGCAGAAACGACCAGATTTCCGCATCAAACTCACCCAATGCCGCTACAATCACCGCCAGCGGAATCAGAATCAGCACGATACAGACGGTCAGCCATAAACGCGGCAATAAGAGTTTGGATACAGGCGGTTTCATAAGTTTTCAGACGGCCTTAAGGTATAAACAGGACGTTATTATCGGTTTAGCAGATAAAGAATGCAAATCACATCGCACCGCTTTAGTTAATAATGATAATTTGTATTGTTCCCGATTGGATTGTTCTTTAAAATAACAGCCGCACGGCAAACCTGCTCAACCGGCCCGCCGAAAAACACGCTGATTCAACCGGTTAAAAACAGATTTGCCACCATTCCATTTTCCCGAAAGGATCAAACATGATGAAAAAAGCACTTGCCGTTTCCGTAGCCCTGATGGCGGCTGCACCCGCATTTGCCGAAGAACTGGTGGTTTACTCTTCTCGTGCCGACAACCTGCTTCGCCCCGTCGTCGAAGCCTATCAAAAGAAAACCGGCGTTACCGTCAAACTGGTTAACGACAAAGCCGGCCCCCTGATGGAAAAACTCAAAGCCGAAGGCAGCAACAGCCCTGCCGACGTATTCATTACCGTTGACGGCGGCAACCTGTGGCAGGCCACCCAAATGGGCTTGCTGCAACCGATTAACTCCGCCACGTTGAAAACCAACATCCCCGCCAACCTGCGCGACCCGAAAAACCAATGGTTCGGCCTTTCCGTCCGCGCCCGCACCATTTTCTACAACACCAACAAAGTTAAGCCCGCAGAGCTTTCCGGCTATGCCGACCTTGCCGACCCCAAATGGAAAGGCCGCCTGTGTTTGCGCACGTCCAATAACGTTTACAACCAATCCTTAGTCGGCACCATGATTGCCAACCAAGGCCACGCCAAAACCGCAAAAATCGTTAAAGGCTGGGTAAACAACTTGGCCGCCGACCCCTTCCCTAACGACACCGCCATGCTCGAAGCCATCGGCGCGGGCCGTTGCGACGTGGGCATCGCCAACACCTACTACTACGGCCGCCTGATGGATAAGCAACCGGATCTGCCCGTAGGCGTATTCTTTGCCGACCAACAAGGCAAAGGTACCCACGTTAACGTATCCGGTGCCGGTGTAACCAAATACACCAAAAAAGCCGCCCAAGCCCAAAAATTCATCGAATGGCTGAGCGGCAGCGAAGCGCAAAACCTGTTTGCCGACCTGAACCACGAATACCCCGCCAACCCGAAAATCAATCCTGATCCGAAAGTGGCCAAATGGGGCAAATTCAAACAAGACGTGATTAACGTATCAGTTGCCGGCAGCAACCAGAAAAAAGCCGTGATGTTGATGAAACAAGTCGGCTATAAATAATCGGTTTGAATTGATGCTTACCGTTTAATCATCATCAGGCCGTCTGAAACATCCGAATGGTTTTCAGACGGCCTCTTCTCAATCTACTTTACCGTTCGCGAATACAGGCTGTATATCTTCAACATCCAAGTCTCATTGGTTTGCGGATTGAAATACCTACCATATACATTGGAACCGTTGTCTTCTTTACGCCAGCTTTTACCCCAATCGGTGCTGATAAAATCCACATCACTACCATAATAACTACGCGAATTATCAATGCTGCTGATACAGATCAGATTATTTTTCCCTAGATACATTTTG
>NZ_JAUKWH010000046.1 GCF_030504625.1 Neisseria sp. MVDL19-042950 | reverse complement strand
TTTGCTTAGTTTCAACATCAGTGGGCTTCTTTCCTATTTAAAGGCCGTCTAAACATCCGAATGGTTTTCAGACGGCCTTTTCTCAATCTACTTCACCGTTCGCGAATACAGACTGTATATCTTCAACATCCAAGCCTCGTTGGTTTGCGGATTGAAATATCCACCATATACATTGGAACCGTTGTCTTCTTTACGCCAGCTTTTACCCCAATTGGTACTGACAAATTCAACATCGGCTCCGTAGTAACTGCGCGAACTGTCAATACCATTGATATAGATTAGGTTTCCTTTACCCAGATACATTTTA
>NZ_JAUKWH010000045.1 GCF_030504625.1 Neisseria sp. MVDL19-042950 | reverse complement strand
CGGCAATAATGGCCGGCATCGTCGCCGAATACCGCCACATCGCCATACTCCTCATGTTGTTCGAAGGCGTACCAGATGCCTTCCTCCTCGCACAGCCGGTTGATGAAGGCGAAGTCGCTTTCCTGATACTGGGTTACATATTCGCGCACACTGTATTCGCGCGAAGTATTAAAGCGGAAATCGACACCGGCAAAGCGGTGGTGCTTCAACACCGCGGCGATGATGTCGGGCACGGATTGGTTTTGAAACAAACGGGAGGCGGTAAAATGTGTTAGAGCCGCTAAACGCGGCTCTAACATCAAACGGTAACGGGTTTCGTCGGCGGA
>NZ_JAUKWH010000044.1 GCF_030504625.1 Neisseria sp. MVDL19-042950 | reverse complement strand
TAATGACAATGCCTGTTCCAAATTGGCGATGGCTTGGTCGCGGTTTAATACTGCCCCCTGTGCTCCGCTTTGGCCGTCTGAAGAAATCAACAACCCTTTGCCCGCTCGCAATGCACCCCAACTGTCGGTACGCAACTCAAAGCCTTCGCCGTTATCGCCGCGCTTCTGCCTCTGACTATCGACGATATGGCCGAGGTTGAGTTGGCTCTTGCCATATTCAGTCGCCAGTTTGATGTGTTCCTGTCCCTGTTTGTCTTCCATCCGCAGTTTGTTGTTGGCCCAAGTACGGATAACGTTGCGGGTGTTCCAATCGGCAGGGATGTGGTCGGGGTGGGAACTGTCGC
>NZ_JAUKWH010000043.1 GCF_030504625.1 Neisseria sp. MVDL19-042950 | reverse complement strand
AAAGACGATAACCTTTACGTCAACCGCCTTACCTCGGTTACTTTCAACAGCTGCGAACTGGTGCGCTACGGCTACGACGGCTACGGCGATTTGACCGCCGTTTACGACCGCGACGGCAAACGTCTGCGCGGTTTCGCCTACCGCAACCACATCATGATCGAGCACAACCAGCCCGACGGATTGGTATCGCGTTACGAATACGACCGTTACGACACCGACGGCAAGGTACTCAACAGCCATACCAACCTCGGCGAAGCATGGACGTTCGACTACCGTGACGGCTACACCCGCGTTACCGACGCATTAGGCAGGGAAGAAATTTACGGTTTCGACGAGAACTACGAAGA
>NZ_JAUKWH010000042.1 GCF_030504625.1 Neisseria sp. MVDL19-042950 | reverse complement strand
CCCGAACGGATTACCCCGCTGCCGAAGATCCAAGGCAGTCTGCCCGCCAGGATCACCAGCCCCGGTAACTACACTTATGCCTATCTCGACAGTATGGGCCGTTACCGCGTCAAACTGCCGTTCGACCTCGACGAGTGGAGTCCGGGCGGAGAAAGCCGACCCATCCGCTTGGCCAAACCGTATGCCGGCCCCGCCTACGGCCAACACTTCCCGCTGCACGAAGGCACCGAAGTGATGTTGTCGTTCGTCCAAGGTAATCCCGACCGGCCGTATATCTCGGGGGTGATGCACGACAGTTCCCACCCCGACCACGTCCCTGCCGATTGGAACACCCGCAACGTTATCCGCACTTGGGCCAAC
>NZ_JAUKWH010000041.1 GCF_030504625.1 Neisseria sp. MVDL19-042950 | reverse complement strand
CCGCTGGTGGAACTGGTGGGATTAAACTGCATAAAAACCGACAGGCCGTCTGAAAACAAAATGTTTACCGTTTTCGCCGGAACAATCTTTTCAGACGGCCTCAATCTATAAAATGATACCGATGAATCAGAAACTGCTTTTCGTTGGCAGCCTGTCTTTATTACTGGCTGCCTGTTTCCCTCAAACGGCAAAGCCGGCAAAAATGACCCCCGAACAATGGGCGCAACTCGATTTCTCCTGCACTCAGGAACAATATCCGCCTCTGCCCGAAGAGGCCGATACCCTCTACCGCTACGCCCTCTACCATGATTTCCACTCCCGCCGCTTACCCAGTACCCGCCATCAGTTGCAGGAATATCTA
>NZ_JAUKWH010000040.1 GCF_030504625.1 Neisseria sp. MVDL19-042950 | reverse complement strand
GTCGTAGCCGTAGCTGCGTTTGACGGCGGTTTGGCCGTAACCCGCCGCTACTTTGCTTTTGCCTTTGCCGCTTTCAGACAGGCCGTTGAGTGCGGCAATCTGTTTTTTCAGACGGCCTAGCGGGTCTAGTTCGTAGCGGCTGGTTAAGGCACCCTGTGTCCTTTGGATTTCGCGGTGCAGTTTGTCGCGTTCGATGTCGCTGATGACTTCGCCGTCGAGGTTGATTTGGTGCAGGTGGCCGCTGCCGTAATACAGGTAGTTGATTTGGCGGCCGTCGGGCAGTACGGTGGTGGTGCGGTTGCCGTTGAAGTCGTAATGGTAGTGGATGCTGTCGGTAATCGGTTGGAACAGCATATCGTACTGCGGGTCGCGCCAGT
>NZ_JAUKWH010000004.1 GCF_030504625.1 Neisseria sp. MVDL19-042950 | reverse complement strand
AAGTTCGATGTCGAGACGGTAGGTGTTGTTGAGGGCTTCGGTGGCGGTGAAGGAGACGACGGAAAGGTTGGGGCTGAAGCGGGAGAAGCGGAGATGGTAGGATTGGGTCGGCATGGCATAAACCTTCTGGTAAAAATATTGCGAATATTAAATTATGCTTATTGGTTTTGTCTATTCATTTAAGATAAGAGGCCGTCTGAAAAGATATTTCAGACGGCCTCTTGTTTCCGGCAGCTACTACACGTCTATGTTCTGGGCAACAAGCGCATTATTTTCGATGAAAGCGCGTCGGGGCTCGACTTCATCCCCCATCAAGGTAACAAACACTTCATCGGCAGCAATCGCATCTTCAATACGCACTTTCAACAAACGGCGTACGGCGGGATCCATTGTCGTTTCCCACAATTGCTCGGGATTCATTTCGCCCAAACCTTTATACCGTTGGATAGACATGCCTTTTTGAGCTATGCCCATCAAAATTTCCAAGGCATCTTCAAAGCTGCCGACATCGAATTCGTTCTCGCCTTTATACAATTTCGCATCCGTACCGATTAAACCCTTGAGCGATGCGGCGGTTTGAACCAATGTTTGATACGCTTTACTACTCAAGAACTTAGGTTCGATATAGCTTACCATCACGTTGCCATGCAGTTTACGGGTAATTTTGATGAAGTGCCCGCCTTCATGACCGTCAACACGCTCTAAAGCCACTTCTTTTTCATCCAATAATGAATTCAGTGCAGCAATGGCGGCATTGGTACTTTCCTCCGAAGATAAATCCACCGTATCCGTATACAGCATGGCTTTCAGCACCAAATCGTCTATTACCCGACTTTCTTGGGCAATAACGTTTTTTGCCAATAAAAACTGCTTGGCGGTTTGCTCCAATTCCTGACCTTCGATTACACGGCCGTCTGAAACAATTTTGGCTTTGTCTAAGGCCAAACCGAGCAGGAATTGGTCTTTCTCGAATTCATCTTTCAGATAACGCTCCTGCTTGCCGTGCTTGGCTTTATACAGCGGTGGCTGGGCGATGTAGATATAGCCGCGTTCAACCAATTCGGGCATCTGACGGTAGAAGAAAGTAAGCAGCAAGGTGCGGATGTGTGCGCCGTCCACATCGGCATCAGTCATGATGATGATGCGGTGATAACGCAGTTTTTCAGGGTTGAATTCTTCTTTGCCGATACCGGCTCCCAAAGCGGTAATCAATGTAGCCACTTCCTGACTGGCCAACATTTTTTCAAAACGGGCTTTTTCCACGTTCAGAATTTTACCTTTCAGTGGCAAAATAGCCTGAAACTTACGGTCGCGCCCTTGCTTGGCCGACCCTCCCGCCGAATCGCCCTCGACCAGATAAAGCTCCGATAAAGCAGGATCTTTTTCCTGACAATCCGCCAGTTTTCCGGGTAAGCCCAAACCATCCATCACCCCTTTTCGGCGGGTAATTTCGCGGGCTTTACGGGCAGCTTCACGGGCACGGGCGGCATCAACGATTTTGCCGCAAATGGTTTTGGCTTCGTTGGGATTTTCTTCCAGAAAGTCCGTTAATGCCTGACTGATAACTTCATTGACTACCGGGCCGATTTCGCTGGAAACCAATTTATCTTTGGTTTGCGAGCTGAATTTCGGATCGGGTAATTTAACCGATAACACACAAGTCAAACCTTCGCGCATATCGTCGCCGCTGGTATCGACTTTAGCTTTCTTGGCGATTTCATTGGATTCGATGTAGCTGTTGATGGTGCGGGTCATCACTTGGCGCAACGCAGTCAGGTGCGTGCCGCCATCCCGTTGCGGAATATTGTTGGTGAAACATTGCACCGATTCTTGATAGCTGTCGTTCCACTGCATTGCGCATTCCACGCTCATGCCTTCTTTTTCACCGAAAGCGTAAAATACTTTTTCGTGTAACGGCGTTTTTTTGCGGTTCATGTATTGCACAAAGCCCGCCACGCCTCCGGAAAAAGCGAAATCCTCTTCTTTTCCGTCGCGCAAATCAATTAATTTGATACCTACGCCATTGTTCAAGAAAGATAATTCTCGGATACGCTTCGCTAAAATTTCAAAATGGTATTCAATCAGACCGAATGTTTCTTCGCTGGCTAAGAAATGAACTTTGGTACCGGTATGGCCTTCGGGCGCATCACCGACCACTTTCAACGGCTCGACAGCTACGCCACGGCGGAACTCGACGAAATGCTCTTTGCCGTCGCGGTAAATGGTCAAACGCAACCAATCCGACAAAGCATTGACGACGGAAACCCCTACTCCGTGCAGGCCACCTGAAATTTTGTAGCTATTGTTGTCAAACTTACCGCCTGCATGCAAGATGGTCATAATCACTTCGGCAGCAGAACGGCCTTCTTTCGGATGAATGCCGGTAGGAATACCGCGGCCGTTGTCTTCAATCGTAATCGAATTATCGGCATTTACAGCCACGGTAATTTTGTCGCAATGCCCCGCCAATGCTTCGTCAATGGCATTATCAAGCACCTCGAACACCATATGGTGCAAGCCCGAACCGTCTTGCGTGTCGCCGATATACATCCCGGGGCGTTTACGCACTGCATCCAAACCCTCCAGCACCTGAATGCTTTCGGCACCATATTCTTCTTGCTGCATCGTCATAGAAAAGTCTTTTCTTACTGATTTTAAATAAGGATGCCGTCTGAAAATCATCAGCAGCCAAACGGCAAAACAACTGTTGGATTATACCTGATTTTGCATGTATTTTCAGCGTTTTTGTGTAATTCAACAGCCATTAAAAAAGGCCGTCTGAATTATTTCAGACGGCCTTTTATCCATAAAAAACTTAAATTCGCATCGGCATTACAATATATTTGAAATCGGGATTATTGGGAATGGTAAACAACGTAGAACGGTTGGCATCACCAAACGCCAACTGCATATCGTCAGCGTGAACATTACGCAGCACGTCCATCAGATAGCCGATGTTAAAGCCGACTTCAAGCTCCCCCCCCTGATAAGCAATTTCCAACTCTTCACGCGCTTCTTCCTGCTCGTTGTTGCTACACACCACACTCAGCAATCCGGGGCGGATGTGCAAACGTGCACCGCGGAATTTTTCATTTGCCAAAATCGCCGCACGCTCCAATGCGCCAAGCAACTGGGTTCGCCCCACCAAGAA
The DNA here is from genome assembly GCF_030504625.1 of Neisseria sp. MVDL19-042950. Taxonomy (GTDB): domain Bacteria; phylum Pseudomonadota; class Gammaproteobacteria; order Burkholderiales; family Neisseriaceae; genus Neisseria. The sequence goes on along the minus strand of NZ_JAUKWH010000004.1, from coordinate 210,046 downwards.
GATTTTGTCATTGTCCAATGGGATAACACGGTTAAAATCGGGGAATTTACCGTCTACCACTTTGCTGACAATAACGGTATCGTTGCAACGGAAACGCACTTGATTGTTCAACAACTCCACCGTAAGCGGTTCACTGGGGTTGTTCAGCAATTTAAAGAGTTCCAATACTGTTTTACGCGGCAAAATCACTTCGGCTTTGGGCAAATCGGCATCAATGGTGGTACCCGAATAAGCCAAACGGTGTCCGTCAGTCGCCACCAAACGCAATTGACTGCCTTCAACCTGCATCAGCAAACCATTGAGATAATAACGGATATCTTGTACGGCCATGCTGTATTGCACTTGTGACAACATGTTTTTAAATGCTTCTTGCGATAGTGAAAATGCGGCGCTGACTTCCTCGCCCACACTCATCAACGGAAAATCTTCCGCGGGCAGCGTTTGCAAAGCAAAACGGGATTTGCCTGCCTTTAAAGTCAGGCGGTTTTGCGCCCAATCTAAAGAAACCAACGAGCTTTCCGGAAGCGCGCGCAAAATATCTTGCAATTTTTTCGCGTTGGTTGTGATGCGGAAATCACCCGCCTCGCTATGGGGGCCCGAAGTATTGATTTGAATTTCCAAATCCGTAGCTAAAATGTTGGTATGCCCGTGCACGTTCTCGAGCAATACGTTCGACAGAATCGGCAACGTATGGCGTCGTTCGACAATACCGGTTACTGCCTGCAAAGGTTTGAGCAAAGCATCGCGTTCAGCTTGTAAAATCAACATGGTTATCCCTTCGGGCTAAATTTAATTTTGAATAATTATCAACAATTTTTCATAATCTTGTGCTAATTCGGGGTCTTCTTCGCGCAACTTGGCCACCGCCTTGACTCCGTGCATTACCGTAGTATGGTCGCGCCCGCCGAAAGCTTCTCCGATAGACGGCAAACTCAGATTGGTAAGCTCTTTGGTCAGGCTCATGGCGATCTGGCGCGGGCGGGCAATGTTACGAGTGCGTTTCTTACCGAGTATATCACTGATTTTTATACGGTAATATTTTGCCGTGGCATCAATAATCAAATCAGCCGTAATCACTTTATACGAGCTCGCCACAATATCTTGCAATGCTTTTCGTGCCAAATCAATATCAATGGGTTTGTTCAAAAAACGGCTGCTGGCACTCACGCGGTTAAATGCGCCCTCTAACTCACGCACATTGGAACGGATAAGGTTGGCAATAAAAAATGCGGCATCTTCATTCAAATCCACACCGGCCGTTTCCGCCTTCTTCTGTAAAATCGCCACCCGCATTTCCAATTCGGGAGGTTCCAACTCTAAAGTCAAACCCCATGAAAACCGCGATTTCAAGCGGTCATCCATGTCTTCGATTTTAGTGGGCAATACATCGCAGGTGAGGATAAGCTGTTTTTTTTCATTATGAAAATGATTGTATAGATAGAAGAATTCTTCCATCGTGCGGTCTTTGCCTTTGATAAACTGAATATCATCGATAATCAGCAAATCATATTGTTTGTATTGCTGCTTGAACATATCGTAGCCATTGGTGCGCACGGCATTCATAAAGCTGCGAATATAATCGTCGGAATGCATATAACGCACTTTTGCATCCGGTTTATTTTTCAGCAATTCGTTACCAATAGCCTGTACCAAGTGGGTTTTACCCAAACCCGTACTGCCGTAAAGGAAAAACGGGTTATAGCTTTGACCGGGATTTTCAGCAATCGATTGCGCCGCCGCTGCCGCAATACGGTTTCCCTTACCTTCAACTAAAGTTTCAAAAGTATAATCACGGGACAAATTGGTTTGCGTGTAACGCACATCATCTTGTTCGCATACAGGTTCGTTTTTGGCAGGTTTTACAGGTTTGGTTTCCGCTGCCTTTTTGCCCGTTCCACTCTCCGGTGGTAGCTGCTTGATGCGCTCGGCCAAAATATCCTGTGCGCTTTTTTTACCTGCCGTATTGGTTTTCGACACTTTTTCAGACGGCCTTATTGTATTTTTATCTTCGAGGCCGTCTGAAAAGGCATTATCAGTATTACCTTTATCCGTATTTCGGCTCGGTTCCGACCCATCTGACGGTGCCATTTCATAACACTGGCCGCAGCCGGTTTTAAATGCGAAAGCCTGTTGCGACGGCACCAACTCCTTGCGCACCGCTTCGATTTCAGCAGCGAACTGATTTTTCAGCATATTGAAAGCAAACTGATTTTTGCCATAAACTACCCACATACCGTTTTCCTCGCCAACAGTTAACGGCGCAATCCATTTTTCAAACTGTTGCGGCGGCAATTTATCGTGAAGTCGGCGTAGGCAAAGAGGCCAAAATTCTGCAAGCGTCATGTGAGGTGGCTCGATTATAGCTAATACAACTGATTTTATCTGAACGGGATACTTAAAATAGCCTGGAAAACCGCTTGAAAGCCCTTTTAATCAAAACATTAAGCATTTATCCGGTCTCTTTTTTCAGGCGGCGTGAAAACAACATGTCAAGATTTGGCGGATTATACCGAAATTTATCCACAACCGCTATCTGCCGAGACCATGAGGCAAGTGGCGAAAACATGTGGGCAATTTATCTCACAAGCCACCGGTTTTACACGCAAACCGTTTATATTGATTGACAAAACCACTAAATTCAGGTGTAATTTATGGTTTAATTTTCTGATAAAACTTAGGAAAGAAACATGAAACGCACTTATCAACCTTCCGTTACCCGCCGTAAACGCACCCACGGCTTTTTGGTACGCTCAAAAACCCGCGGCGGTCGTGCTGTTTTGGCTGCACGTCGCGCCAAAGGTCGCAAACGCTTGGCTGTCTAAAACTTGGACAAAGGCTTCAGCAAGCAGTACCGCTTATTAAAAACGGATGATTTTTCATCCGTTTTTGCGTTAAAAAACCAGCGCAGCCGCGGGTTACTGCAAGTATTGCAATCAGACGACAACGGACTGAACCACCCACGCATCGGTTTGATTGTCAGCAAAAAAACGGCCAAACGCGCCCATGACCGCAATTATATGAAGCGGATCATACGCGAATGGTTCCGTTGCAATAGAGACAATCTGCCGCCGCACGATTTTATCGTTCGCGTGCGCCAACCATTTAACCGTGAAACCTCGGCCGAAGCCTGCCGCCAACTGGCACATTTGATGCAGAAGCGCTGACTATGCTTGCCAAATTACTACTCGGCCTCATCCGCTTTTATCAATACGTCATCAGCCCGATGCTGCCGCCCCGTTGCCGTTATACACCGACGTGCTCGCAATATGCCGTAGAAGCGGTGAAAAAATATGGCGCATTCAAAGGCGGCTGGCTGGCGGCCAAACGTATTGCACGCTGCCACCCGTTTGGCGGTTGCGGGCATGACCCCGTACCTTAAACCGTAAAAATACTACCTACCGAACACATATTTCTGTTCGTTTTTATTGGTTTATTTATCTGTTTCTATATAATGCCGTCTGAAACAGCAATAACGCCTTACCACTCGGCACTATCAGGAAAACTCTATGGACTTTAAACGACTAATGGCCTTTTTTGCCATTGCACTGGTTATCCTTCTTGGCTGGGAACAATTATTCCCTTCTCCCAAGCCGGTACCGGCGCAACAACAGGCCTCACCGACCCAACAATCCCCGGCCAAAATCCAAGCGGACACATCTGCTTTGACTCCTGCCGCACCCATCACGGTAACCACCGATACGATGAAAGCGGTCATCGATGAAAAAAGTGGCGACCTCCGCCAGCTGACTTTGCTGAAATACAATGCCAGTAGCGATGAAAGCAAAGATTTCGTATTGTTCAATGACAGTAAGAATTATACTTACGTTGCACAATCCGAGTTGTTCAATTCAGACGGCCAAAACGTATTAAAAAACATTACTTTCCAAGCTCCTCAGAAACAATATTCTCTGAACGGCGATAAAGTGGAAGTACGCCTGAGCGCACCCGAAACCAACGGCCTGAAAATTGATAAAATCTATACTTTCAATAAAAACAGCTACTTGATCGACATCCGTTTTGATGTTACCAACCAAAGCGGTGCTCCTGTAAAACTTGATGCCGTATACCGTCTGCTGCGCGACAACAGCAAGCCCGACGGCGAAGGTTACTTCAACCATACTTACACCGGCCCTGTTGTCTACACTCCTGCCGGCAAATTCGAAAAAGTAACATTCGAAGATTTGGATGATGACTACAATTCAGGCCGCGACCAAGCAGAATATGTACGTAAAACCGACTCCGGCTGGCTCGGCATGATTCAGCATTACTTCATGTCTACTTGGATTCTGCAACCTAAAGACGGCCAATCCGTCTGCAACAATGGCGGCTGCCAAATTGACTTGAAACGCCGCAGCGACAATCTTTACTCCGCCAGCGTCCGCGTACCAATGCCTGCGATTCAAAACGGCAACAAACTCGACTTCCCTGTCGGCCTGTATGCCGGTCCGCAAACAACCGGCACCATCAGCAAAATTTCTGACAACCTGCAACTGGCAAAAGACTATGGCAAAGTACATATTTTTGCCTCGCCGCTGTTTTGGTTGCTGGATAAACTCCACGGTTTCGTCGGCAACTGGGGTTGGGCGATTGTTTTACTGACTATCATCGTTAAAGCCATCCTTTATCCGCTAACCAACGCATCTTACCGCTCAATGGCAAAAATGCGTGCCGTAGCACCGAGATTGCAAGCATTGAAAGAGAAATACGGCGACGACCGTATGGCTATGCAGCAAGCCATGATGAAGATGTATAAAGACGAAAAAATCAACCCTCTTGGCGGTTGCTTGCCAATGCTGTTGCAAATTCCGGTATTCATCGGCTTATATTGGGCGATTTTCTCATCTGTAGAATTGCGCCAAGCTCCGTGGATTGGTTGGATTACCGATTTAAGCCGACCCGATCCGTGGTTTATTCTGCCCATTATTATGGCGGCCACCATGTTCATCCAAACTTACCTGAACCCGCCACCTACCGATCCTATGCAGGCTAAAATGATGAAAATCATGCCGATTATTTTCTCAGTAATGTTTTTCTTCTTCCCTGCTGGCTTGGTATTGTATTGGGTAGTCAACAACATTCTGACTATTTTCCAACAGTGGTATATCAACCGCAGCATTGAGAAGCAACGTGCTGCAGGTGAGGTAGTATCTTAAACAACCAACCAAAAGATAAAGGCCGTCTGAAAAGTTTTCAGACGGCCTTTTGCATCTCTTTCACTTTACACTAATTCGGAATAAAAATAACGAAAAGCTAATAAACCATATACTATAAAAAATCAAAAACGGAATCCGATTTCTTACTTGAAAAACTTACAAACCGTCTTTTTAAATCCATTCTTAACGGCGTTCTAAATAATTTACTTTATCCATCTTAACCTACTTATCGAACAGATCATCCGTCTTATTCCGAATAACCTGCACTCAAAGTAACACCCTTTCCTTAATATCCTAACTTTCTTGAGGATTTTATTGTGATTTCAAGCAGATTAGAATAATATTAATGATTACAACATCCCAACAAAAATACCGCCGGATAGCAATGATCCATCTGATTAAATGTTGCTCATTTCAAAAACCCAATTACCCATAGCAACGCTTCTTCCGATCGGAAAATTACTTAAACACGGCGGCGATAATGAAACACAAAAACGGAGACAGAAAACATGGTACATCAATCCAAACATGCATCTATGAACATTTGCCTAATTCAGGCGCGGGAAGCGTTAATGACTCAATTCCGCCCTATTCTCAACAATGCAGGCATTACCGATCAACAATGGCGCATTATCCGGCTACTGGCTGAGAATGGTACGCTTGATTTCCAAGATCTGGCCAACCAAGCCTGCATTTTACGACCCAGCCTTACAGGAATTTTGACACGCTTGGAAAAAGCCGGATATGTAGTACGGCTCAAACCCTCTAATGATCAGCGTCGTGTATATTTGAAACTTACGGCAGAAGGCGAAAAACTTTACCGATCCATTGGAGAGAAAGTCGACGAATGCTACGACAGAATTGAAACCGTTTTATCAAAAGAAAAAATGCTGCAACTTCAAACTCTACTCGGCGAATTATCACGTCTAGAGCAGCTTCTCAAATAATTCACACCACTTTAATAATGGCAAAAAATCATCCTGCCCAAACATTACAGCAAGATTTTCGTAACGCAATGGCTTCATGCGCGGCAGGTGTTCACGTAATCACTACTGACGGCGAAGCCGGGCGATACGGCATTACCATGACGGCAGTTACATCCATTACAGATGAACCACCTACTGTGATGCTGTGTATCAACCGCCGCTCGGCCATTATCCCCATTATTTCCGCTAACCGCCATCTATGCATTAATGTATTGTCCGCCGCACAACAAGATGTGGCTGAACACTTTGCAGGCATTACCAAATTATCCCCTGAAGAGCGTTTTGAATACCATATTTGGCACCGAGGGCAAAACGGACAACTGCAAGTAGAAGGCGCTTTGGCACACTTACACGGTAAAATCATCGCAAAACATGAAATAGGTACACATGATGTGTTTTATGTAGAAATAGATGAAATTCGGGTACACAACATCCCCCTGACGCCCGCTCTTATCTACTTTCGACGAAATTTCAATCAATTGATTTAGCTTTATATTTATGAGAATCATGGAAATGAAAAAATGCTGCCCCATAGCAGCATTTTTTCATTTAACCAATTTCAACCCCTTTTTGGATTTAGGTTCATTATTCGTTTCCCTGTGTTCCGTTGACTCATCTTCTTCTACGACAGGCTGTTTATTTTCTACAAAATGCAGAGGCTCTTCGCCTTTCTTTTCACTTTCAGTTTGATACGGTTCAACCTCAAATCCCATGCCTTCGCCACTCTCACGAGAGAAGATACTGATTACATGTCCAACAGGAATCCAAATCTCATGAGCGACCCCTGCGAAACGTGCAGAAAAATTAATCCATTCGTTATCTATGGTCAAATTATGGCTTGCCGTCTGGCCGATATTCAAAACAATCTCATTTTCACGCACATACTGCATGGGAACACGAGTATGCTCATTAACCCACACTACGATATGTGGCGTTTGATTATTATCCAAACACCACTCATATAGGGCGCGAAGCAGATAAGGTTTGGTACTAGTAGTCATCGCATCTTCCTTCTGAAAAATTATGGCTTTCAGACGGCCTCTTACTCAAAACAAACAACAAACTCAACGGCGCATCGCTTTTTCGGCAGGTGTCAAAGCCTCAATAAAAGCTTCACGTTGGAAAATACGTTCAGCATACTTCAAAATAGGTGCAGCGGATTTACCCAACTTGATATCGTAATAATCCAAGCGCCATAACAGCGGCGAGAGCGCCACATCAATCATAGAAAAATCATCGCCTAAGATATATTTATTTTTCGCAAATGAAGGTGCCAGCATGGTTAGCCCTTGACCAATCGCTTCACGAGCCTTGACCTGCTCCTTATTAGTTGCCTCAGGGTTTTCTAAAACCTGTACCAAACTGAACAACTCTTTTTCCATACGGAACAAAACCAAACGACCGCGACCACGCATAACCGGATCTCCCGGCATTAATTGCGGATGAGGAAAACGTTCATCAATATATTCATTTATAATATTGGATTCATGCAAAATCAAATCCCGTTCTACCAGTACCGGCACTTGGTTATAAGGATTCATAATTGCGAGATCTTCAGGCTTATTAAAGATATCAACATCTTTAATTTCGAAATCCATACCTTTTTCAAACAATACAAAACGGCAGCGTTGGCTAAACGGGCAAGTAATACCCGAATATAAAGTCATCATAATCTTGTGCTCCGGCAAAATCTATACCGCCTTTTTTCAGACGGCCTAAAAGATAACAGCTATCAATCGGTGGATTATAGCCGTTTCCAACCAAATTATCCACAAATTCGAAACAACTAATTGTTTTTTAAAAGACTTTCAATGAAATACTCAAAATAAAAAAGGCAAAACCAAATTGGTTTTGCCTTCTGATGGAATGGGCTTCTAGTGAACGTCTTTCCAATATTCTTTTTTCAAGAAATAAGCCAACGGTAACATCACGGCCAATAGGAAAATCAAAACGATATATCCTGTGCGTTTACGTTCCAGTTGGGCAGGCTCACCCATATAAACTAGATAATTTACCAAATCACGGACATAGTTATCATATTCTTTTTCAATAACTTTGCCATTTGGTAACCGACGGCTGTGCAATCCGGTGGATTCCCAGACCAACTTAGGAACCATATTGCCGTGTTCGTCTTTTACCATAACAGGTTGGCCTTTGGCATCCAGCTCAACCGCTTTAACACCTTGCTGTTCCCATAAAGGGTGAGGCATACCCACTTTATCAAATACGGTGTTATTCCAGCCGGTAGGGCGAGTCGGATCTTTATAAAAACCGCGCATATAAGCATACAGATAATCGGCACCGCGGGAACGGGCAATTAAAGTTAAATCAGGCGGTTCTGCGCCGAACCATTTTTTAGCATCTGCCGGAGTCATGGCCGACTGCATTACATCACCAACTTTATCGGTGGTAAACATCAGATTTTTCTTAATTTCATCTTCAGTCAACCCAAGATCCTGCAAACGGTTAAAACGCATGCCGCTTGCAGAATGGCAAGACAAACAATAGTTGGTAAAAATCTGTGCACCACGTTGCAAGCTGACTTGATCGCCTAAGTCGATATCAACTTTCTCATAGTGAGCATTCCCGCCCGCAGCAAACGCTACGCTCATAGGTGCTGCCAATAATAAGGCAGCCACCCAATTTCTCAGTGTTTGTTTCATTTTCGCTGCCCTCATTAAATGTTAGTTGCAAATAGATATGCACCCACCACAGTAATGGCAACATAAACAAAGAACATCAGTTTTTGTTTACCGGTACTCATGGTTACACGCTCAGGAACCGGACGGTCTTTATCCAGTTTAGTGTAGAACGGCATACCTAAGAAGAATGCAAAGTAAATGACAGACAGGATGCGTGCCACGATAGTGCGGGTATCGGTCGCTACTAAAGCACCCAAAATACCCAAACCGATGAAGGAAATGATAAACAGCACCAACATGGTTTTGAAAATCGGGCCGCGGTAACGGACGGACTTCACCGGAGATCGGTCAAGCCAAGGCAACAACGCAATCAATACCACCGCAGCACCCATACCGATTACACCCCAAACTTGCGTACCGAAGAATGAAGGAATGGCACGCAAAATAGCGTAGAACGGTGTGAAGTACCATACCGGGGCAATGTGTGCAGGCGTTTTCAGCGGGTTGGCCGGATCGAAGTTCGGTGCTTCCAAGAAGTAACCGCCACCTTCAGGGGCAAAGAACATGATGGCACAGAACACAATCAGAAATACTACTACGCCGAGAATATCTTTAACCGTATAGTAAGGGTGGAACGGAATACCGTCTAACGGAATGCCGTTTTTATCTTTCAGTTTTTTGATTTCTACGCCGTCGGGGTTGTTGGAGCCTACTTCATGCAAAGCAATCAGGTGGGCAACAACCAAGCCGACCAATACCAACGGTACGGCGATTACGTGCAGAGCGAAGAAACGGTTCAAGGTAACGTCGGATACGTTAAAGTCGCCTCGAATCCAAGTAGACAAATCGGGGCCGATTACGGGAATAGCGGCAAACAGGTTAATAATTACCTGTGCACCCCAGAAAGACATTTGACCCCACGGCAGCAGGTAGCCCATGAATGCTTCGGCCATCAAAGCCAAGAAAATCAATGAACCGAATACCCACACCAATTCGCGCGGTTTTTTGAAAGAACCGTAAATCAGGCCGCGGAACATGTGCAGGTACACCACCACGAAGAACATGGATGCGCCGGTAGAGTGCATGTAGCGGATGATCCAGCCGCCCGATACGTCGCGCATGATGTATTCGACGGCGGTAAAGGCTGCGGGAAGGTGGTATGAGTTCAGGTTGCCATCGGGCTTGTAGTTCATGGTCAGGAAGATACCGCTGACGATTTGAATGACCAGCACGAGCATGGCCAGCGAGCCGAAGAAATACCAGAAGTTGAAGTTTTTAGGCGCGTAATACTCGGTTACGTGCTCTTTCATCATTTTAGACAAAGGGAACCGTGCGTCCACCCAGCCTAACAATGATTTGTTTTCATTATTGGTTTGGTTTGCCATGATAAGTCCCTTTATTTGTCGTCGCCTACCAGAATGGTGGTGTCGCTCAGGTATTTGTAGGGCGGAATAATCAGGTTGGTCGGGGCGGGAACGCCTTTAAACACACGGCCTGCCAAGTCGAATTTGGAACCGTGGCACGGGCAGAAGAAGCCGCCTTTCCAATCTGCACCCAAGTCGGCCGGAGCGATATCGGGACGGAAAGTCGGCGAGCAACCCAAATGGGTACAGATACCAATGGCCACAAAGATATTGGGTTTAATAGAACGCATTTCATTTTTGCAGTATTCGGGCTGTTGCTCGACTTCCGATTTGGGGTCTACAACTGCCCCGTTCAAAGATGCCAAGTCTTTCTGCTGTTGCTCCGTGCGGTTTAGCACCCAAATGGGTTTCCCCTGCCACTCGGCTGTAACTAACTGACCGGGTTCTATCTTGCTTACATCTACTTCTATAGGTGCACCGGCAGCTTTGGCTTTTTCCGATGGGAAAAAGCTAGCCAAAAACGGTGTTGCCACGCCTAAAGCGGCAACACCGCCTGCCCCTGCCGTCGCCAAAGTTAGGAAGCGGCGGCGGCTTTGATTGATTTCTTGATTTTCCATTATTCAGTCATCCTAAAATTTTGGGAATACCGAGCCATTAAACTTGCTAATTCTACCTGATTTTATAGAGATACTTAAAGCATTATTTAAAATAACGTAAAGTTTTGCCGTATTTTTCAAATTCATGCGGGATTTGGCTCATCGAAGAAAAGGGTTTCTATACCGAATTCGCGGGCCAGCGCTTCTCCCAGAGCCTGTATGCCGTAACGTTCCGTAGCGTGATGACCTGCTCCGATGAAAGCGGTATCGGTTTCATTCGCCAAGTGGAACTGTACTTCGGAAATTTCGCCCGTGATGTAGGCATCCGCGCCGGCTTCTACGGCTTCTTGAAAAAATCCTTGTGCACCGCCGGTACACCATACGATGCGGCTGATGATGCGCTCTCCACCGCCGACCACAGTGGGAGCGCGTCCGAGCCGGCCACATAAATCGGCGCACAATTCATCTAAAGTTTGCGGGGTTTTCAGACGGCCTATATTCAGAAGATTTTGTTCGCCGAATTGTTTTTCGCGAACCCATCCCATTCTTTCAGCCAATTGAGCGTTGTTGCCTAACTCGGGATGGGCATCAAGCGGCAGATGGTAGCCTGCCATATTGATGCCGTGGCCGAGCAAGGTTGCGATGCGTTCTTTTTTCCAACCGGTAATGGTTACCGGCTCGCTCTTCCAGAACATGCCGTGATGCACCAGCAGCATGTCTGCACCTTGCTCTGCCGCATAGATGATGGCGGCACGACTGGCAGTAACGGCGGTGATGATTTTACTCACGTCGTTCCGCCCTTCAACTTGCAAACCGTTTGGCGCATAGTCTTTAAATAGGTCGGTTTGCAGGGTTTGGTCGCACCAATCGAGAATTTCTTGGCGTGTGGTCATGTGCTTCCTTTCTTTTTATAACGTTAATCTGCTTGTAAGACTAAATCGGATTTTCATTGCAGATTTTTTATTTTCCTGAATTTGAAAATTAAAATCTTGATAAAAAACAAAATATTGCAATTTTCATCGTTTAAAACTACATTTCACTACTACGCTCTTTGTGATAACACCGGTATAGCCCGGCATGAGGCAGCACAACAGGCGGCACTTGAACTGAATCATCAAGTCTATTGGGCATGAGATTTTCAGACGGCCTCAAGACCGATAGTTCCCAGTGTAATCCTGTCTTGCCCGGCGAGATCCTGCAAGGTTTCTATTTCGTGAAAACCGTTTTGTTTGAATAATTCCCGTACGGCCCGGCCTTGGTTGTAACCGTGTTCAACCATTAGACGGCCGCCTTCTTTCAAATAAGTCTGCGCACCTTCGGCCAAAGCACGGATACAGCTCAGGCCGTCTGAAAAATCGGTGAGTGCGGACTGCGGTTCGAAGCGCAAATCGCCCTGCTGCAGATGGCTGTCTTCGGCTTCGATATAAGGGGGATTGGAAACAATGATATCGAACGTATGGTTTTCAGACGGCCTCCCTGCCTCAAACCACGAACCGCATGAAAACTGAACTTCCGCCCCTAATGCCCGGGCATTGTCGGCAGCGGTTTGCAAGGCGGCAGTACTGATGTCGGAAGCGGAAACCTGTGCATCAGGGCGCTCCAACGCGATCGTTACTGCGATAATGCCGCTTCCCGTACCCAAATCCCACACTTTGCCGCTCTGAGGCAAATATCGGATAACGGCCTCAACCAAATGTTCGGTTTCCGGGCGCGGTATCAATACGTAGGGATTGACTTTAAACATGCGACCGTAGAATTCACGATTGCCCAAAATATAGGCCATCGGTTCTCCTTGTATGCGACGGCAAGCCAATGCATTTAAGGCCGTCTGAACATTCTCTTCGAGAACTTCATGCTCACGGGTAATCAATTGAGCGCGGGTATAACCGGTAGCATGTTGCAGCAGCATCCGTGCTTCCAGTTTGGGTAGCGGGCAGGTTTTTATCCATTCGGCGAGGGTTTGCGGCATTTCAGACGGCCTCTGTGTTTCAGACGGCCTGCTATTATAAAGAAGGCCGTCTGAAAAAGTGGAAAACCTTTTCAGACGGCCTCGATATAGAGCGGGGCAATAATCTTCACAGATAATGAATAAACAACGGCGAAAGGCTGTATGGCGAGTCAAACATTGCCGCTATCGTGCTCAATTTCAGATTGGAGACGGCCTAACTTTTCCTGCACTGCCTGCCATACCGCTTCGACAGGGATCGCACCCAACCAACGCCTCTCATCATTGGTATTGATACTGTCCGGATGCGGCAAACTGCCGTAATCGCCCGCCCATACTACCGACGCTTTATCTGAATAGGGTCGCCAGCGGCTTACCCAGCTCGGGCCGAACAATACCACTTGCGGCTTATCCAACGCCGCAGCCATATGCATGGGAGCCGAGTCCACGCCGATGAACAGCTTGGCTCCGTCAATAGCCGCAGCAAGTTCGCATAGATTCAAACTGCCGGACAGAACCCACAGTTTTGTATTTCCGGTAATTTTCAGACGGCCTGTTACTTGCTCCAATATACGCCGTTCCCTTTGATCAGGGGCGGCAGTCAATACGATATTCTCACCGCTATCCGACAAGCGCTGAAGCAATTCCGTGGTTTTATCGTCATCCCAACATTTGAATACCCAACGCGATCCGGGATGCACCAACACATAGTCCTCTCCTTGCCAGCCAAGGCCACTTAATTTGTTTTGCAAGCTCAAGCGGTCGGCTTCGCCGATATCAAGACGCACTTCTGGATGGTAATGGTCGAGAGAAAAGCCCAATGGGTCTAAAACAGCCAAATTGTGTTGCGTAATATGATGCTCATTCCCCAAATCTTTACCGAGAAAAGTATGGCAAAACTTCCACAATACATTGTTTCGTTTTTGGAAAGCGATTCCGGCACTTTGCCGCCCGCACAACTTGGCCAATATGCCGGCCCGCCATTGGTCGGATAGGTTCAACACCCAATCGTAATGCTGCTTCCTCAATTCCGTCAGCAAGCGAAATTCGCAAGCGGCCTGCTTCAATAGCCCCTGTTTTTTCCAATTGCGGTCTATGGTAAAAATACGCCGGAGTTGGCGGTTATTGCGAACCATGTCGGCAGTTTCCTGATACACAAGCATGTCCACCTCACAATCCGGATAAACATGCTTAATCGCACCCGCCACCGGAGTGGCAAGCAACACATCACCATGATGGCGGAGCTTACAAAGCAATACTCTATGCGGTTTATTTTGCATATCCATATCCATAACTTAGTAAAAATCTTTCAAACCATATACTGCCTGAAATACACGGGCATAAACATCTGCCCATAGCATAGCCCTTACTCACACTTCCGACTATTTGCTGTAAAGACATACAAACCATTTCGTTGCTCCAAAGAAACCTTTTAAATAAAAATCGCAAATTCAACCATACAGTATATAGATAAATTTGCTGCCGATATACTTCTATATAAGACGTATAACAAACACGATATCTAACCGGCCGTAATAAAAAGGCCGTCTGAAAATACTTTTCAGACGGCCTTGACTCTTTATTCAAATCAATGTGCATCTTGACTCAAATCTACCTGTTCCAATGGAATCTTACGCGTTTTGTAGCGCAGTTTGTGATAGAAATAAAAACCCAAGAATACCGGCAATCCCATGTAAGTGATAACCACGCGATCCCAATCAAGGCTGCCTTTCAACACCAACTCGGTATCCTGCCCGATAATCACCAAAACACACAAAGCCAATGCCAGCAAAGGCCCAAACGGAAACCACTTGGCACGATAAACCAGCGTGTTCAAATCCTTACCCTGAACGATATAAGCACGGCGGAATCGATAGTGGCTGATGGCAATGCCCAACCACGCGATAAAACCGGTCAACCCCGAGGCGGCAAGAATATATTGATACATCTTATCGCTTGCCAATTGCAACAGAAAAAGCGCCAGCACAATAATCGCCGTTGTAAACAACGCAAATATCGGCACACCTTTTTCATTAGTTCGAGAAAACTGTTTATAAGCCAACCCATTTTTCGCCATCGCATACAACATGCGCGTAGAGGCATACATGCCCGAATTACCGGCAGACAAAATCGATGTCAGAATAACCGCATTCATAACCGCCGCCGCAAACGCCAATCCCGCCCGCTCAAACACCAACGTAAAAGGCGATTTGGCAATTTCGTTTACATCCGCACCCAACAATTGAGGGCTGGTATAAGGAATCAAGAGCCCAATAACCAAAATGGCCAGAATATAAAAAATCAAAATCCGCCAAAACACCTGCTTGATGGCCTTAGGAATACTTTCCTCCGGATGTTCGGATTCACCCGCAGTAATACCGATCAACTCTGTACCTTGAAACGAAAAACCGGCAATCAGGAAAACACCCAGAATGGTCAGAAACTGCCCGGAAAATCCGCCCCCCAAAAACGGCGCATCACCCATGGTCATATTCGTCAAGCCCACGTATTCACCACCAAGAATACCGAAAATCGTCAATACGCCCACTGCCAAAAACACAATAACCGTAATCACTTTAACTAAAGCAAACCAGTATTCCGATTCACCGTAAGCCCGCACCGACAAGGTGTTCAACAAAAAGATCACAGAGAAAAACACCAAACTCCATGCCCACGGAGCCATAAACCGCAGCGGCTCCCAATATGTAATCACAACCGCCGCAATAACCACGTCAGCCGCAACGGTAATCACCCAGTTAAACCAGTAGTTCCAACCCAACGCAAAACCAAGAGAAGGATCGACAAAGCGTGCCGCATAAGTACTGAACGAGCCGGAAGTCGGCAGATAAGTTGCCATCTCCCCGAGCGAAGTCATCAAAAAATAAACCATCAGCCCAATGGCTACATAAGCAACAAGCGCACCACCCGGACCAGCAGAACTGATGGCCGTACCGCTGGCCATAAACAGCCCTGTACCGATACAGCCGCCAATCGCAATCATCGACAAGTGGCGTGTCTTCAAACGACGCTGTACCTGTGTATTGTGTTGAATATTTGACATAATTTAAAACATTATCAGCAAAACTGAAGAATAAAATAATTTAATTTTTGTTATGATACCTAAAAACTTCCATAACGTGTCAATAAAAGTCTCATATCAATAATCCAATCGTCGGAATCATATCCTGATAAGCACACAAGATAGAAATCTGCCGCACAGCATGATAAAGGCAACTAATATAGTAAAACCCTTTGACTTTAATATAGATAATAAAAAAAGCTGCTTGATAATTTATCAAGCAGCTTTTTACCTTTTAGACGTTATACACACGCTTTAATTAAAAATTTCTCTCCAACTAATGCGGCGTAATCCACAAATCCGCCCTTCAACACCAATAGATTCTTTTTTATTAGTAATAAGGGTTCGACTTGCTTTATCCACAAAACATTTATTTTGAGGAATAAATGGCATAGTAGTTATCATTCTATCGGTACCTGTGCCACCGCTATCGCCGTCAACAGTTACAGGATTATCGTCTCCTTTTGCTGTATCAACGTAAGTAAAGTTGAGCAATCCCGAACTCTTACGGCCATTTGCATAAAACTCTCCATTTCTAGGATTATTTTTAAAAACCAAATGCGCATCCGATTTTCTTAAAGCACCACCGGTTTCTGCATTCAGGCCAAATACCCAGCTAGAACTGCTGATTTTGTTACTGCTCTGTTTAACACATACATCTCCCTCAACGTTGTCGGTTTTAGCCGCATCATAGATTCGTGTGCTTACCACTGCAGTTCGCAAAATCATCGTCGGTTTGATTACTACCCGCTCACCGTTCGAAGCTAAATTAACTTTCCAGCCTTTATGATTTGAACCAATAGCGTTATTAGATAAAAAACGATATTCTTGTCCGTCAATAATTCTAGAAGAGATCGTCTGTACCTGTAAGTCATTACTTGTTGCGGCTACAGCTGTGCTGTTGGCTTTTGTTGAAGAAACATCATCAAAAATGCCGTAAACCGCCTGTTGGTTTTTATCTTCTAAATCTTCTTGATAAATATCGCTACCCGTACCAAAAATTACAACATATTTCTCTGTGCCTCGACGAGAAACGGCAGGAGCAGAAGTAATAGGCTGTTTGTCGTTACCTTGATAAATACGCTGATATGACCATTGCTCAGGATTCTCTTTCCTAAAATCGAATCGATACATATTACCACCGTAGTCTCCGGCATAAGCGATGTCAATAACACCATCAAAATTAACATCAACCAATGTTGGGCTAGATAACCCTCCTACTCCTTCTGCTACAGAAATTTTACGAAGTAATGTACCCGGATTACCAGTCTTAGTACCTACATTTGCTTCTTGACCTAAAATATCATAAACATACAAAGCAGTTTCTTGTTTATTCTCATCAGGTTTCGGGTTACCTACTTTTTTCCATTTTGACGAACTATATCCGCTTGCTAAGAAACCGGCATAACGAATATTTTTACTGATATCAACAGCAGCTGCATTCGCATTCCGTTGAATAGAAACACGACCAATTTGCGGAGAACCCACCGTGTATCCTAGTTTATTTTCACTACCTTTTGCCGTTTCAAAAAGTGGCACATCCGCTTTAGGATCTGTGCTACGCACGCCTGTCGGCTTCCCTGTAATGCGATTTATTCCACCAATATTTAAGGCATAAGCGCCACGCCCTCCTTGGCCCATTGAACCAAACATAAAAATCTGCTGTTTTTCATCCGCACTGTTATGTGATGCAGTGCGGCGCAGAACAAATCCTCCGTTAATCATATGACGGTGTGGAACAGTTTGGCCATATTTTTCATTAGCAAGATACTTGAGCCCTTTTGCTAAAGTATTGGTTCCATCCTGCTCCATTGCAGCAGGAATATAACTCAATTCTAATTTATAAGGATGCTCTTTATCATCCTGACTCACAAATATATGAGCCATACCATCATTGGCCGCAGTAACCAAAAGTGCTTGTCTACCATATCGTTCCTTACCGATAGCAGCAACCGGACTATCTAAGATATCACCAAGCTCCTGACCTTGTGCACGCACCCGATAAGTTTGGCTGTATTTTTTATTTTGAGCATGAGTTTTAATTGTCTCATCTGCTTCCAAACGAGCTACCCACGGCACCAATGCTTCTTTCCATTCCTTATCGTCAATCGCATTGCCTCTTTCTATCCCAAAATAAGCATTGTCTTTTTGCAAGTCTTTTGCCCAATGGATACCGTCTCCTGTATTTATCAAAGTCTTTCTATCAGCAAAAGAGGGATATTTAGGCTTAAGGGTAGCATTAATTTTACCATCGGAGTTGACATCAAAAAATTGTAGTTGACTGCTCCACGATCCGGTATCCAGTTGAACAATAGCAGCCAGATTGGGAACCTTATTGCCGGTTACGGCAGGAGCAACAGACCCTTCTATTTCTATGGGGTGATTTAAACTTTCTGCTTCGATGTTTTCAAAAATTCTGGTAAATGCATTAATCAAATCATTTGTATTTTTGGCGTTATGGTAATATTCGGGTTTACTGGCTCCCCTCTTGAGATAAGTTTCACCACGTTGACTAATATCTGTACCAAACCCGACTGTAAAAGTTTCTGCAATTTGATCAGCGTATATGCTTTTTCCTGTTTTCTTGTCTTTAAAGTCAATATCGGCACCATCCCAACTTTTCCCTGTCCTATCAAACCCACCTGTTTTAAAGTCCTTAGTAGCAAAAGTTTGGCTGAAAAAACGTAATCCATCATTTTGATCCCAAAATGTGTGATACCTGTCATTATCCTTTTGTCTATTGCATCCATTAGAGAAGTCTTTAGGGAATCCAAAATAAGCATCCCCACTATAGTTAAATGGAGGATTTTTAGCATTCCCTTCGTAACCACAACTTGTATTCGCATCTCCATCAGACATCAAAACAATATAGTTCTTTTGACAACGATAGAGAGTATTATCTTTTACAATTTTAGAAATTTCATGATAACGGCGGGTTGTTGGTGTACCACTATCAGCTTTAATTAACCGCACTTGCTCTTGAACATTTTTCCAATTATCGCTATATCCATCCAAATCAGATTTGCCATTATTATGCAAAGTTTGCAAACCCCAATTAATTTTATTGTTATAGTGTTTCAATATTGCAAAAAGTGCTTTTTTGGTAATGTCTAACTTTGATTCGTTATCATCTCTTTGGTTGGCAAAATTTCTGTCAACCGTGCTACGGCTTCTTCGCTGAGATGAAGATCGCCGAGATGAAGAATAGTAGCTAGGTCCCCCTGAAGAATAAGTGCCATAATAAGGATCGTAGTATGCTGACCCATATCTACTATAATATTTATCATCGTCGTCATCGTCGTCATAATAATCTCTTACATATCTATTATAATAATCATCATTATAATAATTGTAATCATAATAATCACTAGAATTATTACCTAGTTTCTTCCCAGACGGCGTATCTTTCATACTTCCGGAATCATCGATAAACAGCATTACATTAGGTTTGACTCCTTCACCCGCCGTTGTAACTGTTTTATTTTGGAGGTGCAAAGGAATCTGAGCAAACTGTGCATATGCGCTGTCGCCAATTAAAGCCAAAGCAGAAACCACGCTGCAAATTATCGGCCGCACAGTACCTTTAAAGCGAGAATTAGATTTTTTCATAATGTGCAAACTTTCATATGTTAGCATCTAAACTCAAATTTTAGAGCTATTTAAATAAATAGAGTAAGAATCGAATGGGGAAGGATTTCAGTATATTTTTAAACCTAATTCTATTTTAGCACATTCACATTATTTATCATATTCACATATTGATACATAAAATCAACAATATCAGAGATATATCCATCAAACCCCCTTAAACAATTATAAAAACAATCCCTTTCACCTTTATCAAATAATTGATTTTATTAATACAAATATGTAACTAAATTAAATAAATTGCCTTTGGCATATTTTTTCGGTACTTGAGCTAATTTTTTTTTTCGCTTAAAATGTGTTGCTTCTGCGGCATACACCATGCCCCCAAAGCACGTAACACAGTTTTCCGACAAACTGTGCGACGTGTTTTTTTTTGACCGGATACTTTAGGCCGTCTGAAAATCTATGAAGCTGCTTTGTTTTTCAGACGGCCTTCCAGCGGATAAATCACACAACACAGGAACGAATCATCATGACGACACCAGCAATCCTTGTTCTCGCAGACGGCAATATTTTTCACGGCACATCAATTGGTTATGAAGGTTCTGCCTCCGGCGAAGTGGTGTTCAATACTTCTATGACCGGTTATCAGGAAATCCTTACCGACCCTTCTTACCGCAAACAAATCGTTACCCTTACTTATCCGCACATCGGCAATACCGGTACCAACGGCGAAGATACCGAAAGCACCGCCGTTCATGCTGCGGGTTTAATTATTCGCGACCTGCCGCTTCTGCACAGCAATTTCCGCAGCAGCGAGAGTTTGCAGGAATATTTGGTTCGCAACCAAACCGTGGCGATTGCCGACATCGACACCCGCCGCCTTACCCGTATCTTGCGCGACAAAGGTGCGCAGGCCGGTGCGATTTTGACCGGTGCGGACGCTACCGTGGAGAAGGCACGCGAGCTGATTGCGGCATTTGGCAGCATGGTCGGCAAAGATTTGGCGAAAGAAGTAACTTGCGGTGAATCTTATGAATGGACGGAAGGCGAATGGAAGCTGGGCAAAGGCTTTGTAACGCCGTCTGAACAGCCTTTCCACGTTGTTGCTTACGATTTCGGCGTGAAAACCAATATTCTGCGCATGCTGGCCGAACGCGGTTGCCGCTTGACCGTCGTGCCTGCGCAAACTCCGGCAAAAGACGTACTGGCGATGAACCCCGACGGCGTGTTTCTTTCCAACGGCCCCGGCGATCCCGAGCCGTGCGATTATGCGATTGCGGCGGTAAAAGAACTGCTGGAAAGCAAAAAACCGCTGTTCGGCATTTGCTTGGGACATCAATTGTTAGGTTTGGCCGTCGGCGGCAAGACCCGCAAAATGACGTTCGGCCACCACGGTACCAACCATCCCGTGCAAGACCTGGAAAGCGGCAAAGTGATGATTACCAGTCAAAACCACGGTTTTGAAGTGGATGTTGAAAGTTTACCGGACAATGTCAAAGTAACCCACCGCTCGCTGTTTGACGGTTCGTTGCAAGGCATTGAATTGACCGACCGCACGGCGTTCAGCTTCCAAGGCCATCCTGAAGCCAGCCCCGGCCCGCATGATGTGGCCTATCTGTTTGATAAATTTATCGACAGCATCAAAGCAGCAAAAGCCGCTTAAGGTTTTCAGACGGCCTTTCACAAACACAAAGGCCGTCTGAAAAACATTTTCCCAACCAGCACAGCCAAACCGCCATGAACCTTGCCGAAGCCAACCGCGAACAAGCCCGCCGATTAACCGATTCACCGAATATCGGCAACGCTTCGGCACAAGATTTAATCGGACGCAATGCTTATGCCATGTACGACAAGTTATGTATGCGGAACGGGCAAAAAATCGCCCCCTGCACGATTAACGTATTCCTATCCGCAGTTGACTTTATAAACGACGGCAAGCCTAAACCGCGGCGGGCTTATACGACACAACGCAAAACCTGTTTACAAACCTGCCAACCCGAATAAACCAACCGCTCCGATTATCCAACCCAAACCCTTTTGCAAACCTATGTTCGGCATCACCCACCTTACCACCTACATTATCGGCACCATTGCCGTTATTCTGCTGCCCGGGCCAAACTCCATGTTTTGCCTGGCCGTCGCCGCACAACACGGCGTGAAAGCGGCTTACCGTTCGGTAGCAGGCATTTTACTGGGTGATTCCCTGCTGATTCTTTTTACCGTATTGGGCGCGGGAACATTATTAAAAGTCTATCCCGCGCTTTTTTACGCCCTCAAACTGATAGGCGGCCTTTATCTGGTTTATATCGGTTGGCATTTACTGCGCGGGGCTGTAAGAAAATGGCAAGCCCCCTCGTCCTTGACAGAAGCCGATTCAGAGCCGCAACGCCAACCTGCACGGCACATCTTCAAACGTGCCTTGTTGTTGAGCCTAACCAACCCGAAAGCGATATTGTTTTTCCTATCGTTTTTCGTACAATTTGTCGACCCGGCTTATCCGCACCCCGCGCTGTCGTTTTTAATCTTGGCGTTGATTTTGCAAAGCACCAGTTTCATCTATTTGAATCTTTTGGCATTTACCGGACACAACATGACACGGCTTTTCAGACGGCATCGGAAAATATCCTCGGCCGCAATGGGTACGGTCGGGCTGTTGTTTATCGGGTTTGCCGTAAAAATGTGGGCGGCAACAATATAAAAGGCCGTCTGAAAAACGCATCTACTTGAAACACTCACATAAGGAAATACTTCATGATTACAGCCATTTTCATCATTTTCTTCTCCATCCGCCTCGTTTCCCTTTCCATCTCCATCCGAAACGAAAAACGCCTGATCGCCGCCGGAGCCAAACAGTTCGGCGAGAAAAACTCCAAGCTGCTTGCCGCCGCCCACATTGCCTACTACTTCGCCGCCCTAGCCGAATCCCATATCCGTAGCGTGCAGTTTGATGCCGTTTCCACCGTCGGCACCGCCGTTACCGCCTTCGCCCTCGTGATGCTGTTTTACGTAATCCATGCGCTCGGCGAAATATGGACACTGAAAATCTATATCCACCCGCAACACAAAATCAACCGCTCTTGGCTGTTCCGCCATGTACGCCATCCCAACTACTTTTTAAACATCATTCCCGAACTCATCGGTATCGGCCTGCTCTGCCACGCATGGACAACCATGACCATCGGCCTGCCCGTTTACTTGGTGATTCTCGCCATCCGCATCCGCCAAGAACACGAAGCCATGCGCCATTTGTGGTAAACATTCGCAGAGGCCGTCTGAAAGCCCATTTTCAGACGGCCTCGGAAGCACCTGCGCCCAATCGGGCGGCTATAAAATAACGTACCTTCCCGCTCGATCTGAAACAGACATTCGGGCACAGATACAAAGGAAGCCGCAAAGCCGCTGAAACAATTTCAGACGGCCTTACCTGAAAATCGGTAGCGTGTGTGCCAGCGGCACGCACGCGGTGATTGGGGTTTACATTAGAAATTAACAACGCGTACGTGGCTGTGCCACACACCCTACACACAGGCTACACTTGCTACGCTTACTGAATCACTTTAATTAAGGAACAGCCATGCGCGAATATGAATTTGTTTTGGTCAACGTGTTTGCCGAAACCCACTTCGGCGGCAACCCGCTGGCTGTATTTCCCCAAGCCGAAGGGTTGGACGACAAGACCATGCAGCAGATTGCCCGCCAGTTTAATTTAAGTGAAACCGCGTTTGCTTTTCCTTCGGAATCCGCCGCAGCCGACCTGCGGATTTTCACACCCGCACACGAATTGCCGCTAGCCGGCCATCCCATACTCGGCAGCGCATCCGTGTTGCAGCAACAGCAAGGCCTGCCTGAAAACTTTGTGCTCAATACTCGCGCCAAGCCCGTTTACCTGAGCGGCTCAAACAACACAATGACCCTGAAAATCAGCGGCTACACCTGCCGCCCTTCAGCCGCTTCCCGTGTCGAATTGGCCGAAGCAACAGGCATTTGCGCAGCGGAAATCGCCGAAAACGCTTACTGGCTCGACAGCGGTTCGCCACAGCTTTTGCTGCAAGTTTATACCGCCGCCGCGCTGGAAAACGCCCGTATCGACTACGCCAAGCTCAATGCCGTTTGCCGCGCCGATTCGGGGCGCACCATGATTTACCTGTGGCATGAACAAGGCGACACCGTTCAGGCGCGGATGTTTTACGCACAAAACGGCGCCATTTTGGAAGACAGCGGCACCGGCTCAGCCTGCGCCAACCTCGGCGCCTATTACCTTTCGCGCGGCACATTCCCGCTCACACGCAGCGTGCGGCAAGGCGACCAAACCGGCCGCTCCAACCGCCTCAGTTTGCGCGTAGACGAAGCCGAAAATATCTATGTGGGCGGGAGCGTGGTGGAAGTCGGGCGTGGCATGTTCAAGCTGCCGCGTTAATCTGTAAAATATTTTACCGGCACTATATGGCCATGTTTAAGGTTGGTTTTTTTAAATTATTCAGATGTAGGTCGGATTCTTGAATCCGACAGAATAGGGAAATACGCGGCAAGGAAAATTAGTTCAGACGGCCACAAATGGTTTGTCGGATACAAGTATCCGACCTACGGCTGCATCAGATGGGTTGCTTGTATTGCATGAAAGCCTTGTGTGTGGAAGCTGAGGCTCGGGAACTAAAGCCTAAAATTTGTGATAGCGGTCTTTTAGCATTCAGATATCCAACATCTCATATCTGAACAATTTTTCAGACGGCCTTAACCGAGAATCAGTAGGGTGTGTGCCAACGGTACGCACGCGGTTGTCGAGGTTTGCGGTACAAATAAAAAACGCGTACTTAAGATTGTCCTGATGTAGGTCGGATTCTTGAATCCGACAATTAGGAAAATGCACGGCAAAGAAAAAATGTTTCAGGTAGCCTTAAATTGATTTTGTCGGATACGAGTATTCGACCTACGCTTGCTGTTTACAGAAGGAGAGAAAATGACATTATATAATTTTATATTGAAATTATTTAAAATTTGGAAGGGGAGTGTATTTGCACGATTGGCATTAATGTGCATAAGTGCTGGCATCATTTTTTTAGGTGTTACACGTTGGTGGGAAGGGATGGCAACATCATTACTTGAAAAATATTTAGATTTAAAAGTTTCTCAAAATCTGAATACATATGTAGGTATTTTTCTAATAGCTTTAGGTTTTATATTTGCACTTATGGAATATAAATCTCAACAGCGTAGAGACATTTCCGATAATCTTGCCAAAACTACAGAGCAAAATGCTACTCTAACAAATCAGAATGCATTTCTCACGTTCAAATCTCAGCAAGAAGAAATTTGTTATTCAATTTTAAGAAATCTAATAAATAAATTTCAAAAAATTAGAATTCCACTTTTGGAAGATAGAGCTAATGAAATTAGCTCTTCATACTCTAAAGAAAAATTAGTTGAATACATTGAATTTATTTTACTTAATCCTAGTGTGGAACATCAACATCGTGTATGGTTTTTCAATATGCGTGGAGAAGGACAAACAGGCAAACCTCTGCTGTATCAGTTTATTGAAAATTACAAACAAATTATTGATGAAGCTCAAAAATTAGATTGCACAGAACTAATAAAAGGAAGTCCACTAAACAACGCGTATAGAAATGTAATAGACGAGAATTTTATCCAAATAAGAAAAGATGCATATTGGGAAGATTATATTTAAATTCCTAAATTTCAATTATTATAGAAAGACCCCGCCATGCCCAAACGTACCGACCTAAAATCCATCCTAATCATCGGCGCCGGCCCCATTGTGATCGGCCAGGCCTGCGAGTTTGACTATTCCGGCGCGCAAGCGTGTAAGGCTTTGCGCGAGGAAGGCTATAAAGTCATTCTCGTCAATTCCAACCCCGCCACGATTATGACCGACCCTGAAATGGCCGATGTTACCTATATCGAGCCGATTATGTGGCAGACGGTGGAAAAGATTATCGCCAAAGAGCGCCCCGATGCGGTGCTGCCGACCATGGGCGGCCAAACGGCGCTGAATTGTGCGCTGGATTTGGCGCGCAACGGTGTGCTGGCGAAGTATAACGTCGAGCTGATCGGCGCAACGGAAGACGCGATTGATAAAGCGGAAGACCGCGGCCGCTTCAAAGAGGCGATGGAAAAAATCGGCTTGCATTGCCCGAAATCTTTTGTGTGCCACACCATGAACGAAGCCTTGGCGGCGCAAGAGCAGGTGGGCTTTCCCACGCTGATCCGTCCGTCGTTTACCATGGGCGGTTCGGGCGGCGGCATTGCCTACAATAAAGACGAATTTATCGCGATTTGCGAACGCGGTTTCGATGCGTCGCCCACGCATGAGTTGCTGAT
The DNA here is from genome assembly GCF_030504625.1 of Neisseria sp. MVDL19-042950. Lineage (GTDB taxonomy): Bacteria > Pseudomonadota > Gammaproteobacteria > Burkholderiales > Neisseriaceae > Neisseria. The sequence continues at coordinate 184,351 of NZ_JAUKWH010000004.1, read as the reverse complement.
CGAGCAATCGGTACTCGGCTGGAAAGAGTACGAAATGGAAGTGGTGCGCGATAAAAACGACAACTGCATCATCATCTGTTCGATTGAAAACTTCGACCCGATGGGCGTGCATACCGGCGACTCGATTACGGTTGCCCCCGCACAAACGCTTACCGACAAAGAATACCAAATCATGCGCAATGCTTCGCTGGCGGTGCTGCGCGAAATCGGCGTGGACACGGGCGGCTCGAATGTTCAGTTTGCCATCAACCCTGAAAACGGCGAGATGATTGTAATTGAGATGAACCCGCGCGTGAGCCGTTCTTCGGCGCTGGCTTCCAAAGCTACCGGCTTCCCGATTGCGAAAGTGGCGGCAAAACTGGCGGTGGGCTTCACTTTGGACGAACTGCGCAACGACATCACCGGCGGCCGCACGCCTGCGTCTTTCGAGCCTTCGATTGACTATGTGGTAACAAAAATCCCGCGCTTTGCGTTTGAGAAATTCCCCGCTGCCGACGACCGCCTGACCACGCAAATGAAATCGGTGGGCGAAGTGATGGCGATGGGCCGCACGATTCAGGAGTCGATGCAGAAAGCCCTGCGCGGTTTGGAAACCGGTTTGTGCGGCTTTAATCCGCGCAGCGACGACAAAAACGTGATCCGTCGCGAGCTGGCCAACCCCGGCCCCGAGCGCATTTTGTATGTGGCCGATGCGTTCCGCGCCGGTTTCAGCAAGGAAGAAATCCACGAAATCTGCGCGATTGATCCGTGGTTCTTGGCGCAAATCGAAGACTTGGTTCAAGAAGAGCAAAAAGTTTCAGACGGCCTTCTGAACGATTTGGACTTTGCCACCCTGCGCCGCTTGAAACGCAAAGGCTTTTCAGATAAGCGTTTGGCGCAATTGCTGGGCTTGTCTGAAAAAGAAGTGCGCGAACACCGCTACGGCCTGAAGCTGCATCCCGTGTACAAACGCGTGGACACTTGCGCGGCGGAGTTCCAATCCGACACGGCTTACCTCTATTCCACTTACGAAGAGGAATGCGAAGCGAGGCCGTCTGAAAAACGCAAAGTGATGATTCTCGGCGGCGGCCCCAACCGCATCGGCCAAGGTATCGAATTCGATTATTGCTGCGTGCATGCTTCTCTTGCCCTGCGCGAATCGGGTTTTGAAACCATTATGGTGAACTGCAACCCCGAAACCGTTTCCACCGACTTCGACACTTCCGACCGCCTCTACTTCGAGCCGCTCACGCTGGAAGACGTGCTGGAAATCGTGCGCACCGAAAACCCGTGGGGCGTGATTGTGCATTACGGCGGCCAAACCCCGCTGAAACTGGCCAATGCTTTGGTGGAAAACGGCGTGAACATCATCGGCACGTCCGCTGATTCGATTGATGCCGCCGAAGACCGCGAACGCTTCCAAAAAGTGCTGCGCGAATTGGGTCTGCGCCAACCGCCGAACCGCACTGCGCGCAACGAAGAAGCAGCGTTGGTGCTGGCCGAAGAAATCGGCTATCCGCTGGTGGTTCGCCCGTCTTACGTATTGGGCGGCCGCGCCATGCAGGTGGTGCATACGCAAGAGCAGCTCAAAACCTATATGCGCGAAGCCGTGCAGGTATCCGAAGACAGCCCCGTGCTGCTGGATTTCTTCCTCGATAATGCCATCGAAGTGGACGTAGACTGTGTTTCAGACGGCCACGAAGTCGTGATCGGCGGCATTATGCAGCACGTCGAACAAGCCGGCATTCACTCCGGCGATTCCAGCTGCTCGCTGCCTCCGCATTCCCTGAGCCAAGAAATCCAAGACGAAATCCGTCGTCAAACCAAAGCGATGGCTTATGCGCTGAATGTGGTCGGCCTGATGAACGTGCAATTTGCCGTGCAAGACGGCGTGGTGTTCGTGCTGGAAGTGAACCCGCGCGCCTCGCGCACCGTACCGTTCGTATCGAAAGCCACCGGCGTACCGCTGGCCAAAGTGGGCGCGCGCGCAATGGCCCGCATCAGCCTGAAAGAGCAAGGCATTGAAAAAGAAGTGATTCCGGATTTCTACGCCGTGAAAGAAGCGGTGTTTCCGTTTATCAAGTTCCCCGGCGTGGATACGATTCTCGGCCCGGAAATGCGCTCCACCGGCGAAGTGATGGGCGTGGGCGAAACATTCTCCGAAGCCTATATGAAAGCCCAACTCGGTGCGGGCGAGCGCATGCCTGCCGTGGGCAAAATCTTCATTGCCGTGCGCGACGAAGACAAACCGCTGATTCTGCAAACCGCCAAAAACTTCCAGTCGCTCGGCTACGGCGTATGCGCCACTCGCGGCACCGCGGCCTATCTGAAGGAACAAGGCGTGAGCGTGCAGGTGGTGAATAAAGTGCTGGAGGGCCGCCCGCATATTGTGGATGCGATTAAAAACGGCGAGATTGCGTTGGTTATCAACACGGTAACCAACAACCCGCAAGCCGTTGCCGACAGCCATTCTATCCGCCGCAGCGCCCTCACCCAGCGCGTTCCGCAATACACCACCACTGCCGGCGGCAGAGCCATGAGCGAAGGCGTTAGAAGTTTGAACGCCATGGGCGTTTACAGCGTTCAGGAACTGCATGGGCGTTTGAAGAAGTAACACCCCCTGCCGGCACCTTGCCAAAGCGCCTAACCGTGATGACCTACATTACCGATAGAAAGGAATTTTATGAAAACGTTATTGACTGCCGTCGTTTTAGCCTTGGCATTGTCGGCCTGTGCCGGCACTTCGGGCGGAACGCAGGCGTATGGCGAAATCAAAGGCGGAGTGGAAACCAGCCACACCCGCTCCGGCCGTTAATGATGGGAGAGGCCGTCTGAAATTCCGCTTTGTAAAAACATTGCCGTGCTTATTTTCAGACGGCCTGAAGACTTGATATTCATTTTTTCACGTCTTCCCCCCTTTCAGACGGCCTCTGTTTTGTGCGATAATCGCCCCCGCTCAATGTATGTACAACCCGATTTAACCCGAATCTGCAAAACTGCTATGAACTTAGTTTGTCCGCACCGTAGCCCATATTCCGCTGCATGCCGCAGCAGTTTTGCCATTCTCAATCACAGCCCGTATTAGACGGGCTTTTTTATGGAAAAAGGAAACACCATGCCTAATCTGCTTTACCGCCAAAATGTGATTTCCATCGCCGATTTGAGCACGCCGCAACTTGAGCTGCTGCTGCATACGGCACTGAAGCTGAAAGCCGAACCTCGAGACGACTTGCTCGAAGGCAAGCTGATCGGTTCGTGCTTTTTCGAGCCTTCCACGCGTACACGGCTGTCGTTTGAAACCGCCGTGCAACGCTTGGGCGGCAAAGTAATCGGTTTTTCCGACGGCTCCAGCACCAGCGCGAAAAAAGGGGAAACCATTGCCGACTCCGCCCGCATCATCAGCAGCTACACCGATGCGATTATCCAACGCCACCCGCGCGACGGCTCCGCACGCGTGTTGGCCGAGTTCAGCAGCGTGCCCGTTATCAACGCGGGCGATGGCACCAACCAACATCCTTCGCAAACCCTGCTCGATTTGGTAACGATTTACGAAACGCAAGGCACGCTGAGCAACCTGAATATTGCCATGTCGGGCGACTTGAAATACGGCCGCACCGTGCACTCGCTCACACAAGCCTTGAAACGTTGGGGCTGCAAATTCGCTTTTGTGTCGCCGCCCAGCTTGGCCATGCCCGAATACATCACCGAAGAATTGGATGAAGCGGGTTGCGAATATCAGATTCTGCCTTCGCTTGAAGCGGCAGCCGAGTGGGCCGACATTCTCTACATGACCCGTGTACAGCGCGAACGTTTCGACGAGCAAGAATTCGCCAAAATTCAAGGCAAATTCAACTTGGAAGCATCCATGCTCGCCAACGCCAAAAGCAATCTGCGCGTGCTGCACCCGCTGCCCCGCGTAGACGAAATCCATCCGAATGTCGACGATACGCCGTATGCCTATTATTTCCAGCAGGCCACCAACGGCGTGTATGCGCGGATGGCGATTTTGTCTTTGATTTTGAACGAAGAAGTATAAGGAGAACGCGTCATGGAAAAGAAACAATACAGCGTTGAAGCAATTCAAACCGGTACGGTTATCGACCATATCCCCGCCGGCAAAGGTTTGGCCATTCTGCGCCAGTTCAAACTGCTGCACTACGGCAACGCCGTAACCGTAGGTTTCAATCTGCCGAGTAAGACCCAAGGCAGTAAAGACATCGTGAAAATCTCAGGCGTGCATCTGGATGAAAAAGCCGCCAACCGTTTGGCCTTGTTCGCACCCGAAGCCACCGTCAACGTGATTGAAGACTTCAAAGTGGTGCAAAAAATGCAGTTGAACCTGCCGGAAACCATCAGCGAAGTGTTCCGCTGCCCGAATGCCAACTGCGCCAGCCACGGCGAACCGGTTAAAAGCCGTTTTTACGTACGGAATCAGGGCGGGCAAACCAAACTGAAATGCCATTACTGCGAAAAAACGTTCTCGCGCGAATCTGTTGCCGAAGCATAAATAGAAATCAAAAAGGCCGTCTGAAAACTTTCAGACGGCCTTTTTAACGAATGATGTCTTGTGCGGCCGATTGCGGTCAGCCTTTGAATACCGGCACCACTTCCAATTGGCTCAATATTTGTGCGGCAATGTTGATCACGCCGAATGCGAATACCCACACAATCAGCCACATTCCGCCGTAAACTCTATAGCCTTTGTTTTCACTGAATTTCTTACGCGCCTTATAAAGCAGCATGGCGGGAATCAGCGCCGTCCACACCGTCGCCGCCAAACCCACATAGCCGATTACGGTAACAAAGCCGGTAGGAAACAGCAAACAGCAGATAAGCGGCGGCAAAAAGGTTAATGCTGCGGTTTTGGTGCGCCCCGCAACACTGTCGTCCCATTTGAACAAGTCGGCGAGATAATCGAACAAGCCCAGCGTTACACCCAAAAATGACGAGGCAATCGCCATATAGGCAAAAAACGACAACACTGTGTTCATGCTGCCTGTAGGCACGAATTTCGACAGCGTTTCGATCAGCACCGACACCTGCCCGCCCGCTTCAATAACCGGCGCGAATTCGTTGCGCGGCAGGTTGCCCTGAATCGCCAACTGCCACAACGTATAAATCACCAGCGCAATCAATGTGCCCAAACGCAAGGCACGGGCCACTTTGGGCGCGTCGCCGTTGAAGTATTTCAACAGGCTCGACACGTTGCCGTGAAAACCGAACGAAGCCAAACAAACCGGCAAAGCGGCAGCTACATAAATCCAGTATTGCGTGCCTGCGGCAGCCTGCGTATCCAGCAGCACGGGCAGTTGCACATTGGTCAACAATCCGCCGGTCGCCCAGAAAAAAGCGATAACCATGCCACCGATTAGCACGCTGGTCAAACGGTCGACCAGATAAGTGGATGCCCAAACACAAAACGCCAATACTGCAAAAAACACCAGTTGCCCCACCGGCAGCCCGACCGCGCCGCCTGCCAAATTGCCCAAGCCTTTGGCGGTTAAATCGCCGCCCACAAAGATGTAGGCATAGGTAAGCAGGTACAGCACAAAAGCAACGGCGATACCGTTTACCGCATTCCAGCCGCGCCCGAGCAAATCTTTAACCATCGTGTCGAAGCTGGCACCGTGCGGATAATGGGTATTGACTTCCAACAGCATCAGCCCGCTGGAAAGCATGGAAAACCATGTATAAAGCAGCACGACGAGCGATCCGGTAAACCAAACGCCCGAAGTAGCGGTGGGGTTGGCAAACATACCGGCACCGATGATGGTGCCTGCGATAATCAATGCGCCGCCTAAGAGCGACGGGTTTTTAGCAGACATAAAATCCTTTCAGACGGCCTGTATTAAGAAATGTAAAGGCATTATAGCCGATAAACCGAATGATGACGCAAGTGGCGGTTGCCCGGAACAGTATGTATCCTATGTATCTTTTGTGGTTTGATAACGGTATCGAATATTCAAAACAGGCCGTCTGAAAGATTTCAGACGGCCTCCGAACCATAAACTGGTAATGTTTTTACAGCCCAACTGCTGCCCACTTGCTCAATACCAATGCCGTGCCAATTCGTCGGCCTCCGCCAACCGCTCTACCGTGCCGACATCCAGCCACAAACCGTTATGCTTCTCGCCGGATACCAGATTTTTATCCATGGCTCCGCGTAACAGGGGCGCGAGTTTGGCGGCTTTTCCGGGCGGTGTGTTTTCAAATAAATCGGGATGGTAAACACCCATACCGCTGAACGTTAACGGCTGCCCCGCGCTGCTTTGCGAAGCCACTCGGCCATTATCCAGCAATGCAAAATCGCCGGCTGGGTTGTGCACCGGATTGGGCACAAGCCACAAATGTACCAACCGCTGTTGCTGCTTCAGACTTGCCGCTGCTTCAAAGGCCGTCTGAAAATCAATATCGGTCAGCACGTCGCCGTTCACCACCAAAAAGGGTTCGTTACCCAGCAAAGGCAATGCGGTTGCTATGCCGCCGGCGGTTTCCAAACCAGTTTCGCCTTCGCGAGAATAAGCAATCTGCACGCCGTAAGCCGCGCCCGTGCCCAATGTTTCTTCAATCTGCCGTCCCAGCCAAGCATGATTGATCACAATTTCGTCGATGCCGGCGGCTTTCAGACGGCGTAAATGCCAACCGATCAAAGGTTCGCTCCCCACCTTCAACAGCGGTTTCGGGCAGGAATCGGTGAGCGGACGCATCCGTTCGCCGCGTCCGGCCGCTAAAATCATGGCTTTCATGGATATTCCGTTATGTTTTGAACCGGCAGAATTGTATAACAAAGGCCGTCTGAAAAGAAAACCGAATTGTGCCACCAGAGTGTTGCTGCAACGACACAAGCGGGAAAACCGACATACTATTTGAGCTTTTATTCAAACGGACTAGGCCTCTTTGTGATATATAGAATGCTGCAACCCGACTTATCAGAAAGAAGGATTTGATTATGAAACTTGTTACTTTGTTGCCCGCTCTGGCACTTTCAGGCTGTATCGTTTTCCCTATCCCCGTACCTGAAAAACCTTCCGTGCCGCAACAGATTTACGGCAAATGGCAAATTACCGAGCTGAACAGCCAAGCCGTACGCAAACCTGATGCGGTATTGACATTAAACAGCTCGGATTCCAGCTTCCACGCACGCACGGATTGCAACAACTTATTCGGCCAATATTCCGCCACCGCCGATAAGAAACTGCATTTCAAAGACGTTGCTTCCACTCTGAAAAGCTGCCCCGACAGGCGGATCGAAGAATTATTGGGCAGCGTATTGCCGAAAGTAGACAGCTACCGTTTCAACAACCGCCACATTGAAATGCTGGATAAGCAAGGCCGGGTGGTTCTGCAAGGTCAACGGCCTTCCGCCGAATAAAACGGCTTTTGCCAAAACTTCAGGCCGTCTGAAACTTTTTTCAGACGGCCTGAAATTGTTTAATACAACCCGATTCAGCGTTTCGGGTCGGCAAAAACAAGCTTAAAAGCCATACCCCACCGGTTCGCCCCGTTGGGCGGCTTCAACCATTTCCACGCCATCCGCGTGCAGAGAATGCGTGTCTTGCAGATCATCAGGAGTCCATAAAGTGAGAATCTCTGTATGCTCATCCGGCCGTGCGGTATTGGCGCTGCTGTCAGGCAAAGGCACTTCGGCAGGAGCTTGATAATCATCGGTCTTCGGCGCATCGCCTTCGTTGACCAAGTCGTCAATGTCAATATTATCTTCTTCACCCTGCGGTGGAGTAATCCCAAGCTGGCGGGCGCGCACTTTCATATAAATATCACGGGTGTACGCATATTTATCAATCGAAGCATCGCCCAAGCTGTCGGTTAAATCAAGCAATTGCTCACGCACGCTGACTGCTCTGACCGCTTTATTGCCTATGCGGTTGGCCGCGGTGTGAAACACTGCATTATCAACGGGATAAATACTGGTAATGGTGTTACCCACACTGTCGCGCACGGTCGAAGGGCCGGTGAGCGGATACACAAAATAATTGCTGTTTTTCCAGCCCCATGTGGCAAAAGTATCGCCCAGCGTGTTTTTGTTATTGGGAATACCGCCTGCATCGGCAATATTAATCAAGCCACCCAAACCGAAGGTGGAATTCACGCCGACACGCACCAAGTCTTCGCTTGCCCGTTTGATGTCCAACCGCAGCAGATTGCTGCCCATACTCACCACATCACGCAGGTTATTGAAAAAATTGCTCACGCCGGTGCGGACGGGCTGCGGAGTAACGGCACGATAACCGCGCGCCACGGGTGTCAGCACATAGCGGTCGGCGGTGTCGTTGATTTTAAACATCACCCGGTTATACGGTTCATACGGGTCGGCGGGATTGCGCTCCGCCCATACGGGTTGAGAAATGGTAAGCGTCAACACCATCACGGGAATTGCTGATTTTTTCATGTATTCACCCAGTCTTTGATTTCGTACAGTCCGGCAAGATCTTGCACTGATTCGGGAACCGCACAAAGTTTTACGCCAGAAGCATTCAGGCGCAAGGCCGTCAGCAACAGCGACACACAGGAAGAATCTGCACGATTTACGCCGGATAAGTCCAACGTATGCACTTCTTTCAGACGGCATTGCTGTTCAAATTGTGCATAAGCGGCAGATGCCACCGTTTTTACGGTAACATCGCCGCTCAAATACAATACGCCGTCTTTCACTTCGGTATTCATGTTTTATTTGCCGCCGTTGTTTTTGGCTTTCAATTCGGCAATCAGGCCGTCGATGCCTTTGTTTTTAATGGTTTCGCCGAATTGGTTGCGGTACACGGTTACCAAACTCGCCCCTTCGATGGCAACGTTGTAAACACGGTATTTGCTGCCGCTTTGGTAGGTGGTGAAATCCATGTTCACCGGTTTGCCACCGGGCTGGGTGATTTCAGTGCGCACAACGATTTCTTTACCGCCCCGGTTTACCACCGGATTGTCTTTTACGGTAACGGCGGAATTTTTGAATTTCAGCATAGTGCCTGAATAAGTGCGGATCAGCAGGCTTTGAAACTCTTGAGACAATGCTTTTTTCTGCTCGGCAGTAGCTTCACGCCACGGATTGCCGACGGCAAGAGCCGTCATACGTTGGAAATCGAAATAAGGCAGCGCATAGTTTTCCGCTTTGCGGCGTACGGCGGCATCATTATTGCCGTTGGCTTCTTTCAGGATACTCAAAACCTGAACCGAATTTTCACGTACTTGGCTTACCGCATCGGCAGGAGCGGCAACGGCCAAGCCGATGCTCAAAACACCGATACTCAAAGCACTAATCAAAGAAGTTTTTTTCATTATGAATTCCTATTAATATGAATAAGTTGCTTATTCCGAAGCGGCTTGGCCGCTCTCTCCGGCTTTTTTACCGCCAGCGTTCTGTTCGGCAAAATTGGTCATAAACTTACCAATCAGATTTTCCAGCACGATAGCCGAGCCGGTAACCGTAATAGTATCGCCGGCCGCCAATTCCTCTTCATCTCCGCCTTGCATCAGGCCGATATATTGTTCCCCCAAAAGGCCGGAGGTCAAAATCTGCGCAGACACATCGCTGCTGAACTGGTATTGGCTGTTCAAATTCAGCGATACTTTCGCCTGATAGGTTTTGGGATCAAGCTGAATGCTTCCAACCCTTCCCACCAGCACTCCGGCCGCTTTTACCGGCGCATTCACACGCAACCCGCCGATATCGGTAAAGTCGGCATACACGGTATAGGTTTTGCCGGAGCCGCCACCAACCGCCGCACCGCCGGCCACACGGAATGCCAAGAAACCGATGGCGACAACACCCAATAAGACAAACAAACCTACCCAAAATTCCAAAATACTTTTTTTCATCGCACTTACTCAGTAAACATCAATGCAGTTAAAATAAAGTCAATCGCCAACACGGTAAGGGCGGAAGACACTACCGTACGGGTGCTGGCACGCAAAATACCTTCCGACGTGGGCACACAGTGAAAACCTTGGTGTACGGCAATCAGCGTTACCGCCACCCCGAACACCGCAGATTTGATCAGGCCGTTCAGCACATCGTAGTCGAAAGAAATATTGCTTTGCATTTGCGACCAGAAAATACCGCTGTCCAAGCCCAAGTATTGCACACCGATCAAATACGCGCCGTAAATACCCGCCACGTTAAAAATCGAAGCCAACAGCGGCATTGAAACAACACCAGCCCAGAAGCGCGGCACAACCACGCGGGCCACGGGGTTAACCGCCATCACATTCATGGCTTCAAGCTGCTCGGTGGTTTTCATCAAACCGATTTCACTCGTCATCGCACCGCCCGCGCTGCTTGCAAACAAAATGGCGGCCAATACGGGGCCAAGCTCGCGCAGCAGACTGGCGGCAACCATAAAGCCCAACACGTCGGCCGATTTGAACTTCGACAATTGCGTATAACCCTGCAAACCCAGCACCATGCCAACAAACAAGCCCGACACGGCCACAATCAACACCGACAATACGCCGGCAAAATACACTTGGCGCACGCTCAGACGGAACCGCGTGAGCGCTGTTCCCGATTTCGCCAGAATCTGCAAGAGAAACAGGCAGACACTGCCGAGCGAACGGATAAATTTCAGGGTGTTATGCCCGATGGTTTGGATAAAATTCATATGGTTTCAAATTATTTAATACCGCCAAACGGCCCGTAATATTGTGAAGAGGCCGTCTGAAACTACTGATTCGCCCCCAGTAAATCCTGCTGCAAACTGGTCTCCGCCGGATAACGGAACGGCACGGGTCCGTTAGGTAAGCCGCCGATAAACTGCTGCACCCACGGCGAATCCAACCGGCGCATCTCTTCAGGCGAACCTGAGAACATTATTTCTCCATGTGCCAGAAAAATGACTTGATCGACAATAGAAAGCGACTGTTCGATATCGTGGGATACCATCACGCTGGTGGAATGCAGAGCTTTGTTGATACGGCTGATTAAGTGTGCGATCACGCCCAAAGAAATCGGATCCAAACCGGTAAACGGTTCATCGTAAAGCATGATTTCCGGATCAAGCGCAATGGTGCGTGCCAACGCCACACGCCGCGCCATGCCGCCGGAAAGTTCAGACGGCATCAGCTTCTCTACACCGCGCAAACCTACCGCATTTAATTTCAATATAACCAAATCGCGGATTACCGGCTCGGGCAGTTTGGTCAGCTCGCGCATCGGGAATGCAACGTTGTCGAACACCGATAAATCGGTAAACAGCGCACCGTGTTGGAACAACACCCCCATACGGCGGCGATGTTCATAAAGTTCAGCCGGGCCGAAGGCGGCCAAATCTTTTCCCTCTACCAGCACCTTACCTTGCTGCGGATGAATCTGACCGGTAACAAGACGCATCAGCGTAGTTTTACCACTGCCTGAACCGCCCATGATTGCAGCAAAATTACCTTGTTCGATGGTGAAATTAATGTTGTTGAGAATCGGGCGTTCGCCGTAAGCGAAAGCTACGTCTTTCATTTCGATAAAAGGAGTATTTGTCATGCGGATGTGCGGGTTTCAAATGTTTGTATTTTAATAATGAACCACGTTAGGGGCAATTTTTCAAACGGCTTATATGTGAAAAAATACATGGATGTATGTAAATTATTGATATCGCATTCTTTAGACTTCATAGAAAATACAACAAAACCGGTTGGAATAACGATAAATGGCGTAATAATGTTTCAAACGGCATAGAGGCCGTCTGAATGCCCTCAAGCAGCCTTTGAGCAGGCAGATTCACAATATGTGGTAAAAATTATTCAGATGCGCCATTTTTATGTTTCTCTCCGCAAAAAAGAGCTTGCCTTCCAAGAGTCAACAATGGTTTGCCTGCGCATCCATTGCCGTCGGCCATATCATTTTATTTTGACATTCAACGGTTATTGTTCTGCACCATAGCCAAAGCAGTATCCACCGCCACAATCAGGCTGCCCGAGTCGGCTTTGCCTGTACCCGCCAAATCCAATGCCGTGCCGTGATCGACCGATGTACGCACGAAAGGCAAGCCGAGCGTGATGTTTACGCCTTTACCGAAGCTGGCATATTTCAACACGGGCAGCCCTTGGTCGTGATACATTGCCAAAACGGCATCAAAACCTTGCAACATGGAAGGCTGAAACAGCGTATCCGCAGGATAAGGCCCGCTGACTGCTATACCTTGCGTTTGCAGGTTTTTCAGCGCCGGCGTAATCACTTCGATTTCTTCCCGTCCCAAATGCCCCCCTTCACCAGCATGCGGATTCAGACCGGTTACCAAAATGCGGGGGTTTTCAATGCCGAATTTGGTACGCAAATCACGATGCAAAATGGTGGCGACCGACTCCACCAAAGGCCGGGTAATGGCTGCGGCAATATCTTTCAGCGGCAGATGCGTCGTTACCAGCGCAACCCGTAAACCTCCTCCCACCAACATCATAACCACTTGCTCGGCACCGCTTTTTTCGGCGAAATATTCGGTATGGCCGCAGAAAGGTACGCCGGCATCATTGATGATGCCTTTGTGCAAAGGTGCGCTTACCATCGCCGCAAATGTGCCGTTTTGTACGCCTTCCAATGCGGTGTCCAACAACTTCAATACATACAGCGAATTTTCAGCGTTCAAACGGCCTGCTTCGCAAGGTGCGTTTAATGGGATATGCCAAACATCCAACACGCCATGCTCAGGAGCTGCCGAGGCATCGTAATCACGTATTGCTACTTTTTTCCCAAGAGCGGCAGCGCGCTGTTGCAGCAGGGTCTTGTCGCCTACAACGACACAATGGCAGGGCAATTCTGCCGCAGCAAGATCCAAACAGATGTCGGGGCCGATACCGGCAGGTTCGCCACTGGTTATGGCCAAAACAGGTAAAGTCATATTTTTCTCGCTTGCATGGCAGATAATGGTGTCAGGCATTGTATAGCCATAGTCCGAATAATGATATAAGAGAAAAAGTCGGGTAATACGGCGGAATCGCTGGATTCTCACTGTTATATCGAAAAGGCCGTCTGAAAAGTTTTCAGACGGCCTTTCGTTATCTTGCCTTAACGGATAATCCCACGGCTAGATGCTGCAAAAAATTCTTTAAATACAGCAAGCTCGGGCGAAACTTGACTGAGTTTCAACACTTCCGCCTTGGCTTCTTCCAAGCCCAAACCCTGACGGTAGAGGATTTTATACACCTCTTTCACACGTGCAATTTCTTCGGCGGAAAAACCGTTACGACGCATACCTTCAGTGTTCAAACCGGCCGGTTCGGCACGGTAGCCCGATGCCATCACATACGGAGGCACGTCTTTATGAACACCTGCCGCAAAAGCGGTCATGGCATAGCTGCCGATCTGACAAAATTGGAAAACCAAGGTATAGCCCCCCAAAACCACATAATCGCCGATGGTTACATGACCCGCCAGTGAAGCATTGTTGGCAAAAATGGTATGGCTGCCGACCACGCAATCGTGTGCAAGATGCACATAGGCCATAATCCAGTTATCGTCGCCGACACGGGTTTCGCCGATGCCTGTTACCGTACCGGTGTTAAACGTGGTGAACTCGCGAATGGTGTTGCCATTGCCGATAATCAGACGGGTCGGCTCGTCGCGGTATTTTTTATCCTGCGGTTGCGCACCTAACGAAGCGAACTGGAAAATCTTATTATTCTCACCGATGGTGGTATGCCCTTCAATCACGGCATGCGGGCCGATTTCAGTATGTGCACTGATTTTAACGTTCGGGCCGATAACGGAATAGGCTCCCACTTTAACGCTGCTGTCGAGTTCGGCTTTAGGGTCAATAATCGCGGTAGGATGGATTAAGCTCATTCAGGCTTTCCTTCATGCGGCAAACAGGTTGATTTATGTTGTGCAAAAATCTGTTTACCATACAAAATAAACAATCAGGCCGTCTGAAAACAAGCTCCAATTTAATGTTTTCAGACGGCCTCAATCATAGATTACAGTTCGACGGCGCGTTTGGCACACATAATTTCGGCTTCTACGGCCACTTGGCCGTCTACTTTGGCCACGGTTTTAAATTTACCGATGCCGCGTTTGTTCGCAATCAGTTCCACTTCGAAAACCAACTGGTCGCCCGGGATAATCTGACGTTTGAAGCGGGCATTGTCGATGCCGGCGAAGAAATAGATTTCTTCGGGATTGCGGCCGCCTTCACTCAAAATAGCCAACGTGCCGCATGCCTGCGCCAATGCTTCGATAATCAGCACGCCGGGCATCACGGGGAAATCAGGGAAATGGCCTTGGAAATGCGGCTCGTTCATGCTCACGTTTTTAATCGCCGTGAGGCTTTTCATAGATTCAAACGCGGTAATGCGGTCGAGTAACAAAAACGGGTAACGGTGGGGAATCAGTTTCTGAATATCTTTGGCTTCAATCGGAAGGGTAAATTCCATAGTTTATTCCTTATTATTTTCAGTGGATTGTGATACTTCAAGTGCTTTTTCAAGCTGTTTGATGCGTTTGCTCATTTCACTCAAATGGCGGATGTGCACGGCATTACGCGCCCACTCTTTATGGGTTTGCATCGGATACGGGCCGGCAATGTGCTGGCCGCTTTCCTTAATGCTGTGAGTGATGCTGCTGCCGCCGCCGATGGTGGTTTTATCGGCAATTTCAATATGGCCGACCGTGCCTACTCCACCGCCGAGAATGCAGTAATTGCCGATGGTAACGCTGCCGGAAATACCGGTTTTGGCAGCAATAACGGTATGCGAACCGATTTTGCAGTTGTGGCCGATTTGCACCTGATTGTCGATTTTGGTGCCGTTGCCGACAACGGTATCGCTCATCGCGCCGCGGTCGATATTACTGTTGGATCCGATTTCAACATCATCTCCCAACGTTACGCCGCCGGTTTGCGGAATTTTAAACCATGAATCACCGGCAAATGCCAAACCGAAGCCGTCCGCGCCAATCACGCTGCCGCTGTGGATTTCTACACGGTTCCCCAATGTACAGCCGTAATAAATAACCGCATTAGGGTGAATAACCACTTCATCCCCAAGCGTGCAATCATGCTCGACTACGGCACATGCCAGAATACGGCAGCCTTCGCCTAACACGGTATTGCCGCCGATATAAACATGTGCCCCGATTTCACAACTTGCCGGCACCGTAGCAGTAGGTTCGATAACCGCCGTCGGGTGTACGCCAGCCACTGCCCGCTCAACGGGAGAAAACAATCGGGCTACTTTGGCAAAATAGAGATACGGGTCTGGTGCAACAATCAGGTTATGCCCGGCAAATTCATCCGCCACTTTCGGGCTGACAATGATTGCGCCCGCATTGCTTGCTGCAACATCGGATTTATATTTGGGATTAGCCAGAAAGCTGATATGGTCTGCCGTAGCAGTCGCAAGCGGCTGAACGGCAGCAATGCCCACATCTTCGCCGCGCCATTCGCCGCCTAACTCTGCCACGATTTGCGATAGGGTGTAAAAAGCTGGTTTCATCTACATCAAAGGCCGTCTGAAAAGTAATGCCTGCACGTTTGAAGCAATTAACGTGCGTTTAAAGCTTTGATAACGCTGTCGGTTATATCAAACTTACTGTTAACATAAACAGCTTCCTGCAAAATCAGGTCGTAACCTTCTTTTTTAGCCAACTCCACGATAATGCGGTTGGCGTTCTGCTGCAAAGCTGCAAACTCCTCATTGCGTCGCAAGTTGTATTCCTCAGCCAACTGAGCCTGCTCCAAGCGGAACTTTTGCACGGCTTCGCCCAGTTTTTGAACGGCAGCTTCCCGCTCCGCCCCTTGCAGTTTTCCGGATGCGATTCTCTTTTCAAGCTCCGCACCTTCCGATTGCAATTTTTGCAGAGCCTTCTGCCGGCTGCTGAATTCTTTTTCCAGCGTTTTTTGGATAAGCTGCGCCTGCTTGGACTCCCGATACACCCGCTCGGTATTGATAAAGCCAAACTTTTGTACGCTTTCTGCCGCCGCTGCCTGCCCCATCAGGCCTAAACCCAATGTTGCGGCAGCACACCAGCGGATGATAAGTGATGGTTGTTTCATAACAAATCCTTCATTCTTGCCGGACAAAGCTTAGAATGTAGTACCCAATTGGAATTGGAAGCGTTGGATTTCATCGCCTTTTTTCTTATTCATCGGATACGCATAACTGAATTTCATCGGACCGAGCGGAGATAACCAAGTAACGGCCGCACCGGCAGAGTAACGCAATTCTTCTTTAAATGTCGACTTATGGCTTGTGCCTAATCCGTAAACATTCTGTGGTCTTTTGCTGGATTGGAGGCGATCGCTGCTGTTGTCATTGTAGGTCTTACCGTCCCACACGCTGCCCGCATCGGCAAATAAGCTCAAACGCACGGTACGCGAATCTTTAATACCCGGCATCGGGAACAGCAATTCTGCACTCACATTGGCCTTCTTGTTACCGCCGTAACTGATCAAATCACCGTGCTGGTCATAAACTTTCGGTCCCAAAGTGCCGCTTTCAAAACCGCGCACCGAGCCCAAACCGCCGCCATAGAAGTTTTCAAAGAACGGCAACTCTTTGGTTTTACCATATCCGTTGGCATAGCCCACTTCTCCGCCCAGCAGCAGGGTAAGATTTTTGCTGAGAGGGAAAAACCATGTTTGATTATGAGTCAGACTGTAATATTGCAGGTCGCCGCCGGGCAAACCGAATTCTCCGTTCACACCAGTAATATAACCGCGCGTAGGCCATAATGCACTGTCGGTTTTATTACGGCCCCAGCCGATATTGCCTTTGAATGTCCAACCTTTAAACTTACCGGTACAAGAGGTCGTATCGGTACCGTTGGCACAGGTAGGATCATTAAATTTGCCATACTGCTGGATGAAGTCGCGGTAACGGCGGGGAGCTCCCGAATAAATGTCGACGTTCAAGTGCTCCGCACCGAGGCCGAAGTTCACGCGGTCGTATTCGGTTACCGGCACGCCCATGCGCAAGCCGCCGCCCAACTTGGTCTGTTTATATTGCTGGGTACTTGATGAAGATTTACGCGGATCGTAAACGTTGCCATATAAGTCATAACCCAAGCTCACACCGTCAGGAGTGAAATAAGGGTCGGTAAACGACAACGATGCGTTTTGAGTTGTTTTACTGCGCGACACTCGGGCAGATACGGATTTACCCGTACCGAACAA
Source organism: Neisseria sp. MVDL19-042950 (assembly GCF_030504625.1). Classification (GTDB taxonomy): domain Bacteria; phylum Pseudomonadota; class Gammaproteobacteria; order Burkholderiales; family Neisseriaceae; genus Neisseria. The sequence goes on along the minus strand of NZ_JAUKWH010000004.1, from coordinate 167,267 downwards.
GTTATCTTGTGCCACACCGAACGATAGAACCAAACCGGTATCCTGCACCCAACCTGCGCTCAAATCAAGCGAACCGGTAGAGCGCTCTTGCACCGACATATTCAAATCTACTTGGTCCGGCGTACCTTCTACGGGCTTGGCATCGAACTGTACGTTGTCGAAATAACCGAGCAACTCCACACGCTCTTTGGAACGTTGCAATTTGGAAGTATCGTATGGTGCGGCTTCCATCTGACGCAACTCGCGGCGGATTACTTCGTCGCGGGTTTTATTGTTGCCCGTGATATTGATTTCATTCACATAAACCTTGCGGCCGGGCTCGACATGCAATACGAAGTCCACCACACCGGTTTGCTGGTTGGGCACCGGCTGCACATTGATTTCGCTGAAAGCATATCCTGCACTGCCCATGGCATTCTGCATTGCCTGCAGGCTTTCAACCATCTTTTGGCGCTCGTACCATTTACCTTCTTTCATGGTCAGCATTTTGTAGAGGTTTTCTTTAGGTACTTCGCGGGTATCGCCTTCTATCTGCACCTTACCCCAACGGTAACGCTCACCTTCATGAACTTTTACGGTAATGGTTTGTTTGGTTTTATCATCGTTCGTTTGAATATCGGTATCCAAAACCCGGAAACTGAAATAGCCGTTGTTTTGGTAAAACTCGGTTACCCGTTCCATATCTTCGGCAAACTTTTGCTCATCGAAACGGTTGCTTTTCGTTAACCATGTGAATATGCCGCCTTCACTCAGCAACATTTGTTTGCGCAGTTTACGGTCCGAATAACGCTCGTTACCTTCAAAATTGATATCGGTAATGGTTGTACTCTTACCTTCTTCGATTTTTATATCGATTGCCACACGGTTACGCGCCAGCTTGGTAACAGTAGGCATGATTTTCACCGACTGTTTGCCACGGGTAATGTATTCCTGCTTCAAGCCTGCGATTGCCTGATTCAGTGTGGCTTGGTTGAAAGGTTGCGATTGTGCCAAACCGAATGCATCAAAGTTTTTCTTGATGGCATCGTTTTGAAGCATCTTCGCACCGGTAATATTGAGGCTGCTGATAGTGGGGCGTTCCACCACGGTCAGCAAAACCTGATTACCCATGGTTTCTACGCGCACATCATCAAAGAAACCAGTGGCATACAGGTTTTTAATGATTTCTTCACTCTTGGCATCGCTAAAAGTGTCGCCCACCTTGACGGGAAGATAGTTGAATACCGTACTCGGTTCGGTACGTTGCAGACCTTCTACACGGATATCCTGAATGGTGAAATCGGCCAAAGCCAGCGGAGACAGGCTGATCAGCATTAAGGTTGAAGCAATCTTTTTTAATTTCATAACATTTTATCCAAATATACGGGTTATATCGTTAAAGAAGGCCACCATCATCAACATCAGCATGACGGCCAAGCCGAAACGCAAACCAAGCATCTGAACACGTTCGCTCAGCGGCTTTCCGCGTATCCATTCGGCGGCATAATACACCAAATGCCCGCCATCCAACACAGGCACAGGTAATAAATTCATGATTCCTAAGCTGATACTCACCAGCGCAAGAAATTCCAAATAACTTTGCACACCGATCGAAGCGGTTTTGCCGGCAACATCGGCGATAGTTAACGGACCGGAAATATGGCTCAGCGAAGCCTGCCCTGTCAGCAGTTTACCGAAAAATTTTACCATTATCACTGAATAATTCTGTGTTTTTTCCCAACCCATTTTGAATGCTTCCGGCACGGAAGGCACATAATGATGGCTGATTTTTTGCCGCCACACCTCATCGGTAGAAGCCACCACACCGACCTTTCCGATCAAGGTGCCGTCCGAAAGCTCTTCGGAATCGGGCCGTACACCAGTGAGCATCACTACGCCGTCACGCTCGTACTGCACAGTGATTTTCTGCCCCGGGCTGTGGCGAAACAATGCCGCCCATTCCATCCAATTTTCTATGCTTCTGCCGTCGGCCATCAAAAGTTTGTCGCCTTTTTTCAAACCGGCCCGTTCGGCAGGGCTGCCTGCAATAACCATACCGATATAGTTGGTAATCTTAAACGGCAAAATACCGATATGCCCTTCTTCTTTGGCTACTTTACCTGCTTGCGGCGTGCCTGCAATATCTATTATGCGTAGGGCGTTTTTTCCGTCTTCCTTTTCCACCTCCGTGTTAACCCTGCCTACTTCGATGTTCAAAACGATTTCGGTACGCGCCTGCGCCCAATCTTCCACGGCCGTATTGTTTACCGACAAGATTTTATCGCCCGGCTCGAATCCGGCTTGGGCGGCAATACTGGACGGTTCGACCGTACCGACATAAGGACGGATTTCGGTTACGCCAAATGAAAAACTCAAACCGAACAACAAAATCGCCAATGCCAAATTGGTAAGCGGCCCGGCGGCGACGATGGCAATACGTTTGGCCGGATGCTGTTTATCAAAAGCATACGGCAAATCTTTTACCGCCACCTTGCCTTCACGGGTATCGACCATTTTGACATAGCCGCCCAGCGGAATCGGTGCCAAGCACCATTCGGTATCGCCGCGTTTTTTCTTTACAAACGGCTTGCCGAAGCCAATGCTGAAACGCAGCACTTTCACGCCGCATAAACGCGCTACAATGTAATGGCCGAACTCATGCAAGCTAACCAAAATCAAAATCGCAACGATAAAAGCCAATACGGTTACCACAACTTCACTTCCCCTATCTGCTTAAAGCAGTTATGCCCTGCCGTGCTTGTGCACGCGTTTGTGCATCTTGCGCCAACAGGCTGTCAATATCATTCAGGCCGTCTGAAAAACCTTGCTCCAAACAATGCGCCACAATACGGGCGATATCGGTAAAACGGATTTTTCCCGCCAAGAACGCGGCAACAGCTTCTTCATTGGCCGCATTCAAAACGCAAGGGGCACCGCCCCCTGTGTGCATGGCATCGTAAGCCAGCTTCAGACAAGGAAACCGATTCAGATCCGGCTCGCGAAACGTTAAAGCCGACAGTTTGCCGAAATCCAACGCACCTACCCCCGATTCAATACGCTCGGGCAGGCCCAAACAATAGGCAATCGGCGTGCGCATATCGGGATTGCCCATTTGCGCCAGCACCGAGCCGTCCAAATAACGCACCATGCTGTGAATCACGCTTTGCGGATGTATCACGACTTCCAATTTATCCGGCGGGCAGTTGAACAGCCAATGCGCTTCGATCAATTCCAAACCTTTGTTCATCATAGTAGCGGAATCAACCGAAATTTTCTGCCCCATCGACCAGTTGGGGTGTTTTACCGCCTGTGCGGGCGTGATATGGTCAAGCGTGTTTAAATCGGTATCGAGAAATGGGCCTCCGGAAGCCGTCAGAATAATCGACTGAATGCCGTGAACATTCAGACGGCCTGAATAATCCTGAGGCAATACTTGGTAAACCGCATTGTGCTCACTGTCTACCGGCAATACCTTCGCGCCGTTTGCCCAAGCGGTTTCCATAAACAATGCACCCGATACCACCAATGTTTCTTTGTTGGCCAGATAAATGGTTTTGCCGTTTTTGGCTGCGGCCAGTGCCGATGGCAATCCCGCCGCGCCGACAATAGCCGCCATCACTCCGGTTACTTCGGAAGCAGAAGCCACTTCAATCAAAGCCTGACCGCCATACAATACTTCGGTTTGGCAATCGGCGAGCTCCAAAAGCTGTTCCAGAGCGGCGGCATGTTCGGCATCGGCAACAACGGCAAAACGCGGCTTGAACCGCTCGCACTGTGCGGCCAGTTTGTTAACCTGCTTATGCCCCGCCAAAGCAAAAATGCGGAATTTATCGGGATGGCGGGCAACAACGTCCAGCGTGCTTTCGCCTATGCTGCCCGTGCTGCCCAAAATGGTTAAGACTTGTTGTGTCATGATTTGGTTCTTTATTAGGCCGTTTGAACAAGATCAAACCGGTAAAACAAATTAATCTTTAAGACGGCCTTACAAGCATGTATTCCTATTGTCACAAAACTCAATTCCTATCGCAATATGACGTAGAAATCTTGTAAATCATACAGGGCTGCAACGTAAAAAGCAGACAATAGCATACTCCGTTATGTTTTCAGACGGCCTGTTTATCATCAATTGCCCATTCAAGCATGAGGCCGTCTGAAAAGTTCTTCTAATCAACGCCGTATTCAATCGTTACGACCAAGCGCACTTGTTTGCCGACGGTAGATTTATCATAAATGCCTCCGTAGTCGTCGCTTTCGCCGCTACCGGTATCGGCATAAATATTAAACGAGCCTTGGGAAGCGGAACGCATGGCACCGACTTTGCCGCCGCCGGTTTTAACGAATTCCTGTGCACGCTTATGAGCATCTTCGGTAGCCTGATTAATCAAATCGCGCTTAATATTTTCCAGATTGCCGAGCAGATATTGCGGCGACTCAAATTCAATAAATTCGTTACGCGCCCGCAGATTTAAAATGGCTTTATGTGCGGCCTGCACTTTATCGAGCTTGTTGCTGCGCACGGTTATCTCTTGAGTGCCGTCGTAGCCGTTAGGAATTTGGCGTTCCCGACCATGCTCGTCGCTCTCCGTACGGTAGGAACGGGTTATCGAAGGCGTTCCGGTTTTGATTTCTTTTTCCTCAAAACCCTGTGCCAACAAAAACTTTTTTAATGCGGGATGTTCTTTTTTCAAAGCATCCAACACTTCTTTATAAGTATCGGCATGCAGGCTGACCGAAGTCGTCCATTGGGCACTGTCGGACTGAAAACTTTTTTCCGCAAGGCCTTTTACCGTAATGGTACCCGGCTGGCGGAAGTTTTTGAAATTCATACCAAGAATAAACGATGCGGCAATCAAGCCGACTGCAAGCAAACCGCCGAGGATACCCAAACCGGAAGAAAGGTTTTTTTCAGACATCATTCCATTCCTTTTTCAAAAACAATCTTTTTACAGACCTAAAGGCCGTCTGAAAACAATCAAGCGAATACCATCATAATCGCAGCATATACGCTCAGCACGGCAATCAAACTGTCTACGCGGTCAAAAACACCGCCGTGCCCGGGCAGCAAATCGCTACTGTCTTTAATGCCTGCCGAACGTTTCAACCAGCTTTCCAGCAAGTCCCCGACAATGCTCACCACAGTCAGCAACAGCCCTACCATAATGGCACCAAACCATGAAACTTCAAACGCCAGCCAACCGGCATTCCACACCAAAGTCATGTAAACAGCCACACATAATGCGCCTCCGAGTGCGCCCTCCCAGCTTTTGCCGGGGCTGATGGCCGGAGCCAATTTGCGTTTGCCGAATGCTTTGCCGCAGAAATAGGCAAAGATGTCGGCAACCCATACCAAACCCATCACTGCAAGCAATGAAACGGCCGCGTCTACGTCCGGGCGCAACATGACCAATGCGAACCAGAACGACACCATCAGCAGCCAACCTACCGTATAAGCCTGCCAGCCCGACGGCAATGTCCACTTGCCCCGCAGCCACAGCGGTACCAAAACCAGCCAAAACACCAGCACAACCAGCCACACCAACGAAGGCAATGCCCAATCGCCCAGATAAGCCACCAATCCGAACACGGCCGTTGCTGCCAAATAGTGATTGTTTTGTGCCGGCGTAAAGCCTGCCATGCGTCCGTATTCCCACAGCGCCACCAGCGCGATTAATCCGCTGAATGCCGCCCAGAGGCCGTCTGAAGCATAAAACAGCATGCCCAACATCAGCGGCAGTAACACCAATGCAGTAATTATTCTTTGTTTTAACATAATCCCTTAACCCCGTTGCTGCTCGATCGGCAGTTGCTCTGAGGTACGCCCGAACCGGCGTTCACGTGTCCGAAATGACTGAATGGCGGCATCCAACGCCGCCGCATCAAAATCAGGCCATAAAATATCGGTGAAATACAGTTCCGCATAGGCTATCTGCCACAGCAGAAAATTGCTGACACGGGTTTCCCCGCCCGTGCGGATAAATAAATCCGGCTCCGGTGCTTCGGCCAGTGTCAGATTTTCGGCCAACGCTTCTTCGGTAATTTCCACAACACCCGCTTTAACCAGTTTGTTGGCCGCCTGAAGAATATCCCAACGGCCGCCGTAATCGGCAGCAATAACCAAAGTCAAACCGGTATTACCGGCGGTTAAAGCCTCCGCCTCTTCGATGCCTTTACAAATTTCGTCATTAAACCGGTTTCGGTTGCCGATAACTTTCAAGCGCATATTATTACTGTGCAGGCGCTCCACCTGTTTTTGCAATGCCTGCAAAAACAACCCCATCAGAAAAGACACTTCATCTTCGGGTCTGCGCCAGTTTTCGGTGGAAAAAGCGAACACCGTCAGATACTGAACGCCCAGCTCGGCACACCGCCTGACCATATTTTCAAGCGCCTCAAGGCCGCGTTTGTGCCCCATCACACGAGGCAGGAAACGCTTTTTTGCCCAGCGGCCGTTTCCGTCCATAATCACGGCAATATGGCGCGGAATCTGCGTATATTCCAAAATGGTTTGCGTGCTGCTGTTCATATCTGCTGTTCCTGCCGTTTGTTTAAGCGGTTTTCACACGAGCCTGCAATATCCCAAGCCGCCTGTTGTTTTCAGACGGCCTGTTCGGATATTTAAATCGCCATCAAATCTTCTTCTTTAGTCGCCAACATCTTATCGACTTCGCCGATATATTTGTCGGTCAACTTTTGGATTTGTTCTTCACCGCGGCGTGCGTCATCTTCGGAAATTTCTTTGTCTTTCAACAAACGTTTGAAATCATTATTGGCATCACGGCGTACATTGCGGATGGCCACGCGGCCTTCCTCGGCTTCGCCCCGCACGACTTTGATCAAATCCTTACGGCGCTCTTCGGTCAGCATCGGCATCGGAACACGGATTAAATCGCCCATTGAAGCGGGATTCAAACCCAGATTGGAATCACGGATAGCCTTTTCGATAGAGGAAGCCATATTGCTTTCATAAGGCTTCACACCGATAGTACGGGCATCGATCAGGGTAACGTTGGCTACCTGACTTACCGGCACGGGGCTGCCGTAATATTCCACTTCCACTTGATCCAGCAAGCCGGTATGGGCGCGGCCGGTGCGGACTTTGGCCAGATTTTCACGTAATACTTCAAGTGAACGCTGCATTTTGCTTTCGGCAGTTTTTTGAATGTCGCTAATCATTATTGAACCTTGAAAATAGTTAAAATCAAACAGATAGGGTTATAGGCCGTCTGAAATCCTGTTTTTCAGACGGCCTGAATCATTGCTAAACAGTACATAGTACCGTGCTTGGGGTTTCCCGACAAGCCGCATACACCGAGTATTCGGGTTCAAGAGCCTGATTTATTTGTTTTATAAAAACTAAACATAATCGCATATTCGGCAACGGCAATCCTCAAATCCGCTCCTTATATCTTATTTGATTTGCATTCGTCATAAATATTTGTTATAAACTGAAATCTTTTGTTTGTTTTGTATATTTTTTGTTAAGGGGAAAACTTGTTCACATTGGCTTTAATATATGTTGCGGCAATCATCATATGTGCAATCAGCGCACATTGGTTGGCGGGAAAAATCATCAACAATAATTCATATACCATCCGCACCATATTAACTATGTTTTTATTCTTTATTTTCAGTGCGTTTTTTCGCGCAGGAGCAACGCCGGTGCTTGAAAAAATCCTGCATTCCTCTCCGAAAAATTCACTATTGGAAATATCGGTTTTTCAGGCATTCGATACCACGCTGCTAACGGAATTTCCCGATTTTATGGATGATTAACAGTCGGTCGCTTTTGAACATCTTTACCCGCTACGATTTTTGTATGGCAGCATTTTTCATCTCTTAAATAGCAGATAAACCAAATCATTCTACAACACACTGTTTGTAACAATTATTTGGTTTACCCGTTATATGGCCACGATAAATAGCAAATAAACTTTTTTGATGCGAAGCGGAAAGCCACAGACAATACGAGTAGTATGGAACCGACTCCGTTTCCGCTTTAGCAGCTTATAAAATTGTTCTCTTTGAACTGAAACACAGCACCGCCGTAGCAAGTTAAGTTTATTTGCGATAACTGTGAAATCAAAATATCAAGCCTCTCAACCATATAAGCCGTTTCATCATAAAAATCAGATTGTTGTCCGGTTCATACAAAAGAGGCCGTCTGAAACTTTTCAAACGGCCTCTCTGATTGAATCACAGCCAAATGATTTGAAAATCAACAATGCACCAATGTGCCTTCATCTTCCCCTGCAATCACACGTTTTAACGCGCCATCTTTTGCAATGCCAAACACCACAATATTCAGTTTTTGCTCACGGCATAAGGCAAATGCGGTGGCATCCATCACGCGCAGGTTTTTATTAATGGCCTCGTCAAAAGTGATGGTTTGGTAACGTGTAGCCGACGGATCTTTTTTAGGGTCGGCAGTATACACGCCGTCTACATTAGTGGCCTTAAGCATAATGTCGCAGTTCATTTCCGCGCCGCGCAACGAAGCGGCTGTATCGGTGGTAAAGAACGGGTTGCCGGTACCTGCTGCAAAAATCACAACTTTTCCTTCTTCCAAATATTGGATGGCTTTCGGACGGGCATAAGTTTCGGCAATCTGCTGCATACTCAAGGCAGATTGCACACGCGCCTTGAGGCCCAATGATTCGAAAGCATCTTTCAAAGCCAATGCGTTCATCACGGTTGCCATCATACCCATATAGTCTGCGGTGGCACGATCCATGCCTTGGGCTTGGGTGGCTACGCCGCGGAAGATGTTGCCGCCGCCAATCACTACGGCAACTTGAACACCCATATCCACTATTTCTTTTACCTGCCCGACAATCTGCATAATGGTGTCGCGATTAATGCCGAATGCGTCTTTGCCCATCAGGGCTTCTCCGGAAAGTTTCAATAAAACGCGCTTATATTTGGTTTGTTGTGTCATGGGATACCTTGCTTTCTTTGGGTTTGCTGTCAGAGGCCGTCTGAAATTGATTTAAACAGAGCGTTTCAGACGGCCTTTAAATGAGTGATGCGTATTTTAAATTTATGATTATTCTAACTTCCATGTGAAATAATTCAAATGATGCTGCACTTTGCCAAACCATCCGGTACGATTTTGCCAATCGGATTAACGGTAAGATATTCTTCCGGCAGCGCAATTCATTCAAGCAATTATTTTCAGACGGCCCCACCGGTTTCCAATCTGCCACTTGCCCGTTTCGTGCTGTGCATCATACTCGGTTTGCTACGGTTCGTCAGGCCATCTGAAAAACGCCCTCAAAAAAAAGCACCCTGATTCAGTGATGAATCTGAGTGCTTTCTTTTTCATGGGAAATTACACTTTCGCAGCAGCAGCCACTTCGGCAGCGTAGTCTACAACGGCTTTTTCGATACCGTCGCCTACTTTGTAACGTACGAAGCTGATTACTTCCGCGCCGTTTTCTTTCAGGAATTGGGCTACGGTTTGGTCAGGGTTCATCACGAATGCTTGGCCGTTCAGGGTAACTTCAGCCAAGAATTTTTTGATGCGGCCTTCAACCATTTTTTCGGCGATTTCGGCAGGTTTGCCTGATTCGATGGCTTGTTGGGTGTAAATGCGGCGTTCTTTTTCAACGGTTTCCGCATCTACTTCAGCTTCAGACACGCATTGGGGTTTGGCGGCAACGATGTGCATGCCTACTTTGCGGGCAACGTCTTCGGCGCCTTTGAATTCAACCAATACGCCTTCGGTAGCCAAAGCACCGTGGATGTAGGCGGTCAGGCTGTTGGCGGTTTCGATAACTTGGAAACGGCGTACAGACATGTTTTCGCCCAATTTGGCGATGATGGCTTTACGCTCTTCTTCAACCAAGTTGCTCAATTCTTCAACAGAAGCGGGCTTTTTCTCAACGGCAGTTTTTGCAACGAAGTTGGCAAACTCAACGAAACCGGCATCTTTTGCAACGAAGTCGGTTTCGCAGTTTACTTCAACCAAAGCGCCTACATTGCCTTCGATCGCATAAGCCAATACGCCTTCGGCAGCGGTACGGCCGGCCAGTTTACCGGCTTTGGCACCGGATTTGATGCGCAGGATTTCTTCTGCTTTTTCAATGTTGCCTTCGGCTTCAACCAGTGCTTTTTTGCACTCCATCATACCCAGACCGGTAGCGGCGCGCAGATCGGCAACCATTTTTGCAGTAATTTCTGCCATTTTGAATCTCCTAGAAATTTGGGAAGCACGGTTCGGCGTGCTTGTGAATCTTTTGCGAGGCCGTCTGAAAAGGCGTTTCATGTGTTTTCAGACGGCCTGTTTCGACAAAAGGGGGCATGAAGCCCCTTTTGGAAAAGCCTTATTCGGCAGCAGCTTGGGCAGCGGCTACGGTTTCTTGGATGGCTTGGTTTTTGCCTTCCAAAACGGCATCAGCCATGCCGCGGCAGTACAGACGGATGGCTTTTGCAGAGTCGTCGTTACCGGGGATAACGTATTTCACGCCATCAGGGCTGTTGTTGGTATCTACTACGGCGATCACGGGGATACCCAGTTTTTCGGCTTCAATCAGGGTACCTTTTTGGTAGCCGGTGTCGATTACGAAAATCGCGTCGGGCAGACCTTTCATGTTTTTGATGCCGCCCAATGAACGCTCCAGTTTTTCAACTTCGCGCTGCATTTCCAAGATTTCTTTTTTGCTGTAGCCGCTCTCGGCAGCATTTTCCAAAACCGCGGCTTTTTCTTCCAAGCGTTTGATGGATTGTTTAACGGTTTTGTAGTTGGTCAGCATGCCGCCCAACCAGCGGTGGTCAACGAAAGGCATACCGGCACGGGTAGCTTCTTCGCGGATGATTTCGCGGGCTTGGCGTTTGGTGCCTACGAACAGCACGGTGCCTTTGTTTGCAACCAGACGGCGAACGGCCTCTTGCGCTTCTTGGAACAGCGGCAGGGTTTTTTCCAAGTTTACGATATGGATTTTATTGCGCGCTCCGAAAATGTATTGTTCCATTTTCGGGTTCCAGTAACGGGTTTGGTGGCCGAAGTGAACGCCTGCTTCCAGCATCTGGCGCATAGTAATTTGAGACATAAAATTTCCTTAAAAGGGTTAAAGCATACACTTTGTCGCATAGAACTTACCTTGCGGTAAGCACCCTTTCGCGCAAAGTGCGGGCGTTTGTGTAAAAATAAAAATGCTTCCGCAAAACGGAAACCGAAAGATTATATAAGATAAGGATGCGGTTTGAAAAGTGTTTGTATGTGCCTGCGATTAAATCTTCGCGCCCGCCTACTTTGACCGACGGAAAAATGCGTCGGAAAGGCGAAATACGGCTACTGTCGGTTGCGCCCGTTTTCCGCCTGTTGTTTTTCGCTGAGTTTCATCATTTTGTTGCGCCGCCGTGTTTTTACTACCCAAAAGGTAAACAGGCTCGGCAGCACCGACCAGAACAGCAGGTAAATCAACGCCCGCTCTATGCTCGGTTGTACGGCGGCAAATAAAACAGTAACAAACAAATAACCTATGGCGATGATGTGCCACATACGAATCATTCCTTAATAATTTAAAATCTGTTTTTCAGACGGCCTGTTCCGGCTTTTCCGCCGGCAAGAAATCCGCTTACAATGCGTGAGGCCGCCTGAAAACAATCCGCCGCCCAAAGGAGCATAAAAATGAATATCCGCCCTTATCTCGACCATTTCTCTGAAATTCACGAAAGCTGCCTGATCGACCCTGCTGCGGTCATTATCGGCGACGTTTCGCTGGGCGAACATGTGTCAGTATGGCCTTTCACCGTTATCCGCGGCGACGTTAACCGCATTTCCATCGGCAGCCGCAGCAATGTGCAGGATTTGAGCATGCTGCACGTTTCGCATAAAAACGATGCCAAACCCGACGGTTCGCCTTTGATTATCGGCGAGGATGTTACCATCGGCCACAAGGTTATGCTTCACGGCTGCACCATCGGCAACCGTGTGCTGGTGGGCATGGGCACGATTATTCTGGACGACGCGGTTATCGAAGATGATGTGATGATCGGTGCGGGCAGTTTGGTGCCGCCGCGCAAACGTCTGGAAAGCGGTTATCTGTATGTCGGCTCGCCTGTTCAAAAAGTTCGGGCACTCACCGAAGCCGAAAAAAGCTCGCTGCTGTATTCTGCCGTGCATTATATGCGGGTGTCGGCCAATTACAAAAAAACGGCGCAGCAAGCAGGCTGACCATCGCCGTATCTACAATCAAAAGGCCGCCTGAAAAAATTTTTTCAGGCGGCCTTTTGATGTAAAACGTGAAATCCGGAACTTTATGGAATGCTTCGGTTTATTTGCTATACAATAGCCGCCATTCTGTTTCGGCAAGAACAACCTTATGAATGTACGTTGGTTTTATACCGCCTTATGGCAAGCTGCGCCGTATTTTATCCGCCGTTATCTGCGCCGGCGCGGAGAGAAAGCACCGGCTTATCTGGAACATTGGTGCGAACGCTTCGGCGAACCCTATCCCAATCCCGTTCAAAATCCCATCTGGATACATGCCGTATCAGTGGGTGAAACCCGTGCCGCCCAGCCTTTGGTGCGAGAGTTGCGGAAACATTTTCCCGATGCGCCCTTATTGCTAACGCAAATGACACCGACCGGCCGCGCCGCGGCGGAAAAGCTGTTCCCCGATGCGCAATGCCGTTATCTGCCTTACGACAAGCCTGAATTCATACGGCAATTTCTGAGCGAACACCGGCCGCACTTCGGCGTGCTGATGGAAACCGAAATCTGGCCGAACCTTATGCACGGATGCTCCGAAGCCGGTGTACCGTTGTTTTTAGCAAACGCGCGGCTGTCGGAAAAATCACAAAACGGCTATCTGAAAATACGTTCATTGGTGGAGCCTGCCATGCAGACTTTGCGCGGCTGTTATGCGCAGACCGCCGCCGATGCCGAGCGTTTGCATTTGATCGGCGCATCCAACGTGCATGTGTGCGGCAACAGCAAATACGATATTTCTCCGACCGCAGATATGCGCGAATGTGCGGCGGCATTCCGCCGGCGAATCGGCAACCGCCCTGTGGTGGTGTGCGCCAGCACCCGTGAACACAAAGGCGTTGACGAAGCGGAACTGCTGCTCAAAGCATGGCAGGGTTATCACGGCGATGCTTTGCTGGTGATTGTGCCGCGCCATCCCGAACGTTTTCAGACGGCCTTCGACACCGCCGCCGGCATGGGCTTTAAAACTCAGAAACGTAGCGACAATACCGAAGTGGCCGCCGATACGCAGGTATGGATAGGCGACAGTATGGGCGAGCTGTTCGGTTATTATCTGGCGGCCGATGTGGCGTTTGTGGGCGGCAGTTTGGTGGATACGGGCTGCCAGAACATTATCGAACCGGTGGCCTGTGCGGTTCCGGTTTTGTTCGGCCCGTCGACTTATAATTTTGCCGCCACCTGCAAAGGGGCATTGGAAGCGGGAGCGGCGAAACAGGTGTTCAGTGCGCAGGAATGGCTGTATGCGGTAACGCATTGGCTGGCCCACCCCGAAGAGCGGGCACAATATGCGGGGCGTGCCGAAGCGTTTGTGAGTCGACACCGCGGTGCCAGCAAAAAAATGGCGGAGATTATGGCAGAGGCCGTCTGAAATTGCTTTCAAACGGCCTCTGTATACTGCCTACCAAAATTAGCGGACTTGGCTGCCGATAATACCGCCCAAAGCTGCACCGCCCAGGGTGGAACCGGTGTCGCCACCGAGCAGATTGCCGGCCACCCCGCCGATAATGGCACCGGTGGTAGTATTGCGTTGAGTACGGCTCAGATTCCCGCAAGCGGTCAGAGAAGCGGCGATAGCCAGCAAAGCAATGGTTTTAACTACTACTGATTTCATGAAATATCCTCCGGATAAAATTTAGTTAGGCATAAATTCGCAAACAGTATGGCATAAGCGGCAGATAATGGTATATTGCCTGACGTAAATCCTGTTAAAACTGCGAAAAGATTGTGAAAGCATAAAATATGTCTGTTTACGCTGTTGCTCACATCATACACTTGCTCTGTGCCATCGCTTTTGTCGGGGGCGTATTCTTTGAAACGCTGATACTCTCTGTGCTGCACACCAAGCAGGTGTCGCGCGGGGCAAGGCGGGAAACGGAAAAGGCTATTTCCCGTCGGGCGGTGCAAGTGATGCCGTGGATAGTCATCATGCTTTTTCTTTCCGGCTTGGCGATGTCGCACCGGTATGCCACCGCTTTCGCCCAGCCGTTCGCTTCTTCTTTCAACCTTCAGTTGTGTTTGAAAGTGCTGCTGGCTTTCGGCGTGCTGGTGCATTTTGTGATTGCGGTAACCAAAATGCGGCGCGGCACGCTCACGGTGGCTTGGTCGAAATACATCCATACGGCGGTACTGATACACATGATATTGATTGTGCTGCTGGCGAAAACGATGTTTTATGCAAGCTGGTAGGCATGCTTACCGCAAAGGCCGTCTGAAACATAACACGCTGTTTCAGACGGCCTTTCAGCGGGATATGCTAAAATATCTATTTTAATATTATTTACTCTCTGAATTTCTGTTAAGGAAACACACACCATGGTAGAGCAACACCCTTCCGTCGGATCGCCGTTATTTTATACGGCATTTTTTATTGCGATATTGATTATGATCGCCATCGACATGCTGTCGCTGAAAAAAGCCGGCGTACATAAAGTCAGCGTAAAAGAAGCGTTGGCATGGTCGTGCGTTTGGGTGGCCGTATCGTGTGCTTTTGCGGGCTGGTTGTATTTCGAGCTGGCGGGCAATCCGCTCTACGGGCATCTGGTCGCCAAAGAAAAGGTGATGGAATTCTTTACCGGCTATGTGCTGGAAAAATCGTTGGCCGTCGATAACATCTTTGTGTTTTTAATGATTTTTTCTTATTTCAAAGTGCAGCCGCAATACCAGCACCGCGTGCTGCTCTACGGGGTGTTCGGTGCGATTGTGTTGCGGATGATCATGATTTTCATCGGCGCGGTATTGGTAAGCAAGTTTGAGGCGGTGCTTTACGTGTTCGGCGCATTCCTGCTCTATACCGGTATTAAGATGATTAAATCGGGCGGCGAAGAAGAACATGAAGATTTGTCGCAAAACAAGCTGCTCAACTGGGTAAAAGGCCATATTCCGGTAAGCAAAGATTTTCACGGCGAAAATTTCTTTACCGTTGAAAACGGCCGCCGCATCGCTACGCCCATGCTGCTGGTGCTGATTATGATTGAAATGAGCGATGTGATTTTTGCGGTGGACAGCATTCCGGCCATTTTCGCGGTAACTACCGACCCGTTTATCGTGCTGACTTCCAACATCTTCGCCATCCTCGGCCTGCGCGCCATGTATTTCCTGCTGGCCGATATTGCCGACCGCTTCGTATTCTTGAAATTCGGCTTGGCATTCGTGCTGAGTTTCATCGGTATCAAAATGCTGATTATGCACTGGGTACACATTCCCGTCGGCGCATCGCTGGCAGTGGTGTTCGGCGCGCTGGGCGTGTCGATTCTGATTTCGCTGATGTATAACCGCCGCAAGGCGAACGGAAATTAAACTTCAAACGGCTTGTCGGATGCGGGCTTTATCCGTCCGATACGGCAGGCCGTCTGAAAAAGAAGGTATCGCTCCATGACTGCATCCATGTATGTTTTATTGCTGTTGGCACTTATTTTTGCCAACGCCCCATTCCTTACCCCGCGTCTGCTCGGCGTGTTCAAATTGCGCAGCAAACATTTCGGCCATCATTTGCTCGAGCTTTTCACCGGCTTCGGCATCATCGCCGCGCTTGCCCGCCTGTTGGAATCCCGCGCGGGCAGCGTGCACCCTCAGGATTGGGAATTTTACGCAACCGTTGCCTGCCTGTATCTGATCTTCGCTTTCCCCGCCTTTGTCTGGCGTTATTTCTGGCACAGCAAACATCAGCAGTAAGGCCGTCTGAAACGGAACACCATCATGCACATTGAAAATCTATCCCAAGCCCATTTATTGGTGGTTAAAGTCGGCTCCAGCCTCGTTACCGCCGAGGGCAAAGGCATCGACCAAGCCGCACTCGACAACTGGGCGGCACAAATCGCCAAGCTCAAAGCCGACGGCACACAGATTATATTCGTATCCAGCGGCGCGATTGCCGAGGGCATCAAACGGCTCGGCTGGCCGAAACGCCCGACCGCACTCAACGAATTGCAGGCCGCCGCCGCAGTCGGGCAGATGGGCATTGCACAAGCGTATGAAAACGCGTTCGCACCGCACCATATCCATACTGCCCAAATCCTGCTCACCCATGAAGATTTGAGCAACCGCACCCGCTACCTCAACGCCCGCAGCACGCTGAGAACCCTGCTGAATAAAGGCATCGTGCCCATCATCAACGAAAACGACACCGTAACCACCGACGAAATCAAACTGGGCGACAACGATACGCTCGGCGCACTCGTTACCAATCTGGTCGAAGCCGACGCATTGGTGATCCTGACCGACCAAAAAGGGCTGTACGACAGCGACCCGCGCAAAAACCCGCAAGCCGAATTGATTTCCACCATCGCCGCCGAACATCCCGAGCTGGAAAACATGGCCGGCGGCGCAGGAAGCAGCGTCGGCACCGGCGGCATGTACACCAAAGTGCTGGCGGCCAAACGTGCGGCCTTGAGCGGTGCGGCTACGGTAGTGGCCAGCGGGCGCGAACCCGACGTGCTGGTGCGTTTGAAACAGGGCGAGAGCATCGGCACGCTGTTTACCAGCGAACACAGCCGCATCAGTGCCCGCAAACAATGGCTGCTCGGCCACGTGCAATTGAGCGGCAGCCTGATTGTCGACAAAGGCGCGGAGCGCGCCGTTGCCGAAAAACACGCCAGCCTGCTGCCAGTGGGCTGCGTGCGGGTAGACGGGCACTTTTACCGCGGCGAACTGGTGGCCGTACTCAACACCGAAGGCAAAGAAATCGCCCGCGGCTTGGTGAATTACGGCAGCGGCGATACGGCCAAGATTCTGGGGACACCGTCCGACCAAATCGCCGACCGGCTCGGCTACGCGGCGGAAGACGAATTGATTCACCGCGACAATATGGCGCTGCATTGGTAAAACATGGCAATGAGGCCGTCTGAAAACATTTTCAGACGGCCTCAAACCAACCGGCGGCCGCATGCTTTCGCACGAGGTTCCGATCCGGCATGACGGGTTCGCAGCCATATCCGACCGACGTTAGGCCGGAAACGCCGTCGCGATGCAATCGAATGTTTCGCCGCCGTACATCACAAGCCTTACATCACCAAAGGAGACAAACACATGGCAAAGGTCAACGTGCTGGTAGTGGAAGACGAAGAATCCATCCAGATGCTGATCCGCTTCACGCTCGAGCAGGCCGGATTCGGCGTACGGTCGGCCGCCGGCGTGGAAGAGGCTCGACCGATGCTGACCGAAGCCCTGCCCGATGTGGTGCTGCTCGACTGGATGCTGCCCGGCATGTCGGGCGTGCAATTTACCCGAGAGTTGCGTCAAGACCCGCGCAGCAAAGACTTGCCGATTATCCTGCTAACCGCCCGCAGCGAAGACACCGACAAAGAGCTGGGGCTGAATCTGGGTGCCGACGACTACCTTACCAAACCTTTTTCCCCGCGCGAGCTGATTGCCCGCATCAACGCTCTGCTCCGCCGCCGCGCCCCGCAGAAAACCGACGAAGCCATTGTATTGGAAGGGCTGCGGCTGGACCCCGCCGAACAACGCGTATATGCCGGCGACAGCCCTATCTCTTTCGGCCCCGCCGAGTTCAAACTGCTGCATTTCTTCATGACCCACACCGACCGAGTGTATAGCCGCCGCCAATTGCTGGATTTGGTGTGGGGCGATCATGTGTTTGTGGAAGAACGCACGGTAGACGTACACATCCGCCGCTTGCGCCGCGCTTTGGAGCCGACGGGCTTCGACCGTTTCATCCAAACCGTGCGCGGCAGCGGATACCGCTTTTCGCAGAAAACAGAGGCCGTCTGAAAATGGGATTCGTATGGCACCATATCGCCGGCGCATTGTTCGGCCTAACCGCAGCGGCACTCATCGGCTATGCGGTTGACGAAACCAACGGCCTGCTGCTGGCTTCGTGCGGCTGGCTGGGCGGCTGGCTGGTTTATCAGTTTTACTATATTTTCAAACTGGTGCGCTGGCTGGCCACCCCGAAAACCGACACCGCGCCGCCGGCCGGCGGCATGTGGTCGCATGTTTTCGACGCAATGCTGCAACAGGCAAAAAGCCGCAACAACCGCGAACAAAAGCTCACCACCGCCCTGCAACGTTTCAACCGCGCCGTCGAAGCCATGCCCAACGGCGTGCTGATTCTCGACCGCCAAGGGCGCATCGGTTGGATGAACCCGCTGGCGGTGCAACACCTCAACCTCAGCCCCCATTCCGACTGGAACAGCCTGTTAAAAAACCGCGTGCACATTCCCGCCCTGCTGAATTTTCTCGACAGCCCGCCCGCAACCGCCCCCGAAATCAAAATCACTCTGCCCAAAAGCGGCGGCATAGGTACGCGCACGCTGCTGGTGGCGCAAGCGGTGTTCGACGGCAACGAAAAACTGCTGATCACCCGCGATATCAGCGAAACCGAGCAACTCAACGCCACACGCACCGCCTTCGTAGCCAATGTGTCGCACGAATTGCGCACGCCGCTCACCGTGATTAACGGCTTTCTCGAAACCATGGCCGACATGCCCGGGCTGCCGCGCGAACAGTCGCAACAGTTTATCGGCCTGATGCAGAAAGAAGGCCGCCGTATGCAGACGCTGCTGGCCGACCTGCTGACCTTGTCGCGTTTGGAGTCGGGGGCAAAAGCGGAACTCTCTCCGGTCAACCTGTCGGCGCTGGCCGCATCGCTGACCGACGATGCCGATAACCTGTCGGCCGGCAAACACACCATACGTGCCGAAATCGAACCCGATTTATGGATGAAAGGCGCACCGGCCGATTTATATACCGCCTTGAGCAATCTGGTGTTCAACGCCGTGCGCTATACGCCGGAAGGCGGCGAAATCACCGTAAGCCTGCATCTCGTGCCCTCCGGCAACCCGCTGATCAAACCGAGAATACGCTTTGCCGTACGCGACAACGGCCCGGGCATCTCCGCCGAACACCTGCCCCGCTTGACCGAACGGTTTTATCGGGTGGACAAAGGCCGCTCCCGCCGCGACGGCGGCACAGGGCTGGGGCTGTCGATTGCAAAACACGTTCTTGCCGCCCACGGCAGCGCGTTACAGATTTGGAGCGAAGTGGGCAAAGGCAGCGAGTTTTCCGCCGAGTTCAGGCAAACCGCCCCGCCGGAAGCCGCATAAATCTCTCCGGCCGCACGAACGGGCAGCCGTCCGAACCGGTCATAACCATGAACGGCCTGCCGTTTGCCGAACCGGTAAATTTGGCAGCGAGGCCGTCTGAACGTTGGCCGCAAAATCTTTTCAGACGGCCTCACAACAACAGCACCCTATCCGATTCATTTGATTTACTGAGGATTTTTCATGATTTCGCTCACTACATTGATTATCGCCGGCATCTTCGTGCTGGCCCTGCTGCTGGTCAGCATTTTCGCCCCCAATCCGATTACTTGGATCATGACTTTGGCGTTCGGCGCAGTATTTTTCTTCATTCTGCTGCCCAAATACCAAGGCGAACAACAAGCGGTGCGGCAGGGGGTGGAAATTCAGGCCGCCGTACAGGAAGTGCGCTCGTGGAGCCGCAAAACCGGCGACGGCAACTACATCGACCAATATGAAATCATCGCCGTCGCCCCCAACCCCGAAAACGGCAAAATCCAACAGTTCGTCAGCCCGCCGATGGGCCAGAACCCCCAACCTTATCTGGGCGACAGCATCAAGGTAACGGTAGATTGGTCCGACCCCAAAGCCTATGTGATGGATTTATCGTTTCTGCCGTTTAAAGTGAATTGAACGCAGCCGCAAGAAGAGGCCGTCTGAAAATATCTTTCGGACGGCCTCTTCCCGCTCTCTGTTTTTTGCAACAAATTCACCGTTTTAAATAAGCACGCCGGCACTGAAAATGCTACAATCTGCAACTTTCATCCCATATTCGACACCACTTGCGGGCTTGCTAAATTAATCGAAAAAATATGTCTAAATCAACACATTGGTCGTCTAAAATCGGCTTCATTCTGTCGGCCGCCGGCTCGGCCATCGGGCTCGGTGCCATCTGGAAATTCCCCTACACGGCGGGAACCAACGGCGGCGCTGTGTTTTTCCTGCTGTTCCTCCTGTTCACTATACTCATCGGCCTGCCGATTTTACTGGCCGAGTTTTACATCGGCAGGAAATCGGGTAAAAACGCCATCGATGCGTTCAAAACACTGGCTCCGGGCACACCGTGGCACTGGGTGGGGCGCATGGGCGTGCTGGCTTGTTTTATATTGCTGTCGTTTTACAGCGTCGTCGGCGGCTGGGTGCTGGCCTATGTGGTGCACGCTTTTCAGGGGGCGGTATCGGCGCAAACCGATTTTGAAGCATTGTTCAACCAAACCATCAGCAGCCCCGCTTCCGCCATCGGCTATCAGGCTTTGTTTATGCTGCTTACCGTAGCCGTGGTGCAAGGCGGGATTGCACAGGGGATTGAAAAAGCCAGCCGCTGGCTGATGCCGGCTTTGTTTGTGATGTTCCTGCTGCTGGCCGCCCGTTCGCTTACTTTACCCGGTGCCATGGAAGGCGTGGCTTTCCTGCTGCAACCCGATTTCAGCGCCGTTACCGCCTCTTCAGTGCTGACGGCGTTGGGTCAGGCGTTTTTCGCCTTGAGCTTGGGCGTATCGGCCATGATTACTTACGCCGCCTATTTGGACCAAGAACAAGATCTGTTCCGTTCCGCCAACAGCGTGATGTGGCTCAATATGTTGGTGTCGCTACTGGCCGGTTTGGTGATTTTCCCCGCCGTATTCGCATTCGGTTTCAAACCGGGCGCGGGGCCGGGGCTGATTTTTATCGTGCTGCCTGCCGTCTTTCAAAACATTCCGTTCGGAAACGTATT
This sequence comes from Neisseria sp. MVDL19-042950, assembly GCF_030504625.1. GTDB lineage: Bacteria > Pseudomonadota > Gammaproteobacteria > Burkholderiales > Neisseriaceae > Neisseria. Next base: position 146,326 of record NZ_JAUKWH010000004.1, on the reverse strand, counting down.
GTTCGCCGTTTTTATGCTGTTGGTTTCCTTTGCCACGCTCACTTCGGCATTCGCCATGCTCGAAACTGTGCTGGCCGCCACCATACACAATCACGAAAGCCAACGCCGCAAAGCCGCTTGGCCTTTAGGGGCGGCCATTTTGGTGGTGGGCATTCCTTCCGCCCTGTCGTTCGGCATCATGGCGGAAACCAAAATCTTCGGCAAAACCGTTTTCGATTTGTGGGATTATCTGATTACCTCGTGGATTATGCCGGTAGGCGCTCTGTGCATCGCAACATTTGCCGGCTGGATGCAAAAACGGGAAAACGTTTTGGCACACATGCGGCAGGGAACGTCCGTACCGCAAAAACTTACCGCCGCATGGTATTTTGCGTTGCGCTATCTCGCGCCGATAGCGATTTTGCTGGTATTTGCCAATACTTTGGGCTGGATAACGGTTTGACGGGAGAACGCGGGGTTCAAGCCGGTTTCGTTCCCGCATCATGATAACGAGGCCGTCTGAAAATGGTTTTCAGACGGCCTCGTTTTATCTCGACAATGAATTTCTATAACAGCCTTACCGCTTTAACATCACGCCCTGTTTCGGGATCATTCGTTTGATCTTCTGCAAAGAAGCCCGTTGCATAAAGATTTTCTTGAAGCCATTCGGTTGTAGCTTGCTTAGTGTTAGGTTGATTTGCTCCATGTGTTCTCAACCAATAATCCAAAGAATAAGGTTTTCTGTGTTTTTCTAAAACGTCATTTTGGTCTCCAACAATAACAATATTGTTGTTTTGTCTGAAAAATTTCAATAATTCCAGAAAGTCTACTTCACCACCGCCATACTTTAACGTTAACTTGATTGCCACTTTAAACTCTCCTTTTGTTATCTTGTGGAAGAAACATTGATTATTTGGCAATAATAATTTAAGTAATTATAAGTTTTAAATTCTTTTTTTCAAGTTATAAATCAAAAAGGCCGTCTGAAAACTTTTTCAGACGGCCTCACTTCTCTATTTCACAGACTTGGCTTTATTTGGCAGCTAGCTCGCTACGCAGTTTTTTGGTTACTTCCATCATTACTTCAAGCTGCTCGATGGTTTCTTTCCAGCCGCGGGTTTTCAGGCCGCAGTCGGGGTTGACCCACAAGCGCTCGACCGGTACCACTTCCATGGCTTTGCGCAGCAGTTTTTCCACCTCGGCGGTGGTCGGCACGCGCGGGCTGTGGATGTCGTACACGCCCGGGCCGATGTCGTTCGGGTATTTGAAGTCGCCGAATGCGGTGAGCAATTCCATGTCGGAGCGTGAAGTTTCGATGGTGATCACGTCGGCATCCATAGAGGCAATGGCGGGCAGGATATCGTTAAACTCCGAGTAGCACATGTGGGTGTGGATTTGGGTGCTGTCTTCCGCGCCGGTGGACGACAGGCGGAAAGATTCGCAGGCCCATGCGAGGTATTCGTCCCATTGTGCTTTTTTCAGCGGCATGGCTTCGCGGATGGCGGGTTCGTCGATTTGAATCACTTTGATGCCGGCTTTTTCCAAATCCAACACTTCGTCGTTCAAGGCCAAGGCGATTTGTTTGGCGACTTCGCTCAACGGAATGTCGTCGCGCACAAACGACCATTTAAACATGGTTACCGGGCCGGTAAGCATGCCTTTCATCGGGCGTTTGGTCAGGGTTTGGGCGTAGGAAGACCAGTAAACGGTCATCGGGTTCGGGCGGGAAACATCGCCGAAGATGATGGGCGGTTTCACGCAGCGTGAGCCGTAGCTTTGTACCCAACCGAATTGGGTGAAGCAGTAGCCGGCCAGTTGCTCGCCGAAGTATTCCACCATGTCGTTACGCTCGGCTTCGCCGTGTACCGGTACGTCCAGCTCCAATTTTTCCTGTACTTCCACGCAGTAGGCGATTTCTTTTTTCATCGCTGCATCGTAATCGGCTGCGGAGAGTTCGCCTTTTTTGAAGGCGGCGCGGGCTTGGCGGATTTCGGTGGTTTGCGGGAACGAACCGATGGTAGTGGTCGGCAATACGGGCAGGTTCATCCAAGCCTGTTGTGCTTTGATGCGCTCGGCAAACGGTGATTTGCGTTGATCGGCGCCTTTGGGCAGGTTGGCGACGCGTGCTTTTACGGCATCGTTGTGGATTTTTTTGTTGGTGGCGCGGTCGGCTGCGGCGGCATCGGAAGCGGCAATCGCGTCTTTCACGCTGTCTTTGCCGTGTGCCAAGGCTTGTTTGACTACGCCCAGCTCAACCAGTTTTTGTGCGGCAAAGGCCATCCAAGATTTGATTTCGCTGTCCAGTTTTTCTTCCACGGCCAAGTCTTGCGGGCTGTGTAGCAGCGAGCAGGAAGGGGCGATCCACAAGTTGTTGCCCAGCTTGGCTTTTACCGGTTCCAAAGTGTCGATCACTTTGGAGAGGTTGGCACGCCATACGTTGCGGCCGTCAATCAGGCCGACAGACAATACTTTGTTTTCCGGCCATGCGTCGGCGAATACGGCGAGTTGCTCGGGTGCGCGCACGCAGTCGATGTGCACGCCGTGTACCGGCAGGGCTTTCAGCAGGTTCAGATGCTCGGCTACGGTCGCAAAGTAGGTGCCGATGATGATGCGCACGCCGGTGTTGGCCAGTTCTTTGTACACGGCGGAGAAAGCGTCGAGATAAGGTTTGGGCGCGTCAACGGCCAAAATCGGCTCGTCGATTTGAATCCAATCCACACCTTCGGCGGCCAGTTCGCGCAACAGTTGTGCATAAGCGGGCAGCAGTTTCGGCAACAGGGTGGCTACGCGGCAGCCGAATTCTTCTTTCTTTTTACCCAACCACAACAAAGTCAGCGGGCCGACCAAAGTAGGCTTGATGTCATGGCCTTGCGCTTTGGCTTCTTTGATTTGGGCAATCAGATTTTTGGCGTTGACTTTGAATTCGGTGTCGGCGTGCCACTCGGGTACGATGTAGTGGTAGTTGGTGTCGAACCATTTGGTCATTTCCATTGCAAACTGGGTGGCGTTGCCGCGCGCCAGTTGGAAATATTCGGGCAGGGTCAGATTAGCCGCGTCGAAACCGAAACGCTTGGGAATCGCGCCCAAAGTGCAGAGCAGGTCCAAAACGTGGTCGTAGAAAGAAAAATCGCCCACGGGCAGCAAATCGGCACCGGCGGCTTTTTGGGTCACCCAGTTCAGGCGGCGGATTTCGGCGGCAACTTCTTGCAGCTCGGCTTCGCTTTTCGCGCCTTTCCAAAAGGCTTCAACGGCAAATTTCAGCTCGCGCTTCGCACCGATGCGCGGGTAGCCGGACAGATGAAATGTGTTCATAACTTCTCCTGTTTAACGGATATCAATCAGATATTAATTGGATGGTTACATCTTGAATGCTTTTATTGCATGACGCAAACGATAAATTTGAACGGTTTGTATGAATAATTTTAATAAATATATTTTCAGACACCCTGCCATTACGAATGATAAATCAAGGCCACTAAATGTGATAACGACTTTTTTGTTATATGGCTATATCGATTTTTGCTTTTCAATTTGTGCATTTTTCAAGCGGCGGTTTTGATTTTATTGGGAATTGCCGATTGTTAAAAAGCAGAGGAAAAAAGGCCGTCTGAAAATTCAGACGGCCTTCGGCTCATAAGCAACAACGGATGGGAAAACATGGTTTCAGCTTGGCAGGTCTATGTTGAAGTGTGCACCGACATTACGGTCGCACAACACGGCGGCATCGGCCACGGCTTTGGCGCACAGCAGCAGATTGCGGTCTTCGTATTCCCGTGCGGTTTGCGGTTCGGGTAAGGTGTTCAGCCAAGCGTTTAAGACGGCCTGTGCGTCAGCCAAGCCGTTATGATTGCGCAAAATGCCCAAGCAGGATGCAGTTAGTTTATGCAGATTTTCGCGGCTGAATACGGGCAGGTTTGAGGGCGGATTTGCCGGTGTGTGAACGCTTGGCTCGGTGCGTTTCAACAAAATCTGTTTTCCGCCCTTCTCTATCCGTTCCGCCGCTTTGTGCGCCATGACTACGCATTCCAGCAGCGAATTGCTGGCCAAGCGGTTGGCTCCGTGCAGGCCGGTGCAGGCGGCTTCGCCCAAGCAGAACAGGTTGGCGATTTGGGTTCTGCCGCAAGTGTCGGTGGCCACGCCGCCGCAGGTGTAATGTTGCACGGGGCAAACGGGCATGGCTTCGCGGGTGATGTCGATGCCGTTTGCCAAACAGTGGGCGTAAATGCTGGGGAAATGGCTGCGGACAAATTCTGCCGGTCGGTGGCTGATGTCGAGCCGCACAAACGGTTCGCTTTGCTTGGCGATTTCTCGGGCAATGGCGCGGGCGACGATATCTCGCGGTGCCAGTTCGGCCAAAGGATGTTGACCCAGCATAAAGCGTTCGCCTTGCTGATTGCGCAACACGCCGCCTTCGCCGCGAACGGCTTCGGAAATCAGAAAAGTCCGCCCGTCTGTTTTATGCAGCAAAGCCAAGCCGGTGGGGTGGAATTGGATAAACTCGGCGTTTTCTATGGTGCAGCCGGCACGCAAAGCCATGGCGATGCTGTCGCCCGTGCATTCCGGCGGGGTGGTGGTGTGCGGATAAATCTGCCCCAAGCCGCCGCCGGCCAACACGGTATAGCGGGCATGCCATTCGGCTGTCTGGCCGTTTTCTTGCGACAACACGCGCAAGCCGCAGGCCGCGCCTTCGGGATTTTTCAAAACGTCCAGCGCTATATGGCGTTCAAACACATGGATATTGGCTCGGTTGCACAAGGCGTGATGCAGGTTTTCCATCACCGCTTTGCCGGTGTGGTCGGCAATATGGGCGATGCGACGCATGCTGTGGCCGCCTTCGCGGGTTAAATGCAGCAGGCCGTCTGAATTTCGGTCGAACGGCACGCCGAATTGCAGCAGCCATTCAATCGCTTGCCCGCCTTGCGCCAAAATGTCGCGCACCGCCGTTTCATCGCACAACCCCGCTCCGGCGGTTAAGGTGTCGGCCACATGCTTTTCCAGCGTGTCGGGATCATACAAAACCGCCGCAATCCCGCCCTGTGCATGGCTGCTGGCGCTGTGTGGCAGGCGGTTTTTGCACAAAACGGCAATGCGGCAGCTTTCAGGCAGCGAGAGTGCCAGCGTTAAGGCGGCCAAGCCGTTGCCGGCGATGATAACGTCCCATTCGGTGTTCATTATGCAGGTCCGATTCCGTTGAAAGGGTTTTGTTTGGGTTGTTTTAAGGCGGCGGCAAAATTCAACATGCGGTCAAGCGGCAGTTTGGCGGCTTTGCCCAGCTGCTCGTCCAGCAGGATTTCCCCGTTTTTGTTTTCCAGCGCGTTGCGGATACCTTGCAGCGAGTTCATCGCCATCCACGGGCAGAACGCGCAGCTTTTGCAGGTGGCGCTGTTGCCTGCGGTGGGCGCGGCGATAAAGGTTTTATGCGGGGCATGTTTTCGCATTTCATGCAGAATGCCCAAGTCGGTGGCCACGATAAAGGTCTGTTCCGGCCGCTCGATCGCGGCTTTCAACAGCTTGCTGGTCGAGCCGACTACATCGCCCAGCTCGGTAACACCCGACGGAGATTCGGGGTGCACCAACACCACGGCTTCGGGATGCTTGGCTTTGAGGGCGGCCAGTTCGGACGTTTTAAATTCGTTGTGCACAATGCACGAACCTTGCCACAGCAGCATGTCCGCGCCGGTTTCTTTGCGGATGTATTCGCCCAAATGGCGGTCGGGACCCCAAATCAGCTTTTTGCCTTGCTGATGCAAATGCGTGGCGATTTCCAAGGCAATCGAAGAAGTAACCACCCAATCGGCACGCGCTTTAACGGCGGCGGAAGTGTTTGCATACACCACCACCGTGCGGTCCGGATGTTGATCGCAAAACTCGGCGAATTCATCGGCCGGACAACCCAAATCCAAAGAACATTCCGCTTCCAAATCCGGCATCAACACGGTTTTTTCGGGGCTGAGGATTTTGGCGCTCTCGCCCATGAAACGTACGCCGGCCACTACCAGCGTTTGCGCAGGATGTTCCGCACCGAAACGCGCCATTTCCAACGAATCGCCCACGCAGCCGCCCGTTTCCAAAGCCAAATCCTGAATCAGCGGATCAACATAATAATGCGCCACCAACACGGCATTGTGCTGCTCCAATAAATCGCCGATTTCGTTTTTCAGACGGCCTGTGGCTTCATGGGACAAAGGCTCGGGCACACGCGCCCATGCTTGGCGGATTTGGCAGGCGGAAGAGGGCTGGTTCGACAACGGCGCATCATAGTCGAAAGCGCGGTATTGGCCGGTTTGCATGGCAAGGTTCCTCCTTGTCGGGTGAATTTCTTTTTTATATTATGCTCATATTGAGTATAATAAACAAGCGGAAGCCGTGCAGTAAAAACGCACCATACGAAAAGTGTTACGAAAGCCATGCAACGATATACGTTAAAATAAGGCTTTAACCAATAATCGGATCAGAGCGGATGGATTCATTTCCCGAGACAGACGGCAACACTGAAGGTCTGGTGGAACTGGTGGCAGTCTTGATTGCTGTAACCGACGGACAGCCGCGTGTGCTTACCGTTGATAACGGCAACTTGTTGCTCAACGGCCCGTTGCTGCCGGTACACCGTTCGCTTCAAGCGGGTGTGCGCGTGTGGGTGGCAAAGAAAACCGGGCAACCGATGGGCTATGTGGAACAGCTTTACACTTTTCTCGACACCAACTGCAAAAACGGACAAGGCCTGCCCGTGCTGTATGTGAGCTATTTGGGCTTGGTGCGCGAAGCAAATGAAAATATTTTGAGTGATACGGCCAGATGGTGCGATTGGTATGCCTATTTCCCTCGGGAAAACACCTGCCACCCCGATCATGAACAAATTATCGCCCATATCGTGCAGCATATCCGCCGTTGGGCGAATACCGCCGACACCGAAGCCACACGGCGGGAGCGCCTGAACCGTATGAATTTGTGTTGGGGATTGGAACCTTACGAGTGGTCGGAGGAATACGTTTTGTTACGTTACGAATTGCTGTATGAATCAGGGCTGATTCACGAATCACCCGAGCCGGCGGCAGGGTTTGATTTGAACTTAACGGGCAAAGCGATGGCACATGACCACCGGCGCGTATTGGCCACCGCCATGTCGCGTCTGCGCGCCAAAATCAAATACCGCCCGATTATTTACGAATTGCTGCCGCCGCAATTTACCCTGTTGCAGTTGCAGCAAAGCATCGAGGCCTTAATCGGGCTCAGGCTGCACAAACAGAATTTCCGCCGCCAGATCAAGCATCAAGACTTGATCGAACCTGTGCCGGGCAATACCGTAAGCAGTATCGGCCGTCCGGCACAACTTTATCGATTTAAAGACAACATTTTGTTGGAAAGCCCGATTTCCGACATCAAACTGCCGTTGCGCAAATAACCGAATTGTATGGAGAACCTTATGCAGACCGCTGCCGTGTCGCCTTTGCTGTTTCCTCTGCCCGATGTATTGTTGAAACCGTTAGTTCGGGAGGCCTTGTCGGAAGACTTGGGGCGGCGCGGCGACATCACTTCCGCGGCGGTGATTTCTGCGGGGATGCAGGCCGAATTGGCAATCGTGAGCCGCGAGAACGGCATATTGGCCGGTATGGATTTGGCAAGACTGGCATTTGCCGAAACCGATGCTTCGATTATGTTTCAGGCTTTGGCTGCAGACGGGGCGAATATTTTGGCCGGACAGGTGCTGGCGACGGTTAAAGGTTCGGCGCATGCTTTGCTTACCGCCGAACGCACCGCCCTCAACTATCTCACCCATTTGAGCGGCATTGCCAGCATGACCGCCGCCGCCGTTGCCGAAATCAAAGATTATCCGACACACATTACCTGTAGCCGCAAAACCATTCCCGGTTTGCGTACCCTGCAAAAATACGCGGTGCGGGCAGGCGGCGGTTGCAATCACCGCATGGGCTTGGACGATGCCATTCTGATTAAAGACAACCATTTGATTTATTCAGGCGGCCTCATGGAAACGGTAAAGCGCGCCAAACAGCTTGCCGGTCATCTGATTCCCGTTGAAGTGGAAGTGGATACGCTGGAACAACTGGAGCAGGCTTTGGCCGGCGGTGCGGATTTGGTGTTGCTCGACAATATGGACAATGAAACGTTGAAACAAGCCGTAGCCATGTGTTGCGGACGGGCGCGTTGCGAAGCGTCCGGCGGGATTAAATTCAACCGTTTGCGCGAAGTGGCGGCAACGGGCGTGGACTTTATCGCGCTGGGTTATCTGACGCACAGCAGCCGTGCTTTGGATATCGGTTTGGATTTTATTGCCGGATAATCAAGATAAGGTAAAAAGAAAGGCCGTCTGAATTTTCAGACGGCCTTGAAATTTAATATGGCTCAAATGCACTCTTGCAACATGCGACGACACACATGAAATATGTTATAAAGACAGCTTTCTAAACCTTTATTTCGGAGCGACATGATGGAATTAGTATTTATCCGCCACGGGCAAAGCGAATGGAATGCCAAAAACCTCTTTACCGGTTGGCGGGACGTTAAACTGAGCGAGCAAGGTTTGGCCGAGGCAGCTGCTGCGGGTAAAAAACTGAAAGAAAAAGGCTATCAGTTTGACATTGCATTTACTTCGGTTTTAACCCGTGCCATCAAAACCTGCAATATCGTACTGGAAGAATCTGACCAGTTATGGGTGCCGCAAATCAAGACTTGGCGTTTGAACGAGCGCCATTACGGCCAACTCCAAGGTTTGGATAAAAAACAAACTGCCGAAAAATATGGTGATGAACAAGTACATATCTGGCGACGCAGTTACGACACCCTGCCCCCGCTTCTTGATCCGAACGACGAATTTTCCGCCCGCAACGATCGCCGCTATGCCAATTTACCGGATGATGTTGTACCGGATGGCGAAAACCTGAAAGTAACCCTTGAGCGCGTATTGCCTTTCTGGGAAAATCAAATCGCTCCCGCCATTTTGAGTGGAAAACGCGTATTAGTGGCCGCTCACGGCAATAGCCTGCGTGCGTTGGTAAAACATATCGAAGGCATTTCCGATGAAGATATTATGGGTGTGGAAATCCCGACCGGCCAGCCGCTAGTATACAAATTAGACGATCATTTGAAAGTGGTTGAGAAGTTCTATTTGTAATTTCCCGGCCTGAGACCTTTACAATAACATACGTTACTAAAATATTCTGCCAAATAAAATTGCCGAAATGAAAAACCTCTTAAATTTGCTTACAAAATTAAGCAGATTTAAGATGTTTTTAATCGGTATGGACTGTTAAAAGCAATATTATGTGTTAAATATCATTAATTAAATATTTTGCAAAGGTCTCGGCCTGACTGATCTATCAAAAGGCCGTCTGGAAAAAAACCAGCAAAATTGCAGGTTTTTTTCCAGACGGCCTAAACCGTTTTAAAAGACTTATTAATCTGCTTGGCGACGCAGAATTGCAGGAATCTCAAAATCATCCAACACAGATTGGTTTGAGAAATCTGAAGCGGTTAAATTCATGCTGCGCGTACTGCGGCCTGAGCGGATCAAACTGTCAATATTCGGGAATCCGTCGTCGGTACCGGTAGCCTGCTGGGTTTTTACCATGCGCAAATTGCTGCCGGAAGAAACTCCGTTATTCTCTTTCAAACCGGTAGCGATAATGGTAACGCGGATAGCATCTTCTTCCATGTTTTCATCTTCGGCAGTACCGTATTTACGTTCGGCATCCGGATGGGCATATTCGTCAACCACTTTCATGATTTCGCGGTATTCAGACATTTTCAGGCAGCCGGGAGCGGTAGTGATGTTTACCAATACGCCGCGCGCTCCATCCAAAGTAACATCGTCCAATAGAGGGCTGGAAATGGCTTGCTCGGTAGCCAAACGGGCGCGGTCGATGCCTTGCGCAAAACCGGAACCCATCATCGCCATACCCATGATGCTCATCACGTTTTTAACGTCGGCAAAGTCCAAGTTGATGAAGCCGGGGCGGGTAACCACTTCGGAGATACCGGCTACGGCATCACGCAATACGTTGTCGGCGGCACGGAATGCTTCACGCACGGTTACGTCTTCACCTAAAGCAGTCATCAGTTTGTCGTTAGGAATCACGATCAACGAATCCACTTGGCTTTTCAGATGATCCAAGCCTTCTTGTGCGATATGTACGCGTTTGCCTTCATGACCAAACGGACGGGTAACGACGGCCACAGTCAGAATGCCCAGCTCTTTGGCCACTTCGGCCACGACAGGAGCTGCACCGGTACCTGTACCGCCACCCATACCGGTGGTAATAAACAACATATTGGCACCGCGAATGGCATCGGCAATGGCTTCACGGTCTTCCTGTGCGGCAGCACGACCGATTTCGGGATTGGCACCCGCACCCAAGCCGCGGGTGAGGTTGGTACCTAATTGAATACGTTTGGCTGCATTATTTTTACCCAAAGATTGGGCATCAGTATTGGCACTGATAAATTCCACACCTTGAACGGTGTTTAAAATCATATTATTGATGGCGTTGCAGCCACCGCCACCAATACCGATTACTTTGATGACCGCAGGGCTTGCGGCGGATTCCACGACGTCGTAAACCAATTCCATGTATATGCTCCTCTGCGCCCTGCGTCAGGACGAATAAAAACGATGTTAACAATTGACATTATATAAGAAGCATGATGCGGCTGGCAAAAGGCTTCTTGTATTTTTATTATATTTTTACGTTCATTTTAAAAATTATTTTTCAACCAATCTCTGATTCTGACCCAAAGGCTTTCTTTGGGTTCTCTGATGGCAACCGCACCGGTAACAGGCGTACCGTAAACTTCGCCGCGGGCCGCCTGAAGCAGGCCGATGGCAGTCGCATAACGGGGGTTGCGGATACGCTCGGAAACACCGCCCATTTCTTGCGGCACGCCGATACGTGCAGGCAAGTTGAATACGTCTTCGGCCAAATCGACAATACCGGTAAGCAGCGATGCGCCACCGGTCAAAACGATGCCCGAAGTCAGCACTTCTTCGGGGAAACCCGAACGGCGCAATTCGTTTAAGGTTAATTCTAAAATTTCTTCCACACGCGGGCCGATCACGCTGGCCAACACTCGACGGGAAATTTGGCGCGGTTGGCGGTCGCCCACGCTGGGTACTTCGATCATTTCATCCAAGCCGTCCATGGTGGCGATGGCCACGCCGTGATGGATTTTGATGTATTCGGCGGCATTATGGGGCGTGCGCAGAGCTTGCGCCAAATCTTTGGTAATCAAGTCGCCTGCAACGGGAATGACTGCGGTATGGCGGATGGCACCGTTGGTATAAACGGCAATATCGGTGGTGCCGCCGCCGATGTCGATCACGCACACGCCCAAATCTTTCTCGTCTTCGGTTAAGACGGCCTGCCCGCTTGCCAAAGGCTGCAACATGATTTGATCCATGTGCAAACCGCAGCGGTTAACGCATTTTTGGATGTTTTGCAGGGCGGTAATGGCACCGGTGATAATGTGTACGCGGGTATCCAAACGCACGCCGCTCATGCCGATGGGCTCTTTTACACCGGGTTGGTTGTCGATGATATATTCTTGAACCACAGTATGCAGAATGTTGTGATCGGGCGGGATATTCACGGCCTTGGCGGTTTCAATGGCCCGGTCAATATCGGCTTGAGTAACTTCGCCGTCTTTAATCTTCACGACCCCTTGGGAATTCAGGCTGCGGATATGGTTGCCGGCAATGCCGGTGGTAACGCTGTCCACTTTGCAATCGGCCATCAACTCGGCCTCATTCATCGCCTGCTTAATGGCTTGGGCGGTTGCATCGATGTTGGTAACCATGCCGGCTTTCAACCCGCGCGAGGGGGCTTGGCCCAAGCCGATGATATGGATTTCGTTATCTTCCTGTATCTCGCCGATTAATGCGATTACTTTAGATGTGCCGATATCCAATGCACTGATGTATTTGCCTTTTACCATGATGTCCCATTCATTTCTGTTTTACTGTTGATTCTGTACTTCTGCCGTCTCCGAAACATTGCTTTCAGACGGCCCATCTATTTCTTCCTGCTGTTTACGGTAACGCACAGCAAAACCGTCTTTGTAGCGCATATCCACATACATCAGGTTGCTTTGCTGCGAGCTCAAAATATCCGGCCAGATTTCGGCAAACCGTTGCAGGCGTTTGATTTCGTGTTCTCGCCCCAAACGCACGGAGATGCCGTTGTTCAATTCTACCGACCACGCGGAACGCGGCGTATATTCGAGTTTGGCAATTTCCAGCTCCAATGGTTTAAGTATGGCGCTGAATTCATTGTAATGTTTTACCATGACTTTGGCTGCACCGGGCTGCCCTTCGAAGAGCGGAAACGATTCATCGGTAGCCGCTTTAAACAGGTTGCCGTTACTGTCGACCAAGCCCGATTCTTTCCAACGGGCAACCGGTATCCGTTCGACCAAATCGATTTCCACCGTATCCGGCAGACGGCGGCGCACCGATACTTTGGCCACCCACGGCAATTGTTCGAATGCTCTTTGCGCTCCGTTCAAATCGGCTTTTAAAATATTGCCGCGTATGTATTTTTGAGCAACGGTTTGCAGTTGCTTATTGCCGGTACGCTTCACGTCGCCCTCGATTTTAACTTGCTTTACCGGAAAATAAGGTGAATTGTAAACCCAAACGCTGAAAGCTCCCAGTAGTATTAGCACTACTAGAAGCATCAACCAACGGGTAATGCGCCGCAAGGCGCCGGCATTATCCCACATGAGCAGTTTTCAGAATTTCAACACATAAATCGGCGAAGCTCAAGCCGGTTTGAGCGGCAGACTTCGGCACCAAACTGTGGCCGGTCATACCGGGCAAGGTATTGATTTCAAGCAAATACAGTTTGCCGTCGGTATCTTTCAGGAAATCCACCCGCGATACGCCCTCGGCACCGACCGCTGCCGTACCGCGGGCCGCCAGAGAGCGCATCAGTTTCTCGTCTTCTTCGCTTAAATCGGACGGACATTGATACACGGTATCGTCACGGTTGTATTTTGCTTCGTAGTCGTAAAACTCGGTAGCGGGAATAATGCGGATGCTGGGATAGCCTTGGCCGTTAATCACCGGACAGGAATATTCGCCGCCGCCGATAAAGCGTTCGGCAATAATCTCGCCGTGAAAGTGCTTCAATTCTTGATAAACATTTTTCAGACGGCCTGATTCTTTTACTTTAACCACGCCTACGCTGCTGCCTTCTGCGGCAGGTTTCACAAACATGGGCAACCCGAGTTGCCGCTCGACGGCTTCAAAATCAGTGTCTTCATGCAACACGGCAAATTCGGGCACCGGCAAGCCGACGGCCTGCCAAATCAGTTTGCAGCGGTATTTGTCCATACCGACCGCCGAAGCCATCACGCCGCTGCCGGTATAGGGGATACCCAATAATTCCAGTGCGCCCTGCACGGTACCGTCTTCGCCGAAGGTGCCGTGCAGGATATTGAAGGCCGTCTGAAAACCTTGCGTTTTTAATTCGTGCAACGGGGTTTCTTTCGGGTCGAATGCATGGGCATCTATGCCTTTGCTTTTCAGCGCGGCAATGATGGCGGTTCCGCTGTCGAGCGATATTTCGCGTTCGCTTGAAAACCCGCCCATCAATACGGCAACTTTGCCAAATTCTTGCATGGTTTGCTTCTTTCTTATTCAGACGGCCTGTTGGTTTTCAGACGGCCTGTTATGTTTGTTATCAGATATTCTTACCCGCCAGAGCCTGCGGGGTCTTGTTGATGCTGCCTGCGCCCATAGTCAGCAATACGTCGCCGTCTTTCAACACATTCAGCAGTGTTTCCGGCAAGGCGTTGACATCTTCGCAGTAAATCGGCTCGAGCTTGCCCAACACCCGTACGGCGCGTGCCAATGCGCGGCTGTCGGCAGCGATAATCGGGTCTTCGCCGGCCGCATATACTTCGGTCAACACCAAAGTATCGACGGTATTCAGCACACTCACGAAATCTTCAAACAAATCGCGGGTACGGGTATAGCGGTGCGGTTGGAATGCCAACACCAAACGGTTGTCCGGATAAGCTCCGCGTGCGGCGGCCAACGTAGCGGCCATTTCTACGGGGTGATGGCCGTAATCGTCGATTAATGTGGCTTTTCCTCCGTTCGGCAATGCAATTTCACCGTATTTTTGGAAACGGCGGCCTACACCTTCGAAGCCGAGCAATCCTTTCTGTATGGCCTCGACCGACGCGCCGACTTCCAATGCCACGCCGATGGCGGCAAGTGCGTTCAGCACATTGTGGCGGCCGGGCATGTTCAACACCACTTCGAACGGCTTGATGTCGTCTTGCTTCACATGCACGGTAAAGCGCATCTGCGTGCCTTCCGTGCGCACATCGGTGGCATAAATATCGGCAGATTCATCCAACCCGTAAGTGGCGAAAGGTTTGCTGATACGCGGAATGATGGCGCGGACGTGCTCGCTGTCGATACACAAAAACGCCTTGCCGTAGAAAGGCATGCGGTGGATAAAGGTAACAAACGCCTGATACAGCTTCTCGACGCTGTGGTCGTAAGTATCCATGTGGTCGGTGTCGATATTGGTAACCACCGACATCACGGGCGTTAAATGCAGGAACGAAGCATCGGATTCGTCGGCCTCGGCAACAAGGTATTCGCCGCGCCCCAACCGTGCGTTGGTGCCGGCGGCAGTCAGTTTACCGCCGATAACGAAAGTCGGATCCATGCCTGCCGCCGCCAGCACGGAAGCGGTAAGGCTGGTGGTGGTGGTTTTGCCGTGCGTGCCGGCAATGGCAATACCGTCGCGGAAGCGCATCAGCTCCGCCAGCATCAGGGCGCGGGGAATCACGGGAATCTTGCGCTCTTGTGCGGCAACCACTTCGGGGTTGTCGGATTTCACGGCGGTAGACGTAACCACCACATCGGCATCGGCCACATGTTCGGCGGTATGGCCGGGATAAACCCGAACGCCCAAGCTGCTCAAATGCTGCGTTACCGCGCTTTGGGCCTGATCGGAACCGGATACTTTAAAACCCAGATTGTGCAAAACCTCGGCAATCCCGCTCATACCTGCGCCGCCGATGCCCACAAAATGAATGTTGTTAACTCTGTTTTTCATCATTTGGAATTATCCCGAAGCTCCGTTTCAGACGGCCTTTTCGGAGGCTGAAAAGCCATTATTTTAAAGGCCCGAAGCAATATACGCCATGATTTTAATGTAAAGGGCGTTTAACACTGAACGAGGCTGTCTGAAAGGCACGAAGCTCTCTTTTTAAGACGGCCTCAGGTTTGAAACCGGCCGTCTGAAAACCTTACATGGTGGTGGCAATCGCCGTTACCGCCACATCATCCGCGCTGTACGGCATGGCGAGCGTGCGGGCGTTTTTCGCCCACTCCAAACAGCGTTCGCGGTTCAACGCCCACAATACTTCCGACAGCTTCTCGGCAGTCAACTGGGATTGCGGCAGCAACAGCCCCGCATCGGCCTTCACCATAAAACGGGCGTTGGCGGTTTGGTGGTCGTCTACCGCATGCGGATATGGCACCAGCAACGCTCCCAAACCGGCGGCGGTCAATTCGGCAATCGTCAACGCACCGGCACGGCAAATTACCAGATCGGCATCGCGGTAGGCGGACACCATGTCGTCGATAAACTCCACGCACTCGGCCTCCACGCCCAAAATATCGTAGTCGGCCTGCAATGTGCCCAATTTATTGCGGCCCGCCTGATGATAGATCTGCGGGCGTTCGCTTTCCAACAGCAATGCCAATGCCTGCGGAACGATTTGGTTCAGCACGTCCGCACCCAAACTGCCGCCCATCACCAATATTTTCAGACGGCCTTCGCGACCGGCAAAACGCTCGGCAGGATCGGGCAATGCGGCAATATCGGCACGCACCGGATTGCCGACCAAACCGTCGGGATTATCGAATGCTTTGGGGAAGGCATATAGCACGCGGCGCGCCCAGCGGGAAAGCTGTTTGTTTGCCAGCCCCGCCACGGCATTTTGTTCGTGAATCACAATCGGAATACCGGCCAGCTTCGCCGCCACTCCTCCCGGAAAAGTAACGAAACCGCCGAAACCGATAACACAATCCACGCGGTGTTTTTTGATAATGTGCAACGCATGCTGTACGGTTTTGAACAAAGTAAACGGCAGCATCAGCTTGCGTTTCCAACCATTACCGCGCACACCTTTAATCGCCAATGTTTCCAGCGGAATATTGTGTTGCGGCACAATACGCGTTTCCATCGAATCTTCGCTGCCCAGCCAAATCACACGATGCCCGTACTCCCGTAATGATTCGGCTACTGCCAATGCCGGAAAAATGTGGCCTCCCGTGCCCCCCGCCATCAGCATGAATGTTTTTCTTGCCATTTTTTATCCTTCTACTTTATAACCGCGCAATTTTAAGCGGTTTTCATAATCTATCCTCAATAACAAAGCCATGCACACCAACATGATAATCACCGCCGAACCGCCGTAAGACATCAGCGGCAGCGTCAAACCTTTGGTCGGCAGCAAACCGATATTCACACCGATGTTGAAAAAACTCTGAATACCCAGCCAGATACCGATACCTTTCGACACATACGCCCCGAAATACAATTCCAGATCGCGCGCCTGCTTGCCGATAGAAAACGCACGCCACACCAGCCACGCATAACAGAAAATCAGCACGAAAATACCGACAAAACCGAACTCTTCGCCGATAACGGCCAAAATAAAGTCGGTGTGCGCTTCGGGCAGGTAGAAGCGTTTTTCCAAGCTCGCGCCCAAACCCACGCCGAACCACTCGCCGCGGGCAATCGCCATCAGCGAATGGGTAAGCTGGTAACCTTTGCCGAGCGGGTCTTCCCACGGGTTCAGGAATGCCGCCACCCGCGCCATCCGGTACGGGGCAACGGCAATCAGCCCTATCATGCTGGTCAAACCGATACCCACCATCATCATGAACCAACGCCACGGCAGGCCAGCCAGAAACAGCAGCCCCATCGCCACGGCGGTTACCACCACAAACGAACCGAAGTCGGGCTCCAACATAATCAAGCCCAAGCCGATACCGACCGGCACGGCCGAGAAGCCCACTTTTTTAAACTGTTTGAGAATTTCGGCACGGCGGGTAAAGAAGCTCGACAGATACAGAATCACCGCCAGTTTGAATATTTCGGTGGGTTGCAAATTGACCGGCCCCAGATGAATCCAGCGTTTCGCACCGTTAATCTCGCGCCCCACCACCAACACGGCCACCAATAACACCAAACTGACCAGCAATATCAGTGGCGTCATCTTTTTCCATCTGGCCATCGGGATTTTGGCGGCAAGCAGACCGAACAACGCACCCGCGCTTAAAAACATGGCTTGGCGGCCGAGGTAAAACCACTTGTCGCCGCCGTCGTGCGCGGCATAAGCAATGGAGGCGGAATAAATCATCATCAGGCTGAACGTTACCATCAGCACCACCATCCACAACAAGGACTGGTCGATTTTATGGCCGCTGCGCAGGATTTTGCGGTCTAGGATTTTCGATTCGGTAATCATATTTCTGGTTTCGGATGTATTTCTGTTGTTTCATGTTTTCAGACGGCCCCGTCAAGCAGGCCGTCTGAAAAAACTTACGGTTTAATATTGATTCCGGCGTTATGTGCGACGCTGCGGCAAGGTTCGCCGACTTCTCCGTCGGTAACGGCAATACCGCCGTCAGCCCAATCGCGGCACAGATATTGGCGGCCGATAAAACCTCGGCCGGTGGGCAGGCCGTGGATTTTAATCAATCCGCCGCCGGTTTGTCTTGCGCGGCAGCGGCGGATTGCGTTTGTTTGTCCGGTAAATACTTTCGGGCGTTTTGCCGTCGCCTTCAAACTGCTTGCGGCCTACCGGATTGAAACCCAGCGACACAGGATAGATTTTCATCAGTTCGCTGTCATGATACGCCCGTGTCTAGCGTTTTTCTTGATAAACCACCGATCGGTCTATCACGGCTTCAGACGGCAGCGGTTTGCTGCTGCCCGCTTCGGGTTTGGATTCCGCCGCGCCTTCCGATACTTCCGGCGGCTTCAGCAAAAACAGCGCTGCATCGAGCACCGCAGCCAACAGGCATATCGTAGCGAAGAGGCGGCGTTGCCATTTTTTACGTCGGTTCATATTCTGCTCAAGGCCGTCTGAAAAAATAAAATTCGGTTTCACAGTGATGCTTTTCAGACGGCCTGATTACAACGCCTCAAACACCTCAACAAACACCTGCGCCCGATGCGCATAGCCTTTGAACATATCGAAGCTCGCGCAAGCCGGGCTGAGCAAAACAATATCGCCGCTTTGCGCCAGCTTGTAGGCCGTCTGAACGGCTTCTTCCAGCGTTGCGCAGTCAATCAAGTCCACGCCGCAGCCTGTCAAATCGCGGCGGATAAGCGGCGCGTCCACACCGATCAGCAGCACGGCGCGGGCTTTGTTGTGCAGTGCTGCGCGCAGGGGCGTGAAGTCCTGCCCTTTGCCCTGCCCGCCCGCAATCAACACCAGCGGGCTTTGCAAACCGGCAATGGCGGCGGCGGTGGCACCGACATTGGTGCCTTTGCTGTCGTCGATAAACGTGATGCCGTTTTTCTCGCCGACTTTTTCCACTCGGTGCGGCAAGCCTTTAAAGGTTTGAATATGTTGCAGCAATTCGGTTCGCGGCAGGCCGACGGCTTCGCACAAAGCCAAAGCCGCCAACACGTTTGCCGCATTATGCAAGCCTTGCAGGGGAATGGCGGCGGTGTCCAGCAAATCGTTTGCACCGGCTTTCAGACGGCCTGCCTGAACATCTGCCCAATAATCGGCCTGTCCTTCCAATGAAAACCATTTAACGTCGCGGTTCGGACGTTTCATGGCGCGGCACATCACGTCGTCGGCATTGAGCACCTGCACGCCGTGGCCGCGAAAGATTTTGTCTTTGGCGTGGGCGTAGTCGAGCAGGTCGTCGTAGCGGTCGAGATGGTCTTCGGAAATATTCAGCACCACCGCGGCATCGGCGGCAAGATGGCCGGTGTTTTCAAGTTGGAAACTGGATAACTCGAGCACCCATACGTCCGCCGCTTTGCCGCCGCGCTGCATATAGGCTTCCAACACGGGCGTGCCGATATTGCCCGCCACCACGGTATCCAGCCCGCATTTTTCACACAGATAACCGACCAAACTGGTTACGGTGGTTTTGCCGTTGCTGCCGGTGATGGCGATGATTTTGTCGCTTTTGCCTTTCAACTCGTGCGCCAGAATTTCCACATCGCCCAACACCACGCCGCCGCTTTGCTTGAACGCCTCGATTTCAGGCGTACGCTCGCTGATGCCGGGGCTGAGGGCGAGAATATCGAAGCCGTGCGTCAAAGCATCTTTCAGACGGCCTGTATAACAGCTTAAGCCGTTAAACCGCTGCTTCAATTCCGCCTCGCGTTCGGCTTTCAGACAGGCATCATAAGCCGCCACCTGTGCGCCCTGCTGCAGCAAAAACGCAATCATCGAAACACCCGTGCCGCCCAAGCCGGCGACTAGGATTTTTTTGTTTTGCCAGTTCATGTTTTGTCGATACCTTAATGGAGGGGTTTTCATCCGCCTCATCCAATTTAAATAACAATGTGAAAGATTCCGTTTTACTTATCAGGTCAAGTCTTGAACAACATTAATAGCAGCAACAATTGGCAACAATGCGCCCACCAATAAAATAACCAGCCACAATAAGAGGCTATCGCTAACCCTCCTGAGCAATACAAAGTAACCCCAAGCATATAGCCCCAAAATAGCGGAACTTATTATCGAAACAGGCAATGCGCTGATATCGATGACCCGGCTTAATATCACATTCAGCAACACATAGCCTACTGCCCATTTCCATGCCGGGTAATTGTCAAAACTATCCTGTAACTTCCCGAATATCAATAAAATCAAGATTTGCAGCATTTCCATCCCCTGAAACTGTGATCATGGTCATAAAATATGCTTGATTACTCGATCTTTCAGACGGCCTCAACGCACCTTCAGCGTACTCAAACCGATCAGCACCAACACGATGGTAATGATCCAAAAACGCACCACCACCTGCGTTTCTTTCCAGCCTTTTTGTTCGTAATGGTGGTGAATCGGTGCCATCAGGAAAATGCGTTTTTTCGTGCGTTTGTACCAGCTCACTTGCAGCATCACGGAAATGGCTTCGACCACAAACAGGCCGCCCATAATCACCAGCACGAACTCTTGGCGGATAATCACGGCCACGGTGCCGAGTGCCGCGCCCAAAGCCAGCGCACCCACGTCGCCCATAAACACTTGCGCGGGGTAGGCGTTGAACCACAAAAAGCCCAAACATGCGCCGCACATGGCCGCGCAGAAAATCACCACTTCGTTCGCGCCCGCCACATACGGCTGCTGCAAATAGGCGGCAAATTCGGAGTGACCGCTGGCGTAGGCAAAAATCGCTAAACCGCCCGCCACCAGCACCACGGGGAAAGCGGCCAAGCCGTCCAAACCGTCGGTAAGGTTCACGGCATTGGACGTGCCGACGATGGTCAAATAAGCCAACACCACAAAGCCGAACACGCCCAGCGGCAAGGCGACTTGTTTGAAGAAAGGCACAATCAGAATATTGTTGGCCGAGTTCTGCGCCACATAAAACAGCAGCAAGCCCGCCGCCAATGCCACGCCCGATTGCCACACCATTTTGAACCGCGCCGACACGCCGTTCGGGTCTTTATAAACCACTTTGCGCCAGTCGTCGTAAAAACCCAGCGCGCCGGTAGCCAATAACACCAGCAGCAGAATCCAGATGTAGATGTTGCCGAGATTGCCCCACAGCAGTGTGGACACGGTGATCGCGGTAAGAATCAGCGAGCCGCCCATCGTGGGCGTACCGGTTTTAATCAGGTGGGTTTGCGGCCCGTCGTGGCGCACGGCCTGGCCGACTTTCAACTCGGTAAGCTTGCGGATGGTCCACGGGCCGAGTAGGAGTGAAAAGACCAAAGCGGTCAATGCAGCCATCACGGCACGGAATGTAGTGTATTGGAAAATATTCAGCGCAGAAATCCAGTCGCTGAAGTGGGCTAGCCATAAAAGCATGGAGGTACTTCCTTTTTGTTTGTGTTTTTATTCATCAGGCCGTCTGAAAAGGCTTCGAACATTATCGAATCCGTTTTCAGACAGGCATTTTATTGATCGGTTTTGCGCTCCATCACGCATATCGGATAACCGCCGGGTTGTTTTCCGCCGCCCAAATCCAGACATAAATCATCATAAACATAGGCTTGGAATTTCATGCCTGCGTAAAAAGCGGCCATTAGAGCGACGAGGAAAATAATGGTTTTGAGTGTTTTGTTCATATTTAAGATTTTGAATTTAATTACCTATTCATCCAAAGGCATAAAAGCTTCATCTTCGATAATCAGCCCTGTTAAACCGTTTTCACAACGGATTTCGACAAACCGATCGGTTTTTCCATATTTTTCATTACCTAAAAAACAGATACTTCCTTTGGGAATAACAAAATCCACAAGGCTGTAAGCCGCATCTGTACTGTTATATCCATGTATGTCTCTTAACGCTTTTACTTTGATTTCTTGTGAATGGCACGCACCCAACAGGAAAAACGCCATGCAGAAATATTGCTTCATTTGGATGGTTTACCTAAACTTTTATTTAAAAATAACTGTCCAAGGCTGTTTTTAGGCTATATCTCACTAATTCATTTACTCCACAGGCTTGAAAGCTTCGTCTTCAATGACCAGTCCTTTAAGCCCATTTTCACAACGAATTTCTACGAAACGGTCTGTTTTTCCATATTTTTCATTACCTAAAAAACAGATACTTCCTTTGGGTATCATGAAATCTACAGTTGACAAGTCCACCTCACCCGTATCAGATATACTGTAAGCAGCATCCGTACTGTTATATCCGGGTACATTTCTTAAAGCTTTTACTTTGATTTCTTGTGAATGACACGCACTCAACAGGAAAAACGCCATACAAAAATATTTTTTCATTTTTTAGGATAAATCCTTCTTTTAATTACTCGAGGAGATTTATTTAAGCCATCCATTATGTCTGATGGCGAGAGCATCCCACCCAAACTCCAACGCGGGTCAACAATAAGAATGTCGGTTACACCAAATACATTTACCATGGCAGAAGAGCAACTATTATTAATTAAATTGTATGGCTTATTCTCTTTTCTCTGCTTTTGTATCTCGTTTAAAATTGCATCTTTTTCTGCTTTGGTAACAGCAAGTGTATAACCCCAAGTGTCCCTACGCATATTTACCTGCTGTCTTAAGATATAGTTAACTTTATGATTAACACTCCAAATACTAACTGCTCTTCCATAAACGGTTCCGTCAATATCAACTGCAACATGTCCAAATTGAGAACCCATATGCCGCAAACTTGAATCACTAACTAAGATTTCGACAGTTTCTTCCACAAAACACTCCTTTCACAAATATAATCAAAGTGATAAATAACTAAAATTGCTTACTTCTTATTTACTCTCATTAACCAACGCCTCAACCACTTCTTCCATCTTCATAAAACGCGATCCTTTTACCAACACATTCGCCTCTTGCGGCAAATCGTGTGCCAGCACTTGAATCAGCGGGTCTTTGTCGGCGAACCACAGGCCGTTGCCGCCGAAGGTTTCCGCCGCGTGCGCACTGTCGTTGCCGACAAAATAGGCCGCTTCGATGCCTTTGTTGCGTGCGTATGCGCCCACTTCGGCGTGCATGGCGGCGGCTTCGTCTTCGCCGAGTTCGCCCATATCGCCCATCACGAATACACGCGGGGCGGGGAGTTGGGCGAGCACGTCGATAGCGGCTTTCATGCTGTCGGGGTTGGCGTTGTAGGTGTCGTCGAGCACGGTTGTGCCTTTGATGCCTTTTTTGATATTCAGACGGCCTTTGATGTTGGCAAAACCGGCGAGGCCGTCTGAAATTTCTTGCAGGCTCAATCCGGCTGCTTGGGCAAGCGCGGCGGCGGCCACGGCGTTGTGGACGTTGTGTTTGCCGGGCACGGGCAGTTTGACGGCGGCGCGCTGGTTGCCGCACACCAAATCAAATTCGCACGACAATGGGTTCAACACGATATTTTCCGCGTGGATACCGCCCTCTTCCGCGCCGAAAGTTTGGCATTTCAAACCTTGTGTTGCGGCTTGGAAAACAGCAGCATTCGGGTCTTGGCAGGGAATCAGGGCGAGGCCGTCTGAATCCAGCCCTTGATAAATCTCGCTTTTGGCTTTGGCAATATCGCCCACGCCGTCGAAACCGCAGCCGACATGGGCGCGCAGGGCGTTGTTGACGAGCGCGACATCGGGCTTGGCAATGCGGGTGAGCTCGGCCAACTCGCCGAAGTGGTTCATGCCCATTTCAATCACGGCATAACGGTGCGCGGGCGTGAGCTTGAGCAGAGTGAGCGGCAGGCCGATATGGTTGTTGAAATTGCCCGCCGTCGCCAGCACGGCCTCTTCGCCGAAACGGCGGCGCAATACGGCGGCCAGCATTTCTTTGACGGTGGTTTTGCCGGATGAGCCGGTGATGCCGAACACAAACGGGTTGATATTTTCCCGCCACGCGCGCGCCAAATCTTGCAGGGCTTTGAGCGTATCGGCCACTTTCAACGCACCCGGCAGCGCGGCGCAATCTTCGCGCGACACCACGGCCGCGGCCGCGCCTTTTGCCAATACGTCTGCCACAAAGTCATGCGCATCGAAGCGTTCGCCCGCCAGTGCGAAAAAGACATCGCCGCTTTGAATATCGCGGCTGTCGGTAACGATGCGTTTGACGGTTTGGTTGTCAGACGGTATCGGGAGGTTGAGGGTTTGGCAGATGAAGGTTAGGTTTAAGGGTTTCATGTTGGTTTTAAGTTTTCTTTTCGGTAAAGCATTGCATCTTGGGCAAAGTTTTATTTTTCAAACAAATTTATTTTTGAATTTGGTTTTAAACAAATTGTGTTGCTTTAAAGGTTTTTTCAGCGTAAGATTCACTTCGAAATGGCTGCTACCTCTGCTTCTGCATGTAGTGGCCTTTATTTTTCCACAAATCCCATTCCCGATAATTTTCCGGCAATCCGAATGCAGTCAAGCTGATGTTGGCCGCCCCTTCGGGAAATTCACGCAGCACCTCATCAAACCTATCTGCCCATTTGGAGTTCGGACACAATATTTTCATCATCTGCTGCATAATGCAGAAATAGAAAAACGGACGGTAATTGTCGAGTTTTTTCCAATATTCATCTGTTGAAATCGGAGCCGCCTGCTGAACGATACGGATATTCCACAAGCGGTCATGATGGGCAGCGATATTGCGTATTTCATTCAAACTGCGCAACCATTTCGCAAATACTCCGCCATGTAATGCACCATATTTATGAGCAATGATATTTTGCTCTTGTTGTTTCATCCCCTCGTATAAACGAGACATCGCACCAAAGTCCCACAACCCGCACACTGCCCAGATTGGCAAATGCCCGTATTTATGCAAATTATGAACGACACAAGATGTTTTTCTTTGTCGGGCTTTTCTAACCAGCTCTTCCAACCGCTCATACCATTCCTGATACTTGGTCTTACCTTTATTAGCCTGAATTGTTTTGGCAAATTTACCGTCGAAACACTCCGGTTTTTCATGAGCCAGCGGGTCTTTTTTACCCAAGATATGCACAATATCCACCCTCACAGCCATTTCGATCCGTTCCAAAGCATCCAATGCCAATAAACGCAGTTTTTTATCAAACAGATATAGCGATAAAACATCCTCAAAATGGCTATCGGGCTGAAAAGTATCCAACAAAATTTGCTCTTGACTATCCCATTGACGAAAAACATGAAAATAGCCGCTCAACCGATAATACCCGATGAGGCGTAAATATCTTTCCGCCCGCTCTTCATCATCAATAATCAACCCTCTTGTTTTTAATAATTCGACCTGCTCAGAAAAATCCAACCACGGTTTTATCGGTTCGCACATATTTTCAGACGGCCTTCCGTTATATTATTCTAATATTTATTTCAAATGCTTAAATTTATCCAATTCAGATTACCTACTCTGATCAATCAACGGATAAGGATTCACCGCACCGCCCGGCAGGTAAACGCCGTAATGCAGATGCGGGCGGGTATTTTTGGCATTGCCGGTTTTGCCGACATAGCCGATCACTTCGCCCGCTTTCACGCGGCGGTAGAGTTTGCGGCTGGCGAATTTGTCCAAGTGGGCGTAGTAATGCCACGCACCCGGGCCTTGTATGCCGATCACTTTGCCGCCCAAGCGGTTTTTGCCGAGTTTGGTAACAATGCCTGCGGTGGTGCTGCGTACCGGCGTGCCTGTTTTGGCGAAAATATCCACGCCTTCGTGTTTGCGGCCGCCGCTGCGCGGTGCATGCCAACTGTCGTCGAAAGAGTGGCCTTTAACGGGGTTGATCAGGCTTTGCTCGGTGGGTGCGGGCATGGCTCTGAGTGCGGCTAATTCTTGGGTTGGCCGCGGGGCGTGTTTGGTTTGGCAGCCCCATACAAAGACTAAGCCGATAACGCACAATATCCGGCCGCTGTACTTCGACATCATTTGGTTACATCCTTTCTTTTATTCAGACGGCCTTTGAGTTAGGAAGAGGCCGTCTGAATACTTCTCTAAATCATTCCCTTTTGCATGACTGTCCGTATTTCAAATTTTCTGTTTGCCTACATCAACTGAAACGGATAAATGATTAAATTTTTAATCTGACATACATATTTTCATGTGTTCCGACTGCGTTTTTCCGCATTTCGTACTCAAAAATATCAGGGTATTTTTTTATTAAATCTGTAAATTTTTTACACCCATAGGTGCGTGGGTCAATATCTACTTGCAGTAACTTCCATTGGCCAACTAAAGCTGCAATCGATATCCACTCGCTGTCAGAAGATTCAAAGGCTTTCTTGATTATGTCTGTTTGCAGCTCTATTTTTTCAGCAATCATTTTCTCTTCTGTTTTTTCTTCTTTTAAAGATGTTCCCGCTTTAAAACATTCTGCCAACATTCCTTCTTTTTCGTGCTTCAATTCAGGCAGCAAATTTTCCACATAAATAAACTGGCTACACGCATTTACAAATGCTTTAGGGGTCTGCATTTTGCCAAATCCATATACCATCGCACCCTGTTCTTTTAAACGTATGGCCAATGCGGTGAAATCGCTGTCACTGGACACAATACAAAAACCGTCAAAACGGTTCGTATAAAGCAGATCCATCGCATCAATAATCATAAAGCCGTCAGTCGCATTTTTACCCTTGGTAAAAGCAAATTGCTGCATGGGCTTAATGGCATATTCATTTATTACTTCTTTCCATTGACCATTAGCTGAAACAAAATTACCGTAAATCCGCTTGGCAATTGCTTCTCCAAATTGGGTAACTTCCTCCAAAATAGCTTTGACATCTTGTGCTGATGCGTTGTCAGCATCAATTAAAACTGCCAACCGTGCTGATTTTTCTTCCACTACATTAAAACTGGTTTTGATTTTAGACATCGTTTTTCCTTTCTTTCATAATGTGCTTGATAAAATTTAAACTTTGTAAATCATGGTATTGTTCTTATTGTCTATGTTTTTCCATTTTATATTTTCAGACGGCCTTTTCAGACAGGCATTTGAAATATGCCCATACTAAGGCCGTCTGAAAGCGAACTTTGTGAGCTTCGCCAAAACTACCTTCCCGCCAAAGCTTTCTGCGCTTCGTCAAAATCGGAAAAATAGTGCTTCTGACCCTGCACGTCCTGATAGGTTTCGTGGCCTTTGCCGGCAATCAGGATGATGTCGTTGGCGGCGGCGTGTTTAACCGCGTATTCGATGGCCGAGCGGCGGTCTGTTTCGACGTGTTCGGGCTGGGGCACGGCGGGGAGGATGTCGTTGATGATGTCGGCAGGCTCTTCCATGCGCGGGTTGTCGCTGGTCACGACGACTTTATCCGCACCGGCTACGGCAGCCGCGCCCATCAGCGGGCGTTTGCCTTTGTCGCGGTTGCCGCCGCAGCCGAACACGCACCACAGGTTTGCGCCTTGCGGTTTGATTTCCTGCAAGGTGGCAAGTGCTTTTTCGAGGGCATCGGGGGTGTGGGCGTAATCGACGACGACAAGCGGTTTGCCGGTGTTCATAATGCAGTCCATACGGCCGGTGGCGGGGCGGATTTGGGCAAGCACGCGCAATACTTCGGCCAGCGGGTAGCCTGCCGAACACAATACGCCGACGCACGAGGCGAGATTTTGGGCGTTGAAGCGGCCGAGCAAGCGGGTTTTGACTTCGCCGCTGCCCCACGGGGTGTCGAGCTGCACGGTCATGCCGTCTGAAGAGGCGGTGAATCGGGTGATGCGGATGTCGGCTTGTTCTGCAAAGCCGTAGCCGTACACGTTTAATTCTGGGCGTTCTGTTTTCAGACGGCCTGCCAGCGCTGCGCCGAACGGGTCATCCACATTAATCACGGCGTGTTGCAAACCTTGCCAGTAAAACAGGCGGGATTTGATTTCGCCGTAGGATTCCATGCTGCCGTGGTAGTCGAGATGGTCGCGGGTGAGGTTGGTGAACACGGCCGTCTGAAAAGGCACGCCGTTAACGCGGAATTGGTCGAGGCCGTGGCTGGACACTTCCATCGCTACGGCTTTTGCGCCTTGCTGTTTGAACCGGTGCAGCAGGGTTTGCACGGAAACGGGATCGGGCGTTGTGTGGGTGGCTTCTTCCAGCGCGCCCCAGAAGCCGTTGCCGACGGTGCCGATGACGGCGCATTTTTCATCCAACAAATCCGCTGCTTGCGCCAGCCATTGGGTAACGGAGGTTTTGCCGTTGGTGCCGGTTACGCTCCAAACTTTGAGGCCGTCTGAAAGATTGCCGTACACTTGGGCGGCTACGATTCCGGCGCGGGTTTTCAGGTTTTTAATGCCTTGATTGGGTACGTTCCATTCGGGATTCCATGCGAATTTGCCGTCGTCGTCCCAAAAAACAAAAGCCGCGCCGTTGGCAACGGCGGCGGGGATATACTCGCGCCCGTCGGTGTATTCGCCCTGACAGGCAATGAAAATGTCGCCTTGCTTGATTTTACGGCTGTCTGAATGCAACAAACGCCCTGCTGCGTTTTCACACAGCAAGGGCGGTAAGTCGGTTTCAGCTAAAGGAACTAAGTCGCTGAACATATTGTTTACTCTTTAATTTTTGGAGGCCGTCTGAACGGGTACATCTTTTAAGGGTTTGGTTGGCGAAACGCCGAGAATATTCAGGCTGCCGCCCATGATGCCTTTAAACACGGGGCCGGCCACCACGCCGCCGTAGTATCCGTTAACAGTCGGTTCGTCCACGGTAACCGCCACAATCACGCGCGGTTTGTCTGCGGGGGCGAAACCGATAAAGGTGGCAACGTGTTTGTCGCTGGCATAACGGCCGTTAACCAGTTTGCGCGCGGTACCGGTTTTCGCGCCGACATCAAAGCCGTCGACCGCACCCATGGTGCCGGTACCGCCTTTTTCGGTAACGGAAACCATGATGTCGCGCACGGCGCGGGCGGTTTCGGGTTTGATAATCTGCACGCCTTTGGGCGGAGCCACTTGTTTTTCAAAGCTTACCGGCAGCAGTTCGCCGTCGTTGGTCAGCACGGTATAGGCACGCGCCAGTTGCAGCAGGCTCAATTGCAAACCGTAGCCGAACGACATGGTTGCCTGTTCGATCGGTTTCCAGTTTTGCCACTTGCGCAACAAGCCGGGGCTTTCGCCGGGGAAGCCCGAGTGCATGCGCTGGCCTACGCCCAAGCTCTGATAAAACGTGTACATTTCTTCAGGTTTGAACATGGCCGACAGTTTGCTGGTGCCGACGTTGGAAGACTTCTGCATCACGCCGCGCACGTCCAAAGAAGGATACACATGGGTATCGCGCACGGTAGCCGGGCCGATTTTGTACGGATTGGTATTCAAACGGGTGTTTACGTTTACCTTGCCGGCATCCAATGCCTTGGCAATCGGGAACGGTTTCATGGCCGAACCCGGCTCAAGCATATCGGTAACGGCACGGTTGCGGCGTTGTTCGCTGCCCGCTTCGCCCGGGTTGTTCGGGTCGTAGGCGGGGCTGTTGACCAATGCCAAAATCTCACCGGTTTGTGCATCCAACACAACTGCACTGCCGGCTTTGGCACGGTGGTAATCGACAGCTTTGTTCAGCTCGTCGTAGGCCAGCGTTTGGATACGCTGGTCGAGCGACATCACCATGTCGTGGCCGTTTTGCGGATCGCGGTTGCGCGGAGAATCAAGGCTATCAACGATATTGCCTTTATTGTCGCGCAGCACCACTTTGGCACCGTTTTTACCGTGCAAATCATCTTCGCGCGCCAGTTCCAAACCTTCTTGGCCTTTGCCGTCGATGTTGGTAAAGCCGATCACATGGGCAAAGAGGTTGCCCATCGGGTAATGGCGTTTGGATTCTTTTTGGAATGCCAAACCTTTAATACCCAAAGCAGCCACTTTATCGGCGGTTTCTTTGCTCAACTGGCGTTTCAGATAAATGAAGTCTTTGTCTTTCTTCGCCAAACGCGCTTCGATGGTTTCAACCGGCACGCCGATTAAGGCGGAAAGTTTGGCCAACTGCTCGCCGGTCGGCTGGATATCCATGCCGGAAGGCACGGCATACAGTGATTCGGTCGGTGCGCTCAAGGCCAACGTTGCGCCGTTGCGGTCGGTAATCGTGCCGCGCGACGCAGGCAGGGTAATGGTGCGCACGAAACGCTGGTCGCCCTGATTTTTCAGAAATTCATGTTGTGTGGTTTGCAGATAGACGCCTCTGCCCACCAATGCCGCGAAAGCCAATGCCAATCCGCCCAGCACAAAAGCAATCCGCCCGTTGGTAGAAACGGGTTTTTTTGCCTTCGGCTGTTTAGACAGCATCTGCGGCTTATATTCGTTTTTGATTAACATAGCAACTTCTCTTTTTTATTTCAGCAACTTGTCGTGCTGTTATTTACTTCATTTCAATCATGCGGGTGTCTGCTGCGCTCGGAGGCTGTAATTTTTGTTTTTCGGCTGCTTCTTTAATCAATTTATGATTCGACAACTTGGCCTGCTCGAGCTTCAAACGCGCATAATCCTGATCAAGCTGGATTTCGTGCTTTTGGGCTTTATCCAGCGAAATGTAGTATTGGCGCGACTGGTCTTGCACGGTAACAACCGCCAAACCCGACAACAACGCCAACACCAGCAAAATCACATTCAATTTATTCATATTTTTTCAGACGGCCTTCCGACTGCATCTGCCTTTTCAGACGGCCTGTTGTACTTCAAACTTGCCGCTTGTGCGCTCGGCCACACGCAATACGGCCGAACGTGCGCGCGGATTGGCTGCGGTTTCCTCCCCACCCGGCTTGATGGCCTTACCCACTGCCTTCAAAGGCGGCTGCGGCAAATCGGCTTCTTTCACCGCCGCCCAACGCGGCAGCTGAAGGGGTTGCGAATACTGCTTGATAAACTGTTTCACAATGCGGTCTTCCAGCGAGTGAAACGCAATCACAGCCAGCCTGCCGCCCTCTTTCAGACGGCCTGTAACCTGCGGCAAAACTTCTTTTACTTCTTCAAGCTCACGGTTGATGAAAATCCGAACGGCTTGGAACGTCCGGGTCGCCGGATCTTGACCGCGCTCACGAGTACGGACGTTTTGCGCCACGAGCTGCGCCAGCTTGCGGGTTGTATCGATGGGTGCCGTTTCGCGTTGCGAAACAATGGCGCGCGCAATTTGGCGACTAAACCGCTCTTCACCATAATTCTTAATTACCTCGTGCAATTCCTGTTCGTCGGCAACGGCAATCCATTCTGCCGCCGACATCCCTCTCGTGGGATCCATACGCATATCCAGCGGCGCATCAAAACGGAAACTGA
This sequence comes from Neisseria sp. MVDL19-042950, assembly GCF_030504625.1. GTDB lineage: Bacteria > Pseudomonadota > Gammaproteobacteria > Burkholderiales > Neisseriaceae > Neisseria. The sequence continues at coordinate 115,499 of NZ_JAUKWH010000004.1, read as the reverse complement.
ATCCGCGCTCCGCTTCGTCTATCTGCGGCGACGAAATACCCAAGTCAAACAATGCACCGTCGATTTCGGCAATGCCCAGTTCGTCTAAGGCCGTCTGAAAAGTAGCGAAGCCGTTGTATACCACGCTCACGCGTTTGTCTTGTGCCGCCAATTCGTTTGCCACCGCAATGGCCTGCGGGTCTTTGTCAAACACCACCAAACGGCCTTGTTCGCCCAGCTTCGACAAAATCAGGCGGGAATGCCCTCCCCTGCCGAATGTGCCGTCCACATAAATACCGTTCGGGCGGATATTCAATGCGTCAACCGCTTCATGCAGCAGCACGGTTACATGCTGTAAAGGTTCGGCGGCAATCACAATTGCAAATCCGTTTGGCTCAGCTGGAAAGCCAGCTCGTCGGGGTCGATATCCAAAGCCTTGTTCATTTCATCTTCCCAATGTTTGCGACCCCACAGCTCCAAGCGGTTGGCCCGCCCCACCAGCGTAACGTCTTTATCGAAATCCACGCGGCGGCGCAGATTGGCGGGCAACAACACGCGCCCTGCCGTATCCAATTCCAGCGTATCGGCGTTGTGCAGCAACAGGTTTTGGTAACGCTGCAAAGCCAGATTGCCGGCCACTTTCAAAGACAACAACTGCTCGGCAACTTTTTGCCATTCCGACTCGGGATAAATCAGCAGGCGGCTGCGCGAATCCAGCGTTGCCACCACGGCCGGCGTGTAATGGCGCAGCAAAAGCTCGCGGAACTTGGCAGGAATCGCCAACCGCCCTTTGCTGTCTATGCTCAACTCGTGAACGCCACCAAACACTTTATCCCACTCCGTTAACAAATCCGGGCAACAGCGACACTTTGACACACATTACCCCACATGCCCACACTATAAGAAATTTTACAGATATGGTCAAATCCGCGATTCAGCAAAAATAAGCGTTTAGACAACCACTTACCTTTAAAAAACACGGGCATGCGCCCGCCTTTGGCGCATACCCGTATGCATAAAATACTACATCTAGCGTAGATTAATTACACTAACTACTATATTTAGTAAAAAAGGCATAAAAAACATGCCGTTTCAATCCGCGCTATAATACACGCGAGTCCATATAAAATTTACATGTTCTAACAATGATAAACCCGCAACTCCCCGCCCCGTCCGCAGCAGCTTCGGCCTCCTCCCAAGCCTTACAAAACCTGATTGCGGAAGAAATTACAAAAAATGACAATTTCATTCCGTTTTCCCGCTTCATGCAACTGGCACTTTACGCCCCCGAATACGGTTACTACACCGGCGGCGCACACAAAATCGGCGCGGCAGGCGATTTCATTACCGCTCCGACATTGTCCCCGCTATTCGGCCAAACCCTTGCCCGCCAAATCGCCGCCGTGCTGCCGCAAACCGACGGCAATATTTACGAATTCGGCGCCGGCACGGGCGAACTGGCCGCGACCTTGCTGCAACAGTTTTCAGACGGCCTCAAGCATTACTACATCATTGAATTATCAAGCGAACTGGCTGAACGCCAACGCCGGCACATTCTCGAAAAAGCTCCCCGAGCGGCAGATAAAGTTATCCACCTAAACACCCTGCCCGACACCTTCGACGGCATCATCATCGGCAACGAAGTGCTGGACGCCATGCCCTGCGAAATCGTTAAACGCGAACACGGCAGCTTTTGGCAGATGGGCGTGGCCTTAGAAAGCCAATCGTTTATCCAAACCGCCCGCCCTCTGGCGCAAGAAGAACTGCTCAAAGCCGCCGCCGAATACTTTCCCGCGTCCGAACCGTACACCAGCGAATTACACCCCGCCCAACACGCCTTTATCCGCACACTTGCCGAAAAACTCGTGCGCGGCGGCATGATTTTTATCGATTACGGTTTCGATGCCGCCCAGTATTACCACCCGCAACGGCACATGGGCACATTCATCGGCCACTACCGCCACCACACCGTGCACGACCCGTTTTTCCACATCGGCCTTACCGACCTGACCGCCCATGTGAATTTCACCGATATCGCTTTGGCAGGCACCGATGCCGGACTGGACTTAATCGGCTACATCACCCAAGCCAATTTCCTGCTCAACCTCGGCATTACCGAAATGCTGGCACAAACCGCCGCACCCGATTCCGCCGACTATATCCGCGAAACCGCCGCCGTACACAAACTGGTCGGCCAGCATGAAATGGGCGAATTGTTTAAAGTCATCGCCTTCGGGCGCGGCATTGATGTTGACTGGCAAGGCTTTATGTTTGGCGACATCTGCCACAAATTGTGAATACAAAGCGGATACGAGGCCGTCTGAAAACCACACCGTTGGTTTGCCATGCTTTTTTCAGACGGCCCCCATGCTTTCCAAGCACACAAAATTGATATTTTTTCTTATAAAAATCAAATAAAAACAAACATAAGCCGATAAATCGGTTGCCCAAAAACAAAAAAGCCGTATAATCACGCTTTCATGAAACGGCGAATTAGCTCAGTCGGTTAGAGCAGAGGAATCATAATCCTTGTGTCCGGGGTTCGAGTCCCTGATTCGCCACCATATTTCGGGGGTATAGCTCAGTTGGTAGAGCGCTTGCATGGCATGCAAGAGGTCAGCGGTTCGATCCCGCTTACCTCCACCATAGAACAAAAAAGACTTGGTATGAAAACCAAGTCTTTTTGTTTTTTATAACCAACTCTTTAGAGGCCGTCTGAAAACCTTTTCAGACGGCCTCCGCTTTTGCAGCCACCTTCCCTGCAATTTATTTAACGTTTCGGTAAACGCACCACTACGGTATCGGCCAGATAATCCTGCAAAGTGCGGCGGTCTTTCGAGCGGTTGAACAGCATCACGAAGCAAACCAGCCAAACGATAAGCGATATAGTATTGGCAATCACATCGGCGATTTCTCCCCCGCTGCCGAAAAGCAAGGCAAGCAGATAGCCTGCAATCAAAGCACCGATGGTCAGCATAATATTGAACGCCACTTCCCTCAGCAAAACAGCGCCCCAGAAGCCCGGATTGCTGCCGTCGGTTTTCAGCAAGCGGATGTTCAGGATTTTTTTACCTAACGACTGACCGTCGCGGCTCATATACCAAGCCTGTATCACAACATACACCAGCAATACCAGCAATCCGCCGAGCATCCACATCCAATTGATGTTTTCGACGGCCAGATTTTCCAAATTTTCCGTACCGCCGGCCCGTGCCACATAACCGTCGCTTACAGCCAGAAATATACTGCCGATAAACGGCAAATAAGCCAAAATAGAAAATAGGCAGTTCAGCAAATAGGCTCCGATACGACGGCCGGCCGAGGCAATTTCAACTTCCACTTCTTCCGGCGGCGGCATTTGCATTCCGTTCGTATTGATTTCGTTCATTTATACACTCCGTTTTAATGTTATCCGAATCCGGCCTTACTTCCGGTATTTATTCCGTTTTTTATCAAAATACCACAAAAAAACCTTTACATTTATGCCCCTCGGCGTTAAAACGCTATCTTCATCATTACTCACCGTTTTGTAAACAATTTTTCAAAGGAGCAAACCCATGAAAGTAGGATTCGTCGGCTGGCGCGGCATGGTCGGTTCGGTGTTGATGCAACGAATGAAAGAAGAAAACGATTTCTCGCACATCCCCGAAGCCGTGTTTTTCACCACCTCCAACGTAGGCGGTGCCGCCCCCGACTTCGGCCAAGCGGCCAAAACCCTGCTGGATGCCAACGATATCGGCGAACTGGCCAAAATGGATATTATCGTTACCTGCCAAGGCGGTGATTATACCAAAGCCGTGTTTAAACCCTTGCGCGAGAGCGGCTGGAACGGCTATTGGATTGATGCGGCTTCCGCCCTGCGTATGGATGACGATGCCGTGATTATCCTCGACCCCGTTAACCGCAACGTTATCGACGGAGCCTTGAAAAACGGTGTGAAAAACTACATCGGCGGCAACTGTACCGTATCGTTGATGTTGATGGCTTTGGGCGGCTTGTTCCAAAACGGTTTGGTCGAATGGGCCACCAGCATGACTTACCAAGCCGCATCGGGTGCGGGCGCAAAAAACATGCGCGAACTGATTGAAGGCATGGGCGCCATCCACAACGAAGTCAAAACCGAAGTGGCCGACCCTGCCGGTGCGATTCTCGATATCGACCGTAAAGTATCCGATTTTCTGCGCAGCGACAGCTACCCCAAAGCCAACTTCGGCGTACCGTTGGCCGGCAGCCTGATTCCGTGGATTGATGCCGATTTAGGTAACGGCCAATCGAAAGAAGAATGGAAAGGCGGCGTGGAAACCAACAAAATTCTCGGCCGCAGCAGCAACCCCATCGTTATCGACGGCCTGTGCGTGCGTGTGGGCGCGATGCGCTGCCACAGCCAAGCCATTACGCTGAAGCTCACCAAAGACCTGCCGTTGGAAGAAATCGAAAAACTGCTGGCCGAGGCGAATGATTGGGTAAAAGTGATCCCCAACCAAAAAGAAGCCAGCATGACCGAGCTGACCCCCGCCAAAGTAACCGGCACATTAAGCGTGCCCGTTGGCCGTATCCGCAAAATGGGCATGGGCGGCGAATACATCAGCGCGTTTACCGTAGGCGACCAGCTTTTATGGGGTGCGGCCGAACCGCTGCGCCGTATGTTGCGGATTGTTTTGGGTAATCTGAACTAACCGCCTGTTTGAACGGGTTTGCTCCGAAGCAACGGTATTTTGCCGTTGCTTTTTTACAGAGGCCGTCTGAAAAAAGTTTTCAGACGGCCTCCTTTGCGTATACCTTGCCCGATGTAAAACGAATGCCCACACTTGAATATTTTCTCCTTAAAAATCAATACTATATATCTATGCTATAATAACTTACGCTCACAAACTTCTTATATGTCTTTCTTTTCAAAAGATTCTTTCACCAATACCTAAAAAACAAAATAATAACAACCGACATGCTGCTCACGAAACATTACTTTTAAAGTTTGGTTAAGGAGTAAAACATTGTCTGTTCAAAATCAACACGATAGCAAATCTGCCAACTTCCGCTACAAACCCGCGGGCCGACGCATGTCTTTCCGGCACTTGGGTACGTTTGATGCCGACAAAAACTTCCAACCGCACGGCATCTCAGGGGTATCCGACACCCGTATCGACAAATTCACTTTTTTCAGCGTATTGGTGCTGCTTTTCGGCATAACGCTGCCGTTGGTTGCGTTTCCCGTGCAAGGGGCGGATTGGGTTGCCGCCACCAAAGCATTCGTTACCGACAAGTTCGGCGTGGGCTATCTGACTTTCGGTGTGCTGGCTTTTATTTTCGTTACTTACATCTCGTTTTCCGATATCGGCAATATCAAGCTCGGCAAACCTGAAGACGAAATCGAGTTCAAAACCGGCTCATGGGCGGCCATGATGTTTTGCGGCGGCATCGGTGCCAGTATTCTTTACTGGGGCACGCTGGAATGGGCTTATTATTATCAAGGGCCGCCATTCGGCATTGCGGCCGGTTCGCCCGAAGCCGTGCGCTGGGCCAGCACTTACGGCCTCTTCCATTGGGGGCCGGTGGCATGGGCGATTTATCTGGTGCCTGCGGTTGCCATCGCCTATTTCGCCCACGTACGCAATTCGCCCGTACTGAAAGTCAGCCAGAGCCTGATGCCGCTCACGGGAGAAAAATTCGCCAAGAGCAACTGGGGCAAACTGATTGACGTGTTTTTCGTATTCGGCATGATCGGCGGCGGCGCAACCACTCTGGGGCTGGCCTCGCCGATGATTACCGAAGGGCTGTATGAGCTGTTCGGCATTCCCAACAGCCTCGGCATACGGCTGGCGGTGCTGCTGGTTACCACCATGATTTTCGCTTACAGCGCCTATCAGGGCTTGCGCGGCGGCATCCAATTTTTATCCAACATCAACTTTTATCTGTCCATTGTCTTTCTGGTTTTCGTGTTGGCAGTCGGGCCTACCGTATTTATTCTGAACACGGGCTTGGAAAGCCTCGGCCGCTCGCTCACGCAAATGTTCACCATGATGACGTGGACGGAATCGTTCGGGCGGTTTGAACACCACGGTTTTAAAAACACCGGTTTTCCGAAAGACTGGACGATATTCTACTGGGCATGGTGGCTGGTATACGCGCCGACCATCGGGCTGTTTATCGCCAAAATATCCAAAGGCCGCACCATTCGGCAAATGACCGTGGGCTCGATGTTTTACGGCTCGCTCGGCTGCGCCGTATTCTTCATCATTTTGGGCAATTACGGCCTTTATCTCCAACTTTCCGATACGCTGGACGTAATTGCCGTGCTCAACGAAAAAGGAGCCACCGCCACTATTTTTGCCGTTTTAAACACCCTGCCCGCCGCACCGCTGGCGATTGCCGTGTTTACCCTGCTTGCCGTGATTTTTACCGCCACCACTTTCGACAGCATTTCCTATATTCTCGCCTCCGTCGTGCAACATGAAGTAGACGGCGAACCGCACCGTTGGAACCGCCTGTTTTGGGCGTTTACCCTTTGCCTTATGCCCGCCGCGCTGATGTTTATCGGCGGCCTCGACACGCTTCAGACGGCCTCTATTTTCTCTGGTGCCCCGTTGCTGATTATCATGAGCATGATGATGCTTTCTATCATTAAAGCCGCCAAATACGACCTGTATTACCAGCCCGACTACTCGCTGAAAACCATCCACATCGAAGAATTGCCCGACAACGCACCGTGGGAATACGGCGAAACCTCGCAAGCCCCCGAAGGTTCGGTGCTGGCACAAAAGGCCGTATATGAAGAACAACGCCAAAGCAGCAGCGATAACTCCGAAGAACCCTGATATAGCAAATAACCTTATTGTTAATAAAAGACAGCAAGCCGCAGACAGTGCAAGGAGTACGAAACCGATTCCGTTGCCGCTTTAGCGGCTTACACAATCATTCTCTTCACGCTAAGGCGCAGCAACTCCACAGCGGAAATAATATCCGACATAAAATACCGAGAGGCCGTCTGAAAAAGTTTTTCAGACGGCCTCTTATCAAATCTGCACCCTTGTTTCTTCCAGCAGCCTGTGCTGTATGCGGATAAACTCATCCAGCAACGCCTGTTGAATTTCCAACCGTTTCGCCACCGGAGAGGCAAAGCGCACCACCACTGTATAGGTTTTATCGTCGTGCGGCACACGGCTGATGCGCGGCTGGGCGGCAGGCGTGATAAACAGCTTCTGCGTCTGCACCTCTTCCAAATGCCGCTCGACGGAAGGGATATAAGGCGCGCACAAACCGTCGACCAGCTTTTGCAGCAACGGCACGATTTCATCCGAATCCAAATGCACCGGCACCGGAATTTCAAACGTATGAATCACATACATGCCCAAAATATTATCACGCTGCACCGAACTCGACAGCAACAGGCTGTTGGGAAACGACACCGTTTTGCCGCTCAACTGCCCCACCAGCGGATTGGGCCCCACCTGCATCATCAGCGTATTCAACATATTGATGTCCACCACCCGCCCTCGCAGGCCGGCCACCTCGATATAGTCCCCCACCGAATACTGATTGGTGGAAGCCCGCAGCAAACTGCCCGACAAACACATAATCAACTCTTTCGTTGCCAGCACAATCGCCGCCGCCACCGCAAACATCGACAAAGCCAACGTTTGGATTTGCGCCGCCCAAATAATCGCCAAGCCGAATATCGCCATAATCAACGTGATATTGCGGCTCGCCACCACCCAGCGGCGTTTTTCCTCGATTTCCATTGCCGGATGGCTGCGGAAATGCGTTTGCAGAATCACCCCCCGCAGCAGCATGATGCCCACAATCATCAGCACCGATTCAATAATCTCCGCCTTTACCGGGCCGTTGTAGAGATAATAGTTGATGGTTTCCCACATAATTTCGATATTCCGTTTCAAATTTCCAGCCGGTATCGGAAGATTATAAAGGATTAGGCCGTCTGAAAACCTTTCCAGACGGCCTCAATAGCAAGTTTACTTTCTATTTACAGCAAAAGCTCAAGTGCTATTTGCCGTTTTAAGGTTTTGTAAATCACAACAGTTATTTTATTCTTAGCTTAGGTACCTTTCTTCCCCCGAAGCCAATGTTGGTATCTTTGCCATCAATCTTGAGCTCTGCCTTACCGGCAATTTCTTCGGCCGACGGCCCGAAGAAGCCTAATTTATATGATCCGGCCTCTTTACCTTTGTAACCCGCTTTTCCTTCAATACCAACTTTAGCGTTGAAAGAACCGTCAGGATTAAATCCTGTTATTTTGCTTTCCTGCAAATTAACAGTATCCAGAGTTTTAAAGTTTTTGACATAACCTATGCCTGTACCTTTATCAAAATCCACCTGATAAATCAGTTCCCCTTGGTCATTCTTACCAGTAAATGCCTGCCCCTCATAACCGAATACCCCTTTTTTCGTTATAACTGCATTAAGTTCAGTTGCAATACCTTGTACGGCCAATACTTTGGATTTATCAACCGTGCTACTGGTTCTATCTTTTATTTCTTTCTCAACATGGGCAGCCAATACTACCGAATATTTGTTTTTATAAATCCGTGCTGTGCCCTCCTCTTTAAAATTAACTTTCCTCCTGTTTTCCATCTTATCGGCAGTTAGTTCGTAAGATTGGTTATGAACTTGGTTTTGATGTAAGAGGGCGATATCTATCGGATCACCACTACGATAAACTTTACCGTTGATTTTCAATCGAACATTACTGGTATCTGCACTACTTAAATCAGGAGTGGAAATAACACGGTAATGCCCGTTTCTCCCTGAGGGCGGCTTAATAGAATCAAGTGCATCATTAACCGCCCCGCAAGCAGAAAGTGCTAAAGATGCGGCACTTGCCAAAACCAAAGTATTAAACGTTTTCATAATATGTTTCCTTCCATTTGATTATCTTCAAGCAAAAACCAGCCTTCCCGATTTCCATATAGCCCCACTGTGCTATCAAGCACTTTTGACCATTAATAAGTTTACGAACTTGATATCCGATATACAAGACAAACGGCATAAATATTGAGTACATGTTGCGCATTGTCAATAAAACTCGTTATCAAAATACAACAATGCGTAAGAAAACGCTTTTGAATGGCGTCTATTAAAGATTTGCCCCAATAAAAAGTCGGGCAAGGATGCCCGACCTACGGTTTTTAAGACGGCCTCTTGTTGGCCAAATTGGTAATTTTATCCAACAGATTAATGATCTTATCCGAACCCAAATCTTCTTCTTTACCCTCTAACAGTTGAAAATAATCTTGCCGTATCTGCTCCGACAGCAAGCGGTTGCGGATTTGGGTAAAGGTTTCCTGCACGTATTCTCTCAATTAAAAAAACGTAGGAAAAATAACGTGATTTTCTACGCTCAAATATTTGACACAGGTTTCCAAGAGAAACAAATATGTTTAAACTCTCTCAATATTAAAAAAATTGCGAGAATTTCAAATGGCAAAAATGAAAGTATCTAAACCACCAAGAATAGAAGAAATTCTAATAAAAGAATTTCAGAATTTAATCGAATTGATGCCCGTTGATACCCAGCAATTACAAAACTTGGAAAACCAACTAAATGAAATGCCTCTTTCATCATCTACAAATGTTAGTAGGGTTGTGAAGTTAGATATCAAACAACCAAATGAAGAGCAAATGAATAAGCTGATAGAAGCATATAAAAAATATTATGCACTATTTACTACACATAAAGCCACTGACAGCAAAGGCCGCTACCTCTATTGGGATAAAATCAAACGTCAATATTCTAAAAAAGAAGATGCCGAAAAAATTTGGGCTGCAACCAAAATCAACCGTTTGGCCGGAAAGAAAAAATTTGAATTCATTGCTAATTATGAGTTCTCCTTCTGCGTGCCTGATACTATGCAGGCCCTACTCCATTTCATAGATAAGAGCTGCGGCGACCACATAATGTTATCTTCAGGAAACCAGCTGGGTGCCGCGGATAAAAAAACGCTTATGATAGAAGAAGCAATCACTTCTGCACAACTTGAAGGAGCAGCCACCACGCGTAAAGTAGCCAAACAATTACTGGCATCACAGCGCCCAAAACCCCAAAATGAATATGAAATTATGATTGTCAACAATCATAAACTGATGCAGAAAACGTTGGCATTAAAAAATGAACCATTAAGCATAAAAATGATTTTATCGCTACACCATATTGCCACTGAAAATGCCATAGGCAATCAAGCGGTTTCAGGGAAATTCCGGCAAAATGACGATATCCACATCGCTGATTATGATGGTAATTCGGTATATCAACCACCTGCTTTTACAGAAGTACCGAAATTAATGGAGGCTTTATGTACATTTGCGAACACGGATCATGACGGCATTAATCATCCTTTGTTTATCCATCCGATAGTCAAAGCAATAATGTTGCATTTCTTTACGGGGTATATCCATCCTTTCGGAGACGGAAACGGACGTACGGCACGGGCATTATTTTATTGGTTCGTGCTAAGAAACGGTTATGATTTGTTTGAATACATTTCCATCAGCCGCCTGCTGCGGGAAACACCTACAAAATATGCCAAATCATATCTTTATACGGAAAATGATGATTTGGATCTAACATACTTTATTTATTATCAATTAGATATTATCAAACGTGCCATTGAAGATTTAAGGAGTTATGTAGAGAAAGAAACATCCAAGCTACAAAATTTCACTGCTGAAATTTCCAACTTTGCTACCGCTCATGGATTGAACGGCAGACAAATTGAAATTTTGCAAGCAGCAGTCAAAGAAAAAGGTAAAATTTTTACTGTCAAAAATGTCTCTGCGCAGTTTGATGTAGCCGAAAATACTGCAAGAACAGATTTGAAACAATTATTAGAATTAAAATTATTAGGGCAGTTCAAATCGGGAAATGCAATTAACTTTATTGCCCCAAGTGATTTGAAAGACAGACTAATTTGAGTCTTATAAATTAAAAGCCGTCTGGACTATTTCAGACGGCTTTTTCTATCTCTTTCAGACGGCCTCCAGCTTGGCAAACTTGGTATCCAGTTCTTTAATCCCTTCTTTTCCGAAATTCACGGTGAGCCGTGCGGATTCGCCTTTGTTGACGGCATCGATGATTACGCCGGTGCCGAATTTGGCGTGGCGCACGTTTTGGCCGATGCGGAAGCCTGCGTATTCTTGCGGCAGGTCGTAGTGTTCGACGGCTGTGCGGTTTTTGGTTTTGGGCACGTCAGTGAAGCTGTTGAAGCGTTTGGGCGGGGGCGAGAGGCGGTGCAGCACTTCTTCGGGGATTTCTTCGACGAAGCGGGAGACGATGCCGAAGTGGGTTTGGCCGTGCAGCAGGCGTTGTTGGGACATGCTGATGTAGAGGCGTTTTTTGGCGCGGGTAATGGCGACGTACATGAGGCGGCGTTCTTCTTCGAGGCCGCCGCGTTCGGCGAGGCTGTATTCGCTGGGGAAAAGGCCTTCTTCCATGCCGGTGAGGAATACGGTGTCGAACTCCAGCCCTTTGGCGGCGTGTACAGTCATCATTTGCAGGGCTTCTTCGCCTTCGCCGGCTTGGTTTTCGCCGGATTCGAGGGCGGCGTTGCTTAAGAAGGCGAGGATGGGGAAGAGCGGGTTTTCGGCGGCGTTTTCGGGCAGGATTTCGAAGTTGCTTTCAGACGGCCTGAAGGCGACGGCGGCGTTAACGAGTTCGTCGAGGTTGTCGAGGCGGTCTTGGTGATCGCCTTTTTGGGTTTGGTAGTATTCGACGAGGCCGCTGTCGCGGGTGATGCCGAGCATCATTTCTTGCAGGGATACGTTGGGGGCTTGGGCTTGGAGGTTTTCTATCAGGCGCACAAAGGCGGCGACTTTGGCGGCTTTTGCGCCCATGCCGCAGGCGGCCTGCCATAGGGAGATGCCTTGTTCGGCGGCTGCGGCTTGGATGTTTTCGATGGTGCGGGTGCCGATGCCGCGCGGGGGCATGTTGATGACGCGCAGGAGGGCGTTGTCGTCGTCGGGGTTGACGGAGAGGCGCAGGTAGGCAAGCGCGTGTTTGATTTCCTGCCGTTCGTAGAAGCGCAGGCCGCCGTAGATTTTGTAGGGGATGCCGGCGCGGAACAGGGCTTGTTCGATGATGCGCGATTGGGCGTTGCTGCGGTAGAGCACGGCCATTTGGTCGAGTGTGCGGCCTTCTCGTTGCAGGGATTTGGCTTCGTCTACGATGAATTGGGCTTCGTCGGAATCTATGGGGGCGGAGTAAAAGCGGATTTTGTCGCCGGCGGCGGCATCGGTGCGCAGGTTTTTGCCGAGGCGTTCGGCGTTGTTTTCGATCACGGCGTTGGCGGCGGTGAGGATGTTGCCGTCTGAACGGTAGTTCTGCTCGAGTTTGATGGGGGCTTCGATGTGAAATTCGTGCATGAGGGCGGTCATGTTGCCGACGTGTGCGCCGCGGAAGCGGTAGATGGATTGGTCGTCGTCGCCCACGGCAAACACGGCGGCGTGGTCGCCGGCAATGAGCTTCAGCCATGCGTATTGCAGTTTGTTGGTGTCTTGGAATTCGTCCACCAAAATATGGTTGAAGCGGTTTTGGTAATGGCGGCGCAGCACTTCGTTGGCTTGCAGCATTTCGTAACTGCGCAGCATCAGTTCGGCAAAATCGACCACGCCTTCGCGGTTGCACACTTTGTCGTATTCGGCATAGCACTCGATCATGCGTTGGGTGTGCGGGTCGGGGGCTTGCAGGGCGGAGGCGCGCAGGCCGCTTTCTTTTTGGGCGTTGATAAAGCCTTGCAAGGTGCGCGGGGCGATGATTTCTTCGGCGATGTTGAGCTGTTTGAGCAGGCGTTTGATTAAGGCGAGCTGGTCGGCGCTGTCGAGAATCTGAAAGGTGGAAGGCAGCCCTGCGTCTTTGTGGTGCAGGCGCAGAAAGCGGTGGCAGAGGCCGTGAAAGGTGCCGAGCCACATGGCGCGCACGTTAACGGGCAGCATCGCGCTTAAGCGGGTTTGCATTTCTTTGGCGGCTTTGTTGGTAAAGGTAACGGCCATGATGCTGTGCACGCTTGCCTGCGAGCTTTGCAGCAGCCATGCGATGCGGGTGGTAAGCACGCGGGTTTTGCCGCTGCCTGCTCCGGCAAGCACGAGGGCGGATTGCGGCGGCCAAGTTACGGCGGAAAGTTGTTCGGCATTCAAGCCTTTGAGCAGTTCTGTATTCATGGTGCGGATTGTAAGGCTTAGAAGTGCCTAAATCCAGCGAAGGGCACGGAACGGCAAGCAGTATTGCAGGAGGCCGTCTGAAAAAACCTTACTGTTTTGTGGGCTTTTCTTGCTTGCTTTCGAAATGAATAATAATTAATATCATTTTAGTTAATGCTTGATTAACCCGCTTCCGCCAAAGGAGATAATGATATGGCTTACACCCTGCCGGAACTCGGCTACGCTTACGATGCGCTCGAACCTTATTTCGACGAACTGACCATGAATATCCACCACACCAAGCACCATCAGGCTTATGTGAACAACGCCAATGCTGCGCTGGAATCACTGCCCGAATTCGCCGCCCTGCCCGCGGAAGAGCTGGTGGCACGTTTGGCGGAGCTGCCCGCCGACAAGCAAACGGCGCTGCGCAACAACGCCGGCGGCCATGCCAACCATACGTTTTTCTGGAAAAACCTGAAACAGGGCACGGAGCTGAAAGGCCGTCTGAAAGAAGCCATCGAACGCGATTTCGGCTCGGTGGAGAATTTTCAGGCCGAATTCGAGAAAGCCGCCGCCACCCGTTTCGGCTCGGGCTGGGCTTGGCTGGTGTGGGATGAAGGCCGTCTGAAAGTAGTGTCTACCGCCAATCAGGATACGCCGCTGATGGGCGAGGCGGTGGCAGGCTGCAAGGGCTGGCCGATTATCGGTTTGGACGTGTGGGAACACGCTTATTATCTGAAATACCAAAACCGTCGCCCCGACTACATCAAAGCCTACTGGCATGTGGTGAATTGGGACGAAGCGGCCAAGCGTTTTGAAGAGAAAGCGGCCGTCTGAAACCATTGCTCCGTTTCAGACGGCCTCTGATGCGGTTGTATTTTGAGGCCGTCTGAAAACCGTTCGGCAAACCGGTTCAAGTATGGGGGTGGAAACGAATCCACCCTATATTTATTTATGCGTTTTATCAATACGCTTTTCAGACGGCCTGCAACTTCGGCGCCCGTTCACCTGCTGCGCCGTTTCAACGCTGCCTGCACCGCTTCGCTTTGCAAAGCCTGTTGGAACATCTTCCGAAACGGCATCACTTCCTTGCTCGCCACCACGATAACCGCTTTGCCGCTTTCGGGGTTTTCCCAACGCGAAAACCACAAGCCGCAAGCGTGCGCCGCCATTTTCACGGCCTGCTCGGTTCGCGCGGCATCCATCGCCAGCCGGAACATTTCGGGATTGCGCACAAAATAATCGCGCAGCTTGTTTTTGGAAATCGCATAATCGGCACGGTCGCGGTCGATGGGATATACCGGCACGGGGAGCCGGTTGACGATATTCATCATGATGTCGGCCTCTCGGTTGCAATCTGAGATCGAATGTATCCGTTACGTTTGGCAAAAGTGTACCGCTGCCGCGCCGGTATGTGCAATCCGCCGTTGCCGAAGCATGCCCGTGCAGGCGTAATTTTTTTATGCGGTACAACCGATTTTCAGGGAATTTTTACGTCATACCCGCCTCTTACCTAAAGATAACGGCAGGTGCGGCAAACAACACAACGATAATCGCCTGCCTATCGTGCTTTTACCCGAAATAAAATCATAGAGAGGCTGAAATGAACCCGAAAAAAACCTTGTTGGCTGCCTGCCTGACCGCTCTGCTGGCCGCATCTCCGCTTTACGCCGCCCCGCCGCTGGGCACACCCGCAGACAGCGCCGCAATAAGCATCCACGGTGCAAACGCATGGATGGAAATCGACGTGCAGGCTTTTGAAGACAATATCCGCACCCTGCAAAAAGAACTCGACGGCAAATCGCAAATCTGCGCCGTCATGAAAGCCGACGCATACGGCAACAGCATCGACTTGCTGATGCCGACGGTTATCAAAACAGGCATTCCCTGCATCGGCATCGCCAGCAACGAAGAAGCCCGCATCATCCGCAAACACGGCTACACTGGCAAAATCATGCGGGTGCGGGCGGCTACCGAAGATGAAATCGTTCACGGCATGCAATACGATATGGAAGAACTGGTCGGCAACTACGGCCAAGCCAGCCGCATCAACGAACTCGCCCAAGCGGCGGGCAAAACCCTGCGCATCCATATCGCGCTGAACTCCGGCGGCATGGGGCGCAACGGTTTGGATATGTCCGACCCCGACATCCGCGAATCCGCCGTGGCCATCACCAAACTGCCCAATCTGCAAACCGTCGGCATCATGACCCACTTCGCCGTGGAAGATGCCAACGACGTGAAGCGCGGTTTGGAAGCCTTCCGTAAAGAAAGCGGCTGGCTGCTGCACAACGCCAAACTCAAACGCCGCGACATCATTCTGCACGCGGCCAACTCGTTTGCCACCTTAGCCGTACCAGAATCCCATTTGGATATGGTGCGCCCGGGCGGTTTGCTTTACGGCGATTCCATTCCCGAACGCACCGAATACAAAAAAACCTTCGCCCTGAAGAGCCGCGTCGCCACCGTAAACTATTACGGCAAAGGCAGCACCGTGGGCTACGACCGCACTTTCACCCTGCAACGCGATTCCAAGCTCGCCAACCTGCCCATCGGCTATTCGGACGGCTACCGCCGCGCCTTTACCAACAAAGGCCATGTGCTGATCCGCGGGCATAAAGTGCCGGTGGTCGGCAAAACGTCGATGAACACGACGATGGTCGACGTAACCGACTTCCCCGACATCCGCGCCGGAGACGAAGCGGTTTTGTTCGGCAAACAGGGCGACAGTGAAATCACGCAGGCGGAAATAGAAGAAATCAACGGCGCGCTGCTGGCCGACTTGTATACCATCTGGGGCACGTCCAATCCGCGCCTGCCCAAATCTGCCACATCCGTTACCGTGCCGCCGTTTATGCCGCGGGCCGAAGATTACCGCCCGATAGCCAGATAAAGCGGTACAAACGAAAAGAGGCCGTCTGAAAAGATGTTCGGACGGGCATGTTTAATCTGCGGCAGATATAGCGAATAAACCTGCTTTATCACGGTTGGCCATACTCCGGTCAAGCCCGAATATGGTTCGCGTTGTTTTTAAGCCGGCCCTACGGTTCGCTAAAGATTGAGGCCGTCTGAAAACTTTCAGACGGCCTCCTGTATTATTCAAACAACTTTCCCTGTGCCAGCAGCAGCTTCACCGGCGCAAAGTCTTTGCGGTGTTCGCCCAACACGCCGAACTCCGCCAATGCCGCCAGATGTGCCGCCGTGCCGTAGCCCTTGTGTTTATCAAACCCGTATTGCGGATAACGCGCCGCCAACGCATACATTTCGGCATCGCGGGCGGTTTTGGCCAGCACCGAAGCGGCGGAGATTTCGATGATTTTGCTGTCGCCCTTCACCACCGCCTCGGCTTCGATACCGAGATTTTTCGGAATGCGGTTGCCGTCTATCAGCACTTTCTGCGGCGGCACCGCCAAGCCGTGCACGGCACGGGCCATCGCCAGCATAGTGGCATGCAGGATATTCAATTCGGCAATTTCGGCCACATTCGCCGATGCCACGCTCCACGCCACCGCCTGCTCTTTAATCTGCACGGCCAGTTCGTCGCGCTTTTTTTCAGTGAGCTTTTTAGAATCGGTCAAGCCCGGCAGATGGTAATTGGGCGGCAGAATCACGGCGGCGGCAAACACGCTGCCCACCAACGGCCCGCGCCCCGCTTCGTCCACACCGGCGGTAAGGAAAGTAGTCATTTTCAGATAATCCTGTTTTCAGACGGCCTGCGAACTCCGTGCCGCCAGTTTATTCGAAAGTTTCCGACAACGGTTCGCCGAAATGGTGCCGCCAATATTGATCGATGATGTCGAAGGCTTCCGCTCGGGGCTTGCCCCGTATCTTTTTCAGCAACCCCGAAATGGGGCTGTCGGGATTAGCGGCAATGAAATATTGCCATGCCGCCGCATATTCGGGGTAAACCCGAGTGCCGTCATCCGAATAAGTAGGCGTGTTGTCCAATCCGCGCAGAAAAGCACCCGCGTAAAAAGCATAATCCTGTTCCGCGCGTTTTTTCAGACGGCTTTGCGGGTATTCCGCCAAGAATCTTTCCCACTTGACGATTATGTTGCCCAGCTCCGGCCAACTGACATTAACGGCCGCATCGGAAAATGCTTCTTGCTCGTCTTGCGCCGCTTTGATATTCAAATAAACGTAATAGTCGGAGCTGACACAGCATTCAAACAACTCCGGCAGATAGTTTGCCTGCGGCCGCAGCACCGCCGCCCCTTCGCCGACATCGACATACTCCAAACCAACCGCGGCGGCCTGCCGCTGCCGTTGCCGGAACAATGCGGTAGGGCGCAAATTCCGCTCGGTTTCTTTCCAATACGGCGCGCTGTAAAAATCGCCCAGCCATTGCCCGTCCAAATCGTTTAAGCGGGAAAGCACGCCGTTTTCTTTCCACAAACCCGCCTCATACCGTTCATACAATTCGTCTGCCTCTTGGGGCGTGGCTTTTTCCAGTTTCCGCTCGATTTCACGGGTTTCCGCCGCAAACTGTGCCAGCAGCGCCGACCGCTCGGCATCGGTGTCGGTTGTAAGCCCGCTTTGGGCAACTTCGGAAACGGCCTGTGCTTTTACCGAAGAAGCGGCGGTTTCGCTTTGCGGCGGTGCAACGGCGTTTCCGGCAGGTTCGCCGCACGCGGCCAGCAGCACCGATAAGGCGGTCAGGCTCAATTTGGTTTTCATGATGTTTCCTCTGCTTCGCTTCATTTGCGTTTGCCGTGCCGCAACTTCCATATTGCAAATAAACTTATTTTCGATACGGGGCGGCAAGCCGCAGACAGTACAAGCAGTACGGAACCGATTGTGCTGCCGCTTCGGCGGTTTGCAAAATCGTTCTCTTTGGGCTAAGGCGCAGCAACGCCGTAGCAATCGTAAGTTTGTTTGCCATCAAACCGTAACGGCCTTAGTTATTCAGACGGCCTCTTAATCATAAGAGGCCGTCTGAAAACTTCTATTCCGCTATATGGACGCCGGCTTCCGCCAGCACGGCCTTTGCCGCCAATGCCGCAGTATCTTTCTTCAGCAACAGATGCAGATCGTGAAAATCTTTCTGCAATGCGGCCACGTCTTGCGGCGACTCATACCATTCGGCCACAGCAGCCGCCAGCTTTTGCGGCTTGGCATCATGTTGCAGCAACTCCGGCACGGCTCCTTTGCCCAGCAGGATATTGGGCAAACCGACATGCGGCACTTTGATTTTGCGCTTCACATAAGCATAGGTCAATGGCGAAATTTTATAGCTGATAACCATCGGCCGTTTGCACAAAGCCACTTCCAGCGTAGCCGTGCCGCTCGTTACCAGCACCACATCGGCAGCGGTACAGGCCAAATCGGCATGGGCGGACATCAACTGCACCGGCAGCCCTTTGAATTCGACTTGGTTGAGAATCTCCAGCAAGCGCAAACGGGTGGCGACGGTGGCGACGGGCAGCAGAAAACGTGCGCTCGGATAACGCTGCAACAGCAGTTTGGCCGTGCGGAAAAACAGCGGTGCCATATAGTCCACTTCGCTCACACGGCTGCCGGGCATCAGGCAGAACACGGTTTCCCACAAATCGATTTTCATTTGCCGGCGCGCGGCTTGTTGATCGGCATCCAGCGGCATGGTTTGGGCCATCGGGTGGCCGACAAATTCGGCCTGTCCGCCCGCTTCGTGATACAGCGCGGGTTCCATCGGAAACAGGCACAACACGCGGTTGACCTGATGCACGATGGTATTTACCCGCTCGCGCCGCCACGCCCACACCGAAGGGCTGACATAATGCACGGTGGAAATGCCGGCTTTTTTGAGCTTTTCCGCCACACCGAGATTGAAGTCGGGCGCGTCGATGCCCACAAACACATCGGGGCGGATTTTTTTCAAATCGTGCACCAGCCCGCGACGGATTTTCAGAATTTCAGGCAACCGTTTCACCACTTCGGCAAACCCGCGCACGGCCAGTTTTTCCTGTTCATACAGGCTTTCAAACCCTTTGGCCAGCATGCGCGGCCCGCCGATGCCGACAAAACGGGCCTGCGGGCAGCGTTGCCGGATCGCATCCATCAAATGTGCGCCGAGCAAATCGCCCGAGGCTTCGCCGGCACACAGGGCAATGGTAACGGGGCGTTGGTTTGGGGTTGGTAGATTCATGAAATAACGTGTGATTTATGGCAGACGGTTATTGTACCGAAATATAAAGGAATAGGGGCGCGGCTGGGTTTCAGGCGGCCTGATGCTGTCTTGGATGACTGTAACTCGCTTAAGTTTGACGGCCGCCGCTTAAAAATCTAACAAGGCCGTCTGAAAAACTTTTTCAGACGGCCTTTCGGCAGCGTGCAATCCGATATCAGCGTTTCATTTCGTTCAAAATCGCGCGGATATTGGCCTGACGGTCGCGCACTGCCTGTTCCAAACGGATGATTTTTTCTTTTTCGCCTTTCTTGCGCGCCACATTAAGCTGGGCTTGGGTGCGCACCAACGCAGTTTGCTCATTGCGGATTTCGTTTTGCAGAATCTGCGTGCGGGAAAATTTCGGTTTGGCCGGTTCGCTAACCACCGGAGCCGGTACGCGCGGTTTGCGGGGGCTTTTTCTCGGTTGGTTGCGTAATTTGATTTCCACCGGTGCGGAAACGGCATCAACGGTGTTGGTGATGCCGTTGTTGCGTTGGGACGGCAGGATTTTAATGTCGTCATACGCACCGAATTGCTCCACTTCCCAAATCTGCTCGATTTGGTCGACAGGCTGCCTTTCTTCCAAAACATCGGCAGGCCGGGTATCGCTGATGCCGTTCATTTGCGAGAGCTTGCAGTTCCTACCGATTTTTTCGGTCGAAAACACGGCTCTGCCGCCGTTGTTACAAATATAAGTAGCGGCGTGGGCAGGCAGGCAGGCGGCCAGAACGGAAACCAGAAACAAACGTGAAGCAATCAATTTCATGCAGAATATTCAAATGGTAATAAAAATACAGGCGGCAATTATAACCATACCGCCTGTAAAAGTAAGTTTAAACGGTTAAACGGCAATTTTGCGGAACAAATCTTCCCAATCCGGCACCGCCCGCAACCATACGTCATCCGGCGGCGCGGTAATGTCGAAATGCGTGCCGCCATAGTCGAACAAGAGGTTTGAAGCATGTAAAAACAACCGCTCGGCAGGCGTGCCGCCGTATAAACCGTCCCCCAGAATCGGGCTACCCAAACTTTTCATCGCCACTCTTAATTGGTGGGTTTTGCCGGTATGCGGTTCCAACACAAACAGCCTCAGGTTGGGAGCGGCACTGCGGCTGTAAAAACGGGTAACAGCGGGGTTTTCCATATTGCGGGTGAGTTTCCATGCCCCGCGCCGCGCCTTTTCCATGCCGCCTTTTACCCAGCCCTGTTTTTTCAACGGTTTGCGGTCGCTTAAAGCAATATAGGTTTTACGCATGGTTTTGGCGGCGAACTGCTGCGCCAACACGGAAGCGGCTTTCTCGTTCAACGCCAGCAACAACACGCCGCTGGTGGGTTTGTCCAAACGGTGCACCAGCCACACACGCGGCAGATTAAGCTGCGCCGCCAGCATGTGCGTGAGGCCGTCTGAACCTTCTTCACGATGTACGGAAAGCCCTTGCGGTTTGTTCACGGCCACAAAATCATGATGCCGAAATAAGATGTCCAACATTTTTCAGACGGCCTCAACTCAATAGAATGCTCTGCCCTATCACCGTGAGCATGCCCAAAAAACAGAACAGCATGCATGCCGAAATACGCACGGCTTTGGCGGGAATTTTCCTCAGCAGCATTTCACCTAAATACACTACCGGCACGTTGACCAACAACATGCCGAACACGCTGCCGATCAACACCCAAAACATTTCTTGATATTTTGCCGCCAGCAACACCGTGGCGATTTGGGTTTTATCGCCGATTTCGGCCAAGAAAAACAATGTCGATGCGGCTCCGAACGCACCGTATTTCAACCAGCGGCCGTCGGGATTGTCGTCTTTGTCGGGCAGAAGCAGCCACAAACCGATGATAATAAAGCTCAGCCCCACGCCCCATTTCATCACGTCGGGCGAAATAAAATGCGCCAGCCACACGCCGAGTACGGCGGAAATCAAATGGTTTAGCAAAGTAGCGACAAACATGCCGGCCACAATAGCGTTTTTTTGGGCAAAACGGGCGGCAAGAAACAAGGCGAGCAATTGGGTTTTACGCCGATTTCGGCAATGGCCACGCCTATGGTTGAAGAAAATAAAGCTTCCATTCAGATACTCAAACCGTCGGGCAGACTAAAAAGCACGGCAGCCGCGCCCAACCGACGGCTTGCGTGCCTTAAGTCTTGCCTGTCTCCGGCTTGCGCAGAAGATGCCGTTGCCATGCCCGCAGGCAATTATGTTGACAACAGCTCCGGCCTGCCTGAAACGGGCCGGATGGCTACTCCCTTAAGAGCGAAAGCGAATTATATCGTGAACTGTTTTGAAATTCTATGAAAAGGGCAATTTGCAAGTGTAAAACCGGCATCGGGCGGATCAAAATCAAACAATCGGAATCCGTCGGGCAGGGATTCCGATTGTGCATTATGCTGCGGGGAATATTTTATTCGACCACGATTTTCGGGAAGCGGCTGCTGAAATCTTTTCCTTTATCGGCAACGGCTTGGGCAATCTGCCATGCGGCTCGGGTGTAAATTTCAGCGACGGCGGGGTTATCCGTCTGCATCTGCTCCGCCGTACCTTTATCCATGGCTTCGCGTACGGGCAGGCTCAAAGGCAACTGGCCGAGCAGCCGCACGCCGAGTTTTTCCGCCAGATTTTTGCCGCCGTCGCTGCCGAAAATGGCTTCGGCGTGGCCGCATTTGGAGCAGATGTGTACCGACATGTTTTCCAACACGCCGAAAATCGGGATATTCACTTTTTGGAACATATCCACCGCTTTGCGGGCATCAATCAGGGCGATGTCTTGCGGCGTGGTAACCACCACCGAGCCGGTAACGGGGATTTTCTGCGACAAGGTAAGCTGGATATCGCCGGTGCCCGGGGGCAGATCGATGAAGAGGTAATCCACGTCGTCCCATTCGCTTTGGAACAGCAACTGCTGCAAGGCTTGGCTCAGCATCGGGCCGCGCCATACGACGGCTTGGTCGGTATCCACCAAAAAACCGATGGACATAACCTGCACGCCGCTTTCGGCGGTAACGGGTATCAGCTTCTTATTTTTCTGGTCGGGCTTGCCGTCGGCCACGCCGAGCATGGTCGGCTGGCTGGGGCCGTAGAGGTCTGCGTCCAACACGCCCACGCGCGCGCCCATGCGCGACATGGCCACGGCCAAATTGGCGGTGGTGGTCGATTTACCCACGCCGCCCTTGCCCGATGCGATGGCAATAATGTTTTTCACGCCTTTGATGGTGGAAACGCCGGGCTGCACTTTATGGGTGCCGACAAGCACGTCTATGCTCAGATGCACCGCCATATCGCCGGCAAGTCCGTTTAAGGCCGTCTGAATGCGTTGGCCCAGCTCTTGTTTGATATGGTTGACGGGATAGCCGAACTGCAATCCGATATGCAGGCCGTCTGAATGTTTTTCTACCGATTTTACGGCTTTTTCACCGCCGAGCGTGCGGCTGCTTTGGGGAACAAGCACTGCATCGAGTGCGGCTTGTATGGCTGGAATATTCATAAGGCTGAATCTCTCAATCGTGTGTGGCGGTATTCTATAACAAAACGGGGCAGAGGCCGTCTGAAAATACCGCCGCACTCGCTTGAAAGCGGCCGATAGCAATAAACTTTCAACTTGCTGCGGCGTTGCAGCGCCTTGCCGCCTTGTATCGGAAAGTTAGGTACATTTGCTGCATCAAGCCTGCCGTTTGCCTGTTTTTACGCAACGCCTACTTTAATTTAAGACGGCCTGCGCCATTTTAAAAGCCGTAATATGTTCACATTCAAAAGGAAAACCCATGCAAGTACCCGTTTCTTATGCCGCGTCCTACCCGCACACCTGCAACAAAGCCCTGTATGTAGCGATGGCTCTGCTGTTCGGTACGTTCGGCGTACATAAATTCTGTGCCGGTCGGGTTGGAATGGGCATTCTGTATTTTCTGTTCAGTTGGACATTCATTCCCACCGTCGTGGGCATCATCGAAGGCGTTTTGGCCGCCTTCAAACCCACCGATTCTTTAGGTGCCATTGTGGTTTAGAGCCGCCGAACGCCGTTTATCGGTTCCGTTTTCAAAGAGGCCGTCTGAAACATTTCAGACGGCCTCTTGCCGTGAATGGCAACGTTTATTCATTTATACCGCCGCTCCGACTTTCTTTGAGGATAGTATTTTCGCAAAAGGTATATTATATCAATCGCATAGGCCTTATCGTTCCCCTCCCCCACCGAAAGCAGGAAACCATGAAAAAAATCATTACCGTTTTAGCCGCCGCAGGGTTGACCGTCGCACTGTCCGCCTGCCAAAGCCTGCTCCCGCCTGCCGACAGCAGCAGCCATATCCGCAATATCACCGCCGTAACCGAAGTATTCGGCGACGGCCAGAAAATCACCGCCGCCATCGTACAATACGATACGCCGATCGACGGCGCTTCGTTGAGTGCAAACGATTACAACGTTGCGGGGCGCACCGTTACCCATGTTTACGCCAGCGATACCACCGACAAAGCCGGACAACCTAAAAACAACGGCGAATATGTGGTTATCGAGCTTTCCCCCGCCGACGAAGATGCCGTGGCTTTCGGACGCGAAGGGCGCGACATCATCCGCCGCAAGCCCGAATTGAGCGTGATGCAGAAAGGCGCGGTTACCACCGTACGCGGCCGTACTCTGGCCGCCGGCGACCATGCCATCCGAAGCAGCCAAGTCATCAACCGCATCGTCGATGATTTCCGACAATCCGACTTTACCGACCCGCAAACCGGCATTACCGTCAAATACAACCTGTTCGTACCGAAAGATTACAACCCGCAAAAAACCTACCCATTGGTGCTGTTCCTCCACGATGCGGGCGTAAACGGCAGCGACACCCAAACTGCTTTGCAGCAGGGTTTGGGAGCCGTGGTATGGGCCTCTCCCGAAGAGCAGGAAAAGCACTCCGCTTTCGTATTGGCACCGCAATTCGACTATTCCGCTGCCAACGATCAGCTCCAAACCGCCCTCATTCCCGCAGCCACGGCCAACCTGATTAAACATCTGGAAACCGAATACCGCATCAACCCCGCCCGACGTTACGTTACCGGCCAATCCGACGGCGCTATGCTGGCAATGGCGATGAACATCAAATATCCCGATTTGTTTGCCGCCTCTTACCTTGTGGCCGGAAAATGGGATGCCGCACTGGTTATGCCGCCGCTTGATCACAAAATGTGGATTACCGTTGCCGAAAGCGATGAAAAAGCCCACTCGGGCATGAGTGCCGTTACTGCAAATTTGGAAAACCACGGTGCGAAAGTAGCCCGCGCGACATGGAGCGGCTTCGCCACACCGGTCGAACTTGATGCCGCGGCCAAAGCCATGCACGCCCAAGATGCCGATATCCGTTACGTTGCTTTGCAACAAGGCGCAGCCGCACCCGAAGATCAGAATGGCGATTCCTACGCAAACCATATGAACACATGGCGCATTGCCTACGGTATTGCAAACATCCGCGATTGGTTGTTTGAACAATACAAATAACGGCGTTCCCGAGGCTGTCTGAAATATTACTACTCAATATTTCAGACGGCCTTTCTTATATAGAAACGGCAAATATTCCCGTTCTTTCAAAAAATTAATTCAAATATCATCGCCGCTCTTCCCGCAATTCAAACTTCGTTTCCTACAAAAATTATCTAAATATTTAGCTTAAATCATAAAAACCTGTAATTTTCCAACATATAAAAACAATTCGAGTTACAATTCCGCAACAAACCCAATTCCAGTTTTGAATGAAAGGACAACGTCGATGAGCACGCCAAAACGCGATTTAACCCGCATCAGACACAATACTAAAATCGTCGCCACACTCGGCCCCGGCAGTAATAATGTCCAACTGCTTGAAGATATGATCCGTATCGGCGGCCTGAATGTAGTCCGCTTCAACTTCAGCCACGGCACCGCCGAATTCCATCAAGAAAACGCCCGTATCGTGCGCGAAGCCTCCCAACGCGCCGGCCGCGAAGTAGCGATTATGGCCGACTTGCAAGGCCCGAAAATCCGCGTGGGCAAACTCGAAGGCGGCAGCATCCGACTGGAAGCCGGCGAAAAACTGCTTTTGGATGCCGCACTGGAAGGCGAAGGCAACCGCGAACGCGTCGGCCTTGACTACCGCGATTTACCCAACGATGTGAAAGCGGGCGACATCCTGCTGCTTGACGACGGCTTGCTGACTCTGATTGTCGACAGCGTCAACGGCAGCGAAATCCTGACCACCGTTCAAAACAGCCATGTGCTGAAAAGCAATAAAGGCATCAACAAACAAGGCGGCGGCCTGTCTGCCGGCGCGCTGACCGAAAAAGACTTCCGCGACCTGAAAACCGCCGTCGGTATCGGTTGCGATTATTTGGCCGTCAGTTTCGTAAAATCCGCCGAAGATATGAAAATTGCCCGCGAGTTGGTCGAACAGGAAATGAAAGGCAGCGATGCCGTCCGCCCCGGTTTGGTGGCGAAAATCGAACGTGTGGAAGCCATTACCAATCTGGACGAAATCATTCTGGCTTCAGACGGCATCATGGTTGCCCGTGGCGATTTGGCGGTGGAAGTCGGCAATGCCGCCGTACCCGCCCTGCAAAAACGCATGATACGCCGCGCCCGCGAGCTGCGCCGTTTCAGCATCACCGCCACCCAAATGATGGAAAGCATGATCACCAATCCCGTGCCGACCCGCGCCGAAGTGAGCGATGTGGCCAATGCCGTGCTTGACGGCACCGATGCGGTAATGTGCTCCGCCGAAACCGCCGTAGGTGCGTATCCGTTTGAAACCGTGCGCCAAATGGCGATTATCTGCGCCGCCGCCGAAGCCGAACAAGACTCGCTCAACGGTGTCAGCGAGGAACACAATGAAGAAGCGGTCAGCATCAATCTGGCGATTGCCGGCGGAGCTGTCAATGTAGCCCGCGCCGTTAATGCAGAGGCGATTGTGGCCTTGACGGAGAGCGGTTCCACCGCCTTTGAAATCAGCCGCCACAGCATCCAACTGCCGATTTACGCGCTCACGCCAAGCGTTTCCGCCCAACGCCGCATGGCCATGTATCGCGGCGTGCGCCCGCTGAGGCTCGCCACCAGTACCGACCACGATACTGCTTTGGACGAAGTGGAAGCCATGCTGGTCGAGCGCCAAGTGCTCTCCAGCGGCGACAAATACATCATTACCAGCGGCTCGCGTATGCGTGAAACCGGTTCGACCAATATGCTGCAAGTATTTGTTGTGCACTAACGTTTGGAAAAAAGTAAAAGCAGACCGATACCGGTCTGCTTTTTTCATTTGATCTTGCGGATTGCTTTAGCCTCAGGCCGTCTGAAACACTTCGTCCGTTTTGATATGGCAAATAAACTTATTTTTGACATGAGGCGGCAAGCCGCAGACGGTACAAGCAGTACGGAGCCGATACTGTTGCCGCTTCGGCGGTTTATCAAACCGTTCCCTTAAAGCTAAAGCACAGCAAGTTAAGTTTATTTGCCATAGCGGGCTAATTTTTAGCTAATGGTACCGACATACAATAAAAACATCGGGACAGAGATTTCTTATTTTAAATGGCTTAAAAAGGATACCGTTATGTTAAACCTGAATAAAACCATCGCCGTCCTGCTGGCTTCCGTTTTCGCAGTTGCTGCCGCGCCCGTCATGGCCGACGATGATTATTACCTGCATCAAAACCCGGGCAAATACATTACCCATGATGCCGCAGCCAAAGCCGCGTTAAAAAAATTTCCCAATGCCTACATCAAAGAAGTTGATTTCGACATGAGCCGTTACCGCGGCGCACATTACGATGTCGACTTGATTACCAAAGACGGCAGAGAATATGATGTCATTATCGATGCCCGCAACGGCAAAATTTTGTCTTCGCACATCGATTATTGATTCCGCTTGCTTTACGACAGCCTGAAAACCACGTGTTTTCAGGCTGTTGCCGTTATCAGGCTAAAGTAACAACCAACCGGTATTTTTCAGACGGCCTCCGGCCTTTGTAAAATCGACGTTGGTATGAATGCAGTGCAAAGCACGGCAACACCGCAGGCACATGCATATCATCACAAAATTAAATGCTTGAACCGCCAATACACACAGCCGCTATGCTCAAATCGGTTTGAACATAGCGGCTGTATACAAAATGCCATTAAAAATACCCGTTCCGTTATCCTTTTGCCGCACAGCAAGCACGGATACATTCTTTCACCAGCTCAGGGCCGGCATATATCATGCCGCTATACACTTGAACGGCAGCCGCACCCAAACGCATTTTCTCAACCGCATCTTCACCGCTCATAATGCCACCCACACCGATTACGGGCAGTTTGCCTTCAAGGTGCGCCACCAAAAGTTTCAATACCCGATTGCTTTTCTCGCGTACCGGCAAGCCGCTCAAGCCGCCCTGCTCTCCTGCAAGCGTATGTTGGCCGAGCGCTGCTTTATCGATTGTCGTATTGGTGGCGATAATACCGTCCATTTCGGTTTGCACCGCCACATGTGCAATATCGGCGATTTGGGCTTCATCTAGATCCGGAGCGATTTTTACTGCCAGCGGCACATAACGGCGGTGAATGGCGGCAAGACGCGCTTGTTTGTTTTTCAAGGCTTCAAGCAATGCACTCAGTTCGTCGCTGCCTTGCAATGCGCGCAGATTTTTGGTGTTGGGAGAAGAAATATTTACCGCGATGTAGCTCGCGTAGGCATAGGCCTTTTCCAAGCAGATCAAATAATCTTCCGCTGCCTTCTCTATGGGGGTATCGGCATTTTTACCGATGTTGATGCCGAGCACGCCGCTGTAACGGCTGTTCTGAATATTTTTAACCATGGCATCAATACCGTGGTTATTAAACCCCATACGGTTAATAACCGCCTGATGTTCCGGCACACGGAACAAACGCGGCTGCGGATTGCCGTGCTGGGGACGCGGTGTTACCGTGCCCACTTCGATAAAGCCGAATCCTAATGCGGCCAAGGCATCAATATATTCCCCGTTTTTATCCATACCGGCCGCCAGCCCCACAGGGTTGGGCAGGTCAAGCCCCATCAACTTAACCGGGCAGGTTTGATGGTTGACTTTGGGCAACAATCCGAGTTTATAGGCACTGTTTAAACCTGAAAGCGCAAAATTGTGGGCTTTTTCAGGATCGGTTTTAAATAAGAAAGGGCGGATAAAAGAATACATGGTGATTAAGCCGTTTTAGATTTTTTTGTGGATTACTATTTTACCTCAATGGTAAAAGTTAGGTGGCAGTTAGCCTTGCGTTTGCGCCAAATCAAACATTTCCGGCATTGCCGGCAACATTTTAACTCTCGGCCAAAACAACATCATATTACATCTATCACTTGAGTTAAAATTATTTTTTGCACTTTTCTTTTCAGACGGCCTCCAACCATCGAATTTACCCGATCTTTCGAATATAAGGATTTTTCCATGACCTTACAGCTTTATCTTGTCCGCCACGGCAAAACCGTATTCAATACCTTGGGCCGCCTGCAAGGTTGGAGTGATTCCCCGCTCACCGCAGAAGGCAGGGAAGCCGCCACACAACTTGGATACACCCTGCGCGGCAAGGTAGATTTCGATGCCGCTTTCAGCAGCACCAGCCCCCGTGCCGTCGAAACCGCCCATTTGATTTTGTCAGCCAAAGGACAAGAAAACCTGCCCCTGAATACTATTGAGGAGCTGCGTGAATATTGTTTCGGCGGTTTTGAGGGTGAATTTGTACAAAAAGTCCATCAAACCATTGCGACACACCGTGGTTTGCCTGATGTAGACACATGGTTGGAACAATACCGGCACGGACGCTACAACATGCTGGCAGAAAGTGTTAGCGAGCTTGACCCGCTGGGTTTGGCAGAAACAGAAGAAGCATTTATCCGGCGTTTGAAACAGGGCATGGAAAAGATTTTATTTCATTCGCATAAAAATGAACGGGTGCTTATGGTGTCGCACGGCATGGCTATTACCGCACTGCTGAAAAGTATAAATCCGACCGCTATACTTTACCAAAGTGTACAAAATGCAACAGTTTTAAGGCTGGACTTTCACGACGGGAAGTGGCATATTATATCCCTCAATATGCATTATTCATAGCTAAACGAACTTAATATTACTATTCTGAGATTTGAGTATTTAACACAAAAAATACTTAGCCCGTCTTTTTTTATTAATTTTTGCATGATTTTTATTTTCTATATTAAAAATCTGTAAATTTTAGTTTTCATATAGTTTGCAAAAAGTAAATACAAAATGTAATAATTATTACTATATTTACTATATCTTTAAATTCACATTTTTTCGATTATCGAAAATACCCCTTAATCCAACACTCGGCCTGTTCAATTTTACTTTGGACAAAATTCTGTAAAGCTATATTATGTTGTTAATGCTGCACAAAACAGGCCCTGTTTAAGTAGGCCTCAGTTTGTGGGAGCTGCTTCACTGGGTTCCAAATGTTTAATTAATTTACAACTGTATCAAACACAGCTTATTCAGCAGATTGCGGGAATATAGCTACGCAGCAGAAGCGGAATTGAGGCTGGCGTTGATACTTGTTTGGGAGATAGTCATGAACCGCAAAAATAAAGTTATTCAAAATAATTTAAAGCCCAATTTGCTAGCTGTTTCTGTTGCTGCTGGCTTAATGGCTCTCATTCCATATGCACAAGCTGCAACTGCTAGCTATGTAAGTATCAATAGTACTATTGCAGGCAATAAAGCCAGTAATGGAGCAACTGGCGCAAACGCCATTGCGATCGGTGCGAACTCCTCTTCCACTGGTATTGGTTCTGTATCTATTGGTGTTAATTCGTCAAATAATCCTAGTAAAGACGGCACTCCCGCAGACGCTTCGGTAAGTGTCGGTTCCAGCGCAAAAACGGAAGGGAAAGAAGCTACCGCAATCGGCCATCAATCTAAAGCCGAAGGTAACGCTACAACCGCGCTCGGTCGCCAATCACATGCGAAAGGCGGTCAAAGCACTGCTATAGGTACCAATGCTAAGTCAATGGCAGAATCTGCCAATAGCTTCGGCGCAAATGCTACTGCTTCTGGTACACATAGTACCGCGATAGGCAGTGGTGCCAAAGCCTCGGCCCACTCTTCTATTGCTTTCGGTACTCGGGCGGAATCCAGCGGTATTGCATCGGTCGGCATTGGTGCCGGTGCTAAAGCAAGCGGTTTGGGATCTATCGCCCAAGGTAACAATGCTTCTGCCAGCGCATCTAATTCGATTGCTGTCGGCCGCGGTGCCAAAGCAACTGCTGCGAACAGTATTGCCAACGGTACCGGCGCACAAGCCAGCGGTGCCGACTCGGTAGCAATCGGTGTCGGTGCCAATGCTAAAGATGCCTTCTCCGTCGCTTTGGGCAGCAATTCTGTTACTGAAGCAGCAGTTGGAACTAATAGTGCTACTGTCGGTGGCGTAACATACGGCGGTTTTGCCGGTAATAGCCCAATCGGTACTGTAAGTATTGGTGCTCCCGGTGTTGAACGCACACTTACCAACGTAGGTGCTGGCCGCATTACCTCTACCAGCACTGATGCCATCAACGGCAGCCAACTGTATAGCGTTCTGCAAATCCAAAACAACCAATTCAACACTCTGAACAACCGTATCGGCGACATCGATAAAGACTTACGTGCCGGTATCGCAGGAGCAACTGCAATCAGCTTCCTGCAACGTCCTAACGAAGCCGGTAAGAGCTTGGTGTCTGCTGCGGTGGGTGGTTACAAAAACCAACAAGCCTTGGCTATCGGCTATGCAACCAACTCCGACAACAACAAATGGTCGACCAAGTTGGGTGTGGGTGTGAATACCCGCAAAGACGTTAACTGGGGTGGCAGCATCGGCTACCAGTGGTAAAAAACCGAATCAGGCCGTCTGAAAACGGGCGGCCTCCTGAGATAAGATAAGAGAAAGGATTTTCCATGAAACTGTCTGCCCTGATTTTACCTTTAGCTGCTGCGTTGGCTTTGGCCGCATGCGGTAACTTGAGCAAAGTAAGCAAAGAAGGTACTACCGACAATCCGGTATGGCCGAATCCTGAAAAAACCACATTCCGCCATAGCGGTACGCAACACGGTTCTTGGCCGAACTGGGACAACGTTCGTCAAATCGAAGCCGGCATGAACAAAGACCAAATCTACAACCTGATTGGCCGCCCGCACTTCAACGAAGGTTTGTATGGCGTTCGCGAATGGGATTACTTATTCAACTACCGTGAAAACGGCGAACACAAAACCTGTCAATACAAAATTCTGTTTGACAAAAAAATGAACGCCCAAAGCTTCTTCTGGCTGCCTGAAGGTTGCGGCCCGAAAGAGAAAGAACCCGTGCGCGAAGTGATTATCCGCGAAGTGGAAACTTCTCCGAAGCGTATCCGCCAATAACCTGCAATGAAAAAACTTGCAGTATTCGCAATGCTGCTCGGCTTGAGTTTTGCTGCTCAAGCCGGCAGCATTCAGTATTTGAAAAAGCGTAAAGCCGTTGTTTATACCGACAGAGCCGAAATCTGCCTTGAAGACAACCGCTGCCATCCTGTTTTAATCGGCAAAACCACGCCGAAAGGCACGTTTGACCTGAACATCGTCAAAACCAACTGGCGCGGTTACGGCGGCGACGTGATGAAATTCAAAGAAGAAAACGATTTTATGTTTGCCGTTCACAGGGTGTGGACGCTCAAACCGGAAGAACGCCGCATGGAGCGGATTGCCTCTCCCAATATTAAAGACCGCATCATGACCAACGGCTGCATCAATGTTAATAATGACGTATACGAAAAATTGAAGGCGTATTTTGTTTTGGAAGTGCGCTGATTCTCCCCCTTCCGGGGAGCGGCAGCATCTCGGGAAGATTACAGCCCATAAATCACGAGAGGCCGTCTGAAAACTTTTCAGACGGCCTCTTAGCTTATCGGTTCATACCAAACTATCAATAAACCTATAACTTACTTGATCCGACTTTTTATCTTTTACGGCCGAAAATTAACGACAACACCGCCAAAATCAAAAAGCCGATAAACAAAATCTTCGCAATACCCGCGGCACTGCCTGCGATACCGCCAAAACCCAAGACACCGGCAACAATCGCAATGATAAAAAAGATTACAGAGTAACGTAACATGGCTTTTCCTTTTTTATTAAATAAAATGATTGCAGCACCCTTACTGCATAATCCCTTTTTTCTTGTAGAAACAAGGGAATGCCATTTACCTTAACACAGCATCCGCAACCCTCCAATTACACGTATTTTCACAACATTATGATTTGAAATAGTTTTTACGATTCAGGCAAAGTTTGTTAATGATAATCGAAAAAACAGCCGCCGATCGTTCCGCCCATTGCTTTCCTCTTGATACAATAATTTCATAACAACTTGATTTTATTTCATTTTTATAAAAATCTCCCATATACATTCTGCTAACATACATTGAAACCTCGTAAAAAGTCTTGAAAAAATCAAACTAACTTTTTGATTTTCATAATTTTTTACATTCACGATGTTAAATTGCCCTTACTTTGCTTGAAAACCGCCCGATGCACCTTTAATTTTTCTTTACGCACAATGCGTTATTTCAAATATTGAATATTGATAAATTTCAGAGAGGAATTGATGATATGAATTGGGATCAAATCGAAGGAAAATGGGAACAATTTGTCGGAAAAGCCAAAGAAAAATGGGGCAAACTAACTGATGACGACTGGAAAGTCGCCGAAGGCAAACGCGACCAACTGGCCGGTAAAATCCAAGAGCGCTACGGCTATACCAAAGAGCGGGCCGAAAAAGAACTTGACGACTGGCTGAACGGCAACTGATTGTTCCGCATGCAGATTATTTAAACAACCCAAGCCCGCACCGACGGGCTTTTCTATTTCTTTCGAAACCGTTTTTTTTAAACAAAGGCCGTCTGAAACAGACAGCCTTATCCTTTATAATGCCCCCATCTATAACCTTTTCAGACGGCCTCATACCATGTCCCAAACCCTTCTCCTCGTCGACGGCTCTTCCTACCTCTACCGCGCTTTTCACGCCATGGCACCGCTTACCGCGCCCGACGGCACGCCCACCGGCGCGCTGTACGGCGTGCTCAACATGCTGCGCCGCCTGCGTGCCGATTATGTGCACGACTATTGCGCGGTGGTGCTTGATGCCAAGGGCGAAAACTTCCGCCACAAAATGTATCCCGACTACAAAGCCACGCGCCCGCCGATGCCCGACGAACTACGCCCGCAGGCCGAAATGTTGCCCGAAATGGTGCGGCTGATGGGCTGGCCGGTGCTGATTGTGCCGGATGTGGAAGCCGACGACGTGATCGGCACGCTGGCCAAACAAGGCGAGGAAGCGGGCTGGAACGTGGTGATTTCCACCGGCGACAAAGACATGGCGCAGCTGGTGTCTGAGCACGTTACCCTCGTCAACACCATGAGTAACGAAAAGCTCGACATCGAAGGCGTGAAAAACAAATTCGGCGTGCGCCCCGACCAAATCATTGATTATCTGACCTTAATCGGCGACAAGGTGGACAACGTGCCGGGCGTGGACAAATGCGGCCCCAAAACCGCCGTCAAGTGGCTGGACCAATACGGCACGCTGCAAAACGTGATGGACCATGCGTCTGAAATCAAAGGCAAAGTCGGTGAAAACCTGCAAGCCGCGCTGCCGCAACTGCCCCTTTCTTACCAACTCGTTACCATCAAAACCGATGTGGACTTGCACGGCGATCTTTCAGACGGCCTCGAAAGCCTGCGCCGCACCACGCCGAAATGGTCGCAACTGGCGGTGGAATTCAAACGCCTCAACTTCCGCACTTGGCTGAAAGAAGCCGAAGAGCGCATGCACGAAGGCAACGGCGATTTGTTTGGCGCGGCACATATCGGCGAACAAGCCGCCTTGGCAGCGGAGAGACCGAATGCGACCGAAGGAAGTCCCCTTGGGGAAAAAAGGCTGCCTGAAAAAGCCCAAGCCCCTGCAACGCTGGATTATCAAGCCGTTACCACCGAAGCCCAATTCGCCGCCCTGCTGAGCAAATTGTCGCAAGCCGACACCATCGGCATCGACACCGAAACCACCAGCCTCAACCCGATGGAAGCGCAGCTCGTCGGCATCAGCATCGCTTTCAAGGCAGGAGAAGCCGTGTATATCCCGCTCGGCCACACGCCCACTGCCGCGCCCGAACAGCTTGATTTGCAAGACGTATTAGGCCGTCTGAAACCCCATTTGGAGAATGCCTGTCTGAAAAAAATCGGCCAAAACCTCAAATACGACCAGCACATTTTCGCCAACTACAGCATTGTCCTGAACGGCATTGCCGGCGATGCCATGCTCGCTTCCTACATCATCGAAAGCCACTTGGGGCACGGCCTCGACGAACTTTCCCAACGCTGGCTCGGCCTGCCCACCATCACCTACGAATCCCTGTGCGGCAAAGGCGCCAAACAGATTTCGTTTGCCGATGTCGGCCTGGAACAAGCCACCGAATACGCCGCCCAAGATGCCGATTTCGCCCTGCGTATCGAAGGCTGGCTGAAAGCACAAATGGACGAAAAACAGCTTGAAATGTATCAAAACATGGAGCTGCCCGTAGCCCAAGTGCTGTTTGAAATGGAACGCAACGGCGTACTCATCGACAAAAGCGAACTCGCCCAACAAAGCCACGAAATCGGCACCCAACTGCTGGCGCTGGAGCAGCAAGCCTACGCAGCCGCAGGCCAGCCCTTCAACCTCAACTCGCCCAAACAACTACAAGAAATCCTGTTCGACAAAATGGGCATTCCCACCAAAGGGCTGAAAAAAACCGCGTCCGGCGGCATTTCCACCAACGAAGCCGTGCTCGAACAACTCGCGCTCGACTACCCGCTGCCCAAAATCATCTTACAAAACCGTGGTCTAGCCAAACTCAAGTCCACCTACACCGACAAACTGCCCGAGATGATCAACCCGCACACCGGCCGCGTGCACACCACCTACGCCCAAGCCGTCGCCATTACCGGCCGTCTCGCCAGCAACAACCCCAACCTGCAAAACATCCCCATCCGCACCGAAGAAGGCCGCCGCGTGCGCCGCGCCTTTACCGCCCCCGCAGGCAGCGTGATCGTGTCCGCCGACTATTCCCAAATCGAGTTGCGCATCATGGCGCATTTGAGCGGCGACAAAACCCTGATCGAAGCCTTTAAAAACGGTGAAGACATCCACCGCCGCACCGCCGCCGAAGTGTTCGGCGTCGCACAAGAAAACGTCAGCAGCGAACAGCGACGCTACGCCAAAACCATCAACTTCGGCCTCATCTACGGCATGGGCCAATACGGCCTCGCCAAATCGCTGGGCATCGACAACCTTTCCGCCAAAAACTTCATCGACCGCTACTTCGCCCGCTACCCCGGCGTGGCCGACTACATGCAGCGCACCAAAGAACAGGCCGCCGCCCAAGGCTACGTAGAAACCCTGTTCGGCCGCCGCCTCTACCTGCCCGACATCCACAACAAAAACGCCAACGCCCGCGCCGGAGCCGAACGCGCCGCCATCAACGCCCCCATGCAAGGTACCGCCTCCGACCTCATCAAACGCGCCATGATCGCCGTCCGCAACTGGCTCATTTCAGACGGCCTCCAAAGCAAACTCATCATGCAAGTGCACGACGAACTGGTGCTGGAAGTGCCCGAATCGGAACTGGATTTAGTGAAAACAAAACTGCCCGAGATTATGGCAGGTATAGCCGACGGCATGCTGGGCGTGCCGTTGGTGGCGGAAGTGGGCGTGGGGGAGAATTGGGAAGAGGCGCATTGATTTGAATAAATAAAAGGCCGTCTGAAAAATAATTTTTCAGGCCGTAGGTCGGATACTTGTATCCGACTTTTTGAGAGAAACTGAGATGCTTTGTCGGATTTAAGAATCTGGCCTACGAATTAGAATGTATGAATACAAAGGATTTAAAATGGACTACTCATATTTTGTAAATTATAAAATTCATGATCCTGTTACAGCGGCTGTCGGGGAAAACGGACATCCTACAATTGATTACTATGCGGAAGGATATTTTGAATCAGTTAGATTGATGATTAATGAGATATTAAGACGATTAAAATTAATGCAAAGCTCAAATGCTCATCAAATAGATATAAAAAATATAAAAATTACAGAGGATATTTTAGTATATCCAATTTGTTTTAATATTAGACATTCTATTGAGTTATATTTAAAAGCAATAATTGAGAAAATAATTTCTATATATGAAATCAAAAATCTAAGAAAACCGTCATCATTAAATATAAGTCATCATAATATTATTTTGTTATGGGAATTAATATGTTCACATAATTTTTCCATTTGGTCTATGGATTCACACATAAATAGAAAACAAATATTCGATGAAAAATTTGATGCATATTTATCTATTTTGGATGAATATATCCAGCAATGGGGGGCTATTGATCCAACAGGGCAAACTTTCCGTTATCCTTTAGATACAGAATCAAAAAGGCATTTACAAGATATTTCTAATATTCAAATACTTTTTTTATTTTCAAATGCTGAGAAAAATCATAAAAAATTGGATGATTTCTATCATTTTATTCAAAATTTACATGATGATTATAAGAAAAATAGAGGAAATCAATTTCTTACATACTTTCAACTAACTAAACTAGCAGAGTCTTTACCTGTATTTCATCAATGGGAAGAAGCTCTAACTCAAGAATTGCTAGATGAACTGCAAATCAAATTTAAGCTTGCTTCTAGGAAGCAAATATACAAATGCATAGATTATGTAAAAGAAGATTATTATTTATCATCTTTAATATCTAAAGATATAGCATTTAAGGATTTGAGTAATGATAAAGTTAAAAATGTTATTGATTTTTTTAAACAGTTTCAAATAAAAGAAAATTCTATAACAGGTGATAACAAAATTGAATGGGATTCAAGTTTAGATAAAATTGACTGGAAAGCGTGGCAACAAGAACGGGAAAGAATTAAAGATTTTTTCTCTGATTACACTTACAATGAGTTAGTTGATTTGGTGACGATTATTTATATAGGAAGAGATAAAAATACTCCTCAAGAATATGATTTAATTTATTGGTATATGGAGAGTACATTTGAGACACCTGATTCTATAATTAATAAAATTCAAGAAAAACAATGCAACATTGTTTGCTATCTGAATAAATCATTGGATATTTTTGGAAAATCGTTTTTGCGTACAAGCAATCCGTAGCCTGCATGTAGAGTGTGTGCCTTTGGCACGCGCGTTGTTTGTCGATCTGAACCAAAACCGCATGCGTGGCTTTGCACTACATACACCTACTGATGTATTGATCAAGCCTTAAAAAGCCAAAAGGCCGTCTGAAAATAAACCGCCCTTTAAACTCGGGGCAATTCATTTTCAGACGGCCTTATCACATCTCAACGATTTAAATCACTATGGCCGATATCCGCTATAAACAGGCTTGTTCGTTGGCAAGTTGCTGTTCGATGGTTTCGCGGCGGCGGATGAGTTTGGCTTCTGCGCCGTTTACCAATACTTCGGCGGCGCGGTTGCGGGTGTTGCGGTTGCCGGCCGGCACTGTTATGCCGGCAAAATGAATGTTCTCTTCACCGATGGCACTGTATTCTGCTGCCCAACTTGTTTTAATGAAAAAGGCCGTCTGAAAACATGATTTTAAGACGGCCTTTTTCATAATGCTGGACGGCTAACTTCAGTTAGCGTATCTTTCCATCCTTGCCGAATGTATATCGGTTTTCTTTCTAAACATTACCAATAATCTTAATTAAAAAATATTTAAGGAACACGCCATGAAAAAATGTTTTTGGGCACTGTTATGCCTTTCTCTAACAACTCCTTTTGCTCATGCCGACGCGGGCGATATCAAGGCACGCCAGCAGTATATGAAAGACTGGCGCGGCCTGAATAAGAAAATGGGCGCGATTATTAAAAAAAGCGATGCGCAATCTTTCCCTGCCAAAGAATTTGCTTTGCTGGCGGAGCAATTAAACGAAACGGCTAACGAACCTTGGCAGCATTATGATGCGGACAGCCGAGGCGAAGGTTCGGATGCTAAAGCGGCGGTTTGGGAAAAACCGCAAGAGTTCCAAGCGGCCATCAAGCGTTTTACCGATGCGGCTGCCGAATTGGATAAAGCAGCCAAAACCGGCGGTTATGATGCGGTGAAAGTGTCTTTCGGCAAAGTAGGCCAAAGCTGCAAAGCCTGCCACGATAAGTTTAAAGACTGATTATCGAAACCCTGCTCCACTTCAATAGGAAATGTACTCTTATTTACAGGGTGGGTTTTATGGAAGAGGCCGTCTGAAACAGGTTTTCAGACGGCCTCTTTATGTTTTGACACATGTTAATCAAGGAGCATTCAGGCTTTGCGGCACCGTAAAATGCTGTGGCCTCTGCCCAAGCCGTCGCGTATTTCCGCTACTTTCAATCCGGCCTCGCCCACGCAGCGGATCATGTCTTCGGAATGGTAGAATTTGCTGTTGCCGTTGGCCATGGCGGTAAAATATACGCTGCTTTGGGTAAGGCAGTAGGCGGCGGTTTCGTATTTTTGCCTGTCCCAGAAAGGCTCCATGATATAGAGGTCGGTATCGGCACCCATTGATTTGGCAGCGCGGCTCAAAATTCCGGTTACTTCTTCTTCGGAGAAGCAGTCAAGAAACTGGCTCATCCAAATCGCTTGGTAACCTTCAGGAAACGGCACGGCGGGATCAAGCAAGTTGGCCGGGTGGCCGTGTATGCGTTCTGCCCCCTCTTGGCCCTGCACGGCTTGGTGCATGAGGCCGAGCTGCTGCGGCAAGTCCATAATCGTTACTTCCACATCTTGATTGTGGCCCACGCATTGCAATGCCCAGCGACCGGTGTTGCCGCCGACATCAAGCAGTTTTGCCACCGGTTTGGCGAACACGATTTCCAATGCTTCGGGAAAAGAGTTGTCGGAATAATAGTGGTCAAACGCCAGCCATTTTTCGCGTGCAGTTTCAGGTAGTTGCGACAGGCCTTCGTAGATTGTCGGCCAGTTGCCGAACACTTTCAGCCCTTCGGGTTTGCCGCTCAGCAAAGTAGCCTCCAAATCAAACAGACCCTGATAACAAACTTCATGAATGAAATCCATGTTCACGCGTGCCATTCGGTCTTTAATCAGAAACCAACCTGCTTTGGCAATCAGATAACGATCGTTTTGCGTGATAACGGTGCCGATAGACAGTGAGGCTTCGAGCAACACTTGGGCGGCATAACGGTTCAGGCCTGCACTTTCGGCAATTTCATCCAATGTCATGCCTTCTTGCCGCCCGTTCAGGCGGTCTAAAATGCCGAATTTGACCATCAAACGCGATACTTGGAAAACCACCGGTGCGAATGCGATTTCTTGGGCAAGACGCTGGGCAGCTCCGGCGGAAAGTTGTTCTGTGGAATACCGTTCTTCTAAAGCGGGAAATAATTTCATTATATTTTTACGTTATCTGTTGTTTAAATGGGAGAAACGACGGCATTGTATCGCAATCCGCAAGCGGTTTGCTGCTCTTGTTGAAACTTTGGAAAGCAGGCGCAAGTATGGGCAGTATAGCCAAATCAGGCCGTCTGAAACAGCATTGTTTCAGACGGCCTCGCGGCATCATCCCACAATTATTCTGCACGCCTAAGCAAAATATTATAAAAATTATCGTAATTTTAAAGAAAATCAAGATATAAAATTAAATCGAACAAACTTAACGGAGCAGGCCGTATTTCTGCTACTCCTTGTAAATAACCCCTGATATCACTCGCTATAATTATGAAAAATTTTCCCGCTTCACAATATTTAAGCAAACTCGTTCTGCCTGCTTTAGCGGCTTTGATCTCCTTTACCAATGTCGCATGCGATGCCGCAACCATGAAGCATCAGAATCTGAAAAACACACCTAAAGAGAAAGAAAAAGAGTATTCCGGTAAGCAAAGCGGTTTGATGCTTGACACCGCACGGCATTTTTATCCCGTGCATGTGATCAAAGACTTTATCGACACCATCGCAGCTTCCGGCGGTAATTTTCTGCATCTGCACTTTTCCGACAATGAAAACTACGCCCTTGAAAGCAAAATACTTAACCAACTCGCGAAAAACGCCACCCAAAATACAGAAGGCGTTTACATCAACCCCAACACCGGCAAACCGTTTTTAAGTTACCGCCAGCTTGACGAAATCAAACGCTATGCCAAATCTAAAAACATAGAACTGATTCCCGAAGTAGACAGCCCCGGCCACATGTCTGCCATTTTCAAACTGCTGGAACACCACCGCGGCAAAGATTATGTGCAGTCGTTGAAATTAAAAGATTCCGAAGACGAAGAAATTGACGTTACCAACCCCGAAAGCGTTGCATTGGTAAAATCGCTGATTACCGAAGTGGCCGATGCCTTTAGCGGCAGCGGCAAACATTTCCATATAGGCGGAGATGAATTCAGTTACAGTGCCGACAGCAACCACCGATTCATTACCTATGCCAATTCTCTGGCTGCTTTTTTGTCTGAAAAAAAACTGAAGCCGCGCATGTGGAACGACGGCCTGATCAAACCCACGCTCGACCAACTCGACCGCAATATCCAAATCACTTATTGGAGCTACGACGGCGATCCCGAAGATAAAGGCACCGCCGCCCAGCGCCGCAAAATCCGTGTCAGCATGCCTGAATTGGTGGAAAAAGGGTTCGACGTGATGAATTACAACTCTTATTATTTATACGTTGTGCCGAAACAAAATTGGGGCACTTCCCACGACAGCGACTTTGCTGCGCGCGATGTGTTAAAACGTTGGAATTTGGGCGTGTGGGACGGCGAAAACCGCCACAATGCCATTAAAGACACCAGCAAAATACTGGGCGCTTCACTGGCTATTTGGGGAGAAAATGCCGGTTCACTCAACAGCAGCACCATTCAAAAATATACCGAAGGGTTGTTGGAATCGGTGATATGGAAAACCCGAGGAGACGGATCTGCGAAGGTTACAAGGCAGAAAAGAAGTGCGATAACCTACAATGCCCCTCTGTTGGAACGGGCCTATCTGGATTTAGAACAGATTAAAAACGAAACCATCGTCGATTTGAAAGCCAACAACAAGCAAACCCTGCATTTGCTTCAGGAATCCAGCCTACACAAGCGCAAAGGTTTGAATGTGTGGGTGAAAGGTTCGCCGCAAAGTAACGTCGTGCTGAGCAGCCAATGGCAGAAAACCGGTAAAACCACACAGAAAAACGGTGTGGATTACCATGCCTACCAATATCAAGACGCTAAATTATGGCTAGACAAAAACCTATCCATTGTCGATTCCCAATCAAAAGCCAAACGAAACGTAAATTGAACAAAAAAGCCCGGAACATAACGTTCCGGGCTTTTTTGTTCAAACTTTATCGTTACGGGCGGCGGCAAGCTCTTTTTGCTTTTGCAGCATATAAAAAATGCGCGCCCGTCTTTGCGATGCAGCCATCAGACAGCCTTAACATTTAATGCCTGCGGACCTTTCGGGCCGTTACCTTCGGTGTAGCTTACGCGCTGGTTTTCCTGCAAGGTGCGGAAGCCGTCCGAAGCGATGGCGGAGAAGTGTACAAACAAATCTTTGCCGCCTGTTTCGGGCGTGATAAAACCGAAACCTTTGCTCTCGTTAAACCATTTTACTGAACCGAATTGTTGGATATCCATGTGTATTTCCTTAAAAAAATAAATAAACCAGTCAGAACTAAAAGCAGGGAAACTGAATACTACGGAAACACAGATGAGAAACTTGAACAGAATGCCAAACGGAATACAGAGAACAACAGAAACTAAACAACTTCGTACTAACCAAGTGTGGGCAGTATGGGGGGCATGGCGCAGCACGTCAAGAAGTTTCTGATTTATTACACAAACCGGCACTCGGTTAAATCGCGTTGCCCCGCTAAAAACGGCAAGCGGTCGGAGCGGCACGGGGCTTCAATCGCCGGCATCAAAATCGGCGGCGGCTTTCCGGCCATCTTGCCAACATCCCGCCCGAAGGCCGTCTGAAAGCACCGGCAACGTTTTCAGACGGCCTTTATCATGGATAAAAACATAGAAACCGCGTACAATAACGCCCCAAATATTCAACCGCTTCAGGCCGCAGCAAACGGCCTGCTTATTTTTGGAAAACAACACCATGAGCGAACAGAACAACCCACAAACCGAGCCGCAGCTTGATGAAAACCAAATCATCGCCCTGCGCCGCGAAAAATTAAACGAACTGCGCAAACACGGCATCGCCTTCCCCAACCAATACAAGCGCGATGCCTTTGCCGGCGATTTGCAGGCGCAATACGGTTCGCTGGAAAAAGCCGAGCTCGACCCGCAGGAAATCCCCGTTAAAGTGGCCGGCCGCATGATGCTGCAACGCGCCATGG
Organism: Neisseria sp. MVDL19-042950; assembly: GCF_030504625.1. Taxonomy (GTDB): domain Bacteria; phylum Pseudomonadota; class Gammaproteobacteria; order Burkholderiales; family Neisseriaceae; genus Neisseria. The sequence goes on along the minus strand of NZ_JAUKWH010000004.1, from coordinate 72,871 downwards.
GTAAAGCCAGCTTCGCCACCATCCAAGACGTGAGCGGCCAGATTCAAGTGTATGTGAACAACCAAGGCGTGGGCGAAGACGTGCACAACGCCTTCAAACATTGGGATTTGGGCGACATCATCGGCGTGGAAGGCACGCTGTTCAAAACCAATCACGGCGAGTTGACCGTGCGCGCATCCAAGCTGCATCTGCTCACCAAATCGTTGCGCCCGCTGCCCGACAAACACAAAGGCTTGACCGACCAAGAACAAAAATACCGCCAGCGTTACGCCGACCTGATTACCAACCAAGATTCGCGCGACACCTTCATCAAACGCAGCAAAATCATCCAAGCCGTGCGCAACTACATGGTCAACGAGCGTTATCTCGAAGTGGAAACCCCGATGATGCACCCGATTCCCGGCGGTGCCACGGCCAAGCCCTTCGTTACCCACCACAACGCGCTCGACATGCCGCTTTACCTGCGCATCGCCCCCGAGCTTTATCTGAAACGCTTGGTTGTGGGCGGTTTGGAACGCGTGTTTGAAATCAACCGCAGCTTCCGCAACGAAGGCATGAGTACCCGCCACAACCCCGAATTCACCATGATGGAATTCTACGAAGCGTTCTGCACTTACGAGCGCATGATGGAAATGACCGAAGGCGTGATCCGCCATGCCGTCAAAGAAGTGTGCGGTACCGCCAAAGTGAGCTACAACGGCAAAGAAGTGGATTTGGAAAGCCCGTTCGAGCGTTTGACCATTCTCGAAGCCATCAAAAAATACAATCCGCATTATACCGACGAGCAGTTGAATGATGCCGAATGGCTGAAAAAAGAGATCGTGAAACACGGCGAAAAAATCCCGCCGTCGCCCGGTATCGGCAGCCTGCAACTGGCCTTGTTTGAAGGCTGTGCGGAAAGCAAACTGTGGAACCCGACGTTTATCATCGACTATCCGGTGGAAGTGTCGCCGCTGGCGCGCGCATCCGACACCAAACCCGGCCTGACCGACCGCTTCGAGCTGTTTATCGTCGGCCGCGAGTTGGCCAACGGCTATTCGGAGCTGAACGACCCCGAAGACCAAGCCGCCCGCTTTAAAGCGCAAGTGGCGCAAAAAGATGCCGGCGACGACGAAGCCATGCACTACGATGCCGACTACATCCGCGCCATGGAATACGGCCTGCCCCCCACCGGCGGCAGCGGCATCGGCTTGGACCGCTTGGTGATGCTTCTCACCGACGCGCCGTCTATCCGCGATGTGATTCTGTTCCCGCAAATGCGACCGGAATAAGGTTTGCCGTTTGTAAAGAGGCCGTCTGAAAACAAGTGCAACGCTGTTTCTGCGAAGCTAAAAGTTTTCAGACGGCCTCTTTGAATTTGCCCATGCAATCAAAGCAAAAGCAGACGGAAGTTCAAACGGATTCATACCGATAACGATCTACGCCAACACCACATACCGCCCGGCAAACTCCGCCGCCACCTCCCCTTCGCTGAACAAACGGCAGCTTACATTGATTTTTCCCTTGCCGCGCGATGCCAGCATTTTTGCGCATTCCGCCCATTCCTCGGGGTTTTCCGTTTCGCATACAGCCGTCAAATCGCCTCTCGCCGGTTTCAGATAACGGGTCGAACCTTCCTGAATCACGATTTTCCCGTGGTATTCGGGAAAATTCAGATGCACCAGCGACCAAGCGCATAAAGTGGCCAGCAGTGAAATGCTGCCGCCGAAAACGGAATGGTGGTGGTTGCAGTTGGCGACAAACGGAGCCAGCAACGCTACTTTTTCGGCGCGGCTGTCGACTACGGTCAGTTGCAGCGCAGCCGAGGCGGGAATGTTTTGATGGAGGAAGGTTTGCAGTTCGTTCGGTGTCATGGCTTTTCCAAAGCATGCGGGAAAGCAGAAATTATATCGGCCGGCGGGGCCGCCTGAAACCACCGCAATTAGATTCTTTTTGCGGTTTGGTATTACAATGCGCCTATACTTTCAGACGGCCTCTTTATTATGTCCACGCCGATTACTCTTGTTTGGTTCCGCCGCGACTTGCGCCTGTTCGACAATACCGCCCTGCAAACCGCCGTCCGCCGCGGCTTGCCCGTAGCGGGTGTGTTCGTGTTCGACACCGAAGCCGAAAGCATCGCGCGGCAAAACCACCGCCGCCTGAGTTTCATCTACGACAGCGTTATCGAACTTCAGACGGCCTTAACCGAAAAAAACGTGCCGCTGCATATACTGCACGGCAATGCCGAAACGGAAATTCCCAAACTCGCACGGCAACTGAACGCCGCCGCCGTTATTTGTGCGGAAGACTACGAGCCGCAAGCCATCGAACGCGATAACCGCATTTGGCGCACGCTGGATGCCGCCGGCAGCGAATTGGTGCGGGTGGACGACCAAGTGGTGCTGCCCAAAGCCGCCGTGATGACGCACAACGGCCTGCCCTACACCGTATTCACGCCCTACAAAACCGCATGGCTGCAAACTTACGCACTGCGTTTCGGCACATGGCAGCCCGCCGATGATTGGGCGACACTGGCGGCACTGCAAACCGGCCTGCCCGAATCCGCCAACGCCGTACCGCCCGCCCCAGCCCCCGACATGCTCGGCTTCGACTACCGAAGCACCATGTTCAAAGGCGGAGAAACCGCCGCGCAAAGGCAGCTCGGCCAATTCCTTACCCACATCGACAGCTATCACCTTACCCGCGATTTTCCGGCCAAAAAAGGCACGAGCCAGCTTTCGCCCTATATCGGCTCGGGCCTGCTTTCACCGCGCCATTTGGTGTATCTGGCACGGCAGGCCGACAACGAAGGCGCGTCGGTTTGGCTCAAAGAACTGATCTGGCGCGAATTTTTCCGCCAGTTTCTCTACCATCATCCGCAGGCAGCGCAAGAAAGTTTCCGCTCCGAATACCGCGATATCGTTTGGGAAAACAACGCCGGATGGTTTGAACGCTGGAAAGCCGGCCAAACCGGATATCCGATTGTCGATGCCGCCATGCGCCAGTTGAAAAACACCGGCTGGATGCACAACCGCATGCGCATGGTAACGGCGTGCTTTTTAGTCAAAGATTTATTAATCGACCCGCGTTGGGGCGAAGCATGGTTTGCCGAACAACTGGTCGATTACGATTTGGCCGCCAACAACGGCGGCTGGCAATGGGCGGCAAGCACGGGCTGCGATGCCCAGCCGTATTTCCGCATTTTCAATCCCGTACTGCAATCGCAAAAGTTTGACCCCGACGGAAAATTCATCCGCCGCCACATTCCCGAACTGGCACATTTGAACAAAGATATCATCCACGCACCGTGGCTGGTTAAAGAAAGCATCGATACCCACGGCTATCCCGCTCCGATCGTCAACCACGCCGAGCAGCGCGAAAAAGCCCTTGCCTTGTTTAAAAACCGAACCAAACAACCCGATGCCGTCTGAAACCGTGTTTTTCAGACGGCCTGATACCCCTGTAAAAACATCATGCCCGCGCCCTATCTGCTCACTCCGCACCCTTACCGCAACCTCGCCCTCTTTACCGCCGTTGTCGGCACATTGCTACTGTGGCGCTATGCTCAAGCGCAAGGCATGGCGGCATTTGCGGCGGTGGTGTTTCTGTTTGCCGGCGCACTGGTTGCGATTGCCGACGTTATTCTCGCCCTGCGGCGGCGCGACAGCGGCATAGTTATCCAAAGCCTGCTGCTGGTGCTGTGGCAGATCGGCTTTCCGCTGGCGTGGATGGCAAAACTGTATCATCAGGCCGTCTGAAAACATGGCGGGATTATTGTAACCGGCTCGGCACCATACCGACATACTTCTGAATATAAAGGGAAAAATATGCCCAATATTGCCATACTCGGCGGCGGCTTGTGCGGCCGCCTCACCGCCCTGCAACTGGCCGGACACGGTTTTCAGACGGCCTTATTCGACAAAGGCACCCGCGCGGGAGAACAGGCCGCCGCCCATATTGCCGCCGCCATGCTCGCACCTTTGGCCGAATCGATAGAAGCCACACCCGAAGTGATTTCATTGGGCAGGCAGAGCCTTCCCCTGTGGCGCAATATCTTAGGCCGTCTGAACACGCCCGTATTCATGCAGCAGAACGGCAGCCTGATCGTATGGCACAGGCAAGACAAACCGCTGGCCGTGCAGTTCGAGCAACATCTGCGCCGCGCCACCGGTTCGCCCCGTCCCGCCGAACACTGGCAGGCTGCCGAAATCGCCGCCCACGAGCCGCAACTGGCCGGCCGTTTTCAGACGGCCTTCTACCTACCCGAAGAAGGCCAACTCGACAACCGCCAAGTGCTGAACGCTCTGGCCGACGCGCTTGAACAGCAAAACGTTGCCTGCCATTGGCAGCATGAAACCGATGCCGCCGCATTGCACCAAAAGTTTGACTGGGTGATCGACTGCCGCGGCTTCGGTGCGCAACAAGCATGGAACAGACCGTCTGAAAACCGCAGCAGACTTCGCGGCGTGCGCGGCGAAGTCGCCCGCGTATATGCCCCCGAAATCGCCCTCAACCGCCCCGTGCGCCTGCTGCATCCGCGCTATCCGCTCTACATCGCACCGAAAGAAAACCACGTGTTTGTTATCGGAGCCACCCAAATCGAAAGCGAAAACGATGCACCCGTCAGCGTTCGCTCCGGCTTGGAACTGCTTTCCGCCCTCTACGCCGTCCACCCGGCATTCGGCGAAGCACACATTCTCGAACTGGCCGCCAACCTGCGCCCTACGCTCAACCACCACAACCCCGAAATCCGCTTCAACCGCAACCGGCGGCTGATCGAAATCAACGGCCTGTTCCGCCACGGCTTCATGATCGCCCCCGCCGTTACCGCCGCCGCCGTACGCCTTGCCGTTGATTTGCTGCAAGGCAAGAGGCCGTCTGAAAAAGATGCGGAAAGCGGGCTGGTTTATATTGAAGAATAAAAAGCAAACAGAAAGGCCGTCTGAAAAATCACTTTTCAGACGGCCTTTTTGGTTTGTATCAAGTTAATCGAACCGGACGGTATATTTCACTTCCCCGCCCCACGATACCGTGCCCACACGCGCAACGGCCTGAATCGCACGGGTAAGTTGGTAAATCATTTTCACCGATTGCTGCGCACTGTTGATACCGTATTCGTAACCGAAATACAGCTCGTTGGTTAACTGTTTACCCACCGTTAACACTTGCTCGGCAGGATTCAACTCGCCGGTTTGGGCATTGCGGCTGCGTTTGCTGGTGAAGCCGAAATCGTCTACCAAGCCGAGTTTGTCGTTGATGCGACCGGCCAAGAATGCACCGGCAGCGGCGGAAAGTGCGGCTTCATCGCCGTCGCTGCCGCTACTGGCACGGTTGAGAATCAGCCATGAAAGTTTGTCTTTTTCACTCATCGGCTCATTCGCCACCAGCGAAACGCGCGGATTGTTGAGGCTGCCGAGCACTTCGACACCGGCACCGACGGGAGAAAGGCGGCGTTCGGCACGGATATTGAGGTTGGGATCCGACAAGGGGCCGACAAACGAGATATGGCCTTTGGTAATGTCGAGGTCTTGCCCGTAGGCTTTATAGCGGCCTTTGACTACGCTTACCGTGCCGACACCTTGAACGGCCTCGCCCGGCTTGGCCAGCAGGTTCAGCTTGCCGCCGAGGGTAACATCCAAGCCTTCGCCGCTGAAGCGCAGATTGTTGTTCAAATCGAGCACGAGGTTCATGCTGATGGGCGTAGGCGTGGTTGGCGGTTTTTCGGGTTCGCCCAATACCACCACATCTTCGTCCAACGTGGGCATGCTGGATTTCTGGAAACCGAAATGGCCGGAATCGGCCTTCAGCGTACCGTTGAGCGAGATGCCGTTGGCTTCGGAATACAGCATTTTGGCATCGCCGCTGAGAATCAAACGGCGGTTCGGTTTATCGAGCGTGTTGTATTTGTTGAAGAACACGTCCACGTCTACATTAGGCACGGCATCGTTCATGCCTACGGTGCCTTTCAGTTCTACCGTGCCGCCGCGGTGGAAGCGCAAACTGTCGATTACCCATGCTTGCCCTTGCAGGCGCGAGCGCAGGGTGCCGTTATCCAATATCAAACCGAGGTCTTGGTTGCGGTAATAGAGGTTGTCGCCGTTGAGCGTGCCGTTAAGCTGAGGCTGGCCGACACGCCCGCCGATGGTCGCCACACCGAGCAGGCTGCCGCTGAGGGTTTGACCGACCGGCAGGAAATTACGGAAGTTTTCGAGCTTGGGCGCGCTGATGCTGATTTTGCCGCTAATCGGGGCGAGCTTGATGTCGTTACCGAACTGCTGGCTGATAATCAGGCTGCCGTCGAGCTTGCCGTAACCGGTAATGCCGTCAAGCGTGCTTTCGATGCGGCCGTTTTGGAAGCGGGTGTTCAGATTAAGCGCGCTCAATCCGAGCATCTGCTTGCGGTGAGGCAATTGAACATCACCGCTCTGACGGCGGATATTGAAGTAACCGCGTGCGTTTTGGCTGTACGATAAATCCCAATCGCCGCTTAACACGAGATTGTGCTGTACGGGCGGGGTATAGAAATTGTGCAGTTGCGATACGGCGAGATTGGAGGCATCGCCTTTGGTGATGATGCCGTTTTTCTTATCCCAAATGAAATTCTGCAAATTAAGGCTGCCGCCCATCGCCGCCCATCGCGCCGTACTCATTACCACGCGTTCGGCTCCGGCTTCAAGCGACATGCGGTTTTGCAGCTTGAGGTTGAATGCACCGTTGATATCAAGGGTGTCAACCAAGCCTTTCCATTGGTTTTTGTCGTTCAATACCCCGTCTGCCGCAATTTCCAAGCGATAAGGTTTGCCGCCCAAAGCCATACCTGCATTGCCGCGTATGCTGTGGCTGCGCCCCGTACCTTTGATGAAGAGGTTGACGGCATCGACAACGGTGGGCGAACTCTGCCCGGGTATCACGATGCGCTGCCCTTTCAACTCTACGTTAACAGGGCGGGTATAGTCGGGCGAACCTTGCAATCTGAAATTCAAATCATTAATTTGCACTGCATTCTGTATGCGCAAATTACGCGCCTGCCCGCTTAAATCGGCTTCGATTTTTTTCGGTTCGCCCGAAATATAGCCTTTGGCGGTAATCAAACCGCTCAGCCCGAAACCGAAACGGGATAAATCGGGCGCGTTGATGTCGAGGTTCAAACGGTCGCTTTTTTTACCGAAGCTGCCGCTGGTTTTGATCACGTTGTTGCCCAGCAGAATATCGGCTACGGCACGGGAAAGATGTTCTTTTTCATACACCACGTCGGCTTTGCCTTGCAACGGCACGCCGGATAATGTGCTGGTGCCGAACTGCATTTTTCCGGCATATTTGCTGTTGGCGATTTCGCCGTCGAGATTTATCGTGCCGTTGACACTGCCTTCGGGAAACTGCTTGTTCAATTTGCTCGGGTTGAAGTTTTTGCTGCTTACGACGAGCTTCAACGCTCTGTCTTTAAACAGCTCCAACGTGCCTTCCGCATTCATTTCCCCGCCGCCGTCGGGCAGGATTTGGGCTTTTTTCAAAAACAGGGTTTGCTGGCCGAGATGCGAATCGGTTTGCATCTGCACTTTACCTTTGGTTTGGGCGGTGCCGGTGTCCAACTCCCAGCCGGTTTCAAGGTTATTGAAATTACCGCCCACGGTAATGTTTCCATTGAGGCTGCCCTCAAGTTTCTGTTTTAAGGCATCGGCGGCGGTGATGTTGTGCAAAGCCATCGCCAAAGCAAGCTGATTGTTGGCGGTGTTGATGCTGCCGCCCACATTGACCGTACCGTTTTGAAGCAGCTTCACGGTGGTTTCTTGTATTTTGACCAATCCGTTTTCATTTACGGTAAACCCGCCCAGAATTCCCCGCACGGGAATACCGTCCGCATCGGCTGCGGCCGCTCCTGAATTGGCCAAATCAATCGAGCCTTCCAATGCCAACCCTTCTTCAAACGACGGTACAACCGTGGCATCGAATTCGAGCATGGCTTTGGGCAGTTGGGGCAGAAACGCCCGCGGGTTGATGTTGAAGCCTTTTATCTGAATATGGTCGACTTTGTCGTTGAGTTTGGGCGCAAACGGATGCAGCACCGATTCGGCATGCAGGCGGATATCGTCGCCGTCGAGCCGTATGTCGGTTTCCATATTTTTCAGATCGCCCCAAAAACGGGTGGTGGTATGAACCAATTGGCCGTCCAATTCACCGTCGCTGTCTACCGAAGCATTCAAGGCAAACGGGCTTTTCACGCCGAGAGTGGCGCGGCCGGCCGCATTGCTCCACGGAGTGCTTACTTCGGCCAGCTTCAAGCTATGCAATTGGTGGTTGTAGGTATAGGCGGCGCGGATGCGGTTAAGGAAGACGGTTTGCTTGTCTTTGCGCGGGCCGCTGCTGATTTTGCCGGTTTCAATACTGTCTATCGCTATTTCGAGCGGCAAACTGACACTTTCAGGCAGGCCGGCAGGCGGCTGCTTTTCTTTCGGCGGCGTGGGTTTGGATACGATCTCAATATCACCGGCGGCAATACGGCGCACATGCAGTTTTTTCCGCATCAGCTCTTGCGGCTGCCAAACAAAATCGAAGCGGCTGATGTCCACATCGGCAGCAGCGGTTTCTATACGCCATCCATCGCCGCTGAAACCTTTCCAAACAGTGCCTTGCAACGTTTTGGACGTAATATTGACACCGAACCACGACGGTATTTTATATAAACCGAAACGCAACCCCGATTCTGTCGTCAACACCCATGCAACGGTGCCAAGCAGCAACAGCAAAGCGGCCAGAAACACCAGCAGAATGGCAAACACCACACGGCGAATTCCGCTTTTCCGAGGCTTTTCAGACGGCCTTCGGGTATCCGGTTGCCCGGAAGGTGTTTCAGACGGCCTTTGTAGGTTTTCGGTATTTTGCGTCATTTTAGAATCGTGTTCCTAAACTGATGTGCCAACGCAGTTTTTTATCATGATGCCCGTAAGCGACATCAAACGAAAACGGTGCAACGGGGCTGAACCAACGCACGCCCACGCCCGTGCCGTGTTTGAAAGACATTCGTTTGAAGTTGCGCGCGGCATCGCCCATATCGTGAAATACGGCGGCAGAGAAACTCTTGGTTACCGGATATTGATATTCCAAACTTGCTACTGCCACCGCCCGTTCGGGCAGCACCGAACCGTTGGGGCCGGCCAAACCGATACTGTCCAACTCGTAACCGCGTATCGACGTGGCTCCGCCGGTGCGGAACTGCAAAGTGGACGGCACTTCGTCGTTTTCGCGGGCATACACGTAACCTACCTGACCGCGTGCGATGAAAGTGCCGATTTTTTTATTTTCGGGCGTGAAATAATACCCTGCCCGACCATGCGCCCTTGCAATGGTGGTGGACGATAATAGTTTGCCCAATGTGGAGCCGACTTTACCGTCCAAATAGTAACCGTTTTCAGGACGCAGCGTACTTTGGATTTCCTGCCGTTTCCACGAAGCGGTAAGCATGGTGGCATTGCTTCGGCCCAAATCGTAATTGGAACCGGGTACGCGGCGGCTTTCGGTGATGTATTCGACTCCGAGGCGGGATTCGATATTATTGCGGTCGCGCACCCGCCAAATGCCTCCGGTTAAGGCATGTTTTTCCAGATTTTGGGTGGTCGAGCGGGTGTAGCCGACATTGGAAGTGAAATAATGGCCGTTGCTGTTTCGCGGCTGGCTGATACCGGCTGCAACGGTGGTTTCGTATTTATCCGCATCCCACACAACCGAACCGATATAGCCGCGGTTGAACAAGTTGTAGTAGTCGTATCCGATACGCCCGCCGAGACCATATTCGGAATCGTAACGCACACCGGCTTCGAGTTTGTGCCGCTTCACTTCGGATACGGCTACTTTTACCGGCACGCGGTCGCCTTGCATATTATCGAAATCGGCTTGCACCGATGCGCCGGAATAGTGCCCGTCCTGCTCCAATGCCTGCTGGTAATCGAGCAGCAAATCCAAATCATAAGGCGAACCGGGCCGGAACTTCGCCATACCCCGCACTACTTTTTCGGGATAACGGTCCGTGCCGGTAATGTGTACGTCTCCAAAATATACGGGACGGTTGCTTTCTACAACCACGTTCAAATCGGCGGTATTGCGATTGGGATCAATGGTGGCTTGTGTTTGCGATAACCTGGCCAGCGGGTATTTTTTGCGCACCACTGCAGACAATACCGATGTTTTACTACTGTTCCATTCGCTTTGATCAAAATTGTCGCCGACCGGAAGCGACCAGTTTTCCAACGCACTTTTATAATACTGCGCCAGATCGTCGTCTTGCAGCACGTCGCCGATAATCGCCACGCCCACATTGTTGATCTTGGTACGCTTACCGGGCGCAACATTCACTACATAGCCCGCCCCCGCAGGCTCGACGTTTACTTTGCTGTTGAAATAGCCTTTGGTTTTCAGCATGGTCTGCACGTTATCCGGCGCATCTTCCGCCAAAAAGCCGATCTGCTCCCTATCGAGCTCTTCCTCGTGCTGTTGGGCAATCAGCGGCAGATGCTCTTCGAGCATGGCTTTGACTTCGTCGTTATCGGTACGGATTTCGACCGGATATTTCAACGGCAGTTTGCCGTTAGCATCTTTTTTTTCGCTGTTTTTGGTTTGTTTTTTGATAGGCACATAATCTTCAGGCACGGGTTCTGAAGCAAACGCTTGGGTGCAGGCAAGCGAAAGCGTGGTCAGAAACAGGGAAGTTGTGTGTTTTTTCATGGCATCAAATCGCATACTTTTCACTAAGTGTCGATTTTAGCATTATTTTCTTTAATTTCTGTTGGGATGTGGCGAGGAATCCAAATAATTATGCAAAATGCAGAAGCAATAAACCGGTAATGCGGCAAAACGATACGGTTATCTGTGCCGCTTCCGATTTCCAGCCGATACGGTCTGTTTCAGACGGCTCCAATAAGTATATTCGTCTCACTAATCATGCTAAAATATCTGTTTTTTATGAATTTTTCTAATAATTGATAACTTTTATTGCGATATAAATCTATTTAGCGGTCTTTTATGCCGTTTTCTCTCCAACCCCTCCCGGAATAAGCATTTTATTTTAAAATATTATCTTTTTTTAACATTAATATAGAAGGATGCACTCATGGCAAGCGGAAATCCGGTTGTCGATGCAGTTAACCGAATCAGTTTGGTTCAACAAATTGCAGTCGGCCTTGTTTTAGGTATTGTATTGGCGTGGCTGTCGCCATCGGCCGGTTTGGCTTCGGGCTTGCTCGGCACGCTGTTTGTAGGCGCGTTGAAAGCTGTTGCCCCTGTGCTGGTGTTTGTGCTGGTTGTTGCTGCGGTTGCCCAGCATCAACGCGGTAATGAAGCACACATCCGCCCTATTCTGATTCTTTATATTATCGGCACTTTCACTGCGGCTTTTTCCGCTGTGGTGGCCAGTTTTCTCTTTCCCACCGAAATCGTGCTGGTTCATGCCAACAATGTAACCACCGCGCCGCCTTCCGGCATTACCGAAGTGATGAAAGCGCTGTTGCTGAACTTGGTGTCCAATCCGATTAACGCGCTTGCCAACGCCAACTACATCGGTATTCTGGCTTGGGCTTTGGTGCTCGGTTTCGCTCTGCGCCATGCGGCGGAATCCACCCGTATTATGGTGGCGGATTTGGCTTCCGCCGTATCGCAAGTGGTGAAATGGGTTATCCGCTTTGCGCCTTTGGGTATATTCGGCTTGGTGTCTTCCACCATTGCCGAAACCGGTTTTACCGCGCTTGCCAGTTACGGCAAACTGATTTTGGTGTTGGTGGGCTGCATGCTGTTTATCGCCCTCGTTGCCAATCCGTTAATCGTGTGGTGGAAAGTCCGCCGCAATCCTTATCCGCTGGTGCTAACCTGCCTTCGTGAAAGTGGTATGACCGCTTTCTTTACCCGTAGTTCGGCCGCTAATATTCCCGTGAACATGGCCTTGGCGAAGAAACTCAACCTGCATGAAGATACGTATTCCATTTCTATTCCGTTGGGAGCCACCATCAATATGGGCGGGGCGGCGATCACCATTACCGTGCTGGCAATGTCTGCCGCCTACACGCAGGGCATTCAAGTGGACTTCGCCACGGCATTGCTATTGAGCTTGGTGGCGACAGTGAGCGCGGCCGGTGCATCCGGTGTGGCCGGCGGCTCGCTGCTGCTGATTCCGCTGGCGTGCAGCCTGTTCGGCATTTCCAATGACGTGGCCATGCAGGTTGTGGCTGTGGGCTTTATTATCGGGGTGATTCAGGATTCTGCCGAAACGGCATTGAACTCTTCCACCGATGTACTGTTTACCGCTGCTGCGGATTACGGCCGCCAACGCAAAGAAGGCCAGCTGTAACAAATAAACTTTCTTCCTGCTACGGCGTTGCTGCGCCTTAGCTCTCGAAGAGAACGATTGTGTAAGCCGCTATTTTGCACTGTTTGCGGTTTGCTGCCTTTTATCAACGATAAGTTTGTTTGCTATATAACGCTTTACCAACTCAAAGGCCGTCTGAAAGTTTTTCAGACGGCCTTTTCGTATATTTAAGCAGATAACTGTGTTTCGCTTAATGCTTCGGATAAAACTGCACCAAACTTTCGCCCTGCGGCAGTGTTTGCTTTTTAACCGCATGCCCATACACGGTTTCGAGCGTGATGCTGTTCAGGCTGCCGTCGGCAAACATCTCGTCGACGGCGGCTTTGGCGGCAGCCTCGTCATCAAATTCCAGTGATGCCCACAAACCGAACGTATCCATATCCTGCCAAAACGTATCGGCACGGCGGTAGTTCAGCTCCAGCTTGGCCGTATCCATTACCGGATCGTAAAATCCGTGATGAAACAGCATATCGCCCAGATCGTGCATATCGAACAGCATAGGCGTTTCACAAGCGATACCGCACTGTTTCAGACGGCCTGCCAACGCTTGCAAGCTGTCGATACCGAAGTGGGTGAAAAACAGCAAGCCGTCGGTTTTCAGAGCACGCGCCCAGTTTTCAAACACCGGCACGGGCGATTCGGCGGTAATCAGGCTGAGGTTTGCCCATAACATATCGGCAGCGGCTTCAGGCAAGGGTTCGTCGAGATCCCGACAGTATTGGGGAATACTTTTGCCGGTCAGCTTCTGCCACAGATTCGGTTTGCGTGCTTCGGCGGCAGCCTGCAAAAATGCAGGGCGGGGGTCGTATTCGGTAAAGGCGGCTTTGGGATAACGCTCCGCCAGCAAACTGCGGCTCTCGTCGGCATCGGCACCGACAAGCATAATATGTTGGGGAACATGGCGAACAAGTTGCAGCCGCTCATCCATATCTCGGGCAAGATGACGGTGAATCTGCCAATGGTCGGGGGGAATCATGTGTTTAGGCAATCAATAGGTTATGTGTGCTCAAATCGAACAGCAGGCCGTCTGAAACCGTTTTCAGACGGCCTGCCGGCTATTTTACCCCATAGACAGCCTATGTTCAGCATTACGTTTGCGTTTCGAACAATACGGCATCGCATACCGGTGCATCAGTCGGGTTTGATTACCACCGCTTTTATCCACGCCAAACTTTCGCGCACCAGCTTGCGGGCGTAATCCAAGCCGCTGTCGTCGCATGACTCTTGGCCGGAATAAACCTGTAGCATTTTTTGATCTCCCCACTCCCTTTCGGCCAGCCACAAAGCGCGTTGCAGATGAAAATCGGCACTCACAATCACCACATTGCTGTTATTGGTAAGCTGCACCGAGCTGAAGCGGATGTTTTCATAAGTATTTTCAGACTTCCCTTCCATCGCAATGCGCGATTCCGGCACACCTAATTCTATTGCAATCGCCTTCATGTGCTGGGCTTCATTGCTGCCGTCGCTGTCCGTACCTCCGGCAACCACCAGCTTGGGCACTTTATCGGCATGATACAGCTCGGCGGCAGCGGCCACGCGGGAACGCAGACACGGATTCGGGCGGCCGTCTTTATTAACCGCATTGCCCAACACCAATGCCGCATCAGCCGGTCGGATTTCGTCTTTACGGATACTCCGTGTCTGCAAAGCAGACATGTAAATCCATATCATCAATATCAGCCAACCGATCAGCAGCAGGCCGAAAAATATAGCAACATATTGTTTTTTAAGCATATTATTAAAACGGTCAAAAATTCGGCCTTATTGTACCACTTATGGCAAATAGTTTTCTCAATAGCGGTTTAATAGGCCGTTTTTTAAGATGGCTCCTGTTTCTCTAATTAAATCATATAGATAAAAACCAACATTAGAATAACAATAGCTGCCTGCAAATACCTGTATATGCTTATCGGGCCATTGTCGGGCCGCCAGCCAAGACGCACGGCGCAAATGGAAGCCGGAACTCACCAACACCACGCTGCGGTCGTGTTTTACCGATGCGGTGCTGTAAACAATATTTTGATAGGTGTCGGCGGATTCGCTTTCCAACACGATTGCTTCGGCAGGCACGCCCATCCGCTCCGCCAACATCTTCATGGTTTTCGAACCGTAATGGAAATCGCGGTTGATGCCGCCGCTCATCACCAGCCGTTTTACCTTACCCGCCCGCCACAGCGCCACACCTGCCTCTACGCGCGAAACCAAACACGGATTCAGCTTGCCTTGCCGATACGCTTTGGTACTCAACACAACCGCGCTATCTGCCGCCTCAATGCTGCCGACAGGCCGCCGGGTGATGCGGATATCGCCATACCAAACCCAAACCAGAGCGGTAAACCACACCGCCGCCAACAAAAGTGCGCCAAGCACCAAAATCTTTTTAACGCAGGAAAATATTACTCTTTGCATAATGGGTTGGATACGAACAGCCATGGCAAGTTTCCGCTTGAATAAGCTAAAAAACAATCAAGTTTTGTTTGAATGGAAAGTCAACCGAAGAAATAAAAGAGCCTGCAACAACCGGCAAAAGGCCGTCTGAAACCCATAAACAAGATTTCAGACGGCCTGAAAAGAATAAGCGCCGTAATATATTTAAGTTTTTTGGCAATGCCAAGACGAATACGGATGCTTGCTCAAATAAGCATTGGTAAATTTACCGTCGGACGTGATTTCCTCACCCAACCAATCCGGTTTGGCAAACGCCGTATACTCGTTCGGCAACTCTATCTCGGCCACGACCAACGGGGCGTTATCGCCGAAATATTCGTCGATTTCAAACACAAACCCATCGTATTCGATTTCATAACGATATTTTTCCAATTTAAACGGACACATCGTCTGCATCATTTGCTCGGCATGCGCCAACGGGATTTCGTATTCGAATTCGCTGCGGACGGCATCGGAAATATACCCCTTCAAAGTCAGCCATGCCTTATCGCCGACAATACGCACGCGAATAGTGCATTCTTTATCCACACTCAAATAGCCCTGCCGCAGCATTTTCGGCGCAGATGCCTGCCCGCGCCATGAGTCGTTTTTCAATAAAAAACGGCGTTCGATTTCAATAGTCATGTTTTCAGACGGCCTTTACTGTCAAAACGGTTTAAAAATCACCAGATATAGCGAAGCCGCCATAATCACAACGGGAATTTCATTAAACACACGATACCACTTGTGTGAATAGCGGTTACGGTTTTCCTGAAAGTCCAAAAGCAGGCGGTAGCAGTAGAAATGATAGCCGAGCAGAATCACGCCCAGCGTTACTTTCGTATGCACCCACCCCATGCCCCACCAGCCGGTAACGAACGGAACAGCAAAACCGGCAATAACCGCCCCGATGCCCAGCGGAGTCATAAATTTAAACAGCCGTTGTGCCATGCCGAGCAAGCGTTGGTATTCGCCGCGGTTGCCCGTATCCACCTGCGCCAGATTCACATAAATACGCGGCAGGTAAAACAAACCCGCAAACCATGAAATGATAAAAAACACATGTAGCAGCTTGAACCATAAATACATTTTCAGACGGCCTTTTCAAAAATACAACGTATTGTATCTGTAAAAGGTTAAGATTTGTAGGAAGCCGGCGTATTTTTGCTAGAATACCGCCCACATTCACGGAAAGGAAAACCCAAAATGATCAAACAATTTGAAATTCACGGCGGCGTAAAAAAACAGCTTCAAGCCTACCTTGATGCGCAAAATACCGATTTGAAAACCGCCATGGACAGCGAACCGCTCAACCGCGAAGTTGTCGCCATTGTTCACGACGGCCTGCCCGCGATGGTGAAAAAAATATATTCACTCGAAAAAATGCAGAAATTCTTTTGGGAAAAGAAAGATTTAATGGTTGAATTTGTAGCGGCGCGCCTGACTGCCGCCGAGAAAAAGCCCAAAGGCAGTAAAAACACCAATCAGAAAAAACGCTAATTTTCATCATTCAAAGAGGCCGTCTGAAAATAAGTTTTCAGACGGCCTCTTCCATTACCCATCTTACGCAGCCGAACCTACCCCCAGCGTAAAAACGTCAATGCCCGATCGCCCCAATACTCGCAGTAATACAGAAACAGCGCATAACTTTCCTGCATCAAAAATTTGGCTTTCTTTTGAGAATTACTGTAACGGCTGGTCGGCGTGCCCGATACCGTTGCATTCAAGCCCAAATGTTGCGCCATTACGGCTGCACGGGCGGTATGGTAGGGGTCGCTCACGATAATAACCGACCGGATACCGTTTTCCCTTAGCAGCGGCTTGATATTTAACAAATTTTCATAAGTGCTGCGGGATGTGTTTTCAAACAGGATGTGGCGGGCGGGCACACCCTGCTTGAGTGCATAACGCCGCCCCACTTCGGCCTCGGTCATAAAGCCTTTTTTAGGCGTACCGCCGGTAAACACCAGCTTTTCCACCCTGCCGCCCTGATAAAGTGCAATCGCATGATTGATACGTTCCTGAAACACGGGCGACGGGCGTTTGTCCCACGCCGCAGCCCCCAGCACCACCGCGGCATCCGCATGAATGCCGGCAGGCAGAGTGCGGTTGCCGGCGCGATACACCGTCCACACGCAGTTGCCGAACATCAGCAACACCAGCAGCAGGCTCAGTACAATACCCCGCAGCAAGTAGCAGCGCAAACCTGTACGGCTGCGTAAAAGCGGTATCCCCATATGTTTCAGACGGCCTTTTCTTTATTTACAGCAATGCTTCGATATTTTCCAACGGGCGGCCTACCGCGGCTTTGTCTCCCGACACGGCAATCGGGCGTTCCAGCAGTTTGGGATGCTCGGCAACGGCTTTGAGCAGATCATCATTGCTCAAATCGGGATTATCCAAACCCAGCTCGCGATACAAATCATCTTTCACCCGCATCATCACGCGCGGAGATTCTGCGCCGAGCTTTTCAAAAATACTCTGCAACTCATCAAAAGAAGGCGGGGAGTGCAAATAATCAACCACTTTGGTTTTGACACCGCGCACCTGTAAAAGCGACAACGCGGCGCGGGATTTACTGCACCGGTTGTTGTGATAAAGCGTTACGGTTAATGGCATAATAATTCCTTCATTCAAATTCGGCCGTTTTTTGATTGTAAACCACCCTTTACAGTTTGTCGCCCCCATTTCGGCTATTTTGGCGGTAATATCTTTATTTTATCAATGTCATACAGGAATTTAATCCATGCAGCATAAGAATGCGGCATTGGTTTTTACCGGCATTTTGACGATGCTGTCCGGCATTGTCCATGCCGCCGCCCGACCGCTGCCCGATTTTTTCTACGGCGTAACCATAGATGACGGTTGGGAAGGCAAAATCAAACAAATACATATTACCAATGCCTTAAAAGCCATGCCGGTAAAACCGGTCGTACGCATTGTGATGTCGGCGGAAAAGCCGCCTGCCGAATACAGAAAGCTGTTTGCCGCCATACACCGAACGGCATATATTATGGCCACGCCGGTAGATTCTTCCGAGATGAAACGATATCCGACCGTTGCGGCCTATCTCAAACGCTTTGAAAGCTCTTACCAAGCCTTGGCGGAATACGTGGATGTTTGGGAAATCGGTAATGAAATCAACGGCGAAAACTGGCTCGGCAACAACCCGCAACTCATTGCCGACAAAGCTGCCGCCGCCTACCGCTACATTCGCAGAAAGAATACGGCAACCGCGCTGACCGCTTATTACTTTGCACCGAACATGCAAAAAACAACCATGCAAAACTGGCTTGCCCGCTATATTCCCGCTGATATGAAACAACACGTCGATTATGTGTTTGTGAGCTATTATGAAGACGACAACAACGGATTCCAACCCGACTGGAAAAAGGTTTTCAACGAATTGCAAACCTTGTTTCCCCGTGCCAAACTCGGTATCGGTGAATGCGGCAACACCCGGAAAAACGCTACGGTTGAAAGTAAAACGGATATGATCCGTCATTACTATTCCATGCCGAAATACACACCAAATTATGTCGGCGGTTACTTCTGGTGGTATTGGGTTCAGGACAGCGTTCCCCACCACGGCAACAAAGTATGGGAGGAAATCGGCAAACACATGAAACCGCACCGGAAAACCGTATCCGACAAAATATCCAACCAGAAACCGAAGGACGAACATTTATGAAAACTCTATCCGCACTTTTTCTCGGCACCGTAATGGCGGCAGGTTTGCCCGCAGCCGCTGCCGCCGATATTCAAGATTGGAAAAGCGATGCGCCCAAAACGTTTGAATCACTGAAAGCCCCCGTGCGCATTATCAATTTGTGGGCCACTTGGTGCGGTCCGTGCCGCAAAGAAATGCCCGAAATGTCGGCATGGTACAAAAAACAGAAAAAAGGCAGCGTGGATATGGTGGGTATCGCGCTGGACAATACTGACAATATCGGCAAATTCCTGAAACAAACACCGGTCAGTTACCCCATTTGGCGTTATACCGGCAACAACAGCCGCACATGGATGAAGTCGGTCGGCAACAACGTCGGCGCACTGCCTTTCACTACCGTCGAAGCACCTAAATGCGGCTACAAACAAGCCCTTCTCGGAGAAGTAACCGCTAAAAAACTGGATGAAGCGGTTCAAAACGCACTTATGAAATGTACCAAAAAGTAACCGGTTATTTTAAAAACGGCAAAGGCCGTCTGAAATGATTTCAGACGGCCTTTGCATATCCGGTCTTCTCTACGGTCTGTATTCGGGCATCACACCATTGGGCAGCAACTGCCACACATAGCCGGTATGTTTCTGTTTGCCTGCCACGGCACCCGCTTC
This sequence comes from Neisseria sp. MVDL19-042950, assembly GCF_030504625.1. Classification (GTDB taxonomy): domain Bacteria; phylum Pseudomonadota; class Gammaproteobacteria; order Burkholderiales; family Neisseriaceae; genus Neisseria. The sequence goes on along the minus strand of NZ_JAUKWH010000004.1, from coordinate 53,778 downwards.
ATCGCCGTAACCCCAGAAATAATCCACACGAACCGCGCCTTTAATCGCGCTGCCGGTATCCTGCGCCATAATCAACCGGTTGAGCGCATAATTGCTCACCGGATGGGTAGTCGCCACAAACAAAGGCGCACCCAGCGTGATGTAATGGCGGTCGACCGCTCCGGCATACTGCCCCATCAGAGGCGTGCCGAGCGCACCAACCGGGCCGTCGTCATTGCCGGGAAGCTCGCGGAAGAATACATAGCTGGGATTCTGCCCCAACACCTCGGCCAAACGCTGCGGGTTGCGCTGCATATAGGCTTTAATACCTTGCATGGTGGTTTGCGCCAAAGTCAGATAACCTCTGTCGGCCATATAACGCCCGATGGATACGTACGGATATTCGTTTTTATCTGCGAACCCCAAGCGGATGTATCTGCCGTCGGGCGTTCTCAAACGGCCCGATCCTTGAATATGCAGGAAAAACAGCTCCACAGGGTCGTCTGCATAACCGAGAATCGGCGCTTTCCCGTCCAAAGCACCGCCGTTAATCTGGGCGCGGGTGTAATAAGGCACAAACTGGCTGCCTACAAAGCGGCCTTTTAAGGCTCTGGTACGCTCGCTAATCGGAAATTTGGCTAAGTTGGCGGTATATTGGCCGGCCGGATCAACCACGCCTTTATTCTGCCCCGTAGGGCGGACACGCACCATTGCTTTGCTGTTGCGCAAACCGGCAGGCAAATCGACCGATACGAAGTCGCTGGGGATACCGTAAACGGGAAAACGTGCTTTGGCGGTGTTTTTAACATCACCGTGAAGCACCGGCTCGTAATAGCCGGTAATCGTACCGCCGAGTTTGCCGTTGCCGCTTACCTGCCACGGCGTGAAATACTGCTCGAAAAAGGCTTTGGCGGCACCGTCCTGATAAGGCGTTTGGGCTGCTTGGGCACACACATTGCGCCAATTCTGCTGTGATTTCAGTTTCTCGCATCCCAAACGGAACGAACGCAGGCTGTCGGAAAAATTCTGCTGCTGCCATTGCGGTAACTCACCGTACGAAACCGCTTTGTAGCTTGCCCCGCCGCCGGGCGCATGCACATGGCCTTGCGGCGCAGGCGTACCCGCAGGCATCGGCATACCGGGAGTGGTAACCGGCGGCACTTTGGCAGCGGGCGGCAAGGTGGTAACGGGAGGTTTGCTCTTCTTAAAGCTGCAAGCTGCCAATACGGCCGCGGCGATACCCAACAGGGCGATACGGTAAATTTTCTGACGATTCATGGTTTGCTGTATGTTAAGGCCGTCTGAAACCGACAGGGTAAGCATTTCAGACGGCATCGTTATCAATGAATAAACTTAGAAGACTGTTTTCATGCCGACTTGGTTCCTTTTCCGGATGGCTTTTTACCCATTTGATTCCACTTACAAAATGGAACATAAAGGCCGTCTGAAAACCAAGCCGGCGGCAAGTGGAATTCGGCGGCATTCTAACATAAAATCAATAAATTAATATTTTTAATATCATCAAAGGGAAAACAAGAAAATCCGCCTATCTATCCGACAAGAAAATGTTATGTTTGCCGAATTAACTCAAGAAACCGCCATTGCCCATAGAACGTTGGAATTATCAGAAAATTCTGCCGAAAAAGTAAACGTATTGATAGGCAAGCCGGAACAACTTGGCGAAAATGAATGGGCTTGCCCATACAGAATCGTCGGGGCGGGTAAAGATATCAACTTTCGTATCAGCGGTGTCGACAGCATTCAAGCGCTTCAATTGGTCTTTTCTATCATTGAAAGTGCCATTATCGGCGCAAATTTGTCTTTATGTTGGAACGGCGAAAAGAATTTGGGGTTAAGTCGGTATCCGCATAAACTCTGAAGACGTTGAAGCAAAAATATACTTGTTGAAAAGATAAAATTGATCTTGCAGTTATTTGCCAATAACTGCGCTGCATTTCATCAAGCCATGTCTCAGGCTTCTGTTGAATCAGCCCTATCATCATAGTGTATTCGGTTGCTTTGCATGATAATGCGGCCATATTTATTGCGTTATTACCATAATCTGCAAACAATACACAATATACCCAAAGTTATTATTGTGATCGCAATTTAAATCAACGCAAGCGGGCACCTGATTCGCCGTCAATAATTTGGCTGGGAGCTTTCCGGCTGCCTATCCGTCCACCGACAACCCATACCTGCCGACCAAATTGCTTTCTCACCTCACGCTCACTCTTGCACGGGCATTTTCCCGCACGATTACATGAAGTAGACACCAAAGGCATATTCAGCATTTTGCACAACCGCCGCGCCCCACTATGCGCAGGCACCCGTACGGCCAGTTTATTGCGCCCTTTTCCACGCAAAAGCGGCAACACGCGGCTACGGCAAGCCAATAAGAAAGTTTTGGGTGCAGGCCATTCGTTTTGTAACAGGGCAAGCGTTTTTTCAGACGGCCTCTCCAATAGCGGCTGCAATTGCGCCAAGCTATGGCCAATCACAATCATGCCTTTGTTTTGAGGCCGCTTTTTCAAGCATACCAATTTCTTTAAAGCACGCGGATGTGTGGGCAAACAACCGATACCGTAACAAGATTCGGTAGGGTAAGCGATCAAGCCGCCATGCTTTAAATGATGTGTAAGTTTTTTACAGGCAATGGCTGCAGGCATTCGGGAAATTCCATCATGATTGAAAATACCGCGGTGAAGCAGTTGATTTCTTTGAAGGCTATCGGGAGCATATGGGCGCTATCGCCCAATCATAGATACGATACGGATACAAAAAAGCAAATATGCCTATTCCGGCAGACAAATATTAGGGGAGGCCGTCTGAAATTTTTCAGACGGCCTATATCATTAACGTTTTATGGCTTTATCGGCAATATCTTTGCGATACTGCATACCGCTAAAATGAATGTTTTCCAATGCTTGATACGCTTTATTTTTCGCAGCAGCAACATCATCGCCCAAACCGACCACGCATAAAACACGCCCGCCATTGGTTACCGTTTCGCCTTTTTCATTTGCCGATGTGCCTGCATGAAACACTTTACCGATTTTTCCGGCGGCATCCAAACCCGAAATCACATCGCCTTTTTTCGGCGTTTCCGGATAATTCTCGGCAGCCAACACTACGCCGACGGCTGTTTGCGGGTTCCATTCGGCTTTAACGCCATCCAATTTACCGTTAATCCCGGCTTCTATCAAATCCACAAAATCACTATCCAAACGGCTCATAATCGGCTGGGTTTCAGGATCACCGAAGCGGCAGTTGAATTCAATGGTAAACGGAGCACCGCTTTTATCGATCATCAAACCGGCATACAAAAAACCTGTAAATTCATGGCCTTCGGCCTTCATACCGTTAATAGTCGGTAAAATAATTTCATTCATCGCCCGCTCATATACTTCCGGCGTAACCACCGGCGCAGGGCTGTATGCACCCATACCGCCTGTATTGGGGCCTCTATCGTCGTCCAACAACCGTTTATGGTCTTGACTGGTAGCCATCGGCAGCACATGGGTGCCGTCAGCCATCACGATAAAACTTGCTTCTTCGCCTTGCAAAAAATCCTCAATCACCACTCGGGCTCCTGCATTGCCCATCTTATTACCGAGCAGCATATCGTCAATCGCAGCATGGGCATCTTGCAAAGTCATGGCAACAATCACACCCTTTCCGGCGGCCAAACCATCGGCTTTAATCACGATCGGCGCACCTTTTTCCTCTACATATCGGTGTGCTTTTTCCGCATTTTCAAAGGTTTGATATCCGGCAGTAGGAATGCCGTATTTCGCCATAAACGCTTTGGCAAAATCTTTCGAGCTTTCCAACTGGGCCGCATAACGGGTAGGGCCGAAAATTTTCAAACCGGCGGCACGAAAATCATCCACTACGCCGGCCGCCAACGGTGCTTCGGGGCCGACCACGGTAAAAGCAATATTTTCACGCTTACAAAAATCAATCAAATCGGCATGTGCGGTCAACACAATATTTTGCAGCTTCGGTTCCAACGCTGTTCCTGCATTGCCGGGTGCCACAAATACGGTTTCTACTTTAGGCGATTGGGCCAGCTTCCAAGCTAACGCATGTTCGCGCCCACCACTGCCGATAACGAGTAATTTCATGGATTTTCCTTCCATTAAAGCCGATTGAAATGAGTATTAAAGCTGTCGGATTATAGCCTAATTTATGGCCAAATAACCGAATAATTCTAATATCTTACTTTCCGGTTTTTTTTGCATGACGATAGGTTGGCTTTGTTTGAACCGGGCACCTCAACCCGAAAACAAAATATTTTCACTACTAGACGCTATTAATATTCAATCTGCCGACCTGAGCAAAAACGAGGCCATCCGTAACGTTTTCCGATAAAGTTTAAAACGTTTCAGACGGCCTCTTAGCAATAATACAGAGCCATTTACCCCATCCCCAAGTTTAATATTCGACGCAAAACATCAAACCGATCTATGTGGTAAATATTAAATTCCAAGCTATAACACATACTAACAAGGCTTAAAATGCCTCATCTTGTACGTCAATCAATCGGGTATGCCGCCATGCGGCGACACATGCTTGATATTGGGCTAACGGGATTTTTATGGTTAAGCGGCAATCCAACTGCAAATCCTGTTCAACCACTTCGGCGTGATGCTGCTTGGCGATTCGGATAGCATCATTTAAATTCGGGTATTCGCAACGCAACCAAACCGTTTTTTCGACATTTTTTTCAATTATTTCTGCTATTTTCAGCGCTTCTACGGAAGCAGTTTTATAGGCGTGAATCAATCCGGGCACACCCAATAACGTGCCACCGAAATAACGCACCACCACGATCAACACGTCGGTTAATTCGGCGGAATCTATTTGCCCGAGAATAGGGCGGCCGGCACTGCCGGAAGGCTCTCCATCATCATTAGCCCTGAATTGCGTACCATCCACGCCCAAACGATAGGCATAGCACCAATGCCGGGCTTTATGATGTTCTTCGCGCAAAGATTCAACATACCGCTTTACCTCCGCCGCAGATTGAACAGGATAAGCAAAAGCAATGAAACGGCTTCCCTTATCTTTAAATTCAGCCTGAACCGGCCCGGTGATTGTCTTATAAACGGCAGCAGTCATCTTTATCTTTTCCGCACTTTCAGACGGCTTTCAATAACTAAGCTCGAAGATGGTTTTATAAAAAATCAGGCCGTCTGAAATAAAAAACAAAACTTTATACGAATAACCGTATAAAGTTTTGTCGGTTTAAGCCAATAATATAATATGTTTCACGTGAAACACTTTTGCTTAATCTTTCAAAGCAGCGGTTAGCTTCGGCACAATGTCAAACAAATCGCCGACCAAGCCATAATCAGCCACATTGAAAATCGGAGCATCAGGATCTTTATTAATGGCTACGATAACTTTACTGTCTTGCATACCAGCAGTATGTTGAATTGCTCCGGAAATACCGACCGCAATATATAACTGCGGCGCAACCACTTTACCGGTTTGGCCAACCTGTACATCATTCGGTGCATATTCGGCATCAACCGCAGCCCGTGAAGCACCGATTGCCGCCCCTAAAGCATCGGCCAGCGGCGTTAATACCGCTTGAAACTGCTCGGCACTACCCAATGCCCGGCCGCCGGACACCACCACTTTGGCTTGCGTTAAATCGGGGCGGTCGGATTGCGTTAATTCTCTTCCTACAAAGCGGCTCAGATTTTGGGCAGCTAATGCTTCGGCATGAACCACTTCTGCGTTACCATCTGTATTTTCCGCTGCATCGAACGCAGTAGCACGGAAAGTCAGCACTAATTTTGTCGCGTCGCTTTGCACGGTTTCAAAAGCATTGCCGGCATAAATCGGACGAACGAATGTTTTACCATCAATAATTTCCGTTAAATCAGAAATTTGCGGCACATCAAGCAAGGCGGCAACGCGCGGCAGCAGATTTTTACCGAATGCGGTAGCCGTTGCTGCAATATAACGGTAATCGGCAGCCAGTTTTACCGCGAGAGGAGCAATTTCCTCCGCCAAACTTTCACCGTAATGGAGGGCATCAGCCAGCAATACTTTAGCCACCCCTTTTACTTGCTTGACTGCATCCGCCACTGAAACGGCATTGGAACCGGCCACCAAAACATGAACTTCTCCAAGTTTCGCAGCCGCCGTTACTGCATGAAGGGTAGCGGGGTTTAACTGTTGGTTGTTGTGCTCTGCAATAATCAATACGCTCATTTCCGCCCCCTTAAATCACTTTGGCTTCATTTTTCAATTTTTCAACCAATTCGGCAACATCCGCCAACTTCACGCCTGCCTGACGCGCTTTGGGTTCCGCCACTTTTACCACGTTCAAACGCAGGGCAATATCAACACCCAGCTCTGCCGGCGTGGTTTTTCCCAGTGGCTTTTTCTTAGCGGCCATGATATTGGGCAGCTTCACAAAACGCGGCTCGTTTAACCGTAAATCCGCACTAATCACAGCGGGCAACTTCAAGGCCAATGTTTCCTCGCCGCCGTCTATTTCACGCTTAATCGATACTTCGTTTTCGCCCAATTCCACTTTGCTGGCAAACGTGCCTTGCGGCGCATTCAAAAGGGCAGCAAGCATTTGTGCGGTTTGGTTGGCATCATCGTCAATCGCCTGTTTGCCCAACAGCAGAAGCTGGGGTTGCTCTTCCTCAGCCACAGCTTTAAGCAACTTGGCAACCGCCAACGGCTCCAATTTCTCGTCGGTTTCCACATGCACGGCACGGTCTGCACCCATCGCCAAAGCCGTGCGCAAGGTTTCTTCACATTTTTTACCACCCAACGATACCGCCACGATTTCAGCCAATTTGCCTGCTTCTTTCAAACGAACCGCTTCTTCTACGGCAATCTCGTCAAAAGGATTCATCGACATTTTAACGTTGCCGATATCCACATCCGAACCGTCGGCTTTCACGCGGACTTTTACGTTGTAATCCACCACGCGTTTTACGGCGACCAGTGCTTTCATGAAATCTCCTTGAAGCCGGAGCGATCCGGCAATAATTATTTGATCATCAATCTTAAAACATAGTTTTTACCAAACAGGCTTCTGCCAACCTGCTTGGTAAAAACCACGCATTTATTGTTCAGACGGCCTCACATTATATCCGATTAAAGCAATTACTCTTCAGCTTTTACGGGATTTTAAGCAATTTTAAGGCTGCATCAATGTTCCGACAAAAACCGCAAATCTAATCCGCACTATCCGCACTATCCGCTTTTGCCGACATACATTGCAATAGGGCATGATAAACATCATCGGCATGGGGAATTTTGCCGATATTACCCAGATTTTTCGCCCATGCAGAAACTTGCACGCCGGTTTTCAGCGGGTCGGTATCGGTATAAATACCGACAACCGGTTTATCCAACGCATTTGCCAAATGTAGCAGGCCGGTATCTACGCCGATTACGCCCTTTGCATTGTCCAGCAAATAGGCTGCTTGCAGCAGGCTCATTTTTTCACACACTCGCACAAAAGGCAGCTTGCCGGCGATATTTTCAGCCCGCTGCTTTTCCGTATCGTTACCCCACGGCAAATATACGGTCGCGCCATCACGCCCGTGCAACTTTTCCAGCAAAGCCAGCCAATGCTCAATCGGCCACAATTTGCTGTCGCGGCTTGTTGCATGCAAGGCCACATAATAATGCGGCGGCAAATCTTTCAGACGGCCTGCTTCGGGCACAACCAAACCGAAATGCTGCTCGGCAGGCATTTCATAACCGAAAGCCGAGGCAAATAGCGCGCGGTTGCGCCAAACCGCATTTTTTCCTTTAGGCACGGCAAACGTTTGGTTATACAGCAACGCAGCCCAACGCTCGCGGGCACTATTGAAACCCAACCCTTTTATCGGAGCATTGGCTGTTTTGGCAAACAACGCACTTTTCAATAAACCTTGGCCGTCTAAAACAAAATCGAAGCGGTTATGCTGCAAACTGCTTTTCAGACGGCCTATCTCCTGCCATGTTTCCTTTTGCTTCAACTGCTTGCGCCATTGCCGCCAGCGCATAACATGCACTTCTTTCACGAAAGGGTGCAAGCGGGCAATATCGGCAAAAGCGGCTTCGCACAGCCAATGCAATTCCACATCGGGGCGCATACGCGACAAATCATCCACCGCAGGCAGCGTGTGGATTAAATCACCCATACTGGAAAGTCGCACAAGCAGCGTTTTCATCAAGGCTTCCGTGTATATATGTATTTATGTTTCACGTGAAACATAAACAACTCATTGATTTTTAATATAATCATAAATCGAACGTGCATTCTCCAACACAACCGCACCGTTATCGACCATTTCGTTCCACGCCGCTTCCACCGTTTCGGGTGCGATGCCTCTGCAAGCCGCCGCATTCACGATTACCTGCCAGTTTCCACCTTTTAAAAGCTGTAAAACCGTTGTTTTTACACAATAATCGGTTGCCAAACCGCCCACAATCAAGGTTTTCGCCTCTTTGCAATGCAGCCATTCCAGCAAACCGGTGCTGAGCTTTTCTTCAATATCGTGAAAACATGCGCCGTAAGGGTGAAGCGCAGGGTCTACGCCTTTCCATACGCAATAATCATATTCTTTATCGGCGGGCAATCCGTCAAGCAGTTCGAAACCTTTCGTGCCGACTATCGCGTGGGCAACCCATGTCAAATCCGCATCCGGCAAGCCGGTGGGCTTCAGCATATCGGCGGGATTTTCCACCAGCCATTTGGCCGACGGGCTGTGTGCATCTTTGGTCATCACACGCAAATCCGCCAATGCAGCCTGTGCATTCAATTCCGACACAATCAAATCGCCTTCGGCCACCGGCAGCTCGTCGGGGCATAAAGGCGAAAAAGTTTTCTGTGCGTCTACGTCTATCGACACTATCATATACGGCTTCCCGATTTCAGCAGCCGCCATTATAACAAAGGCCGTCTGAACAGGGGTATTCATGCTTGATAACGGCTGTTATCATGGCCGCCCGTATTTATTTTTCAGACGGCCTCATGCAACATACCGTTTACAGCATTGCCACCGTGCATTCCCCATACAAGCAAAAGTTCGGCGTTGCCCGCCAGCCCGGGCTGGTGCCTGCCGCAGAAGTATGCATCGAGCTGAACCGCGAATTTACCGCCGACAGCATACGCGGTTTGGACACTTTCGACTATGTGTGGATAAGTTTTATTTTTCATGATGTTATTAACGAAGGCTGGTCGCCGCTCGTTCGCCCGCCGCGTTTGGGTGGTAAGCAGAAAATGGGGGTGTTTGCCACGCGCAGCCCGCACCGTCCCAACCATATCGGCCTGTCGCTGCTGAAACTCGAACGCATCGAAACCGGCAAAACCGTACGTTTATATTGCAGCGGAGCTGACTTGCTCGACGACACGCCCGTTATCGACATCAAACCGTATATTCCTTTTGTGGAAGCCAAACCTGACGCGGCCGGCGGTTTTGCCGCCGAAAAACCGGAAGAGCTGACCGTAAACTGGCTGCCGGACAGCGGCGCAGACAACCTTGCGGCCGCCGAACGCGAAGTGATCGCCCAAAGCATCGCCCAAGACCCGCGCCCCGCCTATCAAGATATTCCCGAGCGGATATATGTGATGGCCATCTGCAATTACGAAGTAAAATTTCAAATACAAGGAAAAAACGCCACTATTATCAGCATTGTAGAATCAATGCCGGATTAAAGGGGCAGGGCGGTTGCCTCTGCCGAATCTTTGCAATAAAGCCGCCGAAGGCCGTCTGAAAACCGATTTTTCAGACGGCCTTTACCATTTGCCATCTCCTAGCTGAACAGACAAACCCGCCTCTTTCGCTATACAATGAGGCCGTCTGAACCCACATAAAAAACGGTTATGCAAAAAATCACCCTGATTGCCGCCTGCGCCGACAACGGCTGCATCGGCATCGACAACACCATGCCGTGGCACCTGCCCGAAGATTTCGCCTTTTTCCGCACCTACACATCGGGCAAACCGGTGGTAATGGGACGCAAAACATGGGAATCGCTGCCTAAAAAACCGCTGCCCAACCGCCGCAATATCGTGATTACGCGGCAGGCGGATTATGCTGCCGAAGGCGCGGAAACCGTATCCGGCCTGCAAAAAGCACTGGATTTATGCCCCGACGCCGAAGAAATCATCGTCATGGGCGGCGCACAGATTTACGCCCAAGTCCTGCCGCAGGCCACCGATTTGCGTATTACCGAAGTGCATTTAAACGTGGAAGGCGACGCGTTTTTTCCCGCCTTCAACCGTGCGGAATGGCAGGAAACCGCCCGTGAAAGCCACACCGCTGCCAACGGCATCCGCTACTCGTTCGTACACTACCAAAGGCTCTGACACGCAGAGGCCGTCTGAAAAAGTTTCAGACGGCCTGCCCAACTATCCATAACAATCTGAATAAAGGAACACCATGACTTACCCCGTCTGCCCGCAATGCGGCTCAGAATTTACCTATCACGACGGCGCACAACTCGTTTGCCCCGAATGCGCCCACGAATGGCAGGAAGGCGAAGCCGCCGCCGAAGAAAGCCTTGTAGTGAAAGATGCCAACGGCACCCCGCTGACCGACGGCGATACCGTAGTACTGATTAAAGACTTAAAAGTCAAAGGCTGCTCGATGGTCATTAAGCAAGGCACCAAAGTGAAAGGCATCCGCCTGCAAGAAGGCGACCACAACATCGCCTGCAAAATCGACGGCAGCGCCATGAACCTGAAATCGGAATTCGTGAAAAAAGCCTGATTCGGCAAACCGAAAGAGGCCGTCTGAAACTTTATTTCAGACGGCCTCAAGCATTTCCCGCAAACATCCGCTACGATTCGGCCGCAACCGAACGGCAGGGCAAACCGCCGCACCGCACGGCACCGCTTCCGTCTGCCGTTTTTTAAAATAGACGGCCGCTTTCAAACGAGACGATTCAATTTTGTTTGGTTCGGATTAATCCCGACAAATCATAACCTTGCTCGGCAGCCTGCTTCAAATAGGCTTGATAAACGGCCTCATCGATTTGCGGCGTGCGCGACAGCACCCAAAGATATTTGCGGTCGGGTTGGCCGATCATTGCCGTTTGATAATTTTCATCCAACGCCATAATCCAATAAGGCGAGTGGCCGAACGGCAGCCAGCGCAAGGCTTTCGGCAGGAAAGTTACGCTCAACCGATTATTGCTGTCGTTTTGCGGGCGGGCAAGCCCTTCGGCTGCCGACCAAGCTCCGTCAGCCTTCAAACAGCGGTTGGTAACGGTAACCGTATTGTCGGGATTGGGCGTATAAGTGGCCGTTACATTGGCGGCACATTGTTTCTGGAAAGGCATCGGCAGGCGCGCAATTTCATACCACGTGCCGGCATACCGCCCGAGATCCACCTCGCCGACCGTTTGCAAAGGAGGCAAATCGGCCGCCTGCACCGATGCGGCAATACACGCCAAACCGAATAAAGTAGAAAATCTGAAGGCCATTCTAAACTCCTGCTTGCGTGATGATGTCATTTAAAATGTTTGATTCTTTTGAAAAATTTCAGAATATCACGATTTCTAGAGTCTGTCGCGGCCAGCCGTAACCGAACCATGCTTGACAACAAACATTCAGACGGCCTTGTTATAGCGAATAAACCTAACTTCCTACGGCGTTGCTGCGCCTTAGTCCGAAGAGAACGACTGTGCAAACCGCTGAAGCGGCAACGGAATCGGTTCCGCACGGTCTGTACTGTCTGCAACTTGCCACCCTTGTATCCAAAATAAGTTTGTTTGCCATACTGTTTCCAACCTTCTTTCTCCCGCTTTAACGCATTCCGATCCACGGTATTTGCATCACCATCCGAACAGCCCGAACCGTCCCAAAAATGCTACAATAACACCTTTTCCATCCAACCCTACCGCCTTATGAAAAAATCTGCCGCGCCCAAATCGTTTGAAGACGCGCTCAAACGTCTGGAAACCCTCACCCAAGCCATGCAGAGCAGCGAAATGCCGCTGGAAGACGCGCTCGCCGCCTATCAGGAAGGCAACGAATTAGTGAAATACTGCCAAGCCAAGCTCGCCGAAGTCGAGCAGAAGCTGCAAGTATTGGATGCAGGCGAACTGAAGGAGCTGAACCTTGAGCAAAGCGAATGATTTGAAAGCATGGCAGCAGAAAGCACAAGCGCAAACCGAGCTGGTGCTCGAGCGCATGATGCCGTCTGAAAACATTGTGCCGCACATCCTGCACCAAGCCATGCGCTACGTTACCCTCGGCGGCGGCAAACGCCTGCGCCCCCTGTTGGTGCTGGCCGCTTCCGAATTGGGCAATGCCGATGCCGCCGCAACGGAGCAGGCGATGGCGGCGGTGGAGCTGATACACGTTTATTCGCTGGTGCACGACGACATGCCGGCGATGGACAACGACAGCCTGCGCCGCGGCAAACCCACCTGCCACGTGCAATACGACGAAGCCACCGCCTTGCTCGTCGGCGATGCCCTGCAAACGCTGGCTTTCGACGTATTAAGCCAACCCACGGCCTTGCCGCCGGCGCGCCAACTCAAAATGGTCGGCGTACTGGCGCGGGCATCCGGCAGCCTCGGCATGGCGGGCGGGCAGGCGATTGATCTGGCCAACGTCGGCAAACCGATGACGCAAGCCGCGCTGGAACACATGCACGGCCTCAAAACCGGCGCACTCATCCGCGCCGCCGTGATGCTCGGCGCATTGTGCTGCCCCGATTTGAACGATAGCGATATCGAACGTTTAGACGATTACGCCCGCAAACTCGGCCTCGCCTTCCAAGTGATCGACGACGTGCTCGACTGCGAAGCCGACACCGCCACGCTCGGCAAAACCGCCGGCAAAGATGCCGATAACGACAAGCCTACCTACGTGAAGCTGATGGGGCTGACCGAAGCCCGCACCTACGCCGAAACATTGATCGGCGAAGCCGTTGTCTTGCTGGAGCCGTTCGGCAGCCGGGCCGCCCACCTGCGTTTGCTGGCCGAATTCGTTACCGCCCGGAAAAACTGAAGCCGTTTCCGATAACGCGACAGACATCAAGGCCGTCTGAAACCCTTTTTCAGACGGCCTTTCCCCAAACCTGTATATCAGATTGCAATATGAACATATTTTACGAAGAATCCGGCCAATTCAAAGTGGCAACCGTCGTTCAGAAAAACGATGCCAACTATCAGGCCGACACCCAGCACGGAAAACGCACCAAAGTCAAAGCCGCCAACGTATTTGTCGAATTCGACACCCCGCTCGACGACTTCCTAAACAAAGCCCAAGCCGAAGCCGCCGACATCGACACCGATCTCTTGTGGGAAGTGTGCGGCGAAGAAGAATTCACCGCCGAAGCCATCGCCGAAGAATATTTCGGCCACGCGCCCACCAAAACCGAGCTGGCCGCCACCCTAATCTCCCTCTACGCCGCGCCGATGTACTTCTACAAAAAGGCCAAAAGCGTATTCAAAGCCGCGCCAGAAGAAACCCTCAAGCAGGCGCTGGCCGCCATCGAGCGCAAAAAGCAGCAGGAAGCGCAAATCGAAAGCTGGGCCGAAGCCTTGAAACAAGGGCAGATGCCGTCTGAAATCGCCGCCGACTTAAAAACCATCCTGCACGCGCCCGACAAACAGGCGCTCACCTACAAAGCCTTCACCAAAGCCGCCGACGCGCTCAAACTCGCTCCGCTGGCTCTCGCTATGCAAACCGGCGGCGTGGCTTCGATTCCGCAATACCTGTACGACGGCTTTGAAATCAAGCATTTCCCCAAAGGCATCGGCTTTCCCGATGCCGCCATCCCCGCTTTGGCCGACCTGCCCAAAGCCGACGTGCAGGCGTTTTCCATCGACGACGACAGCACCACCGAAGTTGACGATGCCATCAGCCTCACCGATTTGGGCAACGGCAGCAAACGCGTCGGCATCCACATCGCCGCCCCGTCGTTAGCCGTCGCACCCGGCAGCGCCATCGAGCAAATCATCATGGAACGCCTGAGCACCGCCTATTTCCCCGGCGGCAAAATCACCATGCTGCCCGACGACTGGATCGCCATGTTCAGCCTCGACGCAGGCGCATACCGCCCCGCCGTGAGCATTTATTTCGATATCGATGCCGACTTCAACGTCGGTGCGCCCGAACACAAAATCGAAGCCGTTTACATCGCCGAAAACCTGCGCATCCAAACCATCGAGCCGCATTTCAACGCCGAAACCGGCTTGGATGCCGAAGGGCAGGCCATGTTCAACCACCATCAAGATTTAATCTGGCTGTACCAATTCGCCGTTGCCCGCCAAAAAGCACGCGGCAAATACGAGCCTGAACGCGCGCCGCAATACGATTACAGCATCGAATTGAATGAAGACGGCAGCGTAGGCATTGCCCGCCGCGAACGCGGTTCGCCTATCGACACATTGGTGAGCGAAATGATGATCCTCGCCAACAGCACATGGGCCGAAATGCTCGATGCCAACAACCTGCCCGGTCTCTTCCGCGTGCAGCCCGGCAACAGCAAAGTGCGCATGAGCACCAAATCCGAACCGCACAGCGGCATGGGCGTGCAGCATTACGGCTGGTTTACCTCGCCGTTGCGCCGCGCCGCCGACTACATCAACCAAAAGCAGCTTATCAGCCTGATCGACGACACCGCCGAACCGCTGTTCCAAAACAACGATGCCGGCCTTTTCGCCGCCCTGCGCGATTTCGAGTCCGCCTACACCGCCTATGCCGATTTCCAACGCAAAATGGAAAGCTACTGGAGCTTGGTGTATCTCGAACAGCAAGGCATCAAAGAGCTGAACGCCACGCTGTTGAAAGAAGATTTGGTGCGCATCAACGGCCTGCCGCTGGTTACCCGTGCCACCGGCATTCCGTTCGACGCGCTGCCCAAATCGCAAATGCTGCTGGCCGTTACCGAGCTGGATGCGGATAAGCAGTTTATCGCGCTGAACTATCTGAAAGCCGTTGCGCCCGCCGTTGCATAGTTGTGAAGAGGCCGTCTGAAAATACAGTTTCAGACGGCCTGATACCGTTTATCCGGGCAAGTCTGCCGAACCGTTTAAAATCTTTTATAATTCTCTATTTACCGCTTTACAAAGCTATCGACACACCCGCACAGGCCGTCTGAAAAAACCTGTGCCGTCCAACTACCGAAAGAACGACTGTGGATAAACTCAAAATCTCCGCCAACGGCCCGTTAAACGGCGAAATCACCGTATCCGGCGCCAAAAACGCCGCCCTGCCGCTGATGTGCGCAGGCTTGCTTACCGCCGATACTCTGCGCCTGAAAAACGTACCCATGCTGCGCGACGTGAAAACCACCCAAAAACTGCTGCAAGGCATGGGCGCGCGCGTGCTGACCGACAATGTGCACGAATTTGAAATCAACGGCGGCACGGTCAACAACACCGTTGCCCCGTATGAATTGGTAAAAACCATGCGCGCTTCGATTCTGGTGCTCGGCCCCACGCTGGCGCGCTTCGGCGAAGCCCAAGTGAGTTTGCCCGGCGGCTGTGCCATCGGTTCGCGCCCCGTCGACCAACACTTGAAAGGCTTGGAAGCGATGGGTGCGGAAATCACCATCGAACACGGCTATGTGAAAGCCAAAGGCCGTCTGAAAGGCGCACGCGTGGTGATGGATGTGGTTACCGTGGGCGGCACCGAAAACCTGCTGATGGCCGCCACTTTGGCCGAAGGCACCACCGTATTGGAAAACTGTGCCATCGAGCCCGAAGTGGTGGATTTGGCCGAATGCTTGGTCAAAATGGGGGCAAAAATCAGCGGCATCGGCACACCGACCATGACCGTCGAAGGCGTGAAAGAATTGCACGGCTGCGAGCACAGCGTCGTGCCCGACCGCATTGAAGCCGGCACTTTCCTGTGCGCCGTCGCCATGACCGGCGGTAAAGTGGTATTGCGCAACGCCGCACCGAAAACCATGGAAGTGGTGTTGGATAAACTGGTGGAAGCCGGTGCCGTTATCGAAGCGGGCGACGACTGGATTTCCATCGATATGCAGCAACGCCCCAAAGCCGTGGATATCCGCACCATGCCGCACCCGGGTTTCCCTACCGACATGCAGGCGCAGTTTATGGTGATGAACGCCATCGCCGAAGGCACCGGCAAAGTGGTGGAAACCATTTTTGAAAACCGCTTCATGCACGTGCCCGAGTTGAACCGTATGGGCGCGAACATCACCGCCGAAGGCAATACCGCGATTGTGAAAGGCGTGGAAAGATTGTCCGGCGCCACCGTGATGGCCACCGACCTGCGCGCTTCCGCCAGCTTGGTAATGGCGGGCTTGGTGGCCGACGGCGAAACCATCGTCGAGCGCATCTACCACCTCGACCGCGGTTACGAGCATATCGAAACCAAACTCGGCAAAGTGGGCGCGAAAATCGAACGTATTTCGTAAAACCGCCGTTGCAAGCAACCATCAGGCCGTCTGAATATGATTTCAGACGGCCTCAATCATTCGGCTATAATGCCGTTATCCGGTTTATACAAACCATTACTGCAACCGAACGTTATGTTTAAAAAACCCATCATCATCGGCGTGGCCGGCGGTTCCGGTTCGGGCAAAACCACCGTTGCACGCGCATTGTTAGAGCAATTCAGCGGCTATCCGATTACCATTATCGAGCAAGATTACTACTACAACGATCAAGCCACCATGCCTTTTGAAGAAAGGCTGCGCCAGAATTACGACCACCCCGGCGCATTCGACAACGCCTTGCTTTACCGGCACCTGCAACTGCTGCTGCAACGCGAAGCGGTGGAACTGCCGCAATACGACTACAAAAGCTACACCCGCGCACCGCACACCAAACGGCAAGAGCCCGTCGACGTGATCATCGTCGAAGGCGTGTTGGCCTTGTACGACGAAAAAGTGCGCAGCCTGATGGACATCAAACTGTTTGTCGATACCGCCGCCGACCTGCGCTTCATCCGCCGTCTGTTACGCGATCAGGCCGAAAGAGGGCGTTCGGTAGAATCGGTTGTCAACCAATATATCGGACAGGTACGGCCGATGCACAACCAATTCGTCGAACCCACCAAACGCCACGCCGACATGATTATCCCAAGCGAACAACCGAATAACGTCGCCATAGACATTCTGGTCGCCAAAATCCGCTCGATTCTGGCACAGGAAAACGAAACCTCCGACAAGGCAAGCTGATACAGGCCGCCGCCCGCCAAACGGCACGGCCGTTACCGAACCGGAACCGTATCCGACAGCGGCAGGCCGTCTGAAAGCCTCCTTTTGTTTTCAGACGGCCTCCATACATACCGCGGCCGCATCATAAAAACACACATTACCATGCTCGAAATCATCTACCGCAACGCCTACTGCATCGCCGTCAACAAACCCGCCGGCATGCTGGTACACCGAAGCTGGCTCGACAGCCGTGAAACCCAATTCGTCATGCAGACCCTGCGCGACCAGATAGGCCGCCGCGTGTATCCCGTCCACCGGCTCGACCGCCCGACATCCGGCGTGCTGCTGTTCGCACTCGACAGCAAAAGCGCACACGCCCTCGCACAGCAGTTTGCCGCCCAAACCGTGCAGAAAACCTATTGGGCGGTGGTACGCGGTTATCTGAACGGGGCAGGGCGCATCGACTATCCGCTCAAAGAAGAAGCCGATAAAATCGCCGACCCGTTTGCCGACCCCGACAAACCCGCACAACCCGCCGTTACCGATTACCGCTGCCTCGCCCAAACCGAACAGCCGTTCCAATCCGCCGCCCGTTATCCCACTTCCCGCTATTCATGGGCGGAGCTGACACCGCATACCGGCCGCAAACACCAGCTCCGCCGCCACATGAAACACATTTTCCACCCGATCGTGGGCGACACCACCCACGGCGACACCGCCCAAAACCGCGCCGTCGCCGCCCATACCGGCACCACGCGGCTGATGCTGCACGCACGTTCGCTAACGTTCCGATGCCTCGAAAACCACTCGGCCATACGCTTGATTGCCGAAGCGGACGGGCAATGGCAGAGGTTGGCGGAAGCCTTCGGCTGGCAGCTCGAGGCCGTCTGAAAAAGGTTTCAGACGGCCTGATTTTTTCGGATGCCTTTGAATTAAAATGATTATGCCAACTCAATAATAATCATCAGGTTTAATGTCATAGACAAAAATAAAAATACCGCTTATCATAATTTTAAGCCGATTATTTGATGTTCTGCCCTGAAGGATTGTTAAAATGCCGCAGTCATATTCCTTTTATCGTTGCGCGGTTTTAGCCACATCCACAAGTGCTTTGGACAATGTGGTCGACCGCGACAGCCCCATCCATATCCTGCGCCCCACCGTCCATCTGGACGGACGCGAATATGCCGACTGGCTCGATTTGAAGCCGGAAGAATTTCACGAATGGCTGCTTTCCCATCCCGCCGAAGAAGCATCCACTTCGCCGCCGTCGCCGGAATCGTTGCGCAACACGTTCAATTACCTGAAAACGCAAGGCTATCACGAAGCAATCGTTACCACCGTCAGCGGCAAAGTAAGCCAAACCGCCGCGATTGTCCGAGAGATTGCCGAAGAAATGGTGCACGATCTGAAAATCTATGTCGTCGACACCGGCATGATCTGCATGCCCGAAGGCTTTTTCGCCTTTGAAGCCGTGCGCCTGCTCAAAGAGGGCAAAACGCCGGAAGAAGTGGTGGAATACCTTGAAAAGCTCAAGCCGCGCTGTCAGGTGCTGTTAGGCTTGCAGTCGTTGAAACAACTCACCCGCACCGGCACGCTGGAGCGGCTGGGGGCATCGTTCAACGATTGGCTGGGGTTGAAAAACATATTGCGTTTCTCACAAAGCGGCGTTTCGCGCGTTACCACCGTGCCGGACAGCGAAGATATGATCGATTCCCTCGTCGAAACCGTTGCCGACACCATTAAAGACATCAACCCTGCCGATTTGGTGATATGCGGCAGCTATTGCGGCCGCCGCGAACTGTATCAACAGTTTACCCAAAAGCTCCACCAGAAAACCGGCCTGCATTTGGAATGCGGCAAACCGGTTTCCCCCGCGGTAGGCGTGCATTTGGGCGAAAACGCCATCGGCGTGGGCATCGTGGAACGCTTGCCGGCATAAGCGTTCAATCTATGCCGGAACCGAAAGGCCGTCTTAAAACAAAGCGTTTCCAACGGTCGCACGGCAGTTTGCCGAAAAATAATATTCAACATTGCATGGGTAAAACCCTATCCGTTTCAAACATTCCGCCGTCCGAGCGGTTTTTCAGACGGCATCGACCGAGCCTGCACCGAACAACCGGAATAAAGCGAGTTGTTGCAGGTACCATCCGACACTTTAAGGGAGACAACATGAAAAAACACACCATCTTTCTGGCCGCCGCATTAGCCGCCGCTTCCGCTTCCGCAGCCGAAATCTACATCGCACACAGTATTCCGTATCAGGACGAAAGCCGCATCGACCGCCGCATCACTTCGGAATGCACCAAAATCGGCGAGTTTATGTCCGAATCGGTAGCCAAAAACGCCGCAAAACAGGGCATTACCGTTGTGCGCACGGCTGAAGATTTAAGCGGCCAACACACCTATGCCAAGATCGAAATCGATTCGGCCGTAAGTGCCGGCAGCGCCTATATCGGCCACTCGAAAAGCATTTCCCTCTACGCGGAACTGATCGAAAACGGCGAAGTGGTTCGCAAAACAACCCTGACGCGCCACTCGGGAGGCGGTTTTATGGGCGGCTTCAAAGGCTCGTGCGCCGTGTTGAACCGTACCGCCAATGTGTTGGGTAAAGACATCGCCAAATGGCTGGGCGGGCAAGAATCCCGATAAACCGACCCGCAATCAAACCCCAGGCCGTCTGAAAAAGTTGATTTTCAGACGGCCTTTCCGCATCCATGCAACCGGCCGTTGAAGAAAATGGCCGCAGCACGGTTTTCAAACATAATGATTCGGCTCGCCCGCCGCAATCGGTTAAAATACGCTTTTCCCTCCCAGCGCTTTTCAGACGGCCTCAATGCTCACCGATTTAGAAAAAAACGCCATCCGCGACCATTACCAAAACATCGGCAAAAACCTGCCCAACTTCCGCCCGCGCGCCGCGCAGCGGGAGATGATTGCAGCCATTGCCAACACCTTTTCGCGCACGCAAACCCGTGCCGAAGGCGAAGAAGCACCCAAACGCGAAGGCGAGAGCATAGTCGTGATCGAAGGGCCGACCGGCGTGGGCAAAAGTTTGGCTTATCTTTTGGCCGGCGGCATCATGGCGCAAACGCGCGGCAAGCGGCTGATCGTGAGCAGCGCCACCGTTGCCCTGCAAGAGCAGTTGGTTGACCGCGACTTGCCGTTTTTGGTGGAACAAAGCGGCTTGGAATTAACTTTCGCGCTTGCCAAAGGCCGCGGACGCTATCTCTGCCCCTACAAACTCTACCAGCTCACCCAAAGCAACGCCCAGCAAAACCTGCTCGGCTTCGAAGCCCCCGCCGTGTTGTGGGACAGCAAACCCAAGCCCGAAGAATTGAAGCTGCTGCGCGACATCGCCGACGAATTCGCCGCCCGCCGCTTCAACGGCGACCGCGACACTTGGCCGGAAAAAATCGACGACACCATCTGGATGAAGGTGAACAACGACAACTACGGCTGCCTCAAAGCCGCCTGCCCCAACCGCCCCGAATGCCCGTTTTACCTTGCCCGCGACACGCTGGAAAACGTCGATGTCGTTGTGGCCAACCACGACTTGCTGATGGTCGATATCAGCATGGGCGGCGGCGTGATTCTGCCCGCCCCCGAAAACAGCTTCTACTGCATCGACGAAGCGCACCACCTGCCCAAAAAAGCCCTGAGCCAGTTTGCCGCCGAGCATTCGTGGAACCAAGCGGTGTGGGCGTTGGAAAAACTGCCCGCCGTTATCGCCAAAATCGCTACCTTAACCGACAAAGCAGAGCTGGCGAACCTTGCCGACGAAGCCGCCGCCGCGCTGCTCGAAAGCCTGCACGAATGGCAGTTCCACTTATCCGAAGAGCCGGAATTGAGGCCGTCTGAAAACAACGAATCCGTATGGCTGTGGCAAGACGGCAAAATTCCCGAAGCGCTCGAATTAGCCGTATCCAACACCGCCATCGCCGCCCGCAGCCTCTACAAACACATCAACAGCCTCAACGACGCTTTGGCCGCCGCCCGCCGCGACAAAGACCAAAACAGCGCCCAAATCGACCGCCTGAGCACCGAATTCGGCGTATTCCGCGCCCGCATCGAACAAATCACCGCCACATGGGATTTGCTTTCCACCGTGCCTGCCGAAGGCGAAGAACCGCTGGCCAAATGGATAACCCGCCGCCTCGACGACAAAAACGACTACTTCTTCCACGCCAGCCCCATCAGCAGCGCATCGTATCTGGCCAACAACCTGTGGCGGCGCGCCGCCGGTGCCGTGCTTACCTCCGCCACCCTGCAATCGCTCGGCAGCTTCAACCTGATTCTGCGCCAAACCGGCCTGCAATGGTTGCCCGAAACCACCACGCTCGCCCTGCAAAGCCCGTTTGATTTCGACGCGCAAGGCGAATTGTATATCCCGCCCGTGCACGCCAGCCCCAAAGACCCCGCCGCGCACACCGCCGCCATCGTCGAATGGCTGCCCAAGCTGATTTCGCCCGCCGAAGCCATCGGTACGCTGGTGCTGTTTTCCTCGCGCAAACAAATGCAGGATGTCGCCCTGCGCCTGCCCGAAGACTACCTGCCGCTTTTGCTCGTGCAAGGCGAATTGCCCAAAGCCGTGCTGCTGCAAAAACACTACCAAGCCATTTCAGACGGCCGCGCCAGCATCATTTTCGGTTTGGATAGCTTCGCCGAAGGACTCGACCTGCCCGGCGAAGCCTGTGTGCAGGTAATCATCGCCAAACTGCCGTTCTCCATGCCCGACAACCCCATCGAAAAAACCCAAAACCGCTGGATCGAACAGCGCGGCGGCAATCCGTTTATCGAAATCACCGTGCCCGAAGCCAGCATCAAACTGGTGCAGGCCGTCGGGCGGCTGATCCGCACCGAGCAAGACTACGGTCGCGTAACCATACTCGACAACCGCGTCAAAACCCAAAACTACGGCCGCCAAATGCTCGCTTGCCTGCCGCCGTTCAAGCGGATAGGGTAGGGCGGCCGTATTACAACAGCCCAGACAAGCATACTAAGAGGCCGTCTGAAAACAAAGTTTTCAGACGGCCTCAAACTCACTGCCGGTTTAAACGCCCTGTTTCAGACTGGCTTCGATAAAGCCGTCCAAATCGCCGTCCATCACGGCTTTGATGTTGCCGACTTCGTAAGAAGTGCGCAAATCTTTGATACGTGATTGGTCGAACACATACGAGCGGATTTGGTGGCCCCAACCCACATCGGATTTGCTGTCTTCCAGCGATTGTTTTTCTTCGTTGCGTTTGCGCATTTCCAATTCAAACAGCTTGGCTTTCAGCATGTTCATCGCTTCGTCGCGGTTGCGGTGTTGCGAACGGTCGTTTTGGCATTGCACCACGATGCCGGTCGGGTTGTGGGTAATCCGCACGGCGGAATCGGTTTTGTTGATGTGCTGGCCGCCCGCACCGGAAGCGCGGTAGGTGTCGATGCGCAGGTCGGCGGGGTTGATTTCCACTTCGAAACTGTCGTCCACTTCGGGGTAAACGAATACCGAGCAGAATGAAGTGTGGCGTTTGTTGTTGGAATCGAACGGCGAGTAGCGAACCAAACGGTGGATGCCGGTTTCGGTACGCAAGAGGCCGTAGGCGTATTCGCCTTCGAGCTTGATGGTGGCGCGGTTGATGCCGGCGATGTCGCCTTCGTCTTCTTCCAGCACCTCCACTTTGAAGCCTTTGCGCTCGGCATAGCGCAGATACATGCGGTAGAGCATGCCCGCCCAGTCTTCCGCTTCGGTGCCGCCCGCGCCGGCGGTGATGTCGATAAAGCAGTTGTTCACGTCGGCCGGCTGGTTGAACATGCGTTTGAATTCCAGCTCGCCCATTTGTTTTTCAAGGTTGGCGATGTCTTCCCGCACGGCGGCAAAGCCGTCTTCGTCGTTTTCTTCCACCACCATTTCCAACAGCTCGCGGTTGTCGTCGATGCCGGCGGCGATGTTGTCGAGCGTGAGCACGATGCCTTCGAGCACTTTGCGCTCTTTGCCGATTTCTTGGGCTTTTTTAGGGTCGTTCCACAAATCGGGATCTTCGGAAAGGCCGACTACTTCTTCCAAACGGTCTTTTTTGCCGTCGTAGTCAAAGATACCCCCGAATGTCAGTGCTGCGTTCGGCAAGGTCGGCCAGCGCAGCATTCAATTGGTTGACTACTTCTGCTTCTATCATGGTTTTCTCTCTTTTAAATCTGAAGGTTAGAAATATTTTGTTTGCGGGTATTCTACTGGATTTCAATTCCGGCCGCCATGTGCGGCGACAGCCGTTTTCAGACGGCCTGTCTACAAACCCAATTCCCAAGTATTGTCTTGCGGCTCGCACAAACCGTCGGCGCGTTTTTCATAGTGGGCGAAAATATGCTCGATGATTTCGTCTTCATCATCAATCACTTTCATCAAATCCAAATCCTTTTCGGAAATCATGCCGTTACCGTGCAGTTGTTGGCGTATCCAGTCGAACAGCCCCTGCCAGAATGCTTTGCCTACCAGAATAATCGGGCGGCTGGGCGTTTTGCCGGTTTGCACCAGCGTGAGGCTTTCAAACAGTTCGTCGAGCGTACCGTAACCGCCGGGCATCACCACATAGGCAACGGCGTGCTTCACAAACATCACTTTACGCGGGAAAAAATGCTGGAATTTAATCGAAAGGTTTTGATAAGGGTTTGCCGTCTGCTCATGCGGCAACACGATATTCAAGCCCACGGCGGGGCTTCTGCCGGCAAACGCGCCTTTGTTGGCCGCTTCCATAATACCCGGCCCGCCACCCGAAATCACCGCAAAACCGGCATCGGAAAGTTTGCGCGACAGGCGTTCGGTAAACTGGTAATCAGGGCTGTCGGCCGGCGTGCGCGCGCTGCCGTAAATACTCACGGCGGGCTGGATGGCACGCAGCTCTTCTCCTGCCTCGACAAACTCGGAAATAATTTTCAGCACATGATACGATTCTTTCGCCTGAACTTCGCGGCGGACATTTTCGGGCAGAATCGGCACGGGCAGCTTGCGGTACAAATTCATAAACAGCGGATATTTTTGGTTTTAAATCCGACATTTTAACCGAATATGGCGAATATCCAAACCAAGCCGCGCATGCCGTTAAAAAGGCCGTCTGAAAGGTTTCAGACGGCCTCTGCTTGATTGTGATATTGATGCAGCACGCTTAAGCGCGTTTTTCCAAAACCGCCACGGCAGGCAGCTCTTTGCCTTCCAAAAATTCAAGGAACGCACCGCCGCCGGTGGAAATGTAACTGATTTGATCGGTGATGCCGAACTTGGCAATCGCCGCTAAAGTGTCGCCTCCGCCGGCAATCGAGAAGGCGCTGCTGTCGGCAATCGCTTTCGCCAGCACTTCTGTGCCGCCGGCGAATTGGTCGAACTCGAACACACCCACAGGGCCGTTCCACACCACCGTGCCGGCTTTTTTCAGTGCTTCGGCCAAGGCTGCGGCGGATTGCGGGCCGATGTCGAGAATCATGTCGTCTTCGGCCACGTCGTCGATATTCTTTACCGTTGCTTCGGCATCGGCGGCAAACGCTTTAGCCACCACTACGTCGGTCGGCAGCGGAACCACGCCGCCTTTGGCTGCCATTTTTTCCATGATTTTTTTCGATTCTTCCACCAAATCATGCTCGGCCAGCGATTTGCCGATGGATTTGCCCGCAGCCAGCAGGAAAGTGTTGGCGATGCCGCCGCCGACGATCAATTGGTCGACTTTGTCGGCCAAGCTCTCGAGAATGGTAAGTTTGGTCGATACTTTGCTGCCGGCCACAATCGCCGCCAAGGGGCGGGCGGGCTCCTTGAGGGCTTTGCCCAATGCGTCCAACTCGTTTGCCATCAACACGCCGGCGCATGCCACCGGTGCGGCTTGGGCCACGGCTTCGGTAGAGGCTTGGGCGCGGTGGGCGGTGCCGAATGCGTCGTTCACAAACACATCGCACAACGCGGCGTAAGCTTTGCCCAATTCCAAATCGTTTTTCTTTTCGCCTTTGTTGATGCGCACGTTTTGCAGCATGGCCACTTCGCCTGCCGCCAAAACGGGTTTGTTTTCGCGCCAGTCGTTCAACACTTTGACTTCTTTGCTCAACAATTTGCCCAAGTGGGCGGCAACCGGAGCCACGTCATCTTCCGGATTGAATTCGCCTTCGGTGGGACGGCCCAGATGCGACATCACAATCACCGATGCGCCGTTGTCCAAGCAGTATTGAATCGACGCGAGCGATGCACGGATACGGGTGTCGTCGCTGATGCTGCCGTCTTTAAACGGCACATTCATATCGGCACGGATTAAAACAGTTTTGCCTTGTACGTTTTGTTCGGTCAGTTTCAAAAATGCCATGTCGGTTTCCTTGTCTGAATAAAATAAAGCCAATCAGCCGCATTATGCGGGAAGCGGCAAAAGCGGTAAAGGCGCGAAACTTGAACGGTTGATTTGTGTCATGATTACAATAGATTACGCTAAACGTATAATCATGTTTTCAGACGGCCTCCCGAAGCACTCCGCCATGACCATCCATATCAAACCTCTAAACCAATGCCCCTACCATATCGACGCGCTCGCCCGTGCGCTTTACACCGAATGGCATGATTTCGCACCGTGGAGCGATATGCGAAAAATCCTCGACCGCTACCACCACGCCCTAACCGCCGCCGGCCCGCTGCCCAAAGTATGGATGGCCGAAAACGGCCGCGGCGCATTGCTCGGCTCGGCTTCGTTGAAAGAATACGATTTGCGGCATCACCCCGAAGAGCGCTACTGGCTGGGCGACGTGTTCGTGATGCCCGAACACCGCGGCTGCGGTGCCGGCGGCGCATTGGTAAAAACCTGTTTGCAGACGGCGCGGCTGTTGGAAATTGACAAACTCTATCTCTACACCCCCGACATGCAGCCGCTTTACGCCCGCTACGGCTGGCGGGAAACCGACAAACGCGAAGTGAACGGTGAAACGGTTTCGGTAATGGTGCTGGATTTATAAGCCTGCTTTCAAGGTTAAACTTTTAGAAACATACACCGCCACAAAAAATCAGTATAATGAACAAGCTACATCCGTTATAACCGAAATAACCCAAAGGAAAATACATTATGAACAAACGTTTTTCTGTATTACTGCTTACCAGTGCCGCCGCTCTTGCCTTGTCTGCCTGTGCCAACCACTCTGCGCCTTCCGCAAGCGGAAACGAAGCACATGCCCAAAGCCACTCAGCCGGCGGTGCCTGCCGCAGCATCGGCGAAGGCCGCAAAATCAACAACAAAGGCAAAAACGATGCCTACTTGTGTTCTGCACGCGCCGCTCTGAATTCAAGCGAAGCCAAGCAAGTGCTCAACCCCAACATCCACGTGAGCTACGGCAACGTAGGCGGCAAAACCCTCGTCTCGCGCCAAATAGCCAATGCCGTGAACAAAACCCCTGAAGAAACCTGCCAACGCGCTTTCCTAAGCGCGGTAAAACGCTTCCAATCTACTGCTCAGCGTTACAACAGCAAATCCGTGCACGTAGTCAGCTATTTCGACAAAAAAACCGTCGGTGGTGACCAATACGAATGCCATATCGGTACTTGGAACAGCCGTGTTGTGCTGAAAGGCAGTATTTAATTTCCGCTTAACCCGCAAGCAATATCGAGGCCGTCTGAAAACTTCCGTTTCAGACGGCCTTTTCGATATCAAATCTTGTAGAATAGGCTTTTCCCGCCACCAACCCTTTTCCCCTATGCCTGAAACCGCCCAAATCATCACCAGCTACGGCAGACGCTACATCGTGCGCACCGGCAGCGGCCGCATCTACGACACCACCACCCGTAAAAAACGCGTCGATTTCGCCTGCGGCGATTACGTACACATCACACCGATCAACAACGAACAGGCGGTTATCGAAGACTATCTGCCTCGCGAAAGCCTGCTCTACCGCCAAGACGCATGGAAAACCAAGCTGATCGCCGCCAACGTCGACCAGCTTTTAATCGTTACCGCCGCCGTGCCCGGCCCCAGCGAAACCTTCATCCAGCGCACCCTGCTTGCCGCCGAAGCCGCCGACATCCACGCCGTCATCGTGCTGAACAAAGCCGATCTGCCCGAAACCGCTGCATGGCATGAAAAACTGAAATTTTACGAAACACTCGGTTATCCCGTTTTGGAAGTAAGCGCGCTCGATAACGCCGAGCCGCTCAAACCGGTTTTGCAAGGCCATACCAATATTTTTCTGGGGCAGAGCGGCATGGGCAAATCCACCCTCACCAATGCCTTGCTCGGCAGCCAAACCGCCCGTGTCGGCGATATTTCCACCGCGCTCGATTCCGGCAAACACACCACCACCCACGCCCAGCTTTACGATTTAAACGAAGAAACTCAGTTAATCGATTCACCCGGCTTGCAGGAATTCGGCCTGTTCCATCTCGATGCCGCCCGATTGCTGCATTATTTCCCCGATTTACGCCATCTGGCGGGGCAATGCCGCTTCCACAACTGCACCCACCGCGCCGAACCGGGCTGCGCGGTCAAAAACGCAGCCGAAGCAGGCGAAGTGCGGCAGGACAGGGTGGCGTTTCTGCAAAAAATTACCGACGAGCTGCTGCGTTGATAATATTGCGTTCCATATAAGCCGAAGGCCGTCTGAAAAAGCTTTTCAGACGGCCTTCGATTATTTTCCGCCGTTGCCGCACCGTTCGGATACCGCCCGCATCCGTGCTATAATCTGCCGCGCATACAGGTCGGACAGACAGTCGCTGCGCATTGCATAAAGCGTGCGGGGAGGAAAGTCCGGGCTCCAAAGAGCAGAATGCCGGCTAACGGCCGGGCGCAGCAATGCGACGGAAAGTGGAACAGAAAGCAATACCGCCGATGGCTGCTTCAGCAGCACAGGTAAGGGTGAAAAGGTGCGGTAAGAGCGCACCGTGCACTTGGTAACAAGGCGCAGCAGGCTAAACCCCATTCGGAGCAAGACCAAACAGAACACCATGACGCTGCTCGCCGAGTGTTCGGGTAGGTTGCTGGAGTGCATCAGCAATGGTGTGCCTAGAGGAATGGCTGTCCGACGACAGAACCCGGCTTATCGTCCGGCCTGTATGCCCCGATATCAAGAGGCCGTCTGAAATAATCTTTCAGACGGCCTCTTATCTTTTCCACATCATCAACCGGTTGCAGCGTACGGCTTCCCCTTTACTGCACCTTGCCGCGGCTTTGGTTTTTTTCCAACGTCCTCAAAGCCGCCACCCGTTCCCTCGCGCCCGGATGGGAATCGTAAAAACGCGAATACCATTTATCCGACACCAAAGTAGCGGCATTACTGCGGTAAAGTTTAGTCAAAGCCGTAATCAAATCCTGCACTGATACGGTTTTTGCAGCAAAACGGTCGGCTTCAAACTCATTTCTACGCGACATCAAACTGCGCAAAGGCGAAAACGGAAAAGTAAACACCGGCAACACCAGCAAAAACAGTAGCAAAGCCATCGCATGGCTGGGATAGCCTACGCCCAAACCGCGGTAAAACGCCGCTTCGGGCATCAACTGACCCAATATGAACAGCACCACCAAAGCCAAAGCCAACATAACCAGCATCTGCTTGATAATATGCCTGCGTCTGAAATGGCCCAATTCATGCGCCAGCACCGCTTCCACTTCGTCCGGCTGCATATCTTGCAGCAACGTGTCGTAAAACACGATGCGCTTGTTGTCGCCCAAACCGGTGAAATAAGCATTGCCGTGGCCGGAACGTTTGCTGCCGTCCATCACAAAAATACCTTTGCTTTTGAACCCTGTGCGCTCCAACAGGCTTTCGATACGGGTTTTCAAACTGCCTTCGGGCATAGGCTCGAATTTATTGAAAACCGGCGCGATCCACTTCGGAAACGCCCACATCAGCAAAAACGAAAAAGCCAGCCACAATAGCCATATCCACATCCACCACAACGAACCGGTAATACCCATCAGATAAATCGCCGCATACAGCAGCGGCACGCCGATCACCGCCCCCAGCAGCAATGCTTTAATGTTATCGGCCATAAATGTAATCGTCGTGCTGCGGTTAAAACCGAAACGGGCTTCCAGTTTAAAGGTGGCATACCAATCAAACGGCAGCGAAAGCACGTTGTTCACCACCACAAACAAAGCAATCAGCAACACACCCTGCGTAATGGGGCCGTCTGAAAACTTCATACTCAATGCCGCCAGCAGATTCAAACCGCCGCCGAGGGTGAACACCAACAGCAAAAACGCATCGAACAAAATACGGTAACGCGATAATCTCTGCTTGGCCAAAGTATAATCTGCCGCTTTTTGATGTTCTTCCAGCGACACCGTATCGGCAAAATCGCGCGGCACTTCATGACGGTGTGCCAATACCGCACGGCTTTGTCGCACGGATAAATAAAGTTGCAAAACCGTCGAGAAAGTGAAGAAAAACAAAAATGACACGTAAACGGTATTTGTATTCATTTCAAATAAATTATCTTTAAAAACAATAACATTGTAGTTTAAACCACACAATTATAAACACATGGCCGTCTGAAACTGGCCTTTTATCAAGGTGGTGAGTATAATGGCAGACAGCAACTTTTCATAACTGTTTATCCTTTACGGAAAACAAATGAATTCCGGCCCTTGTTTTACAAGGGCTGTTTTTTTCGCCGATGGTTTTGAAAACGGTAAAAAATCCCTACAAATCAATTCGTCAGCCACCCGAAGCAGATTTTTATACGAACCCTGAAAAAAAGGCCGTCTGAAAAATATTTTTCAGACGGCCGCAGTTATATTGAGTTTTATTTTAAATTTGTGAAGCGTAAACCGGTTATTTGATCAGCTTGGCAAAGTATTCCAATACACGAACCAGCTGGCAGGTGTAAGACATTTCGTTGTCGTACCAAGCCACGGTTTTAACCAACTGTTTGTCGCCCACCGTCATCACTTTGGTTTGGGTAGCATCAAACATCGAACCCGCTTCCAAGCCGATAACGTCTGAAGACACAATCGGGTCTTCATTGTAAGCATAATAATCGCTCGCGGCTTTTTTCATTGCCGCATTCACTTCTTCAACCATAACCGGACGTTCCAAAACAGACACCAATTCGGTAAGCGAACCGGTGGCCACAGGCACGCGTTGTGCGGAGCCGTCCAATTTGCCTTTCAGCTCGGGAATCACCAAACCGATGGCTTTGGCCGCGCCTGTGGTGTTCGGCACGATGTTCAAAGCGGCGGCACGAGCGCGCCGGAAATCGTTTTTGCGGTGCGGCGCGTCCAAGGTGTTTTGGTCGCCGGTGTAGGCGTGGATAGTGGTCATCAAACCTTCGACGATACCGAACTCTTTTTGCAACACGTTGGCCATCGGTGCCAAGCAGTTGGTGGTACAGGAAGCGGCGGAAATCACGGTTTCGCTACCGTCCAGAATATGCTGGTTCACACCGTAAACCACAGTTTTCATATCGCCGCCCGGTGCGGAAATCACTACTTTTTTCGCGCCTGCTTTGATGTGTTTTTCAGCTTTTTCCTGCTTGGTGAAGAAACCGGTGCATTCCAGCACTACATCCACACCCAGCTCGCCCCACGGCAGATTTTCAGGATCAGGATCGGCAAATACTTTGATTTCCTTACCGTTCACCATGATCATATCGTCTTTCAACTCGGCTTTGCCTTGAAAACGGCCTTGGGTTGTGTCGTATTTAAACAGGTGCAGCAACATATCGGCAGGCGTTAAATCGTTTACTGCCACCACTTCAATGCCGTCGGTTTTGATAATTTGGCGCAAGGCCAGACGACCGATGCGGCCGAAACCATTAATCGCAACTTTGATGCTCATTTATCTGCTCCTTAGAAAACTTCGGTATAGAGGATTTATTTCAATACTTTATTTGTATCATGAAATAAAACTACTTACTAGCATTATTTTTATAAAACCACACAAAATCTGATTTAAATTAAGTAATCTTATCCGAGAGGCCGTCTGAAAATATTAATAATATGATTTTAAAATAAAAATGATGATTTAAATGAACACTGACCCGTTTTGTGGATAACTCGGTTTTTTATTTTTAAAATAACCGGATAAGCCTTGAATAAGCATAGGGATAAATCTGTTGCTGAAAAAGTGATAAATCGGGATAAAATTGAAATAAACTTTCATCGTGTAGATAAGTTTGCTTTATCCACGAAAAAATACCGGATAAAACCACATTCATCTATGTCGCAAGATACTGTACGTTTTAAGCCATCAATAAATAAATACTATTAAAAATACTATGTTATTGATTCTGTTTTACCGTATCATCAATCAATAATTGATACTGGCAAAACAAAAGTAAAAAAAGGATACCCCTATGCTGCAAAGAACATTGGCGAAATCCATCAATGTTACCGGAGTCGGCCTGCATTCCGGCGAACGTGTGGCACTCACCTTGCATCCCGCCCCTGAAAACAGCGGCATTTCTTTCCGCCGCACCGATTTGGAAGGTGTTCAGGGCGAAACCATCCAACTCAATCCTTATTTAATCAACGATACGCGCCTATCTTCCACCGTAGTTACCGAACACGGCGTGCGCGTCGGCACCATCGAGCACATCATGTCGGCTCTGGCCGCTTACGGTGTGGATAACACCTTAATCGAATTGAACGCGCCCGAAATCCCGATTATGGACGGCTCGAGCCTGCCGTTTATTTATCTGCTGCAAGACGCGGGCATTGTCGACCAAAAAGCACAAAAACGCTTTTTAAAGATTTTGAAGCCCGTAGAAGTGAAAGAAAGCGGCAAATGGGTGCGCTTTACCCCTTACGACGGCTTCAAAGTTACGCTGACCATCGAGTTCGACCATCCCGTATTCAACCGCAGCAGCCCAACATTTGAAATCGACTTCGCCGGCAAATCCTACATCGACGAAATCGCTCGCGCCCGCACCTTCGGTTTTATGCAGGAAGTGGAACTGATGCGCTCGCACAATCTCGGTTTGGGCGGCAACCTCAACAACGCCATCGTGATCGACGACACCGATGTGTTGAACCCCGAAGGTTTGCGTTATCCCGATGAATTCGTGCGCCATAAAATTTTGGATGCCATCGGCGACCTATATATCGTCGGCCACCCGATTATCGGTGCATTTGAAGGCTACAAATCCGGCCATGCCATCAACAATGCGCTGCTGCGTACTATTTTGGCAGACGAATCCTGCTACGAATGGGTAGAATTTCCGCATGATGAAGACTTGCCGGCCGCGTTCCACAGCTTGTCGAACGCCGCATAATATAAATTGAAAACCCATACGAAAGGCCGTCTGAAAAAGCATGTTTATGTTTTCAGACGGCCTCAATGTATCTGCGGTATTAAAACAATCAATCTCCCATCACTTTACCTTCGCGGCGCGGATCGGCACCGCCTTGCAAACCGTCGGCACGGATAACAATGCCTTGTATGCCCGAATTCAAATCACGCACCTGCACTTTATAGCCCAATCTTTCCAGAACGGAGGCTTTATCGGCGGCCGGCGTGTTCTGTTCCAGCTCATAAGTACCGGTTCGGTTAAGCATATTCGGTAAATCAATGGCTTGCTGGATATCCATGCCCCAATCAAGATGGGCGGTCAAGGTTTTGGCTACATAACCGATAATGCGGCTGCCGCCGGGCGAGCCTACTGCCAGATAAGGTTCGCCGTTTTTCAGCACAATAGTCGGTGCCATTGAAGAACGCGGGCGTTTGCCGCCGGCCACGCTGTTGGCTACCGGCTTGCCTTCTTCGTCAACGGGTTTGAACGAAAAATCGGTCAGCTCGTTGTTAAGCAGATAACCGTTGGCCATCAAAGTAGAACCGAAAGCGTTTTCGATCGATGTGGTCATGGAAACGACATTACCTTCTTTATCCACAATTACCAGATGGCTGGTAGACGGCAGCTCAATAGCTTTGCCTTTGGCTTGCGTGCGCGCAAAACCGCCGGGCATCACGTCTTTCAAGGCACCGTAATGGTCGGCAATCAACTCGGCGCGCAGTTTCAGATAAGCGGGATGCAGCATGGCACTTACCGGCACATCGGCAAATTCGGGGTCGGCGATGTAGTAATTACGGTCGGCAAAAGCCAGTCGGGAAGCATCGCCAAGCAAACGCCAGCTCATAATATTATCCGCACCCAAAGCCCGCATATTGAAATGCTGCAAAATCCCGAAAATCTGCCCTAACGCAATGCCGCCGGAACTCGGCGCACCCATACCGCAAATTTCATATTCGCGATAGGGCGTACAAACGGGGGCACGCTCGATTACCTGATAATTTTTGAAATCTT
The DNA here is from genome assembly GCF_030504625.1 of Neisseria sp. MVDL19-042950. GTDB lineage: Bacteria > Pseudomonadota > Gammaproteobacteria > Burkholderiales > Neisseriaceae > Neisseria. The sequence goes on along the minus strand of NZ_JAUKWH010000004.1, from coordinate 20,448 downwards.
CAATGGAAATCCGACCGGGATTATCCGACATACCGATAACGGTTTTAACGATATTGAATGCGGGAATGCCTTTGTAAAACGGCCCGCTGCCTTGTTTGGCAAGCAATTTTACCGTGGCCGCAAATTCGGGATTTTTCAGCAACGTACCTTCCTCAAGCGGTTTGCCTTCGGGCATGAAATACGCGGCAGTGGCGGAATGACGTTGCAACTGCTCCCGATTTTGCTCGATGGAACGCGCCATCCGCGCCGATACGGGAAAACCTTTTTGAGCCAGCTCTATCGGCTTGTCAAACAAAGTGTGCCACGGCAATCTGCCGTAGCGTTTGTGGACATCTTCCAAAAGTTTCGGTACACCCGGCACGCCTACCGAACGGCCGCCGACCACCGCTTGTATAAATTCCAGCGGTTTGCCGTTTTTATCCAAAAAAAGCTCCGGTTCGGCGGCTTTCGGTGCGGTTTCCCGAGCATCGAACGTTGTCAGCTTTTTCTCCTTGTTATCCCAATACACCAAAAACGCACCGCCCCCCAAGCCCGAAGATTGCGGTTCGGTTAAGCTCAGCGTAGTTTGCATGGCAATCATGGCATCAATCGCACTGCCGCCGCGTTTTAAAATTTCATAACCGGCTTCGGTGGCAAGCGGGTTGGCCGATGCCGCCATAAATTCTTTGGCTTGCACCAATTTCTGCTCGGTAATCCCCGTGCCTTGTTCGGGCGCATGGTTTTCCACGGCCGCAGCCGCCGGAACTGCTTGGGGGCGATCCAAAGGCAGCGGGTTAGCCGAAGCGGTTTGCGCATAAGCGGCCAGTGTCAGCGTGGCCAACAAACTATATAAGGTTTTCATCTGCATCACTTTTCTCCCAACTGTCGGTTTCTTTGAAACAAATACACCATATTCGGTTTTTCAGACGGCCTTTAACCACACAGGCCGTCTGAAAGCTGTGCACAGCTCTTTTGTTTTCCACAAAACACCGTCTTATTTTAAATTTATCCACATTTATCATCAATAAACCGGGCACTTTTTCCCAAGTCTTTCAGACGGCCTATCTCATTTGAAATAAAAAGGAAAAACAACTTATCCACAAAAAAGCCCGCTTCTCTACATCAAAATCTTTTTATTATTTAAATATTATATTTTTACGGGCTTCGACCTCAGTTTCGCTTTCGGAAAAATTTTCCGGTAACAAATAGCCAAACATTGTTTATCCGGTTCTAATCGGTTAAAGTAAACGGCTGATACTTCACAAACAAAAGGAACCTCAATGAAAGGCGACATCGGTGTAATCGGTTTGGCGGTAATGGGCCAGAACCTGATTCTTAACATGAACGACAAAGGCTTTAAAGTCGTGGCCTTCAACCGCACTGTTTCCAAAGTAGACGACTTCCTCAACGGCGCAGCCAAAGGCGCCAATATTATCGGTGCTTATTCTTTGCAAGATTTGGTAGACAAACTGGAGAAACCGAGAAAAATCATGCTAATGGTGAGGGCCGGTGTCGTAGTAGACGAGTTTATCGACCAACTTGTTCCCTTATTGGATAAAGGCGACATCATTATCGATGGCGGCAATGCCAATTTTCCTGATTCCACCCGCCGTACCAAAGAGCTAGCCGAAAAAGGTATTCGTTTCGTCGGTGCAGGTGTTTCGGGCGGCGAAGAAGGTGCGCGCAACGGCCCTTCGATTATGCCCGGCGGCAATGAAGAAGCCTGGCCGCATGTGAAACCGATTTTGCAGGCGATTGCCGCCAAAACCCCGCAAGGCGAGCCGTGCTGCGATTGGGTCGGCCGCGACGGTGCCGGCCATTTTGTGAAAATGGTACACAACGGCATCGAATACGGCGATATGCAGCTCATTTGCGAAGCCTATCAGTTTATGAAAGACGGCTTGGGCCTGAGTTATCCGCAAATGCATGAAATTTTCAGCATTTGGAACCGTTCCGAGCTCGACAGCTACCTGATTCAGATTACCGCCGATATTCTCGGTTTCAAAGATGAAAACGGCGAGCCGTTGGTGGAAAAAATTCTCGATACCGCCGGTCAGAAAGGCACGGGTAAATGGACGGGCATTAACGCTCTGGATTTAGGCATTCCGCTGACACTGATTACCGAATCGGTGTTTGCCCGCTGCGTTTCTGCCTTTAAAGAACAACGCACCGAAGCCGGCAGATTGTTCAACAAAACCGTTAAACCGGTGGAAGGCGATAAAACTGAATGGGTGGAAGCCTTGCGCGAAGCCCTGCTTGCCTCAAAAATTATCTCTTATGCACAAGGGTTTATGCTGATTCGCGAGGCCAGCGAAGCCAACGATTGGGCATTAAATTACGGCAAAACCGCTTTGCTGTGGCGTGAAGGCTGCATCATCCGCAGCGCGTTTTTGGGCAATATCCGCGATGCTTACGAAACCAACCCCGATCTGGTTTTCTTGGGAGCGGATCCATATTTCAAAAACATTCTCGAAAACTGTTTGCCGGCATGGCGCAAAGTGGTGGTCAAAGCCATCGAATGCGGCATTCCCATGCCTTGCATGGCCTCGGCGGTTACTTTCTTAGACGGTTACACTTCCGAGCGCCTGCCCGCCAACCTGCTGCAAGCCCAGCGCGATTACTTCGGTGCGCACACTTATGAGCGTACCGACAAACCGCGCGGCGAATTTTTCCACACCAATTGGACGGGTAAGGGCGGTGATACGGCATCAACTACTTACCATATCTGATTGAATTCGATAGATATTGTTTAAGAGGCCGTCTGAAATAATCTTTCAGACGGCCTCTCGGTTTATATCTAATTTATACGATGTTTTGCGGGTTTCCCAAAACAAACCCGTTGATGTTGTCCAGTAAAATATCAAACAGACGGTTATGCGCTTCGGTGCTGCCCCATGCTACGTGCGGGGTAACAATCAGATTGGGCAGCCGCGCTTTCAATAGCGGGTTGCCGTTGCGCGGCGGCTCTTCGGTGAGTACGTCGAAACCCGCACCGCCGAGCCGGCCATATTTCAGCGCGGGCACCAGCGCCTGTTCGTCTACCAAACCGCCGCGGGCGCAGTTTATTAGTACCGCACCGGGTTTCATTTGCTGCAATTCTTCTTCGCCGATCATATCGGCGGTTTCTTCGGTGAGCGGGCAGTTCAGCGAAACCACATCTGCGCTGCGGATGGCCTCGCCGAAGGAAACATAACCTTCGCGCACGGTTGCGGCGTGTTTGTGCTCGCCGAAAATCACATCCATATTGAATGCGCGTGCATAACTCGCCAGAGTTTCGCCGATATTGCCACGACCGAAAATAGCCAGAGTTTTGCCGTTCAAATCGCGAATCGGCGCACCGAAATGGCAGAAAAACGGCGATTTTTCCCATATGCCGGCGGCCATGTCGCGTTGGTAGGCGGGCAGGTTGCGCATTAACGCAATCATCAGCATAAAGGCGTGTTCCGCCACCGATTCATTACCGTATGCGCGGATATTGCGCACGGCGGTTCCGGCTTTTTTAGCGGCGGCAATATCCACATTGTTTACGCCTGTTGCAGTAACGGCGATGAGTTTGAGCTGCGGGTTGGCGGTGATGTGTTCGGCGGAAATCTTCACTTTATTGGTGATGATAATATCCGCATCGCGAATGCGTTCGGCTGTTTCTTCAGGAGCCGTTTTTTCGTATTCAACGGTTTGATGCTCGAAATGGAAAGTGAACGGTCTTTCGGGAAGGGTACCGCGGTCGAGAACAACTACTTTGAGTATCTTCATTATTGTTTCTCTCTATAAGTTTATAAAATCGATAAAAATTGGCTAATAATAGATTAAGAAAATTAAATTTCGTTTATTAATTGAAAATAGTTATCATAACAAAATAATCCGTCAGCCCGATTTTAAACCGATATCCGAAGCAGGCTGCGGAATCTTCAGACGGCCTGTTTGTTTAGGAATATATTATGTTGAAAACCATTACTTTTGCCATTTTACATTTTAGCGTCGCTTTCGGTGTCGCTTACGTTTTAACCGGAAGCATCGGTATTTCCGGTGCGGTGGCATTGATCGAGCCGATGGTAAATACCGTTGTTTTCTATTTCCACGAAAAAGCATGGAACCGCATCGAACGTAAAAGAAACGTTCAAGCCGGGCAAGCCCGCTTTCCGCTGCATCAATGCGTAGGCAACTGAAATACGCATGCCGCCTGCGGTAAATTATGTTAACCTTGCCGCATTTCCAACCTGATAGCGAAGGAATCTGTATGAGCCTGATTATTGAAGACATCGAAACCGGCCACGGTAAAGAAGCGGTAAAAGGCAAAGAAATCACGGTACATTACACCGGTTGGCTTGAAGATGGCACCAAGTTCGATTCCAGCCTCGACCGTCGCCAGCCGCTGACCATCACTTTGGGCGTAGGCCAAGTGATCCAAGGTTGGGACGAAGGTTTCGGCGGTATGAAGGAAGGCGGTAAACGCAAACTCACCATTCCGCCGGAGATGGGTTACGGTGCACACGGTGCAGGCGGCGTGATTCCGCCCAATGCCACGTTGATTTTTGAAGTGGAATTACTGAAAGTCTACGAATAAAACCGGAAGGTCTAAGGCCGTCTGAAAGCGAACTTAGTGAGCTTCGCCAAAACGAGCCAAGCGAGTTTCGCTAAAACATACCGCCCCTGTATCGGCTTTACGGGGGCGTTTTTATATTTTATGCGGAGATTTATCCCACAAGCGCCGTAAAATGATTCAGCTTTCCCGCTATGCTATATAATCAACTCGTTCATTTCTTACATTTTACGGAATTTCCGCATGTCTGCACCCAGCCCCACCATAGCCGCCATTGCCACCGCCCCCGGGCGTGGCGGTGTCGGCGTTGTCCGCATTTCCGGTAAAAACCTGCTGCCGTTGGCGCAACAGATCAGCGGCGGCAAAACGCCCAAACCGCGCGTTGCCCTTTACACCGACTTTTTGGATTCAGACGGCCAACCCATCGACAACGGCCTGCTGCTCTACTTCGCCGCACCCGCCAGCTTTACCGGCGAAGACGTGATCGAACTGCAAGGCCACGGCGGGCCGGTGGTGATGGATATGCTGCTGCAACGCTGCCTGCAACTGGGCGCGCGCATGGCCGAACCGGGCGAATTTACCAAGCGCGCCTTCCTCAACAACAAACTCGATTTGGCGCAAGCCGAAAGCGTGGCCGATTTGATCGACGCTTCCAGCCGTTCCGCCGCGCGCATGGCCGTGCGCTCGCTCAAAGGCGCGTTTTCCCAGCACATTCACGCGCTGGTGGACGAATTGATCACCTTGCGGATGCTGGTGGAAGCCACACTCGATTTTCCCGAAGAAGACATCGATTTTCTCGAAGCCGCCGACGCACGCGGCAAGCTGGCGGAGCTGCAAGGCCGTCTGAAAACCGTGTTGGCCAGTGCCGAACAAGGAGCGATTTTGCGCGAAGGCATGAATGTGGTGCTGGTGGGCGCGCCCAACGTCGGCAAATCCAGCCTGCTCAACGCTTTGGCGGGCGATGACATCGCCATCGTTACCGACATCGCCGGCACCACCCGCGACACCGTGCGCGAACAAATTACCTTAGACGGCGTGCCCGTTCACATCATCGACACCGCCGGCTTGCGCGAAACCGATGACGTGGTGGAAAAAATCGGTATCGAACGCAGCCATAAAGCCGTAAAAGAGGCCGATGTCGCCCTGATTCTGATTGACCCGCGCGAAGGCATCAACGCCAAAACCCAAACCATTCTCGACAGCCTGCCCGACACCCTCAAGCGCATTGAAATCCACAACAAAACCGACCTCACCGGCGAATCGGCAGGCATGTTTACAAACGGCCTCGATACGCAAAGCGGTGCCGATACCTTAATCAAACTTTCCGCCAAAACAGGCGAAGGCTTGGATTTATTGAAACAGGCCCTGTTGCAGGAAATCGGCTGGCAAGGCGAAAGCGAAAGCCTGTTCCTCGCCCGCAGCCGCCACCTCACTGCGCTGCATGCCGCCGAAGCCGAATTGGAAAACGCCGCCCTGTGCGGCAACAACCAAATCGAGCTACTGGCCGAACACCTGCGGCTGGCTCAAACCGCCTGTAACGAAATCACCGGAGAATTTACGGCGGACGATTTATTGGGCGTGATTTTTTCGAGATTTTGTATCGGTAAGTAAACCACACAAATAAGGCCGTCTGAAAACTTGTTTTCAGACGGCCTTATTCACATCAACGTTCAAGCTGAAAGCCATTTGCTTAACTACATACCGATTTCTCCCAGCCATTGCTGAACCGTACGTGGGTTAATGCCGAGAGTTTGCTGTGCGCTGGTTTTCTTATGAATAACGTTCGCTTTTTCTTGTGCCAAAATTTCATATAATGTTCTTACACCGATAGCGGCATTTTCACCGATTATCGGCGCAATCAAATGACCGAATTCAGATGGTTTCAAACTTTCGAATTTAATCGGACAACCGAAATAATCGGCAAATTTTTCTGCAAGTTGCGGACCGGTCAGCCCCGGTATTTGGCCGACACCGACAATACCTTCTATTGTGTTGTCAAATAGCAAACGTTCGGCTACGTTGGCAACGTCTAAATGGGAACACCACGAAACCGGATAATCTTCCCGCAACGGATAGCGCAATATTTTTTCCGTTTTCAGCGGTTCCCAAATAACCGGAAGCAAAAGGTTTTCAAGATAAAGGCGAGTAGCGATTACGGCCATCGAAACTTGGCTGGCTTTTACTTCACGGACCAGTGTTGCAACGGCGCTTTCTTCCGGCAGTTGCAGAAGTGTGTCCGGTTCATCTATCACACCGCCGCTGGTGGAAATGACTACGCGTTCAGGTTGGGCAATTGAAATTGCTTTTGCAATATTGTGCGCATAGTTTAAGCGTTCTTTCTCACTGGCTAAAGGCAGGTGGATAAATACTCCTTCTGCGCCGCGGTATGCTTCAACCAGTGAATCGACCGAAGCATTATCCAAGGCTACGGCTTCGGTTTGTTTTACCGAAGAAATATTACGGACCGCTGCAACCGCCTGTTTGCCGGAGCGTAGCAAACGCGCCAATAACGGCGCACCTTGAGCGCCGGTAGCGCCGTGAACAATAATGGCCATTGTAAATTCCTTTATAAAATAAACTTATCCGTGCTTTTATGATATGTTACGATGGTTCGGTTACGTCAAATGCACTATTGAAAAAAATGGTACGGCAACGCAAAAAAATTCCCTCTTGTGGCGTAGATCGCTTTTTGATGCTGTTGGATGGGCCGTGGGCCACCTTGATTGTGCGCGAACTGCTTGAAGGCCCTCTCCGTTTCAATGATTTACGGGAAGCTCTACCCGGTATCAGTGCTCATACGCTAAGCCATCGGTTAAAGCAGTTCGAACGATATGGAATCGTTACCCGAACGGTATTTGCCGAAACACCCCCGCGCGTTGTTTATGCGCTTACACCGTTGGGTGAAGCGCTGCGTGATGTGTTGGCGGCTATGCGCCGTTGGGGAGATACAGTGCCCGATGCAGTTTTCGCAGAGGAACCGTTGTCTATCCATAGGCGTTCATCCGATTTTACTTAAGCATATATATCGAAGAAATTTGCCATAATCATTGGCCGTCTGAAAACAAATAAAGTTTTCAGACGGCCTTTTCCGGCGATACCGGCACCTTGTATATAAATGCTTGTTCCATTAAGCTAAAGGCCGTCTGAAACCGTTAAATAGAGGATTAAACCATGTCTTTTACCACCCGCACCGTAAATTACACCACTGCCGACGGCTTGAATCTGCAAGGCTATTTGTGCTTGCCCGAACCGGCCGTTAACGACCTTTCTGGCGTGTTGGTTGCTCCCGAATGGTGGGGCATGAGCGATCACGCCAAACAAGCGGCGGAAAAACTTGCTTCCGAAGGCTATGCCGCGATGGTAATGGATTTATACGGAGAAGGCCGGCTTACCGACGAAGCCGCCCAAGCCAATGAATGGATGACCGGCGTATTGTCCGATCCGGCTATTTTGGCCGAACGCACCAAACTGGCTTTCCATACTCTGGCGGCACAGCCTGAAGTGAATCCGCACAGTATCGGAGCAATCGGTTTCTGTTTCGGCGGCAAAGTGGTGCTCGATATGGCGCGCCGCGGCGAAGATTTGAAAGCCGTTACCAGCTTCCACGGCATTCTCGCGCCGGTTGTTCCCGCTCTGGAAGGTATTGTTAAGGGTGAGATTCTGGTTGAACATGCGGGCAAAGACGTGATGGTTTCGATGGATGACGTGGCCGCATTCGAGCAGGAAATGAAAGCCGCCAAAGTGCATTACCATGTGGATGTTTTTCCTGATGCCAAACACGGTTTTACCAACCCGCAGGCGACCCGCAACGGCGAGAAAAATGGCGTGGATTTGGCTTATGATGAAACCGCAGCGGCAGCGGCATGGCAAAATATGCTGAATTTGTTGGAACGGGTGTTGTAACCGGCAGGATCGGATTTATACGAATAAAAGGCCGTCTGAAATTTGGTTTCAGACGGCCTCTTCCACCTGCAAAGTAGCATAATTCTCCACCCCTCTATACAATAACGCCTTTCCCTATTACCGGAGCCGAAACCATGACTGTCCGTACCCGTTTTGCCCCCAGCCCCACCGGTTATCTGCATATCGGCGGCGTGCGCACCGCCCTGTTTTCATGGGCATTCGCCAGAAAACACAAAGGCGAATTTTTGTTGCGTATCGAAGACACTGATTTGGAGCGTTCTACCGCCGAATCGGTCAATATCATTCTCGACGGCATGAATTGGGTCGGCCTGCACTACGACAATGCCGACAATGTGGTTTATCAAACCCGCCGTTTCGACCGCTACAAAGAAGTGATTGCCGAGCTGCTCGAAAAAGGCCACGCCTACCATTGCTATTGCAGCAAAGAAGAGCTGGAAGCCATGCGTGAAAAAGCTGAAAAAGAAGGCACGGCCACTTACGACCGCCGCTGGCGGCCCGAAGCCGGCAAAACCCTGCCGCCCGTACCCGAAGGCGTTGAACCGGTGGTGCGTTTCAAAACCCCGATTGACGGCACGACCACATGGAACGATTTGGTCAAAGGCGAAATCAGCATTCCCAACGAAGCCTTGGACGACTTAATCATCGCCCGCGCCGACGGCACGCCCACTTATAATTTCTGCGTGGTGGTGGACGATTACGATATGGGCGTTACCCACGTCATCCGCGGCGACGATCATGTGAACAATACGCCCAAGCAAATCAATATTTTAAAAGCAATGGGCGCCACCCTGCCCGAATACGCGCATTTGCCGATGATTTTGAACGAACAGGGCAAGAAAATCTCCAAGCGCAGCGGCGATACCGTGGCGATTACCGATTTCGGCGCGATGGGTATCCTGCCCGAAGCCATGCTGAACTATCTCGCCCGTTTGGGTTGGGCGCACGGAGACGACGAATTCTTTACCATGAAGCAATTTGTCGAATGGTTTGATTTGAAAGACGTTTCCCCGTCGCCCAGCCGCATGGATTTGAAAAAGCTCTACTGGATTAACGGTGAACACATCAAAATCACACCCAATGAAAAATTGGCCGAACTGGTTAAACCCCGTTTGCAAGTGCGCGATATTCATGAAACCGACAAACCCGCATTGGAAGATGTGCTCGAATTGGTAAAAGAACGCGCCCAAGACCTCAACCAGCTTGCCGACGAATGCGTTTATTTCTACCAAAAAGGCACGCCCGCCGAAGCCGATGTGCAAAAACATTGGGACGAAGACGCACCCGAGCGCATGTTGCGTTTCGCCGAAAAACTCGAAGGTTTGAGCGATTGGAATGCCGAAGCCATCCACGATTTGTTCAAACCTTTCTGTGAAGCCGAAGGCATCAAAATGGGCAAACTCGGCATGCCGCTGCGTTTGGCCGTGTGCGGCACCGCCAAAACCCCGAGCGTGGATGCGGTGTTGGCATTAATCGGTAAAGAAGAAGTGTTGACACGGATTCGCAGCTAATCCGGTATATTCGGGTAAAAGGCCGTCTGAAACAATCTTTCAGACGGCCTTTTAAACTTAGCATTAACCGTTTTTTAAGCAATTTGTATGATGGCTTATGCATTTTTTTATTATAATCAATACATAGCCAACCGTTATTAAATGAAACTTTTAGGACAAACAACCATGAAAAAAAGCCTGTTACTTACTTTGCTGATGGCATCTGCCGGCGCATTCGCCGACACCGACGCACGTATCGCCGCATTGGAATCCCGCATCACTTATCTGGAAAAACGCTTGGAATTGCTGGAAAAACAGAATAAGCAGAGTATCGTTATCGAACACCGTAGAACAAGAAATCCCGTGTATGTGTGCAGTATTTCGGTATTCGGCAAAACTTATGAAGCCACCGATTACAACGAAGGCTTGGCGCGCATCGCTTCCCGTAGAGCCTGTACAAAAGAGCAAGACGGTTTCTTCTGTAGAGATGAGAGTGTGAGTTGCAAAAAGTTTGACTAAAACATCTGCCCGAAGCAGGCAAATGGTTGGCTGTATGCTCTTGAGGCCGTCTGAAACTTTTTAGACGGCCTCAACCCTTCCTCCGTTTGCTACAATACGCATCTTCAAGATTCACACCACAAGGCCGTCTGAAATGACCAAACCTGCCGTTTCCCCGATGATGCAGCAATATCTCGACATCAAAGCGCACCACACCGACAAGCTGGTGTTTTACCGCATGGGCGACTTTTACGAGCTGTTTCTCGACGACGCAGTGGAAGCGGCCAAGCTGCTCGACATTACGCTGACCACGCGCGGGCAGATGAACGGCGAGCCGATCAAGATGGCGGGCGTGCCGTTTCATGCCGCCGAGCAATATCTGGCGCGGCTGGTGAAAATGGGTAAAAGCGTGGCGATTTGCGAGCAGACCGGCGAAGTGGGCGCAGGCAAAGGGCCGGTGGAGCGCAAAGTGGTGCGCATCGTTACCCCCGGCACGCTCACCGACAGCGCGTTTCTCGAAGACAAAGAAACCAACCGTATCGTGGCCGTATGTGCCGACAAAAAGCACATCGGCTTGGCGTGGGCATCGCTGCAAAGCGGCGAATTCAAAGTCAAACTCACCACCGCCGACAAACTGACCGACGAACTTGCCCGCTTGCAGGCCGCCGAAATTCTGCTGCCCGACGGCAAAAACGCACCGCCGCTTCAGGCGGCCAATATCACGCGGCTGAACCATTGGCAGTTTGCCGCCGATACCGCCGCCAAGTTGCTGACCGATTATTTCGGCAGCCAAGATTTGCTCGGTTTCGGCTTGAATTTGGACGACCATGCCGCCGCCATCGGTGCCGCCGGCGCGCTGCTCAACTATATCCGCCTTACCCAAAACCACTTGCCGCAGCATCTCGACGGCCTCTCGCTTGAAACCGAAAACCAATATATCGGTATGGATGCCGCCACCCGCCGTAATCTGGAAATCACCCAAACGCTCACCGGCAAAAAATCGCCGACGCTGTTTTCCGTGCTCGACGATTGCGCCACCCATATGGGCAGCCGCCTGCTGGCTCTGTGGCTGCACCATCCGTTGCGCCACCGCGCCCATATTCAGGCGCGGCAGCAGGCGGTGTTGGAACTGCAAAACCATTATGCAGACCTGCAAGGCCGTCTGAAAAACATTGCCGACATCGAACGCATTGCCGCCCGCATCGCCGTGGGCAACGCCCGCCCGCGCGATTTGGCCGCATTGCGCGACAGCCTGTTTGTTTTGGCCGAAACCGAACTGCCCGCCGGCGGCAGCAGTTTGCTGCAAACCCTGCAAAACGTATTCCCCGAAACCCTGCCGATTGCCGAAAAACTGCAAGCCGCGATTCTGCCCGAACCCTCGGTTTGGCTGCGCGACGGCGGCGTGATCAACGAAGGTTTCCACGCCGGATTGGACGAATTGCGCCATATCCAAAACCACGGCGACGAATTTTTGCTCGCCCTCGAAGCCCGCGAACGCGAGCGCACCGGCTTGTCCACCTTAAAAGTAGAGTTCAACCGCGTGCACGGTTTTTATATCGAACTTTCCAAAGTACAGGCCGAACAAGCTCCGGCCGATTACCAACGCCGCCAAACGCTGAAAAACGCCGAGCGATTCATCACGCCCGAACTCAAAACCTTTGAAGACAAAGTGTTGACCGCGCAAGAACAGGCACTGGCGTTGGAAAAACAACTTTACGAAACCCTGCTGAAAGAACTTCAGACGGCCTTACCGCAGCTTCAAAAAGCCGCCAAAGCCGCCGCCTCGCTGGACGTATTGTCCACCTTCGCCAAGCACGCCGAAGAGCGCGGTTACGTTTGCCCCGAATTTGCCGATTACCCCTTAATCGAAATCGACAACGGCCGCCATCCCGTCGTCGAGCAACAAGTGCGCCACTTCACCGCCAACCACACCGCCCTCGACCACAAACACCGCCTGATGCTGCTCACCGGCCCCAATATGGGCGGTAAATCCACCTACATGCGCCAAGTGGCCTTGATTGTGCTGCTGGCACACACCGGCGCGTTCGTGCCTGCCGACGCAGCCAAAATCGGCACAATCGACCAGATTTTCACCCGCATCGGTGCGTCCGACGACTTGGCCGGCAACCGCTCGACCTTCATGGTGGAAATGAGCGAAACCGCCTACATTCTGCACCACGCCACCGAACAATCGCTGGTGTTGATGGACGAAGTCGGCCGCGGCACCTCCACCTTCGACGGCCTCGCCCTCGCGCAAGCCATTGCTGAACATCTGATTCAGAAAAACAAATCGTTCAGCCTGTTTGCCACCCATTATTTCGAGCTGACCCGCCTGCCCGAAGCCCATGCCACCGCCGTCAATATGCACTTGTCGGCATTGGAAGAAGGGCAGGACATCGTATTCCTGCACCACATCGAACCCGGCCCCGCCAGCAAAAGCTACGGTATCGCCGTCGCCAAACTCGCCGGCCTGCCCGCCCGCGCGTTGAAATCCGCCCACAAGCATTTAAACGAACTCGAAGCCCAAGCCGCCGCCAACCGCCCGCAGATGGATATTTTCAATATGATGCCGTCTGAAAACGAAGATACGGCATGGGAGGAAAACGAAACCAAATCGGAATCCGCTCCCAATCCCGCGTTAGAAGCACTCAAAGCCGTCAACCCCGACGAACTCTCGCCGCGCGAGGCTTTGGAATGGGTGTATAAATTGAAGGGGTTATCAGAAGAATCTTAGTTTTTGAAGAACAGACCTTTTCTGAAGAAGGCCGTCTGAACATTATGTTCAGACGGCCTATTGATATGTTGCAGGGGCTTTAGCTGTTTTTCGACCGCTTTAACGGCTTTGGGCGGCAATCATTTTGCTCAGGAATGCATCGCAACGGGCCAATTGGTCCAACTCGATAAATTCGTTCGGACGGTGTGCCTGCTCGATATTGCCCGGCCCGCAGATAACCGTATGGATACCGGCTTGCTTGAATTGGCCGCCTTCCGTGGCATAGGCCACTTTCTGTCGGGTTTTTTCGTCCACCAGAGCGGATACCAATTCATACAGTGCCCGCGCATCACCTTCCGGCATGGCCGGCACCGCGCCGTGATGCCGCAGCTCGATATGGCAGGCAGGGTCTACGGTTTGCATTTGCGGCTCCAGTACGTTGCGGATATAGGCTTCGATCGGTTCGATAACGGCGGCGGCATCCATGTGCGGCAGGTTGCGGTAGTCGAAAGAAAATTCGCACAACTGCGGCACGATATTGACTGCGGTGCCGCCGTGTATGGTGTTCACGCCCAATGTGGAAAACGGCACGTCGAAAGCCTCGTCTTGCTCGTAATCTTCTTTCAGACGGCCTGCCAGATCGTTGATAAACACAATCAGGCGGGCGGCATACTCAATCGAATTCACACCTTGCGGGGTCAGCGAAGAATGCACGGCTTTGCCGTGTACGCGGCAACTGAAGTAATGGTGCCCTTTGTGTGCCACCACCATTTTCATCGAAGTCGGTTCGCCGACAATGCAGTGCTCCGGTGTCAGCCCCCGCCGTTGTAATTCTTCAATCATCACCGGCGCGCCGAGGCAGCCGACTTCTTCGTCATACGATAAAGCGATGTGTAGCGGGCGGTTCAGGAGGGCGGCTTTCATTTGCGGCACTGCGGCCAGCACCGAGGCGATAAAACCTTTCATGTCGGCCGCACCGCGTCCATACAGTTTGCCGTCGCGCACTTCCGCCTGAAAAGGGTTGGAATGCCATTGCTGGCCGTCTACCGGCACAACGTCGGTGTGGCCCGAAAAAATCAAACCGCCGTCGGTGCGGCCGTCTGAAGCGGGTATGGTAACGAATAAATTGGCTTTGCTGCGGTCGGCGTTGTGGGCCAACCAAGGTTGCAGACCTTGTCCTTCCAAGAAACCGGCCACTTCGTGAATCAACGAAAGGTTGGAATGGCGGCTGGTGGTGTCGTGGGAGATCAAACGGGTAAGCCAGTTTAGTGTATTCATGATGTCAGCCTTTATTGATAATGACTTAAATTATACCGATTTTACGGAAAAGCAAAGCTGCCATTCTGCGCCTGATATGATTTTTCTCAAACTGCGCGAAAGGAGCCGCTTATATTTTTGCCGAGCAAATATTGAATTATTCGGTAGTCATGGGCCGATCAAACCGTTGCCGTGCCGTTTACCGTGCTTGCGGCCTGCCGTTTTGTGTGAACCATTGGTTTTTACTGCCGTATTCCGATACGGCCGGTTACGATAAGGCCGTCTGAAACAAATTTTTCAGACGGCCTTGATTGTTTACGGCAGGAAGTGGTTTTACATCAGGTTTAAATCGCTGATACGGTCGTACAGTTTTTCCGGGCTGTCGCCTTCTTCATGCAATTGGATGCGCAAGCGCAAGTCGTTGGGAGAATCTGCTTGGCGCAAAGCCTCGTCGTATTCGACTTGGCCTTTGAGATAGAGGTCGAACAGGTTTTGGTCGAACGTCTGCATGCCTTCCACGGTGGAGCGTACCATCAAGTCTTTGATTTCCATCAGCTCGCCTTTGAAAATCGTATCCTGCATGGCAGGGGTGTTCAGCAGCAAATCGATGATGGCGGTGCGTTGGCTGCGGCCTTTTTTGATGATCAAACGTTGGCCGATAATGCCGATCAGATTCAAAGCCAAGTCCATCAATACTTGATGTTGGCGTTCTTCGGGATAGAAGTTGATGATACGTTCGATGGCTTGCGAGGCATTGTTGGCATGGATGGTAAACACGCACAAGTGGCCGGTTTGCGCCAGTTGCAGCGCGTATTCCATACTGTGTTCGCTGCGTACCTCACCGATACATACGACATCCGGCGCTTGGCGCATGGCGCTTTGCACGGCTATTTTCCAGTCTGGGGTGTCGATACCGACTTCGCGTTGGGTAATGATGCAGCGGCGCGGTTTGTAAAGGTATTCGATCGGGTCTTCGATGGTAACGATGTGGCCGGGAACTTTTTGGTTGCGGTAGTCGACCATGGCGGCCATCGAAGTGGATTTACCCGAACCGGTAGGGCCGGCAAGAATCAGCAGGCCGCGGGGGGTTAGGGCGAGATCCTTGAGCTTGGACGGCAGGGCAAGTTCTTCTATGCTCGGAATATTTTGGTTGATGCGGCGCAACACCAAACCGACGCGGCCTTGCTCGTGGTAGGCATTCACACGGTAGCGGGTGTTTGAACGCGACTGCACCGAGTAGTTGAGTTCCAGATCACGGTTGAATGCCTCAAGCTGGCTCTCGTTCATGGTCGATTGCACGATGGCGGCCGTATCCGCCCCCGAAAGCGCTTTGTGCGGCATCGGGGTCAATACGCCGTTTACCTTCATGGCAGGCGGGAAACCGGCACTGATGAAGATGTCGGATGCTTTGCGTTGCTCGGCATCGGCGCACATGCGGTCGAGAATGGGATGCAGATGGGTGCCGATTTCGGCGGGCGTGGGAATATGCGGCGGTTGGTTTTTTTGCGAATATGCCTGAACCATTTCCGTCAACAGATTATGCAGTTGGTTTGAATCGCTCATGTCGTTTTCTCGTCATCGAGTAATGTGTAGGAAAAATTAGATAATCATATCGCTGTTATGCGCTTTGCTACGTGCCGTTTCAGGAGAAATAACGCCTTGGCGCACGAGGTTTTGCAAAGCTTGGTCGAGGGTCTGCATGCCGTGGGCTTGGCCGGTTTGCAGCGCCGAATTGATTTGGGCGATTTTGTTTTCACGGATCAAGTTACGCACGGCGGCGGTGGATACCAAGATTTCATGTGCGGCCACACGGCTGTTGCCGTCGCGGGTTTTCAGCAGGGTTTGCGAAATAACGGCGCGCAAGGATTCGGAAAGCATGGAACGTACCATTTCTTTTTCGCCGGCAGGGAAAACGTCGACGATACGGTCGATGGTTTTGGCCGCACCGGTGGTATGCAGCGTACCGAATACCAAGTGGCCGGTTTCTGCGGCGGTAAGGGCCAAACCGATGGTTTCGGGGTCGCGCATCTCACCCACCAGAATCACGTCGGGGTCTTCACGGAGGGCCGATTTCAAAGCATTGGCGAAGCTGTGTGTGTGTTGGTGTAGTTCGCGTTGGTTGATCAGGGCTTTTTTACTTTCATGCACAAACTCGATCGGGTCTTCGATGGTTAGGATGTGTGCAGGCTGGGTGTCGTTGATGTAGTTGATCATGGCTGCCAGCGTGGTGGATTTACCCGAACCGGTAGGGCCGGTTACCAATACCAAGCCGCGCGGGTTGTCGGCGATTTTTTGGAAAATACGCGGCGCTTTCAAGTCTTCCAGAGTCAATACGTTGCTGGGAATGGTACGGAACACCGCTGCGGGGCCGCGGTTGGTGGTAAATGCGTTCACACGGAAACGGGCTACGTTGGGCAGCTCGAAAGAAAAGTCCACTTCCAGATTTTGCTGGTACACTTTGCGTTGATAGTCGTTCATAACCGACGTAATCATATTGCCGACTTCTTCGCTGCTCATTTCCGGCAGGTTGATGCGGCGAACATCGCCGTGTACGCGGATCATCGGTGGCAGATCGGAACTCAAGTGAAGGTCGGAAGCTTTGTTTTTTACGCCGAAAGCGAGTAAGTCGGTAATTTGCATAATGTGGCCTTGATTTTTTAAGTTAAAATTTAAATAACCTGTTTAAGGTAAAAATAATGACGATTTAATCGGTATAGCTCGTTATTTTAAATAGGTATAGCCTGTTAAACCAAGTAAAAATTTAATTATTTTTGCTAACAAGCCAAAAACGGCACAATACGGAAACAATCATGACAAGCCTGCAACACAATTACCAAGCTGTATTGTCTGAAATAGCCCGAACCGAAGCCGCCGCACACCGCAAACCGGGCGGCACTAAACTCGTGGCGGTCAGTAAAACTTTCCCCGCAAGCGATATCCGCGAAGTGTATGCCGCAGGGTGCCGCGATTTCGGTGAAAACTATATTCAGGAATGGTATGAAAAAACCCGAGAGCTGGCCGATTTGCCCGATATCGTTTGGCATGTTATCGGCGATATCCAGTCGAACAAAACCAAATATGTAGCCGAACGGGCGCATTGGGTGCATACCGTAGGCCGTCTGAAAACCGCACAGCGTTTAAGTACCCAAAGGCCGTCTGAAATGCCGCCTTTGCAAGTGTGCATCGAGGTCAATATTGCCGCCGAACCGAACAAACACGGTGTTGCGCCCGAAGAAGCCGTTGCGCTGGCCGTCGAAGTGGCGAAGCTGGCAAATATACAAGTGCGCGGCTTGATGTGCGTAGCCAAGGCCGGCAGCAGCGCTGAAGAATTGCGGCGGCAGTTCGGCAGAATGCGGCAGCTTTTGACCGATTTGAACAATGCAGGTATTGCGGCGGATGTATTGTCGATAGGGATGTCCGCCGATATGGAGATTGCCGTTGAATGTGGCGCGACACATGTGCGGGTAGGCAGCGCGATTTTCGGCCGGCGCGATTACCGTTGAGAAACCAGAGGCCGTCTGAAACCATAACAAACAACGTTTTAAGAAATCCTAACGCCAGCGGGCGAAGTATCGGCTTGGCAGGCGTACTATTCGCGAACAGGATGTTTTCAGACGGCCACAGGGGAAATACTTGCAAAATGCGCGCCGTTGTTTGCTCGTAGGCATTTCGGTCTGATTCGGCAAAACGGTCAAACCGTCAAAATAAAGGCTAAGGCAAATCAGCGTTTCAAATATTGGAAAACAGTTTCAGAAAACAAGGCCGTCTGAAAATCCGTTTGAAAGTAGGGAAAAGTAATTCGCGCGGGTCGTTTTTGGCAGTCGGTGGGTTTTAAGCAGATAGGCAAAAACTTGATTCATTTGGAATGCGGCTCCCATACGGCTTACCGTATCGAGAAAATTATTGATTAAAGATTTCAGACGGCCTGAAATCAGTCATATAGAAAGAAAACCATGAATATCTACTTTTTAGGCGGCGGCAATATGGCGGCGGCAATTGCGGGCGGGTTGGTTAAAGAGAGCGGCTATCATGTCCATATCGCCAACCGCGGTGCGGAAAAGCGCGAACGGCTGGAGCGGGAATTAGGTGTCGCCGTATCGGAAAAACTGCCTGAATTAAACGCAGATGATGTATTGATACTGGCGGTCAAACCCCAAGACATGCAGGCTGCGTGCGCCGATGTGCAAACCAATGGTGCGCTGGTGTTATCGGTGGCAGCCGGTTTGAGCGTGGATACTTTAAGCCGTTATTTGAACGGTACGCGCCGAATCATCAGGGTGATGCCCAACACTCCCGGCCGTATCGGTTTGGGCGTATCAGGCATGTTTGCCGCAGAAGGGGTGAGTGAAGAGGATAAACAAATTGCTGCAAGAATCATGAGTGCAACGGGTCAGGTTGTATGGCTTGATGAAGAAGACAGAATACATGCCGTTACCGGAATCAGCGGCAGCGGCCCCGCCTATGTGTTTTATCTGTTAAACGCCTTGAAAGAGGCGGCAGTGCAACAAGGGTTCCAACCCGACGAAGCACACAGATTGAGCTTGGCTGTTTTTAAAGGCGCGGTGGCGTTGGCCGAACAAACCGGAGAAGATTTTGAATTGCTGCAACAAAATGTTACTTCCAAAGGCGGTACCACACATGAAGCCATAGAAACCTTCAAAGCACGCCGAGTTGCCGAAGCCATCGAGGCAGGTGTGCAGGCATGTGTAGCCCGTTCGCAAGAAATAGAAAAACAATTCCGGTTATAGACAGGGCCGTCTGAAAAATGTTACCTAAAATACTGATATTACTTGCCGATAGTATGGCAATCGTATGCCTGTCGCGTTGTTTGCTGCAATGGGCAAAGCTCGATTTCAGACACCCGTTGGCGCAGTTCTGCATGCAAATCACAGATTGGCTGGTAAAGCCCTTACGAAAAGCCGCTCCGCCGCTCGGATACTGGGATACCGCTTGTATATTGGCGTGCATAATATTGTATTACTCGGTATTTACAATTTTGTCATTACTAGCTTTGCCCGAAAGTTTCGGCATCAAAGTCATTGCCGCCAATTTGTTTTTCACCGTATTGCATCTGCTTAAGGCTGCCGCTTACGTGCTGTTTATGGGATTACTGTTGCGTATGATATTGAGTTTTAACAATCCTTATTCTTCTCTGCAAGTATCTTTGCATAAAATTTTTGAACCATTATCCAGACCGTTTGTCTTCTTACAATTCAGACGCTATAACTTTTCAGGTAGCGTGTTGGTATTAATACTGTGGATCTGGTTGAGTGTAATCTTGCCACAGTTGATTGCTAAGTTGAATTTATGGCTGTTAAACTGATTTATCAACGAATTAAAGAAATTAACAGGCCGTCTGAAAACGAAAGTGTCAGATGAAATCATTCGTAACATAACGGTGCATTGAAATTCATGTTATGATGCCGCTCGCCTAAAAATATTAATTAATTTGTCGAAAAATCAACAATAAGCCGATGATGGTAGACTTTATATTTAAAGTCTTTATACTAACTGGGAAAGAAAGAACGACTATGGCAAAGCTGACAGAACAAGATATCCTCAACTGGAATGGTCCAGAAGAAGATTACATGAATGCAGATCAACTGGCCTTTTTCCGAGAATTGTTGGTAAAGCTGCAAGACGAGCTGATTGAGAACGCCACCACCACTACAGGCCATCTGAAAGAACACGAATCTGCTCCCGATCCTGCCGACCGAGCCACTCAAGAAGAAGAATATGCCCTTGAATTGCGTACTCGGGACCGCGAGCGCAAACTGTTGAACAAAATACAAGCATCTATACGTAAAATAGATGAAGGTGACTACGGATTCTGCACAGATACCGGTGAACCCATCGGTCTCAAGCGTTTGCTGGCACGTCCTACGGCCACTTTATCCGTAGAGGCTCAAGAGCGACGCGAGCAGCTAAAAAAACAATTTGCAGATTAAAAAAGCAAACAAAAAATTAATTTGCACTAACGGTAAAAATAAAGCCGCCTGTTATATTCAGGCGGCTTTATTTCATTTTGTTTTCCCTAGATTAAATCGGCG
>NZ_JAUKWH010000039.1 GCF_030504625.1 Neisseria sp. MVDL19-042950 | reverse complement strand
GTCGTAGCCGTAGCTGCGTTTGACGGCGGTTTGGGCAGGGGCGCGGGCGGGTATATAACCCGCCCCTACGGCTGCTTTGCCGCTTTCAGACAGGCCGTTGAGTGCGGCAATCTGTTTTTTCAGACGGCCTACCGGGTCTAGCTCGTAGCGGCTGGTTAAGGCTCCCTGTGTCCTTTGGATTTCACGGTGCAGCTTATCGCGTTCGATGTCGCTGACGACTTCGCCGTCGAGGTTGATTTGGTGCAGGTGGCCGCTGCCGTAATACAGGTAATTGATTTGGCGGCCGTCGGGCAATACGGTGGTGGTGCGGTTGCCGTTGAAGTCGTAATGGTAATGGATGCTGTCGGTAATCGGCTGGAACAGCATATCGTACTGCGGGTCGCGCCAGT
>NZ_JAUKWH010000038.1 GCF_030504625.1 Neisseria sp. MVDL19-042950 | reverse complement strand
AATTTACCACATCGATGCCGCCGGCCACCGTACCGATACGGAACGCGACGACTGGGGGCGGGTTACCCTTCAACGCGACGAACTCGGCCGCGAAACCCGTTTCGGCTACGACACCTTCGGCAACGTGATCAGCATCACCGCTCCCGACGGCAGCCGCACCCAAATCGACTACCACGACACTTTAAACCTGCCGGTTGCCGTCAACGACCCCGGCGGCAGAATCACCGAATACACCTACGACGGGCGCGGCAACCTGATTCACATCACCGACCCCGCCGGCCATCGCACCGAGTACACCTACAACGAACAATGGCTGCCCGCCGCCATCACCGACGCATTGGGCAAAACCAAACAGCTTGAATACGGTTCAGACGGCCAATTGATCCGCTATACCGATTGC
>NZ_JAUKWH010000037.1 GCF_030504625.1 Neisseria sp. MVDL19-042950 | reverse complement strand
ACAATCGGTATAGCGGATCAATTGGCCGTCTGAATCGTATTCAAGCTGTTTGGTTTTGCCCAGTGCGTCGGTGATGGCGGCAGGCAGCCATTGTTCGTTGTAGGTATAGCTAGTGCTGTGGCCGGCGGGGTCGGTGATTTGAATCAGGTTGCCGCGCCCGTCGTAGGCGTATTCGGTGATTCTGCCGGCGGGGTCGTTGACGGCAACCGGCAGGTTTAAAGTGTCGTGGTAGTCGATTTGGGTGTGGCTGCCGTCGGGGGCAGTGATGCTGATAAGGTTGCCGAAGGTGTCGTAGCCGAAACGGGTTTCGCGGCCGAGTTCGTCGCGTTGAAGGGTAATCCGCCCCCAGTCGTCGCGTTCGCTATCGCTGCGGTGGCCGTCGGCATCGATGTGGTAAATC
>NZ_JAUKWH010000036.1 GCF_030504625.1 Neisseria sp. MVDL19-042950 | reverse complement strand
AGGAAACTCCGAAGCCATGTATATGATCGGACAACTATTGGAAAATGTAAGCATGGATGTTGTTGATAACGCTTTACGTGCGACTTTATTAAAGTTGAGTGATAAATTTTATTTTTGTTCGGCAGATAAAAAGCATCAATTTCCCAACCGAGATGGCGCACTACAAGCAGAAATTGCTTATAGGCATGACGGTAAACAGTTCGATAAAGCTATTCAGGCCGCGCAACAAGGCGTACGTGGCGGTGGAATGCAAAACTCCTTACAACTTAAAAAAGCTTTCAATGCCACTGATCCCCAATACTCGGTTTTTTATGGAGTTCCGGTTGATAAAGAACGTTCCCGACGTTATGGCATTATTGACAATTACTTGAGTACGCACTCCGAACTTAAACCCGAACTGCACGTACAGGAAATAGACGATATCGTACCGCTGCCGCCCGCCCCGCTGCCCGAATGGGACGGCAAACTCGCCATCCAACGCTTTGTCGAAGGCGATGCCCCACCCAAACCCGACGAA
>NZ_JAUKWH010000035.1 GCF_030504625.1 Neisseria sp. MVDL19-042950 | reverse complement strand
CTCGGTGTGGTTTGGCTGTTGACCCGCCCTTCGCCATCCACTTCTATGGCCTGACGCTGTTTGCCGCCGGCCGTCTGAATAATGGTAGCGTCAACGATGGCAGCGGATGCTTTTTCTACTTTTAAGCCCTTGTCAGTCAGTTGGCGGTTAATCAGATCCAATAGTTCGGCCAAGGTGTTGTCTTGCGCCAGCCAGTTGCGGTAGCGGCATAAGGTACTGTGATCGGGGATGCTCAGTTCGTCAAAACGGCAAAACAGATGGAAATCGATGCGGGTAATGAGGCTGTGTTCGAGTTCGGGATCGGAAAGGCTGTGCCATTGGCCGAGTAGAACGGCTTTGAACATGGATAGCAGGGGATAGGCGGGACGGCCGCGGTGGTCTCGAAGGTAGCGGGTTCTTTGATGGTTGAGGTAATGTTCGATCGGTTGCCAATCAATCACCTGCTCCAGCTTCAACAGGGGGAAGCGATCGATGTATTTGGCAATCATGGCTTGTACGGTTTGCTGAAAGAAGGTGCT
>NZ_JAUKWH010000034.1 GCF_030504625.1 Neisseria sp. MVDL19-042950 | reverse complement strand
ATCATCGGGTTTGGGTGGGGCATTGCCTTCGACAAAGCGTTGGATGGCGAGTTTGCCGTCCCATTCGGGCAGCGGAGCGGGCGGCAGCGGTACGATATCGTCTATTTCCTGTACGTGCAGTTCGGGTTTGAATAGGATCCCGGGATATTTACTTAAATAACTCTCAATAATTCCATAACGTCGGGAACGTTCTTTATCTACTTGAATAATATAGGAAATATTTCGTTGTGTTCCATCTGGCATATATTGTTGGTATGTGCCGTTGAAAATACCCTTAAGAACGAATGCTCCTTGATAGCCGCCCCCTCTTATAGCTTCTTGGGCAGCACGCATGGCATTACCAAGTTGATTGTATCTTACTTCATATATAGAGCTTGACTTAGATGCACCTTCTATACTGGGGAAACGATGTTTTTTACTGGCGGAGCAGTGATAGAATTTTGCGGCCAAATTTGAAAGGGAATCGCGCAAAGGTCCTTCAAGCATATTGATAAAAATGCTGGTCAGCAATTCGCCGATCATATACATGGCTTCGGAGTTTCCC
>NZ_JAUKWH010000033.1 GCF_030504625.1 Neisseria sp. MVDL19-042950 | reverse complement strand
TGCTGGAATTGGTTGAAATGGAAATTCGTGACTTGTTGTCAAGCTACGATTTCCCTGGTGATGATTGCCCGATCGTACAAGGTTCTGCATTGAAAGCGTTGGAAGGCGATGCTGCTTACGAAGAAAAAATCTTCGAATTGGCTGATGCATTGGACAGCTATATTCCGACTCCTGAGCGTGCAGTAGATAAACCGTTCCTGTTGCCGATTGAAGACGTATTCTCGATTTCTGGCCGTGGTACGGTAGTTACCGGCCGTGTAGAGCGCGGTATCATTCATGTAGGTGACGAGATTGAAATCGTTGGTTTGAAAGATACTCAAAAAACCACTTGTACCGGTGTGGAAATGTTCCGCAAACTGCTGGATGAAGGCCAAGCAGGTGATAACGTAGGTGTATTGTTGCGCGGTACTAAGCGTGAAGAAGTTGAGCGTGGCCAAGTATTGGCGAAGCCCGGTACCATCACTCCACACACTAAATTTAAAGCTGAAGTGTATGTGTTGAGCAAAGAAGAGGGTGGTCGTCATACACCGTTCTTTGCAAACTACCGTCCTCAATTCTACTTCCGTACAACTGACGTTACTGGTGCGGTTACACTGGAAGAGGGAGTTGAAATGGTAATGCCTGGTGAGAACGTAGCGATTACCGTTGAATTGATTGCGCCGATTGCGATGGAAGAAGGTCTGCGCTTTGCGATTCGTGAAGGTGGTCGTACGGTAGGTGC
>NZ_JAUKWH010000032.1 GCF_030504625.1 Neisseria sp. MVDL19-042950 | reverse complement strand
CCCAAATAGAGCTTTCTGCCGAAATTGGTTTTGTTCAATATCTGTTTTTCTTTCAAATACATAAAATACGATTCGGCTTTTTCGGCCGCCACCGGATCTTCGCTGGTAAACGCATATTGCATGGTATTCAGCAACACCTCATCTCGACCCGCCTCTACCAAATCGGTTACCCTGTGTGCGGGAATAAAGTGATACGGTTCGGCTTTGCTCAAATCTCTCAAATCCGGCTGCCACGGAACACGGTACAACAACGAACCGACCGTACCGTCCTGCCGTACCAGCATCGACATCCATAAAGTACCGTCATCATTTACCGCCAACGTATCGAAATCATGGGAGAACGGCTGCACTTTTTGATGGTAAGGCGCGGGAATGGCCACTTCATGCCAACTTTCCCCGCCATCGGCCGTCTGCCACAACTCCGGCTTATTGGTATTGGCGGAATTGAAGGCATAACCGCGCCGTCCGTCGGCGGCAAACAGCACCATCCCCAAAGAACGGTCGCTCGGCCAATCCAACTGCTTGAATGTTTGGCCGCCGTCGGTGGATTTATGCATGGTAAAGAAGTACAGTTGCGGTTCAACTTTCGGCGGATTAAGGCGCACTTCCTCTTCCAACTTCCAATCCAGCCATTCTGCCGTTACATAAATCGTGCGCGCATCATCGCTGATCCACCAATTACCGTGCTCGCCGCGGGTTTCAAACAGAATATCGACATTGTCCTGAACCGTACCTTTCAGAATCCGCACTTTGGTGCG
>NZ_JAUKWH010000031.1 GCF_030504625.1 Neisseria sp. MVDL19-042950 | reverse complement strand
TCCTTACATCTGAAAAACGCATCTATGAAAACGTTCATCAGCCTTTCAGGCTTCAAAACCAGTATTTTGACCAAGAAATAGGGCTTCACTATAACTTCTTCCGTTACTACGAAGCAGAGACAGGACGTTTTACCAACCAAGACCCGATTGGGTTATGGGGCGGGGATAATCTGTATTTTTTCGCGCCAAATGTTCAGGGATGGGTTGATTGGCTTGGATTGCATTCAGACCCAGATTTGTTAAATAGAATTACAAGAGTTGCAGCTGCTATGCCTGAGGGAGATCGTCCTCGTACAACTTATGCATTGGCAAGAGTAACGACAAGTTCTGGCCGTAGTGAAATTTGGATGGCATCCGCAGGGAAAAAAGGGTGAGTATCAAAAGCACTTCAGAGGATAGCAGGTGCTGATAAGGTCATTAACAATCTTCATAGAAGTAATAAAAACCATTTGAATGATGCAGAGCGAAAACTAATGAGAGAAGCAAGGAGACAAGGGGCGAAAATTGAATCAATCGCAGCTACGAGACCGATGTGTGGTAGATGTCAGACGGGAGCAAGAAGTATGGGAATTTTGCGGAGAGTAATTACCGCCTTGAAAAGATAGGAGTTGAACAAATGGAACCTCAAGAGCTGACTAATGAAATTTTATTAGAAAGTGTTTTGGATTGTACCGATTTTATAATGAACGAAGTCTCAAATTTGTACAATGCAATAACAGAGAAATTGCCTCGAAATAATAAAATATTCTTCATGAATTTTGTTGAAGATGAGAATAGTCAGGATAATTATTATGGATATGTTTATGATAAGACGGATATGAAAATGTACGAATATTCTTTTCAAGATAATAAACTTCCAAAAAAAAGAAAGTTATCCCTTGTTGAAAAGAAAATTGATAAACTGACTACGAAAGATATCCTCGAATTGCCTATAGTTGATTTGCTGTGATCTGATGGACGGCGTATTTGTCGGC
>NZ_JAUKWH010000030.1 GCF_030504625.1 Neisseria sp. MVDL19-042950 | reverse complement strand
TCAACAAAATCGCCCGTAAAAGCAGCAAGTTCCGCGTGATTTTTACCGTGCCCGATTTCTGTTGGCCACCCCCGCCCGCTCCGCCGCAAGTGCCGCCGATCCCCTTCCCGCTGTTCGCCGATCTCGGCGGCGCTAAAACCGTTGCCAAAGACGTTAGAATCAACCGCAAACCCGCCTTCGTCTTCAAAGCCAGTAAAACCAATAAAACCTACGGCGACGAAATCGCCGTCCCCGGCCGCAAAGGGGTGTTGTCGCGCACCGCCACCAAACCGGCTTGGCCGATGATGCACTCTTCTTCGGTTAAAATCCGCAAACGCTATATCGTCCGTGCCGGCGATATGTTCCACATGAACAATAAGTATAAGAAGCCGAAGCCGCCGAAACCGTGTATTTCCTGTAAGGCTGCGGCAGCAGTCGGCCGTCCGGTCAATCCGATTCACGGGTTAAAGTTTCTGGAGAACGAAACCGACTTCGCTTTCGAAGGCTTAATGCCTTTAGTGTGGAACCGCAGCTATTATTCCGACCAAGACGGCACCGGCTGGCTCGGCGAGGGCTGGAGCGTACCCGGCAGCCAACGCATCATCCGCGATGCGGCGGGCTTGGCCTATATCGACGATCAGGGGCGGCTGTTTCCGCTGCCGGAACCGGAAGAAGACGATGAAGAACCGGTGTTGTTCGAGAGCGAACAAATCTGGTTCAGCAAGAATTCAGACGGCCATTATGTGATTGCCTCGCTGGACGGTTCGGTGTCGTTGCGTTTCGCACCGCTGGCGGCATCGGAAGACGATCCGAACGGCGACAGTTGCAGCCTCTTGCCATTGGTGGCGGTGGAAGATGCCAACGGCAACCATCAGCGGTTCGTTTACCATCCCACCACGGGATTGCCGCAATATATTATCGACGGCAACGGACGGGTGTTTTACTTACATTTCGGCAATGTCGCCGATGCCGCCGCGCCCAAGCTGCGCTTGTTGTCGGTATCGCTGCTCGATGCCCTGCCCGCTGTCGGCG
>NZ_JAUKWH010000003.1 GCF_030504625.1 Neisseria sp. MVDL19-042950 | reverse complement strand
TTGAGACAATCAACATCACACCACGATATTCACCAAACGGCCGGGTACGACGATGATTTTCTTCGGCTCTTTGCCTTCCATGAATTTCACTGCGCCTTCGGTAGCGAGGGCGGCGGCTTCGATGGCGGCTTTGTCGGCATCGGCGGGTACGGTAACTTTGCCGCGCAGTTTGCCGTTTACCTGCACCATGATTTCGATTTCGGATTTCACCAAAGCGGCGGCATCGGCTTGCGGCCAAGCGGCTTGCCATAGCTGAATGTCGCTACGCAACTCGCTCCACAAGGCTTCGCAGATGTGCGGCACAATCGGCCACAGCAAGCGGACAACGGCTTCCAACACTTCTTGCGCCACGGCACGGCCTTGTTCGGACGTGCAATCGGTTTTATCGTACTGGTTGAGCAATTCCATCACGGCGGCGATGGCGGTGTTGAATTGCAGGCGGCGGCCGTAGTCGTCGCTGACTTTGGCAATGGTGGCGTGCAGTTTGTGGCGCAGGTCTTTCAACTCTTTGCCCAAGCTGTCGTGGCCGTCTGAAAAGGCTTTGACTGCGCCGCCTCGGTTGATGTATTCAAACACGGTGCGCCACAGG
The DNA here is from genome assembly GCF_030504625.1 of Neisseria sp. MVDL19-042950. Taxonomy (GTDB): domain Bacteria; phylum Pseudomonadota; class Gammaproteobacteria; order Burkholderiales; family Neisseriaceae; genus Neisseria. Next base: position 241,931 of record NZ_JAUKWH010000003.1, on the reverse strand, counting down.
CGGCGCAGGAAGCGGTGTGCGCCTTCCACGCCGGCATCGCTCCATTCCAGCGATTGTTCAGGCGGCGAGGCGAACATCATAAACAGGCGGGCGGTGTCGGCACCATAAGCATCGATCAGCTCTTGCGGGTCAACGCCGTTGTTTTTCGATTTCGACATTTTTTCCACGCCGCCGATCACCACAGGCTGGCCGTCGGCTTTTAAGACGGCTGCGACGGGGCGGCCTTTGTCGTCGGTTTGCACTTCCACTTCGGCGGGGTTAAACCATTGTTTCTTGCCGCTTTCGGTTTCGCGGTAGTAAGTGGCTTGCAGCACCATGCCTTGCGTGAGCAGGCTGGCGAAGGGTTCTTGCACCGGCACGATGCCTTCTTCGTTCATCAGTTTGGTGAAGAAACGGGCGTATAAGAGGTGCAGGATGGCGTGTTCGATGCCGCCGATGTATTGGTCGGCCTGCTGCCAGTATTGGGCGGCTTCGGGGGCAACCATGCCGTCTGAAAACTGAGGCGACATGTAACGGAACTGATACCAGCTCGATTCCATAAAGGTATCCATGGTATCGGTTTCGCGTTTGGCCGGGCCGCCGCAGTGCGGGCAGGTGGTTTCGTAGAACTCGGGCATTTTGGCCAAAGGCGAACCGCTGCCGTCCGGCACAACGTCTTCGGGCAGCACTACGGGCAACCGGTCGGCCGGTACGGGTACGTCGCCGCAGCTTTCGCAATGGATGATCGGAATCGGGCAGCCCCAGTAGCGTTGGCGCGAGATGCCCCAGTCGCGCAGGCGGTATTGGGTTTTCGGCGTGCCGGCGTTTAGGGATTGCAGTTTGGCGGAAATGGCATCAAAGGCCGTCTGAAAATCCATGCCGTCGAATTCGCCGCTGTTGATCAGGCGGGTATTTTCTTTGTCGCCGTACCAATCCTGCCATTCGTTCGGATTGTAGGCAGGTTGTTCCAAAGTGGATTCGACCACTTGTTTAATCGGCAGCTTGTATTTGTTGGCGAACTCAAAATCGCGTTCGTCGTGACCGGGCACGGCCATTACCGCACCGTCGCCATAGCCCCACAATACATAGTTGGCAATCCACACTTCCAGCTTGTCGCCATTGAGCGGATTGATCACATAGCGGCCGGTCGGCACGCCTTTTTTCTCCATCGTCGCCATATCGGCTTCGGCCACGCTGCCGGATTTGCATTCGGCAATAAACGCTTGCAGTTCGGGCTTGTCGGCTGCGGCGGCGGTAGCCAGCGGATGCTCGGCGGCCACGGCAACGTAAGTCGCGCCTAACAAAGTATCCGGGCGAGTGGTGTACACCTGCAAGTATTCGGCGTAATCGCCTTCCAAACCTTGTTTGCTGCCGCTGTCCAATGCAAAGCGCACTTGCACGCCGCGTGATTTGCCGATCCAGTTGCGCTGCATGGTTTTCACTTGCTCCGGCCAGTTCAGGCCGTCCAAATCGCTTAAAAGCTGCTCGGCGTAATCGGTGATTTTGAAGTAATACATCGGAATTTCGCGTTTTTCAATCAACGCGCCCGAACGCCATCCGCGCCCGTCGATCACTTGCTCGTTGGCCAAAACGGTTTGATCGACCGGATCCCAGTTTACCGTGCCGCTTTTGCGGTAAATCACGCCTTTTTCAAACAGCTTGGTAAACAAAAGCTGCTCCCAGCGGTAATACTCGGGCGAGCAGGTGGCGATTTCGCGTTCCCAATCAAACGCAAAACCCAAGCTCTTGAGCTGGTTGCGCATGTAGGCAATGTTTTCGTAAGTCCATTTGGCGGGGGCGACTTGGCGGTCGATGGCGGCGTTTTCGGCGGGCATGCCGAAAGCGTCCCAGCCCATCGGTTGCAGCACGTTGAAGCCGTTGAGCAGTTTGTAGCGGCTCAACACGTCGCCGATGGTGTAGTTGCGCACGTGCCCCATGTGCAGCTTGCCGCTGGGGTAGGGGAACATGGAGAGGCAGTAGTATTTGGGTTTGGACGCGTCTTCGGCCGCGTTAAACAAACGGGCTTCATCCCACTTGGCTTGCGCTGCCGGTTCGACGGCAGACGGTTGGTATTGTTCTTGCATGATGTTTTGCTTTGAAAAATGCGTTTGATAAGGGAAAACGGTAAAAATAAAGAGCGATTATAGCAGTTTAATGAAGGGTTTTTGAGGAATGTGAAGAGGCCGTCTGAAAACAAAGTTTCAGACGGCCTCTTGGCAATGAAATGGTTGTGCCGATCAAGCGTCGGCTTGATGCTGCAACGGATATAAATCCAATTTTTCCATCAACATTCTATCGCCGTCTTCTTCGGGGTTTTCGGTGGTGAGCAGTTTGTCGCCGTAGAAAATCGAGTTCGCCCCCGCCATAAAACACATGGCCTGCATCGCTTCGGACATGTCGCTGCGGCCGGCCGACAGGCGCACGTAGCTTTTCGGCATGGTGATGCGGGCGACGGCGATGGTGCGCACGAATTCCGTCCAATCCAAATCTTCGGCATCGGCCAACGGCGTGCCTTCCACTTTGACCAACTGGTTAATCGGCACACTTTCGGGCTGCGGGTCGAGGTTGGCGAGGCTGGCGATTAAACCTGCGCGTTCGGGGCGGGTTTCGTTCATGCCCACGATGCCGCCGCAGCACACTTTCAAACCTGCGCCGCGCACTTTGCCCAGCGTGTCCATGCGGTCTTCGTGGCGGCGGGTGTGGATAATGTCGTTGTAGCGATCGGGGTCGGTGTCGAGGTTGTGGTTGTAGTAGTCGAGTCCGGCATTTTTCAAATCTTCGGCCATGCCGTCTTCGAGCATGCCGAAGGTGCCGCAGGTTTCCAAACCCAAGCCTTTCACGGCTTTGATGATTTCCGACACGGTTTCTACGTCTTTCGGTTTGGGGCCGCGCCACGCCGCGCCCATGCAGAAACGGCTGGCACCGCGCGATTTGGCGATTTTGGCTTTTTCGACGATTTCTTCCACGTCCATCATTTTGGCTTTTTCGAGGCCGGTGTTGTAGTGCGCCGATTGCGGGCAGTATTCGCAATCTTCGGGGCAGCCGCCGGTTTTGATGGAAAGCAGGGTGGAGAGTTGGACTTCTTGCGGGTTGAAGTTTTCGCGGTGGATTTGCGCGGCTTTATAGACGAGGTCTAAAAACGGCATGGCGAAGAGTTCTTCGACTTGGCATTTGCGCCAATATTGGGCGGTAGCGTGCGGCTTGCGCTCGGTTTTGCGGCGCAAGGCTACGGGGGATACGGTCATATCGTGTCTTTCTTTATGGTTTCGCAGCGGCGCAATGACGCTGACGTGCTCGGGCTGCAAGCGCAATGTTTGCAGCGGCGGATAATGTTGAGGCCGTCTGAAAACCGGTTTCAGACGGCCTTGAAGCCCGATTAGTTTAGCCAGTTTGTTTATCCCTGACAATGGCAATGCCGCCGGCACGGGGAATTGTTTGCCGGATCATCGGAAACGGCGGCGGCATGGTTTGGTCGTGCAAGGTATCGGCGGGGATAAAGGGTTGGTGTTTATTTTTTTGCCCCGAAAACCCCTTTAAAGTGGTTGGTGCCGGATTGGCCCGAGAAAATGCCGGCCATTTCCGCAGCATTGGGGCCGTAAAACAAGCCGTCGATTTTATTGGCGGCATCTTCACGGCTGGTAAATAGATTGCCTTTGATATCGGCATTGAAATGTGCGGTTTCGAATTCCCGGTTTTTAGCGGAAATATTGCCTTTAACGGTGTTGTCGGCAAAGTTTACGTTAAAGGTGGATTTCCCTTCTACGTGTGCCAAAACGTTGCCGGTAACACTGTCTTTGCCGGTGTACAGTGCCAAACCATTATAAACGGCCGTGCCTTTGTCGGGCATTTGGTCGGGCGGGGTCAGCTTGCCTTGGAAAAATAAGGTGCCGGTTGCTCCGCCTGCCGGTTCGAGCTTGGTATGCCAACCATAAGCGGCATGTTTTAAATTGTTTCCCAAAACAAGGTGTTCGTTTTTGGAAACATGGCGGATAACGGGTTGCTTTTCATCCGCTCCGACAGGAATTAAATCGACAACCGTGCGCCCGATTTGCAAGGTGCGGATGCTGCCTACATTGTTGATCGGTGCGATGATCGGATCGCGTTTCAAGCTGCCGTCTGCCCTTATCGTGGTGGATTGGTAAACGCCGGTAATGTCCGTAAGGTTTTGGTGCTGCTTATCCGATTGTTTGCGAACCTGCTCCAAAGACTGTTGGAGGGTGGTATTCGTGGGGTGTGTGTTCGGGCTGCCGCCGCTTCCTGAACAGGCCGCCAGAGCGGATACGAGTGAACATGCTGCCAATATTCCGTTGATTTTCATTGGTTATCTCTTTTTCTTTGAATAATTAACAATAAAAAAACAGTTTCTTTGGAAAGAAACGGTTAAAAATGTTTTTAAATGTAACAGAATTGTGAGGCGGAAGTGCGTTTAGGTAAGGGTTTGTTAGGCCAAACTGAGAAGGTGTGTTGTTTTTTGTTCTATGTGTATGCTTTATAAATAAAAATTGGCCGCAAGCAAAATTTCGGCGGCTGATGTGGCTGTGAAGTTGGTGGTTCAGGAAAGGCATAGCGGGAGGCCGTCTGAAAATACGGTTTCAGACGGCCACCCGATACTTGCCGATGGTTTCAAGCCGGATCGGATCAGCGTTTAACGCCGCTCAAACATGCCCAGCCGTCGTCGGTTTGGGCGGGGGCAAGCTCGAACCATTGGTTGTAGATTTCGCTCATTTCTTCGATTTGTTCGTCCAAAATACCCGATAAAACAATGCGCCCGCCTTGTTTGGTGCGCTCTGCCAGCAGGCTGCCGAGCATACGCAGCGGGTTGGCGAGGATATTGGCGACTACAACGTCAAACTGGCCTTGCGGCAGGGCATCGGGCAGGTAGAAATCGGCGGGCGCATCGTTTTGCGCGGCGTTGTCGTTGCTGGCGCGGATGGCTTGTTCGTCGATATCCACACCGGTGGCGGAACCTGCACCGAGTTTGAGGGCGGCTATGGCGAGGATGCCGGAACCGCAGCCGTAATCCAACACCGATTCGCCGCCTTTCAGATTGCTGTCGAGCCATTGCAGGCAAAGGCGGGTGGTGGGGTGGCTGCCGGTGCCGAACGCCAAGCCGGGGTCGAGTTGCAGGTTGACGGCATCTCCGGCGGGGGCTTCGTGCCATGAAGGGGTAATCCACAGGCGGTCGGAAATTCGGATGGGGTCGAATTGCGCTTGGGTGAGGCGCACCCAGTCTTGTTCGGGCAGGAATTCTTTGTCGTATTCGGGGATGGCGATGCCGCAGTCTTGCGCGGCGGCGGCGATAATCGGGGCGGCATCGGTGTGCTCGTCGAACAGGGCAATCACTTTGCTTTGCTGCCAGATTTGTTCGGTGGGCATGCCGGGTTCGCCGAAGATGGCTTGTTCGTTGGCGGTGCCGGCGTAGGCATCTTCGATGGCGGCGGAAAGTGCGCCGTGCTCCATCAGGGCGTCGGCGAGGCGTTCGGCGGTGTGGTCGTTTACGGCAATGGTGATTTGTTGGTAAGACATGGCATCTTTCAATGTTGAGGCCGTCTGAAACCGTTTTTCAGACGGCATGTGTTCGGGAAAGTGGTGGTCATTCTAACGGATAAGTGCTTATTGAAAAAGGCCGTCTGAAAGATTTCAGACGGCCTCCGTGCAGGCGGATACGCGCTTATTTGGCTTCTCTGGCTTTTTTCTCTTCCAGCCATTTTTCGAGATAGTGGATGCTCACTCCGCCTTGGCTGAAGCCGGGGTCGGTGAACAAATCGCGGTGCAGGGCGGTGTTGGTTTTGATGCCGGTAATCGCCAGCTCTGCCAACGCCACGCGCATTTTGGCCATGGCTTGTTCGCGGGTTTTGCCGTGTACGCAGATTTTGCCGATCAAGCTGTCGTAGTTCGGCGGAATGCGGTAGCCTTGATAGATGTGGCTGTCGACGCGGATGCCGAGGCCGCCGGGCAGATGGCAGCTTTCAATCAGGCCGGGGCTGGGGATGAAGTTGTAAGGGTCTTCGGCGTTGATACGGCATTCGAATGCGTGGCCTTCGAGCTGGATGTCTTTCTGCTGGTATTGCAGAGGCAGGCCGCTGGCAACGCGGATTTGCTCCTGCACGATATCGACACCGCTGATAAGCTCGGTAACGGGGTGTTCCACTTGCACGCGGGTGTTCATTTCGATGAAGAAGAATTCGCCGTCTTCATACAAAAATTCAAACGTGCCCGCGCCGCGGTAGCCGATGCGTTTGCAAGCGGCAACGCAGGCTTCACCGATTTTTTCGCGTTCGGCTTGGGTGATGCCGGGTGCGGGGGCTTCTTCAATGACTTTTTGGTGGCGGCGCTGCATGGAGCAGTCGCGCTCGCCCAAGTAAATGGCGTTGCCGTGCTCGTCGGCGAGAACTTGGATTTCGACGTGGCGCGGTTTTTGCAGATAGCGTTCCATGTAAACCATGGGGTTGCCGAATGCGGCTCCGGCTTCGGTTTTGGTCATTTCCACCGATTTGAGCAGGTCGTCTTTTTTCTCGACCACGCGCATGCCGCGTCCGCCGCCGCCGCCGGATGCTTTGATAATCACGGGGAAGCCTACTTTATCGGCGATTTTGAGGATTTCTTCGCCGTTGTCGGGCAAAGCGCCGTCCGAACCGGGCACGCAGGGCACACCCGCTTCAATCATGGCGTGTTTGGCCGATACTTTGTCGCCCATCAAGCGGATGGTGTCGGCACGCGGGCCGATGAAGGTGAAGCCGGACTGCTCGACTTGTTCGGCGAAGCTGGCGTTTTCGGCCAGAAAGCCGTAGCCGGGGTGGATGGCATCGGCACCGGTTACTTCGGCGGCGGAAATAATGGCGGGAACATTCAGATAACTTTGCGGAGAGGGCGCGGGGCCGATACATACGGATTCGTCGGCCAGTTTTACATGCAGGCTGTCTTTGTCTGCTTCGGAGTGTACGGCTACGGTGGCAATACCCATTTCGCGGCAGGCGCGTAATACGCGGAGCGCGATTTCGCCACGGTTGGCAATCAAGACTTTTTTCAGCATAGGTGTCTTTCGGAATGAACGGGCAAAGTTTGCGGAACTTTGGTTCTGACGGCTTTCAGGCGGCCCCGATACTCAACCGAGGCCGTCTGAAAAACATTATTCGATGATAAACAGCGGTTCGCCGTATTCTACGGGGTGGCCGTTTTCTACCAGAATTTCTTTGATAACGCCTGATTTTTCGGCTTCGATTTCGTTCATCAGCTTCATGGCCTCGACGATACACAAAGTGTCGCCGGCTTTAACGGTTTGGCCTACTTCTACGAACGGAGGAGAGGAGGGGCTGGGGGCACGGTAGAAAGTGCCGACCATCGGTGATTTTTGGGCATTGCTCAGATCGCGGGCGGCGGGTGCTGCGGCGGTGGGAGCGGCAGGGGCTGCTGCGGGAGCGGCGGCTGCGTGCTGTGCCGGAGCGGGTGCCGCGTAAATGGCTTGGTGGGAGATGGCGGAACGGGTAATGCGTACTTTTTCTTCGCCTTCGGTTACTTCGATTTCGGCGATGCCCGATTCTTCAACCAAGTCGATCAGTTTTTTCAGTTTGCGTAAGTCCATTATATGGTTCCTTTGGCTTGGAGCCGTACAGTGCGGGAGCGGCCCGCGGTTTCTGTGGTATGAAAAATAAATAATCCTGTGGCCGTGAAATTAAAATCAGGCAGGATTATGGTTGGAATTCTGCGCCGTTTACAGGCGGTTACAAAAAAAGATATCCGGATATTTTCACTAACTTGCTGTTAAATGTCCAGCAAAATATCAAAAAAAGGCAGTTTCGGCCTGTAAAAATCAGTTTCCGTTTTTGCTGTTATTCGGGATAAAGTTGATTGAGTATTTGTTCTATTGCGTTATTTTAACACTGGCAAATGCATTGGGAATAACGTTGCTTGCACGCTATAACCGACATGCAGGATATATGTCTGTGCCGTGTTTCGCGATGGTTCTTCCGCTATAATATCGGCCTGTTTTTTAGCGGATGTTTCCGATGCATATTTCTGATTTCGATTTTGAATTGCCCGATGCGCTGATTGCACAGCATCCGCCTGCCGTACGCGGCAGCAGCCGTTTGCTGGTCGCATTGCCCGGCCTGCCGCCAAGCGATACGGTGTTTACCGGTTTGCCGGAATATGTGGATGCAGGCGACGTGCTGGTGTTTAACAACACCAAAGTGATGAAGGCGCGCCTGTTCGGTCAGAAGGCCAGCGGCGGCAAAATCGAGGCTTTGATCGAGCGGGTGTTGGATGACCATACGGCACTGGCACACATACGCTCTTCCAAGTCGCCGAAACCGGGTGCGGAGCTGGTGTTTGAAAGCGGGATAACCGCCACGATGTTGGAACGTGCGGGCGAGTTGTTTTGCCTGCGTTTTGCGGGAAGCCAGAGCGTGTATGAGCTGTTGGAAAACAACGGCCGTTTGCCGCTGCCGCCTTATATCGAACGGGCTGCAGACGATAATGACGACAACCGTTACCAAACCATTTATGCAAAACATCAGGGAGCAGTGGCGGCTCCGACGGCCGGGCTGCATTTTACCGAAGAGTTGCTGGCGGCTTTGCGCGGCAAAGGTGTTCAGACGGCCGAAGTAACGCTGCATGTGGGCGCGGGTACGTTCCAGCCGGTGCGGGTGGAGAATATTGCTGAACACAAGATGCACAGTGAATGGTTCGATGTGCCGTCTGAAACGGTGGAGATGATTGAAGCGGCACACCGCAGGGGCAATAAAGTGTGGGCGGTGGGCACAACGTCGATGCGGGCGTTGGAATCGGCGGCAAAGGAAACAGGCCGTCTGAAAGCGGGCAGGGGCGATACGGACATCTTTATCATGCCGGGCTACCGTTTCAAGGTGGTCGACCGTTTGATTACCAATTTCCATCTGCCGAAATCGACTTTGCTGATGCTGGTAAGCGCGTTTTCGGGCACGGAACACATCCGCCGCGTTTACCGCCATGCGGTCGAACAGGAATACCGCTTTTTCAGTTACGGAGACGCGATGCTGCTGGGGCGGGAGGATGCCGGCAGTTAACTTTCCGGATGTCGGGCATATGTGAAGAGGCCGTCTGAAAGAATCTTTTCAGACGGCCTCTTCGATTGGTGCGGCAAGCCCGACGCGCTTATTTTTTGTCTTTGTTGACGTAAGCGGCGTAGTAGGCGTAACCGTCGTGCGAATTGCGTTTCATGCCGTTCAGAATCACACCGTGAATGTCGACGTTGCTTTGCGACAGGCGGTTGATACTGTTGTCCAGTTCGCGGGCGGTGGTCATGTTGTAGCGCGTTACCAGCAGGGTAATGCCTGCGTGTTGGCCGACAATGTTGGCATCGGTAACCGACAGCACCGGCGGGGTGTCGATAATCACGTAATCGTAACGCTGGCTGGCTCGCAGCAGCAGTGATTTCAGACGGCCGTCCATCAGCAGCTCGGAAGGATTTTCGGGCATGGTGCCGTGGCTGATGAAATCCAGATGGTTAATTTGGGTTTCCTGAACGGCCTGCCCGGGAGAAACTTTGCCTTCGAGAATTTCGGCAAGACCTTCATCGGCACGGGCATTGAACAGTTGGTCGAGATAACCTTTGCGCATATCGGCATCTATCAGCAGGATTTTCTTACCCGACTGTGCCATGACGGTGGACAGATTCGCTGAAATAAACGATTTGCCGACATCGGGCGCGCTACCGGTTACCATCAGGATGTTGTTTTTGGCACCGATCATCGAGAAGTAAATATTGGTGCGCAGGGCGCGCAGGGCTTCGACGGCGGCATCGGTAGGCTCTTGTTCGCCCAGCAGGAAGTCCGAGCGGCCGGTAAGCGGTTTCAGCTTGTTGCTGTGGCGGCTTTGCGCTTTCGATAAGGGCACGATGGCGGCCACTTCCATGCCCAGATGTTCGATTTCCGACGGTGCGGTCAAGCCTTTCCGTACGCCGGAGCGCAACAGATACCAAGCCGAAGCAATCATGCCTGCGGTTAAGGCGGCCAGCAGGGTGATCACGCCTTTGCGCGGCGCAACCGGTTTTTCGGGCACGTCGGCATAATCAATGATGCGCACATTGCCCTGCGAGCTGGCTTTCAGAATGTTGAGCTCTTGTTGTTTGGCCAAAAGCTGCGTGTAGGTGGTTTGGTTGGTTTCCACGTCGCGGGTGAGGCGGATGATTTCCTGTTGGGTATTCGGCAGGTCGGCGATTTGCTGGTTGATTTTGTTTTTGGCTTTTTGCAGCACGGCGAGTTTGTCGAGCACGGCTTTGTAGGACGGGTGCTCGGGCGTGTACAGCTCGGCCATTCCCGCTTCTTCGGTTTTCAACGTGGTGATTTGCGATTCGATGTTAATCAGGCTCTCGAGCGCGCCTTTGGATTCGACGGGAATGTCGAGCGAACCGCTTTTTTTACGGTATTCGTTTAATTTGTTTTCGGCATCTTGCAGGGTTTCGCGCAGGCGGGGCAGTTCGTCGCTGATAAAAGCCAAACCGCTGGCGGCGACCTGAACGTCGCGGTTGATGTTTTGGTTGACGTAGTTGTCGGCAATGCTGTTGAGCACGGTGTGGATTTGTTCGGAATCTTCACCCGTGTAGGCCAGATTGATGATCGGACTGGTTTTGCCTTTGCTGGATACGGTCAGGTTTTGTTTGATTTTTTCGATGGCGCTCAGTCTGGAGTGTTTGACCATTGAGAATTTCTGACCGGCAGCAGCCAGAATCTGATTGACCTGCAAGGTGGTTTTCGCGTTGATTTTCAATGGCCGTCCGACTTGGCCTTCCAGCACTTTGCCGTTGGGCAGCTCGAGTTTGTAGGTTTTGTTGCCGGTTGCGGTGAGCGTAAACGGGTCGTTTAACCACTCTTTGTCGACGGTAAAGGTATGGATTTTCAGCTCGGGTTCGACATCGTTGCTGAGGTTGTGCACCAAACGCCCAAAGACGGGGAAATATTCGGGAGTGATGGTTTGGTCGAGTTGCAGGTCGTCTACGGTTTTCCCGATAACCAAACGCGATTGGACCAGTTCGATTTCTGCATCTGAAGTCGGCGGGTTGTTGGGCGTATAAACCGCGTTGATTTCGGAAAGAATTTGGTTTTGCTTGGTTTCGATTTCCAGTACGGCATCGGCACGGTATACAGGTGTGGCCGAAAAGCTGTACAAGGCACCGAGCAGGCCGCCTGCAAGCACTGCGATAAGAATCGGTTTTTTGTAGGCAAACAGGCTGCGTATTTGTTGTTCGAGGTCGATTTCACCACCATTGCCGTTATTCTGCGGAAAAGGAGAATAGTGTTTAGCCATTATCGGAATTTCCTTTAGCTTTATCGATTATATTTTTGTCGAGTTAGGGTCTGAGGGTCAGTTTCATCGCCCATTGTTCTGCCGCCTCGGCAAGCTGCCGGTAAACGGCTTCGAAAACTTCGTCCGGCTGCTGGAACGGGTCGGGAATGCTTTTTTTGGGCAGCCATTGGGCGAACAGCATGGTTTTGCGTCTGGCTTCCGGCAAAATATCCGCCACCATATCGATGTGTGCGGGTTCCATGACCAGAATCAGATCCGCTTCTTTGCACATTTCCGGTGTGAGCTGGCGGGCGGTGTGTCCTGCCACAATCACGCCGTATTTGAGTGCCGTTCTGATCGCTTGCAGTTCGGCATCTTTACCTGTTACTGCGCGCAATCCGGCTGAAGATATGTTCAGAAGCGGCAGTTTTTGCTGCAAAATCCGCTCCGCAGTAGGGGAGCGGCAGATATTGCCGATGCAGACAATCAAAATATTTTGGTACATCACGTTTAAAACCTGTCGGATTACAACATCAGCCGATTATTTGAAGGTGTCGTCCAAAGAATTGGCATTGGTAATCGAACTGGTTAATTGCGAAATCACGCGGTTCCAACGGGTAACCGGCGCGGCGGTGATATAAACCACATCATCGGTACGCAGTTTGAAGCGGTTGGCCAGTGCGTAGGCCGAAGCGTCTTTCAGGTTGAGTTGGTAAACGTGTATCGGTTTTTCGCGGTCGAAAGGTGCGTTGCGGATAACGAATACGCCCGAGGCATTGGCCGTTACCTGATTTATGCCGCCCGCGTCGCCCAGCGCCTGCGTGAGGGTGAGGCCGTGGCCGCCGATGCGCAGCGTGGTTTGTTTGCCGACTTCACCCATAACGTGTACGCGGCTGTTTTCGGTGGTGGGCACATAAACGATGTCACCGCCGGAAAGCAGCAGGTTTTGCGACAAATCTCCGTATTGGCGGATGTCTTGCAGCGAAATGGTGCGTTCTATGCCGTTTTTCGTCCATTTGATGTTGTTGGTGTCGGCGTTTTCAGCGGCTCCGCCTGCTTGGTCGATCACGTCAACCAAAGTGAGCGGGATATTGGTAACGGGGAATTGGCCGGGCTTGGCTACGGCTCCCGATACGGAAACGCGTTGCGAGCGGAATTCGGCTATGTTGACGGAAACCTGCGGTCTTTTGATGTAGCGTTTCAGACGGCTTGTGAGGATTTTTTGCAATTGGGGCAGGGTTTTGCCGCGGGCATAGATTTTTCCTGCCAATGGGTAGGCAAGATAGCCGGATTCGTCCACCCATGCCCCGTTGCTGACCTGTTTGCTTTCAGGGTTGGTGCTGATGGGGGTGGGAGTGTTCAGATCGGGGTGGTGCCACACCAGAATGTTCAATACGTCGCCGCTGCCGATGCGGTAGCGGTAAGCCGCTTTTTGGCGTTCCAGCGCCGGGTTGCTTAAGGCGCGGCGGGGAGATTCCTGCATGCGCTCCACCAAACCCAAGGTAATCGGGTAGATTTTGACTCTGTTGTTGATTTTGGTGTCGGCAACGGTTTCATTGCCCTCGTAAACCACGGTTTTGTTGCGGGTGGGTAATCCCGAACCGGGGATAACGGTACAGCCTGCGGTGAAAACCAGCAGGGAAAAACTAATAGCAGTGAGTTTTTTGATATTCACGTAATTCGTCCTTCACATCGGTTTTATGAGGCCGTCTGAAAACAGGATTAGAGAGCAGACGGATTCAGACGGCCTTAAGGTTTTGCTTCCAAACCAAATCGCATATGTCGTCTTTGGGGGCAAAACCGGTTGGTGCTTCGAGTAAGAGTTGTCGAAGGGCTATTTGGTTCATTTCTTTGCATGCCGAATCCATACGTTCGAGAATGGCTGAAAGTTCGTGCCACGGCAACATTACTTCGCTGGCCGTCATAATTCGGGGATGTGTGGTCTTTTGCACGTCATCGCCGATTAACAATTCTTCATATAATTTTTCGCCCGGTCGCAATCCGGTTACTTTGATTTCGATGTTGCCGTCGGGATGCTCTTCGTCTTTCACTTCCAAACCGCTCAATCGGATCATTTGACGGGCAAGGTCGATGATTTTGACGGACTCGCCCATGTCGAGCACGAACACGTCGCCGCCTTTGCCCATCGCACCGGCCTGAATCACCAGTTGGGCGGCTTCGGGAATCGTCATGAAATAACGGGTGATGTCTTCGTGGGTCAGCGTAACGGGGCCGCCGGCGGCGATTTGTTTTTCAAATACGGGCACAACCGAACCGGAAGAACCGAGCACGTTGCCGAAACGCACCATGCAGAAGCGGGTTTTCTGGCTGGGTTCGGCGGCCAAGGCTTGCAGGCAAAGCTCGGCCATGCGTTTGCTCGCGCCCATGGTATTGGTGGGGCGCACGGCTTTGTCGGTGGAAATCAGCACGAAAGTTTCTACGCCCGCATCGATTGCCGCCTGTGCACAGAAGAGGGTGCCGTAAACGTTGTTGCGTACGCCTTCGATGGTGTTGAATTCAACCATCGGCACATGTTTGTAGGCGGCGGCGTGGTAAACGGTTTGCACGCCATAGGCTTCCATGATGCTGAACAGGCGTTTGCGGTGCTGTATCGAACCGAGCAGCGGGATAACTTCGATATGGGTGTTCGAGGCCGTCTGAAATTCGCACAGTTCTTTATCGATGCTGTACAGCGAAAATTCCGACAATTCAAACAGCAGCAGTTTGGCCGGACGGTAGCGGATAATCTGTCGGCACAATTCGGAACCGATGGAACCGCCCGCACCGGTAACCATAACGACTTTGCCGGTGATGTCGGATCCCATCAGTTTGTCGTCGGGTGCAACGGGGTCGCGGCCGAGCAGGTCGACGACCGAGATTTTTTTTAAGGCGCTGACGGTAATTTTGCCGTCCACCAAATCTTTCATGCCGGGAATCGCCAGCACTTCGCAGGGATAGGCTTTCAAGCGTTCGACAATGATTTTGCGTTCTTCCTGCGTGGCGCTCGGAATGGCCAGCAGGATTTTTTCGACACCGTAGCGGCTGATCAGGTCTTCGAGTTCAGACGGCTTGTACACCATCAAATCGTAAATCAGTGTACGTTGGATAGCGGTGTTGTCGTCTACAAAAGCGACGGCATAATATTCGCTGACTTGTTTGATGGCTTCCAGAAGCTGCCGTCCCGATTGGCCTGCGCCGTAGATGATGACGGGAATCATCTGTTTTCTGCCGCGGCGGTCGGATAAAATGGTTTTCAGTATCATGCGCGAGCTGGTAACCAACACGACCAGCAGCAGGAAGTAAACAATCGGCAAAGCCAACCGCAGCCGTTGTTCGAATATCAACACGCTTAAGAAAAACAGCACTGCCGAGATGAAACAGCCGAACACCGCCGTAGTCAGAACGCGGGTGCTCACGTAGCGGGTAACGGCACGGTACAAACCCAGTTTGATAAACAGCAGAACGGTCAGCACGGCGGTGCTGCCGAAAGCCAGCCAGTTGGCGGGGTTGGACCATTCTTCGTCGTAGCTGGCTTTCAGGCTTTGGGCAAACCAGAAAGCCACGAAGATTACAACGGCATCGTGGATCACGAAAAAGGTTTTTTTGACATTACGGGGTAGCGTCAACAGCGTTTCCAGATTCATGGCGGTGTACTCTGAGTAAGATTGTTATGACGTTGATATGGGGCGGGCCCACGCAATATCCTGCCTTTCAGACGGCCTTCGGCAGAAAGCAGGTTTGTATTTATTTTGTCGCTTCTTTCAACACGGCTTCGATGTTTTTACAGCAGAAATCGATTTGTTCGGGCGTGATGGTCGGATGCACCAAAAACATCAGGCTGGTGCCGCCCAATTCCACCGCGTTTTTCAAACGCTCTTTCGGCCGCCACGGCGTGTTGTCGAAGGCTTTTTCCAAATACACTTCCGAGCAGCTGCCCTGATAGCACGGCACTTTGCGCGCGCCCAATTCTTCGACGATGCGGTCGCGGCTCCAGCCTGCTTTGAGGTTTTCGGGTTTGACGAACGCATAGAATTTGTATTGCGCGTGTTCGATATAATCGGGAATGTTCACCAAGCGGATGCTGCCGAAGTTTTTTAAGACGGCCTCCAGCCGCGAGGCGTTGGCTTGGCGTTTGGCCGTCCATTCCGGCATACGTTTGAGTTGGATGCGTCCGATAACGGCCTGCATTTCCATCATGCGCCAGTTGGTGCCGAAACTTTCGTGCAGCCAGCGGAAGCCGGGCGGGTGTGGGCGGTTGTACACGGCATCGTAGCTTTTGCCGTGGTCTTTGTACGACCACATTTTCGACCACAACGCTTCATCGTTGGTGGTTACCATGCCGCCTTCGCCGCCGGTGGTCATGATTTTGTCTTGGCAGAACGACCACGCACCGACATGGCCGATAGAGCCGACCGGTTTGCCTTTGTATTTCGCACCGTGCGCTTGGGCGCAGTCTTCGATAACCCATAATTTATGCTTGTTTGCCAAATCCATAATGGCGTCCATTTCGGCGGGCATACCGGCCAAATGCACCACGATAATCGCTTTGGTGTTCGGAGTTAAGGCCGTCTGAATGGTTTCGGCGGAAATGTTTTGGCTGTTTAAATCCACGTCGGCAAACACGGGGTTGGCACCGGCGGTAACGATGGAAGAGGCGGAAGCCAAAAACGTGCGCGGGGTAACGATTACATCGTCACCCGCGCCGATGCCCACGGCTTTCAAGGCAACGTCCAAAGCCAGCGTACCGTTGCCGAGCGCGACAGCATATTGCGTGCCGGTAAAAGCGGCAAATTCTTTTTCAAATTCACGGCATTCCGTTCCCGTCCAATAATTGACTTTGTTGGACAGCAGTACGCGGGATACGGCATCGGCTTCTTCTTGGGTGAATGAAGGCCACGGGGCAAGTGAAGTGTTTAGCATGTTTTTCTACCTTGTCAGTTTTTTTGCGGGGATACCGAATGCGGTTTCATTGTCGGGAATATTTTCGATAACGACAGACCCTGCGCCGATGATGCAATTTTTTCCTACTTTGCTGTTTTGTCGGGTGCAACTGCCGATTCCCATCCAACTCAATTCATCGATAGAAGTGTTTCCTGCCAAATGAGAGCCGGGGCTGATGTGTACGAAATCACCTATCCGGCAATCATGATCGACCGAAGCCGAAGTGTTGATGATGACCCCTTTTCCTATGTGCGATCCGGCACCTACAACGGCTTGCGCGAATATAACCGTGCCGTGTTCCACCTCGGCAAAACGGCTGACGGCGGCGGAGGGGTGGGTGATAACGGGCAGGCGGAAGCCCATTTTTTCTATTTCTTCAAAACGCCTCTTGCGGGCAGCATTGTCGCCTATGGCGAGGGCGACATCATATTGGTCGGGGATAACGGTTTGTCCGAGCAGCCCGCAGCCGCCGAGCAGAGGGAAGCCCATAAATTCGGTTCTGCCGTTGTGATAATCGTCGAGAAAAACCACGGTTCCCCACTTCCCCATCAGCAAAGCCGCGTCCAGTATCACTTTGGCGTGCCCGCCTGCGCCGATAACGGCCAGTTTGTTATTCATTTTCTTCATTGCCTGTAAATTTAGCCGTGGTGGCTTCGCCTTCTGCGGAGATGCCTTCGCGGACGAATACTTTTTTTATGGTAAGCAGCAAAATTTTCAAATCCAACCAAAAAGAATGGTTGTCTATGTACCAGACATCCAGTTGGAATTTTTCGTTCCATGAAATGGCGTTTCTGCCGTTTACTTGCGCCCACCCCGTAATGCCGGGTCTCATTTCATGGCGGCGGTATTGGAAAGCGTTATACAGCGGCAGGTATTCCATCAGCAGCGGGCGGGGGCCGACCAAACTCATCTCCCCCTTTAAGACATTCCAAAGTTCCGGCAGTTCGTCGAGGCTGGTGGAGCGCAGTTTGCGGCCGAACGGGGTCAGGCGTTCGCTGTCGGGAAGGGGATGGCCGTCTGAATCCGTTGCATCGCGCATCGAGCGGAATTTAACCATTTTGAAAGGCTTGCCATTCATGCCCGGGCGGGTTTGGGTAAAAAATACCGGCGAACCGAGATTCTTGCGGATCAGATAAATCAACACCAGAAACATGGGGGATAAAACAATCAGCCCCGATGCCGAGGCAACGATGTCGAGCAGGCGTTTGAGCAGTTTATTCATGGCCTAACCTTTCGATAAGGTTGACGATTTTTTGATAGGAGATATCGCGTTTGAAGCGGCGTTTGATTTCTTCCGACTGCACGGGACCGTTTTTATGCAGCAGGATTTTTCTGGCTGCCGCTGCAAAGCTTGCCGCATCGCCCGATTGGTAATCGGCATGGGGAACCAGTGTGAGTACTTCTGCAACTTCTTGATTTACTTGGCTGTTGAGAATCGGTTTCTGCAAAGCCATGTAGTCGGAGAGTTTGTTGGTAATCGATTGCATGGCATAAGAATGAATCGGGTTGACGGCAATATCGCAACCTTTGGCTACTGACATCATTTCCGCATAGGGGAGGAAACCGTAAAATTTGATCGAATCACCGGCATATCGGCTCAGCTTTTCCAAATCAGGGCCGCCCCCCATGATGTGCAGTTCCACGTTTTCGCCTTCATCCAAAAGTATCTGTATGCCTTTGCAAACGGTTTCGACATCGTAGCTGAAACTCAGTGTGCCCAAATAGAAAAAGCGGGTTTTGTCGTCGCTGAATGTTTTGGCCGGAGCGGTAGCCAGTTTTTCAAAATCAGCACCGATATAAACCACTTCGCCGGGCGCGTTCGGATTGGCTTCTTTGGCGCGGTCGAGGTAGCTTCGGGATACTGCAACCAAACCGTCTGCACAGCGGTAGGCGGCATTGGCGCGAGAGGCGAACGGCAGCAGGTTGTGCGGTATTTTTTTCAAGAAAGGCACAACCGAAGAAAAAGATTCCGGCCAAACATCCTGCACGTCGATAATCAGCTTATAGCCCAAACGTGATTTATGCTGCCCCAGCAGAATGTTGGTGGCAATCAGCGGATAGGCGGAATACACAATATCCTGATCACCGGGGTAGCAGCCGGCAAGCCATCGTTCGAATTCTTTAACAAATACATGATGGCTCTGCACCCGCGCCAGCGATACGTTTTTGTTGTAGCCGCTTTCGTTAAGCAACATCACTTTCAGACGGCCTCTGGAAGCTGTTTCGGCATCCCGAGGCCGTCTGAAACATTTGTCGTAATGCTTGAAGTTGCTGGTAATCAGCAAAACGTCATGCGATTGGGACAACAGCTCTGCGAGATACCAGAAGCGGTTGAAATGTGGCTCGGCAGGCAGCGAGCAATAAGGGGCGACAATGGTAATTCTCATCCGGCTTACCTCTTGTTTACATGTTGTATGCTGCCATGGTGGTGCGGTAAATCTCTTCGTCGGAACAGAGGGTTTCGACATGTTGTTTTAAAGCGGTTCCCATTTGTCGGCGCAGAGAGGCGTCGCGTACCAGCGTTTCGACCGCATCGGCAAAGGCGGTTTTGTCTTCAAACGGAATGCAATAGCCCGTTTTGCCGTTGAGTACGATTTCGGATACGCCCGCCACATCATAAGTAACCACGGGCACGCCGTACAAGCCTGCTTCAAGCGTATTGTTGCCGACTCCGGCACCGTGATCTCCTACCAAAACGGGCGTGTTGAGCAAAATGTCGACTTCTTTGAAATAAGCGTTCAAATCGCGTACTCCTCCGAGGAAAACCACTTTGTCGTCCATTCCCAAGCGGCGGGCTTGTGCTTTCAGGTTTTCTAACTCTTCGCCGATACCGGCAACCGAAAGCCGTACGGATAAGCTGCGGTCGAGCAGTACTTTCACCATATCGATTGCCAGATTAACCGCGCGAACTTTATCCAAACGGGAAAGCGTGCCGAGCATCACATAATCTTTTTCGGTTTTCTCGGGAATCGAATCGATTTCGGGCAAGGCATTGTAGGTGTAGTCAATGCGGGAGGCGGGAAAACCATGTCGGATCAGTTTTTGCTGCTCGTGTCTGCAATTGGCGATGATATACACGCCGAGTTTGTCGAAAAGTTTGGCGATTTTCGGATAAGTTTCAGGGTTGAGGCCGCGGGCATGGTAGAACACTTTGGTTTTGGGCGAAGCGATTTTCGCCGCCACGGCGCAGGCAGGCACGATGCGGGCCATCTGGCAGTGCACGATATCCGGTTTTTCGAGTTTCAGCATTTTGGCGAATGCCAGCATTCCTTTGAAATAGCCGGCCGTGCTTTGGTAGAAATCAATTTCATACCATCTTATGCCCAGTTTCTCTGCATCTTGAATCAAAGGGCCGTCTGAAGAGGCCAAAATAACAGTATGGCGCTGTTCGCTCAGTAAACGTCCGAGACGGAAGGTGGCGTGCTCTGTTCCGCCAAGGCCGCTCATGGAAGAAGTTAGGATAATTTTCATAAATGTTTCCAAGAGGAACGGGTAAACCCGGAAATCGGAGTACGGTTGTATTGCGAAGTATGGAGAACGATGTAAATAAAAATTAAAAAGCAGGGAATCCAAACGAAAGGCAGCCGCAAAATGGAAGAAGGAATAAAGCCCGCCACCAGAAAAACCGCCATGCCGATTAAGGCGAAAAAGCGTATTTTGTTTTCAGGCGCTTTGGCGAAAACCATTCCGATGCAATACACGGCAACATACCCGATAAAAGCCAGTAACGAGATGATGCCGAAGCCCAAATAAAGTTCGATGATGAAACTATGCGGGTTTTCAAAGCCCAAACTGTAACTGAGGTGCCCGCCGAAGTATTCGCTGAAATTTTTCGGGCCGTATCCGGTATACAGAAAAGGCAGATTGTCATAAAAGTAGTTGTAAATTTCTTGGCGGTAGGATACGGAGTTATCGCTGCCGAAATCATACAGAAATAAATACAGGCGCGATGAAAAACGCTCTAAAAACGGATTGCTGTTAAGAGACAATAGGAAATTCTGGATGACGTACGAAGGCGTGATCGCAAACAGCAGATAAGCACCCGCCAGAGCGATTAACGTGGCCAAGCCGTTTTTCCGATAGATAAAATGTAAAGCCAGCAAGGCGAGATAACAGGCGATTGCGGTGCGGGAAGCACTGATGAAAATAGCCGCGCCCAATAAAGCAAACAACACCCAACCCGCCGTTTTTTCTTTTGCCGTACGCCCGAAGTAGTTGAAAAATATTAAAATTGCGGGAGCGACGCAAACAGCCGTGGCTGCCATGTTATTGGGGTTGAAGAAGAAACCTTTCGCCGATCCCGCTTCAATCGAAAGCTCTTCTCCCGAGGTGCTTACAAAAGGCATGCCTATGGCTATTTCTGCTAACGGCGGCAGGGCGATGAATAAAGTGAATACGATCATCAAACGCTGGATAAAGCCGAGCGGGTCTTCATGTCTCGAAATGCAAAGGTAGAGAATGTAGAAAAAGCAGGGCACGACGAGGAAAAACATCAGGTCGGCGAATTGTGTGTTGCTCAATGTAGAGATAAGCAGGTGCAGAGCGCTCCAAGCGGCCATGAAACTCAGGCATATCAAAGGCATGCCGATTTGGGTTGGAAAACGCTTGTTTTCAAAGAAGGCGATAACGAGTGTGCCGCATACGAATAATAACGACAGAGGGTTGTCGATACGGGGAATGCCCGCCATGAAAGAAAGCATCGGCCCCACCATGTATGCGCAGAGCATGGTGTAAATCATCAAAATGTATAAAGTTTGGCTTCTGAGTTTCACGATAACTCCGGCTTTTTTATTGATGCTTGTTTATTTGTTGGAAACGGCTTGCTCGTATTCGGCTGTGATTTGTGCGGTTACGCTTTTCTCCCCGAATTCTTTCAAACAGTTTTCCCGCAGCACGGCGGCATCGTAATGCCGGCGGTTTTCATACAGATTGACCAATGCCTCGGTAAGGGCCTGCCGGTTTTCGGAGGGGATGAGCAGGCCGTTATCGTCGTTAACGATAGATTCGGGGCCGCCGCAGCACGTGGCAATCACCGGCAGCCCTTGCGACAGCGCCTCGATAAACACCACGCCGAACGTTTCATGGCGGCTGGGCAGCACGAAGGCATCGCTGTTATACATCAAATCCAACACCTCATCGCTTTTCAGCCCGCCTAAAAAGCTGACCGATCCTTTAAGGCCGAGGCTTTCCGCCAATTGGTGCAGTTTGCCTTCCTCCGGCCCCGTACCGCCGATTTTCAGTTTCAGTTGCGGATATTTCTTCAAAGCCTCGGCGAAGGCGGGCAATAAAATATCAAAACCTTTTTTGTGCTGTAAGTGGGCAACCGAACAGAAAGTAAAGTCGGTATTCGATGGTTTGTTGCTTAAGTCGACGGGCGCTTCGAAGTTGGCGGACAAAATATTGGGAATATATTTCCAACCGAGGCCGCGGTATTCTTTTTCCAGCAGTTGTTTGAAATCTTTGCTGACCGCAATTCTTGATGCGCATTGTTCGGCCGCTTTGTGCATCGCATCCCATTGCCAGTCGCGAATGAGTTTCCGCGCATAAGTGGTACTGTGTTCGGTGATGACGTAGGGTATCTGTGTTTCAGCGTGGATTTGATGGGCCAGAATTCCGGCATGATTCATGCAGTGGGCGTGGATAACGTCCGGTTTGCCGTGTTGGCGCACATAGAGTTCGAACAGTTTGCGTCCGGCTTTTATCCAGCGGTTGCGGTCCAGTGCGGTGCGCGGGAAAAAATACATGCTTTTATACACATAAGTCGGAACCCCTTTTTCAACATAACTGCGGATGCCGTAGCCACCGGTAAAAATAGAAGCGGGTTCGCCGCGCACGGAGCGGAAAATCGGTGCAATCACGCCCACTTTCAGGCCGGAATGCTGCAAAGCCTGAGCCTGTTGGCGGAAGAAGATGCCGTTCATATCTTGGCGGGTGGCAGGGTACCACGAAGGGATAATCAATACATGCATGGCTATACGCTTTTAATTTTCTGTTTTCAAAATCCTACTTTTTCAGACGGCCTTTGATAATCGAGGCCGCCTGAAGAAGTATTTTTCTGTGTTTCATCAATAATATTGCCAACACCAGCAGCCAAACGGCGGCGAAAACAAAATAATTGCCGGTATTTCCCCAACGGGTATAGGCCAAACAGCAGATCAGGCAGGCAAACATGGTGCCGTAGAGCTGTATGCGCGGCAGCGGCTGCCACAAGCGCACAGAGGCTTCCGTTTTCAAAACGGAAAACACCCAAAAAGAGATGGCGGTCGACATTGCCGCACCTTTCGCGCCCAAAGCGGGAACCAGCCGATAGAGCAAGCCTAAATTACACAGCAGGGCAACGACTGAAAACACGGTAATCAACCAAGTTTTCTTGCTCACGTTGATGCCGATGCCGGTTACTTCGGTCAGAGTATACAGCAATGGAAACAACATGCTGGAAAGCAGGATAAACTGCACCGGTGCGTATTTTTCCGGCAGTATCCAAGCAACCAACGGCGAGCAAATACCCACTATGCAGAGTATTGCCGCGATTAAATCCGTCATCAAGCCGGTAATCCGGCCGATTTTATCCAAGTTGGTTTCTTCTTTGACCCATTTGAACACCATCGGTGCCCAAATCGTGGAAAAGATGCTTTGAAAAATCAGCGCAATGGCACCAAAGCTGACCGCCATCGAGTAAATACCCAACTCCGACAGGCCGCCCAAACTTTTCAGCAAAAAACGGTCTACCGAAGTAAACCCCCAATACGCCAGCCCGCCTAAAGCCAACGGAAGGCCGTAATTCAGGGTGTCTTTCAATTGTCGGGGCGACAACGGCGCAGCGGCGGCGGCTTTCAGTTCGGTACGGGTTTGCAAAACCAATACGCCGACGGTAACCAACTGGGCCAGCGTATAAGCCGATACCAAAGTAAACGTATTGGTGGGCAGCCTGAGCAACACGCAGCACAGCACCAATACCAAAATCAACACTTTCGGCGTGAACTGGCTGAATGAAAATGCAAAAGCCTTTTCCTGCATCCGCAAAATCAGCGAGAAATAACGCACCAGCAGCATGCCCGTAAAAAACAACAGGCACAATATGCTTAAAGCGGTATCGTCCAGCTCAAATATCTTTTCAGACGGCCAGTTCAAGTTCCATATTGCAATGCCGGCAATCAGCAGCGCAGTGAGCAAAACAGGCGGAACCACGGTGGTTTTAAACAAAGCCGCTTTGTTTCCGGCGGCGTAATATTCGCGGATATACGCCTGATCCAACCCCAATCCCACGGCAATCAGTATCAATGCCGACACGGTTTGCAGCATGATGATGCGGCCGATGTCTTCCGCCGGAAAATACCAAGAAATCAGCGGCAGGGAGATAATGCCGACAGCGGCACTGCCGAGCGGGCCGAGAGCGTAACCTAAAAGTTTGCGTGCATTCATGTCAGTATGTTTTCAGACGGCCTCCGAAGAGGCCGGCCGCTTAAACGGCCGCTTTGAGTGCGTCGGCCACTTGCCGTACTTGTTTGTGCGTCATATACGGGTGCATCGGCAGGCTCACGACTTCCTGTGCCACCAAATCGCCCACCGGCAGCACGGCATCGTTGGCGACGGCGGGCTGTTTGTTCAGCGGAATCGGGTAATGCACGGCGGTGGGAATGCCCGCTGCTTTCAAGGCCGTCTGAACGGCATCGCGGTTTTTCACGCGGATGGTGTATTGGGCATAGGCGCTGCGGTTGTGCGCTTCGATAAACGGCACGGCAATGCCCGCATCTTGCAGGGCTTCGGCATACATGGCGGCAACTTGCTGGCGCAACTGCATTTCTTCTTCAAAAATCGCCAGTTTCGGCAGCAGGATGGCGGCTTGCAGAGTGTCCAAGCGGCTGTTTACGCCGACGCGGATATGGTGGTAGCGGCGGTCTTGGCCGTGGCGGGCAATTTGGCGGATAACGGTCGCCAGCGTTTCGTCATTAGTGAAAATCGCGCCGCCGTCGCCGTAGCAGCCCAGTGGTTTGCTGGGGAAAAAGCTGGTGCAGGCGATGGTGGTTAAGTTGCAGGATTTTCTGCCTTTGTAGGTGGCACCGAAACTTTGGGCGGCATCTTCGATCACCGGCAGCTTGTGTTTGGCGGCGATGGCGTTAATGGCGTCGTAGTCGGCGCATTGGCCGTAGAGCGATACGGGAATGATGGCTTTGGTTTTGTCGGTGATGGCCGCTTCGATTTTGGCGGGGTCGATATTGTAGGTGGTTTCGTCGATATCGACATATACGGGTTTGGCGCCGAGCAGGGCCACGGTTTCGGCGGTGGCGATGTAGGTAAAACCGGGGGTAATCACTTCGTCGCCGGCCTGCACGCCCAAGGCCATCAGCGCGATTTGCAGTGCGTCGGTACCGTTGGCGCAGGTGATGCAGTATTGTGCGCCGCAATAGGCTTTGAGTTGTTCTTCCAGTTCGGCGACTTCGGGGCCGAGGATATAGCCGCCGTGTGCCAGCACTTTTTGGATGTTGGCATCGATTTGGTCTTTGATTCGGGCTTGTTGGGCGGCGAGGTCGATAAATTGCATGATGGTTTCCCTAATATTATTCTGAAATATTATTCTGATTTGGTTAAGAGGCCGTCTGAAAGCGTATAAACAGCTCCGGTGTGGGAACAGCTTGCTTTGCCGCTGCCGTGCACGGGCAGGTCGAGCTGTTCGCCGTATTCGCTCATCCAACCGATTTGGCGGGCGGGCACGCCGACCATCAGGGCGTAGTCGGGCACGTCTTTGTTCACCACCGCTCCTGCGCCCACAAAGGCGAATTTGCCGATGGTTATGCCGCACACGATGGTGCAGTTTGCGCCCAAAGTCGCGCCTTTTTTAACCAGTGTGTCGCGGTATTCGCTTTTGCGCTCGATCAGCGAACGCGGGTTGTAGACGTTGGTAAACACCATGCTGGGGCCGCAGAATACGCCGTCTTCGAGATAAACGTTGTCGTACACGGAAACGTTGTTTTGGATTTTGCAGTTGTCGCCGATTTTCACTTTGTTGCCGACAAACACGTTTTGGCCGAACGAGCAGTTTTTGCCGATTTCGGCACCGCCGCAGATATGCGCGAAATGCCAAATGCGGCTGCCTGCGCCGATTTTCGCGCCGTCGTCGACAATGGCGCTGGGGTGTACGGTGTAGTCGGTCATTTCAATAGCTCCTGTAAGGCGGCTTCGCCCTGAATCTGTGCCGTCGTCCATTTGCCGCCGTAGATGTGCAGCACGTTGCCGACGCGTTCGAACGCCCATTCGCGGGTGGCATCGCTGGGATTGGCGGCGCTTTTCAACAAAGGGCGCACGCCGGAAAAGCTGCCGTTGATGTCTTCTGCCGTGAGCTTTTCGCTGTGATAGGCATTGTAGGCGGCCAGAAGGTAATCGGTTTCTTCTTCAGACGGCCTCTCCGCTTCGGGGTGGTCTTGGCGGACTTCGGTGGTGCCGATTAAGGTTTTGCCCTGATAAGGCAGCACGAAGAAAATCCGTTTTTCCTGCGGAATCGGCAGCATCAAAGCCTGCGTGCGTTCGCGGTCGATAAAGATATGGCTGCCGCGCACCCAATCGATGGTATAAGCGGGCGAACCGCCTTGCTGAGTGCGCAGCTCCATTGCCCACGGGCCGGTGGCATTGACGATGTGGTCGAAACCGGCGAGGCTGTCGAACGTTTCGATTTTGTGGTGTTCGACCACTTCCACGCCCAAATCACGGCATTGGCCGACCACCCATTGTCCCAGTGCGAAATCGTCCATTTGGGCATCGTAAAAGGAAAACGCACCTTTGAGGCCGTCTGAAAGCAGGGCGGGACAGCGGTTCAGCACTTCTGTTTTATCCAGCCAAGAGCTGCGGGGAAAGCCGCTGCCGGATGCCAGCAGATCATACAGTTTGGTACCGATGCCGATTTGCCATTTCGGGCGGCCGTGGCCTTTATAAATCGGAAACAGCAACTCCAGCGGGCGGCACAATTCGGGTGCGCGTTCCAACCAGAAACGGCGGGCGAGCAGAGCCTTTTTCACTAAAGCAAACTGCCCGGTTTCGAGATAACGCAGACCACCGTGTAACAACTTGGATGATGACCGGCTGGTGTGTGCCATTGCCGTATCCTGTTCAAACAGGGTAACGGCGTGGCCTTGTTTTGCCGCTGCCCAAGCGGTACATGCACCGATGATGCCTGCGCCTGCTACGGCGATTTTCATCAAAAATTCCTTATTGACCGGAAATCCCGCCGTTTAGGAAGGTAGGATTTGTGTTGTTTGGAAAAAGTGAGGCTTCTTGTTAAGCGGGCAACACACAGGGCGATATTTTTGCGTCGCCCTGTGTGTCGGAGCCTGTTAATAAACCAAAGGTAACGAAACGGTTTTGTTGTCGCGGGCGGAGAGATAGGCGGCGATCAGCAATTCCAGCGATTTCAAACCTTCGCGGCCGTCCGTAATCGGTTCGGCTTCGCCGCGCATTACGTCAACCACGTTTTTGTAATAGAGCGGGTGGCCGAAACCGTAAACCGAGGTGGTTTCGTAGTTGGCGGTTTTCACTTGTTCGTCGTAATCGCGGGAATCGGCGAAATTCCATTCCTGAATTTCATTCACCGCCATGCCGCCGATGCGCACCGTGCCGGTCTCGCCCAAAATGGTAATCGAGCCTTCGAGGTTTTTCGGGTAAGTGCACATGGTTACGGCCATCGAGCCGAGCGCGCCGTTGCGCCAGCGGATGTTCATCACGCCGGTGTCTTCGGTTTCAATGTCGCGGTGGGTGGAAATCATCGCCTGCACGTCTTGTACCGGGCCGATCAGCCATTCCATCAAATCAACATAATGGCTGGCCTGATTCATAAATGCGCCGCCGTCGAATTCCCATGTGCCGCGCCAACCGCCGCCTTGGTCGTAGTAAGACTGCGGGCGCGTCCAGAATACATTCAAATGCACCATGCAGATTTTGCCGAAGCGGTTTTCTTCGACGGCGCGTTTGAGCATCTGCAAAGTGGCGTTCAAGCGGTTTTGCTTCACCACAAACAGGCGTTTGCCGGCTTTGTCGGCCGCTTTCACCATGCGCTCGCCGTCATGCAGGCGGGTGGCCATCGGTTTTTCGGTAACCACATGAAAACCCGCTTCCAAAGCCTGCACGGCTTGGTCAGGGTGCAGGCCGGAGGGCGTGGTGAGCACGATAATGTCGGCATCGGTGTCTGCCAGCATTTCCGTATAAGAAGCATAGCCTTTGGCTCCCGTGCGCTCGACGGCGGCTTGCAGATTGGCGGGGTCGATGTCGCACACGCCGACGACTTCGCATTGGTCTTTCAAGGCTTCGAACGAACCGAAATGGTTGTTGGAAATACGGCCGCAGCCGACCAAAGCAAATTTGATTTTACGGTCTTTGATGGTTTCAAACATATTCAGACGGCCTCTTTATGCTTTGACGACGTTATCGGATTTGCCCAAATATTTGCCGCGTGTGTCGATAATCAATTTGGCGTGCTGTTTGAGCAAGTCGTAATCGAATTTATCGTGGTCGGTCGTCAGCACCACGCAATCGAAGCGGGCAATGTTTTCAGCGGTGAAAGGTTCGCTCTTCAAATCGAATGTGTGCTCGCGCATTTTCGGGAATACCGGCACATGCGGGTCGCTGTACGCCACTTCCGCACCCAAATCGCGCAGCAGTTCCATCACTTCCACTGAAGGGCTCTCACGCATGTCGTCCACATTTTTCTTGTAGGCGATGCCCAATACCAAGATTTTGCTGCCTTTGATCGAACGTTGGTGATCGTTGAGCGCCAATGCGGTTTTGTTGACCACATATTCGGGCATGCTTGAGTTTACTTCACCTGCCAATTCAATGAAGCGGGTGTTCACGCCGTATTCGCGGGCTTTCCAAGTTAAATAGAACGGGTCGATGGGGATACAGTGGCCGCCCAAGCCCGGGCCGGGGTAGTAGGCGACGAAGCCGAACGGTTTGGTGGCGGCGGCGTTGATTACTTCGTGGATGTCGATGTCCATTTTGTCGGCCACGATTTTCATTTCGTTAACCAAGCCGATGTTGACGGCGCGGTGGATGTTTTCCAGTAGTTTGGTCAGCTCGGCTGCTTTGGTGGAGCTGACGGGCACCACTTTGTCGATGGCGGGTTGGTAAAGCGCGATGCCCACTTCCAAACAGGCAGGCGTGTGGCCGCCAATCACTTTGGGAATGGTGCGGGTTTCAAAATCGGGATTGCCCGGGTCTTCGCGTTCGGGCGAGTAAACCAAGAATACGTTTTCGCCCACTTTCAGGCCGCCTTCTTCGATGCGGGGCAGCAGTTCCTCTTCGGTGGTGCCGGGATAAGTGGTGGATTCCAAAGACAATACCTGACCGGCGCGCAGATACGGTTTCACCGCATCGGTGGTATCGATAACGAAGCTCATGTCCGGTTCGCGGTATTTGTTGAGCGGAGTGGGCACGCACAGAATAACGGCTTCCACTTCTCCGATGCGCGAGAAATCGGTAGTGGCTTCAAACAGGCTTTTGCTGGCGGCGGCGATTTTATCGGCGGGAATATGTTCGATGTAGCTCTCGCCGTTGTTGAGCTTGCATACTTTTTCTTCGTCAATGTCAAAGCCTAGAACTTGATAACCGATGTCGACATAGCGCAGCATTAGCGGCAGACCGACATAACCCAAACCGACAATACCGATTTTGGCAGATTTGTCGGCGAATTTTTGAATGGTGGTATTTTTCATGATGGCTCTCGTGGAATATAGAAGGAATTTTTAAGCGGACAGTTATATTGACTTACTTAGTCTCAGACAGATTCGGAGTGAATCGGTTTCGTTATGATGAGGAGATAGGGGGGAAGTTTACAAAACACCAACAAAACGAAGTGTTACAGCATATGGAATATGCGATATGCAATATTAAGAAATGCTTTTGAAATAATAGATATTAGTGGTTAGGGAAGGTACGAATTCCTTGAAAGAAGAATTACATAAGAATGTATGCTTTGCGTTTGATCAGGAATTTGAGTGTGGCCGACGAGATGCCACTCGCAACATTAAAGCAAAATCTGTTTACAAAATTTTTCACACAAAATTTAAGGTTTTTGGAAAAATTATTATGAAGATAATATTTTTTAGTGGGTGGTTATTTCCTGCGCAATATCCATTTGATGTCGTTGCCGACGGTTGTTAAAGAAGCGGTGTGCCAAAGGCTTTCTGTTTGCAAAACCTCCGTATTTTCAGGAATGTCGAACAATCCGCGAGCGTTGTTGCCTAAGATTTTCGGAGCTTGATAGAGCACGATTTCATCTACCAAATCTGCTTGCAGGAAAGCTGCCGCCAGTGTCGCTCCGGCTTCAACCATCACTTCACCGCAACCTTTTGCCGCCAGTTGCTTCAATAAATCGTGCAAATCTATCCGTCCGTTGTTTTCAGACGGCCTGATGATATGGATATGCGGATATTGCGTGTAGGCAAGCAGGCGTTGTTCGTCATTTTCCAGCGTGGCGATGATGGTCGGGCTGCCGCCGTCTTGTACCAATTTGCCGGTAAGCGGTGTTTTCAGACAGCTGTCGAGCACCACGCGGGCGGGTTGGCGCAGGGTAGGGAAGCTGCGCACGTTGAGTTGCGGATTATCGGCCAGTACTGTACCGATACCGGTAATAACGGCACAACTTTCGGCGCGGAGTATCTGCACGTCGGCTCGCGCTTCTTCGCCGGTAATCCATTGGCTGCGGCCGTCTGAAAGGGCGGTTTTACCGTCGAGGCCGGCGGCACATTTCAGGCGTACAAACGGGCGGTCTCGTTCGATGCGGGAAAGAAAACCGCGGTTCAGTTCGCGCGCTTCGGCTTCGAGCAGGCCGCTTTCGACACGGATGCCTGCCGCCTGAAGCATGGATAAGCCTTTTCCGGCCACTTGCGGATTCGGGTCGGTCATGGCCGCCACTACCCGCGATACGCCCGATTCGATTAAGGCGTCGGCACAGGGCGGCGTGCGTCCGTAGTGGCTGCACGGCTCGAGTGTTACATAAGCGGTGGCTCCGCGTGCCAATGTTCCGGCCTGCCGCAAAGCATGTACTTCCGCATGGGGCCCGCCGGCGCGAATATGAAACCCTTGTCCGACGATTTGGGTGCCGTGTGCGACCACGCAACCTACGCGCGGATTGGGCGATGTTGAAAAACGCCCTTGCCGTGCGAGGGCGAGGGCGTTGTGCATCATTTGGATGTCGGTTGCGTCAAACATTTTTCAGACGGCCTTTGATTTGTTATTTAACCAAATTCACTTCTTTTAAGATGGCTGCCAGTTCGTCTTGCGAAGCCGTGTTGCTGCTGGCGCAGACGTTGTAGAGGTTGGTTTCGTAGATGGAAATGCAGTTTTCACGCAGCAGATTGCCTTTGGAATCGTTTTGTGCGAAACGGTAGTTCATACGGTTTTCGGTGGCTACGCCCGTTTGCACTTCACTCAGGCCTTCGGCGGTTTTCAAGGCGTTTTTCAGATTGTTGAAATAGTTTTTGGCATCGGTGTGCGGCGTGCCCAAATTCACAATGTAAAGCGAAATATTACTGCCTTCGTCGTGCTGCATCATAGTCAGCTCTTCGGCGGTGATCCCTTCGGGGCGGGCGGCTTCGTCTTGAATGGCATCTTCAAATTGGCTGCCTTGCACGACAATGCTGATTTTGCCGTCCGAACTGGTTAGGGTTTGTACGGCATTGGCGGCGGGAGCGGACACGGCGGCGGATGAAGAAGACGCTTCGGCCGCGTTATCGGCCGGTACGGAAGTTTCGGCTTGCTGGCTGCATGCGCTTAAACTCAAAACGGCGGCGGCAACAAGGGCAAAGGCGGATAATTTCATTGGCAAATTCCGTAAGTGTTATAAGAAATAACGTTAAGTATATCAAATTCCTGCCGTTTATGGTGGAGTGCTTGCAAACTTATACGTTGGTAAAGAATAGAGTTGTTTGCTTGAAGAGGGGCAGTGTTTCAATCACGCCCGGCCTCTTTGGGCAAGGTGGCGATGGCTTGGGTAAATTCGGATACGTCGTTGAAACTTTTATATACGGAAGCAAAGCGTACATAGGCCACTTGGTCGATTTTAGCCAGCTCTTCCATGGCCATCTCGCCGACCAGTTGCGACGACACTTCTTTATGCCCGAGGCTGTATAGGCGTTGTTCGATTAAGGCCACGGTGTCGTCGATGGTTTCCGCATCAATTGGGCGTTTGTGCAGGGCGCGTTCCAAGCTGGTGCGCAGCTTGTGCGGGTTGAACGCCACGCGCGCGCCCGTGCTTTTGATGATTTGCGGCATCCGCATTTCCACGGTTTCAAATGTGCTGAACCGCTGCTCGCAAGACGGGCAGCGGCGGCGGCGGCGGATGCTGTTGGTTTCTTCCAGCAGACGCGAGTCGGTAACCTGTGTGTTGGGGTGGTGGCAGAAAGGGCATTTCATGGGTGTAAACCGCTTGTGTATAAGTATTTTATTGTAACGTAAACGCAGGATTTCCGCATGGGTGTGCTATTTTTCAATCAGGCCGTCTGAAAACGGGTTTTCAGACGGCCTGCCGGTCTTTACGGCTTCTTGCCGTTCATACCGACACACCCGCGGCACGCGCCACGGCCAAGCCTTCTTCTACGCCCATGTACACGGGATTTTCGGGCGTGTCGTTGCGGATGATGTCGCCGGCTTGGAACAGCACCAATTCGTTTACCGCCAGTTGCGACCATGTTTCGTTGCCGGTCAGCGGCAAGGTGGCGATAACGGCGACTTTGTCATTGGGCGTGGTAACGGCGGCGAAATCGACGGTAACGTCGTCGTCCAGCAGATGCGCTTCGCCGAACGGTGCTTTGCGCACGATGTAATGGAGCAGGGTGCTGGCGTGGGCGAAAAGGTATTCGCCGTTGGACATCATAAAGTTAAACAGTCCGTAACTGCGGATTTCGGCGGTTAGCGCGGCAACGGCGTTAAATAAAGTGTCGGTGTCGGGGCGTTCGGAAAACCGTTGGCGCAGTTGTTCCAAAATATAGCAAAACGCGCGCTCGGAGTCGGTGTTGCCGACGGGACGGTAAAAACCGCCCGTTTCGGGATGGAAGTTTTTAAGATGGCCGTTGTGGGCAAACAGCCAGTATTCGCCCCACATTTCGCGTATAAACGGATGGGTGTTGGCCAGCGAGGTTTGGCCTTGCGTGGCTTTGCGGATGTGGGCAATCACGTTTTCCGACTTAATCTGATAGGCTTTTACCAAGTCGGCAACGGGCGAACCTGCGCTCGGGCGGTCGTCGTGAAACAGCCGCACGCCTTTGCCTTCGAAAAAGCCGATGCCGAAGCCGTCGGCGTGGTGGTCGGTAATCCCGCCGCGGCGGCGGAAGCCTTCAAAAGAAAAAACGATATCGGTAGGAGTGTTGCAGTTCATGCCTAAAAGTTGGCACATGATTTTTATTCCGTGGGTTAGAGAATAGATGGGTAAATTGGTAACGAACAGGCCGTCTGAAAAAGTTTTCAGACGGCCTATTATACAAGCGGTTTAAATCCGTTGGTCCATTTCTTCCGCCGGCACGTTGGCCGCTTTGCCGGCGGGCTTGGCAGGCACGCCCACAACGGTGGTGTGCGGCGGCACGTCGGCCACCACCACGCTGCCTGCGCCGATTTTCGCACTTTCGCCGATGCGGATGTTACCCAGCACCGAAGCGTTGGCACCTATCATCACGCCGTCGCTCACTTTCGGATGGCGGTCGCCGCTTTCTTTGCCCGAGCCGCCGAGTGTTACGCCGTGCAAGATGGAAATATCGTTGCCGAGTACGGCGGTTTCTCCGGCCACGAAACCGGTGGCGTGGTCGAGCATCAGGCCGCGTCCGAAACGGGCGGCGGGGTGGATGTCGACGCCGAATACTTCGGAAGAGCGGTTTTGCAGGAAATACGCCAACGTTTTGCGGCCGCGGTTCCACAGCCAATGATTGATGCGGTGTGCCTGAATGGCGTGGAATCCTTTGAAATACAACAGCGGCAGCGAGTATTCGTCGCAGGCGGGGTCGCGCTCGTAGCAGGCCAGCAGGTCGCGCTGCACGGCTTCGACGATGCTTTTGTCGCTGCACAATGCCTGTTGGTAGATTTCAAACAGAATGCGGGCATCCATCATCGCGCCGGAAAGTTTGCTGGACAGGTGGAATGCGAGCACGGAGCCGAGGGAGTGATGTTGCAGCACGGTTTGGTGCAGGAAGCTGGCCAGCATCGGTTCGGCTTCGGCGGCTTCCTGTGTTTCTTGGCGGATGGCCTGCCACAAATCGAAATCGGGGGTGTTGAGGTGGTCTTTTTTCATAAACAGCCTCTGGTCGGTCATGTGGAAAGTAAAGTTTTACGGCGATGAAACATTCGTTTTCACGGCAATATCGCACGGCTCGGACGTGCGAAGCAAACGGAATAAACCTCGGAGGCCGTCTGAAAAAAGTTTTAAGACGGCCTCGGGAAGTGGGTGCGGCAACCGGATATCAGGCATCAGCGGTGTCCGAAAAGCCTTTGGCGACTTTTTCGGTCGTAAACCTTACCGACTGCGGATAAGGGTAGAAATCGTCATACAGCCCCTGCATCAGCCGTTCTTTCTTACCCTGCCAGAATTCGGCGGTGAGCAAGTCTTTGTGGTGCTGCAAAAACACCTGCCGCACATCGGGTTCGCCAAGCAGGAACGGGCCGAATTCTTCGGGAAACACGTCGCCTTTGTTCACCGGATACCACACTTCGCCCGACATTTCGTATTCGGGATTGGGCGCGGGTGGGATTTTACGGAAATTGCAGTCGGTCATGTACTCGATTTCGTCGTAATCGTAAAAAATCACGCGGCCGAAACGGGTCATGCCGAAGTTTTTATACAGCATGTCGCCCGGGAAAATATTGGCGGAGGCCAGCTCTTTGAGTGCGTAGCCGTAGTCGATTACCGCAGCGGCTTTGTCGGCGGGCTTGGCTTTCTGCATAAACAGGTTGAGCGGTTTTAAGCGGTATTCCACATAAACGTGCTTGATGATTACCCAGTCGTCGTTTTCTTCAAACTGGCTCGGCGCGAGCGTGCGCATTTCTTCCAAAAACTCTTCGTCGCAGCGCGATTTGGGCAGGGCGACATTGGCGAATTCGAGCGTATCTGCCATGCGGCCGACGCGGTCGTGTTTTTTCACCAGCAGGTATTTTCGGCGCACATATTCTTGGTCGAAATCCTTGTTTGGGCCGAAAGTATCTTTAATCACTTTAAACACATAAGGAAACGAGGGCAGGGTAAACACGCTCATCACCAGCCCTTTGATGCCGGGCGCGAGAATGAATTTGTCGTGCGAGTATTCAAGGTGCTGGGCAAATTCGCGCCACCAGATGTTTTTGCCCTGTTTGTGCAGGCCGACCATGGTGTACAAATCACCGCGCGAACGCATCGGCAGCATTTCATGCAGAAAATGGATGTAGCCGCTGGGCACGGGCATGTCCACCAAAAAGTAAGCGCGGGCAAAAGAAAACAGCACGGCGATCTGCTGCGGCTCAAACAAAGCGGCATCGACCATCAAGCGGCCGGACTCGTCATGCACCACGGCCAGCGCAAACGGATGGCGCGTGCTGCCGTTGATAATCTGGCCGAATACATACGCGCCTTTGTTGCGGTAAAACGGCGAATTCAGCACTCGCACATGCAGGTTCATTTCTTCAGGCGGCCACTCCGCTTGAAAATGCAGGCGGGCGGCGCGCAAGATATTGCCGATGTCGCGTGCCATGCGGGCAAACGGCACGTTCCAGTTAAAGTGCTTCAAAATATCGCGCAGGCAGCCGCGCAAACCTTCTTTGTCGGGATAAAACGAGCTGAAAGTAGGCGGGTCGGAATCGATGTATTCGGTGCTGGTGGAGGGTTTGACGAAAATAAACTGGTTGTTGTAATACTCTTTGTCGAGCAGTTTGGTGGATACCGAATTGAAAAAGGTTTCGGCCAGCTCAGGCTGCTTGTGGTTGACCAACAGCGCGATGTATTCGGTTTTCGCTGCCGCCCACACTTCGTCGTTCAAAGTCGTGGCGGCATGTTCGCGGTTGAGCGAATCAACCGCTTCGCGCACGCGCTGATCGTACATTTGGATACGTTCGGCCACCAAATCCTGAATGCCGCGCCAGTTGCGCTGTTCGAACAATTCTTTGGCACGGGCGGTAACTTCGCGGTAAAGGCGGTAGTGCTTGTTGAAACCGGCCAGCATGGTTTCGGCAACCTCCCGCCCCAGATTCTGGGTGAGTCGCAGAGTCATTTATTTTCCTTTGTAGTTGTTAGGACGGCCTTTCCGGTTTGAGGGGCCGTTTTGTTTTTAATTCATGTAACCTTATGTTGTTTTAGGCTGTTTTGCAAGGGTGCAGGCCGTCTGAAAAACGTTTCGAACGGCCCGCGCCTTTTGATGCGCCAAACGGCTTGAATATCGTTCAGACGGCCTTATATTGAAGTTTATTCACATTTTATTACCTGCACAGGATAGACAAAATGACCGAACAAAACCCATCCGTAGAAGTTGAAGAAACATTGGAAACACCCGAAGGGGCAGAGGTATCGGAAAAGCCTTCCTATGAAGAATTGGAAGCTAAAGCGGCCGAATTGGAAGCCATGCTGAAAGAAGAACAATTGCGCGGCTTGGCCAACGAGCAAAACCTGCGCCGCCGCCATACCGAAGAATTACAGGCCACGCACAAATATGCAGGGCAAAAGTTTGCCGCCGAAATGCTGCCGGTAAAAGACTACTTGGAAATGGCGCTGCTCGACCAAAGCGGCAACTTCGAAGCCTTGAAAATGGGCGTACAGATGACGCTGAACGAATTGAACAAAGCGTTCGAGCACACCCAGATTACCGAAATCAACCCGCAACCGGGCGACAAACTCGATCCGCACCACCACCAAGCCATGCAGTTGGTGGAAAGCGAACAAGAACCGAACACCATCGTAAGCGTGATGAAAAAAGGCTACCAGCTTGCCGACCGCGTATTGCGCCCTGCCATGGTTACCGTGGCGAAAGGCGAAAACTGAAAGCAGCGTTGTTTGCGGTTTATCCGTCATAGGATTTTCAGACGGCCGTGAAAGCAAAAGGCCGTCTGAAATCAATGCAAGTATTTGAATTAAAAATTTTTATTGTTGGAAAAATAATTTGAACGCCGACACTTGAAAAGCAGCGAAACCACCTTATTTACCCATCCGACAGGGCGAGAAGCCCGCAAAGAATTTAAAAACATTAAGGAGTTATATCATAATGGCAAAAGTAATCGGTATCGACTTAGGTACAACCAACTCATGTTTGGCTATTTCTGAAAACGGCCAAACCAAAGTAATCGAAAACGCCGAAGGTGCACGCACTACCCCGTCTATCATCGCTTACCTCGACGGCGGCGAAATCCTCGTCGGCGCACCGGCCAAACGCCAAGCCGTTACCAACCCGAAAAACACCATTTATGCCGCCAAACGCTTGATCGGCCATAAATTCGAAGACAAAGAAGTACAAAAAGACATCGACCTGATGCCTTTCGAAATCATCAAAGCCGCCAACGGCGACGCATGGGTGAAAGCACAAGGCAAAGAATTGTCTCCGCCCCAAGTTTCCGCCGAAGTATTGCGCAAAATGAAACAAGCCGCCGAAGCCTACTTGGGCGAGCCGGTAACCGAAGCCGTGATCACCGTACC
Organism: Neisseria sp. MVDL19-042950; assembly: GCF_030504625.1. GTDB lineage: Bacteria > Pseudomonadota > Gammaproteobacteria > Burkholderiales > Neisseriaceae > Neisseria. The sequence goes on along the minus strand of NZ_JAUKWH010000003.1, from coordinate 205,129 downwards.
GGCTTACTTTAACGACAGCCAACGCCAAGCCACCAAAGATGCAGGCCGCATCGCAGGTTTGGACGTGAAACGCATCATCAACGAGCCGACTGCAGCAGCCTTGGCCTTCGGTATGGATAAAAACACCACCGGCGACCGCAAAATTGCCGTTTACGACTTGGGCGGCGGTACATTCGATATTTCCATCATCGAAATCGCCGATGTGGACGGTGAAAAACAATTTGAAGTGTTGGCCACCAACGGCGACACCTTCTTGGGCGGCGAAGACTTCGACCAACGCCTGATCGACTACATCATCGCCGAGTTCAAAAAAGAACAAGGCATTGATCTGAAACAAGACGTGATGGCACTGCAACGCCTGAAAGAAGCGGCCGAAAAAGCCAAAATCGAATTGTCCAGCGGTCAACAAACCGAAGTTAACCTGCCGTACATCACCATGGATGCCACCGGCCCGAAACACTTGGCAATGAAAATCACCCGCGCCAAATTCGAGAGCTTGGTTGAAGACCTGATCGAACGCTCTATCGAGCCTTGCCGCGTAGCCGTAAAAGATGCCGGCTTGAGCGTGGGCGACATCGACGACGTGATTCTGGTGGGCGGTCAAAGCCGTATGCCGAAAGTACAAGAAGCCGTTAAAGCCTTCTTCGGCAAAGAGCCGCGTAAAGACGTAAACCCCGACGAAGCCGTGGCTTTGGGCGCAGCGATCCAAGGCGAAGTATTGGGCGGCGGCCGCAGCGACGTATTGCTGCTCGACGTAACCCCGTTGTCGCTCGGTATCGAAACCATGGGCGGTGTGATGACCAAACTCATCAACAAAAACACCACCATCCCGACCAAAGCGTCGCAAGTGTTCTCGACTGCCGAAGACAACCAAAGCGCAGTAACCATCCACGTGCTGCAAGGCGAACGCGAACGTGCTTCTGCCAACAAATCGCTGGGTAACTTCAACTTGGGCGACATCGCACCCGCACCGCGCGGCATTCCGCAAATCGAAGTAACCTTCGATATTGATGCCAACGGTATTCTGCACGTGTCTGCCAAAGACAAAGGCACCGGCAAAGAAGCGAAGATTACCATCCAAGGCTCTTCAGGTTTGAGCGAGGAAGAAATCGAACGCATGGTGAAAGATGCCGAAGCCAATGCCGAAGAGGACAAAAAACTGACCGAACTCGTCTCTTCACGCAACCAAGCCGAAGCTCTGATTCACTCGGTGAAAAAATCATTGGGCGAATACGGCGACAAACTGGATGCTGACGAAAAAGCAAAAATCGAAGATGCTTTGAAAGCCGCCGAAGAAGCCGTTAAAGGCGACGACAAAGCCGACATCGACGCTAAAGCCGAAGCATTGGGCACAGCCAGCCAAAAACTGGGCGAAATGGTTTATGCCCAAGCACAAGCCGAAGCTAACGGTGCGGCAGCCGGCCAACAAGCCGACAGCGGTGCCAAAGGCAACGACGATGTAGTGGATGCCGAGTTTGAAGAAGTGAAAGACAAAAAAGACTAAACCTGCTCACGAGCCGTTTTCAGACGGCCTGATCGGAACCAAAAAGGACGCTGTTTCAGCGTCCTTTTTATATCGGCGGATAACTTCGTTTTTCTATAACCGATGAACTTACTTTATCACGATTCGTCATGCTCGGGCCTGACCCGAATATCTTAGGTTTTACTAGGGTTGTTGCGAGATGCTCGGATTAAGCCCGAATATTCCGTCCGCCATAGTGCGGTAACTTAAGTTTGTTCGCCGTATAAAGCAGAAAGGCCGTCTGAAAATAAGTTTCAGACGGCCTTAGTCTTATCAAAACATTCTACCGATCAATAACGCCCCGGCACCACGCCCATGCGCTGTTTTAAGGAAGTTTGCGGTTCGTTGAACAGGCTGGCGTAATAAGTGGCGTTGGTCATCACTTTTTTCACATAATCGCGGGTTTCGTTGAAAGGGATGGTCTCGGCATAAATAGCTCCTTCCAACGGGTTGCTGTCTTGCCAGTTGCGGGCGCGGCTGGGGCCGGCGTTATAGCCTGCGGTAGCCAGCACTTCGTTGTTTTGCAGGCGGCGTTTCACGTCAGACATATACCATGTGCCCATGCGGATATTGCCGTCCATGGTGTAAAGTTCTCCGCTGCTCATGCCGATTTTATTGGCAATTTCACGGGCTGTGGCAGGCATTACCTGCATCAACCCTTGTGCGCCGACGCTGGATTGAGCGCCCAGCATAAAACGGCTTTCTTGGCGGATAAGGCCGTATACCCAAGCGGGGTCGACACCGGCTTGTTCGGCATAGCGTGTGGTGGTTTCTTTAAACGGCGAGATGTAGCGCAAGTTGTAATTGAGTTTTTGGTCGGTACGTTCCGCACTGTTGATTGCCATTTCATAAAACTGGTGGTTGAACGCCAGTTGCGCGGCGGCAAGCAGTGTATCTTCGCCGGCACCGCGCGTAGCGTAACGCCATTCGGCTTGCGCTTGGCGGCGCATTTTCCAGTCGCCGTTGTCGCGGCTGGCTTTGAATAAGGTCAGAGCACGGTCGATGGCTGCGTTGCGGGTAAGTTTGTTGATTTCGCTTTTCGGCACTTCGCCGACATTGTTGCGGGTGTTGATGCGGCGGCCTAATTCTTCCGTTGCCATTACAGCGTAGAAATTGCGGCCGGTTTGGGTGGTTTTTTCATACAGGCCGCGGGCACGTGCGCTGTCGCCTTGTGCTGCATAGCTGCGGGCCAGCCAGTATTGCCATGTCGGGTCTTTTTGCAGTTTTTCCGGCATGCTTTCGATAATGTTGGCCAGTTCGCTCCAGCGTTGCAGGCGCAGTGCGGCGCGTGCGTACCATTCAAACTGTTCGTTACTCAACTGGCTGCGGTCGGCGCGGCTGTAATGGCTCATTGCCGCACCCATGTTGCGGTTCAATGCCTGCATGTGGCCGAGCACGCCCCATGCAAAGCTGCTTTGCTCGCGGCTCAGGCTGTCGGACATGCTTTCCAGTATGGCGGCGGAAGCGGGATTTTTTTTCGAGGTGTTGCCGATAACGTTAATCAGGCTGTATTCCTGTGCGCCTTGTCCGTCGCTTTCAAACGGGCTGCCTAAAGCCGCCGCAAGGTTGCGTGCGTCGGTAATTTGGTTGTTGCTGATGAGCCCGCGCACACGCCGCCAAGCGTCTTTTGCATTCAGACGGCCTGATGCGGCGGCGGCTTCGATCAATACGTTGCAACCTTTGGGCAGTCGGTTGATTTCTTTGGATAATTCTTTAGCTAGTCCGTCGAAGTTACGATTGTTGTATTCGGCATAGCATTGTACTTCTTGCGAGCGGCCCGCTTGGTCGAGTTTGGCATATTGTTGGTTGAATTGCGCCCATAAGTTGCGGTTGCCCAAGCTTTTCAACCATTCGTTACGCACGGTTTCCGCCATGGCGCTGTTGCCTGCTTGGTCGAGGAATTGGGAGGGGAGCATGTCGTCGTCTATTTTGACGGCATCCAAAGTGCTTTGATACAGGCTGTAATCCGATAATGTTTTAGAAGGTGTTTCGGTAGCGCTGCCGGCACCGTGGGCATCGCCGTGTTTAACGGGTTCTACCGGCTGTTCGTGCGAGGAACAGGCCGCCACGATCAAAACGGCTGCGGCGGTCAAGGTGAGCTGGAGGGTTTGTTTCAGAGCCATGCGTATGCTTTCTTTAGATTTTATTGTTGGAATGTTCGATTCTAAACGATTTATACCGCCCCTCAAAACGATAAGGCGGGATTTACATTCTTGAAAGGATAGGATTTTCAGACGGCCTGAAAACTTTGCTTGTTTCGGGGTATGAGGTGTTTGGATAAGAGGCCGTCTGAAAAAGAGGTTTTGCAATGCCGCCTATTTTTTCCAATAAGCAGGAGTAAACAAGATGGCAACGGTAAAAATTTCCAACCGTCCCAGCAACATTGCGGCAGTACACAACCATTTTTGAAAATCGCTGAGTCCTGCATAGTTGCGGGCAGGGCCGACTTCGCCCAAACCCGGGCCGGCATTGGTGATGCATGCAATGATGCCGGTAAATGCCGAGATAAAATCCAAACCGGTAGCCATCATTAGGAAAGTAAACAGTACCACCGTCATAAAATACACGAAAACGAAGGCCATCACGGTAAGCGCCATCCGTTCGGGAATGGTACGGCCGTTTACTTTGACGTTACGCACGGCTTTCGGGTGCAGCAGCATCATCATTTCGCGCAGGCTGAATTTAAACAGCACAATCGCGCGCACACTTTTCATGCCGCCGCCCATAGAGCCCGAGCTGGCGAGTATGTTGGAAAGAAAAAACATCCATAAAGCAGCAATCAACGGCCATTGGGAGAAGTCGGCATTGGCAAATCCGCTTGCCAGCCCGACGGATATGAAATTGAAACTGACAAAACGGAATGCTTCCTCAAGCGAAGGGTAGTGGTTTAAGTGCCATAAATAAAAACTGACTGTCGTGATGCTGATGGTTAACGTAGTCAGCAGCACGCGGCATTCTTCGTCGCGCCAGTAGCTTTTTAGCGAACGGCTCTTCAATGCGGAAAAATGGCTGGCAAAGCTGATTGCTCCGGCCAAAGTAGCCATCATAATCACGGCTTCGACGGTAGGAGAGTTGAAGTAGGCAATGCTGTCATCATGTGTCGAAAAGCCCCCCAGCGCAAGGGCGGCCATGGCGTGGCATACGGCATCAAACCAGCTCATGCCCGCCCAATGCAGGGCTAGGCAGGTTGCGGCGGTAAAGCCCACATAGAGCAGCCATAGTTTTTTGGCCACCTGCGAAATGCGCGGTGCCATTTTGCTGTCTTTGTCGATACCCGGAATTTCTGCCTTGAAAAGCTGTGTGCCGCCCACGCCTAACATCGGCAAAATGGCGACGGCGAGGACGATAATCCCCATGCCGCCCAACCAGTTGAGCATGTGCCGCCAGAAATTAATGGAGGGAGCCAGCGTGTCCAAACTGGTAATAACCGTTGCACCGGTGGTGGTCAGCCCCGACATGGCTTCGAAAAAGGCATCGGTGTAACTTATATGCGGAAAATAGAGATAAAGCGGCATGGCGGCCACCAAGGCGAAGCCCAGCCACAGCATAAATACCAGTGTAAAACCGTCGCGCGGGCGCAGTTCGCGATCGTATTGCAAAGTCAGCAGCCATATGGCGGAAGAAGCCACGATCGTAACCAATGCGGTGCGCCCGAACGCTAAGAGTGCGTCGTCCAGATAAAGATAAGACACAAACGTCGGCACCAGCAGCAGTATCGAAAACAGCACGCCGAGTTTGGAAAGAATATGGATAATCGGTATAACTTTATACATGGTATGGGTGTTTCAGACGGCATCGGCAACCGGTTCGGCCGTTGGCGGAAGGCCGTCTGAAAATAATCAGCTTCTCAAATATCAAAAGTAGTTCAGACGGCCTTCAGGTTATGCATAAGTAACAAGGCCGTCTGAAAAATATAAGGAATATTTTAGCAAAATTTCACACAGGCGCGGATGTTTGCCCGCCGCCGAGAGGTTAAAACAAAGGTGTTAGGCCGTCTGAAAGAATTCAGACGGCCTGATTCGATTAGAAAAGCGTTTAGAATAGCTCTTCTATCAGCTCCTTGTTTTTCGAGGGGCGATACTGTTCGGCGGAAGGCTCCGGAGCAGGTTTCGGCGCAGGCGGAGCAGTAGGTACAGGTGCCGGCACGATGTTGGAAGAAACTCCCGGTTCGGGTTTGGTCATTTCCTCATCCACTTCAATCGCAGTGCCCGACGGCAAAACTTCGTCTTTAACAGGAGGCGGAACAGGCGCGGCCTTCGGTTTGGTCGGCTCGGCCAAACCGTTGGTCCATGCCAGCGACTGCAACGGGCCTTTAAGTTTGATACCTTTGGCACAGGTCAAACAGTTGAGCTGGCCTGTTTTGTTTTTCAAAATGGCTTCGACACGTTTGGCGTTAATGTTTTTCCCATGCGCTTTCGCCCACGCATTAATGCTTTTACGCAAAGCCGCAACATCAAGATTTTTTTTGTCGTAGGGATCACGGAAGGCCGCCAGCCACAGATTGTTGTTGGCATCGGTGTTCAGCGCGGCCATTTGGTAAATCACGGAAGCAGGGGAGCCGCTGGTAATAGCATTGGCAAACTCAAGTGCATCCGGCGATTTCATGCGTACGCAACCGTGGCTGCGCACCCCGGGTACGCTGCTCGGCGCATTGGTGCCGTGAATGCCCAATCCCAGTTTCGGGTCGCCCATACGCACGAATACGGGCCCCAACGGATTTTTTGGACCGGGTGGGATGGTTTTAATACCGTCGTTACGTTCTTTTTGAATGCTTTTGGGGATGTGCCAAGTAGGATTAAACGCCTTGGCACCGATTTTGTGTTCGCCCAAGGTGGTTTGCGTCAAAGCTTTGCCGACGGCAACAGGATATGCTTTAGTCAGCTTGCCGTCGGTGTACACGAACAAACGTTGTTGAGGAATGTTAATCACAACGTGCTGGCCTGCGTCGATGGGTGGAAAGTCCGGTACAGGGGTATTGGCAAAAGCTACCGCACTAACTGACAGTGCCAGCAAGCCGAATTCGTTTTTTTTCATTGCTTGTATTGGTAATGGGTGATTCATAAATAGAAAACAGCTAAAGAATCATACAGTAATATCTGGATTTTTGTGAGAAAATAAAGAATTTGGCGATGAAATACCATTCAACGGTAGGGTGCCGGAATATATTTTCAGACGGCCTGGAGCAGGATAAATGCATGAAATCAGAAAATATTGCAGAAGTTTTTTCATTAGATTACGAAGGAAGGGGAGTGGCTCGTGTAAACGGGAAAACGGTTTTTATTAAAGGGGCGCTGCCTACTGAGCAGGTAAGTTACCGTCTTACCCGAAGTAAAAAACAATTTGACGAAGCAGAAACCGTTGCCGTTATAAAAGCATCTGCTGAAAGAGTGGAACCTGAGTGTTGTTATTTTAATACATGCGGAGGATGTGTTTTGCAGCACGTTTTACCGGCGGCACAAATTGCTTTCAAGCAGAGAATATTAGAAGAGCAATTGTTACGTATAGGTAAAGTATTTCCCGAACAATTGCTTCCTCCTGTTTACGGTATGCCGTGGGCTTATCGTTACCGTGCACGGCTTAGCGTGTCGGTAAATGAAGGAGGCCGTCTGAAATTAGGGTTTCAATCCCGTAAAACGCATGATGTTGTTAATGTCAGTAATTGCCTGATTTTGCCAAAGCATGTTTCAAATATGTTGCCTGAATTAAGAAATTTGCTGCAAAATTGCGCCGATAGAAAAGAACGTGTCCGCCATATAGAGTTTTCGATTGGGGAACAGGTTACGGTTTTAAATGTCTGTATACAGGATGAACCGTGCGAAAAAACAAAACAGGCGCTCCGGCAGTTTTCAGACGGCCTGAATGGAACAAATGTTCAGGAATGGCAAATTTGGCTGCAATACGGGGAAGGTAAAGCCTTTCCATTTTATCCCGAACAAGCGCCACAACTTGCTTACAACCTGCCGGAGTTCGGCGTGCAAATGCCTTTCCGCCCCGGTGATTTTACTCAAATCAATCCACACTTGAATGCTCTGATGGTCAGCAGGGCATTACGTTTGTTGGATACCAAGGCAGGAGAAAGAGTAGCAGACTTGTTTTGCGGCTTGGGAAATTTCAGCATTCCTATGGCCAAACAAGGTGCTGACATTGTCGGTATCGAAGGTGCTGATTTTTTAACCCGACGGGCTTCAGAAAACGCACGATTGAATAATTGTGGTAGTAAAGCATCATTTCAGACGGCCGATTTGTTTAAAACCGATGCCGCCGCCGTAGCGTCATGGGGTGTCTTCGACAAAATGCTGCTTGATCCGCCCAGAAGCGGGGCATATGCAGTTGTTCAGGCCCTACATGGACTGTATTTGCCCAAAAGAATAGTTTATGTATCCTGTAATCCGTCCACATTCGCACGGGATGCCGCAGTTTTGGTGGACAAAGGTTATCGCTTCAAAGCGGCAGGTGTGATGAATATGTTCGCCCAAACCGCGCATGTGGAATCCATAGGGTGGTTTGAGTTACATTAACATCAAAACAAAAAAGATGTTAAAATAGTTTATTGATGTAATAATCAGTTAAATCATGTTATCATGATGCACTTGGGGGACAACATGGCTTTAATATGCCTAATACTTATCAGGCAGTAACATTGTTTACCTGATTGGGTTGCTACACGTATCGGGAGATATCCTTGAATTATTCACTTTTAATCATATTACTGGCACTGCTTTTGCTAGTATTGTTGTTTGTGCGCTACAAGCAAAGTGGCGCCAAAGCAACGAAAAAGCAAATCAAATCAGCCAAAACATCCGGATCGGGTCGCCATGTTGCACGAGCAGGGCATACAGCCGGTGGCAGCGATTGGATGGATAAAGTTTCGCAATCAGTTGCTGAAACGGAAAATCAAGATTGGGAATGGGACAGTGGGAGTCATGCTGAGACTGCTACAGCATCCGTTTCCGTACAAGAAGTCGATCCACTGACCGAATATCAAGTATATAAGCAGTTCGGCTACGAAAGCAAAGCAGCAGCTTCTCTCGCGGGGTATCTCAGCGGTTTAAAAGACGGAGCTCCCGAAAAACTCGTACATGAGTTAATCGGATTGAGCCTGCGTACTAATGATATCGACCTGCTTGCAGATACGCTTGATAAACATGGCGAAGTGTTAACAGAGGAGAGCTTGGCTGAATATGTCAAAGCCGGCTTGGTAGCAAACTCCACCCATCTGCCTTTACGGGTTATGGCTGAACGCCGCTTAGGTTGGGGTATGAGAGAGGTTGCCCGTCAAATAGGCGAGAAAACCGGTTTGGAAGATCTTCAAGCTGCAAGCCCGACATTAACTATTAATAATGCTGCGGATGCACAAGCTCCAAATGGTGGTGCAAAATCAACACGCAGCCCGATTGTCATCGGCCAAGTCGATTGGAACGATGTAAGCAGTGAGGAAATGAGCGCTGTTATCGGCTTTGTGAAGCCCGAGAAGAGTGCAAGAATTCTGAATAATAAAGTAGATTATGAAACGGCATTGCAACAATATAACCGTGCCATTCAAAAATCTTCCAAGCCGGCAAGCTTGATTATTGATGCACTGAAGTTGGATTATCAACATGAAGAAGTCAATCAGTTTGCCAAGCACTTATGGAAGTTATATTACGCTTTGGGGCAATATGGACGTCAAGTAAAAGAACGTATGCTGGGGTGGGGATATAGCCTTGGCTATCATGAAGTATTTGATGATTTAGAAAAGGGGCCGTCTGAACAGAAAGTTCGCGAGATTGGATTGGAAAGAGGTTATTTGCAACCGACTTCCTTGCAACTGAAAGCCAAATACCGTGATCTGGTGCAAAAAGATGCTTCACTTATCAGTGCCAATTCTTCTCCTGCAGAAGAAGCTATCAAAGAAGTGGAGTCTTTGCTGATGTACGGGCAATTGGAACAGGCTATCGGTACTTTGGAGCAGGCTGTCCTGCAATACCCGCAAGAGTCGCAGCTTTATATTATGTTGTTCGACTTATATGAGCGTGCAGAAGACTGGCCTCGATTGGAGCAATTCTTACGCTTATTGCGTGAGCGTGTGGAAAGTTTGCCAGAAGAAGTTGTTTTGGCTATGAGCCGTTTGCTCCGCCGTGTCAACCAACATTCCAAATAACCAAATACTTTTGAAGAGTACCGATAATGGACAATCTGTTACCAAAAATTAAAACTGTGCGGATTATGCTGCAAGAAATGGGCGAACAACAAGATGCCGTATTTCGTATGGCATTTAAAATGCATAATACCACCAATTATGAAATTGTTACCTTAGAATCAGAAGGGAAGCCTGATTTGGTGTTGGTTGATACTGATACTGAACAAGGTTTGGAAAAATGGAAAACTTTGAAAGAAACCTATCAGGATATTCCGGTAGTCATGTTTTCTAGCCAAGAACCTACTGTTACTACACCTTATTTAGCTAAACCGATTAAATTCGATACTTTGTTTCCTATACTTCGCAGCTTATCTCAAGGCGGGGGTATTTTTGATGCTTCCGAACGCAGAAATTCGGAACAGGATGCGAATGCTAATCATACAGCAGGGGCACGTAAAACAACGATTCATCGATTCAATCCGCAGAAAGGCTTGCTTGGCGCATTAAAATTTGCTAGCCAAGGACATCAAGACATTGCTGTGTTGCATGAGGGAAAACCGGTTTTAATCGTATTTCCGAGTATCCAGCGCGTATTACTTACAATTAGTGCGGCAGAGTTAGAAAAATTAAGTAAGAATGATAACCTTGTAGTCGTATGTAAAGCAGTGCCCGATAACCCGCAATGGAAAGAAAAAGCTAAGGTAACGATTATGTCTTGCTTGTGGCAAATGGCTATTTGGACAGCTCAGGGGAGACTGATTTATCCGATGACACCGCAGACTGTTTTCACATTAAAACGTTGGCCGAATCTTACACGTCTTGCACCGGTATCCGAGTCAATGCGTTTGTCTGCTTTTCTAACCAAAACTTCTGTGAATCTGAATATTCTCTATAAAGTTATGCCTTTAGATATGCCAGATATTTTAAATTATTTGGCGGCCACTTCTGTTACAGGCTTTTTGGCTACTGATAGTGAATTCACAGCACAAGATAAACAAGAAAACATTTCAACTGATAGCGTGAATGTTAATAGTGATGTGCCTGATAGCCAAATGGCTAAAGATGCTCAAAAAGCTATTAGCCCGTCAGCAGAACAACCACGCAGTCTACTCCAACGCTTGATGCGTAAATTAATCGGTAAACGCTAATATTTAAGGGGTATGTAATGAAGGAAAATAAGATTATCTTTACCGGTCCCGTCGGCGTAGGTAAGACAACAGCTATTTCAGCTTTATCTGATGAACCACCTGTCCAAACCGACGCAGATGCTTCTGATATGACTTTAGTCAGAAAAGGGTATACTACGGTAGCTATGGATTATGGTGTAATTCGTTTAGATGAAGAAACAAAGGTTCATCTCTATGGCACACCAGGGCAGGAACGTTTCAATTTTATGTGGGAAATTTTAAGCCAAGGGAGTATGGGCTTAATCCTATTACTGGATAATACACGTACCAATCCTTTGAAAGATTTGCAATTTTTCTTAGATGCTTTCCGAGAATTGCTAAAAACAGCTCCATTGGTCGTAGGTGTTACCAAGATGGATATCCGTTCTTTGCCCGGAGTGGATGTGTACCAAAAATATTTAGCACAGAATAATTTTAATGTACCGGTTTTTGAAATTGATGCTCGTCGCGAGGATGATGTAAAACAACTGGTTAGTGCGATGTTGTTCTCAATTGATCCGGGATTAGAGGTATAAAATGGAATCAACACTTTCTTTACAATCGAATTTGTACCCTAAAATCACTCCGGCAGGCGCTTATTATGCGGTTTCAGGAGATACACCAAGTGCCAGCCGAACCCTTTTGTATGGTTTATTACGTGCAGATGCAACGGAAACCATCAGTAGTGAAAAATTATTAGCATGGGCGGATACCAGTGATATTGATAGCGCCTTGAATTTGCTTTATCGTTTGCAGCGCCTTGAATTCCTTTATGGAGAAGAAAATATCAGTACAGACGATGTGTATTTGTCAGATGAGCAATTGCCTGAATTATTGGCGCAACTCTCCAATTCAGGGAGGGCTTTGTTGGCGGATGAAAACGGTTTATATTTTGCTAATGCTGGATTTCATCATGAAGCAGCAGAAGAACTGGGTATCTTGGCAAGTGAGGTTGCAGAGGTTTCGGATAGGCATCAACTCTTAATTAAGAATAATTTACATATTCACCATAACGCTTGGGGTATTTGTGACCCTTCAGGCCAAACTGAGCTAACTTTTTTCCCATTGTATATTGGTATGAGTAAGCTAATTTTAGTAATTGGTGGACTGCCTGATTTGAATAAAGACGCTTTTGTTACTTTAGTGAAGGTTTTATATAACCGCTACGGAAGACAGTAAGTAGAAATTAAATTTATGGATATTACAAGTGATGGGTTAACAGCCTTTCATTTAAGTTTGGATTGGAATAAAAATGCGCGAACAATTATTAATTTCCGTGTTAAGTGATTTGAATAATACCTCTGCTGATATTACCGCATCGGCAGTAATATCAACGGATGGTTTACCTATTGCAACTTTATTGCCTAGTAATCTTAATGCTGATCGAGTAGGTGCGATGTCCGCTACTCTTTTGGCATTAGGTAACCGGGCAGTGCATGAATTGGCTTGCGGAGAATTAGACCAAGTAATGGTGAAGGGTAAAAATGGCTACGTTTTGTTAAGTCAGGCTGGAAATAATGCGGTATTAGCATTAATGGCTAAGGAAAGTGGTAAGTTGGGATTAATTCTGCTGGATGCAAAACGTGCAGCAAAACATATTGCAGATATTCTGTAAAATCATTGTTGAAATGTGTTCATGATTTCTTGTTGAGTAATTGATATATTGAATTTGGTAATTAATTGGGGACGTTTGTACTAATTACCATGTTGTTTTGAAAATTATTATAAGTAAGTAGCATGAATTGACAGATATTTAGATTAATAATATAATTTAACACCTTTCCCCGATAGCTCAGTCGGTAGAGCGACGGACTGTTAATCCGCAGGTCCCTGGTTCGAGCCCAGGTCGGGGAGCCAATTAAATTAACAAAATAGGCCACAATTTCTTGTGGCCTATTTTGTTAATTTAATTGGCTCATTAGATCGTTTATATTCTTAGCTTACAGAAATTTTATTTTTCTATTAAATTAAAAAAAGTACGGTTTTTGTAAAATCTAATAAATATAAATTCTCGTTATATCACCTCTCTTGACGGGTACCTAGCAAATTTTGTATTAATAAAACTTTATAGGCCAAATTCCTCAAGTATATTGAGGAGGGAGTCTTGACTATTTTTACCTAACTAACCAAATTTAGAAGCATACTTTAAATAGTGTCCCCCTTTTTATCTCCTAGATAAAAAGGGGGACACTGTCGATCAAACTGTTACAGACAAAGGTGTTGATGTCCATTGAATAAAGAAAGGTGATTATTCTGATTCGATATAAAAATACCCGCCTTATAAAGACGGGTATTTTTATTATGGTTAAATTAACCTTTACGTGCTGGTAATTTTTCTTTAATGCGGGCAGCTTTGCCAGTCAGACCGCGTAAGTAGTACAGCTTGGCTCGGCGTACATCACCGCGGCGTTTAACTTCGATTTTTTCTACGTTGGGTGAGTACAGTTGGAAAGTACGCTCAACACCTTCGCCGCTGGAAATTTTACGTACGATGAAGCTGCTGTTCAAACCGCGGTTACGACGGGCGATAACCACACCTTCGTAGGCTTGTAGACGAGTACGGCTACCCTCGGTTACGCGTACGGATACCACAACGGTATCACCCGGGGCGAATTCGGGGATTTCTTTATTTAAACGAGCAATTTCTTCTTGCTCTAATTGTTGAATCAAGTTCATGTGTTTATTTCCTAATTATGATTGGTGTCCTGTTGCTCTTGTTTGATTTCGGCCAAGAGGCGGGACTCCTTTGGGATTAAACTGCGCTTTTCCAATAAGTCGGGTCGGCGCACCAAGGTGCGTCGTAGCGATTCTTTTAATCGCCACTCGGCTATCAGGTTATGGTTGCCCGAGCGTAACACTTCGGGAACTTCCATACCCTGAAATTCTGTTGGTCTGGTGTAGTGAGGGCAGTCTAACAGGCCGTCTGCAAAAGAATCTTGCTCAGCCGATTGTGCATCGCCCAATACACCGGGAATTAATCTTAAGACGGCATCTATCAGCATCATGGCCGGTAATTCGCCGCCGGATACGACAAAATCACCTATGCTGATTTCTTCATCTACGCTGCTCTGCAACAAGCGTTCGTCTATGCCTTCATAGCGACCGCAGAGTAGTATAAGGTTATCTAATGTTGCCAGCTCAGTAGCTTTCGCGTGGGTTAGCGGCACGCCTTGCGGGCTGAGGTAAATCACTCTGCTATTGTTATTGCTATGGTGAGATTTGGCTTCTTCAATGGCTGCTAGCAATGGAGGAGCCATCATAATCATACCGGGGCCGCCGCCAAAAGGACGGTCATCAATATAGCCCAGTTTGTTGTCGGCAAAACGGCGGGGGTTGATGGCCTGAAACTGCCAGAGGTTCTGTTTTAATGCCCGTCCGGTTACACCGTACCCGGTAATGCTTTCAAACATTTCCGGAAATAGGGTAATGGCCTGAATCAGCATCAGTAATCCAAACCCCAATCAACAGTAATGGTTTTATTTTCCGTATCCACGTTTTCGATATAGTGGGATACGAAAGGTATCAATTTTTGACCGTGCTCGCCGTCGATAACCAAGATATCGTGGACACCTGTTTCCATGAGGTTTTTAACGGTGCCGAGATTAATGCCTTCGGTGTTTGCTACGCTCATGCCTACTAAATCGGCCCAGTAATATTCGTCTTCTTCGGCAGGGGCGAAAGATTCGCGGGGAATTTCGATGGTATAGCCGCGCAGTGCAAATGCTTCGTCACGGTCGTCTATTCCTTCGAATTTTACCTGTAATTCGCCATTAATTACTTTGCCGCTTTCCAGGGTAACTTGCAGGCGGTGATCGTTTTTGCTTAGCTGCCACTCGGGGTAGTCCAAAAGACTGTCGGCGTATTCGGTGTTGGCGGCGATTTTTAGCCAGCCTTTAATGCCGAATACGCCTTTGATGTAGCCCATGGCTACCCGTTGCTGAGTGTCGGTCATGGCAGTAGTGTTTAATTAAGCGGCAACTTTTTGTTCTTTAACCAGCTTGGCCACGGCATCGCTTACTTGTGCGCCTTGTGCGACCCAGTGGTTCAAACGCTCGGCATTCAGGCGCACGCGTTCTTGTTTTTCGTTGGCAACAGGGTTGTAGAAGCCTACGCGCTCAATGAAGCGGCCGTCGCGGCGGTTGCGTGAGTCGGTAACGACTACGTTGTAAAACGGACGGTGTTTTGAGCCGCTGCGGGCTAAACGGATAACTACCATGGTAATTCCTTTTGTGAAAATCGGATATATAGAAAACTGCTAATTTTAGGGCAATTTATGGTTTCTTTGCAAGGATTTGTTGCCTGAAATTACGTTTTATGTTGTTTGCAGGCGGGAAAAGGTTTAAGCGGGCTTCTACCAATTCTTTGTCGTGAAGGGACGGGCGGGTTTCAAAACCGAGTTTTTCGGCCAGCTTCAGCATGGAACGGTTGGTTTTGAGGATTTCGGCAGTCATCTGCCGGTAACCTTGTTGTTTGGCCAAACCGATGATTTGCTGCATCAGATGTATGGCCAAGCCTTGGCCTTGTGCGGCTGTGGCGATGCCGATGCCGAATTCGCATTGCCCCGGGGAGTCGGTGCTGCTGAAACGGCTGACTCCGAGCAGAGTGCCGTCTTCGCTTTCGGCGGTGAAAGCACCTTCGCAGCAGTAGTCGAGATTGCAGGCTTGCGACAGCATGGCAGGGCTGAGGGCTTTGATGTGCATCATATAGCGGCTGTGGCGGTCTGCTTCGTTCATGTTTTGGACGAATTGCTGTTTGGACTCGGCATCTTCGGGTATTAACGGTCTGATGTGCAGAGTTTGGCCGTTTTTTAGAGTAAAGTCGTGGGCGGACCGGATCGGGTAGGGAGCCAGCACGTTTTCGGCAGTGCTGTTTTCCGTGGTAAGCGTAATATCCGTGCCAGGGCTGCCGTTGACGATGGAAACCGCTATCGTGTCGATGCGGGGCATGTTATCCGCAACGGTGTTCAGGCTGTGCAGCAGTTGGTGTATGGTTTTTTGGTGGCGTTTTGAATCGGTTTGTTGGATCAGCCGCTCTGCGTCGATGGTGGTAAATGGTGGTAAAACGGCAAGGGTGCGGTCGGCGGTAAAGGCATAGAGTACGCCGCCGTAGCGGTGATGCCGTCTGAAAATAAATTCGATTTGCGCGCCCGCTTCCCGTGTTTTGTATTCGGGCAGGTAAAGGGCTTTGGCAAGTTGCGACAGGTCTCCGAGGGCTTCTTGTATGTTGCCGACGCTCGGCGTTTTCAGGTAGGCGGGATACGATTTGGCGGTTTGGATTTTAAGACGTTTCAATTCGTTATATTCCGATTGGAATTGGAAAGCCTGCAAAGCCTGCGTTGCTTGTTTGAATTGCAGGAGGCCGTCTGAAAACGGGCTGCTGATCAATACGGGCTTTTCAGACCGGGCTTGGAGGTTGCTTAAAATACGGGTGATTTCCGCTTCGCTGCCGTCTGCGGTGCGGGAGACTATGGCGAGCAAGGCCTCTGTTTGGTTGTGTTGCAGGCAGCTTTCCGCCAATGCCCGGTAGTGCATGGTGGAAGGGTTGCTGCCGATGTAGCCGTAGCTGTTTTCAGACGGCCTGTCGTTATCGGGAGGCAGTTGCAGGGAAAGGCCGAGGGAGGCGGCTTGCGTTTGCAGCCAACCGCATGGTTCGTTAGCGATAATGTGCAGTTTGCGGGCGGTATGGCTGCGGCTGCCGAGGGCGTGAAGGGCGGCTGCGAGTTCTTCGCGGGTAAAGGTCAGCAGGCAGCCGCAATGTCGGGAGAGGTAATGCAGTATCGCTTGCTCTTCGGCATCGGCATGGTGGCTGACATGAAGGATAACGGGTTTGCGGCGGGCGGTTTGGCGCAAGGTGCTGAAAAGACGGCGTAAGTTTTCGTTCGGATTGTATTCCGCCACGATCAAACGGGTGTCGGGGCTTACGGCGAAATCGTGCAGAATGTCGGCGGACTTGATGGGGCTAAGCGCGAAGTTGATACAGATATGGCGCGAAATGCCTAATCCGATCTGTTGCAACTGTTCGGTTAATTCGGCACCGAACGAAGCATGGCCGCTGATGACGGCGACGTTTCCGGCAGGTGCGGCGGGATAAATGCCGGTGTTGAGACCCGCCGCCTGTGTTTGGATGGCAGCCGGATGGCAAACGGCGATGCGCAGATCGAGTTTGCGTGCTTTTTCAATCGCGGTTTGGGCTTCCGCCCATGATTCAGCGGAAAGACTGTCCCAATCCTGAACCAGCACCGCATAGGGGATTTGCTGCTTATGGCAGGCTTTGAACAATGCTTCGTAACTAGGCGGCGGGGTAAGGATGATTGCGGCATCGGCGGTTTCCGGAACGCGGCCGATATTGGCATAGGCTTTCAGGCCGCCGACGGTTTTATGGCGCAGGTTGACGGGTGTAATCTGCCCGCAGAAAGGTGTGCGGAGTAGGGCGGTGAGCACGCGTTCGCCCAAGCTGTGCGGCCGTTCGCTGGCTCCGACAACGATAAGGCGGGCGGGAGTGAACAGGGATGCGGGAGGCTGGTTCGGCATGATGCGGCTCCTGATGTTTTTCGATGTGTCGGCCAATGTGTGCAACCGTGAAATCCGATCGCTTTACGGTGTTGCGTGCCGGTATGGTTTCGGTATGGTGCTTTGCGGTTGTCGCAGCAGCTATTTGCAAATATAAACCAATATAGGCCGTCTGAAAAATATGGTTTCAGACGGCCTATGGTAAAGATACTTTCTTTATCGCGGTTCATCATACTCGGGGCAACTTTGAGGATGACGTGTGTTATTTTTTAAGTTGATTTGCTGTGTATTGTGTCGGCAGTCCGTTTCCTAAGTATGCCGCAACAACAAAAGGCCGTCTGAAAACTTCTTTTCAGACGGCCTTTGAATCAGCGGAATGTTACAACCCTGCGGCAGCTCTCAAGGCGGGCACTTTGTCGGTGCGCTCCCAAGTGAATTCAGGCTCTTCGCGACCGAAGTGGCCGTAGGCGGCGGTTTTGCTGTAAATCGGGCGTTGCAGGTCGAGCATTTGGATGATGCCTTTCGGACGCAGGTCGAAATTGTCGCGCACGATTCGGATCAGCGTGGCTTCGTCCACTTTGCCGGTGCCGAAAGTGTCGATGGAAATTGAGGTCGGTTCGGCGATGCCGATGGCGTAGGAAACCTGCACTTGGCACTGAGTGGCCAAACCTGCGGCTACGATGTTTTTGGCCACGTAACGGCAGGCATAAGCGGCGGAACGGTCCACTTTGGTGGGGTCTTTGCCGGAGAATGCGCCGCCGCCGTGCGGAGCGGCACCGCCGTAGGTGTCGACAATGATTTTACGGCCGGTTAAGCCGCAGTCCCCTTGCGGGCCGCCGATCACGAAACGGCCGGTGGGGTTGATCAGGTATTTGGTGTCTTCGGTGAGCATGTCTTTCGGCAGCACGGGGAAGATAATGTGTTCTTTCACCGCTTTAATCAACTCTTCGCGGTCGATGTCCGGATCGTGCTGGGTAGACAATACTACGGTGTCGATACGTTTTACTTTACCGGTTTCGGCATCGTACACGCAGGTCAATTGCGCTTTGGCATCGGGGCGCAGCCACGGCAGGCGGCCGTCTTTGCGTACTTCGCTTTGACGCTGCATCAGGCGGTGGCTGTAATAAATGGTAAACGGCATTAGCGTGGGGGTTTCGTCGCAGGCGTATCCGAACATCAAGCCCTGATCGCCCGCACCCATGTTCAAATCAATGCCTTCGCCTTCGTTCACCCCTTGGGCGATGTCGGGCGATTGCTGGTCGTAGCACATCATGACCGCGCAGCCGTCGGCATCGAAGCCGAGTTCGGAAGAGTTGTAGCCGATGCGTTTGATGGTTTCGCGCGCCACTTTGATGTAGTCGACATGGGCGGTGGTGGTAACTTCGCCGGCTAGCACGCACAAACCGGTGTTGACTAACGTTTCGGCGGCTACGCGTGCGGTCGGGTCTTGCGCCAGAATGGCATCGAGAATGGCATCGGAAATCTGGTCGGCCACTTTATCGGGATGGCCTTCCGATACGGACTCGGAAGTGAATAGGTATTCTTCGCTCATTGTGGGTAGGCTTTCTTGACAAGAGAAAATCGACCAACCGGAGAGGGCAGCCGAATGGTAATCAAACAAACGGCAGAAATTATAGCAGAAACGGCAGGGCGGGGCTGCTTAAATTGCGGCGGCAGGAGCGCGGCAGCAGGCCGGTAAAGAGGGGGCTGTTGTATTGAGAGATGCGGCGGCGTTTTCAGACGGCCTGTTTGGGCGTGGTTGGGGTTTTACATTACAATGCCGTTTCTTCTACAAGTGAATGTTCCATGCAAGCGATTGTTTCTTTTATATTCCGCAGCTTAGCCGTCTTGCCGCTGGGCTGGCTGCATTTTTTCGGGCGGCTGCTGGGAAGCTGCTCGTTTTATTTCTTCGACGAAGACCGCGAGCGCATCCGCGCCAACTTGAAAACCGCCGGTTTGCCGGATGACGATGCGATGGTGAAAACCGTATTGCAGGAAACGGCCAAGGGCGGCTTGGAGCTGCCGGTAGCCTTTTTCAGACGGCCTGAACAAGTGGCCGCGCTGTTTCGGGAAGTGCACGGCTGGGAGCATGTTCAGACGGCCTTGGAAAAAGGCGAAGGCTTGCTGTTTATTACGCCGCACATCGGCAGCTATGATTTGGCCGGCCGTTATCTCAGCCACTGCCTGCCGTTTCCGCTTACCGCCATGTACAAACCGCCGAAAATCAAAGTGTTCGACCAAGTGATGCAGGCAGGCCGCGTGCGCGACAAAGGGCGCACGGCACCGACCAATATCCAAGGCGTGAAACAGATTATCAAAGCCCTGCGTGCGGGCGAAGCCACGATTGTGCTGCCCGATCATGTGCCCGATCCCGAAGAGGGCGGCGACGGCGTATGGGCCAAGTTTTTCGGGCGTTACGCCTATACCATGACGCTGGCGGCGAAACTTGCGCAAGTGAAAGGCGTGCGGACGCTGTTTTTCTGCGGAGAGAGGCTGCAAAGCGGGAAAGGGTTTGTGCTGCACATCGAACCGATGCAGGGAGAGTTGAACGGCGACAAAGTGCATGATGCGCAAGTGATTAACGAAAATGTGGAATATTGGGTGCGCCGTTTTCCCGAGCAATATCTGTTTGCCTATAACCGTTTCAAACATACCGCCGGTGCGCCGCTGCCGCCGGAAGAGTAAAGGGTCGGTTAGGATTGAGAGGCCGTCTGAAAAGGTTTTCAGACGGCCTCTTGGTTTCATATCTTGAACCAATAAATCGCCGCGCAAAGTTCCATCCCCCATTTCTTTTCCCGCATGGAAAAGGGTTGGGAAGAAAGGCCGAACCAACGGTTTGCATTCTGCAAGCACTTTGTTTCCGTCTGCAAAGGCAGAGGCCGTCTGAAAACCTTTTCAGACGGCCTCTTAACTAATGAACCGACTTAAAAAAATGGCACGTACCATACTTGGGCTAAGGCCGAGTATAACGAGCCTTGATAAAGTAAGTTTGTTTACGATGGGAAGCGGCGATGCTCAAACTTCGGCCAGCCAATTTTGTATCCGCCGCAATATCGCCGCTGCGCTCAAGCCCAAGTCGTCGAGCAGTTTTTTCGGGTCGCCGTGGTCGGTAACGGTGTCGGCCACGCCCAAAACCAGCACGGGTTTGCAGATATTGTGTTTCGCCAGCACTTCCAGCACCGCGCTGCCCGCGCCGCCTTGCTCGGCGTTTTCTTCGACGCTCACCAGATAATCGTGCGACTGCGCCAGTTTTAAAATCAATTCTTCGTCCAGCGGTTTGACGAAGCGCATATCGGCCACGGTTGCGTCCAGCGTTTCGGCCGCTTCCAGTGCGGGCTGAACCATGCTGCCGAAAGCGAAAACGGCGGTTTGGCGGCCTTCGCGTCTGACAACGCCTTTGCCGACGGGCACGGTATCGAGGCCGTCTGAAACCGTTGCACCGATGCCCGAACCGCGCGGATAGCGCACGGCAGTCGGCGCATCGAGTTGATAGCAGGTGGAAAGCAGCAGGCGGCATTCGTTTTCATCGCTCGGCGCGGCGATGACCATATTCGGAACACAGCGCAAAAAGCTCAAATCATACAAACCGGCGTGGGTGGGGCCGTCTGCGCCCACAATGCCGGCGCGGTCGATGGCGAACAGCACGGGCAGGTTTTGCAGGGCGATGTCGTGGACGAGTTGGTCGTAGGCGCGTTGCAGGAAAGTGGAATAAATCGCCACCACCGGTTTCGCGCCTTCGCAAGCCAAGCCGCCGGCAAAGGTAACAGCGTGCTGCTCGGCGATGCCGACATCGAAATAACGTTCGGGGAATTTTTGTTCGTATTCGACCAAACCGCTGCCTTCGCGCATGGCGGGCGTGATGGCAACCAAGCGCGGGTCGGCGGCGGCCTGATCACACAGCCATTTGCCGAAAATCTGCGTGTAGGTGGGCTTGGGAACGGCTGGCTTTTCGCTCGGAGCGTTGGTTTTGCCGATAGCATGGTATTTCACCGGATCGTTTTCGGCGAGTTTGTAGCCTTGGCCTTTTTTGGTAATCACATGCAGAATCTGCGGGCCTTTTTTGGCGCGCAAGTCTTTCAGCACGTCGACCAGATTTTCAACATCATGGCCGTCGACGGGGCCGGTGTATTGGAAGCCGAAGTTTTCGAATAACGACAGCGACTGCTTGGCGTGCTCCGCTTCGCCGGCGATGGTTTTGATTTTGTGTTCGACTTTTTGGGCGATTTCCAGCGCGCCGGGCAGCTTGTCGAGCACTTTGGTGGATTGCGCTTTGATGGTGCTGAGCAGGCCGTGCATATCGCGCACGACGTTACGCGCCAGATATTTGGGCAGCGCGCCGACATTGGGGGAAATCGACATTTCGTTGTCGTTGAGAATCACCAACAGGTCGATATCCATATCGCCCGCACAGTTTAAGGCTTCAAACGCCTGACCTGCCGTCATCGCGCCGTCGCCGATTACCGCCACGCTGCGTTTGCCGTTGCCCGCCAGTTTGTCGGCCACCGCCATGCCGAGCGCCGCGCCGATAGAAGTGGAAGAATGGCCGACACCGAATGCGTCGTATTCCGACTCGCCGCGCTTGGGAAAGCCCGCCAAACCGCCGTATTGGCGCATGGTGTGCATACGGTTTTTGCGGCCAGTGAGGATTTTGTGCGGATAACTTTGATGGCCGACATCCCAAACCAAATTGTCGTTGGGCGTGTCATACACATAATGCAGCGCGACGGTTAGCTCGACCGCGCCGAGGTTGCTGGCGAAATGCCCGCCCGTTTTACCGACCGATTCCAACAGAAACATACGCAATTCTTCCGCTACGCGCGGCAACTGTTCTTTAGGCAAACAGCGCAAGTCTTGCGGCAGGCTGATGGTGTCGAGTAAAGGGGTTTGGCTCATATTCGCTCTTTTTCTGTCGATGGTTTGCTGCGTTAACGGCAGATTATAGCAAGAGAATGGAGCCGCGGCATATCGAAAAGGCCGTCTGAAAACACAAATCCGCCGCCGGAGCGGGCACATGAAATTTTTGCCGGATTCTTTTACACTAAACGAAACATCACCCAGTTCAGATTGGAGGAAACATGACCGTATCTCAAAAAATACTGCCCTTGCTGGCCTTGCTCGCATTAAGCGCCTGCGGCGAACAAAAAACCGCCGAAGTCCCGCCCGCGCCTGCCGCATCCGCTGTTTCCGAAGCGGCTCCGTCCGATCAGGCCGCCGCACCGCAACCCGCCGACAACCGCTTGGGCGGAAACCTCGCCGCCAAAGCAGACGACGCACGCTGGCTCTCTTACCAATGCGCCGACGGCAAAACCTTAGACGCACGCTACTACCGCGATGCGGACGGAGCGGCGGCGCAGATTCGTGCCGACGGCCAAACCTTTACCCTGCCGTATAATCGCGAAGGCAGCAATGACGACTTAACGGCGTTCGGCAACGGCGAATATACGTGGACCATCGACAACCAATTCCAAACCGATTTCTATAAAGAAGAAAACGGCTTCTGGACACGCCACGAAAAACAGCAAGTGACCAGCGAAGTGATGGACGTGGATAATGTTTTGATGAAAAACTGCGCACCGGTTCGATAAATAGCTGTTGTTTGCAGCAAGGATAAAGGCCGTCTGAAATGTTTCAGACGGCCTTTCCGGTATGTAAAGCGGAGAAACTCGAAAATTATTTGCTTTTTAATTCTTTAAGCAGCGATGCCAAGCTGTCGATACCGTCGAACGTGCCGGGTACTTTATCAGGATTTGACAGGATGCTGCTGAAAATCAGGTTTTCAAATTTTTCCAATGCGTCTTTATCCGATGCTTTGATTTCTTTCGCGTATTCGGCATAGTTTTGGATAAATTGGCATAAGGACTGGCGCAATTCGAGCTGCATGATTTGGGTTTGTATGGAATGGTAATGGGTTAGCACCACTCGGAAGAAGTAGATTAAAACAAACTCCAAGCCGATGACAGGAAGCATTTTTTGCCAAGACCACGTAGCTACTTCGGCGATATTGGTTAGTTCAGGTTTAGCATTTGCTCCACTCGGGATGGATGCTTCAGTTGGAATAGACAAAAGGTACTTCATTAATTGCGGAATCATATCTGACAGTAAATGAATCGCAACCAAGCTAAGGGGTAATAATGTCAATACAAATAATGCAATCAAGCCTACAAATGTTAGCCATTTTGCTCTTGATTTTTTCTTTAACAAATTCTCGAAGCCTTGAGATAAGCCGACAAAATTAAAGGCCGTCTGAAAACTCTCCAAACTGGCTTTGAGATTATCAACTTTTTCTTCCCGCTCTAAGATTTTTTCATTAAATTGTTCTTCTTTATCATTAAGTTGTTCTTTCAGCTTGCCAATTCTCTCTTCAGCGTCTTTTACTGTTTTTTCGTAGTTTAAAAAAGCCTGATAATCTTTTTGACCTAAATAATGATTGAGAATATCAAAATCCATGTTATTGCGAATATATTTAGCTGTTTCTTTTAAATAATCTTCTTTGAGAGGATATATTTTTTGTTCTACATCAGCTTTAAATTTTGCCCAATAATCATGTATTCCCCAATGGGGAGAGATTGCATGCCGTTCTTGGAATAATAAATATTCCCTTGAAAAAGCCATAGATATGAGAAACAGCTCATCGAGATAATTTAGATTGTGCGGTTTTTTCGCCCAATTCTCCAATTGACTTAGAATATTTGTTTTGTGACGTTTTGTATTAAATGGACATATTTGGTCGAAGTGATCACGTCTATTTATCGTTTCCAAAATGGGGCGACAACTTTCTATTTTTCTCGAAGTAACTTTATCTTCAATAGAAGCAGTATTATTTTTCAATGCTTCCAAACCTTTACTAGAAAATTGTTGAAGTAAATCTTTATCTGACAGCGAATCAATCATTGTGCTTCCCTTAAAAGTTTCATGTCTAAATTATAAATAAAATCCCTTAATCGAAAATGCTAGACCCCCAAATAACTCTCCCTGCTCGCCAGCCAGCGGTTGAGGTGGGCTTCGACGATGTCGGGGCGTTCTTCAATCAGTTGGGGGGCGATTTCGCGGGCTTTTTCTAAAAGGTGCAGGTCTTCTTCGAGGTTGGCGAAGCGGAGCATGGGTACGCCGCTTTGGCGTGCGCCGAGAAATTCGCCGGGGCCGCGGATGTTGAGGTCTTGGCGGGCGATTTCGAAGCCGTCGGTGTGTTCGTAGATGACTTTGAGGCGGGCTTTGGCCAGCTCGCTCAGGGGTTCGGCGAAGAGGAGTACGCACACGCTTTCGGCGGCGCCGCGGCCTACGCGTCCGCGCAGTTGGTGCAGTTGCGCCAGCCCCATGCGTTCGGCGTGTTCGATGACCATGAGGGCGGCGTTGGGTACGTCTACGCCGACTTCGATAACGGTGGTGGCAACGAGTACGTTCAGACGGCCTGCGCTGAATTCGGCCATCACTTGGGCTTTTTCGGCGGCTTTCATGCGGCCGTGGACGAGGCCGATGCTGAGTTCGGGTAGGGCCGCTTGAAGGGCGGCTTGGGTTTCGGTGGCGGTTTGCAGTTGGAGGGTTTCGCTTTCTTCGATGAGGGGGCAGACCCAGTAAACTTGCCGTCCTTTGCGGCAGGTGTTGAGTACGAAGCCTTCGACTTCGGCGCGGCGCTGGCTGTTGACGAGGCGGGTTTTGATGGGGGTGCGGCCGGGGGGCAGTTCGTCGATGACGGAAACGTCGAGGTCGGCGAAAAAGCTCATGGCGAGGGTGCGGGGGATGGGGGTGGCGGACATCATGAGCTGGTGTACGTCTTGGCCTTTGTTTTTGAGGGCTAGGCGTTGGGCGACGCCGAAGCGGTGCTGTTCGTCGACGATGACGAGGCCGAGGTTGTGGAACTGTACGTCTTCTTGAAAGAGGGCGTGGGTGCCGACGGCGATGGGGGTGAGGCCGTCTGAAAGGGCGGCTTTGGCGGCATCTTTGGCTTTTTTGCGCTGGCTGCCGGAAAGCCATGCGACTTCGAGGCCGAGCGGTTCGAGCCATTGTTTGAATTTGAGGTAGTGCTGTTCGGCGAGGATTTCGGTGGGTGCCATGACGGCGACTTGGCTGCCAGCTTCGACTGCGGTGAGGGCGGCAAGGGCGGCGACGATGGTTTTGCCGCTGCCTACGTCGCCTTGCAGCAGGCGGTGCATGGGGTGGGTTTGGCGCATGTCGGCGCGGATTTCGTTTAAGGCGCGCTGTTGGGCGGCGGTGAGGGCGAAGGGTAGGGCGTTGAGCAGGGGTTGGGTGAGCGAGCCGTTGCCGTGCAGGGGGGCGGCCTGCCCGCTGATGCGTTTTTGCCGCGCGAGCCGCATGGAGAGCTGTTGGGCGAGCAGTTCGTCGAATTTGAGCCGCTGCCATGCGGGGAGGGTGCCGTCTGAAAGTTGGCGGATGCTGTAATCGGGCGGCGGGGCGTGCAGGAGGCGCAGGCTTTCGGCCAGGTGGGGCAGTTTCAGACGGCCTAGGAGTTCGTCGGGCAGGGTGTCGTGCAGGGGCAGGGCTTCTAAGGCCGTCTGAACAATGCGGCGCAAGGTGGGTTGGTTGAGGCCGTTTACGGTGGGGTAAACGGGGGTGAGGCTTTCGGCGAGGCTGCTGTTGTCGGCATCGCGGATTTTGGGGTGGATCATTTCGTCGCCGTGAAAGCCGTGTTTGATTTCGCCTACGGCGCGGATGCGTTTGCCTTGCGCCATTTGTTTTTGATGGCTGGGGTAGAAGTGGATGAAGCGCAGAAACAGCACGCTGCCGGAGTCGTCTTGAATCTGCACGATGAGCTGTTTGCGGGGTTTGAACTGTACTTCTTGCAGGGTTACTACGCCTTCGACTTGGCACGGCACGCCGATAGGTGCGTCTTTAATCGGCATGATGTGGGTTTCGTCTTCGTAGCGCAGCGGCAGGTGCAGGGCAACGTCCCACGGGGTGTGCAGGTTGAGCTTTTCGAGCTTTTTGGCGGCGGTGTCGGTGATTTTGAGCAGCTTTTGGTGTTCGGGTGTCATGGCGGCTGGGGGAAAACGGTTTCAGACGGCCATTTTAAATGATTTTGGAGCGGGGGGAGGATGGGGAGTAGGGGAGGTCGTCTGAAAGCGCACACAGTTCGCTTTCAGACGGCCTGATGATTCCTTTGCGGCAAGGCTGTATTAAAAGCTGTAATTCAGCCGTGCCGTTACGCCGCGCGGTGCGCCGGGCATGGCATCGGAACGCCAGTATTTTTGGTTGAGCAGGTTGTTGACCGCCAGCGTGAGGTTGAGGTTTTTGCGGTTCCAGCCTGCCAGCGCGTCGACACGGGCGAAGCCGGGGATATGGGCATCGCCGCCTTTATCGGCATAGTAGTAGCGTTTGCCGGTGCCGGTAACGCCGAGTTCGCCGTAGAAGTTTTGTGTGGGCGTGTAGCGCACAAACAGGTTGCCGGTAACGTTGCTGGTGTTTTTGAGGTGGCGGCCGACGTTTTTCGGGTTTTGTGCGTCTTCAACGGTTTTGGCCTGCATCACGCCGAACGAGCCGCGCAGATACCATTTGGGGGCAATCCGGCCGATGCCGCTCAGTTCGATGCCGCGCGAACGGTCTTTGCCGCGTTGTTTGAAGGTAAACGGGTCGTTGCGGTCGGGTTGGTAATAAACGTTGCTGCGTTCGATTTGGTAGGCGGCCAATGTGGTGTTGAGGCGGTCTTCAAACCAACTGCTCTTCACGCCCGTTTCGTATTGTTTGAACGATTCGGGCGGGGTGTTGGCACCGAGGGTGGTAATGGAAATGCCCGCTCCGCCGTAGCCGCCGTAGGGTGCGTAGCCTTTGTTGAAGCCCGCATACAGCGTGTGTGCGGGGGTAACGTTCCATGTGGCTCCGAAATTGGGGCTGAACGAATGGCCGCTGTATTCGCGCGAGTTGTCTTTGATGTCGGTGGAACGGTAGCGGTATTTGTCGTAGCGTATGCCCGCCGTCAGCTTGATGTCGGGCGTAACCGAGAAGATGTTTTGTGCAAACAGGCCGTGCGAGTCGGCTTTGTGGCGGTTGCGGGTGCCGACGGGCAGCAGCCGGCCCGACGGCGGCCAGCTTGTGCGGTCGTGCGGGTCGATGGTGGTGAAGTTGCGCTTGAACGCCAGAGTGGGGTTACGCTCTTCGCGGCTGTAATCGAGGCCGACGGTGAGGTGGTTGTCGAAATTGCCGATTTTAAAATCGCCGTTGAGGGTGGCGTTGCTCGACAAGGTTTTGTTGTCGGTTTGCTGCCATGCGTAGTTGCGTTTCAGACGGCCTGTGGCTTCGTCGAGCGAGCCGCCGTAGAAATGGTCGAAATCCTGCGAGGCGCGGCGGTGGGCAAGCTGCCATTGCAGGTGCCAATTCGGGTTGAAGGCATATTCGAGGTTGGAACGCCATATTTGTAATTTGTCTTTCACGAAATCGTTGGGATGGGCGAAACCGTGGCGGTACGATAAGCCGAGTTTGTCGTAAACGGCTCTTTCCGGGCCGCGGTCGGGCGTGCGTTCTACTTTGTCGTAGGTGTATTGCCCCGTCCATTTCAGGCCGTTGTCGAGTTTCACTGTGATGCTGGGCGAGATCATGCCGTTTTTGCCGTCGATGCCGGAGCGGAACGAGTTGGTTTTGCCGATTTCGCCGCTCAAGCGCACGGCTACGTTGTCGCTCAGCACTTGGTTGATGTCGAGATTCAGGCTGCGTGCGGCATAAGAGCCGTAAGATGCGCCTATGGTGCGACTCTGTTTGAAATTGGCGTATTTGCTGACCAAGTTTATGATGCCGCCGCCGCTGGTGCGCCCGTAGAGCACGGAAGCGGGGCCTTTGAGGATTTCCACGCGTTCGATATTGGCGGTGCTGCGGCGCACTTGCCCGCTTTCACGCACGCCGTCGCGGTAAATATCGTTGGCATCGGCTTGGAAACCGCGCAGAAACAGGCTTTCGCCGCGCATGTCGTAGGCAGCGTCAATACCGGCATTGCCTTCGAGAATCGAGCTTAAATCGTTAGTGCCGTAGTTTTTGTTTTTTTGGATATTGAGCGTGTCGATGCTTTGCGGGGTTTCTTTAACCAATTGGCCGTTACGCGTTACCGTTGCTTCGTCGTAATTGATATAGCCTTTGAGAATATTGCTGTCGGCCTGCGCTTCCACTTTTACCGTCGGCAGGGTGGCGGTGTAAATTTCCTGACTGCCATCGGATGCTTCCGCTTGTGCGGCAAGTGGAAAGGCGGCTAGCAATAAAGCATAAATGACACGTAAATTTGTATTATTTGGCATAAATTTGTCCGAATTAAGATTATTTTGCCATTATAGAGCCGAGCCTCTAATCCGTAAACAGTATTGATAATTACTATTGATTGAGTGGGTAAACAAACAGGCCGTCTGAAACACAGGTTTCAGACGGCCTGTTTGTATGCGGAAAAAAGCGGGCGGATTAAGCGTTGCCTTCTTGCGCTTGTTGGTACATGGCTTCAAAGTTGATGGGAGCCAGCAATACGGGCGGGAAGCCTGCGCGGGTGATGGAAGAAGAAACCGCTTCGCGGGCATACGGGAACAGAATGTTCGGGCAGGCAACCGCAAGCAGCAGTTTGATGTCTTCTTCGGGGATGTTTTCCAAACGGAAGATGCCGCTTTGCGATACCTCGTTGAGGAACATCACGCGGTCGTTTGCTAATTTGGCGGTAACGGTAACGGTAACGGTTACTTCATGGAAGCCTTCTTCCAGTTTGCTGCTGTCGGTGGCAACGCGCATGTCCACTTCGGGCTCGCCTTGCTCCAGAAAAATTTGGGGTACGTGGGGCACTTCCAGCGACAGGTCTTTTATATACAGTTTTTCAATGCTGAATACGGGTTGCAATTCTTCGCTCATATCGGGTTCTTTCTATACAAAGGGTTGTG
This sequence comes from Neisseria sp. MVDL19-042950, assembly GCF_030504625.1. Taxonomy (GTDB): domain Bacteria; phylum Pseudomonadota; class Gammaproteobacteria; order Burkholderiales; family Neisseriaceae; genus Neisseria. The sequence goes on along the minus strand of NZ_JAUKWH010000003.1, from coordinate 175,958 downwards.
CTGCCAAAGCAGCGGGATAAAAAAGTTAATCGGTTTCGTTTTCCAAAAGGTTTTTCAATTCGCCGCGCTGGTGCATGGCGTATAAATCGGTGAAGCCGCCCACATGGGTGCTGCCGATAAAAATCTGCGGTACGCTGCGTTGGCCGGTAATTTGCTGCATTTCGGCGAAGTCGGCGGGGTTGTGGTCGACACGGATTTCTTTGATTTCGGTAATGCCTTGTGATTTCAGAAATTTTTTCGCCATGATGCAGTAGGGGCAATAAGGGCCGGTGTACATGGTAACGGGCTGCATGGATATCCTGAATATTGGGATGAACATAGATTTTATGCACTATATGGGCATCAAAGTGTTTTTACAAGGGTAAAAGTATAAGGAGGCCGTCTGAAGGTTTTTAGCGAAGCTCGCATAGTTCGCTTTCAGACGGCCTCTGTGCTATGCGGCTTCCCAATAGTCGATATAAAGCTGCAATTCGATCTGGTTGCGCCATTCGTTGGCCACGGGGCGGTACACGGTGCGGATGCGTGCGGGGATTTCTTCGGTGCAGCGCCAAAACATGGCTTCAAATTCATGGCCTTCTTTGCGCAGCCACACTTTTTTGTGGTTCACGCCCATGGCTTGCTGGCGGATGACGGCGAATTCGTCGGTAAAGCTCGGCGGTGCGAAGCCTTGTCCCCACACTTGGCGGGCGAGGTTTTGCGCCTGCGTGAGCGTAATGTCGGCGGCGGGCAGGCTGCCGTCGGTGATGTAGGTTTGCGCCAAGTCGTCGGCATGGATCAGTTCGCGCACGGTGTGTTCGAAGGCCGTCTGAAACGCGGCGATGTGTTCTTCGCGTATGCTCAAGCCTGCGGCCATGGCGTGTCCGCCGAATTTCAGAATCATGTCGGGATGGCGTTTGCTCACCAAATCCAACGCATCGCGCAGGTGCAGGCCGGGAATGGAGCGGCCGGAACCGCGCACTTCGCCGTTGTCTGCGGGGGCGAACACGATGGCGGGGCGGTAGAAGCGGTCTTTCAGACGGCTGGCCACGATGCCGACCACGCCTTGATGGAAGTCGTCGCGGTAGGCCACCAGCGTGGTTTGTCCGTCGGGCAGGGAATCGGGGAAGGCGTTGAGCGCGTCTTGCAGCATGGATTGTTCGATTTCGCGCCGCTCGATGTTCAAATCGTTGAGTTGGGCGGCGAGGCTTTGCGCTTCGGCTTCGTTGTCGGCCAGCAGACAGGCGATGCCGACCGACATATCGTCGAGCCGGCCGGCGGCGTTGATGCGCGGGCCGAGCGCGAAACCCATGTCGAACGGTTGCGCTTTGCGCCAGTCGCGCCGCGCCACTTCAAATAAGGCGCGGATGCCGGGGCGCATTTTGCCGGCGCGCATCCGTTTCAAGCCTTGCGAAACGAGAATGCGGTTGTTGTGGTCGAGCGGCACGACATCGGCAACGGTGCCGAGTGCGACTAAATCCAAGAGTTCGGCCAGATTCGGTTCATTGATGCCGTCTGAAAGCGGGTTTTCAGACGGCCTGAACCAGCCGCGCTGCCGCAGTTCGGCGCGTAAAGCCATCAGCACATAAAAAATCACGCCCACGCCCGCGAGGCTTTTACTGGCAAAGTTGCAGCCGCATTGGTTGGGGTTGACGATGATGCAGTCGGGCACGGTTTCGGCAGGCAGGTGGTGGTCGGTAATGATGACGTCCAACCCCAATTCTTGCGCGCGCGCCACGCCTGCCAAGCTGGCGATGCCGTTATCGACCGTTACCAGCAGTTTTACTTTTTGCGTGGCGGCCAGTTCCGCCAATTCGGGCGTTAAACCGTAGCCGTGTTCGAAGCGATTGGGCACCAAAAAGTCCACCGACGCGCCCATGGCCGACAGCCCTTTGATGCCGACCGCGCAGGCGGTTGCGCCGTCGGCATCGTAGTCGGCCACGATTAAAATGTTTTCCTGCCGTTGTACCGCATCGGCCAAGCGCACGGCGGCTTCGGTGCAGTTGGTTAAGGTTTGATAGGGCAGCAGGGCGGAGAGTTTGTCGTCCAACTCGGCAGGGGAGGCTACGTCGCGGGCGGCGCACAGACGGGCGAGCAACGGGTCGGTGCCGGCCTGAATCAGGGTTTGGCAAACGCTTTGATTGATGGTGCGGGTACGGATTTTGACTGACATGGAATAAAGTAATGAATCGGTGCGGCCGGAAAGCCGTTATTGTAACGCGAAGCGGGGAATTTTTCAGACGGCCTGTTCTTATATTTAAGACAGGCCGTCTGAAAATCTCAATCAGAGTTGTCCGGCGAATGTTTTTTTCTTTTTCCAGAATGCCCGCCCCGCTTTGGCTTTAATATGCAGCTCTCCTCCGCGTGTGCCGTCGGTAACGATGCGCAGGTTTTTCAGACGGCCTTCGCACAAAGCCTGCCATAAAGGTGCAAACCAGCGCTGCTCCCAGCTTTCGAGCGTGTCTTTATAAGCCCAAACATCGGCGGTGTGGTCGGTTACGGCCAAGTCGTCGAGAAACAGCAGGCCGTCTGAAACGTTTTGGCCGCTTTCTTTTAAGACGGCCTCCCATGCGGTGAAATTGTAAGGTGCGTCAAAACGGGTGCCGGAATAAAATTGCGCCCACGGGCTGTCGCAAGCCAATACCGGTGCGGCGGTTTGTCCGCCTTCCAAATCCTGCCACAACCACACCCCGTTTACGGCAGGCATGTCGGCAGCGGTACGCTCGGCGTTGAGCGGATGGTTGTGCAGCCACATTTGTATTTCAGTCTGTTTTTGCAGCCAGCTTGAACCATCAGGCCCTTCCGCACGGATGGAGCCGTCTACCTGCCCCAGCACATCCAAAACTGGCGGCACTTGCCAGTTTGGTATTCGGGGAACTGTTACCAGCCATAAATCGGCACGAACGGGGCGGAATGCCCAACCGTCTTCACGAAAAAAATCATTCAACCCGCCGCACAGCCGTTCCGCTTCATGTGCCTGAATCTGAATGTCGGTGCCGCTGATCATATTCATATTGTGCATGCCCATTTGCTGCCATACCGGACTGGCAAGCACGGAAGGTTGATCGGGTGGAAGACATAAACGGTTCAGTGCATGGCCGAGTAAGCTGCCTTCCCATAAAAAACGGGCATAAAGTGCCGAGGAAGAAATGGAGTGCGGCGTAAAAGTGCCGAAACGCAACATTTGATTGAATGAAGGTAAATCAAGTGGCGGCAGCGTGTCGGAAGTATGACGGTTGAGAGCGGGTAAGACTAAAGTCAGATTCATGACAATGGTTTGCATAGAGTGAAAGTAAGAGGTATTTTACGCTATCACGCGTATTTTTGACTTGATGCAACTCCGGCTTAAAACATGGTAAGCGGTTTTGTGATAAACTTTCAGGTGAAAAGGAATATGGAAAACTTTGGTGTAAATCAAAGCAATACCGTATTTGCGGCGAAAAAACCGCATGTGTTGTAAAGGTATTTTGAAAAGGCCGCTTAAAATGAAACAATCCTTAAACAAATTTTTGAAAGCACCTGATCAAGGCTCGGGCAAGAGCCAGAGCATATCAGATGCCGCTCGGCATGAGGCCGCTGCACCCACGGCGGCAGCGGAAACGGTTGCCGTCCGCCAAACAGACAAAGCGCGCACTGTTCAAACCAAACATGTTAGAACGACAAAAAAGCCTATATTCAAAAGTAAATTTGCGCTGAAAAACAAACTTGCGTTTAAAAATAAAACTGCTTTGAAAAACAGGCTTGTTTTGAGAAACAAGTTGGTTGCCGACCAAAAAACCACACTTAATCCGACCGCCAAGCTGAAACCGATGTTTCAGTATACGCTGGCATTGTTTAACCGTGTTTGGAACAACAAACCGGTGCGCTGGTCGATGGTGGGCATCATGCTGCCCGTATCCGGCATTATGACGGCTTATGCCGTTACCGAGCCTCAGCCACAGCCCCAGAAAAGCCTGTTTCAAGTGGAACGGGTATTGGAAGAGCTGCCTGCCGTTTATGTTGAAAGCGGCACTTATCAAGGCAGCTATTGGTCGCAGGAAGCCGTTCAGCCCGGCGATACTTTATCCGATGTTTTGGCGCGGATAGGCGTTACCGCCGAAGACATCAAAAAAGTGATGGTTAAAAACGCACTCGACCGGAAGATGGCGCTTTTGAGGGCAGGCCAGTCGGTCAGCGCACGTTTTGACGCTGCGGGCAACGTTACCGATATTCAGTTTTTCAGTGACGATGACAACGGTGAAGGCTATTTAATCGCCATTGAGAAAGTTAACGGTAAATGGCAGAAATCGGCTTCTACCGTTGAAATGGAAACCATGCCTACTTTACGTTCCGTTCAGGTACGTACTTCGGCGCGAGGAGCAATGGCTCAGGCGGGTATTCCCGTAGAAATCCGCGAATCGCTGAGTGAGATTTTCAACGATGTGGTCAACATCGAAGAATTAGGTAGCGGCGATGCCATCCGTTTGCTGTATAACAGCATGTATTTCCGCGGGCAGGAAATGGCAACGGGCGATATTCTGGCTGCCGAAGTTGTTAAAGATGGCAAAACCTATCAGGCTTACTATTACAGCCAAGGCAAAGGCGACGAAGAAAGCGGCAGCTATTATGATCAAAACGGCAAATCATTGCGCCATAGGGAAGGCTTCAATGTACAGCCGGTAGGCAATGCCCGTATATCATCGCCTTACGGCTTGCGTTTGCATCCGATCCTGCGTACGGTAAAAATGCATACCGGTATCGATTATGCGGCTCCGACCGGCACGCCGATTCGTGCCGCGGCAGACGGTATACTTACTTTTAAAGGCTGGAAGGGCGGTTATGGCAATACCGTTGTATTGCAGCATAGCAACGGCATCGAAACATTGTATGCCCATATGAGTGAGTTTTCGTCCGCACAGGGGGCGATTCGCGCCGGAGACATTATCGGTTATGTAGGCAGCACAGGCCGTTCGACCGGTCCGCATTTGCATTACGAGGCACGTAAAAACGGCGAACCGGTGAATCCTTCAACTGTCGCTTTACCGACTCCTAAATTGACACCGGACAATATGGCGGAATTCAAAGAACAACAGCGAAAAAATAGTAGTACTCTGGCGGCGGTGCGTAATTTAACCGTTACTGTTGCCCAATTGGATTGAGCAAGTTTGAATTTTGAGTGAGCCAAAGTCTAAAGCCGCCGCTTTCCTTTCTGTGAAAGTGGCGGCTTTATCGTCAGGCCGTCTGAAAATTTGATTATTGAGTATATGTTTTCATTTCTAATTTAATAATGCGGCAAGCTCATCAGTATGTTCCACAATGATTGCTCCGGCTTTTTTCATATTTTGGACGGCACGGGAGGCTTCGGCGGAGTTTAAACTGCGGCAAGCATCTAAATTGACAATTACCTGCCATTCGCCGTACCAGCACAATTGTAATACGGTTGCTTGTACACAATACTCGGTGGCCAGTCCGCCGACGATTAAAGTTGCGGCATTACGGCTTTGCAGCCATTCAATCAAACCGGTGCTGATATTCTCAGCCATGTCATGAAAGCATGCCCCGAAAGTATGCACGTTATTTTCCAAACCGATATGAACAAGAAAGTCATAGCTGTCGGAAGTAGGAAGGCCGGGTAAATTTTCATAGCCTTCGCTGCCCAAAACAGCATGGCTGACCCAGTTTTGCGCTTTGTCCAATGCCAGGTATTCACTCTGATGCTCTATATGCCATTCGGCATTATTGCTGTGGGCATCTTTGGTAATGACGCGGTAATCAGCCAGTGCCGCTTGGCGGTTGAGGTGCGGAACAATAGAAAGTGCATCAGGAATAGGTAGTTCGTCGGGGCATAGTTCAGAAAAAGTTTTCTGCGGATGAATATCAATGGCGACAATGCTCATAAGAAGGCCTGATCGAAAATATAAAAAAGAAATGATGTTTTATTCTTGATATTCGGTTGATATTATAGATAAGCGGTATTCTTGGCAAGTTTTATTCAGTGCATATGGGTAGAAAAGGGTTGGTTTGTAATATGTTTGCTACAACTTAATCTGATGCTGTAGCGGAACTTTAGATAAATTTATAAGGTATAGAAATATTTATTTTGATAAAAAATAAATTGTTATCTTGGTCTCGGATTATTTTTTTGAAAAAAACTTGCAGGGAAAGCGTAATTCTGTTTTAATACCCCTCTCTTAAGGCAAGGCCAGATAGCTCAGTTGGTAGAGCAACGGATTGAAAATCCGTGTGTCGGCGGTTCGATCCCGCCTCTGGCCACCATTAAAATAAACCGCTTTTGCGGTTATTTTTTTGTCTGCAGTTTCCCTGTTGTTTTTAAGTACAATAATACTGTAAAGAATGAACGATTAAGAATAGACTGGGTAGGTTTGCCCAGTCTATTCGCTTATAATAAAAAAGTTTTTACTATAAAAGCATTTTAATGTAAGCAGTAAAAAAACATTACGGGTTGGTTTTATGTCCGAAGGGCCTATTAAAAAATATAGCCTATAATTTTGAAAACGACATATGCCATAATCAAATATATTTGCATGATAAGCGGATAATATAAATAGATACAGGTAAGAAAAAATGAGCGTCGGTTTATTAAGAGTATTGGTGCAAGGCCAAGTTATAGATGGAAATCAGGCAGAGCGGTATCAAGATGTATTAAAAGCAAATAAGCCTATTATTCCGATGTTGTTTGAAGAAGGGGTAATTACACCAAAAGCATTGGGTGAATTACTTGCACGAGTATTCAGTTATCCTTTGTTGGATCTCCGTCATTTTTCTCGTAATAACGTTTTAATGGACGTTCTTACTGAGGAACAAATGCTGCAAAATCGTTGTGTGCCGATTTTTAGGCGGGGTAGAAAAGTCTATTTGGCGGTATCCGATCCCACTCAAATTCAAAATTTTCAGAAAATTGCTTTCTCGTCTGGTGTTTCAATTGACTTGGTTGTGGTATGCGATGATCAGTTGAGCACACTATTGGAATGGTTGGGACAGCGCTCTACCACCATTTTGAATGAAATCAGTAAAGAACAAGAGGCTGCTGCGCCTACACAAGCTCTTTATATTGATAATGAAGAAGCTGAAGATGGGCCGATTCCGCGTTTTATTCACAAAACTTTGTCTGATGCGCTTAATGCAGGGGCTTCAGATATCCACTTTGAATTTTATGAACAGATGGCACGGGTGCGTTTCCGTGTCGATGGCCAATTGCGTGAAGTTGTCCAGCCTCCTGTAGCAGTAAGAGGGCAATTGGCTTCACGTATCAAAGTAATGGCACGGTTGGATATTTCGGAAAAACGTGTACCACAAGATGGTCGTATCCAAATTGCCTTTCATAAGCACGGCCGTCCGATTGATTTTCGTGTAAGTACGTTACCGACATTATTCGGCGAAAAAGTAGTAATGCGTATTTTGAATTCGGATGCGGGATCTTTGAATATTGATCAACTTGGTTTTGAGCCTTTCCAGAAGGAAATGCTGTTAGAGGCCATTAACCGCCCTTATGGAATGGTATTGGTTACCGGTCCGACGGGTTCGGGTAAAACAGTATCTCTTTATACTTGTTTGAATATTTTAAATACTGAGAATGTTAACATTGCTACTGCAGAAGACCCTGCAGAAATTAACTTGCCGGGTATTAATCAGGTTAACGTAAATGATAAACAAGGTTTAACATTTGCTGCTGCTTTGAAAGCATTCTTACGTCAAGATCCGGATATCATTATGGTTGGTGAGATCCGTGACTTAGAAACAGCTGATATTGCTATTAAGGCGGCACAAACCGGCCATATGGTATTCTCTACGCTGCACACGAATAATGCGCCGGCTACTTTGTCGCGGATGTTAAATATGGGGGTGGCACCATTCAATATTGCCAGTTCGGTAAGTTTGATTATGGCACAACGGTTATTGCGCCGATTGTGTCCCTCTTGTAAAGCTCCTACCGAACGTCCTCCTGTGTCGGCATTAAAGAAAGCAGGTTTTACTGATGAGGACTTGGCCAAAGATTGGACAATGTATCGTTCGGTGGGTTGTGACAGCTGTCGAGGCAAAGGTTATAGAGGCCGTGCCGGTGTATATGAGGTAATGCCTATTACTGAAGAAATGCAGCGGGTAATCATGGAAAATGGCACTGAAGTTGATATTATGAATATGGCCTATAAAGAAGGGATGGTGGATCTGCGTCGTGCAGGTTTGCTAAAAGTAATGCAGGGAATTACTTCATTGGAAGAAGTACTTGCACATACTAATGATTAATGAATCTGGAAACGTCGAAATTATTTTAAGGGGTAATTATGAACCAAGTAAAACTGGGTGGGCGTTCTGCTAAGGCAGATAAGGGTATACGTTTTAATTTTGAAGGCAGAAATACTGAAACCGAACAAATTGTACGTGGTGAGGTAGTGGCCAAAAATGAAGAGGAAGCCAAAAAAAAGCTGCAACGTCGTGGTATTAAACCGCTGCGTGTTAGTAAAGTTAAAGCTGTTCGTAAAAAACGTATTACACAAGAAGATATTACGGTATTTACCCGTCAGCTTGCTACGATGATGAAAGCTGGATTGCCATTGATGCAGGCATTTGAGATTGTAGCAAGAGGACACTCTAATCCTTCTATGACTCAGATGCTCATGCAAATTCGAGCAGATGTCGAGCAAGGTAGTGCATTGGGTAAAGCTTTTGCGAAGCACCCTAAATACTTTGACCGATTTTATTGTAATCTGATCGCTGCTGGTGAAGCTGGTGGTGTGTTAGAAAATTTGTTGGATAAGCTTGCTATTTATAAAGAAAAAACTCAAGCAATTAAGAAAAAAGTGAAAAGTGCGCTTACCTATCCGATAGCTATTATTGTAGTGGCAATAGTGTTGGTGTTTATCATGATGGTGTTTGTTCTTCCTGCATTCGGTGAAGTATATAGTAACATGGGAGCGGAGCTGCCGGGATTAACACAAATTGTTATGGATATGTCAAAGTTTTTTGTTGAATATGCTTGGGTAATGGTAGTTTGCACTATCGGTGTAGGGTTTGGCTTATATAAATGGTATAAAAAATCTCCAGCTCTTCAAAAAAGAGTGGATGCCATGTTATTGAAACTGCCGATTTTCGGAGCGATTGTAAGGAAAGCAACAATTGCGCGTTGGGCTCGTACTACGTCTACTTTATTTGCTGCCGGTGTGCCCTTAGTTGAAGTGCTGGATTCTGTGGCCGGTGCCGCCGGTAATATCTTGTACGAAGAGGCTACGCATGATATCCGTGCTAAAGTAACACAAGGTTTGTCATTGACTTCCAGTATGCAGGGCACTGATATGTTTCCTAATATGGTACTTCAAATGGCGGCAATCGGTGAAGAATCTGGTTCATTGGACGGCATGTTGAATAAGGCAGCTGAATTCTATGAAGATGAGGTAGATAATGCCGTAGCTCAATTATCTTCCTTGATGGAGCCGATAATTATGGTGGTACTTGGCTCAATTATTGGTGTGATCCTTGTTGCTATGTACTTGCCGTTGTTCAATTTGGGTAACGTGGTAGGTTAACGGTATGCCTGAATGGATGAATCTCTGGGCACCCTTTGTGGTGCCTCTTTCTGCATTATTTGGTTTGCTAGTAGGCAGTTTTTTAAATGTAGTAATTTACCGCGTACCAGTCATGATGGAACGTGTTTGGACAGCGTTTGCGAAAGAGCATCTGGGTCAGGTTTTGACCGAAGAAGAGCAACAGCCGTTTAATTTGGTTAAACCTGATTCTCGTTGCCCTTCGTGCCAGGCTCCTGTAAAGGCTTGGCAAAATATCCCAGTACTCAGTTACCTGATGCTCGGTGGAAAGTGTGAGTCATGTAAAACACCCATCAGCAAACGTTATCCTTTAGTGGAGTTGTTAACCGGCGCATTATTTGCAGCAGTTGCTTGGAAATATGGTTGGAGTATGACGACGTTGGGTGGTTTAATTTTAACCGCTATGTTAATTGCTTTGACCTTTATTGATGCGGATACGCAATATCTTCCTGATCAACTTACACTGCCTTTGGTTTGGCTGGGATTATTGTTCAATTTGAATGGTACTTTTGTGCCCCTAATGTCGGCTGTTTTAGGTGCAGTTTTCGGTTACATGAGCTTGTGGCTGTTGTGCTATGCTTATAAATTACTGACCGGAAAAATAGGTATGGGGGGCGGTGATTTTAAATTACTCGCTGCTTTGGGAGCATGGCTGGGGGTTAGTGTGTTGCCCGTTTTGATATTTATGGCTGCTTTAACTGGCGTAGTGGCTGCCGTTATCATGCGTGTGGCAAAAGGTCAGCAGTTTGCTTTCGGCCCCAGTTTGGCAATTGCAGGTTGGATAATATTTATTGCTAATGAGCAGGTTATGACAGCAGTCGGATGGTGGCTGAAAGCTTCGGGATTCTAAACCATGACTTTTTGGGTAGGATTAACAGGTGGCATCGGCAGCGGCAAATCACAAGCAGCTGCCGAATTTCTCTATTTGGGCGTACCGGTGATTGACGTAGACGCAGTTAGCCGGGAACTGACTGCGGATAACGGAAAGGCCTTATCTGCTATTCGTGCGGCATTTGGTAGTGAAGTATTTAACCATGATGGCCGTCTGAATAGAGCTGTTTTACGTGGTTTGGTTTTCAGAGGGCCTGAAGCTAAAACACGACTTGAATCCATTATGTTTCCTCTTATTTTGTCTGAAGTCCGAGCTCTTCAAGAAAGTTGTGTTACTGTGTATGGAATAATTGATATTCCTTTGTTAATAGAGAAACCGGCATTTTTAGCATTGGTTGATAGAGTATTGGTGATTGATGTTTCCGAACAAACGCAAATTGAACGTGTGCGTAGCCGTAGCGGTCTTAAGGCTGATGAAATTGAGCGGATTATGGCCACGCAAGCCTGCCGTAAAGAGCGTTTGTTGGCTGCTGATGATGTTTTGACAAATGAGGGAATCTCTCAAGCATTGGCAGCCAAGGTTCGGCAATTACATGGCTATTATCAGTCGAGGTTTTCTTATTTATCCAGAGTAACATCATGATTTATTTCGAGCATCCGTTGTCTGAGCGCGTGCGTAGTTTTTTACGTATCGAGCATTTGTTTAATCGTTTTGATGCTGAATGTATTCGTGCCGATAGCCCTTGGGCCCATCATTTGGCCTTGTTTACTCTGTTCGAAATTATGGAGTGTGCGGGCAGGGCAGAATTAAAGTTGGATATTCTGCAAGAACTTGAACGACAAAAGCAATTGCTGGTAAATAGCCGTTTGGTTGAACCGGAAGAGGCGGAAAAGCAGCGGCAGCAATTGCAAAAAACGGCAGAAAACTTGCAAGGCATACAGCAAAAATTCGGTCAGCATTTGCGTGAGAATGATTGGCTGATGGCCATCAAACAACGAATGTTTGTGCCGGGTGGAACCAGCCCGTTTGATTTGTCGTCTTATCACTTTTGGCAGCAGCTGCCGTTTGAGCGACGTTTGGCAGATTTGAAGAAGTGGATTGGTACATTACTGCCTACACAGCAAGCAATTGCCCTTTTGCTCAATATTTTGCGCAGCAATACCCTTACCGTGGACTGTGTGGCACAAAAAGGTAATTATCAGCGCAATAGCTTGGCGCAAAATATCCATATGCTGGTAATTGAAGTGGAACAACAAAGTTGTGCTTTGCCGGAAGTGTCGGCCAATAAATATTTCACTCACATCCGCTTTTTGGAAGCATCTCAAGAGCATGCGCGGGGTAGGCCGTTAAATCAAGATGTATCTTTCAAACTGGTTATGTGCAGTTTTGATCCTGTTGTGGAATGAATTATGAGTTCGGAAGTTACTATAGTAAATTGCCCGACTTGCGGTAAGCAAGTGGCGTGGACTACAGAAAACCAATATCGTCCGTTTTGTAGTGAGCGGTGTAAGCTGATTGATTTGGGAGCGTGGGCTAATGAAGATTACAATCTGCCCGCGCAAGAGGAAGAACCGTTATCGGATTTAATACGTCATTGATGATCACAATCAGGCCGTCTGAAAATTTCAGACGGCCTCTTACTATATTGAGTATTAAGACATGCCGTTTTGTGATACGGCATGCAAGTTTGCTTCAAAATTACTCAGATCTACGCCGGCTTGTTTGGCGGCAGTAATGACATCCGAAACAGCCATGCCGTTTTGAACTTGATGGTAAGCCCACAATAATGAGCTTCGGGTACCAGTGCGGCAGAAAGCAAGCGTGGGCATAGGTAAGGTTGCGAGTAGTTTTTGGAAAGTTGCTACATCATGGCCATTGATGGCAGGAGCAACAACAGGTTGGTGGACGGCTTGGTCGATTCCCGTATCAATAAGCCACTGTTTGAGTTGCTTGAAAGAAGGCTGATCATCGGTTTCGCCGTCAGGCCGATTGCAGATGATGCTGCGGATGCCGAGCTTTGCCGCTTCTTTAAGATCGCTTTGAGTCAGCTGGGGAGAAATATAAAGATTGTCTGCCAGTTTCAAAATACTCATTAGAGGCTCCTTTTATCATTGGTCGTGTAGGTGGCTTATGATACTGCGGCCGCCTGAAAGATTGAATTTAACGGTTTGGTTGCAACCAGTTTTCCAATAAGTGACGGTGGGTAATTTGCAAAATGGCAGTATCGGTTTGTGCGGCCTGTACGGTCAATTCGGTTTCACGTAATACACCGTGGCGGAAGTAGTGCACTTGGATTTTTTCTCCAACCGAAAACTGTGCCCACTGCTGCTCAAAGGCGGTGCAGGCAAAGCCATTCAAAGCAATGATGCGGTCTTGCGGGCATAATGCAGCATTTTCGGCACTGCCTCCATTGAGAACATGCGTCAAGGTGATGCTGTCGCTATTTTGTTTAAACCGTGCCCCAAAGTCGGGAATTGGTTCGGTGTTAGGCAGCCATTTCTCAGCCAAGCCTCCTCCGTGATGGCGTGGAGCTGCGTGCCAGTGCAAAGCGATACCTGTTTTTTCCAAGCAAGCTGTTAAAGGCAGGTCTTCGGTGGAATATAAGGCCGTCTGAAAAAATTCTTCTAAATCCAAACCGGTAATCTGTTGGCATCGCACTTGCCATTGTTTTTCAGGGATGCCTTGCCGGGTTTCTTGCCAGTCGAGATAAAGCTGCTGCATAACATTATCAAGGCTTTGTTTGCCATTGCTATTTTGTCTGATAAGTAAGTCTAGGCATAAAGCGGCCAGAGCGCCTTTCTGATAATAGCTGACAATGGCATTGGGGCTGTTTTCATCCTGTTTGTAATATTTGTTCCATGCAGTAAAGCTAGATTCCGCAAGTGTTTGTTTCAGACGGCCTGATCCTTGCTGCACCCGAGTGATATTTTGGGCAAGTAGTTTCAAATATGCTTCGGGCGAAATCACGCTGCTTCTTACCAATATCAAATCATCGTAATAAGAAGTAATCCCTTCAAATGCCCATAATTGTTCCGTGTAACTTTCACTGTCTAAACGGTACGGTATAAATGCCGCAGGTTTGATGGATTTGACATTCCATGCATGGAAATATTCGTGGCTGAATAAGCCGAGCAATTGGGTGTAGTCATCATTTGCTTCTTTCATGCCTAGAGGAGGGAGGCTGTTGCGGTCGGCAAGTAAAGCAGTACTGCTGATATGTTCCAAACCACCATAAATCTTATCGCCAACATGTAATAAAAACAGATACTTTTGAAAAGGAGCAGGAGAAGGGAACATGCTCAGAGCGGTTCGGCAAATTTTCTGAATATCACTGATTAAGCGGTTGCGGTCAAAATCCGGATAGTGGCCGCTTATTGCTATATGGTGTGCAATACCGCCGGCTTCAAAGTCCAGCATTTCAAAATGACCCAATTCAAAAGGGTGGTCAATCAATTCATAGTAAGAGGCCGTCTGAAAAGTATGGTTTCCGGAAGAGGGCAGTGTGGTGGCTATCTGCCACGTTTCAGGTAAGCCATCAAATGTAACTCGATGTAGCTGTTCCTCGAAACCTGCTATTTTGAGGAACAGGCAGGCCCCGTCAAAAAAACCGCGGTCAACCGTTAAAAAAGAGCTTCTGACAGATAGATCGTAAGCATAGACGGTGTAGTAAATTTGCCACTTACCGCTTTTTGCTTCCGTTTGCCAAACGTTTTTTGCAGTTTGGGTGATTTCAGCCGGTTGGCCGTTACACATTGCCTTTATCTCAATAATATTGCGGGAAAAATCGCGGATGAGATAACTGCCGGGAACCCAGTTCGGTAAGCTTATATGTAAAGGAGTGTTATTTTGTTGAGATAGGTTTAAACATATTTTCCATATATGTTTCAGTGGGTTGGGTTTTATTTGATAGCAAAGCATAGCCATTCTTTTTTTGTTAAGTTTTGTGTGTTGAATTAAAAGGATTTGATTTTGGTCAAGAAACATAATGTAACTAACCTATAATCTAACAAAATATGACCGAAAGCAACCTTGTAAAAACCGCAAAAAAAGCGGCTTTCTGATGATTTGGCTTGGTGCAGTAAAGGTTTTGATTTAAAATGCGCCGATTAAGCTTCTGTTCGGCGCAAGTAAATCTTAACTGCCGACGGTGTTAAATTAAGAAAAATCGGGTATATCTTTGGTTATGTTTGAGCAGGCTGAAGCAAACCGATGGTGTTAATTGCCATGTTTAATGGAGACCCTCATGGAAACGCAAACTTATAACTACAAAGTGGTGCGCCAGTTCGCCATCATGACTGTAGTTTGGGGCATTGTAGGCATGTTGGTTGGCGTGATTATCGCAGCCCAACTGTTTGCACCTGCTCTGGATTTGTCGAATATTGGGCCGTGGTTCCACTTCGGCCGCTTGCGCCCGCTGCATACGAATGCCGTTATTTTCGCATTCGGAGGTTGCGGTTTGTTTGCCACATCTTATTATGTAGTGCAACGCACATGTAATGTACGTTTATTTGGCGGTAAGTTTTTACCCGCATTCACGTTCTGGGGGTGGCAACTTGTTATTGTCTTGGCAGCCATTACTCTGCCGTTGGGCTATACCCAAGGTAAAGAGTATGCAGAACTGGAATGGCCGATTGATATTTTGATTGCATTGGTGTGGGTTGCTTATGCAGTAGTATTCTTCGGCACGATCGCTACCCGTAAAATCAAACATATTTATGTGGCGAACTGGTTTTACGGAGCCTTTATTTTAGCAGTTGCATTGTTACATATCGTAAACAATATCAGCATTCCTTCAGGCGTGATGAAATCTTACCCCGTGTATTCGGGTGCGATTGATGCAATGGTTCAATGGTGGTACGGGCATAATGCTGTAGGTTTCTTCTTAACGGCAGCCTTTTTGGGCATGATGTATTACTTTGTGCCGAAACAGGCAGGTCGCCCCGTTTATTCTTACCGCTTATCAGTAGTTCACTTCTGGGCGTTGATTTTTACCTATATGTGGGCGGGTCCGCACCATCTGCATTACACGGCATTGCCTGACTGGACCCAGTCACTCGGTATGGTATTGTCTTTAATTCTGTTTGCGCCGTCTTGGGGCGGTATGATTAACGGTATCATGACTCTGTCGGGCGCTTGGCATAAGCTGCGCACAGATCCGATTTTGAAGTTTTTGGTAGTATCTTTGTCTTTTTACGGTATGTCTACGTTTGAAGGCCCGATGATGTCTATCAAAACGGTTAACGCTTTGAGCCACTATACAGACTGGACCGTCGGACACGTTCATTCCGGTGCTCTGGGCTGGGTGGGTTTCATCACCATCGGTTCCATCTATTATTTGATCCCGCGTTTATTTGGCCGCAAAGAAATGTACAGCATCAAACTGATTGAAGTGCATTTTTGGATTGCCACGATTGGCGTTGTACTTTACATCGCATCTATGTGGATTTCCGGTGTGATGCAAGGCTTGATGTGGGGTGCATTGAATGACGACGGTACTTTGACCTACTCTTTTGTGGAATCTGTAAAACGCAGTATCCCTTTCTACGTTATTCGTTTTACCGGCGGTCTGTTGTATTTGAGCGGCATGTTCCTGATGGCTTACAACGTTTATCGTACTGCTGTTAGCGGTAAACCCGTGGATGCTGAAATTCCTGCCGTTTCTCAAGCGCAACATCATTAAAGACACAAGAAAGACAGGCTACCAAAATGAAATTACAACAATTAGCTGAAGAAAAAGTCGGTGCATTGATTTTGTTTACCTTCTTGGTAATCAGCGTTGGCCTTCTGATTGAAGTTGTGCCGCTGTTTTTTACCAAGTCGGTAACGGAACCGATTAAAGGTATAAAGCCTTACAATGCGCTGCAAGTAGCGGGACGTGATATTTATGTACGTGAAGGCTGTTATAACTGCCACTCGCAAATGATCCGTCCTTTCCGTGCGGAAACCGAACGTTACGGCCACTATTCTGTTGGTGGTGAATCAGTGTACGACCGCCCGTTCCAATGGGGTTCTAAACGGACAGGTCCAGATTTGGCACGAGTCGGCGGTCGTTACTCAGACGAATGGCACCGTATCCACTTGTTAAATCCTCGCGACGTCGTTCCTGAATCCAATATGCCTGCATTCCCGTGGTTGGCACGTAACAAAGTGGATATTGAAGCTACTGTTGGCAACATGAAAGCCTTACGTGCGGTCGGTACACCTTACAGTGATGAAGAAATTGAAAAAGCTCCCCAAGAGCTGGCTAATAAATCAGAGCTGGATGCAGTAATTGCGTATCTGCAAGGCTTGGGCTTGGCATTGAAAAACGTAAGGTAACATCATGGATATTAACTGGGCGCGCTCGCTATTTACCATATGGGTGTTTGTAAGCTTTTTATTGGTTTTGTATATCGTACTGAACAAGCGTAATAAGCAAAACTACAATGATGCGGCAAACAGCATTATGGAGGATAACGATACCCCTGATGATGAGAGCGGGCGCTAACCAGTAATACCGTGATAACGGAGTAAAATAATGAACACAACTTCCCAATTTACCAGTAATTTCTGGAACATATACATTGCCATTATCGTAGTGCTCAGCTTTGTCGGTTTGGCTTGGTTGCTATTGTCACAAAATAAAACCAAAGCTCCGCCCAAAGGCGAAGAAGTCAAAACAATGGGGCATTCGTGGGACGGCATTGAGGAATACAATAATCCTTTGCCTCGCTGGTGGTTTTTTCTTTTTATCCTGACTATGATTTTTGGGGCGGCATATTTGTTTTTGTACCCCGGTTTAGGTGACTATAAAGGTTATTTGAATTGGACAAGTCAAAACCAATACGAGAAAGAGGTTGCAAAAGCCGATGAGCAATATGGCAAGATTTATGCCAAGTTTGCAAACATGCCCATTGAAGCAGTAGCCAAAGATCCTCAGGCACAGCGTATCGGTAAAAATCTGTTTGATACTTACTGTATCCAATGTCATGGTTCTGATGCAAAAGGCTCGAAAGGTTTCCCTAATTTGACTGACCATGACTGGTTATGGGGCGGAGAGCCTGCACAAATTCAGGAAACCATCAAAAAGGGCCGTATTGGCACGATGTTGGCGTGGGGGCCTGCATTAGGTGAGGAGCGCGTTAAAGATGTTGCTCACTATGTAATGTCTTTATCCAAAGGCAAAGACCAATATGATCCGGAACGTGCCGAGCGTGGCAAAGCTTTGTTTAGTGGTCCTCCTGCAAACTGTTTTACTTGTCATGGAGATAAAGGGCAGGGTATCAAAGGATTGGGGCCGAATCTGACTGATGATGTATGGTTATGGGGTGGTACCCAAAAATCTATCATTGAGACCATTACCAATGGCCGTCATAACCAAATGCCTGCTTGGGACAATTTCTTGGATAAAGACAAATTGCATATTATGACTGCGTATGTTTGGGGATTGTCTAATAAAGATGCTAAAGCAGTTACTGCGAAAGCTGAAAAAACAGCTCCGAAAGAAACAGTTTCCAGCCCCGTTGCTTCTGCAGTTCCGACTGAAGATAAAGCTGAAGTAACTTTTGATACTAAAGCAGGTTCTGCGGTTGCCACTTTTTATTTTGCAACCGGTAAGAGTGAGATAGCTAAAAATGCGGCAACAGTTTTACTTGATGTGATTAAAGCCGGCAAGGATGGCAAAAAATTGATCATCAGCGGTTATACAGATAGTACTGGTAATGTGGCTGCTAATGCCAAATTATCAAAAAAACGTGCCGAAGCAGTTAAAATGTTCTTAGAAGCTCAAGGGGTTGATGCTAAAAACATCGAATTACGCAAGCCTGAAGATACTACTGCTGCGCAAGGAAATGATGCAAGTGGTCGTAAGGTAGAAGTAAAGGTTGAAGGCTAGTAGTTCTTTGCTGATATGAATATAAAACCGCTCCTATTTAAGGAGCGGTTTTTTTATGGTATTGATGTGCGTTGCAATGCTTATCTATAAATCTATGAAATATCATTTATGTTGATAATTGAGGGCCGATTATATTTGGTTTTCAGACGGCCTAATATTTATAAAGTTGTAGGGTAAAATACAAGTAGTGAGTAGATGCCATATTATCCCTAACTGTATATTCATGCTTTATAATCCAAACTTTCAGTATTTATATTTGGTTTGATAAGTCATGAAGTGGCTCAAACGTTCTTCTACTATTTTAAAAACCGTTTACCGTTACGGATTGAGCGATCTTGTCGCAGGACATACCGATAGGTTTTGGTTGCGTTCTTTATTACAAAAAATTCCCAAGTCCTCAGTTGCATCAGATGAAGCTTTGCCGGTTCGCTTACGCTTGGCTTTAGAAAGTTTGGGGCCGATTTTCGTTAAGTTCGGACAGGTTTTATCGACTAGGCCGGATTTAATTCCACAGGCCTATGCTTTAGAGCTGGCCAAGTTGCAGGACCGTGTTCCTCCCTTTGATGCAGAGCTTTCACGCCACCAGATTGAAGAATCGTTAGGGCAATCAATCGAAACGCTGTATGCTGAATTTGAAACCACACCGGTGGCCAGTGCCTCAGTTGCACAAGTGCACAAAGCCCGCTTACACAGTGGTGAAGCAGTAGCGGTAAAAGTGTTACGGCCAAACATTGCGCCGATCATTGAACAAGATTTGGCCTTGCTGCGCTTTGGTGCAGGCTGGGTTGAGAGATTGTTTTCAGACGGCAAGCGTTTGAAACCTCGAGAAGTGGTTGCTGAATTTGATAAATACCTTCATGATGAGCTGGATTTAATGAAAGAGGCTGCAAATGCCAGCCAGCTTGGGCGTAATTTTAGAGACAGCAATATGTTGCTGGTGCCAAAAGTATATTATGACTATTGCAGCCGTAATGTACTTACCATTGAATGGATGGAAGGTATACCGGTAGCTGACATTGCAACGCTTCAGGAAAAAAATGTAGATTTGCATCAACTTGCCCGTTATGGTGTCGAGATTTTCTTTACACAAGTGTTTCGGCACGGTTTTTTTCATGCGGATATGCATCCCGGCAATATTTTAGTGACGGATAGCGGTCGTTATATTGCTCTTGATTTTGGTATTGTCGGAAGTTTGACCGAATATGACAAACGTTATCTTGCCATCAATTTTTTAGCTTTTTTTAACCGTGATTATCACCGCGTCGCTACTGCCCATATTGAATCGGGTTGGGTTCCTCCAGATACCCGAGCCGAGGAATTGGAGGCAGCTGTTCGCGCAGTATGCGAACCCATTTTCAACAAGCCATTGTCGCAAATTTCTTTTGGCATGGTGTTGATGAGATTGTTTGAAACCAGCCGCCGCTTTAATGTGGAAATTCAACCGCAGCTCGTTTTATTGCAAAAAACGTTGTTGAATATTGAGGGGTTAGGGCGCCAGCTTGATCCTGATTTGGATTTGTGGGCAACAGCTAAACCGTTTTTAACTAAGTGGATGAATGAGCAGGTGGGGCCGAAAGCTTTATTGAATAACTTGAAAAAAGAAGCTCCCGATTGGGCGCAGATTCTGCCTAGCTTACCGCGTAAAATTAATTTATTGGTTGATGAAACCCGTCAGCAAGAAATGCGCGATGCTTATATTCATTTAGTTAAAATCCAGCAAAGGCAAAATTTTTGGTTGGCTGTGATAGCAGTGGCATTACTATTGATTGTATTGTTCAAATAGTAATTTGAGGTTCATTACATTTATAAAAGGCCGTCTGAAAATATTTTTCAGACGGCCTTATCAATAAATTTTTTATTAAATCAATTCTAAATCGGGACCTGCATTTTGGGCGCGGCGACTACGTAATTGGATATCCAAGCGTAAGTCATTGGCGGAATCTGCATTTTTAATCGCGTCTTGGAAGCTGATCAGACCTCCTTCATATAGCTCATACAAAGCTTGGTCAAAAGTTTGCATGCCGAGAGCTTGTGATTTTTTCATAATTTCTTTAATAGAGTGTACGTCACCATTATGAATTAATTCAGCTACTAAGGGAGAGTTGAGTAATACTTCAACCGCTGCAACACGACCTTTGCCCCCTTCCCTTGGAATCAAACGCTGTGAAATAAAAGCCTGCAAGTTTAATGACAAGTCAGTTAGCAATTGTACACGACGTTCTTCCGGGAAAAAGTTAATAATGCGGTCGAGTGCTTGGTTAGTACTGTTTGCGTGTAGAGTGGCCATACACAAGTGGCCCGTTTCTGCGAAAGCAATAGCATAATCCATTGTTTCGCGATCACGAATTTCGCCAATTAGAATTACATCCGGTGCTTGGCGAAGTGTATTTTTCAGGGCAGCAAACCAGTTTTCAGTATCAACACCAACTTCGCGCTGGGTAATGATGCAATTTTTGTGTTCATGCACAAATTCGATGGGGTCCTCAATTGTGATGATATGATCTTGGCTGTTTTCATTGCGATAATCAATCATCGATGCGAGAGAAGTAGATTTACCGGAACCCGTTCCTCCGACAAAAATGACTAATCCCCGCTTTTGCATGGCAACTTTTTGCAGTATAGGCGGTAAATTGAGTGTTTCAAATTTGGGAATGTTGCTGGTAATGGTACGGAAAACCAATGCCGTAGCACCACGCTGCACCATAGCATTAACCCTGAAGCGGCTGGTATCGGGAGTGCTGATAGCAAAGTTGCATTCATTGGTTGCCATAAATTCTTCCGACTGCTTGGGGGACATAATTGCAAAAGCAATCTCCATACAGCGTTCCGGAGTTAAGGGCGTATCAGTAATACGGGTAATTTTGCCATCAAGTTTCATTGCAGGCGGGAAGTTGGCAGTAATAAAAAGGTCGGAGCCTTTATATTTATTTAATGTACGCAGCCATGAATAAATTTCTTCTTTTGCGGAGAGAGTATTATTTTGTTCCATTTTGTTACTTGAGTAAAATTGCATTAATATATTTAATATTATAGCAAATTTCAGATTGCATGAAGCAATAATATTTGCTTATTTGCCATTATTCTGTTTGAAAAAGTTGATAATGGCCTGCCTGATAATGGGTGCGTATAATACTTGTCAATTTAAATTAATAAGGTAATAAAATGACTGAAAAAATATCCAAAAAATACTCAACAATAGCCATTATCGGTGCAATGGAACAAGAAATCGAATTGTTGAAACACAGTATGGAAAATGTGGAAAGTATGCAATTCGGTCATTTTACTGTTCATCATGGTTCTCTATCAGATAAAAAAATCATATTGGCATTGAGTGGAATCGGTAAAGTAAATGCGGCTGCTATTACAGCATTAGTCATCAGTCGCTTTTGTCCTGATTGCATCATTAATACCGGCAGTGCAGGCGGATTAGGGCAAGGTTTAAAAGTGGGGGATGTAGTAATTGGAGAGCGGGTTGCCCATCATGATGTGGATGTTACAGCGTTTGGTTATGTTTTAGGGCAGGTACCCAAGCTTGGTGTTTCGTTCGAAACTGACTCGAAGTTGTTGGAGGTTGCAAGTCAGGCTGCTACTGCTTTTCAGGGAGCTACTGTACATCGTGGTTTAATTGTTAGCGGCGATCAATTTGTTCATAGTACTGAGAAAGTAGAGTATATCCGTACACATTTTAAAGAGGTACTTGCGGTAGAGATGGAGGCGGCAGCAATTGCTCAAACTTGCCATCAATTAGCAATTCCTTTTGTTGTTATACGTGCTATTTCAGATTTGGCGAATGAAAAAGCAAGTATGAGTTTTGAAGAGTTTTTGCAGGTTGCATCGGGTAATTCTGCTAAGATGGTTATGAAAATTATAGATTTGCTTTAATAATAAAAAGGAGGAGGATTCCGACGTTTTTTTTTACATTTTCCTTTTCTTGTATGAACATTCAATTTGAGATTTCTTAGGAATGTAAAGAATATCATAGGGTGTGGAAAACTGCATGGTTCTTTATAGCGTTTAAAAGCAACATGGCCGGGAAACTTAATATCCATTACAGCATCCCTCGCTTTGAGGGATTCCCTATGCTACCTGAAGTTTACTGTCTTGTACTAAATATTAGGTTTTCTGGTTATAAAAAATTATTTCAGCAAAAAGTAGATGTTGTTTGGTATAAAAAGAGCAAATAATTTGGCTCTTTGTTAATAGGAGTTTAGTAAAAGCTTCAGTTTGAGATTGGCATCTTTATCTGAACTTTCATTTAGATGATACGATTAGTTTTAAGTGAAATATATTATTGACAATACTTTAGAAAATTTGATGTTAAGTAGGATAAGGAGAGTGAGGAAGAGGGACTATCAGATAAAAGAGAACCGCTTATAGTCGGAGCCTCTATCGAAACAGTAAATTAATATATTGAATATATTTATTTTAATTTGATTTTTCAGTTACCAACAATTTTACCAACATTTTGCAAAGGTCAAAGCGTTTGGCGGCGGGGCTGGTGTTGTTTGCGAAAAGGCAAAAATGCCTGCCCTTTTTATGGATCAAAAATTCACGCGGCCAATATGTCAGAAAATTCCGCTTCCCCTGTTCGGGCTTTCCCCTGTTTGCGCTTTGCCGTGGGGTTGTTTTTCAAGTATTTGATTTTGCCTGAATGGCGGAATCGGGCAAGGCGGGAAAACCGTTTTAGCGGTTCTTAAAATCGTATTTGATTTTATTGGATTTTTTTCATTTTGAAATCAACCCCATGTAAGAAAGGTGTTTTATGGCCGTGAAAGGTTATGAGATTTGCGGCGGTGAATCTGCTATTTTGGTGTTTGAGTAGTGCCTGTATTTTCAAAATGCGCTGTAAACCGTCTATTTTCGCATCAGATTGCGTTTCAATCATCTTGGAATGCAAATCATAGGCAAGCCGTTAAATCGATTCTGCGCGCTTCTTTTCAGCCTTTATTTAAATTGATGTATTTGCTTCACATTTTAATACCCCCGCCGTTTGCATGGGATTGATTTTGAAAATGCAGGATTTGCAGGTGCAGGGACGTAAGAGATTCGCTAGGGGGTATCGGCGTTTTTGCCGATAGGTAGCGCATCTTTTGCAGGGGGCGCGCCCTGCCTTGCTCGTCTGCTGTCTGCAATATCGGTGCGGTGGCTTTCCGTTTCCGCTCCGTCTGCATGGCACGGTTGCCGGCTCCGTCGGTTGTTCGACTGTTTCAGGAACTCCATGCCTTTGCCCCCGCTGCGCGGCGGCTTCCTTTTCCTGTTTGTGTTTTCTGTCTTCAGGCCGTCTGAAAATCCGTCTGCCCGTTTTTCACGTTTTCGTGATTTTTTGTTTTTTCGGATTTTTCAGTTTCGGCGATTTTCGCCCCCGTGCATTTTCGCTGTATTTTTTTTGAAAAACTGAAAATCGAAAAGCTAAGGCTGCGCCATCAGAACCATACTGCGTATGGTAATTTATAAAGGTGGGTAAAAAATACCTATCAAAAGGGGGTAAAAATGGCATGACTTGGGTAAAAAATACCCATCAAAACGCCTTTTTGCTTAATTTTTAAGCAAGTGATGGGTAAAAAGTACCCTTATTATTGCAAAAAGTACCTATCAAGAATTAATTAATTTTGAATGAATTTACCCTAAATTGTTGACAATCTAACCACTAAACCATCTCAAAGCAAGGGCAGTTTCTGAATGAAAATCAGGGTAAATTGTCAACAATCTGTCTAGTTTTCAATCGGTGTTTTGCCTATTTCTTAAGCATTTTTGATTCTGCATTTCGTGGTTGTTGATGTGCTTGCTTCACATATCCAATGTGTCATTAAATTATCATCGGCTCGTTTTTCGGATAGGAGGTATCGGCGTTTTTGCTTACTTTTTTACGAGTCAAAAATTTCCCGCTCCGTGTATGCAACGGGGTAGATCTGCCCTGTTCGGGGTGTTGCCCGTCTAAGTAGGGGGTAAGGCCGTCTGAAAGGGGAAACGCGCTGTAAATGCAAAATAGGGGTGTTGGCGGGGGCATGAAAAAAACCGCCCTTGTTTAGGCGGTTTTCGGGGATTGAATCGGGCTGCCGATATTTCAGACGACATCAAAGGGGTTAAACAGCTTTACGCCGGTATGGGCAAAGTCGGCGGTATTGCGCGTTACCAATATCAAGCAGTGCTGTATGGCCGCCGCTGCTACCCACGCGTCGTTTTCGGGTGCGGGGTCTGGGGTATGCAATCGGGCGCAAATGGCAGCGGTGGTTTCATCTATCGGCAAAATGCGGTTTTCAAACGTGGGCTTCACGGTTTGCTCAAGCCATGCCCTCAATACCTGCCCTTGTGCTTGGTCTTTGCGTTCCATGCGTAATACGCCCCGTTCAAGCTCCATGATGTTTATTGCGCTGGTGTAAAGCATAGCGGCATCTGTTGATTCCAGCCATGCTTTTACTCCGCTGTTTACTCTATTTGGGCGGCGCGTTTCGCTGATTATGTTGGTATCCAGCAAATACACGGTTACTCCCCAAAATCCACTTCACGCCGTTGTGCTTTGCTGCGCGGCGGTATTTCAAAATCTATTTTTTCCAATTCTGCTGATAGCTCGGGGGAAGGTGTTAATGCTTCTAGGGCATTTCGGGGCTTTCCTGCCAACCTTTGATATTCGGCATAGCTCAATAAAACCAATGTGGGCTTCCCCCTGTTGGTTATCGTTAACGGGGCATTGTCTGCTTCACGCATGGCGCGGCCCGTGTGTTGGTTAAATTCCCTGCTTGTCATGATGGCTGCCATGATGTCGCTCCTTTCTTTTGTGTTTGTATCTATGTTACTACTTTGTATTATCTGAAACAATCCAATAGCGTATTACGGATAAAAAAACACCAGCGGTGATGGCTGGTGTTGTTAGCAAATGTTAGCATCTCAAACTGTTTTGGCGAAACTCGCAAGCTCGTTTTCAGACGGCTGTTTTCCAATCGTCTGTAAACGTGTGGGTGGCCGGTATGTCCAATATGCCGCCGCAATCGTCAACGGCAAAAAAGGTTAGGGCGTATAGGCTGCATCGGTTCTTTCCGCCTTGCCTGCTTACTGTGATGAAGCCTTTATTTTTAAGCTCCGTGATGGCTTGCCGTAAAGTCTTATCCGAACCTATGCCTATTTCAGCGGCGGTTTCGCTGCATTGTACGGCGGAAAGATTGCCGTTGTTGCTGCCGGTATATTGCGATAACAGATATAGCAGCACTTTTACGGCGGTGCCGCTCAATGCCCGAAATTGCGGGGCGCGGATTACTTCTACCGGTAGCTGCCGGTATGGTCGGATTGTGCGTTTGCCCCTTTGGTGTTTTCTTGCCATATTTCCATTCCTTTTCGGTTGGCGTTTTTCAGGCGGCCTTTTTACTGCTCCAGCGCGTCGGCGAACTTCTGATACACGGCGGCGCGTGGATCGGCGTTGGTTTCCAGTATCAGAAACAGTAAATCGGGCTGCTTTTCCCTACGCTCGGCAATTTCTTTCTTGGCGGCCGTCTTGGTAGGAAAATAGCCGATTGTTTCGTATCGGTAAGTCAACGGCTCGTCTGTGGGATAGCCGATTGCCAGTAGGCATTTTTTCGGCGGCGGGGGTGTTTTCTTGGTTTCGGTCTGTTTGGTGTTTTCCGTTTTGATGTTTGTCATGATGCTTTCCTTTCCGTGCTGTGTTTATGCGTTGCTTTCCTGCAAGATTACGGCCAGCTTTGCCAAACCTTTCGGGGTAATGAGTGCTTGCGTGTAGGGCTGCCCGTTTCTGTCTGAAATGCCGGTTACCTGAATCATCAAACCTTGATTGATAACCTGCTGTGTAGCCTGTATCGGGCGCGTGCCCCATATCCATTTTTTCTCTCTCAATAACCCGATCAGTTCTTTCCGCGTCATCTTCAGGTGCTTGGCGGTCAATGTGATATTGCTTGCTCCTTTGCTGTCTGCCAGTAAATCAAGGGCGGCGGCTTTCGGCTCTGCTACGGCAAGGCGTTTCTGTTGCTCGGCGTTCTTTTCCACTTCGTCCGCCCATGCCCGGGCGGCTATGGCGGGGTTGGTAAAGTCGGGTAGGGTCGGTGCCGCTTGTTTGGCCTGCCGCTCCATCTCGATAAAGTAGGCGCGTGCCTGTTTGCCTTTGTCGGTGCGCTCTACCATCGATAACTCTTTGGCCATCTCTAGCGATAGGGCATATTCAACACGGGGGCGGCCTCTTTCTGATTTTTCCCCAATTTCGGTGAAAATTACAAAGTCTTGATTTTCAATAAATCCGTATTGCTCGATACGTTCTTTAATCCATGTTGAAAAGTCTTTGCCTACTTCCAAAAAAGCGTGAAGCTCACGGGCGTTTACGGTTTGCTGCTCTTCGTGATTGATGGTGTTGCGGTGTAATGTGATATTCATGATGTTTACTCCGTTTCAGACGGCCTTATCTCAATACCCGCCTGAAAAAAGGTTGCACTTACCCCGCCTTGCCCGCGCGGGGCAAAGCTGGGGGAATAGCAAAGGGGGTTATGCCTGTTGGATCAGGTAGGCATCGTAAGGCTTGGAATAGGCTTTAACGGCCTGCTCTGCGGCTTGTTTGTCGGCAAATGTGCCAAGTGAAAGCCATTTGCAGCCGGTAGCGTCCAGTTCGGGATAGCAGGCAACGGGAACGGCAATGCGTAAATCAACGGCGCGGGCGGGTATGTGCTGCCCGTAAGCGGGGGCGGTTGTCCTGATACCGTTTTCAATCAGCTTATCGCGCATCATAGCGGCTGCTTTACCATATCCGGCCAGCTTGGCGGCGGCCTGTGCAAATGTTTCCGCCGCTTTCAAATATTCGGGGATATGTTCATGCTCGATTTCAGCGATAAACATTTCATATTGCGATCCAAACAATAAACGGCGCAATTCCTCAATGCGGTTTGCCAGTTCCAAACGCTCGGCATACAGACGCTCCAAAAGCTCGGATTGGGCTGCCGAAATATCGGCCGCTCGGTCGGCTTGGTCTCTCTTGGCGGCAATGGCCGCATCAAGCTCTTTCACTTCGCTGTTTTCAAAATCGGTCTTGCCTATTGAAAGCAGGCGGGCAAAAAGGCTTTTCCGCTCGCTGCGTAAATGCTCGGCCTCGGCAACGGTTTCTTTTGCTGCCGCCGCGCCCGTTTCTGTTGCTGCTATTTGGGTATCTAGCTCCTTCATCTGCTTTTGTGCTTGTGCAAATAATTTCTTTATTGTTTTAAGCGTTTGTTTTGTATATTGAAAATCTATTGTTTACTTTCCTTTTTAGTTTGCCAGCGTGTAGATGCCGCGTTTAACGGTTTTGCCCTTTTTGTTGATGTACGGCTGCATGGTGCAGACAACGGGATAACCTGCATGGCGCAAGTCATAGATACGCGCCTGAAAGCCCATGATGCCCATCTGTGAGGCTTCGTAGCTCGTGATGCTGCCGTGGGTGCGGATATGGTTCAGGATTTCGCCGCATTGTGAATCAGGCTCAAACGGGGCATAATGGCGGCTTGATTTAGGGGGATTGATGCCGTCTGAAATGCTTTGTGCGTTTTGGGCGGTTTCGTTTTTCATGGCTCGCCCCTTAGATACGGTTTGCCGCTTGTTTGGCGATATAGTCGTCTATTTCGCTTTCCAGCCAGCCGATTGCATTACCGCTGCCGGACAACTTAAACGGGCGGGGCATATCGGGGTCGTGGCGGCGGTTTTTAGGGTCGAGACGATACCAAAGTGTGCTTGATGAAATGCCTAAGCGTTTGGTTACTTCGTGTTGTCGTAAGATGGTTGCCATAAGTCAATCGCTTTCTGCCCGTGTGGGCGGGGTTGATGAAATATGGCAAAACGATACCGCCCATTGCGGGCGGTTTCAGTACAATTAGATTTTTTGAAGTCTAATTAGATTTTTTCAGTTTGTTTGCTTCTGCAAACTTGTCTCTCAGATTGGATCCCGACAATCCGTAACCTTCTTCTTCGTTTGCCAGATATTCAATGATTTCGGCTTGGTTCTTGTAGATTCCTTTATCAATCAGCATATCTCTCAGGGCTAATATGATGTTGAATAACGATTTCCTGTCATCAGTTTGTTTTGCTTTTTTTTCTGTTATTTTTTCTCTTAATAAATTTTTCAATCTGTCAAAATCGACACGCGTTATATATAAGTCTTTGTAAGAAAATATTATTTTGCTATCCATGTAGCCGCTGCTATCAGGTGGTAAAATTTCTCCACCTGTATCTGACATTCTGAAAGTGAACATTGGTTTTGATTAGCCTAAAAAATACTGTTTTCTTCTCAATTTCTGATAATTCTTGCCAATAAAAATCCAAAAGATATTTTTCGGGGGAAATATTTTCTCCATCTTCATTTTTCAAATATTCAAACGAACTAATAGAAACCTGTTCTTCGCACTCCAATCTTTTTAATAAACATTTAGGTATTAACAAGAAACCATCGGGCATGATAGAAGTAATAAAACGTTGTGCGTTTCCTCCCTCGATATTGTTTGACATAGGGGCTGTTGCTATATGCGCAATATTTTCATTTTCTGAAAATACATTTAAGCATAAATCAGTTATGCCAACTGCTCCATAATGTACTAAATCTGCCGGTGTGTATGTTTCATTAAATTCTCTGCCTAATTCATCGGCTGCATCTTTAAGTGTGTAATATGCTCTCCAAACCATTTCAAACGCTCCCAAAACGTCAATTCCCTGCAAAATAGAAAACCACACCAGCAAGACTAGGGATTGCCCTGTTTTCGCCTTTGGTAGCTAATCGCGGGCTAGGTGTGGCTGTAAACTTTTCAGACGGCCTATTCTCGGCTGCCTGTTTCACTCTCGATCATCTCGCGGGCTTGGTTATACCGTTCCCGCAAATAATCTGAATACCATTGCATCATCTCTATCCGCTGCGGCAGATACTCCGTGCGGTGGTATGCCGCCCGCACTTTGTTCTGTTCTACATGGGCCAGCTGCCGCTCAATTACATCGGGCGGGAAACCGTTTTCATTCAGTACATCGGTAGCCAAGCTGCGGAAACCGTGCGGGGTGGCGGTGCCGCTATAACCCATGCGTCCCATTGCATAGCTTAGGGTGTTTTCACTCATTGGCTTGCTGCCGTCTTTGTAGTTCGGGAACAGATACCGGCTGTAACCCGTAATAGGGTATAGATTCTCCAAAAGCTCCAACGCCCAATCAGACAAGGGCACAATGTGCGCGGCCCGCATCTTCATCTTCTCGGCGGGGATAACCCATAACCGCTTGTCTTTGTCGATTTCTTCCCATTCTGCAAGGCGGATATTTCCCGATCGGACAAAGGTAAGCATGATAAACATCATGGCAATTCGGTTTTCTTGGCGCATCGGCTCGCGGATTAAACGGCGGTAAAACTCCGTGATTCCGCTTTGCGGCAAGGCGGGCTGGTGTTTGACTTTCTCACGCACAATCACGCCGCTAAGGGCAAAAGCGGGATTCTCTACCGCTCTGCCCGTCTGAATGGCGTAATTGAAAACGACCTTGATACGCTGCAACACACGGGCGGCGGTTTCCGGCACTCCCCGCGCTTCTATCGCCCTTACTGCTTCCAGTAGCAAAGGGGCTTTGATTTCGGTAATGGGGTATTTTCCAAGCATCGGGAAAGCATCTGTTTCCAAAGAATGCAACACGCGGTCGGCGTGGGTGCCCGTCCAGCGCGGCAGTTGGTTTTGATGCCATTCACGGGCGATTTTTTCAAAGCTGTTCGCCGTTGCCGGAATCGAACCGGCACGACCTGTTTAGGGTCGACGGATTTTAAGACCGAACAATAAATTATAACTAATTGTTTTAAAAGATAGTGAAGCCTGCAAATACAGTCACAAACAGTGAATTAAATAGATATTCAGTCACAAATTTGTCACAGCTAAAAAACGAAAACTTAAGCCTGCCTATCGTAAAGGGTATGTTTAAATTTTCGTTTTTATTTTGAATATAGCTATGGAAAAGCGTAAACAAACTAATGTTTATATATCATTTAGCGTGATGCCGTCTGAAGTATTTCAGACGGCTTTTTTTACCCTTCACAAAGGAGTATCTAAATTGAAACGAAATAAAACTATTTTCGTATTGGCGACAGCATTCTGTTCCGCCATCTGTACCGCAGCACCGTATCCGCAATATCAACATTTAGTAGAAAAACATGCGGCGGCGCAAGGTTTAGACGCAAATCTAGTATGGGCGGTTATGGCTCGTGAAAGCGGTGGCAACCGTTACGCATTGTCAAATAAGAACGCCCGCGGATTGATGCAAGTTATTCCGCCGACTGCTGCACGAATGGGTGTTAACCCTAAGCATCTTTATATTCCCGAATACAATATTCTGGCCGGAACACGTTACTTGAAATTCTTAAGTAAGCGTTATAACGGTAATATTGACTTGATGCTTGCCGGTTATAACGCCGGAGAGGAGGCCGTGGACAAGTATAAAGGTATCCCCCCATACAGGGAGACACAAAATTACGTCCGATTGGTGCGTAACCGCTACGCACAATTGAGTGGCAATCCCGCTCATGCTGCTAGAATACGCACTGCATTTGTTAAAGCCGCTCACCGCACACAACCTGTTGCCAAAGTGGGACGGATCAAGCCAGCTGAAATGGTTTATACCCAAGCACCGAAACAATATGCTTCTTGGGATGTGTTTCGAGAATTTTAAATGTGGCCTTCGGGCTTTTTTCATTTGCCGCCTTATGCGGCTTTTTTTGTTTGTATTTTAAAAAGGAAAAAATCATGATGAACAACATCAAAAAAGCAGTAAACAACCCCAAAACCATTGCAACTGTTATGTTGATGATGGCAGCTCCCTTGGTTTTGGCAGATGGATTTAACGAAGGTGCTCAACTTGCAATAAAAATTCGGACGGGTATTTACACCATTGTCGGCGTTATTTGTGGCATTTCTATGCTTTGGTTCTTCCTTCAGGCAAAAAGCGGTCGTAAAACATGGGGTGATTTTTTTGAAATTTGCTTATATGTAGTTGGTGCAGGTGCTTCAATTGCCTACGCTACTTACCTATTTACCAAAGGCGGATCAATGACGTTTTAAGCAGAGGTTTCGATGAAAAGAGAAGACATTCATACTGAACATCCGACATTTAACGGTTTGAACCGTCAGGCGATGATGTTCGGGATTCCACTTCAAGCCGTTGCAACCTGCCTATTCTCAGGAATGATGTTTTCTTTACCCATGACATATTTCCTTGGGTGGCGAGCGTTGCTTTTCTTACTGCTGCCACTGCCGTTTTTGGCATTTCTACGCACTATCTGCGCCAACGACGACCAAGCTCTTCGAATTTACTATTATGAAGTGATGTATTTCTTGCGCCGCCGCAATGCCAAAATGTTTAACGGTACTAATACCATTCTCGCCACGAAATTTGGGAGACAACAAAGTGATTATCAGCGATTTATTGAGGAATGCGTTAAAAGCTCAACCGGCGCAGTCAGATTTTCTGCCTCAGATTTGCCAACACGTTACAAACAACATCGTTAATTACAAAACAGGTCACTTGGCCTTCGTAATACGTATGGAAGGGTTACCCTTCGATGGTGTGGACGACAAGCATTTGTTTACACAATTTGTAGGGTTGCGTACGCTTTTGGCCGGTATGGGCAAAACTTTGGGCAATCGTCTTGGTGTATGGGGTACGTTGCAACGCCAAAAAATAGTGTTCGAGCGTGAATACGGCTTTCAAACAACTTTTTGCCAAAACTTTGCAGACAAGTACCTTAAGCGTTTTCAAGAAGCAGATTATTACGAAAATGTTTATCACTTAACGGTTGTAATTAAAACTGACTACTTGGATGCAGGTATAAAAGAAGCAGAAGAGCAGATTCAGATTCTAATGCGTTCACTTGAGCCTTACGATCCGTATTTGCTGACTGCATATCAGAATGAAAACGGCGTACCTTTTTCTGAAGTGTACAGTTTTTTCGGTAGTTTGATTAATGGGTCTTATGAAGAGATTCCTCTGTCAACCGTAGATGCGTATCAGACTATTGCAGGCAGTAATCTACACTTCGGCTCAGATTTGTGTGAAATCCGAGCCCAAAATGGTACTCGCAAATTCGCGCAGATGTTTGACCTAAGGGATTTTGGAGTAAGCAAGCCGAAAATACTTACTTCGATTTTGCGATTACCTTGTGAATTCACATTTACGCAAAGTCTCGTATTCATCAATCCCTATGAAATGCAAGGTGAAATCCGCAAAAAGTTAAATGACTTGGATTCGGTAAATGACAAGGCTGTTAGACAGATTGAAGAGTTGGAGGAAGGTCAGGGATTATTGACCTCAGGCGAATTAATGTTCGGTGATTATCATGCTGCCTTAGTTGTTTACGGCAAGACTGCGGAAGAGGCAGCGTCCAACGGTGCACGTGCTTATTCCACATTCCTGAATTCAGGTAGCTACCGATTTACCAAAGCAGGCTTGTCTGCCCCTGCAACATTTTTTAGTCAAGTGCCCGGCAGCCGCGAAAAGCCACGTTCTTTCCCCAAAACTACCACCAATTTTGCCTGTACCTTTGGCATTCATAACTACTCGCACGGTAAGAAACTTGGTAATCCAATTGGCGATGGTACAGCGATTATACCGCTGCAAACTACGTCCAAAACGATTTACGACTTCAACTTCCATTTTTCCAATCCGAAAGAGGACAATGTCGGCGACAAAATCGCCGGTCACACGTTAATGTTGGGCGCAACCGGTACAGGTAAAACTACGCTGCAAACGGCTATGATGGCCTTTGCCGAACGCTTTAAGCCGTATATGTTTGTGATGGATTTAGACAAGGGAATGGAAATATTTATCCGCTCCATCGGCGGTTCATACTTTGCACTTGAGGCAGGTGAGCCGACTGGACTAAACCCATTCCAACTGGTTGATACACCCGCCAACAGGGAGTTTCTCTACGGCTTGGTAGGTATGTGTGGTGCAGACGAAAACGGGAAGCTTACGGCTACGGAAGAACAGGAGATCCAGTTTGCGGTGGATACAGTGTTTAGTTTGGATTTTGAAAACCGGCATTTTAGCCACCTGCTACAAAGCATCCCCATCTCGCCGGATCCCAACTCTCTACGTGTGCGCTTATCGAAATGGTGCCGTAGCGAAGGTGGCCGTTTTGCGTGGTGCTTGGACAATCCGACCAATTTGTTTAATCCAGAGCAGTTTTACCGCGTCGGTTTTGACTTGACAGATATTCTTAAGGACAACTATCCCCCGACCGCTCCGGTACTGGCGTATATGTTTCACCTCCGCAATATCATGATGGACAAAGTTGCCAAGGAAAACGGTATTTTAGCAACGATTATCGAAGAATTTTGGTATGCAGCGCGTTTTGAAGCCTTGCAGGATATCATGCTAAAAATCCTGAAAACTGACCGTAAATTAGGCGGCTGGCTGATTTTGGTGTCGCAATCCCCCGAAGACGCCATTAACTGTCCAATTTTCCCAGCGATTGTGCAGCAGACACCGACAAAGGTTTTTCTGCCCAATCCTGATGCGGAGTACGAAAACAGCTATGAACGCTGCGGTCTGACAGAAAAAGAGTTTGACGAACTGGCTAAACTCTCGCTGGAAAGCCGAACCTTCTTGGTCAAGCAATCGAAACAATCGGCATTTGCAATGCTAGACTTATACGGTTTTCAAGATGAAATGGCGTTTTTGTCCGGCTCGTCGGACAATGTGGAGCTGCTGCACCGCGTGATGGAAGACGTTGGCAGTGAAAATCCTGAAGTTTGGTATCGCCCGTTTGTAGAAGCTTTGCAGCAACGTCGTGCAGAGAAGAAAAATGTCCGTACAGTTTAACCATGTTTTAAACCTAATTGAGGCCGTTTGAGCATTTTCAGACGGCCTTTTCCTTTGCCGCTTCAAGCGGCTTTCTTCAATAAGGAGTTTAACGATGAAAATCAATTTGAAAAAGACGGCAGGTGTAATTTTGTCCGTAAGTATGGCGGTTATGCCACTGACGGTTTCGGCAGGTGTCCCAGTTACCAACCCACTGCAACTTGCACAAGATGCGGCTAATTTTGTAAAACAAATGGCCGAATACAGCAAGCAGTTGACGGAAATGAAAAAGCAGTATGAGCAGCAACTTAAACAATTCAAATCCATGACCGGTTCGCGTAATTTAGGCAATATCTTAAAAGATGCCGTGAAAGACCAAGTGCCGTCTGAATGGAGCACAATTTATAAGGGGGCAAAGGACATCGATTATAAATCGGTGATCAACAGCAAGGGTTATGATTCCAAGTTTGCCGACCGTATGACAGTTCAGAATTATCAGGAAATGGAGAAGGTCTTTGATTCCATGAAGGAGCAGCTAGCTAGTCTAGATGCTATGATGAATAAGATTAACCAAACCCAGGATATGAAGGCTGCGGCCGATCTGCAAAACCGCATTGCAGTAGAGCAAGCCAAAATTGCCAACAATCAAACCAAGCTGGATATGCTTGATCGTCTGTATGTACGACAACAGGAACTAAATAAGCGCAATTATGCTGCGCGAGAAGCTTGTATGGCAAAGCATATGGCGTCCGGTAACTACGCTGCCTGCAAATAATCTAAACCATATGCCCGGCTGATGTCGGGCATTTTTTAGGAGCGGAATATGCCCAGCAGTTACTTTTCAGATGCTGCCAATATCCTGATGAATGGAATGGGCAGCAATCTATTTTCCAAAGCAGGCAATCTCATCAGTGCCATTGCACCTGTTTTTCAAATAGGCTTTGGTATTTATATGCTTTTGGTTGTTTTGGATTATTACAATCGTGGCTTTGATGAAAAAGCCGTAGATTTGGGCAAGCGTATGATAGGTTGGCTGGTTATTATTGCCTGTGCGTTTAATGCTTCGCAGTATGCAAAAATTGCCGATATTGCTTGGAATTTGCCCGATAATCTGAGCGGCGTGTTCGGTACGGCTGAATATACTGCTAGTGCTTTAGACAGCAATATAAATAACATCGTAGAGACTTGGGGTAAGATACAAGCTTATGCGGCAGAATTGGATTGGGATCAGATCTCAGACAAGCTGCTGCTGTATTTAGTTGGTGTGTTCATCTTTATTTTAGGCTGCTTGTTTTTTGCTGTCACATTTGCCTATTATCTAATTGCCAAGCTCTCTTTGGCAATGGTTATTTTAATCGGTCCCCTGTTTATTGGTTCCATGCTCTTTCCTTCTACGCGGCAATGGGGAATGAATTGGATTGGACAGATTTTAAACTACGCTATAACCGTCACATTCTTTACCATTTTGGGGACGTTACAAAATGATTTCTTTGTAAACCATATGCAGAATGTATTTACAAGGGAATCTTTTTCTGTTGCGGAAGTCATAATGACATTACCTGTATTTATTACAGGAACAATTCTGTTCATTATTGTGGCTTGGAATATCCCTTCGATTGCTTCAGCACTCACCGGTGGTGCATCGGCAAACGGCTTCAGTCGGACGCTAATGTCGATTTACACTCAAACCAAAAATCTCAATTTTGGCGGTAGAAAAGGCGGGAAAATTTCCAAAAATTAAGGAGTTTGATTATGTCTCTCGGTAAATTTTTTGGCGCGATGCTTCTTGGCTCCATACTAGCATTAATTATTATCACTGAGTTTTGGGGAACGGATCACAAGGCCATACCATTGGTTGTAGGTACTACCATGACCTCCATTATCGGGCTGTTTTTGGTAATGATGAGTAAACGGAATGTGGTGGTTATCCATAGAGACGAAGATTAAGGAACTTATATGAAAATTCTTTTGCCAATTATGATGTTGAGCTTGGCTGTTTCAGGTTGTGCTCAGCTTTCAGACGGTCTTCAGGCTGTAAACGATACCTTAGCCGGTATCAATTCAGGCTTGTCCGGCTCATCGGGTAATGCTTCAAGTACATTGTCGCTCGGCACAAAAACAACCGAACAGTATGAGTTGAACAACCTGAAGATGTTTGTTCGTCAATTGGGCGGCAATTATGAGGGTGCATTGCCTCAGACGGAAGTAACATTTACCGGTGAAGGTCGCAACAAAACCAGTCGCTTAATGGTTGTGAGTATCCATGTCCCAATCTACGATAAGCAGGGTCGTTATGTTTCTTCTGTGATGACCGATGTGCATATGCCGGCTAAAGAAAGGGTCAAAATTAATAATACGGTCGTTACAGTATCGCTGACTGACGGGAACCGTTTCAATACTCAAAAAACGAAGTATCAAGTCAACCGTTTTTAATTTTATCTCTAAAAAAACACCTCCCTGTGAGGTGTTTTTTTACGTCTCCACCAAAGGAATAAATTATGAAAACATTTCTTCTCATCTCTATTACTGCCGCAGTACTGTGCGGCTGCTCAAGCAAAAAACCACCTAAGCCACATGGTTCGGCGTTCCCGATTAACATAACGGTTCAAGAGGTTAAATAATGGCTCAACCTAGCAACAACAAAGCGGCCGGCCAAACCGCAAAAAATAAAATGGCCACTGAGTTCATCAATGCAGCTAAGGCGTTTGAGAGTGCGGAAATTGTTCGCGTCCACAAGTCGGCCAAAATTGCATGGCGTATCTGCGGTGCGTGTCTTCTGATTACCGGTTTAGCTGTGGGAGCGGTGGCCGGACTGACACCATTAAAAGAAACACGGCCGTATGTGGTAAAGGTGGATAACAATACCGGCCTGACCGACATTGTTACGGTGATGAAAACCAAAGAACAGAGTTATGGAGAAGTCATAGATAAGCATTGGCTAAGTCAATATATCCAATATCGTGAGAGCTATGATTGGGTAACGATTCAAGACAGTTATGATGCGACCATACTGTTCAGTTCACCCGAAATTCAGGCAGCATTTGCAAAAATCTACAATGACAATCCTCAAGCGCCGCACAAAATTCTTAAGAACCAATACAAGGTAATCGCCAAGGTAAAAGCCATTACCTTTATAGGTAATACCGCGCAAATCCGCTTCGAAAAACGCATGATCCCGGTAACAGGTGATTTGAGCAAAGAGATTCCGGTGCAGAACATGATTGCCACCGTCGGCTATGAATACGCCAGTCAGCCGATGAGTGAAGAAGCGCGCCGTATCAATCCATTGGGCTTCCAAGTGAAGAGCTACCGTGTTGACCCGGAAACCGCGCCTTAAAAAAAGAAAGGGTAATCGATGAAATTCAACAGTAAATCAGCAGCATGGGTATTGGCGGCGGTGCTGTCGACCGGTGCATCGGCGGTAGTGGTGCCGACCGGCTCGCCTAAGGACGGCCGCATTCAGACGGTAATGTACAGCCCAAACGATGTAGTGCATATCCGTGCACGTGTGGGAAACGCGGTATTGGTGCAACTGGAAGATGGCGAACGTTTGACCGGTGATGACACTACTGCCCTGGGTATGGGGGACGCAGATGCGTGGAAGCTATCCGTTAAGGGCAACAACATCATTTTTAAACCGGCTGCTGCTTCACCAAACACCAATATGATTATCACAACGAATAAGAAGCGGACGTATGTATTCGACCTGTCAACTTCAGCTCCGAAAGGCAAGAAAGCACAGCAGACAACTTACGTCCTGCGTTTCGTATATCCTGATACGGCAGCCTATAAAGCTCAAGCTGAAGCTAAAAAACACGCTCGAGCTTTGGAACGGCTTAAACAGGCAGGCCATCGTCGGAATGCTAAACATAATTATGACTACTGGGGAAAAGGCGACAAATCCCTTGCACCGACAGCGGCCTACGACAATGGCCGCTTTACTTATTTAAGTTTTGATAATGGTCGCGAACTCCCGCTTATTTATAAAGTGATGGAGGATGGTTCTGAAGCTCTTCTTAATAGTCATGTTGATGGCGATACAGTGGTGATACATGAAACGGCGAAGAAGTATGTTCTGCGCTTGGGCAAGTCAGTTTTGGGTTTGGAAAACCGCGGCTATAACGAAAAAGGTTCTTTCAACCGCACAGGTACAGGAAACGGCGACTTTGTGCGTCTCAGCAAAGAGAAGGAAGGCAAATGAAACTGAGCATTTTTGAAAAATTCAAACGTAAAAAAACAGATCAGGTTTATAACGATACCCCAGTTCCTGATGGTAATTTTACCGAGCCGGAAACGCTGGCCAAGACAGTGAAAAACGATAAGATTGAGCCTGGTATGCCGCTCAACTTTGATACGTTCGTACCAAACAGTAATATGCGCAGAGTAGCATTAGCCGGTGTCAGTTTGATTGCTGCTGGAGTGTTAGTGTCAGGTTTAATTGGCATGACGGGTGGCGAAGACGAAGCACAGACTGCCGAAACGCAGGCGGCTTCGGAGCCAAAGGTTACGCAGAAAAAGGATTTTGAGCGTGATAAAAACGAAATGGCGATGATGGAAGCACAAGCTGCTTCAGAAGTGCAGTTAGAAGGTGTTGCTTCTGAGCCAGTTGTTGCAGCTTCTCAACCAGTTGTGAGCCAGCAGCCTGTTGCCCAGTACGACTACGGCAATACCCAGCCAGCAGTAACTGTTTCCCCTGAAAAAACCGCCAAAGACCGAAAGTTGGGCGGTGATGTATTAGTCAACGTGGATTCAGATTTGTCTAAGGTTTCGTCTAGCGTGGGACATTCTGACGGCCAAGGCATACCTGTTAGTAATTCAACCTTTTCAGACGGCAACCAAGGCGGTGCATCGAATGGTAATTTCGCTTCACGTTTGAATCCTACCGCAACAGATTCAGTACAAGCCCAACAGATCGGCGACAGCAGCTATCTGCTTTCTAAGGGAACCAATATCCGATGCGGCTTAGATACCAAAATCGTGACCACGCAGCCGGGGTTTACACGCTGCATTGTGTCTAAAGATGTGTATTCAGCCAATGGGCAAACGCTGCTTATTGAGCGAGGAAGTAAGGTCATCGGTGAGCAGACATCAGCTTTACTGCAAGGTCAGGCACGTGTGTTTGTGTTATGGAATGAAGTCGAAACACCATCGGGCGTGAAAGTATCCTTACGCAGCCCAGGCGCAGGCTCTTTGGGTGAAGGCGGCCACGGTGCGTATGTGAACTACCACTTTTGGCGGCGTTTCGGCGGCGCGATGATGATTAGTCTGATTGGTGATGCAACAGACAACCTGAGCAATCACAAAACTTCCGGTAACAATAACAACATCACCTATGAAAATTCAGTAGATTCGGCGCAGCAGTTGGCAACCGAAGCTCTGAAAAATAGTATCAACATCCCACCAACCGGCACAATTAATCAAGGATCACTGATTAACATCATGGTGGCGCGCGATGTTGATTTCAGCAATGTTTACGAATTAGTCAATCCCTACGGATACTGATTCAGAGTGCCTGTCCTTTGCGGCAGGCCATTTCTTTTTTGCAGGGAAAATCCATGAACAGCATTCAATCGGACGCAACTGTCCGTAATCTTTTGCAGAAAACAGGCTTGGACGTATATTTGAATACCCAAGGAGTTACTGAGGTCATCATTAACCGTGCAAACGAAGTATTTTTGGAAACATCTACGGGTTTTCAGCGGATTGAAGATACGCGATTAAGTCTGCCAGTGTTGAATCAATTGGCCGTGGCTCTGTGTACCTATAACAGTAAACATATCAATATGGAAAACCCGATTCATTCGGTAACTCTGCCTGACGGGGAGCGCGGACACATCATGATACCGCCATCTTGCGAAGACAAAACCATCGTGTACGCCTTCCGTAAGCCGTCTAAAACACGCTTTTCTTTGGACGACTATATCGACAGTGGTCGCGTTAATACTTTTAATGATGTGTCCACATACGGTAGTTTTTCAAATGGCATCAATACCAGTTCAATTGAAATCAACGG
The DNA here is from genome assembly GCF_030504625.1 of Neisseria sp. MVDL19-042950. GTDB lineage: Bacteria > Pseudomonadota > Gammaproteobacteria > Burkholderiales > Neisseriaceae > Neisseria. The sequence goes on along the minus strand of NZ_JAUKWH010000003.1, from coordinate 135,954 downwards.
CAGCCGTTTCCGTGATATTGCCGATAAGATGAAACTGCCCCACGATGTGCCGTTGCTTGATTGGCAATATGAAATGCTGGAACACAAAGCTAATCGTAACATGGACGCATTTTTTGACTTAGCAGTGATGCACAAGCTGAACGTTTGCTCTGTGGGGCCAACTGGCTCGGGGAAAACAACGTTCACCAAGGCTATTGCAGACAAAGTACCATCTAATACCAGGATAGTCACGCTGGAGGACACACATGAGTTGGATTTGCCTAATCACCCCAACCATGCACATCTGTTCTATAAAGGTCACATTACTGCCAAAACGTTGATTGCCGCCTGTATGCGCTTGAAGCCCGATCGGGTATTCCTGACTGAGCTACGGGGAGATGAAGCGTGGGACTATCTTTCGCTACTCAACACCGGACACCCGGGTGGCCTAACTTCGGTTCACGCTAACGATGCTCGCAGCGTGCACTATCGCATCGCTCAGTTGGCCAAAGAATCGGCTACTGGCCGAACGATGGACTATGACTACATTTTGAATTCGGTTAAAGCCACAATTGATATTGTTGCCTTTTTCGATAAAACCTATATGACCGAGTTGTATTTCGATCCAGTTGAAAAATTCTATGCTATGCGCGGCCGTCTGTAACGGCTGTTTTTTTGGTGATTTACAAAAAGAAAGGTTTTCCAATGACTTTATCTGCTCCCGAAAAATTCAGCTATTTCGTCCGAGTATCCTTTTACGATGCTGGAAAAGACGGCGGCGTATTTTTGGACAAAAAAATTCGCGCTGCCAGTCTGATAGTGGAAACTCCGCCACTACGGTATTGGGATGATGTTGTTCAACACATCTTGCCTGAATTCGCAAAGATGTGTATTGGAAAAAACGAAATGATCGATGTCGAGTCAATTACTCCTGTCAGCTGGCCGCTGACACCCTATATGGTATTAGGTACTACGGGAAGCGGTAAAACCGGTGGAGAGTATACAACTCTTAAAGCCTTTGAAACGGATAATTAAGTCAAAGGGAGGTAGTATGCCATACATCAACAAAATCGAAGTAATGGGCAACTTAGCCAAAGACCCGGAGTTACGTTACATGCCCGATGGTACGCCGACGACTAAAATCACTGTGGCCGTTGCCGAAAAATGGACAGACAAAAAAACGAAGGAGCTTAAAGAGCATGTTGAGTGGTTCCCTGTCTTGCTATACGGTCGGCACGCTGAGGTCGTCTGTCAGTACATGAAAAAAGGCGACTGCATACAAGTGTATGGCAAATTGCGGACGCGCCAATATAAGGATCAAAGCGGTAACGACCGAAACGTAACTGAAGTAATCTGCAATGAAATGCAGATAATCCATACTGCAAACCGTCATACACAATCCGGTAATGATGTTTCGCCGGATGGCAGTTTATACGACATGATGTAATCTGAGCTTGTTTTTTAGGCCGTCTGAAATTTTCAGACGGCCTTTGTTTGGGAGTTCGTCCATGAAGAAATATTTGTCCACGGCTCTGTTGTTTGGCCTGTTGATGGTAGTAGCCGTCTGCGGAGGTTTGTATATCGGAGCCATGCTTTACACAGAATGGCTGGGATTAAAAACCGAACCGTCGGTATCTTTGCTTATCAAATATTGGCAGCATATAGAACAATTACCTGAAAACATGATTTTGTGGCTGTATGTTTCTTCTATTGCCGCAGCTATCCTGCCGGTTTTTGTTTTAGTTGTAGTGTTGACAACAGTGTTTTCCCGCCCTCAAAAGGAACTACACGGTTCGGCGCGTTTTGCCAACCTTCGGGAAATAAAGAAGACCGGGCTGCTGAGAAACGATTTTGAAGATTCAGACCCGCCCGATTTACTGGTGGGCAAGTATCAAGGCGAATACCTGCGGTGGGCAAACGACGGATTTGTGTATTTGGCCGCGCGTACCCGTGGCGGTAAGGGTGTCGGCTTTGTTGTCCCTAACTGTTTACATTATAGACACAGCATGGCCGTCAATGACCCAAAAAAAGAAAACTTCCTGATCACGGCGGGCTTCCGTGCCCGCTGCGGTCACAAGGTGTTTTTCTTCAATCCTTCCGGCACCATGCCCTACCATGACCGCGATCCTAGTGCTCCCCTTATCAGTCACCGGTGGAACCCGCTGACTTATGTGCGCCGAAACCCGATCAATACATACAAGGATGCGCTGGCGGTAGCAGCGGTATTTTACCCGTTACCAACGGAAGACCGCGGTAGCGTAAAGTTTTTCCAGCAGGAGGCGCAAAAGCTGTTTGTTGGATTGTTGCTTTATATGATCGAGACCGAAAAGGAGCGCGATTTAAGCAAGATCGAAAACAAAACTACGATGGCCAACCTGTTCCGCCTCACTACCCCTACTGACGGCAAAACCCTACAAGAGTGGATACGGGCAGAGTTTGAATTGCGGGCAGCGCAGCCTGAGACAACACAACTCAGCAGCAACTGTAAAACCCTGCTGATGGGCTTTGCCAACGGCAATGCCAAAACTAGCGGTGATGTTTTGTCCACTATGACCGCGCCGCTGGCGATTTTTTTGGATCCGGCGGTTGAAGCGGCCACCGGCGGTGATGATTTTTACCTAGACAACGTGTGCCGTAAACTTACCACGATTTATTTAGGCATTTCGCCGGAAGAAATCAAAGTTTACGGCACGCTGCTGAATCTGTTTTTCAGCCAGTTGTGTGATGTCAACGTGCGACAAGGGCTGCCGAAAGACAATAAAGATTTGAAATACCAATGTTTGCTGATGTTGGATGAATTTACGGCACTTGGCCGCATCCCAGCTATCGAAGAAGGTGTCGGTTACTTGGCCGGTTACGGTATCCGCCCAACCATTGTATTTCAGACGCCCGGACAAGTTGAGAAGGTTTACGGCAGAACCGGCCGTCAAACGTTTTTCAGTAACTTCACTTGCCGCTTGGTGTTTGCCCCGCGTGAGCAGGATGAAGCTGAAGAACTCAGCAAGCTGATCGGTTACTATACCTACAAAGCCAAGTCGTCCTCGCGCTCCCGAGGCAAAAACAGCAGTAGCAGCAGTAACAGTGTGAGCGATCAAAAACGCGCGGTCATGAATCCCGACGAGCTCAAAATCATGCCCGATAGTGATGTGATTATCAACATGACCGGTATCCGGCCTATCTATGCCGACAAAATCATCTACCACGAAGACCCGATTTTGTGTGAGCGTGCCAATTTACCGGTTCCCCATGTGCCTGAATTGCAAGTCACCCTTACTCGGAAGCAGCCGCCACAAGTGGTTACACCTGATTATGTATCCCCCGAAGATATGGCGAGCTTCAAATGGGGAGACGCGGCCAACTCTGATGAAATTGCCCGTGCGCTGCTCACATCACTGGTTAAGCCGGATAGCCCGCCGGACTTTGTGGAAAAAATAGTGCCGGTAATCATCCAAAACTGGGGTGAAGGCCGTTTTGGTATCGTGTCGGAAATCCTGAAAAACACTTCGACAGGCAGCAATAATCAACAGCCGCCGAAAGCGGCTTAATTAACGGTAATACACAGGCCGTCTGAATATTTTATATTTTCAGACGGCCTGCACTTGAATTGTACGGGTAAAAACCGTACAATTTAACTGTGAACCATTAGGAGAACCATCATGGCCGCCGCAACCGCCCGTTTTGAAGCCAGAGTAAACCGGGATACCCACGCTTTGTTGAAACGTGCTGCCGAACTTGAAGGCCGCAGTCTGAGCGATTTCGTTATTCGTGCAGCACAGGAGGCCGCCCGCAAAACTATTGCAGAGGCGGAGATACTCAATCTATCGTTGGCCGATCAAACCGCTTTTGCCGCAGCTCTGCTTAACCCGCCGCAGCCCAATACTGCGTTGCAACGTGCTTTGGAACAACACAACCGACTGATCGGCCATGACTGATTACCGTATCGTTCCATTGGATCCGTCAGCAGACCGCAAATCTTTCCGGAGTGCATCGGAACCGTTAAACCGTTATTTCCATACCCAAGTAACTCAAGACATCAAGCGCCGTATCTCCGCCTGCTTTACAGCCGTAGCACTGGACGGTTCGATAGCCGGCTACTACACGCTGGCATCCGCATCCGTTCCATTGGACAACCTGCCTGAACATATCGGCAAAAAGCTGCCGCGTTATCCGTCCATACCTGCCGTATTGTTGGGCAGGTTGGCTGTAGATGGGACGCACGCCGGCAGGGGCTTGGGAGGCATATTGTTGGCAGATGCACTGATACGTTCTGCCCGTGCGGAAATTGCCGTATTCGCCATGATTGTCGAAGCCAAAGACGCTCATGCCACCGCCTTTTACCGTCATTTCGGCTTTCTGCCGTTTCCTGACCGCCATGACCGGCTTTTTTATCCCTTAGGCAACCTTAAGTCCCGATGAATCTTCTTTTTTTACCCCTCAAGCCGTCTGAATATTTTCAGACGGCCTTTTTCATTTTTGGAGAACAGTTATGAGCAACTACGACGACATCCGTAATGCCTTAAGTTACATTGACCCGCATGATCGGGAAACATGGGTGCACACCGGATATTCACTCAAAAACGAGTTAGGCGAGAATGGCTTTGACCTGTGGGATCAATGGTCACAACAGGCTGACAACTACGATGCCCGCTCCGCACGCAGCGTATGGAAAAGCATTAAAAACCCGACACGCTCCATCGGTTCGCTGTTCCACGATGCCCGGCTTAACGGCTACCGTCCCGACAAGCCTTACACGCAGCCGTCAGCCGAAGAGCAGGCAAGGATTAAGGCCGAACGGGAGGCAACCCGCTTGGCCGAAGAACAAGCCCAAGCCGAACGTCGGGAACAAGTAAAACATCTCGCCCAACGGATTTGGGCGGGTGCTACACCTGCCCAAATCAGCCATCCCTATTTGGCAGCCAAAGGCATTACGGATCCGGCCACAATTGCCGGGCTGCGACAAAACATGTATCAGGGCGACAATAATCTGTTGGTGCCCGTGTATTACAACCGTGAGATTGTCAACGTCCAGTCCATCAATCAGGACGGCGGCAAACGGTTTTTGGCTGACGGCCAAGTACAAGGCGGCTTCGCGGTAGTGGGCGACGCCGCCAACACGCAAAACGGTATCGTTATCGCCGAAGGTTTAGCGACGGCGGCAAGTATCCATCAAGCTACGGGTAAAACCGTAATCGTGGCGTTCAATGCCGGAAATATGGTAACGGTATCGGAACGTTTATCCAAAAGTCTGCCTGAAAACGTACCTATTACGCTTGCAGTAGATAACGATGCCAGTCAGACAGGTATGAAAAAGGCTTTACAGGCAGCGGCATACTTCGGCGGTCGGGCACAGGTTGTCGAACCGGAATTTACCATGACCCAAATCAGACAATACCAGCAAGAAAACGGCATGGACGAACAAGGCCGTCCCAAGTTGCCTAGCGATTTTAACGACTTGCACCATTTGGCCGGTCTCGAAGCCGTCCGTGAAAAAATGGAATCGGTTTTCAGACGGCCTGAAACTGCACCGGCTGCCACGCCGCAAGCCGAGCCGATACCTGCCGCCGCGCCTGCCATCAGCGACGAAGAGTGGGCAGCCGTAGTTGCCGAAGAAGCCCGCTTATCGGGCTATTCCGCGCCGCCGCCCGCCGAACCGCCACACCAAGCCGCCTCAACCGAGGCGGCTTCTGTTTTACATAAGCAGGAGCAGGAGATGAACAGTAATCAACACGATGCACCTGAGACGGAAGCTACACCGGAGAAGCCGTCTAAAAACCCTCTGCCGGAAAACACGATCGAATACGCTTCGTTACGTCAGGCTAAAGAACCCGAACCTTATCAGGGTGTCGATCCCGATCACGTTTTTGGCGGCGGCCGTACCGCCGACGGAGTATCCGGCCGTGCGTATTATGAAGGCGATTTCAGGCATTATGAAATGTACGACCCGCGCACCAATATCCAATATTTGCGAAAGACCCCGCAGGAAATCCAAGCTGACTTGGATAATGCAGGGGATATTTACGGATATGAAGGTTTAACCCATGACGGTGAATTGGTGCCGTTCAGCAAAACTGCTGAAGGGTGGGAATCCCCGTTACCGGGTAACGCGCCCGAACAAACATCCGAACCCGACCAAGCGGAAAAAAACGACGCTGTACCGGAGCCGGAAGCTGCAACCGTAAAAAAGCCCGTAACCGATCTGAATTACCGCATCCCGCCGGAGAGCATTGAAAGCCGTTACGTTGTAGCCGGTGGAAAGTATTTGTCGGCGGCCAACCATACCACCGTGATGTTTACCGACGCGGGCAAAAAAATCAGCACCGCCAAGACTGACATGCAAACCATCAACGATATGCTTGAGGTGGCCAAAGAGAAAGGCTGGGACAGCATCAAAATCAGCGGCAGCCAAGAGTTTAAATCCATGATGTATGTGGCGGCTGAAAGCCGGGGTATCCGCACCACTGGATACCGCCCCAAACCCGAAGACTTGGCCTTGTTGGAGCGGATGCGCCAAGAGCGGTCGTTGAATGCCATCGAACCGCAGCCCGAACACGCACCGACGGTAGAGCCGGTAAAGGAAAAAGTCGCACCCGCCCCGTATCCCGGCGACAAGCGGCAAAGGCCGTCTGAAACCCAAGCGGGTGTAGCGGCCAAAACCGCAGCGGCCGCAGAAGTGGGAGAGCGGATTGTGGATGTCGGCACGGCACACTATCGCCACAACCCCAACGAGCAAATCAGTCCGTATATCGTGCTGGAAAGAGAGGGCAAGGAGCGTACCGTGTGGGGCGTGGATATACCGGATGCAATGGCACGCAGCGGAGCCGAAATCGGCGACCGCATCCATTTGCACAAGTTGGGTAAACAACCGGTTGAAATCGAAGTGAACGTGCGCGATGAAAACGGAAAAATCACCGGTACCGAGAAAAAAGAAGTCGAGCGCAATCTGTTTCGCATGGAAATCGTGCAAGACCACCGGCAGCAGCAGGAAAAAGAAGCACCTGCTAAAGGCGAACCGGAGAAGGTGTCCGCCAAGCCCGACGTGGAGATGTTGTCGAAAGCCGATAAGATGATGGCGCAGAATGAATTGCCGTCCGATGCCACGATCAATTCTTCTCCTGCCGCCGACACGCAACCGGGTGTGCCGTTGCAAGCCGTCGGACAATCCGAAATCCGCTCCGAAGTGGTCGTACAGGCCAACCGTATGAAAACGGCCGCACTGGAAACCAACTTTATTTCGGCACGATCGGTGTATATGGATAAAGCGTCCAAATTGTCGAAGGCCAACAAACAGCACCTGCAATGGCACGAGCGGAATGTCTTGGATACCATACGCGGTCTGAAAGGCGATGCCCGCACGTTGGCACTGACAAACTATTACGAGCATACGGCCAAACAGATGAGCGGTTCCAAGCTGAAACTGCCGAAGCCGATTAAGCAGCCCGCCCATCAGCAAACGCCGACCAACCAAACAACCGAACGCAACCAACGGCATGAACGTTCGCAAGGTAAAGAAATGGAAATCGAGCGTTAATGCAGCCGTCTCGAGATATGGCCGTCTGAAATTTCAGACGGCCTTATCCATTGACAAAACAAAGCCGTATCAGGCACGATAGCCCTATCCAATCTTTTGAAAGAGGTTCCGCGATGGCAGAAACCGCATTGAAACTTGATCCGAGACTTTCGGAATTCGATTCTCCGAACGAAGCCGATTCTTACCTGCAATGGCTTGAAAACAAGGTCGAGGCCGCCCGTGCTGCTCCCACAGTCAGCCATGAAGAAGCATTGGCGCACTTTGAGCAGCAACGGATGAAGAGACTGGAACGCCTGAAAAATGCACATCATTGAATGGTCGGCAGGCGCATTGTCTGATGTTGACGATATTCTCGACTTTATGTTTGCAGACAACCCTCATGCAGCCGTTGAAATGGATTTGCTGATACATGATTCGGTTCAGCATTTGTCCACTCTGCCGTATATAGGCAGAAAAGGTCGCGTGGCCGATACCAGAGAATATGTGATACACCCCAATTACTTGATTATTTACGAAGTATCCCCAAGCCGTGTGAAAATCCTGTCGGTACTTCATGTACGGAAAGAATATCCGTAACCTTATATTCTGTTTATCGCCTATGGCCGTCTGAAATTTCAGACGGCCTTTTGCTGAATTGTCAGTTGATGGGAAAAACTTCCTGATATATATTGTATATATATATTCTTGAAAGGAGATTGAAAATGGCACAATTTATTATGAATGTTCCTGATGCCGAAAAAGAGGCATTTATGGAAGCTGCCCGCCTGTCTGATCGCAATGCCTCCCAACTGGTACGGGAATTTATGCGCGATTTCATTGAAAAGCAGCGTTATGAGGCCTATGTGAGGGCGGAAGTGGAAAAAGGCTTGGCCGATGTTGCCGCAGGCAGAGTGCGTAGCGGGGAAGAAGTTGATCGGGAAATGGAAGCATTATTGGAGCAATGGGCTGATGAAGAAAGAAATGCAGATGCAGGTAGAATGGACGGATAAGGCCGTACAGCAGCGCAAGCAGCTTTTGGCAGCCCGACGGGATTATGCCGGTTCCGCTTCGGCCCGAAAAGCCTATGCGGAAATGAAGCGGTTATTAGATTTGGCAGCAACTCAACCTCAAATGGGAAAACCGGGAATCGTTAACGGTACCCGTGAATTATTTCTAATGCGCTACCGCATAGTTTACACAGTATCAGAAAACCACCTGACCGTTGTTGCCGTACTGCCCCAATGGCCAAAATGGCCTGATGAGTAAATCAATCCGTATTCACAATCTGCAATTGTCAAAAGGCCGTCTGAAATTTCAGACGGCCTTATTCACATTTGAACCATACCGCCCGGACACCTCAGTTCGGGCTTATTTTGTTTCGGAGAAAGTGTATGGAGAACGAAAGCAAACCCGCCGGCAGTAAACGCATGGAGATTTTGCAGCAGTCTTTGGCCAAAAAGCAGACTGCTTTCGACAACAAATTACAGGCGCATTTCGACGACGTACAGTCTGCAAACGGCCAACCGCTTAACGACAAACGCAACGGCCAAGCGACCATGAACCGTTGGGAACGGCAGAACGAGAGTTTGCGCACCCTTCAAAAAAGCATCGAAAAAACAGAGGCGGCCATCGAGCGGGAGCAGCGGAAAATAGATCATGTCGCACGCACCCCGATTCCCGAATTTTTAAAGCCTATGTTGGAAGCGGGAGAAATTACGCAGTGGCGCAAATATCCCAACCGCTTTTTCGTGCCGGGCGTGGAAAAAGCCCGTATTGTGTGGCACGAAGACAAACAGGAGTTCGGTTACAGCCATCTGCAAGGCGTTAAAGGGGAACAATACGCCAAATTCCGCGATACCTATAATCATATCCGTACCCTGCATAAGCAGGAACGCGAAAAAACGCTGAAAACAAACAGTATGGAAAACCCCGCTCAAGATACCGTTGCCGATAAAGCATGGCAATCTGCTTCGCCGGACAATGTTTCAGACGGTCTCTTTACAGAGCCATCTGAAAAAAGTTTAAGTAGCTCAATGAGGCCGTCTGAAATAGCTCAGACGGCCTTTTCCAATGGTGAAGCGGAGCAAAGTACGCAAGGCAGCCTGAATGTACTCAAACATCTATACCTGATGCAGACGGCCACTTTGTCCACAGCGGATAAACAGCACCGCACCGTTTTGGAACATGCGTTGGAAAAAACCATATCCGGCCTGCCCGCTGACGTGCAGTTACAGGCAAGGATTAATTTTTACCGTTCGCAAACTCAGGCAGTCGCAAACAAATATGAGACCACGCCGGAGCGGCAAACTGAAACCGGTATTGAGCGGTGATTTTGAATAGCGGTCGTAGATTGGCCTGCATCTGTCGTGGATGCAGGCTTTTTCGGGATGTATGATTTATGAATGATACAGCTAACCAAGCGAAATCAATACCTGTCAGGGTATTTGGTCTAAAAGAACACGAATTACATTCTCTTCGCGAAGTGGCCTTTAAACGTTACGGAAAAGCCAGTGTGTCTTTGTTGTCCAAAAAACTGTTACAGGCAGAGTTAGAAGCGGCCGCCGAACCCGATCCGGTACAACTGCCACCGCCCAAATGTAAAAAGCGCATCACCCTGCGCCTACCGGATAAAGACCGCGCCTATCTTGAGGCGGCAGCGGAGACACGTCGCGGCTCCATCAACGATGTTGTCAGAGACATTATCCAATCCCATATCTCGCACCATCCGATTTTGTCGGCATTTGAAGCCGATGTGCTGTCGCAGTCTAACTACCAGTTGGTCATGATAGGCCGCAATCTCAACCAAATCGCCCGCCGCCTGAATGCGGGCGAAAACGTATCTTTGAGCAGCCAACAGATTACCGAACTTAAAAAGTTCATTGATGCACACGTCGGCAGGGTAAACCATGTGCTGCAAACCAACCGCCGCAGGAAGCGGGAGTAGCCGGAAAGGAGTGATGATGACATTGCACCGTAAAATAGACGATTGGTTTTTGGGCTATAAAACCCGTGCCGTCAAAGCCAAAAAAGACGGCGGGCTGTATTTCGGCAGTAGCCGCCGTAGCAACGCCAAGCCGTTGAAGCCCGGCAGCGGTTTGGCCAACTTGCGCGCCGCCGCACTTAAACATCCCGAAGTGATGGTTAAAATCCCCAAGCGGCTCAGTAACAACTCCAAAGGTATGCGCGGTGTCCGCAACCATTTGGATTATGTATCGCGTAACGGCGAAGTGCCGCTGGAAACGCAATCCGGCGAAAAGCTGGTCGGCAAACGGGCGGTCATGGGTTTTGCAGACGATTGGCGGAAACTCGGTATCCCCGAAGAGAGCAAGCATAAAGAAGCCCTGAACATAGTGTTGTCCATGCCCGAAGGCACACCGCCGGACGCAGTATTGAATGCCGCCCGCAACTTCGCCGCCGAACAGTTTGCCGGGCATCATTATGTGTTCGGACTGCACCATGACAGCCACGATTCCGACGAACCGAAACACCCACACGTCCACTTATGCGTGTTGATGCGGGACGAGTTCGGGCGGCGGCTCAACCCGCGCAAAGCCGATTTGTTCGAGTGGCGTGTCCGGTTTGCCGAAAAGTTACGCGAAGAAGGCGTGATGTGTGCGGCCACCAAGCGGCAACACCGGGGCAAAGTACAGAAACCGGAAAACAGCCTGCTGCGCGCCATGCGGCAACGTGGTGTATTGTCTAATGCGGCAAGGCAACAGGCGGTTGAGTTGATGGAAGCCCTGAAAAATAGTGACCGCCCCAAGCATCCGTATCTAAAAGAAACCATGCAGACGCGCGGCATTGTCCTGGAACAATACGGCCTAATAGCCAAAGAACTATACAAGATGGGCAATAAAACCGAAGCCCGCATCATCAGCCAACTGGCAAAAGAAGTGGCCGGGCAATCGTTTGATACCAAAGCGCAAAACCAGTACGACACCGTTAAGGGCATCAAGCCTGCACACGATAAGCAGCAACAGCAATTCAGCCCACACGATCAAGACAGACAAGATAACGACATATCACGGTAATTTGCACAGTAGCGTTTTTTTAGAGAGATGTTTCCTGTCGGGAAGCATCTTTTTTTTTTCAGACGGCGTAGTCCGTTAATTCTATATAAGGAGCTTTTATGAAGACTAATCTTTCCGGCGTGGAACTGATCGCAGAAGAACGCCGCCATCAAATCGATGATCTTGGTTTCACCACGCAAAAAGACATGGCCTACCGTAACGGCGAGCTGGTCGAGGCGGCATTGGCTTATGCGAAAGCCGCCTCGACACAATCCGACAAATGCCCGCGCGGATGGCCGTGGAGTGAAAATACATGGAAACTGCAAAGCCCGATTGAAAATCTCGTCCGCGCCGGTGCGCTGATCGCAGCGGAAATTGACCGTTTGCAACATGAAATGGAAAACAGCGGCAAGAATTAAAGCGGCAAATGGTGTTCCATATATCAACAAAGGCAGGCTTGGGAGTTGTCCCTGCCTGCCTTTCGAGTATGAAAGGTGTAGTCATGATTTCTTCCGCCCAACCTGACAATGACCGCCTGTTTACCGGCGACTGCCGCCTAGTGCTGCCCCGGCTGACCCGACAAGGCGTGAAAGTCCAAACCTGTATTACCTCACCGCCGTATTACGGTTTGCGCGATTACGGTTATGACGGATAAATCGGCTTGGAACCGACCGTGAATGAGTACGTCGGCAATTTGGTGGAAGTGTTCCGTATGGTGCGTGATGTATTGGCCGATGACGGAACCTTATGGCTCAACCTCGGCGACAGTTATGCAGGCAGCGGCAAAGGCCGCAATGCCGACGGCAGCCCGTTTAGCGGGTATCAAGATTCGTTTCAGACAAACGTCCAACTGACAGGCCGTCTGAAAAGCACACCGCTGTCGGACGGCCTCAAAGCCAAAGACCTGATCGGCATTCCGTGGCGTGTCGCCCTGGCTTTGCAGGCAGACGGCTGGTATCTGCGCCAAGACATCATTTGGCATAAAACCAACCCGATGCCCGAATCCGTTACCGACCGCTGCGTCCGCTCACACGAATATCTCTTTTTGCTTTCCAAAAACAGCCGTTACTACTTCGATCACGAAGCCATCCGGGAGCCATCGGACAGTTACGACCGCCCCGGTGCAAACCGGCAAAATGATTTCTGCCGGACGAAAGGAAAATATACGGCAATGCCGAATCCCGGCCAACGTGCAACCCAACACCGCAGTAACCGTGAGCACACACCTGCCCGGCCGCTGCGTAACAAGCGCAGCGTATGGCCGGTATCCACCGTAGCCGCCCGCCACGACCATTTGGCGGCTTTCCCGCCGAAACTGATCGAGCCGTGTATTTTGGCCGGTTCCCGCCCGGGTGATTGGGTGCTGGATCCGTTTTCAGGCAGCGGCACGGTTGCGGAAACGGCCAACCGCTTGGGGCGAAAGTGGATAGGTATTGAATTGAATCCTGCTTTCGTCAATTTGCACGAACAGCGGACAGCGCAGCAGGCAATCGGCTTTTAATATTGGGGGAGTTTTTATGGCCAACAGCAATATCGAGTGGACGGAACGTACATGGAATCCCATAACCGGCTGTACCAAAATATCGCCCGGATGCAAAAACTGCTACGCCGAATCAATGGCGAAGCGTTTGCAGTCCATGAACACGCCCGGTTATGAAAACGGTTTTGCCCTTACCCTGATGGAAGGCCGTCTGAAAGAACCCGCCGATAGAAAAAAGCCGGCGGTTTATTTTGTGAACTCCATGTCCGACACGTTTCACGAAGACGTACCGTTTGCCTACATCGACCGTATTTTTGAAACCATCCGGCAAACACCGCAGCACACTTATCAGGTGCTGACCAAACGGGCGGAAAGAATGGCGGAATACTTCGCTACGCGAACCGTTCCCGAAAACGTATGGCTCGGCGTATCGGTAGAAGACCGGCGTTACGGACTGCCCCGGATCGAACTGCTGAGGAATATTCCGGCAACCGTCCGTTTTATTTCCTGCGAACCGCTGCTGGAAGATTTGGGGCCTTTAAACCTTGCAAACATCGAGTGGGTTATCGTCGGCGGGGAATCCGGCTCCAAAGCAAGACGGATGTTCCCTACTTGGGCGGATAACATCCGGCAACAATGCGAAGCTGCCGGAGCCGCGTTTTTCTTCAAACAATGGGGCAGCTGGGGAGCAGACGGCATAAAGCGCAGTAAGCGTGCCAATGGATGTTTGCTCAATGGGGAACTTCGACAGGAGTTTCCTAAATTATTATTCGGCAATTAAGCAAACTAGAAATCAAAAAGGAATCTGATATGAAAAACAAATTACATCAATACACCACAAATTATATTTTTGATTCAACACTGGGGCGAGATGAAATAACCCCACAGTGTGTAGCCAAACTTAATCAATTGACTACATATCTTGATAAACATCTGAACGGGATTGATAAAATCCATTGGGATTTTTACCGTTATAAAGATGGTTGTTTTTCTGCGGTGGACATGCACGGATTAAACGGAGAAACCTTTTCTCTGACGCTGGCGGTAGGAAGAGAGAATGTTTGGCCCTCTGAGCTTTTTGAGAGATTAAAAAAAGCTGAGGATGCGGATATTCAAATGCTGGATACAGTCGATATTCATAAGTTGGTCACTTTCATCCTTCATCAGTACGAGCTGGATACTTGTATATCTGAAAACAATCAATTATGTTTTTTTAGGCGTACCAATTAATCTAAAAAAATTCAAATCAGAGATGGTTATTTGTATTTCCTTCCAACCGGAATCAAATTTATACTCAGTAACGATGTTAGGCTTTGGTATAAAATACGCGGTCAAACTTTCAAATTTCTCATGATTGTTCAATATATCAAGCAGAGCATTACGATGGCGGTATTCGCGTATTTGCTCTGGTGATATATAAATAGTGACTGCTAGCTCATTTATTTTCGCCCAGAACTTAACTCTAAAACCTGTTCCATATTTTTTTATTCCATTATTGTTGGAAAGCTGGCCAAATAATATGCAGTCATACTCATGTTCTTCATTGTCCAGTATTAATGCATATTTGATTAACCGAAAATACTTATAGAAATTGGTATCTCCTAAGCCTATTACGTGCAATGGGATTTCTTTTAAGTCATTTAAATTTGGCAGTACTTTTGCAAGTTCATAGTGATATTGGCAAATTTTTTGAAAGGAATGAGTTGTTCTTCCATGGCTGCCCGTATGTATTTTGTCTTGGGACTGGGAAGAGGGATTGACTGTATTTGAACCCAAAACAGTTACTGGACTGCTTTCTGTACGAACCCCGGTATCAGGTTCATAAGGTGTGTATGTTGTAATCCAGTCAGAAACTGTATTGTAAGTTTGTTGCCGGATTACAGCTAAACGTTCTGTTTCACCCGGGTGTGGAGATGGGTGGCTCAGGTAATTATGCATGATTACCCATTCACAATCGGGATGATGTTTATATTCGTGATTTTCTCGGAAATGCATTGCATTTTGCTGTTGAGAGATAGGTTTATCGTAGTTTACCCCTATTATTTTCACACCCTTTTCCCTGCATCTAGGGTCAGAGCACAGAAACTCAAATCTTTTATAAGGTGCTCCTCCTCTCATAGATTCTTCATGAGCACGGTCAATGTCTACTACATCTCCCAATTCAACGCAGTATGCTTCTGTAATTTTAACTTTCCTCATGCGTCAACCTCATTATTGTTTCTAAAGGATAATTGATAAATAACTTGTAAATACTCAATAAAGAAATACTTCATATACCCTATTCTAATTTTCCTTTTAAATATTCTGTTATCTGATCATAGTTTCGTACTACTCTAAAATTTGGGAAAGCCATCAACAAAGCCTGTGGAGAAGGATTAAACAAAAAGCCATCATCTGCATAGTCAAGCATAGTGAAATCATTAAAAGTATCGCCTATCGCAATAGAATAAGCGTTTCGCTTCTCTTTTAATATTTGTTCCAAGACTTCATATTTCCCTTTTTCTCGCATATAAATCGCGTCAGTAATATACCCCGACTCATCACATATAAAGTGGTTAGGATAAATATTACATATTCCCAAATTTTTAACGTTATCCCCAATAATTTCCACAAAGGCATCAGTAACAATATAAATGTCAAAATGCATTTTTTGTAAGGATTTTACAAAGTCCAAGGCACCATCTAGTAGCTTAATTTGTTTAGATAACGTGGATAGATGTTGCAATTGGACATTGTTTTTTTCAGTATTTTGATTCTTTCACTAACCAATTTTTTAAAATCAGGTTCTTCTCTAGTAGTTTTGCCCAACTCCGGCAATCCAAGCTTGTGTGCATAAATTTCCCAAATCTCGGGATACAGGACCCCTTCCAAGTCTAAAAAAGCAAAACGTTCCATAATATTTTCTCCTTGTTTAATTTCGCTCAAAACGGAATTGATGAAAATATCAGCATTCCACCCAGCAAAATTAAAATTGCTCCGATAAAACGGTTAACATATTTCTGTTTTTGCAATAATCTATTTCTAATTAATGGGCTGGATAACACCTCCGCTACAAATACAAACCAAATTAGATGTGCAATAGACATAAATGCCCCATACCCTAATTGGATGTAAATAGAAGTGGTTGGTTTTACTATTTGAGTAAACGTACTCAATACAAATAGAGTTGTTTTGGGATTTAAAGCATTTGTTACAAAACCATTTTTAAATGCTTCGATATCACTAAGTGTCTTTGATGAGGCATTTAAATCCACGGTTACGTTGTGATGATTAAATGTTTTAAATCCGATATAAACTAAATAAATTGCGCCCAATATCTTTATAAAATGAAACAATGTAGGAAATTTGAGCAACAATATGCTGACACCTAGAAGTGTGTAACCTACATGGATCCAAACGGCAGAAGCTATACCTAAAGATGTCAATACTCCTGCTCTCCTGCCATGCAGATAACTGTTTCTAGTGACCATGGCGAAGTCCCCACCGGGACTGATAACCGCAAGTATGGTAATTAAGGCTACGGCTATGAGTTCTTGCATGACTTAATCCGTTTCTTTAAAGGTGATAACTAATATATCTCGATATGCTTCGCCTTCAATTGCTGAATGTTTGTAAACAGGAGATACACCGTGGAATACTTTTGTATCATCTACAATAGCGATATCCAAAGTATCCATTAAGGTAAATTGTGCTAATGGTTGTTTATCTAAATCGTAAATTGTCGTTTCTCCACCTTGAACGTTATTTCTTTTAACCATCGCCATTAAAACGTATGAAACGCCATCACGATGGATACCTTCGGGCGTGGGTAATCCGATAACACCTTCTTTAGCTTTTATACGGAACTGATGGATCTCAATAAAATAGTTTGTAGGTTTAAGCCCTGAAAATAGTAGGTAGGCAAATTTCATCAATCCCTCAAACACCTCATTTTTTAACACTTGTTCAGGGATTTCTTTAAAGTATCTAGCTACCCCTCCATTTAGCTCATTGTAATATTTTGTTTGGAAATGTGGTTGGTACAGTAATAGGCACACCGAATTGTCGGATACCGACGAAGCGAAAACCGCATGTGTTCTTTCACGATATTTACCTCCATCAGCCATGAAAGTGTCTTCTTCTAAATTGAACCAAGTGTTGATAAATTCATTTATTGATTCTTTAGAAGGATAATGCAGTAGAATCTCTCCAATAATCTGTCTTGCTTGTTCTGAAGGAATGTGTGAGAAATAGTTACTTTTAACTTGCTCTTTGATGGTTTCAATAGATGAAGAGTTCGATTTAATATTTTGATATATCATAATAATTCCTCGCTTTGAAATTGTATGAGCCATTATGTGCGAAGAATTTTGCTCCAAAATTTAAACTAAAAAAATCGAATTATTATCTTTTCATGTGTGAGATTATGGAAAACATTAGACGATTACCACTTAATGCACTCAAGTTTTTTTATTTCGTTGGAAAATATGGAAGTCTAGTTGCTGCTTCGCAGCAACTTCATGTAACACATGGTGCGGTAAGCAAGCAATTAAAGCTTCTAGAAGAGCACTTGAATGAAACATTATTTGTTAAGCAAGGCCGTAATCTCCGACTTTCTTCTGCAGGATTAATATTATATGAATCCTGCCAGTACATTTTTTCAGAACTCCAAAGCACATTAACTAAATTAGATCATGGTAAAGATAAAGATTTGGTGGTCTCGTGCGAACCTACTTTGGCGATGAGATGGTTAATTCCTAGAATTACTCGTTTCCCAAAGGAGTTTGGCTTTAATGTGGTGATTTTAGCGGCTGGGGGGAAAGTAGATTTTCATCATCAAAAGATTGATGTGGCTATACGGCGAAATGACTTTTCATGGCCTAAAACAATTTATTCGGAATTTTTGTGTAATGAAAGAATGGGGCCGGTACATATCCCTTCACTTGCTACGGATACAAAAAAGTTGCATACATACACACGCCCTCATGCATGGAAAGATTGGGAGAAGTGTCATGGAAATAAATTTTCATGTAAAGAGAATATGTTTTTTGAACACTTTTATCTATCCATTCAAGCTGCAATCGCGGGACTGGGAACCGCTATGGCTTCTGAGCTGATGGTCGAAGACGAAATAAAGCAAGGAATATTAATCGCACCTTATGATTTCAAGGAGGATGGATCTGGATATTATTTGCTATCAGAGATAGCTTTTGAAACTGATTATCGCAGAATTAAATTTTTATCTTGGTTGCGAGAACAAATGAATGATTTTATTGGGGAGTAGCATACATTAATAATAAATAAGAAAAAAATGATGATAATTCCCGCAGGAGGGGGCAAGTCGGGCTTGGGCTTGCCGGTTGCGTAGGTTGCCGCAGGTGCCGGAGCGGTCGGCATGGTCAAGTCCGGCTTGGGGGCGTGGGGACGTTTCGGGCGGAGGTACGGAGCCGGGAACGGGGCTGCTGCGGGCTGGATTTTGACAAACGGGTTTCCCATCTGCCATATTCAGGCCGTCTGAAACCGTCTTTTTCAGACGGCCTGCTACATCAAAAATTAAAGATTACTTGCTCAATTGTCCACCACGTTTTAGGGTATGCTTCTCTAAATTCGTCAATTTCCCATAGATTTTCTTCATCATCAATCCCTGTATCATAGATAAATTTTCCATCAGAGCCTATGAAATGTGTTGCTCTTATACAACCATTTCTAATACTGGCCTCCACATTGGCGACATTTTCAAGCATCAACAGATTAGTTAAAGCTACCGTATCCAGCCTTGTATTAGGTGGAATATCCCCTTTCAGGCCGTCTGAAAACAACTTGTCATACGTTGCGCGGGGCAATAATGAAAATGTTTCCGTCATAGTACCGACGCTGTAATCCTCACATGTTTGAGCCAGTAAGTCGTAAGTAAAATCGGAACTGCCTTTTAAGGCCGAAGCAAAAATTTCTATGCAGTCGTCCGCGGTTAAACCATCGTTTAAACTGTCCATATTGCGCCACATCGTCATAAATACTTCCCGCATTTGCTTCGGGTGAAGTTCTGATATTTGAGTGAGAATATGGTCAACATTGTTTACTTGCATTGTTCCGCCTCCATAACTTCTTTAGCCTTTTGAATCCCTTTCGCTGCAATCTCTTTTTCAAACCATGCTGCGGGGTCGGTGTAAAACTGATTCGGCATGTTTAAATACACACCAAAATCAATCATCGACCAATCGCAATACCAACGTGCATCTATATAAAGGTTGCCTTTGTAGTACACCTCTATAAATGTACCGCGTATTTTGCAAGTCTCGGCCGCGCTCTTACTTTCAATATCCGCGGTCATGTGTACCCGCCCGAATTGTGTGTCAATTTCTTGCAAGGGTTTTAAATGTTGCATCAGCCGTAAATAACGGTCTATATCGAACGTAACCGTTAAATCCTTATAAACACAAATATCCCCATCATCATCAGCCCATATATTGTCTTGTAGTCCTTCTTCATCTAAAAAAATAACTATCTCGCGCGTACCTGTATATCCATATTGAAAGTGGTATTTCATCGCTACTTCCTTTCTTTTCAGACGGCCACTTAAGGCCGTCTGAAACAGTCAAAATAAAACAAGCTGTTCCTCAAGCGTAAACATGCGCTGTGGAATTACCGTAATCAGATTTTCTTTGCTTTCTGCGGCTTCTTTCTTGTCGGCGGATATTCTGTCTGCCATTGCCTGACCGAAGCCGCCGAGTATCCAATCGGCAGTACACCAAACTGCCCAAAATTCGTTCGTCAAACTGTTGCCATGCACAATCTTGGCAGGGATACGGTATAACTCACATTGGATAAAACACATCCAAACGCACAAGGCATCAATATCAATTCCGATAGCGGCCATGTGCTATGCAGGTGTGTAGCCCAGCTCAGAAACTTTATCGGCAAAAGCAATCACATTCGCCCCGCTGCCGCAGGTAGGCTCTAAAACGCTTACAAATGGCTCGGTTTTCAGCTTTTCGGCCAAATCCTGATTAACAATGGCCGCCATCAGTTTGCTGATGTTGTAAGGGGTAAAATATTGCCCGCTGTTTGGGTTGCCCAAACCTAAATCCATATACAGGCAGCCTAAAATATCGGCAAATAAGCCTTGTTCTCTGTGGCTATGGGTTTCAACAATCAATAAGCCCAGTATTTCAGCAAACCGCTTAAAATCACTTTCCGCATACTGTTTGCGGATTTCGTGGTAACGGTTCTCCCGATGCTCCCATTTATCGTCAAATGCGTATTGGTTAATTAATACAATGGCGGTTACTTCAATAAAATCCCTGAATAAATCCGCAACCCGATAGGCTGTACCAAACGACTGAAACAGTCTGACAATCTCTTTATTGATGTCGGCCATACCGTTTAATCTCCGTTGTGTCGTTCAGACGGCCTCAACAGGCCGTCTGAAACATGGTTAACGATTACCACCAACTGTCATAAAAGACTGCCAAGCCGTTTGCTATGGCTTCGCGGGCGGCTGCAATAAATTTCTTGGTCTCTTCTATGTCTTCGGGGTACACCTCTTCTCCACCGAAGAAAAAGCCCGGCGTATATTCCAATTCGTCGTTGTCCAACGCCTGCTCCAACCGTACCAAGTCCGCTAACTCCAGCCTTACCGTTCGGCAGTTAAACACTTCGTCTTGCCCGCCTTTTTCTCTGTAAAGCTCTTCCATCCAACCATGCAGATGATTAAATTTCCGCCAGTAGGCAATATCGGTTAACTGCGCTTGCTCGCGCTCTTCATCGGTTTGCGGCATTACATCGGTTTGTCGGTCGCCCGCAAACTCGGCGCGCATGGTGTAGCCGTACATGTCCAATCCCATAGTCATTCCTTTCATGCGAAATAATTAACAACACACAACCATCGGGGGCGGTCGCCGCCGTGTTGTGATGTCGTTAAAAATTTCAAAGCGCAAAAAGTCCAGACTGGCTTTGTGCGGCTTTCATCTTTGTCCGGTGCGCCCCTAGCGGCGTGGTGGGAAAGGTGGAAGACGTGCAAAGACACTCGTCTTGGTCTGGACTTTTTGCGCTTTGAAATTTAGACATCTGGAGACAACACGGCGGCGACCGCCCCCGATGGTTGTTTACGGGACAGCCGCCTGCGGCGTTTCCGCCTTGGCGGAATTTTTTAAAACGCTTTAGGGCGTTTTTTGGCACTCGTTGCCTATCCTGCGTCTAGTTTTAAAATTGGTTTATTTGGGAAATTTTGCGTTTTTAGCAGGGGTGAGGTACGCGCGGACTTAGATAGTAACGTTTGCAATTTTAGATTACATTAGTTACAAATAGTTTTATATGGATATTAATTAGATGATGATAGATATTGATTAGATTGTTATTGGTATTTATTTGATATTTAGCTAGACAAAAATAGATATTAATTGATATATTTATAGATAAATATAGACTTTATTGGATTAATTTAGATAATAATTGGATAGGATTAGTATGCCGAAAATATCAGCAGCCGAATTTATTCAAGCTCATCAGAAAAGAGGTAGAAGTTCAAAGCTGGAACCGTACCGAGAAGATATTCTGCTGCTTAAATCTCATGGTTACACCCAGCAGCAAATACTAGATTTTTTGAAGATGAATGGCATTACTGTGGGGATGACTACGTTAAACTGGTTTATCCGTAGCCGGACAGAAACTGATGAAAAAAAATCTGTGCGGCAGAATCAGAAAATTCCTAGTCAGGCGTCTTCGGAAAAATCGGAGATAACCGAGAGTGTCCTGACAAAAAATCAGCAAGAAGAAGTGCAAAAAACGCAACTAGATGTAGCCCAACAAACTGTAAAAATCTCTGGTAATGTTAAGCCAACAAATGAGGCTAATTCAGAATCCCCTGAAACTCCGCCGGGTGAGCCTCGGAAATTTAAATTTAAACCTTCTGAAGTTGATGCGAAAAATTTGATGTAAATAAGGCCGTCTGAATCTTTTCAGACGGCCTCTTCAAAAAAACTTGTACCTAACGTCCATAGTGAAAGCGGCAAGCATAAACTGTTACCGTATCTTCTTCTACGGAGTAAACCAGTCTGTGTTCCCGATCTATCCTACGCGACCACAAACCTGATTTCTGATGCCTAAGTGGCTCCGGCTTACCGATGCCTTTAGGGTGGTTGATTTTAATATCGTCCAACAGAACTTTAATCCGTTCCACCTTGCGTCCATCATGCTTTACCCAGTAGGCTAAGTCCTCTGCTGCATCTGCGGTAAAGCGGTGTTTCATAATTCGACATCCACAAACTCGCCACGCTCGGCTTGAGCCAAAGAATGCTCCAAACGGGCAGCATTGGTCGGGTTGCCAAACAGATAAAGCGTTTCCATAATTGAGTTGTACTCTTCTTCCGACATCAAAACACAATTGCCACCGTTGCGGCGGGTAATATGTGTAACGACATGATCATCACACACTTTGGTCATGATGTTGGCCAAGTCTTCTCGAGCAGCGGTGTAACTGACTACATTGTCCATTTTTCATCTCCAAATTTAGGTATGATTTTATTGTACAGGTTATATGTACATATATCAATTCTACTAAAAAAGCCGCCCGAAACCTTTCAGGCGGCTTTTCCATCACAAAATAACCTTATTTCAACAACAACGCCGGCCTACCCAGTCTGTTTAAGATGCCAACCGCTTTTTTATCAAAAGTGGCAAATTTTTCCGCACCCAACCTGCTGCCAAGATATTCATTCACCCCATCAGCAAAATCGCCGCCGTTTTCCATTACAGACAGTCCTGCTTCAACTTCATCTTCCTGCACGACTAAATTCGGCACTGAGCCGATAAAGTTTCTGAGCTGGGCTACTACCGTTTCTGACGGTATTTTATAAGCCCTAAGCAAAACCCACACCGTTTCCATCCATACTGAGGTCGGAATTACAATCTCATCATTAGCCTCAAATAAACGGATAGCCGTCTCCTGCTGGTTTTTATCGTCACCGATAAACAATCTGACCAATACATTCGTATCAACAGCCAAACTGCTCATACATTTTTCTCCAATCCTGCAATTCCTGATTCAGCGGCAGCGTCCGCAATTGCCTCATTTATTTCTTCAACGCTTAAGTGCACACCGGCAACATTTTCCATACAACCGGCAAAATCACGGGCAGATTTTAATCGGTTTTGTTTTGCCCTGA
Source organism: Neisseria sp. MVDL19-042950 (assembly GCF_030504625.1). Lineage (GTDB taxonomy): Bacteria > Pseudomonadota > Gammaproteobacteria > Burkholderiales > Neisseriaceae > Neisseria. Next base: position 112,836 of record NZ_JAUKWH010000003.1, on the reverse strand, counting down.
TTCTGAGTTCTCCGCCAGGCAGTTTTAACACCTCTAACTCGTCACCAGTACCGATGCCTAGGTGCTGTAAATACTCTTTCTTAAACGTTACTTGATTTTTCGCAGTAATTTTCAAAGTCGTCGCCATAACTGCTCCTTTTCATTTTCATTCTAAAGTAAGGCTTATTATACCTTACTTTTAGTCTGAGTCTTATCGAATTTATTCACAAATACACATGTGATCCTTATTCAATTAATTGTAGTAAAAGGACTTTTTGGTTATGAAAAAGCCGTCTGAATCTTTTCAGACGGCTTCCAATCACCATTTTCAATCAAGTTCCAAAATAGCCGCAATGCGGGATAAAACATCTTGCACTACGTAATCAGGGACTTTTTCTTTCAACGCTGCTTTTCGTGCCTTCCAGTCAAGAGATTTGAGCTGGTGGCAATGAATATTTCCTTGAGTATGGGTTCCGGATCCGAGCAGGCTGGAAAGCATCCCTCTAGCGGCTTCGGCTTTACCTTGTGAAATTGGGCAGGCAAAAACCAGTCCCATCGCTTTGTTAAATGCTTTGGCCGATACCACCAAAGCAAAATGATCTCCCTGCATTTCCTTTCCTGATGCCGGGTCAAATCGGAGATGAATAATATCGCCTTTTTCCGGGATATACGTCATTTGGCAATCTCCTTGCCAACATCCGGCATTTCTTCCCACCCTTCAACACGAGAGACATCACCTTGCATCTCTGACAGCAATTCAGACAGCTTATATCGTGGTCGTTTCACTGCCTTAATCACGATAGTTTGCCCTCTGACTTCGGTTTGCAGTTCATCACCAATTTGCAAACCGAGCTGGCTAATAATCTCTTTGGGAAAGCGCACTGCCGCGCTGTTTCCCCATTTCTGTAACTTCATACTGATACTCCCATTGATATGTATCTACATTGTAGATACTTTGGATTTGGGTGTCAAAAATATGCCTTCCAAAACCAACTTATCCACAAAAAATCTGAATATCCCGCCTGCTAAACACTTTAAACGGTTATTTCCAAAACAAAAAAAGAATTGCACAAAAAATCATCAGGCCGAATGGCCTTATTAATATCTGTAAGTGATCTCTGATGTGATCTCTGTATAGATATTGTCCTCGGCGTACAAAGTTCTTTGTTCAATATGTTCAGTGTACTTTGTACAATATGTACAAAGACATGATTTAATTGAATAAATTGTAGCAATAGAAAAGGCCGTCTGAAAACGGATACCACCGGTTTCAGACGGCCTCAATACCCGAATTTACGAAAAAAGCATAAAAAAACGGCCAATGCAGTGCATCGACCGTATCAAAATGCCTTTGAATCGCTCAAAAGCAGGGTGAAAACCATTTGTTTAAGACGTTTGGGTAAAGACAAGGCGCGGTATGGCGTCAGGTCTTATTAGCCTGATTTCATACCGCCTTTTTTCAAATAGTTTTGTATTGCTTGATACCCGTCATTACCTGATAGATCAGGTTTTGAGGGCGGGGGTTTGTCGGGCTTTTCTTGCTGTGGAGCGTACTTCTGACGCTCTTTTGCAGCTGCCTCCAGTTCTCGCCGCGTGCGTTCTTCCTGTGCTTTCAATGCCGCTTCAGACGGCCTGTTCGGTTGGTTGTTATCGTTATGATAAAAACCTAACCAGCCTTTAAGAATACTCCGCTCCATAATGGGGCGAATATCGAGATTTTGATTGTGGAATGCCGCCAATTGCTTAATGGCGGTTTTTTTTGCCCCTGTGCCCGCTTTTTTACCGGCCTCAATCCGCATATCGAGATAGTTGTGCCACAAATCCAGCGGAATGAATTTCGGCAGTCGGTAATTATCTCGGTCATAGTGATAGCGGCTGTTCGCCTCGGGAACGGGAATGCCCCGCAATTCGTAGATTTTGGCCAACAGCACTTCACAATTGAGTAGCCAGTGCATCTTACCGTGGACACCGCTACGCCGATATTGCACCAAGCCGAGCTTAAGCAGGGTGCGGCGTACTTTTTCATAGCCGCGCCGTGTCAGACCGAGTTCCTGCTTCAAATCCGCAGCGGTCTTGTAGAGCCAGCCGCACCGCTTCGGCTCTTTATCGGCCACATCGCTCCACCAAAATAGATTAGATAGAAACGAGGCCGCCTGAAAATCATGTGCGCACACGGGCATAAACTCGTCATAGATCTGGACGAATTTTTCGCTTAGGTGTGGGCGCAGGTCAGCGATAAGCATTTAATGATTTCCGTTTAACGCTATGCGTTATATAATATATCCATGATTCAAACTTTTAACTGCAAACATACCGAGCAACTGTTTCAAGGCCGCTGCCCATTGAAATTCAGGGCTATCCGAAAGACGGCGGAACGCAAGCTGCAAATGTTGGATTCTGCTGTTACCGTGGATTTTCTGCGTTCCCCGCCCGGCAACAGGCTTGAAGCACTCAAAGGCAGCCGTATCGGACAGTTCAGCATCTGCATCAACGACCAATGGCGGGTTTGCTTCCGTTTTGAAAACGGACATGCCTACGATGTTGAAATTGTTGATTACCATTAAGGAGCCACCATGAATAACCAGATGAGACCCATACACCCCGGCGAAATTTTGCGCGAAGAATACCTGATTCCGCTGGGCATGACGGCCAACGCCCTGTCTGTCGCCCTGCATGTGCCCGCACCGCGCATTAACGACATCGTGCGCGAAAAGCGGGGCATCAGTCCCGACACCGCCTTGCGGCTTGCCCGCTATTTCGGCGGCGATGCACAAAGCTGGCTGAACCTGCAAAACGCCTACGATCTGAAAATGGCGGAACAGTCTCTGAAACAGGAAATCGACCACATTATCCCCATGCAGGCATAAACAACCGCAACAACCGCCATACAACGGAGCCGTAACAGGCTCTGTTTTTTTATGTGCGTATAGGGGTATAAACTCGTCATAGACTTGCACGAATTTATTGGTTAGGCGTGGGCGCAGTTCAGAAATAAGCATGGAAAGCCACTCTCGTTTACGGCTTCTTTGCTTTTAAGACTTCTTGTACTTGATATAGACGGGGATTTATTTTTAGTTTACCCCCCGTCATCCTTTGAATGCGGTATGCCTGTTTTTCGGGGACTATCTCTTTCCACTGAGTAACTGCCGAAGGGCTAATACCTAACGCCCTTGCTACCGCGATTTTAGTTCCATAAAAGTCGATAACATCTTTCGTAAGCATCATTGAACTTTCTTTTTTAAGTTTGCTTAAATTATATGTATAAAGAACACTTAAATCAACATCAGTTAAGATAACTTAAACCTTGAAAAATTGAGAGTTGGATTTGATTGTGCAGATGAAAACTATCGGTGAGCGAATTCGTAAACTTAGAAAAGATATGAATTTGACCCAACAAGACTTAGCGAAAAAATTGAAGGATGTATCCCATGTTGCTATCTCACAGTGGGAATCAAATACAACCAAGCCTAATGCTGAAAATTTATATGAGTTATCAGCTTTATTTGGTTGTGATTTTGGTTGGCTTTTAAAAGGCGGTGAAGGAGAGACTACAAACGTAAAACTAATCTCGAGCATTACCGCCACACAAATTCCTATTTTGAGCTACGATGACATTAGAAATCTTGATGTTGCAACTCCTTTTATACCAATAACAGGAGACTTCATCATAAGTGAACTGAAAAATTCAGAATCAACATTCGCCTTTACTCTAAAAGGTGATTCAATGGCAAACGAGTTTTTAGAAGGAGATACTATTTTCATTGATATTGCTGTGAAACCCGAGCCTGGCGAGTTTGTATTAGCACGAGTTGGAGATGATGTATTGTTCAGAAAATATAAAATTGACAATATTGGGCAGTTCAGTCTTCAGCCATTAAATCTTGACTACCCAACTATCTCTTCAAATGAAGCAGAAATTCAGATCATCGGAATATTAGTTGAGCATAGAATTTATCGAAGAAAAAGATGAATTTAACTTCAATTAGATTCCATGTTCATCTAAATTCTGTAATTTCAATGACTTAAAATCACTTTTTTATCATATTCATAAATATTGATTCTTTTATAGCCGTCTAAATCACTTTAGACGGCTTATTTATTTATCAAATTTCCTTTTTTTTCAGATAGATATGTTTATAATTTAAGTATTCTTAAAATAATTCTTGCGATTAAATTTAAGTTATCTTAAAATTAAGTCAACGGGTAATGCCGAATAGTTCTTTAACAACTCGAAATCGTAGCAACCGGCCTTCGGAGCCGTGCCGTTCCTTATTTGAAAACCAATGCAGGCTTCACTCAGGAACAACGCGGCAGGCGTAGAAAAGGCTTCGAGCCTTTGGGTAAGCAAAACCGCTGAAACGGTGGGAGCACAAACGGTTGCTGGCGGCATTCAACACGCCACCAAAAGAAAAGCCGCGCATCCGGGTAGCGCAGTGAAGCGTCCGGTAACAGGCGGCTGTTGAACGTATTTGACAATCGGGGCGTATCCCCGATGCGGAGCGATAATCTACGGACAAGCTCCAAACTACATACTGATTTTTTGAGGCTGCCTCTTGGCGGGCAGAATCAGGGCTTTACCGCCCTCAGTGTGCCGATGATGCACACTCTTTAGATGCACACTCTTTATAAGACGGTCTCGCACACCGTCTTAGGTCTGTACCCAGACCCAAGCCCGTTTGTTAAAGCGGGCTTCCGTGTGGGTATTTTACACCGAATTTTTGAGAAAGTAACGAAAGTTATTTTTATGACGGTTTAATTGAGCCGGATAAGTAGATTTGCAAACCCATTGATTTTTATAAATATGATATGATTTAACTAATACAGGCATTTGATTTTAAGGAGGAATGAACAATGTCGACTTCTTATGAAACCGACTTCGCCGCATGGGCTGCCGAGCAGGCAGGCCTGTTGCGGGCGGGGTTGGTAAACAATATTGATTTTAGGAACTTGGCCGAGGAAATCGAGGATATGGGCAAAAGCGAACAGCGGGCTTTGGAAAGCCGTTTGCAGGTTTTGATCTGCCATTTGCTGAAATGGAAGTTTCAGCCTGAACGGCAGGGTAATTCTTGGAAAGCAACCATTAAAGAGCAACGGCTTAAGATTAAAAGGCTTCTTGCTGAATCCCCCAGCTTGAAAAGCAGGTTGGAAGATAGTGAATTTTGCTCAGATGTATGGTCATACGGCGTGGCTGCTGCATTACGGGGAACCGAGTTGGAAAACACCTTCCCCGAACAGGCGATTTGGAGTATGGCCGACATCTTAAATGACGAGTTTATGCCCGAATAATTCAGACGGTCTCAATATTGAAAAGCCCGCTTATATTAATAAGCGGGCTTTGCTTTTGGGAAACGGATAGCGGAGCATTTTATGAAAGACGAAATAAGATTGTTGCGAGACAAAGCCGACGAGATCACTGTGTTCTATGAGCAGAAAGTTGGCGGTTATTTGGCATTGGGTGAAGAGCTTTTCAACATGAACCGTGAAAATGTGGAAGAAAGCATTGCTCTTGCCGGTACTGCTAATCGTTATCGACACAAGTTTGCATGGTACTTGCTCGATTCCCCGCTGATTAAGGAACTCGATATCGATATTGAAAAAGAAGCTGCTGATTTCAAAGCGCAATTCGTAGATTTTTTTAAGTAGTTTTAGCAGGCCGTCTGAAAGATGATTTTCAGACGGCCTCACCATAACGGAGGTTGGGGCTGAATCCCATTCGGCAGGGAGGATGCAGCAAGCGACTCGGGTGTGGCCTCCGTTATGTTTTTTCGCACACCACAGTTCGCCTTTGGCAGGGCGTTAACGCACTCAATCAGCCTTTTAGAGTTCGACCTGCTCCGGCCGAAAGGGGGTGGGAAGACGCTTACAGACCTCGCGTCCGGTTCGGGCGGGTGGAAGGCCCGCTTTTCTGCTTACCATTCGCCCTAAAGGAGATTGCGATGTCCATGCATTTTAAATACGATTTAAAAAAAGTACCACGTGTTCAATATGAGAATTATTTTGCAGGTTTAATATTCGGTATTTTACCGATTATTGTTTCCTGTCTGTTTGATAAACACTTGCTGTTCGGTTTTCCGTTCGGGAGGGAAACGGCAGCGTATTATTTCTATATCGGCTTGATGATCTTTTTCTTAGTCGACATGCTTTTTCTTACTTATTCCTACACAGACGAAGATCAGGTATTCCGCTTTGGGCAAAACGGCTTCTACTGGGATAATGGCGCAATTATTGGGAAAGAGACGTTCTACCGGCCATCTGAAAAAATCTGCCGTATCACATTCAGCCGCACGGGCAGATTGGAATTGACGGATAGTCTTGGCAAAACCTTTACGGAAGACAGGTTGAAATATAGTGAGCAGGCAGAACAACAACTTGCTGAATGTTTTCCTATGGCTTGGGAGCAGGATATTCCCTCAATTCCGTCTGAAATAAAGACTGAAAAATAAATTGATAGCAGGCTTCGCTATTTTTACGAATGGCATATCCGTTTTGTATCATTCCGCAATCTGAATACCGGTAAGCATCCAGCCATAGCAGCCATAAATCGTATTGCTCCACTTTTCGGTAGGCGTAGCCCAAAATAACGATAAGTAGGAGGCATGAGCCTGAATAGATAGCATAACGAAAGGAAAGAATGATGCTCCCTGAATGAAATGCTTGACATGCAAATTTGATTGATTGGCAGAATAAAGGAATACACAGCAAAACGGTACAAGCAATACAAGCTGCCCACGCAGTAACTGAAAAATCAAGATTTTCCTTAAAAATTCCATATTTGTTATTGAAGTGCCAAGTTGCAATCATCTTGGTTACGAAAAACGACATTGCGGAGCAAATGAAAAAACCTACTACCCTGCGAACTTTAAAAATAATTTGCTTACGTTTTTGAAAAAAAGTCCATACTGAAAAGATCAAAAAACCGCAATGGGCAAAAACGATATTTCCGTTCATGCTGAAGTAGTAATAAAGGATAAGCACTAAAATAATCGCTATGCTTTCGCATAACGTAGGTGCGTTTTGATATTCTTTCATGGGCGTTTCCTGTTTTGTGTAAAGAGAAGATGTGGAAATCCAATCTTAACACGGACATTGAAACGCCCGCCTTACAACAAAGGCCGTCTGAAACCATGATTTTCAGACGGCCTTTTTTCATCCACCAATTTTACGTAAAAGGAGAACGACTATGTTCAATATACCAATCCGCAAGCCTGTGCCGGTATCGGTTATCGGTACTTACGATTCACTCGAAGCCGCATCGCGGCAGGTTGACCTATTTATGCTGAAAAACGATCCTGATGCCTGCGCGAATATCGTGCCGGCCGAAAAAGGAACCGGCTACACGGTGCAGGCAGTTAAATGGCAATAAAAAAACGCTTTGTTTCCAAAGCAGCCTCTTGTTTAAAAGGATAATCATCCATAGGGGTATGGCGATTACCCTTTCTTTGCGGAATTAAGTCAATTGGAGTTATCAATGAAGAAAATCCTTGCAAGTTTGGCGGCATCAGCCGCTATTTTTACATCTCTCCCGGCTCAAGCGGGAGATGTACTGACCGGCGACACCAAGCTGGCGTGTGAAGCCATTCTGTGTTTATCCACTGGCGATCGACCGCATGAGTGCGCGGCGTCAATTAAACGTTATTTTGACATCCGGCATAAAAAATTCCACAAAACGCTTGAGGCACGCCGGAACTTCCTGAATCTTTGTCCGAGCAGCAATGAACAAAACATGCCCGACTTGGTAAACGCATTGGTCAACGGTGCCGGCCGTTGCGATGCAGCCGAGCTTAATCGCGTTAACCGAGTGACTTATACAGAAAAAATCCCCGACAAAATCGGGCGGCGCAGCGATTGGGATTACAAATATGTGACTAAAAGCTATATCCGAAATGCAAAACCATCTTATTGCAACGCCTATTTTGAACACGGTTGGACGACCGTGGGCGAAAAAGTGAAATATGTCGGCAATGAAAAAGAAGGCGGGCGTTGGGTAGATATGAAATAGTTCACTCGGCTCCGGTTTCATTCCTCCATCCAACCCTACCGGAGCAACTTCAACCGGCGGAGTTAGCATTCTCCGCCGGTCTTTTTACAGACTAAAGCGCGCCTGATTTAGGGCGTTTTTTAATGTGTAAAAAGATTGGCCGCTGGTGGCCGTTTGATAAAAGGAAATAACAATGAAAGAAGTTCATTTGATTGTTCAGGGCAAGGGTGGTGTGGGCAAATCTTTGACGGCAGCCTTGCTCGCTCAGTATTTAAAAGCGGCGGCTAATGAGGAAATCCCCGTTTACTGCTTCGATACAGACCCTGTGAATCAGACGTTCAGCCGTTTTACTGCTTTGCAAACCGAAATGATAAAAATTATGACGGCAGATAACATCATAGACACTCGTCGTTTCGATAGCTTGATCGAGAAGATGATTGAGGCTGACGGCATGGCTGTAGTGGATAACGGAGCGGCAACTTTTGTACCTTTGATGTCATATATGGCAGAGAATCATATGGACGAACTTTTGAAAGAGAGCGGGGTTCGCATGATACTGCATGTGCCTATAATGGGCGGGTAGGCACTTAGAGACTGTATTTTCGGGCTTCAGCAAACATTGGGCGCTATTGATGCCGAAGTGGTGGTTTGGTCAAACGAATTTAACGGAGATGTCAAATCACCGGAAGGAAAAAACTTTACCGATCTACCTGTCTATAAAGACAACAAAAACAAAATTATCGGCATCGTTTCCCTTCCACGGCGCAATCCCGACACATTTGGTAAAGACATACAAGCCATGACAGCTGCCAACCTTACTTTCAATGAAGCTGACGCATCGCCTGACTTCGGCATTATGACTCGCCAACGCCTGCGTACAGTTCAACGCGACTTATTCGCACAACTAAAAAATCTTCCCATTTGGGTGAATCAGCAAAACGGTGCGGTCGATGAGTAGTAAAACTGACCACATCATATCTGAAGTATTCCGCCTTACCAGTCTTCGTATCACCAAAGATGATCCGGTAATGGCGGTTCTTCTTATGCAACAAAAGATGTTTGATGAAGCTTTTGCACAGCTTTCATCTCATCAAGAGCAATACGCCGAAGCTATTGCCGCCCATGCCGAAAACATCACGGCAGCCGCTGCAAAACTTGAAACCTACCGCGAACAGCTTTTGATTGAGCTGGCTCAGCAAGCCAACAATCAAATACAGGGAACTGAAAATCGTGTGTATGCGTCGGTTTCTGAACGTGTTGTAAGGGACGTAGAGGCTGCTAATGCGGCCTTTATAGACCGTCTGAAAAAGCTGTTGATGTTTGTTTCTGCGGCTTGGGGTATCGGATTGCTGCTACTGGTCGGGGTTGTCGTTTTTAAATAGCCCGTAGTAAGGAGTAGAGCATGAAGATTGTTGCAAATTTTTTATTGTCCGTAGGTTTTGGTTTACAGGTATTGTTAAGTCTGCTTTATATCTTAAATGGTACGATATTTAAGCTAGAGAATATTGAATTCTTATTAAACATAGGTTTTTTGAATACTATATGGATTACTGTTTGTTTAATATATTCTTTAGATCGCTCCTCTTAAAAGAAGAGTAATGATTTATAAATACCCAAAGTCTTACCTTACTTTTTGAGGTGTATTTATGCTAAGCGAAGCTACTCCAAGTATCCGTACCATTAAAACACAGCCCGGCTTTACTCCGCCGGAGAACAACTATCCGCACTACCGGCTGTTGCCGGTACAAACAGAAACAGGCAGATTTTACTGCCTGTTTTTTTACGTCAGCCCCAAGATTTTTTTGATACTCGAGCCGAAAATAAAACGGCATCTTGCCATTGGAAAACTGGCCGAATTTCTAAAAACAGCAACGTACACGGTGTATGAAACAGTATATGAGTGAACCGCTATGAATACATATGATGTTGAAGAGGCTGCTGCATATTGCAAATGCCATCCCGAAACGATTCGAGAGCATATCCGTGAAGGCCGTCTGAACGCCTCAAAACCGGGACGGAAATATTGCATTACACAGCGTGCACTTGACGCATTCCTTTCTAATCAAGAGAATGAGCAATTGCAGGCTTCACTTGCTAACAGGAGTGAAGAAAAATGCTTAAAACTGAAGGATTATATCGCCGTGGGAACGGTGTCTGGTACATTGACTTTACAACACCCAGCGGAAAAAGAGTTAGACGCTCTGCTCGCACAAAAGACAAAAAATCAGCCGAAGAACTGAGAGATAAACTCAAGCATGATGCTTGGCGGGTTTCCCAACTTGGCGAAAAGCCCAAGCGTTTATGGGATGAAGCCGCTTTAAAGTGGCTTAAAGAAAAGGCGGCAAAAAGAAGTATAGATGACGATAAGTCAAAAATACGAATGCTGACACAATTCAGAGGCGTTTATTTGCATCACATTGATAACGAGTTCGTGATGAATGTGGTAGGCAATCTGAAATGCAAAGACAGCACGAAGAACCGCTATTTATCTCTTATCATTTCTATTTTGAATGCAGCTGCAAAAAAATGGAAATGGATAGACAAAGCACCTTTCATTGAAAAATATAAGGAGGATGCAGGGCGAGTACGCTGGTTAAAGCCTGCTGAAGCTCAAAGGCTTATAGTGGTGGCAAAACCACGATACTTTGCTGATTTGATTATATTTAGTCTCAATACTGGTTTAAGACAAAGCAATGTTTTAAATCTTAAGTGGGACCAAATAGATTTAGATCGTAAAGTTGCTTGGTGCCATCCTGATGAGATGAAAGCTGGGAAAGCTTTGGGTGTTGTTTTGAATGATGCCGCAATTGAGGTTTTAAAGCGGCAGATAGGAAAACATTCCGAGTACGTTTTCGTAAACAAACGTGGAAATCCTATTGTTGGTATAAATAGTAGGTACTGGAAGAGAAGTCTTGAGTTGGCCAACATAACAGATTTCACATGGCACGATTTGAGACACACATGGGCAAGTTGGTTAGTTCAACGCGGAGTGCCATTGAGGGTGTTACAAGAGATGGGTGGATGGAAAACACTGTCTATGGTTCAACGCTATGCTCACCTGTCGTCGGAGCATTTGCAGTCACATGCTCAAATACTGTCTGATTTGGTGAGCCATTCGCAAAATGACGACACAAATTTGTCACAGTAACTTTAACCGGAAAGATTTTGCTTGAGGATTATTTGATACGAAAAGATAATTTTCTTAGGAAAATCATGATGGTTATGGTGCCCGGAGCCGGAATCGAACCGGCACGACCTGTTTAGGGTCGACGGATTTTAAGTCCGTTGTGTCTACCTATTTCACCACCCGGGCTTTATCTTTTATATCTGTTTGTTTAGATATCAAAGATAAATATCTTTGGAGGCGGGGGCGCGGATTTTAACCGGCCTGTATAAGGGTTGCACCCCTTATCGCATAAACACTCTGCCACCCCGCCATGAAGGGATGTATTTGAAAATATGGAGGCGGGAGTCGGAATCGAACCGGCGTAGACGGCTTTGCAGGCCGCTGCATAACCACTTTGCTATCCCGCCTTAAAGCTATTCAAGCCGCTTAAGTGGTGTAAACGGCTTGATATTGTGGAGCGGGAAACGAGTCTCGAACTCGCGACCTCAACCTTGGCAAGGTTGCGCTCTACCAACTGAGCTATTCCCGCTTGGATTCAAATGTAAGCTGTTGGAGCGGGAAACGAGTCTCGAACTCGCGACCTCAACCTTGGCAAGGTTGCGCTCTACCAACTGAGCTATTCCCGCTTGGATTCAAATGTAAGCTGTTGGAGCGGGAAACGAGTCTCGAACTCGCGACCTCAACCTTGGCAAGGTTGCGCTCTACCAACTGAGCTATTCCCGCTTGGGTTTTGCTTCTGCTTGTGGGCTTAGGCAAAAGAGAAAGCTATTATAGTATCTGAAAATTTACTGTCAAGGGTTTTGTTGGATTTTAATGCTTAAATTCTTTCCATGCCATTTTCAAGTAATAGAACATCGACCAGATGGTTAATACAGATGCGATACACATCAATATGTTACCGACGGTGAGCAGATTAAAGCCGCGATAATCCTGCAAACCGATGAGCAACAGCAAAATGGCTGCCATTTGTGCGGTGGTTTTTAATTTGCCGATGGTGGCAACAGCGACGCTGTTGCGTTTGCCCATTTGTGCCATCCATTCGCGCAGGGCGGAAATGGTGATTTCGCGACCGATGATGATCATGGCGAAGATGGCGTGGGTGCGACCGAGGCTGACGAGCAGCAGCAAGGCAACGGCTACCATCAGTTTGTCGGCAACTGGGTCGAGAAATGCGCCGAAGTCGGAGGTTTGCTTCCAGCGGCGGGCGAGGAAGCCGTCAAACCAGTCGGTAACGGCGGCCACGGCAAAGATGATTGCCGCAGTCCAGTTGATGGTTTGCATATCCAGCCATCCGTGTGGCAGGTAAAACAGTATGGTAAATACCGGAATGAGTAAAACGCGCATCCAGGTAAGGAAAATGGGTATGTTCCACGGCATGTTGGGGTTGCTTTCCGAAGATGATGATGTTTCAGACGGCCTTTGGGCATGCCGATAGGCAGGCCGTCTGAAAAAAGATGTTTATTATAGCGAATTTATTGGTTGTCGGCGGGTTTGCGCCTGTGTGGGTGCTACTTTTGATGCGGAAATAGTGTTCGATGTCAGCAAAAGGGTATAGGCACTCCGATTTTCATGCGGCAAGGTTGTCGAAACAGACCAATATTAACCACAGCTATATTACTGAAAAGCTGCTCCGTGTTTCGAGGCCGTCTGAATGTTTCAGACGGCCTGTTTGCTTTAATGAAGATGTTCGTAAATTTTTTCGGCCAATGCGGTGCTGATGCCTTCGACTTGTGCCAAGTCTTCTATGCTGGCCGCCGTTACGCCGCGCAAGCCGCCGAAGCGGGTGAGCAGGGCTTGGCGGCGTTTGGTGCCTACGCCGGGAATTTCGCTGAGTGATGAGCTTCCCCGGGCTTTGTCGCGTTTTTTTCTGTGGCCGGTAATGGCAAAACGGTGGGATTCGTCGCGCACGGTTTGCAGTAGGTGCAAGGCGGGGCTGTTGGGTGGCAGGCGGAAGGTTTCGCCTGTGAACGGCAAAATCAGTTCTTCCAAGCCGGCTTTGCGTTCAGGGCCTTTGGCAATGCCGATGATGGGGATGTGCAGGCCGAGTTCTTCCCACACGGCGACAGCCATGCCGACCTGCCCTTTGCCGCCGTCGATTAAGACGGCATCGGGCCATTTGACGGTTTCACCGTTGGCTTCGGCTTCGGCCATTTTGCCGTAGCGGCGGGTAAGCACTTCGCGCATGGCGGCGTAGTCGTCGCCTGCTTTGGCAGTGGTGATGTTGTAGCGGCGGTATTGGTTCGGTTGGATGTTTTGCTCGTCGTACACGACGCAGGAAGCGATGGTGGCTTCGCCTTGCGTGTGGCTGATGTCGAAGCATTCGAGACGTTGGAGGCCGTCTGAATCCATGTTTAACACGCGTGCCAGTTCTTCGATGCGATGTTGCTGGTTGCTGTGCTGCAAGCGGTGTTGGGCAATGGCGAGTTTGGCGTTTTTCTCTGCCATGTTCAGCCAGATTTTGCGCTCGCCTATGGTTTTGGTAACGAATTGGATTTGCTTGCCGTGTTCTTCGTTTAAGGCCGTCTGAAGAACTTCGGGCAAAGTAAAGTTGCTGATGATGATGTCGGGCTTGCTTTTGCCTAAATAATGTTGGGCGACAAAGGCTTCGGCGTAATCCTGCCCGTTGGGTTCGGGATCGTTGCGCACGTCGGGGAAGAAACTTTTGTCGCCGACATGCCTCCCGCCGCGGATGCTGACCCAATGAATACACACGCTGCCTTGCTCCACCACCAGCGCCAGCAGGTCAATATCGTTGGGATTGTTGGGATTTTTGCTGTCGATGAACTGCTGGCTTTGCACTAATCCGAGCGCTTGGATTTGGTCGCGGTAGCGGGCGGCTTCTTCAAATTGCAGCGCGGCGGCGGCTTGATTCATTTTGTGGTGCAGGGTTTGGGTGAGTTCGCCGGTTTTGCCGTTGAGAAAGGTAACGGCTTCGCGCACGCTGGCTTGGTAGTCTTCGTAAGTGATGTGGCCGACGCACGGGCCGGAACAGCGTTTGATTTGATACAGCAGGCAGGCGCGGTCGCGGTGTTCGAACACGCTGTCTTCACAAGTGCGCAGGCGGAATACTTTTTGCAGAATCTGAATGCTGTCGCGCACGGCGTAACCGTTTGGATAAGGGCCGAAATATTGGTTGGGCTTTTTGAGCGTGCCGCGGTAATAGGCCATCTGCGGGAATTTGTGCCCGCTCAGCATCAGATAAGGATAGCTTTTGTCGTCGCGGAAAAGGATGTTGTATTTCGGCGATAAGGCTTTGATTAAATTGTTTTCCAGAATCAATGCTTCGGCTTCGGAACGGGTAACCGTGGTTTCCACCGAATGCACCTGCTTCACCATCAAGGTGATGCGCGGAGAGTGGTCGCTTTTCTGAAAATAGCTCGACACCCGCCGTTTCAGGTTGACCGCTTTGCCGACGTACAAAACCTGCCCGCTTTTGTCGAGCATGCGGTAAACGCCCGGCAGATTCGGCAGGTTTTTCAAAAAAACGGTTAAGTCGAACGGAGTGGACACGGCAGGAGGCGGATTCAGGTTTCAGACGGCCTGAATTATACGGGAAATCAATGGGCCTGTTGGTGTTGATACAGGAATGCCGCTATTCGGCAGTCTGCGCTCCCGCTCGGATGGAACAAGAATGATGCCGTCTGAAAAAAATTTCCAGACGGCATCATGTTAAAGCGGATTAGTTACAATATTTTGAAACGTCGGCATCGTAGCGCTTCATCAGTTCGTCACGGTTGGCGCTGCGTGCTGTTTCGGCAAACTGGCGGTTCAGGCGGGCTGTTTTGCAGTTGTCTTCTTTGAATTGGCGGTTTTGTTCTTCAATCTTTTTATTCTGTTCTTCAACCCTTCTGTTTTCTTCGGCAATTTGGTCGTTAAGCTGTTTTTGCTTGTCTGCCAAAGAGTCGCCATCCGCCGAAGCGGATTGGGCGGAGGCGGAAGGGGTAACGGTATGGGTGCGCACGTTGACGGTACCCGCGCGGGAAGGTTGGAGGTTTTGCGGTACGTCGGAATAGCTTATGCTGCCGTTTTTGCCTTTCCAAGTGTACACTTCTGCAGCGGAAAGGGGGCCGGCTGCGAAAAGGCTGCCGAGTAAAACAAATTGTGCCAAACGGGTAATGTGCATGGTCTTATTCTTTCTGTTTTGTTTTCAGACGGCCTATATTGTACTGTTTTGTAAAACTGTTGTCATGAATTGTAATCATATTTGCAATAAACCGTTCATTATTTCGGCATCCTTACAACGAAGTACCATGCTTTCCATGACGATTTTTCTAAGGCCGGGCGGGTAATAAAATGGCGGCGACTGCTATTAAGCGCCCCGCAAATTTGATACAATGCCGTGCATCTTGCACAAACTGAAAGCTCGAGCATCATGCGTATCGTAGAAAAAGCTTATACCTTTGACGATGTTTTGTTGGTTCCCGCACATTCCCAAGTGCTGCCGCGAGACGTTAAGCTCCAAACCCTTCTCACCCGTGAAATCACCTTAAATCTTCCTTTGCTTTCCGCTGCCATGGATACTGTTACCGAAGCCAAGCTGGCCATTTCTATGGCTCAGGAAGGCGGAATCGGTATCATTCATAAAAATATGACGGCGGAGCGTCAAGCCGAAGCAGTGGCTAAGGTAAAACGCCACGAAAGCGGTATTGTTAAAGACCCTGTAACCATTGTGCCCGAAATGCCGATCCGTGATTTGGTGGAAATGCTGGCGAAACGTAAGCGTAAAATGTCCGGTTTGCCGGTGGTTGAGAACGGCAAAGTAGTCGGTTTGGTAACCAATCGTGATTTACGTTTTGAAAAACGTCTTGATCAGCCGGTTTCTGCCATTATGACCCCGCGGGACCAATTGGTTACCGTGCCCGAAGGCACCAGTATTGAGGATGCGCGCGATGTGATGCACGATCATAAGGTGGAGCGTGTATTGGTTGTGAACGAAGCATGGGAACTGAAAGGGTTGATTACGGTTAAAGATATTCTGAAAACCACGGAATTTCCCAATGCCAATAAAGATTCAGACGGCCGTTTGCGCGTGGGTGCGGCGGTTGGTGTCGGCGCGGATACCGACGAGCGTGTGAAAGCATTGGTTGAAGCCGGCGTGGATGTGTTGGTGGTGGATACCGCCCACGGCCACAGCCAAGGCGTGCTTGATCGTGTGCGTTGGGTAAAACAGCACTTTCCGAAAGTTCAGGTTATCGGCGGTAATATTGCTACGGCTCAAGCGGCACGCGATTTGGTGGCGGCCGGAGCGGATGCGGTAAAAGTAGGTATCGGCCCGGGTTCGATTTGCACCACCCGTATTGTGGCCGGAGTGGGCGTGCCGCAACTGACGGCGATTCATAATGTTGCCGAGGCTTTGAAAGGTACGGGTGTGCCGTTGATTGCCGACGGCGGTATCCGCTTTTCCGGCGATATTGCCAAGGCGTTGGCTGCCGGTGCCAGCACGGTGATGTTGGGCGGTATGTTTGCCGGTACGGAAGAAGCGCCGGGTGAAATCGAACTGTATCAAGGCCGCTCTTACAAATCATATCGCGGTATGGGATCGTTGGGAGCAATGAGCCAAGGTTCTTCCGACCGTTATTTCCAAGATAAGGAAGACAATGCCGATAAGTATGTGCCGGAAGGCATTGAAGGCCGTGTACCATATAAGGGCCCGATTGTACAGATTATCCATCAATTGATGGGTGGCTTGCGCTCGAGTATGGGCTACTTAGGCTGCGCTAGCATCGCTGAAATGCACGAAAAAGCGGAATTTGTGGAAATTACTTCGGCCGGTATGAGCGAGTCGCATGTACACGACGTACAAATCACTAAAGAAGCGCCGAATTACCATCGCTGATGTAGGGTAAAAATGAGGCCGTCTGAAAGCAATATTTCAGACGGCCTTGATATCTGACAAGTTTTGTTGGATTTATTATCTGGATACCCGTTTGAGACAGCTTTAGTTCGGTATAATCCTCGATGTAATATTATTTCAAGATTGTTCGGATTGGTTGCTATATGGGGCCGTCTGAAAAAGAATTGGTCATTCATTACTATATACAGGAGATTTCCTATGAGTACGATTATTGATATTTTTGCTCGCGAAATTTTGGATTCCCGCGGTAACCCCACCATTGAATGTGATGTGCTGCTGGAATCCGGCGTAATGGGTCGTGCCGCCGTACCTTCAGGTGCGTCAACCGGCCAAAAAGAAGCACTGGAACTGCGCGATGGCGATAAAAGCCGTTATTTGGGCAAAGGTGTGTTGCAGGCGGCGGAGCATGTAAACAATGAAATCGCTCAAGCCTTGATCGGTTTGGATGCTTCCGAGCAAAGTTATATCGACCAAGTAATGATTGAATTGGACGGCACCGATAACAAAGGCCGTTTGGGTGCAAACGCTACATTGGCTGTGTCTATGGCTGTAGCCCGCGCGGCTGCGGAAGATGCCGGTTTGCCGCTGTACCGTTATTTGGGTGGTGCCGGCCCGATGGCAATGCCTGTGCCTATGATGAATGTGATCAATGGCGGTGCTCATGCCAACAACAGTTTGGATATTCAAGAATTTATGATTATGCCCGTGGGAGCCAAAAGTTTCCGCGAAGCTTTGCGCTGCGGTGCTGAAATTTTCCATGCCCTGAAAAAATTGTGCGACAGCAAAGGCTTCCCGACTACCGTTGGTGATGAAGGCGGTTTCGCACCGAACTTGGGCAGCCATGAAGAAGCCTTACAATTAATACAAGAGGCGGTAACGGCTGCCGGTTATGTGCCGGGTGAAGATGTGTTGTTTGCTTTGGATTGCGCTTCCAGCGAGTTCTACAAAGATGGCAAATACCATCTGAGCGCGGAAGGTTTGGCTTTGAGCAGTGAAGAATTTGCCGATTATTTGGCTAAATTGGTCAACACTTACCCGATTGTTTCGATTGAAGACGGTATGGATGAAAATGACTGGGCAGGTTGGAAACACCTGACTGAAAAATTGGGCGGCAAAGTGCAACTGGTGGGTGACGATTTATTCGTAACCAACCCGAAAATTCTGGCAGAAGGCATCGAAAAAGGCGTTGCCAATGCGTTGTTGGTAAAAGTGAACCAAATCGGTACACTGAGTGAAACTTTGAAAGCCGTTGAGTTGGCCAAACGCAACCGCTATACCAGCGTGATGAGCCATCGTTCGGGTGAAACTGAAGACAGTACCATTGCCGACTTGGCGGTTGCCACGAACTGTATGCAGATTAAAACCGGATCATTGAGTCGGTCGGACCGCATGGCCAAATATAACCAACTGTTGCGTATTGAAGAAGAGTTGGCCGAAGCTGCTTACTATCCCGGCAAAGCTGCTTTCTATCAATTGGGTAAATAAGGTATCGACATATGAAGTGGGTAACACTGGTTTTAATCGCAGCCATTATATGGTTCCAATACAGTCTTTGGCTTTCCAAAGGCGGTTGGCGTGATATGTGGCGCTTGCAGGATAAAGTTGTGGAGCAGGAAGAGAAAAATCAGGCGCTCACTTTGCGTAACGGTGCATTGTCGGCAGAAGTGGAAGATTTGGCTGAAGGACAAGATGCCATCGCAGAAATCGCACGAGTGGATTTAGGTTATATCCAAGATGGAGAAACCTACTACCGCTTAGTGCACCGTCGCTAGGATATTAATATATTAAAGTGAACCGTTGTGCTTGTAAGTTAATCCTCTAAATCATCTTCAGTAGATTTAGAGGATTTTTTATAAATATAGTTACTTTTACAAATCAAGCTATCAACTATTGAAAAGTGGATACGTAATTGACTTTGGGGATTGTGCGATATAATAATTTTTACCAATGGAATAATTTGGGCTATACGGTTATACTATGATTAAAATTGAAATGGGTAACTAATTAGTAGTTAATAGAGTTATCTTTAAAGCTAAGATATTAGGGCATATTATATAATTGCCGTAACTGATTATTGCCCAATAGATATAATGAAATTAATCATTTAACTATTAATTCTTAGAGTAGGATTGATAGTAGTAAATTTAGCGACTGCTTGAAATGTCGTTTGGAAAATATTGAAATAAAAACATTTGAAATCTTGTCATTCGGTTGTAACTGTTTATGATGAAATTATTTGCAAAGGTTTCAGGCTGTCTTGAAAAAGAGCCGATTGTCAGATTTTTCCCAAAAGGAAACGTAGAGTGGTTATAAAGTTGCATTTTCTGGTTTAATGTTTACATAAATTAGCAAATTTGCTTGGCAGAGTAGGCGGTTAGAATATATCATGCTGCCTATATAGTGTAAGGCAGCCAAACTGCGAATTTGAACAGGGGATAAAATTTGAAAAATAATCATAGAATCAAACTGATTGCTGCGTCAGTGGCTTTGATAACGTCATTTTCTGCTGTTGCAGGGTTGGGCGGTTTAAATGTGCAATCGAATCTTGGCGAACCGTTTGCCGGTACGGTAACGGTAACAGGGGAAGAAGCCAAGATTTTGCTGAATGGAGGGGCAGCCTCCCTTTCAGATGGTAGCTTGCGTACTAGTGTTAGAAAATCTGGTGACAATGCTATTATCAACATCCGTTCTAACAGCCCTGTGCAAGACCCGGTATTGGTGTTCCAAATCAATGTCGGGGCTCAGTCGCGTCAATACACAGCCATTATAGATCCCCCTGACTATTCTCCAGAAAATACACAACGTGCTTCCGTTGCTGAAGAACAACAAAATGTTCGTGATCGTATTTTCTCAACAGTACCTGATGCAGAAAAATCTGAGCTTACTTCTTCCGGAACTGGGAAACTCAAAGATAAAAAAGCTCAGGAGCAAAAGCAATCTAAGCAAGCACAGCAAAAAACTGATTCTGTTGATAAAACCAATACCAATAAGGGATCAGAAGCTGTAGCGTCGACTGAAAAAACAGTAGCGGATAGCAGATCTGAACCCCAATTGAAAGGCGAATACACAGTTCGCAAGGGCGAAACTCTTACTGCTATCGCCAGTAGAATTCGTCCGAATGGTTTAACGGTAAGCCAAACAGTTCAAGCGTTGGTATTGGCTAACCCCGAATCATTTAAAAATCGAAATGCAAACCAAATTGTTGCAGGTGCTATTCTCAATATTCCTTCTGCGGCAGAATTAAAGCGGTTTGCAAAAGAGGGA
The DNA here is from genome assembly GCF_030504625.1 of Neisseria sp. MVDL19-042950. Classification (GTDB taxonomy): domain Bacteria; phylum Pseudomonadota; class Gammaproteobacteria; order Burkholderiales; family Neisseriaceae; genus Neisseria. Next base: position 92,634 of record NZ_JAUKWH010000003.1, on the reverse strand, counting down.
GCTCAAGTTGCTACACAAGAGCCTTCAGCTATTCCTGGTGCAGCCTCTGCTCCTACATCCCAGGTTCCTGTTGAAAAGCCATCTGCTTCTACTCCTAGTGCATCTGCTCCGGCAGAAACAGGATTGATTGAAGTTCCAGTCCCGGCCTCAGAAGTTACAGAAACAGAAGCTGCTAAGGTTGTACCGGTACCAGCTTCTGAAGTAGAAGTTCCGGCAGCATCTGATTTGCCGGCATCTGTTGTTGAAGCTCCGAAAGCGGATGCAGAAAGTGAAACAGAGTCCGGTGGGTGGTGGCGTTGGTTGCTATTCGGCGGTTTAGGTTTAATTGCTTTATTGCTGTTATTGAAGAAAGCCGGCAAGAGAAAAGCTGCTGATGAAGAATATGAAGAATATAGTGATGATATTCAGGAAGATGAACAGTTATTTGATGAGCAGCCATCAGATATATCAGAGATTCGTACACACCAGCCCGTAGCACATCCGAGTCATATCGAGCCTTTGAACCGTGAAAAAGCGGCTGCAAGTTTGGCAGCGGCTCGGGCAGGATTGATGCCCAAGAAAGACGGTGTAGGGACTGATGAGTTAAGCGTAGAAGATGATTTCGACGACGAAATTTTCTTTACTGAAGCAAAAAATGTACCTGTTGAAGAAACTGAAGAGAATATCAATTTAGATTTAGGTTCAATTGATCGCCAACAAGGGGGGATCGTATCCGGGGCGTTGACTCAAGATGAAGAAACGGAGCAACGTAAATATGCTGACTGGGACAAAATTGAGTCCACAGAAAGTGTATATGAGCCTGAACCTGAAAATGCATATCAACATGTTGCTGTGGAACTGGAAGCTGTTAAAGAAGAAGTTCCTGAGCAGATTGATAATGTAGTTGATATTGAAGCAGATTCTCCTGAGATTGAAGAACCTGTTGGAGAAACTCAGCAGGAAGAAGTTGGGCATATTGAGCTGGATGTTTACTCTGAAGAAGCACAAGCTGGAATTGATCAATTACAGACTGAAACAGTTCAAATAAGCGATGCTTCAGAGGAAGAGCATGCCATTTCTTCTGTAGTTGAACCACTGGATATCCAAGCAGATGAACAAGAAGAAGTGCAATCTGCTTCTAACTTGGAGCCGTTGGAATTCACTACCGTTACCAAAGAAGACGAGGTACCCGTAGGAGAAGATAAACTTCATGTTTCTACGGAGGCCGCACTTGCAGAGGAGCTTTCGGCAACTGTAGATAGTGAAGAATCTTCAGCGGAACAACAGCAACAGATAGCAGACTCTTCTGTGGCGGCATCAAGCGATTCTGAATGGTTTGATGTTAAAATGCAAGATGATGGTATTGCGTTCCAAGACAGTGAAGACTTTGCCGATGTCGAAGTGGTTACGGATGCGGATGACAGCGAAACCATTGAATGGGAAAGCATCAATGTAGCTGATGAAGATACTCGCGGTGGAAGTGGATTTATTTCTGAATCCGTAGGCATGACCGCACCGTTGGAAGCTAAATACGAATTGGCGCAGATGTATATGGAAATTGGCGATCCTGAAGCAGCTAGAGAAACCTTGTTGGAGCTATTGGAAGAATCAAGTGGTGATATTTTTGCAAGAGCGAAAACGATGTTGGAAGAGCTGGATAACTAATTTTTGATAAAGATGCCGTCTGATCAGGACGGCATCTTTTTTTTCAATAGATAAATCGGATAATCGTGTAGTGAGCTGCATGAACAATATATGTATAGGGAAAAGAAATTGGAGTATACCGTAGGATTATTCAATTAACCTTTATTGTGAATAAATTTAACTTGCTATTGCGTTGTTGTGCATTAGTTCAAAGAGAACAATTTTGTAAGCCGATAAAGCGGCAACAGATCAGTTCCGTATTATTTGTAGGGTTTGTCGGCTTGAGGCCTTGTATCAAAAATAAGTTTATTTTTTTGTATATACTATTGTTTTGTGTATTTTGGTTTAGTTTTGAAACAGTATAATTAAAGCCATTTTGAGATACGGCAATAGAATCAAACAACCAAACAACTGTAAAAGGCAATCCGAGGTATGCAGTATCGGTGAGGATAACCGGTACTGTTGTCATTTAAGGGTTTGTGAAATTGTTTTTCTTTGGATGACGGTAGAGAGTGCCGTAAAATAATCTTTAGTTTTGTGTTATTAAAGGCAATTTATTCAATAAGGTAGCTCGTTTTTTTAAGGTATTTATCGAGAATATATTTCCATGAATTTAAAAAATGTTTGAAGTTGAAAAAGAAAATGAAAACTCTGCCCAGCGTTGGGCGTTAATGTTGTCCTATGATGGCGGTTGTTTTTATGGTTGGCAAAAACAGGCGGGAAATATTCCTACTGTGCAATCCGCCTTAGAAAATGCGTTAAGCAGGATTGCTGGTGAGCAGATTCATGTGGTTGTTGCGGGGCGCACTGATACCGGAGTGCATGCAACGGCGCAGGTGGTGCATTTTGATACTATGGCAGACCGCTCTGAGCAAGCGTGGGTACGGGGTGTTAACACTCATTTACCTGAGGGGGTTGCAGTATGGAAAGCACGACGGACTGATGGCCGCTTTCATGCCCGTTTCGATGCTTTTGGCCGTCGTTACCGTTATGTGTTGCAGTCATCTCCTGTACGTTCTCCTTTATTGGTAGGGCGGGCCGGATGGATACATACTCCGTTGGATATGGAAGCCATGCAAAAAGCCGCTGCTTTTTTAGTGGGTACACATGATTTTTCCAGTTTCCGTGCTTCCGAGTGTCAAGCAAAGTCTCCTGTGAAAACGATGTATAGTGCAGTATTGAGCGGTACGCCCGAATTAATGGCTTTGGATTTACATGGCAACGCATTTTTGCACCATATGGTACGCAATATTATGGGGGCGCTGGTATATGTTGGAAACCGGCGTTTGAGCGTGCAAGGATTTGCCGATTTAATTGAGGAAAAGAGCCGTTTGAAAGCTCCGCCGACTTTTATGCCCGACGGATTATATTTGACGGGAGTGGATTATCCTCCTGAATGGGGCATTGAAACGCCACCGTTGCCGGCATGGTTATGGTAGAGAAAAGGTGATACTTATACGAAGAAGGCCGTCTGAAATATTTCAGACGGCCTTTTTCGTACTCCTTTGGGTTTATAAAAGCTGCCAAACAAAGAAAATAAAGGTGTGTACGATAAACAATGGAACAAGGATGCCGAAAGACCAAGCCATGTATCCGAAGAAGCTCGGCATTTTTACTTTACGTTGTTCCGCAATTGCTTTCACCATAAAGTTCGGTGCGTTACCGATGTAGCTCAGTGCTCCCATAAATACGGAACCCATTGAAACAGCCAGTAGAGTATGGAATAACGGCCCTGTCATCAATGCTTGGGCATCACCACCGGCCATATTGAAGAATACGAGATAAGTCGGTGCATTATCCAAGAATGCAGATAAGATACCGGTCATCCAGAAATACATGGCGTTGACGGGATTACCTGCTTCGTCGTGCACCAAAGCAATCAGCGGGCTGAATGCACCTGCTTCTCCGGCTTTTAAAATAGCCAGCACCGGAGCAATGGTAATGAAAATGCCGAGGAACAGTTTGCCGACTTCTAAAATCGGATCCCAGTTGAATTCGTTACCGGAGCGAACCTGTTTGGGGGTGATAACCAATGAAATAACGGCTAAAGCAAGCAGGATTGAATCACGTACCAAGTTTTGCAGCAAGTAGTGGCTGCCGAAAATTTCGAAGCCCGGGTGGTCGGGTTTCCATAGGCCGGACATCAATACCGAGCTTACTACACCGGCCAGCAGCAGGAAATTCCATTTGCCGAAAATTTGCAATTTGCTGTCGGGGGTGGGATCCGGTGCTTCTATTTCATCTTCAAGTGAGAAGAAATGGCGGTCGAGAAAATAGAATATGGTGAGCAGGATGGCTGAGCTCAGTAATACCGGCACAAGCATATGCTGTACCGTCCACATAAAGTCGACTCCTTTTAAGAAACCCAAGAAAAGTGGAGGATCGCCGAGCGGTGTGAGGCCGCCGCCGATATTGGCAACAAGGAAGATAAAGAAAACAACCACATGCACACGGTGTTTGCGGTTGTCGTTGGCTTTCAGCAGCGGGCGGATAAGCAGCATCGCAGCACCGGTTGTCCCCATGATAGATGCCAAAGCCGTGCCGATGGCCAGAATAATTGTATTCAGGCGCGCACTACCATGCAGATTACCCCATACCAAAATGCCGCCTGAAATCGTATAGAGAGCCAATAATAACAGGATAAACGGTATGTATTCCTCAACCAAGGCATGCGCTACGGTTTGTATCCCGGCATTCAAACCGAAAACGGCAACGAAAGGGATTAAGAAAACAATGGTCCAAAAAGCCGTGATTTTGCCGAAATGGTGGTGCCAAAAGCGCGGCATGAACAACGGGCCGGTAGCGATGGATAACAAAATGAGAAGAAAGGGAATACCCCAAAGCATGCTCAAACTGGCACCGTCAAAATCGGCAGCTTGGGCTGCCAACGGCATCAGTAGCAAGGGTAGAAGGGCGGATTGAAAACGCATCAGCTTTCCTTTTTTATTTTGATAACACATTCAGGCCGTCTGAAAACAGATGCGGCTGAATTTCGGTATGCAGTAAGTCTGTTTGAAACGCTTGCAGCACTTTTTTCGGCAAGATGCATGAGCAATCTACTTGCCATGTGCATAACTTTGAAAATTAAAGTCCAGATTTACTTTGAGAAACAGCTTTGAAAAGCAGTAATGTGGCAAATTGTAAAAGAAAAACAATGCCGGTTCCAGTTTTCACGGGTTTTTGTTAATGTTTTTTACACAGTTCAGACGGCCTAAGGGAGACTTTGCTTGTAAAAACAGAAAATTGTGTCGAATATTGAAGAGGCCGTCTAAAACGATGGCATCGGGTTTCAGACGGCAATTTTTCTATAAATTGGCGTACGGTATTGGAATTTATTTATGATCGGGCGGGGCGTAAGAATACCTCCGCCCGCATTTGTTTGCGGCACGGATACCTCCATCCGATGTTTAAAGCAAAAATGATTTTTGCGGTTCAGGCATGCGGAAGCCGCCACATCCATACGGCGACGCAGAAGCAGAATATTGACGAAACAGCGGCCACCCACCAGCGTTCGGGAAATTGCCACCATAGAAAGGTGCAGGAAGCGGTCATCATTGAAAAGGCGAACAGTTTGGCCCTTTTGGGGACGGCACGCCGTTCTTCCCAATCTTTAACCATGGGGCCGAAGAGACGGTGTTGGTGGAGCCAACGATGGAAGCGGGGCGATGCTTTGGCCCAGCATGCGGCCGCTAAAATAACAAAAGGCGTAGTCGGCAGCACGGGCAGGAAGATGCCGATAATCCCCAATAGCAGTGCACATGCACCGAATAACCAAAATACAGAACGTAAGACCATAGTTTTCCCTAATTATTTTTTATGGAGGGGACAACGCGGGATATTCAAATCATCCCAGCCTTGTTGCCCCATTTCTTCTAAAAGTTTGATGTTCCGCCCGAAAATGGCCTCTGCATCGGGAAACGATTCGGCCGCTCTGCTGATGCTGCTTTCACGGATGAGATGCAGGGTGGGGTAGGGGGAACGGTTGGTGTAATTACTGATGTCGTTTGCGTCCGTGCCTTCAAACTGAAAATCGGGGTGAAACGGCGCAATCTGAATCACGCCTTCCAAACCGTTTTCGGCAACCGCTGCATCGGCAATGTCCAACATATCGTTAAAAATCAAAAAATCACCGAATAAAGTAGTGTGAACCAGTAAAGAGGTTTCGATTTCATCCTCGGAGGCGGCGAGCAATTGCAATTCACGGTCAAGATCTTCCAAGAAACCATCCAGATGCTTGGCATGGCTTACTGCGATACGTACGCGGTTTTTAACGTATGGCGCTTTGGCAAACGGACAGAGGTTTAAACCGATAACGGCTTTTTCCAGCCATTGGCAGGTATGGTCGATAACGGTTTCGTCAGAGATTGACATGAGTGTATATATTTTACTTATATTAATAATAGCTTCTAATGATAAAGCTTTTCGGCCATAAAAGGAACAGGCCATCTGAAAGCGGGCTTAAACTTTCAGACGGCCTGTTTTGTTTTTCAGCCGGATGCCGCCGTCAATCTTGCTGCTGCAAATGGCTGAGCGGCAAAGCGGTTGTATTTTTGATTTCTTTCAATACAAAACTTGACTTGGCATCTTCAACGCCCGGATGCGAAAGCAAAGTATCGAGTACAAAATGTGAAAACGCATTCATATCAGTGAAAAATGTGTGCAATAAATAATCGGTTTCACCGGTGAGCGCGAAGCAGCTTAATACTTCGGGCCAGCTTTGCACTGCGGCTGAAAAATTATCGCGTGCTTCACTGGCCTTATTGATGGAAACGCGGATAAATGCCTGCAGGCCGAGTTGCACGGATACAGGAGAAAGCAAAGCTGCGTATTTTCGGATGATGCCCGCGTCTTCCAACTGTTTGAGACGGCGCAAACAGGGGGAAGGCGACAGAGCCACGCGTTCCGAAAGCTCCACATTGGTCAGGCGGCCATTTTCCTGTAAGACTTGTAAAATTTTAAGATCGGTTTTATCTAAAGTAATTTGTGCCATGCTGATACCTTTTTTTCTTCTGAATGGGTGTTGTGCCGGAAGCACAGTCTTAATATATTCTAATTTAACTTAACGCACAATAGTTTAAAACAACATAGCTTTTTAAAATTATGTGTAGGGATATAAACCGTTTCTGGTTCATTTGGTTAAAAGGTCGTTTGAAAAGATTTTCAGACGGCAAACAATCTTTGCAAAACGGGTAAAACACGGTTTGCAGGCCCTGCGGCGGAATAATTATGAGGGACAACATGCTGGAGCGTTAACGCAATATAAGGGAAGACCCCTTAAACGATTTGATTTTCCTGCTATATCAAACAGCCGATACAACCTGCTACAATAACCTTTCTATAAAAAATCCGTCGGGCAAAACAATGGCTAATATCAGACAAGTTCCCAGCAGCATCACTCCTGATTTGGACAACTACCGCCGGTGGTTTGACGAGTATGTCGCCAAACTTCCCGTAAACGATGCCCAATTATTGTTGAACGCCCGCAAACTTGCCGAGCAGCATTATCCTTTCGACGCACTTACGCCTTACGGCGAGCCTTTGCTCGGCAATCTGATGGGGTCCGCCCAATTGGTGGCCGACATGGATTTGCTTCCCGATGCCGTAGCCGCCACCGTTTTGGCCGATATTTCTTCTTATTGCGGCAACTGGCAGGAATTAGTAACCGGGCAATGCAACGCCACAGTGTGCAATCTGGTAAAAGGTATCGACGAAGTGCAGAAGCTCACGCAGTTTGCACGTGTGAACAACCTCAACACTCCCGAAGAGCGCGCCCAGCAAGCCGAGAGTATGCGCAAAATGCTGTTGGCGATGGTGTCGGATATCCGCGTGGTATTGATTAAGCTCGCCTTGCGCACCCGCACCATGCACTTTATCGGCACGCTGCCCGACAGCGAAGAAAAGCGTGCTTTGGCCAAAGAAACGCTGGATATTTTTGCACCGTTGGCCAACCGCTTGGGCGTGTGGCAGCTCAAATGGCAGCTCGAAGATTTGGGTTTCCGCCATCAAAATCCCGAAAAATACCGCGAAATTGCCCGTTTGCTTGATGAAAAACGCACCGAACGGTTGGAATATATCGAAGATTTCCTGCAAACCCTGCGAACCGAGCTGGACAAATACGGCATCCACTACGACGTGGCCGGTCGCCCCAAGCACATCTATTCCATTTATAAAAAAATGGTTAAGAAGAAGCTCGATTTCGAAGGGCTCTACGACATCCGCGCCGTGCGGATTCTGGTCGATACCGTGCCGGAGTGCTATACCACGCTCGGTATCGTCCACAGCCTGTGGCAACCCGTGCCGGGCGAGTTTGACGACTATATCGCCCAGCCCAAAGGCAACGGCTATAAGAGCCTGCATACCGTGATTGTCGGGCCGGAAGACAAAGGCGTGGAAGTGCAGATCCGCACGTTCGAGATGCACCAGTTTAACGAATTCGGCGTGGCTGCCCACTGGCGTTATAAAGAAGGCGGCAAAGGCGACAGCGCCTACGAGCAGAAAATCGCTTGGTTGCGGCAACTGCTCGACTGGCGCGAAAACATGGCCGATAACGACCGCGAAGACTTGGCATCCGCCTTCCGCACCGAGCTGTTTAACGACACCATTTATGTGCTGACCCCGCACGGCAAAGTATTGTCGCTGCCGGTGGGGGCAACGCCGATTGACTTTGCCTACGCACTTCACAGCAGCATCGGCGACCGCTGCCGCGGCGCAAAAGTGGAAGGCCAGATTGTGCCGCTTTCCACCCCGCTCGAAAACGGCCAGCGTGTAGAAATCATTACCGCCAAAGAAGGAAAACCGTCGGTAAACTGGCTGTACGAAGGTTGGGTGAAAAGTAATAAGGCCATCGGCAAAATCCGCGCGTTTATCCGCCAGCAAAACGCCGATGCCGTGCGTGAAAACGGCCGCAACCAGCTCGACAAACAGTTACTGAAAGTGTCGCTCAAACCCAATTTGCAAGATTTGGCGGAAAAACTCGGCTTCAAAAAAATCGACGATTTATACACCTCCGTAGGGCAGGGAGAAATTTCCCCGCGTGCCATCCAAAAAGCCTGCGGCACATTGGTGGAACCGCCTCCGGAGCCGCTGAGCGAAACCACCATCGTCAAACAGTCTAAAATCAAAAAAGGCGGGCACGGCGGCGTGTTGGTCGACGGCGAAGACGGTTTGCTGACGACGTTGGCCAAGTGCTGCAAGCCTGCGCCGCCCGATGATATCGTCGGTTTCGTTACCCGCGAGCGCGGCATTTCGATACACCGCAGCAACTGCCCATCGTTTCAGCATCTGGCCGAACAGTCGCCCGATAAAGTGCTTACCGCAAGCTGGGCAGGGGAGCAGGAAGGGCAGGTGTTTGCCGTCGATATCGAAATCCGCGCCCAAGACCGCAGCGGCCTGTTGCGCGACGTATCCGATACCCTTGCCCGCCACAAGCTCAACGTAACCGCCGTGCAAACCCAATCGCGCGATTTGGAAGCCAGTATGCGGTTTACGCTGGAAGTGCGTCAGGTAAGCGACCTGCCGCGGGTGCTGGCGAGCTTGGCCGAAGTAAAAGGCGTGTTGAGCGTAATGCGCTTATGATGGCTTTTGACCTGAAGCGGAGCTAAAGAGGCCGTCTGAAAAGATGTTTTCAGACGGCCTCTTTGTCAAACTTATGGAATCCTACTGCTGCATTGCAGCTGCGCCGAGCCCCATTCCGAAAAACAAAACCATCGCAATCACGATTGAAACCAACATAAGCAATAATTGTGCTTTGCAGAAATTCGCTTTGCTCGGATTGGTGCCGCTGCTGAACGCCCATACCAATAACATAATAATGTTTACCAGCGGAATCATGAGCACAATCAGTGTAACAATCCATTCTCCCAAGCCGACGGCGGGTGCGGCGGTGTTTTGATACATGGGGGGTAGGTTAGTGTGGTGTTGTTGAATGTCAGACATTTTGTTTTCTCCTGCAATTTATTAAAAAATAAATGAGTTGCGGATTCTAATGTATAACGTTTCCGTTTGGCAAATGAAGCGGCAGGCCGTCTGAAAAGTTTTAGCGAAACTCGCAAAGCTCGTTTTCAGACGGCCTTTTGATGGCGGCTATTCGATCCCCGCCCATTTATGCGTTTGCACGCTCAGTTTCCAATGCGCGAGGGCATCGGGGCGGCTGTTGAGCAGTCCGATTTGGCGGATGGTGTCGTAGATGTTCATTTCGCCGTTTTGCTCGCAGGGCGAGAGGTAGTAGTGTTTGGCGCGGATTTTTTGTTCCATGCGTTCGCAAAAGGCCAGCACGTCGCCGTCGGCCACGATGCGTACTTCGTCGGCGGTTGCTATGCACTGTTTTTCGTATTTTTCGGCGTAGCAGGCTTTGGGGCTGGTGGCGACAAAGTCGATTTGCGGCGGTGCGGGGTTGAGGCCGTTGGTTTCGATGCAGAGTGTGTAACCTTCGGCTTTGAGCGCGTCGAGCAGAATATCGAGGTGAGGCTGGATGGTGGGTTCGCCGCCGGTGATGATGATGTTGCGGGCTGTATGGTTCTTCAGACGGCCTAAAATATCCTGCAAACTCATCATGTTGAATGTGAGGTAGTCGGTGTCGCACCACGAGCAGGCGAGGTTGCATTTGCCGAGGCGGATGAATACGGCGGGCATGCCGGTGTTGTAGCCTTCGCCTTGCAGACTCTCGAAGATTTCGACGATACGGTATTGCGGGTTTTCGGGGCGGATTTCGGTCATGGCGTCGTTATTCCCCGTCGTATTCGGCGCAGGATGTGGGCGTTTCCCACAGGCGGATCAGGCTGACGGGCAGGCCGGCGTTTTTCAGACGGCCGAACATTTCCACGGTCATGTTTTCGGCGGTGGTGCGGAAACCGAGCCGCAGGGTTTTCATGTTCCAGCTTTCGAGCAGGGCGGCGATTTGGCTTTCGCGCGGGTTGTTGCCGTTGTAGATAAAGGCGTGATCGAACGGCTCGATGATGGTGCGTTTGACGATGGTTTTGAGATCGGAAAAGTCTATGACCATGCCGTCTTTCGCGCCGCCTTGTATGAGGCCGTCTGAAACGACGACTTCGAGTTTGTAGGTGTGGCCGTGCAGGTTTTGGCATTTGCCGTCGTGGCCGTCGAGCATGTGGGATGAATCGAATGTGAAGATTTTGGTGATTTTCATGGTTTGTATGGGTGAGGCCGTCTGAATTTCAAACGGCCTTGTGTCTGTTTTAATGTTCTTAAATCGGCATATAGCCTTGAAAACCGATTTCGTCGGGCTTGCCGTGGGGATTGGGTGCAAGGTGGATATGCAGGCCGCTGATTTCGCTTAATTCAAGCAGGTTGTCGATGTCTTTCAGGTTGTCTCTGTGTTGCAGCGTATGGTCGGGCAACAGGCTTTGCAAGGCTTTTTGTTTGGCTTCGGACGGGTTTGCCGCTACAAAGAGGCCGAAGGCATGGGCTTCTGCCAGTGTTTCGGCGGTGTAGCCGCCCACATTGACGAAATACAGGCGTTCTTTGCTTTCAGACGGCTTGTCTGAAAGGCGGATGTCGTAGCCGTCGGCCCAACTTACGGTTTGCCAGCCGTCGATATGGATTTTGTCGGTATCGCCGAACCAAGCGGTTTTCAGTTCGGGAATGGCTTCGCGGTAATCGCTGCATACGGCAAACTGTACGTCGTGTACTTCGATATTGGAACGGCCTGCGTTGCCGCCGAGGTAAAACATATATAGTTGTTTCATGGTTGCTCCTTTGTGTTTTACGGCTTGGTTTATGTTGAGGAGGGCCGTTTTGCGGCCAGATATTCGGCCAGCCCGCGTTCGCGCAGCACGCAGCTAGGGCATTCGCCGCAACCGCCGGTTACGCCGTGGTAGCAGGTGTGGGTGTGTTTGCGGATGTAGTCGAGGCAGCCCAAGCGGTCGGCCAGTGCCCATGTTTGTGCTTTGGTGAGGTACATCAGCGGTGTGTGGATTTGGAAGGCGTAGTCCATGGCCAGATTGAGGGTAACGTTCATGGATTTCACAAATACGTCGCGGCAGTCGGGGTAGCCGGAAAAGTCGGTTTCGCACACGCCTGCGATGATGTGTTTGATGTTTTGGCTTTTGGCGTAAATGGCGGCGTAAAGCAGAAACAGGGCGTTGCGGCCGTCGACAAAAGTATTCGGCACGCCGTTTGAGGCCGTCTGAATTTCGGCGGTGTCGTCCATTAAGGCGTTGTGGGTGATTTGCTGCATCAGGCTTAAATCAAGCACGGTTTGTGCGACGCCTAAGTCTTCGGCAATCCGGCGGGCGCAATCCAGTTCGACGGCGTGGCGTTGGCCGTATTGGAATGTGATGGCCTGTACGTTTTCGCGGCCGTAGGTTTGAATCGCCTGAATCAGGCAGGTAGTGGAGTCTTGGCCGCCTGAAAAGATGACCAGTGCTTTTTCGTGTTGCATTTAAAGTTCCTAGTTTTGGTATCGCGGGAGGATTTCGAACCGCGTTGAAAAGAAACCGGAAATTATACACGAAAAGGTTTGAGGCCGTCTGAATGTGAAGACTGCCGTTTAGGTTAAACCGACGGCACTTCGCTTTCAGACGGCCTCGGTATGTTGGCAAAGCAGGATGGAAAATTGTGTTTTAATATTTAGAGTGATAATTAATGGATTGTTTAGTATGGGAATTTTAGTTCCATTGTAAGTAACATATTTCAAATATTAACATATTTTATCTAAAATATTAGTAAGAATTTTTTTATTTCTACGTCATTTGGCTATGCAATAGGCGGTGGTATCCGGGGAGATCGTTTACCGGTAGTTTTACGTCTGCTCACAACTATGCAGTAATGCCCGCCGGCATCCGTTTTTTTCTAGTCAATCTGAAGGAATATTAAAATGAAAAAACAATCTTTGAGTACTTTGCTTTCATTAACTGCGGCAGCAGTATTCACTGTTTTTGCAGGACAGGCTTATGCGATGGGGCAGAATAATCAATCGAATGATTTTGATGCTCGTATTAAGAAAAATGCAAGTGATATTATGCAGCTTAAACAGGCAGATAGGGTTCAGAACGAAAAAATTAGCGACAATACGACGGCCATAAATCAGCTTAATGGCGGTATTACGAGAAATGCTGAAGCCATTAAACGAATTTCTTTGGGTAAAGGCGTTGATCCGAAAAAAGTAGAGCAAATCGATAAAAATACAGCGGATATTGCCGCTAACAAAAAAGCTGCTGATACACGATTGGGAAGTGTTGAAACAAGGACGACACAAAATGAGAAAGGTATCGCCGATCTTCAAAAGCAATATAACGAACGTAATTTAATATTGGAAATTTTAAGCATAAACAGCGGCAGTTTTGCGAAGGATATAAAGGCTAATAAAGAGGAGGCTGCTCAGCTTAAAGAGGCAGATAGGGTTCAGAACGAAAAAATTAATGACAATACGGTAGCCATAAGACAGCTTGATGGCGGTGTTAGGAGAAATGCAAACGCGATTGACCGTGTTGAAGCGAAAACGGCACAAAATGCTGCCAAAATCCAACAGCTTGATAAAGAAATACGCCGCGGTTTGGCTTCGCAAGCTGCCTTGGGCGGGTTGTTCCAACCTTATAACGTAGGCAAATTGAACGTTTCTGCTGCCGTAGGCGGATACGGCTCTGAAACTGCCGTTGCCGTGGGTACCGGTTTCCGCTTTAACGAACACTTCGCTACCAAAGCGGGTGCGGCGTTCAATACCAAAAAAGGTGGTAGCGGGTCTTACAACGTAGGTGTGAATTTCGAGTGGTAATCTGAATTCATCAAATGTCGATATGCCGATAGTGCCGGATAGAAATATCCGGCACTTTTTTGTTTTTAACGCAGGTACAGGCTGTTTTTGTTGCGACTGCAAAAGGGAAGCGAGCGGTTCGGGCAGGCTTTGGCGGGAAAAACAGCTTTTGTTTTTTTATGATTTAAAGATTGGCATTACCCCGCAGTCATAGAAATATACCGTTGGGAGTGTAGTCTGGAATATCTTTGTTTGAAAATGATAACATATTGTTAAGTTTTTTAGGTGGTCTCTTAACTCTTTAATCTTCTTCATTTTTCTATGAGCATCTACGCCCTCAAACCCAAATTTCAAAATCTGTTGCGCCCGCTGGTGCGAATCTTGTATGTGCGGGGTGTTACCGCCAATCAGGTAACGCTGTTTGCCTGTGCGGTTTCGATTGCGCTCGGCGTGTGGCTGAGTGTTTTTGCCGATACGCCGGCATGGTTTTGGCTGCTGCCGGTGTGGTTGTTTGTGCGCATGGCCTTGAATGCGGTCGACGGCATGCTGGCGCGTGAGTTCGGCCAGCAGTCGAAACTGGGCGGTTATCTGAACGAAGTGACCGATGTGGCCGCCGATGCCGCGCTTTATCTGCCGTTTGCGTTTATCGCTCCGTTTAGCGGTGTGCAGATCGGCTTGTTTATCTGGTTGGCGGCAATGAGCGAATTGTGCGGCGTGCTCGGTCAGGTGCATGGCAACGGCCGCCGTTACGACGGGCCGGTGGGTAAAAGCGACCGCGCGTTTTTGTTCGGCACTTTGGGCTTGTGGTATGCGCTTTCAGACGGCCTTCCGCAATGGCTGGAGTGGGGTATGTGGCTGTTGGCTGCATTGCTGGTTTATACCTGCGTGCGGCGTATCCGTAACGGCTTGCAAGAGGCCGTCTGAAAAACTTATCCCTTATTTGAGTAAGGAAACATCATGCAAGAACAACAAAAAACATTTACTACCGCCGACGGCACCAAACTTTTCTACCGCTACCGCCCCGCACAGGACGGCAGCAACGATAAAGCCGTCATCTTGTTCCACCGCGGGCACGAACACTCCGGCCGCATGATGTTTGTGGCCGACGAACTCGGCTTCGACGATTTCGCCTATTTCGCTTGGGACGCACGCGGCCACGGCCACAGCCCGGGCGAACGCGGCGACAGCCCAAGTTTGGGCACGTCGGTGGCCGACATTCAGGATTTCGTGCAGCACATCGGGCGCGAATACGGCATTAAACCGGAAAACATCGCCGTTATCGCCCAAAGCGTCGGTGCCATGCTGGTGTCGGCATGGCTGCATGATTACGCCCCGAAAATCCGCTGCGCCGTGTTGGCCTCGCCCGCGTTCAAGGTAAAACTGTATGTGCCGTTTGCCCGCACCGGCTTGAAACTGATGCAGAAATGGCGCGGCAATTTCTTTGTGAACAGTTATGTTAAATCACACTACCTGACCCACAACAAAGAACGCCAAACCAGCTACGACAACGACCCGCTGATCGCCCGCGCCATTTCCGTGCGTATCCTGTTGGGTTTGTACGATGCCGCCGAGCGCGTGGTGGCCGATGCTCAAGCCATCACTACGCCGATACAGTTGTTGGTGTCTGGCAGCGATTGGGTGGTGCATCACAAACCGCAGCACGATTTCTACAACCGCCTCGGCAGCCACATTAAAGAACGCCACATTTTCAGCGGCTTTTATCACGACACCCTCGGCGAAGAAAAGCGCGAACTCGCGTTTGTCGAAATGCGCCGCTTTATCCGCGAGCGTTTCGGCGAATCGTTGCAAACCGTCGACGTTACCCGCGCCCATATCCACAGCGACAGCCGCCGCGAAGCCGACGAACTGGCCACGCCGCTGTCGCCGTTCACCCCGCGCGGCGCATACTGGGCGGCGCAACGCTGGCTGATCGGCCTCGGCGCAAACTGGAGCGAAGGCTTGAAAATCGGCAAAGAAACCGGTTTCGATTCCGGCAGCACCCTCGATTATGTGTACCGCAACCAACCGCAAGGCACCAACAAATTCGGCGAAGCGGTCGACAAATATTATCTCAACGCCATCGGCTGGCGCGGCATCCGCCAACGCAAAGAAAACATCGGCAAAGCCATTCAGATGGCCTTTGCAGAACTACGCGAACACGGCAAACCCGTGCATGTGCTCGACATCGCTTCCGGCCACGGGCGTTATGTGCTCGACGCACTCACCGCCGAAAGCCTGCCCGACGGCGTGCGCCTGCGCGATTACAGCCCCGTCAACGTGGAAGCAGGGCGCAAACTGATTGCCGAACGAAAGCTACAAGACATCGTTACTTTTGAAGAAGCGAACGCCTACGACCGTGCCAACTACCAAAATCTCAACCCACGCCCCACGCTCGGCATCGTCTCCGGCCTGCACGAACTGTTTTCCGACAACGACTTAATCATGCGCTCGCTCAAAGGCTTCTGCGACGCACTCGAATACGGCGGCTACCTCATCTACACCGGCCAGCCGTGGCATCCGCAGCTCGAAATGATTGCCCGCGCACTGACCAGCCACAAAGAAGGCAGCCCCAACTGGGTGATGCGCCGCCGCAGCCAGCAGGAAATGGATCAATTGGTGGAGCAGGCGGGCTTTACGAAAATCCACCAATGGATTGACGAAGACGGCATCTTTACCGTGAGTTTGGCGGTAAAGGCGTAGAGGCCGTCTGAAAATATGAAGCCCGCGTTTAAAACCACTTTAATCAAACTCTTAGCCGTAGGGGTGTTGTTTTACACCACCTACGGTTTTACCAACTGGTTTGCCGCACAACGTAGCGGCGTGCCCGAAATCGCTTTTGCTTGGGAGCACGGTATCCCGTTTGGGGCGTGGACCATCGTGCCGTATTGGTCGCTCAATGTGCTGTATGCGCTGGCGTTTTTTCTGTGCGCCGATACGCGCCAGCAAAACCGCTATATCGCGCAACTGCTGGCGGCGCAGGCGTTGGCGGTAACGTGCTTTCTGCTGTTTCCTTTGCAGTTTACTTGGCCAAAACCGCCGACGGACGGGCTTTCAGACGGCCTGTTCGCTTCGTTGGCGGCGTTTGACCAGCCGTACAACCAAGCGCCGTCGCTGCATATTATTTTGGTGCTGATTGTGGGGCGGTTTTATTGGTACCGTTTGCCTAGGTATTTGCGCGCGCTTTGGGCGGCTTGGTTTGCGTTAATCGCTGTATCGGTGTTGACCACGTGGCAGCATCATTTCATCGACGTGCCCACCGGTTTGCTGGCCGGCGCGCTGGTGTTGTGGGCTTTGCCGTGGCGGGAGAACGAAGCGGCCGAATCGCCTTTGCGTGCGCGTATCCGTGTTTTCAGACGGCATCGCTTGTGGACGGGATTTTATCTGTTGCTCGCCCTTGTTTTTGCGGCGTTGTCGGCATTCGGCGGCGCGTGGCTGTGGCTGCTTTGGCTTGCCGCGTCCTGCCTGTTGGTGGCAGCGGCTTACGCACGTTTCGGTGTGACTGCCATGCAGAAGCAGGAAAACGGCAGGCATACTTTGGCGGCGGCTTTGCTGCTGTTGCCGCACCGTGTCGGTGCTTATCTGAACATGCTGCTGTGGCTGCGCGGGCAGCCGTTAAGTGCGGAAGTGGTGCGGGGCAAAGTGCATATCGGCAGCATGCTTGCGCTCAATAATTTTCAGACGGCCTTAGATGTGTGCGCCGAACTGCCTGTTAAGAGGCCGTCTGAAAACTATGTTTCCCTGCCCATGCTGGACATGGTGCCGCCACCCGCCGCGAATTTGGCCCGGGCGGCGGATGTGCTGAACAAGCTGATTGAACGGAACTGTGCGCCGGTGCTGGTGTGTTGTGCGCTGGGCTACGGGCGCAGTGCGGCAGTGGTGCTGACTTGGCTGCTGAAATACGGCGGTTGCGCCGATTTGGAAAGCGCGTTAGCCGTTGTGAAGCAGGCCAGGCCGAAGATGGTGCTGCCGTCTGAAACCGCCGCGGCGGTTCTGGCGGCAGTCGATTTGCAAACCCTGCCTGACGGCGCAGTTTACGGAGCGGTTTGATGGCGGAAAATACACGGTATGCTTTGGCGCAAACCACCGCCCATTTGCTGGCAAGCACGCGCTATGCGGCGGTGGGGAATGTTTTGCTGTTCGCTTCGGCAATCTGGAACGGCGGCTATTTGAGCGCGGTGCAGGTGTTGCTGTTTGCAGTGTTGGTTTATCTGCATCTGCGTATGGATTTCGACCGCCGCCTGTTTGCCGACTTTGCTTCAGGCCGTCTGAAACCCGAAAATTTCGACGAATGCCGCGCGGTACTGGGGCTCGGGCGTGCGGCAAACGCGGCCGAGATGCCGCAACGTTGTTTGGGAGCGTTGAAATTATTGAAAAAAAGTATCTGCTTAACCGCCGTGCAATGCGGTATATTGGCGGTACAGATTATCTATCGGTAGCTTCGGCAACAGCGTAGGCAGGGCAGTTTTGCCTGCCGCCTCCGGCCATAAAACAAAATTCGATTTTTATACTAAAGCAGGAAAACGCGATGGAATTTTTCAAGAAAAAGCTCGCTTGGCTGACCGACCAAGCGTTGTGCCTATTTGTGTCTTTTATCACCGGCGTGCGTCCCAAAGCGGCGAACAGCCTCAAATTTTCTCCCGCTAAAAAAGTGTATTACGCCAACCACAGCAGCCACGGCGATTTTGTGCTGGTGTGGATTTCACTGCCACGCCGCTGGCGGGCATGCGTGCGGCCGGTTGCCGGAGCCGATTACTGGTTGGGCGGCAAGATCAAACGCTTTATTATCCAAAACGTGTTCAATGCGTTGTTGATCGACCGCGACGGCAGCGACCCGCGCACAGTAACGGGGCAGATGTCTGCCGCGCTGCAAAACGGCGATTCGCTGATTATTTTCCCCGAAGGCACTCGCAATACCGACGACGATACCGTGCTGCTGCCGTTCAAAAGCGGCATCTATCATCTGGCGCGCGAAAATCCCGATGTCCGTCTCGTGCCGATGTGGATCGACAACATCAACCATGTGCTGCCGAAAGGCACGTTTCTGCCGGTGCCGTTATTGTGCGATGTGAACATCGGCGAAGAAATCGCCTTGCAGGAAAACGAAGGCAAAGAGGCATTTCTGCTGCGCACCCGTGCCGCATTATTGGCGCTTGCGCCGTCTGAAAAACAACAACAAGCCTTGTTTCACGATAATCAGGAGAACGCAGCATGAATCCGTTTGTTTCCACCGTTTCCACGCACGCCATCCCGCCGCAGGCCGGTTATATTTTCATGGTGATTTTTGCCGTTTTGGTCTTGGCCGGTGTGATCGGGCAATGGCTGAAGCGTAAAAAAGGTGCAGATAATCCGACTATCGCCAACCTGAACGCCCGCGTTTATGCGTGGTGGATCATGACCATCGTGCTGCTGCTGGCTTTTTGGTTCGGCAAAACCGGCACGGTGATTCTGTTTTTCCTGATTTCCTTCGCCGCTTTGCGCGAGTTTCTCACGTTGGTTTACCAACGCCGCAGCGATTACAAAGTGATGGTAACGTGTTTCTACCTGCTGCTGCCGGTGCAATATTATTTCGTGCTCACCGAGTGGTACGGCATGTTTTCCATTTTCATTCCGGTTTACGGTTTTCTGCTGCTGCCGATCATCGCCAGCCTGAGCGGTAAAACCGAACAGTTTTTGGAGCGCACCGCCAAAACGCAGTGGGCGGCGATGATTTCGATTTTCTGTCTGTCGCACGTGCCGGCGCTGATGAGCCTGCACTTGGATGATTTTCCGCATGAGCAGAATGTGCTGCTGTTGATTTTTATGATTGCGGTGGTGCAGTCGAGCGACGTGCTGCAATACGTATGGGGCAAAACCATCGGCAAACGCAAAATCATGCCGTCGTTGTCGCCGTCCAAAACCGTGGCCGGCACGGTGGGCGGCATTGCTTCGGCCGTGCTGGTGGCGGTACTGATGTCGCCGATTACGCCGTTTTCACCGGTTCAGGCGGCCTTGATCGGGCTGGTACTTTGTTTGATGGGCTTTTTCGGCGGTTTGGTGATGTCGGCCATCAAACGCGATTACGGTGTGAAAGACTGGGGCAATATGATTCAGGGCCACGGCGGTATGTTGGATCGGGTGGATTCGGTCTGTTTCGCCGCGCCGGTGTTTTTCCATATCGTGCGTTATTTTTGGCACGGGTAGGCAGGTATAAATAAACAAGAAGGCCGTCTGAAAAATTCTTTTCAGACGGCCTTTTTAAAACCTTTCTTCCATTATCAGCCGGTTAGCTGGTGGGTAATCAGTTTTTTGAGCGGCGGCAGGTTGTTGCTCACGCGCAGAACCAAACCGCGCAGCAGTTTGGCGGGCGGGGTTTCGTTGGTAAACAGCTTCAGCAGCATATTGGTGCCGTGATAAAGCGGGCACGACTGGAGCATATGTTTGCTGTCGTATTGCGAAAGCAGCGAAGCGGCTCCGATGTCTTTGCTTTGTTTGGCCGCCTCCGACACCAGTTTGGCCAAAATGTCGGCGCTGGAAAGGCCGAGGTTGAAGCCGTGGGCGGTAACGGGGTGCATGCCTACGGCGGCATCGCCGATCAACGCGCTGCGGGTGCCGTAAAAACGTTGGGCATGCATGCCGACCAACGGGTAGCAGTGGATGGTGCTCACCAGTTCCATATCCCCCAAACGGCCGCCCAGTTGTTTTTTAACGCTGGCGGCGAGTTCTTCCGGACTGAGGTTTTGAATGCTCGCCGCTTGGTCGCTGTCTACCGTGAGCACGGTGTTGGTTAAATGCTCTTCCAGCGGCAGCAGGGCGATGGTGCGGCCGTAGTGGAAGCATTCGTAGGCGGTATGGTGGTTGGAAAGGGTGTGTTTCATGCGGCAGACGAACATGGTTCGGCTGTAATCGTGCATGTCGGAAGCGATACCGAGCTGGCGGCGCGTTTGTGAAAAACGGCTGTCGGCGGCAACCAGCAGGCGGGCGGTTAGGGTTTCGCCGTTTTCCAAAACCACTTCGGCTTGTTCGGGGCCGGTTCGAACGTCTTTCACACCGCTGCCGCACTCGATCGAAACGTTATCCAGTTTGCAGACCACATCATAGGCGGCCTTGCGGATGTTGTGGTTGGAAACCAGATAGCCCAAGCAGTCGGCGGGTTTGCCGCGGGCTTCGGTGGGTTGCGGGAAGTGCAGTTGGTAGGAAGACTGCCCGTTCAATACTTTGGCATCGCGCAGCGGGTAGATTTCGTTTTCGGGAATAAGCTGCCACATGCCGAGCTGCTGCATGATGGCTTTCGACGGATGGGTAAGCGCGATTTCGCGGCCGTCGTATGCGGGGTTTTGCAGTGATTCCAACGGGCTTTTTTCGATTATTGTGATGCTCAGCCCGCTGTTTGCCAATGCCGCGGCAAAACTTAATCCGGCAGGGCCTGCGCCGACGATGATGATGTCGCTGTGAAAATTCATAAGCTGATTCCTCCGATTAGAAAATTCCGCTTAGGATAAACCAAAAGATACAGATAATGTGAAAGTTTTTTGTCTGTTTAATGCCTGTTTAATATAAGTCAAATCGAAAAGCGGCAGATTATGGCCGAATGATACGTTATTTTGAGTTTCAGCCGGTTTTCATTCGGCTGCTTGGCACAATATGCGGCGGATATGCGGAGGCCGTCTGAAAAAGTTTTAGCGAAACTCGCAAAGCTCGTTTTCAGACGGCCTCTTTGTACTGCGGGGGTGCCGGCTTGAAGAATGCGGTGGAGATTAATCCGTTTGCGTGTCGCCGCCGTCATCGGGTGCGTCCAGCCGCCGTTCCGGTTCCTGTGCACGTTCGGCGAGATTTTTTTCAAGCTGTTTCGAGGCTTTCACGCCCAGTTTGCGCAGTTTTTCGGCGCGGTTCACCAGATTGCCGCGGCCTTCGGAAAGCTGTTTGAACGCGGCTTGATACTGGCTTTGCGCCTGCTCGATGTTTTTGCCGACGCTTTCCAGCGTAGTAACGAAGCCGACGAATTTGTCGTACAGCTTGCCGCCTTCTTCGGCGATGGCGATGGCGTTTTGGTTTTGCTGCTCGTTGCGCCAAATATTCGCCACCGTGCGCAGCGTCGCCAGCAGGGTGCTGGGGCCGACGGGCATGATGCGTTTGTCGAAGCACTCTTGAAACAGGTTGTCGTCGTGTTGCAAGGCCAACAGGTAGGCGGGTTCGACGGGGATAAACATAAACACGAAATCGAGCGTGTTCACGCCTTCGATATCGCTGTATTGCTTGAGCGACAGGCTCTTGATGTGGGCGCGTACGCTGGCGGCGTGGGCGGCGAGTGCACGCTCGGCCTCTTCGGGCGTTTGCGCCTGCGTGTAGCGCACATAGGCGGTAAGCGATACTTTACTGTCGATGATGATTTGTTTGCTGTCGGGCAGGTTGACCAGCACGTCGGGTTGCAGGCGGCGGGTGCTGCCGTCTTCTTCGTGGCGCACGGAGGCCGTCTGAACAAAATATTCGCGCCCTTTCACCAAACCTGAATTTTCAAGCACGGTTTCCAGAATCATTTCGCCCCAGTTACCCTGCGTTTTGTTTTGCACGCCGGTGAGCGCGTCGGTAAGGGCTTTGGCATCGGTGTGAAGCTGGGTATTGAGGGTTTGCAGGCGTTTGAGTTCGTTTTCAAGGGTGAGCCGCTCTTTGGCTTCTTTTTCATAGGTGGTCTGCACCAGTTGGCTGAACTGCCCCATGCGCTCGTTGAGCGGGGTGAGCAGGCGGTTGATGCTTTCGGTGTTGTGTTCGGTGAAGCGTTTGGTTTTTTCTTCGAGGATGTTGTTGGCGAGATTTTGAAACTGGTCGGCAAGGCTTTGGCGTGCTTCGCTCAGTAGGGCGAGTTTTTCTTCCGAGGCGAGGCGTTCCTGCTCGATTTGGGTGTGCAGCCTTTCGTTGCGCACTTTCAAATCGGCCACGATTTGCTGCAAGCCGGCGTGCTCTTCTTTCAGACGGCCTAATTCGCTTTCACGCGCCTGCAAGCCTTCGATGTGCTGTTTGGCGGCGGCAAAGCGGCTGTGGATTTCCTGCATTTCAGCCTGCAAATCCTGCGCGTGGCGGCGGCTTTGCGCCAGCTCGTTTTGCAGCGGCTCGATCTGACTGCTGCGGGTTTCGGCGGCGGCAAGGGCGGTTTGGGCCGTCTGAAACTGCTTTTGCAGGGCATCAAGCGCGTTTTCCGCCTCCGCCTGCTCTTGCGCGGCGAACTGGTATTGCTGGGTGCGTTCGGCAAGCTGGCTGTTCAAGCGGCTTTGCTCGGCCTGATGTTTGTTGCGCAGGATCAGCCCAGTGATGAGGATGCCGAGAAAGGCGGCGGCAAGGGCGGTGAGGATAAGGTAAAGCGTAGATGTGTCCATGATGTAACAGGCCGTCTGAAAATGGTAAAGCGCGTGCACTATATCATGTTTCAGACGGCCTGGAGCCAATGTAAAACGGTTATTTTTCAGAGGCTTTATAGGGGATGGTTGAATGTATGGGTTTTATTGGCTGGCCGGAGGCTAGGCGGCTTGAATGTTGTATGTAGTGTTTCCAACATTCGGATCGAGAATCGCTGTAAGAAGGAGAAAGAAAGGTATACGCAAACCTAAATTTAAAGTGTTTTTTAAAGAAATTCGAAAATTTATATCAAGTATTGATAATTATTATTATTTTTTGATAAAATTAAAGAAATACTAATAATGTTGTTAATTATTGTATTTTGAACGGATAAAGCAGATCGTGATTTTTGTTTTTAATGATTCCGGTTGATTTATCTTTTTTGTTTACACACATTTTTTTAAATTTCTTATAGAGAGAGTAGCTCAGTGAAAAAATTATCATTACAAACAGTTTTGGCGGTTACATGCGCAATTGTTTTAAACGCATGCTCTTCAGGAGGAGGTTCTGTACCGTCTTCTTTGTCTACGCTTCAAAATAATCAAAACCAAGCTCAAAATCAAAAAGAGGAGAAAGAGGAAGGCGAACGTAAGAAAACCGAAGAACAGGCTAAAGCAGAGGCCGAACGTAAAAACGCCGAAGAGCAAGCCAAAGCGGAGGCCGGACGCAAAGAAGAAGAGTTAGCTCAAGCAGAAGCTGAACGCAAAAAAGCCGAAGAGTTGGCCAAACAGGAAGCCGAACGCAAAAAAGCCGAAGAGTTGGCCAAACAGGAAGCTGAACGTAAAAAAGCCGAAGAGTTGGCCAAACAGGAAGCTGAACGTAAAAAAGCCGAAGAGTTAGCCAAACAGGAAGCTGAACGCAAAAAAGCCGAAGAGTTAGCCAAACAGGAAGCCGAACGTAAAAAAGTCGAAGAGTTGGCTAAAGCGGAAGCCGAACGCAAAAAAGCTGAAGAAAATGCCAAAAATCAAGCGAATAATAACCCTAAACCCCAGCCGGAAAAAGGTGGTTCGTTTGCAGAGGCTTTGGCGAAAGGCTTTGCTGCCAATGATTCCAAAAAAATAGATTTCATGGACAGTAAATCGGTAAACGGTATTTTATTGAGCATCGACAATGCTAGCGGTACAGTAACCGGCCAGCTTCCTCCAAAAACTGAGGCGTTCAACGAACTCATGCTCAACGGAACCAAAATTCTTTTATTGGCAAGTGCGCAAGATAAAACAAACGGAATCAGTATGCGTCCTTTGGCCCAACGTGATTTCCCTAATGGCGGCTATACAGCGGAAGGCAAAGGTTTTGTTGGCAGCACCGGTCTTGATCCACGCCAAGACCATTTTCAAAACGTCCGTTATGGCGTTTATACCGTTGACGGCAAATCGCACCTGTTTGTACAGGGTAATCCAACCCAAACGATGTATAGAACAGCAAAATACGCATATGACGGTCATGCGGTTTACGGCAAAGACGGCAAATATAACAGAGCCACCACCAAAGCTATTGTAGATTTCGGCAAGAAAACCGTAGATATAACCATCACCCCGCCGAATATTTCCGGCCAAGCCGACCGTTCTCCGTTGAAATTCGGCGGCGAAATCAAAGGCAATACGTTCAGCGGTACGCAAAACAATATTGAAACCAAAGGCGGCTTCTTCGGCCCCGGCGGTGCTGATTTGGGCGGCGTTTACAATGTCAAAGAGGGCGAGCACAAAGGCTACAACGGAGCCTATGGCGCATCAAACAGTGTCCTTCTTCCCAAGTAATCGCCATTAACTTGAAAAATCGGAACCTAGAAATAATAGGGTTCCGATTTTTTTATTCTGAAATAAAGGCCGTCTGAAAATTTTCAGACGGCCTTAGTTTTATTTTCGACGTAGGGCGGGCATCCCTGCCCGCCGCTGTAGGCACAGCTTTTTTCCCCCTGACGTTCGTGTGATATTTGAAAATACACGGCGGGCAGGGATGCCCGCCCTACGGGTTATGTTTTTTCAATCTTCACCGGAAACACTCCGCGCAAAGCGTTGCTCAAGCGGATTTCGTCGGCTTGAGCGAACATTTCGCGGGTAATGCGGCTTTGGTGCACGGTGTCGGTGCCGAGGTGGGTTTGCGGGTCGGCAAGTACGGCTTGGCGCATCACGCCGTTGAGGATGTCCAGATCCAATGCGGGGGTGTGCCATTCGTTGCCGAGGCGGATGAAGATGTTGCTGCGGCCGCCTTCGAGCAGGAGGCCGTCTGAATTGAAAAACAGGCTGTCAAACGCGCCTTGCCGTTCGGCTTGCTGCCAGCCGTGGTCGTAGATGCTGCGGCAGGTGGTTTTGAAGCGGCGCAGGTAGTCTTGCGGCGGCAAAGGGGTTGCGGACAGGCATACTGTTTGCTCGGGCGGCAATTCGTTCAGCGGTGCATGGCTGAGGCTGAGGCCGTCTGAAGGGTTTAAGACGGCCTTGATGCGGTAGAGGCCGTGGTCGGGTAGTTGGGCGAGGTAGCCGTGTATCTGCTGTTCGATATGGTCGGCGAACGGCAGGTTCAGGGCGGCGGCGGATTGTTTCAGACGGCCTAAATGCAGGGGCAGCAGCGGGCATTGTTTTTGATGCACGCGCATGGTTTCGAAGATGCCGAACTCGGGGGCGAGGTCGGTGAGGAAACGGGCTTTCCAGCGGCATTCGGTGTATTCGTCGGCGGGCACGCTGTCGGCGACGATGCCTGAGCCTACGCCGTACACGCCGTGGTAGAGGCCGTCTGAAAGCGGGGTGAGCTGCAAGGTGCGTATTACGACGTTGAGGGTGCCGCTGAATCCCAAACCGCTGCCGCAGGGGTTGAGAAAGCCGATGCTGCCGGTGTAGAGGCCGCGCGGGGCGGTTTCGATGTCGCGGATAATCTGCATGCTCATGCGTTTGGGCGCGCCGGTAATCGAGCCGCAGGGGAAGGCGGCACGGAAAATGTCGGCCGCGCCGATGTGGGGTTTGGCTTGTGCTTCGATGGCGGTGGTCATCTGCCACACGCTGCCGAAGCGGGAGACTTTAAAGGGTTCGGGCACGCGCACCCGGCCGGTTTGGGCGATTTTGCCGAGGTCGTTGCGCAGTAAATCGACAATCATGATGTTTTCGGCGCGGTTTTTGGGGTCGGCCTGCAAATCGCGCGCGCGTTGTTCGTCTTGCCCGTCGTTGAGAATGGGGGCGGTGCCTTTCATGGGTTCGGTGGTGATAAGGCCGTCTGAACCGATTTTGAGGAAGAGTTCGGGCGAAAAGCATAAAGTCCAGCGGGTTTCGCCGCGGTGGTCGGGCAGGCGGCTCAGGGCGGCATAGGGTACGGGTTGGCGCAGGCGGCGGTAGAGTTTTATGGGGTTGCCGTAGGCGGTAAGGTGCAGGCGGGTGGTGTAGTTGATTTGGTAGGTGTCGCCGCGTGCGATGGCCGTCTGAATGTCGCGCACGGCTTGCAGGTAGTCGGCTTCGGCGGTGTCGTTTGCGGGGGTGCTGATGCCGGCGGGGGATTCGTCGGTGCAGGATTGGGCGAACCATGTTTCGGGGTTGGTTTCGGTGCAGCGTTCAAACCAATGCAGGGCCAGATGGGCGGGCGGTTGGGCGGGCAGACCGAGCAGCGGCAGGCCGAATTCGTAGTCGGCAAACAAAACGGCGTGCCAACCTTGTTGCCAACCTTCGCGCAGGGCGGCATCCAGCCCGTCGAGGTCGGCGGCGGTGAAAAAACGGCTGCCGGTGTGGGTTTGGTAAAGTTTGGCGCGGTTGGCGGCTGCGTCGTCTAGGAGCGCGAAATAAGGCATGGCGGGAGGGCGGGATAAAAGCCGGTATTATAACGGTAATGGCGCGGGCGTTCTTGTGTTTTTCTGTTGCAAAAAAAAGTGGCGGCGACATGGTAAAAAGCGGTCTAGTACGATGTAGTTTTTTGTTTGTTTATGTAAATAGGAGTAGAATAGTTCCAAAGAATTAAACATTTCCAATCGATTAACATACAAGGAGCGCTGCATGACCGATCACCAGTTAAAGCCGTTTGAACAAGTTCATCTGGGGGAGAAAAAAGAAGAATTAAAGGTTTTTGAAAAAGCGGTTTTGGAACATAAAGGCCGCATTACCAATGAAGATTCCAGCTCCGCTCCTTTGCCGGAAAGTTATCCTTACCGCACGCGCATGAGCCGCAGTGTTTATGAGAGGGAAAAGAAAAAGCTGCAAATCGAGTTGCTGAAAGTTCAAAGCTGGGTAAAAGAGTCCGGCCAACGCATCGTAAGCCTGTTTGAAGGCCGTGATGCGGCGGGCAAGGGCGGTACGATCAAGCGTTATATGGAGCATTTGAACCCGCGCGGCGCGCGCGTGGTGGCTTTGGAAAAACCGACTGAAACCGAACGCGGACAGTGGTATTTCCAACGCTATATCCAAAATTTGCCGACGGCGGGCGAAATGGTGTTTTTCGACCGCTCGTGGTACAACCGTGCCGGCGTGGAGCGTGTGATGGGCTTTTGCCAGCCGCACGAATATCTGCTGTTTATGCGCCAAACGCCCGAATTTGAGCGTATGCTGGTTTCCAGCGGTATCCATCTGTTTAAATTCTGGTTTTCGGTAAGCAGGGAAGAGCAGTTGCGCCGCTTTATTTCCCGTCGCGACGACCCGCTGAAACACTGGAAACTTTCCCCCGTCGATGTTCAGTCGCTCGACCGCTGGGACGATTATACCGATGCGAAAAACGCGATGTTCTTCCACACCCACACGGGCGACGCGCCGTGGACAATCGTTAAGTCGGACGATAAAAAACGCGCACGCTTGAACTGTATCCGCTATTTCCTGCATGCGTTGGATTATCCGGGCAAAGATGAAAAAGCCATCGGCGTAGTGGATCCGTTGATTGTGAAAGTGCCGGATACCAAGTTTGCCGACAACAATTTTGATGTGATTGCGGATTAAGATTCCGGCTTGCATTGCCTGTTTAACCGAAGAAGGCCGTCTGAAAATTTTCAGACGGCCTTCTTCGGTTGCTTAGTTAAAACGGCTTATCGGTTTTTCAGCCCCAGTACGTCCTGCATGTCGAACAAGCCGTGCGGATGGTTGCGCAACCAAACGGCGGCGCGCACCGCTCCGGCGGCAAACGTCATGCGGCTGCTGGCTTTGTGGGTGATTTCCACGCGCTCGCCGTCGGTGGCGAAAAGGGCGGTGTGGTCGCCGACAATATCGCCGCCGCGCACGGTGGCAAAGCCGATGGTATTCGGGTCGCGCGCGCCGGTATGCCCTTCGCGGCCGTAAACGGCGCATTCTTTCAGGTTGCGTCCGAGAGCGTTGGCAATCACTTCGCCCATACGCAAGGCCGTGCCGCTGGGAGCGTCGACTTTATGGCGGTGGTGGGCTTCGATGATTTCGATGTCGTAGCCTTCGTTCAGCACGCGGGAAACCGTATCGAGAATGTGAAAGGTGAGGTTTACGCCCACGCTGTAATTGGCGGCGAATACGATGGCGGTTTTTTCAGAGGCCGTCTGAATGGCGGCTTTGCCCGCTTCGTCGAAACCAGTGGTGCCGATAATCATTTTTACGCCCGCCGCCGCGCATTTTTCGATGTAAACCAAGCTCGGCTCAGGGCGGGTAAAGTCGATTAATACGTCGCTTGCCTTCAGCACGGCATCAATATCGCTGCTGATGGCGATGCCGGTGTTCAGGCCGACGGCGTATCCGGCATCCAAGCCGATTGCGGCGGAGCCGCTGTGCTCGAGTGCGCCGCTCAATACGGTATCGGGATGGCGGTTAATCGCTTCCACCAATACGCGCCCCATGCGGCCGTCTGCACCGGCAACGGCTACTTTCAATGCGGTCATGTTGCAGTCCTGTTACTGTTGTTGCGCTTTTTGGGCGGCCGCCTCTTCAGCCTGAAGCTGCTGGATGGCGTATTCGATGGCGTTGCCCTCGGCTTTAACCAATTGGTTGTTGCTGAAATGCAGGGTCAGGGTGCGTATATCTTCCACCACGCCGTTGCGGGCGATGTTATAAGTGTAGTCCCAGCGGTCGGCATGGAACGGGTCGCGCAACAGCGGCGTACCGAGCATAAGCTGCACTTGGTCGCGGCTCATGCCGGGTTGCAGCGATGCGACGGCACGGGCATCAAGCTGGTTGCCTTGTATGACTTTGAGCTTGTACGAAGGGAACAGGGATACCCGTTCGGCAGAACAGGCTGCTAAGCCCAGCAGGGCGGCTAGGGTGAGACATAAGGTTTTGTTCACGGTTTTGCCTTTCGTTGAAAATCCGTTAGGTATCAGTATGCCGGAAAAGGTTCGGGTAATTGAAAGCCTCTATCATCTTATAGTGGGCAAAGGAGCCAAAAGTGCGTATTATAACGAGAATAGCACCACACGGGAAAGGATACAATTATGGAAAATAATTTCAACAATATCGCGCAGTTAAAAGACAACGGCTTAAAAGTAACCGGTCCGCGCCTGAAAATTTTAGACCTTTTCGAAACGCATGCTGATGCGCATTTGAGTGCCGAAGACGTTTACCGCATTCTGTTGGACGAAGGCATTGAAATCGGTGTGGCCACCATTTACCGCGTGCTGACCCAGTTTGAGCAGGCCGGTATTTTGCTCCGCCATCATTTTGAAACCGGCAAAGCGGTGTACGAGTTGAACCAAGGCGACCATCACGACCATATCGTGTGCGTGAAATGCGGCGTGGTAACCGAATTCCATAATAAAGAAATCGAGGAACTGCAAGAGAAAATCGCCGAAGAAAACGGCTACCGCGTTGTCGACCATGCTTTGTATATGTACGGTATCTGCGGAAATTGCCAAAAGAAAACCCCGCGCTGAACGTAAAACACCGTTTTTTTCAGACGGCCTTAATGATATTGAGGCCGTCTGAAACGTATTAAGGCCGCGGTAAATCCGTTTCGCCGTAATCAGATTTTCCAACCTATCGTGCCATTTTTTCAAACCGCCTGACACATGGATATTCCTTTACTCAACCATAACAGCAAGGCTTTTCCCGATGTGCGGGAGGCCATCGAGCAGCGGGAAGGGTTGGTGGCCGTGGGCGGCGATTTAAGCCCCGAACGGTTGCTGGCGGCGTATCCGCAGGGCATCTTTCCGTGGTTTTCAGACGGCCAACCCGTGTGCTGGTGGGCGTTGTCGCCGCGCACCGTGCTGTATCCCGAAAAAATCCATATCGGCCGTTCGCTGAAAAAAACCTTACGCAACAAGCCTTATATAGTTACCGTAAACGAAAACTTTCCCGCCGTGATTGCCGCCTGCGCCGCCGCGCCAAGAGCGGAACAGCACGGCACATGGATTACTTGGTCGATGCGGCAGGCTTATATCAAACTGCACGAAATGGGGCATGCCCATTCGTTTGAGTGTTGGTATCCCGATGGGGAAGGCCGTCTGAAACTTGCGGGCGGCTTGTACGGCGTGCAAATCGGACGGGTGTTTTTCGGCGAGTCGATGTTTGCCGCACAGCCCGATGCTTCCAAAATCGCGTTTGCCCGCGCCGTGCCGCATCTGGCGCAATGCGGTATCGAGCTGATTGATTGCCAGCAGAATACGCACCATTTGGCGCGGTTCGGTTCGGAGCAGATGGCATTCGAGGATTTTCAGACGGCCTTGAAGAAGCTGACGGTAATGCCGCTGCGCAAAAAAATAAGCAGGCATTTGATTGCGCATAACGGTATTGATGTATAGCGGATTATTTCGCAGGATTGTTAGATGCCGGTGCCGGTTTTGCGGTGTGAAACGTTTGCAAAGTTGCCGTTTGCGCCGCGTGTTTGCGTTGCATGCCGCCTGCGAACATCGGATTGCTCCGCACGGGTGGCTTTGCAAAGGTTTAGGCATATAATGCCGTCTGAAAGGCTTTGCCTGATCTTCAGACGGCCTCCGTTTCCATTTAACTAACTCAGGACAGAATCATGTCATTACAAAACATCATCGAAACAGCATTTGAAAACCGTGCCGATATCACGCCCGCCACCGTTAGCGAGGAAGTGAAAGCGGCAGTTGAAGAAACGTTGAAACAGCTTGATGCCGGCACTTTGCGCGTTGCCGAGAAAAAAGACGGCAAGTGGGTTGTGAACGAGTGGGCGAAGAAAGCCGTGTTGCTGTCGTTCCGCATTCAAGACAACGAAGTGCAAAACGACGGCGTGAACCAGTATTTCGATAAAGTGCCGACCAAATTTGTCGATTGGAGCGAAGAAGAGTTCAAAGCCGCCGGTTTCCGCGTCGTGCCGGGGGCGGTGGCACGCCGAGGCAGCTTCGTGGCGAAAAACGTGGTGCTGATGCCTTCTTATGTGAACATCGGCGCGTATGTGGACGAAGGTACGATGGTGGACACTTGGGCGACTGTCGGCTCGTGTGCGCAAATCGGTAAAAACGTGCATTTGAGTGGCGGCGTAGGCATCGGCGGCGTGTTGGAGCCGTTGCAGGCCAGCCCGACCATCATTGAAGACAACTGCTTCATCGGCGCGCGTTCGGAAATCGTCGAAGGCGTGATTGTAGAAGAGGGCAGCGTGATTTCGATGGGCGTGTACATCGGCCAATCGACCAAAATTTACGACCGCGAAACCGGCGAAATCCACTACGGCCGCGTGCCTGCCGGTTCGGTGGTGGTATCGGGCAGCCTGCCGAGCAAAGACGGCAGCCACAGCCTGTATTGCGCGGTAATCGTGAAGAAAGTGGATGCGCAAACCCGTGCCAAAACCAGCGTGAATGAATTGCTGCGCGGCGTTTGATCGGGTGTAAACCGTATCGTCGGATAACGGAGAGGCTGTCTGAACATGTTTTCAGACGGCCTGAGACCTTTGCAAAAATAGTCTGTTAACGAAATTTGACGCATAAAAATGTGCTGAGAAATTTTCAATTGACTAAAACCTTTCTGATTTTGAGCAAAAAAGTGGGAAAATCAGAAAGGTTTTTCATTTTAAAAATTTTATTGAGCATAAAATTTTAGTAACTTATGTTATTGCAAAGGTCTCGGCCTCTGCCGTTCCGGAGCGGTTGCAAGAGTTGCATTTTATGATTCCGAGGTTCCGCCGTTACGGTGGGGACGGATGGCGGTATTGCCCGCATCAATCCAGCAAAAACAGCTCGTTACCGTGTTGCTTCAGCCATTGCTTGGCATTGGTGGTGTGGGGCGTGTGGCGGTTGACCAGCGCCCAAAACCGCGGACTGTGGTCGGGATGGGGAAGGTGGCAAAGCTCGTGGACGCACACATAGTCAATCACGAAATCAGGCGCGCCGATCAAACGCCAGTTCAGGCGGATGCCGGTGCGCCGTCGGCATACGCCCCAAAAGGTTTTGGCGTTGCTGAGGGCGGTGGCGGCGGGGAAGAGTTGCAGGGCGTGGGCGTGTTGCTGCAAACGCGGTAGCAGGGTTTCGGCGGCGCGTTCGGTGAGGAAGCGGCGCAAATGCGTTTTTTGCTGCGCCCACGGTTGTTCCGGCAGCAGAAAGTGCGGCGGTTGGTGGCTGATATGGTGTTGCGCGTGGGTGTGGAGTTGGTGGTGTTCGCCACGATACCAAATCCGTTCGGGCGTGGTTTGCGGCGTGGGTGCGGGCGGCATGTGGTGGAGAGTGCGGAGAATCAGCGGCTCGTTGTGTTGCAGCCACAGACGCAGTTGCCGTTCGCTCAGATAGGGCGGGATGTTGATGCGGATAGCGGCTGCTGACAACGGCCGCAAAATGATGTTTTTCTTGGCGCTGCGTTTCAGATGGAGCGTGATGTCGAGGCCGTCTGAAAGGGTGTGGGCAAGCTGCATGTCAAATCAGGCCGAGATAGCGGAGCGCACAGCCGATAATCACGGCGGTTCCCGCGGCAAGCAAGGCGGCACGCGCGTTGGTTGAAAAACCTGCGTCGCGCAGACCGCGGTTGAAATAGGCTCCGCCGATCAGGGTAACCAGTAGGGCGAAGATGAGGGCGGAATAGGTGTCGCTGTTCATATGGTTTATATGATGTCGGGTGGGTGTTGAGGCCGTCTGAAACATTCAGACGGCCTGATAACTTTGTCGGGCGGTAAGCATTCTAAAGATACCGGTTTCAAGAACCAAACCGTTGCGGGATTTACATTCGCATTACTGAAACCCGATTGCGGGCGGATGTGTCATCCGCCCCTACGCAGATTGCTTGTCGTCTGGAAAGTGTTTTTGGCGAAACCTGCCAAGCTCGTTTTAACGAAGCTCACAAGGCTCGCTTTCAGACGGCCTTTTTGGCAGCAAACGGCCCGGCACCGTCGATTTTTTCCTGTTGGCTTTCAATCCAGTTTTCGCATTGCTTCATCAATTCTTCAGCCGTGCCGCTGTCGTAGGCGACGGGCTTGCCGATCACGACGGTAACTTCGCCCGGGTATTTCAAAAACGAATTGCGCGGCCAGAATTCGCCGCTGTTGAGGGCGACGGGCACTAAGTCCATTTCAAACATCTGCGCCATGCGTGCGCCGCCGAGTTTGTATTTGCCGCGCGTGCCCGGCGGCAGGCGTGTGCCTTCGGGGAAGATGGTGATCCAGAAGCCTTCTTTTTTCCGCACCATGCCTTGTTCGAGCAGTTGGCGGTTGGCTTGGGCACGGTTGTTGCGGTCTATGCCTATGGTTTTGGCGAGTTTCAAACCCCAGCCGAAGAAGGGCAGCTTGAACAGCTCTTTTTTCGCCACGAAAACGTGCAGGGGAAAGATTTCCTGAAAGGCGAGCGTTTCCCAGCCCGATTGGTGTTTGCTGCAAATAATCGACGGGCGGTCGGGAATGTTCTCACGGCCGATGACGCGGTATTTGAGGCCGATGATGTGTTTGAGCATCCACACCAAAATCAGCGCCCACGCCCGCCCGACGTGATTGGCGCCTTTGGGAATCAGGGCGATGGGGATGATTAGGGTGAACATCGGCGGGGTAATCAATACCAATACCAGCCAGTAAATCAGATTGCGGATATAGAGCATCGGGAGCTTTCTTTAACGGGTTTTCAGACGGCCTGTTCTTCTGCGGCCTGCCGCCATGCGTTTTCCTGCATCAAATATTGGGAAAACGCCAGCAGGTTGTCGAAAATCTGGGTGTTTTCGGGCAAATCGTCGCCTTGGCTTTCCAGCGTTTTTTTACCTTTGCCGGTCAGCACCAGCACGGATTTCCCGCCGACCGCGTCAATCGCCTGCAAATCGCGCAGGCTGTCGCCCACCAGCCAGGTTTCGGCGGCATCGGCGTTGAAACGTTCGATGATGTCGATAATCATGCCGGGCTTGGGTTTGCGGCAGTCGCAGTTGTCGTCGGCAAGATGGGGGCAGAACCAGATGCCGTCGATTTTACCGCCGGCCTGTTGTACCAAGCGGTGCATTTTGGTGTGCATTTCGGTCAGGTCTTGCACGGTGAAGAATTTGCGGCCGATGCCGGATTGGTTGGTGGCCACGGCGATGGTGTAGCCCGCTTCGGCGAGAAACGCAATCGCGTCCATGCTGCCTTCGATGGGCACCCATTCGTCGACGGATTTTACGAAGTCGTCGCGGTCGTGGTTAATCACGCCGTCGCGGTCGAGAATAATCAGTTTCATGTATGCGATACCTTTCAGACGGCCTCAAGCATGGCTTGAAGCTCGGTAATGTGCTGTTCTAAAGAGGGATTGTAAGTTAATGCCTGTTGCGGGTCGGCCAGTTTGTGCGTGCCGCTTTGTTTGAGGGCGACGGCTTGTTCCACGGCGGCGGCCAATGTTTCAGGGCGCGTGCGCGAGAAGAAGAAACCGGCATGGTCGTTCATCACTTCCGTGCAGGCCATGTTGTCGGACAACACCACGCGCGTGCCGCTCAATACCGATTCTACGCCCACCAGCCCGAACGGTTCGTAGAGCGAGGCCATGATGGTGTAATCCGCCGCGCGGTAAAGCTCGGGCATATTTTTGCAGAATCCGAGTTCGATGACATTGTTCATCGGGCGGGGCAGCGGCGAACCGGCCACGGCAAGTTTAACCGGCAAACGGGTGTGTTCGAAAAAGTTTGCCAGCATGTCCAAGCCTTTGCGTTTGTGGCCGGTGGAGGGGAAGAGGAACACGGTTTCGTTTTCGCCAAAGCCGTATTTGCGGCGGAGGTTGGCGGTTTCTTCGGGCACGGGGAAGAAGCGTTGCGTGTCGGCGGGCGGGTACACCACGCGGATTTTGTTCGGGTTTACGCCGTAGAGTTCGACCAGCTCGCGCTGCATCAAAGCGGAATGCGCCATGATGGATTTGGCGGTGCGGTAATTGGTGCGGTTGCGGCGGATGGTGAGTTTGTCGAGCAGGGTGGCTTGCTGCTGCATGCCGCGCAAATAGCCCAGATGCGTGCCGCCGCAGACGAAAATATCGGCGTGGTCGCTGGGATTGCAGGCGATCAGCCGTTCACCGTTTCGGCGCAGTTTCTGCAACTGGCGCGCAAAGAAAAACGGGCGCAGTTTTTTGGGAGTGCGCTTTTGGTTGACGGTTTGCGCGTCGATTTGCGCGTATTCGGGCAGGGAAGTGTCGAAACGTGTGGCATACACGCGCACAGATATATTATTTGCCGTGAGTCCGCGCACTAAATCAAATGTATAGCTTTCCATGCCGCCGCCGCGGTTGAAACGGTTGATGCTGATGGCGATATTTTGAGGCATAAGGGTCTTTCAGACGGCCTGATATTATGTTGTAGTTGGTTGGGACGTTTGAACAGGATGTTTAGCAATTTGTTCGCTGATTTGTGCATTCAGCCATTGTGTAGCGTTATCCAGAGGAAATTTTTCTCTTGCCGTCCAACTTGCCAATTCATCTTCCGACTTTCTCATGCCGGATTCCGCTACCACCATCAAATGAGGAACGCCTTCATTATGTAGAGGACTCCACGAGTGGATATTATGGCTAGTGTAAAAGCTCAGTAAAGGTTTGCTTAGTGCGCAGGCAAGATGAACGGTGCCGCTGTCGACACCGATAACAATATCTGAAGAAGCGGTAAGGGCAACATATTGGGGCAATGAAGTCTTGGGTGATAAAATCAAAGGGATATCGTGATCACATAACGATTTCAAACGGGCGAAATACTCTTCGCTGTTTTTTGAGTTGCACATTACGAATTGTACTTTAGGCAATAGCGATTTATCGCATTTGTTTAAAAGTTCAGCCAATTCGTTTTCAGGTAGACGCTTGAATTTGACACTTCCTTGCGGTGCAATATATATCCTGACTTTGCGGGAACCGTTTTCCTGCCAATATGGAACAACCTGATTTTGTTCTGCTTCGGGAATAGACAGATATGAATGTGGTTGAGGAATTGTGAAATATTCTGCAAATTTGGAAGTGCATAAGTGCTCGGATACATGGTTGTCCGGATTGTAAGGGCAGTAGAAGTCGTAGTTGCGGATGTTTTGCATGCTGTAATATTTGCGGTCGCGTTTTTTGAAAATCATGACAGCATCGGGAGACAATACAGACGCAGCGATAATGCTGCGGCTGTCCAGTTGCTCTTCAAAGTCCAGCATCAACTGCCATTTTTTACGATGCTTCAAATAGTTGGCAGGCTTTTTTTCAATGAGTTCGTCTATTAAATCGGAATGGGCAAAAATATCTTTGTTCCTATCAGTAACCAATATGCCGAGTTTTAAATTCGGATACATATCTTTTAGTTGCCGAGCATAGGCAAGATTGATTACGGCATCGCCTACCGCATCACCCAAGGGGCGGATCAGAATCGATTCCACCTGTTCGAAATTAAAATCCGGGCAAGGTTTCTTTTGCCCAAACAAACGGATAACGAGTTGCTTAGATAATTTTGGTTTCATGCTTAAATATTCCTTAGCCGTTGTTTTCAGACAGCCTTATGGAAAATAAATGATCGTATTATTAGGCTAAGTGTGCTTTGATTTGTGTATTTAACCAATCAGCAGCTTGTTCCAACGGGAAATTGCGAGTTTCCTTAGAATTTTTATCTTCCGATGGCGCAACAACCATCAAATGGGGTACGCCGTCGTGGGGGAGCGGGTGCCATAAGTGCAAGTTGTGGTTGGCATAAAAGCTTAATAAAGGTTTTTTTAGGGCACATGCCAAATGGACTGTACCACTGTCTACGCCGATAACGATGTCTGCCGATGCTGCCAACGCCAGATATTGCCCTAAGCGGGTGGGAGGAGACAAGGAAATGGCTACATTCGAATTACACAGGCTTTTTAACCGATTGAAATATGCTTCGCTGTTAGTGGTACGGCACATGATAAATCGGACATATTGCAGATATTCTTTGTTGCATTGGTTTAATAGGGCCGCAAGTTCTTCTTCGGGAATATATTTGCCTGCTTTAAAACTGCCTTGAGGAGCAACTAAAATTTTAATCGTGCTATTGCTTGCGGCTGTATCAGGTTGCCAAAAAGCCATAATTTTATCGATTTCACTTTGTGAAACCGACAATTCGGGTTTTACTTGCGGAATATCGAAATATTCAGCAAATTTGGATGTGCGTAAATGTTCGATAACGTGGCTGTCGGGATTAAACGGGCAACGGAAATCGTAATTGGAGATATTGTCCAAATTATAGTGTTTTTTGTTTTGTTTGGAAAAAATCATCACAGCTTCGGGAGCCAAAACAGCGTCGGCAATCAGATTCGGAGTGTTGAATGTTTCACAAAGATCCAACATCAGTTGCCATTTTTTACGGTTGCGCCAATAGCTCGCGAATGAATCGTCAACGAGTTCGTCAAACAAAGGGCTTTGGGCGAAAATATCGCGGTTTCGGCCTACTAACACACCGAGGCGGACATGGGGATATATTGATTTTAATTGGCGGGCGTAGGCAAGATGAATCATCGCGTCTCCTAAAGCATAGCCGAAAGGACGGATAAGGATCGAAGAGACGTTTTTGAAGTCGAAATTCCGACAAGGCTTTTTACGTCCGCAAAGTAAAACGATCAATTTTTTGAATAAATGCATTATTTTTTAGTTTCTATCTATTTAAAAGAATGAGCAAGCCTTTTATTTATTGGAATGGGACGATTTTTTTCCGGCTATCTTCATGTTGTTTGAGTATATCCCCGCACTCAGCGATATATTCGTCAATAATCCGTTGCCGATATTTTTCACGTTCGCGGCTGATTTTTGTTAAAGCATGAATTAAACGCTGTTTCCATGATTTTTTCGGCGGTGCTGGAACGGGAGGTTCTGCATGTAAGGCGATGTGTTTTTCTTTGCGGTCTTGTTCCAGTTGGCTGTGCAGAGTGATTTTTTCATTATATTTGTCTTCTTGTATACACAAGGCCGGTTCCATTTGGCAGATTAATAAATCGGGGCGGAGTATGAGTGTGCCGAACATCAAGATATCGATTGCCTTGAGTTCTTCGTCGGTAAAGGTGGGCAATACTTGAAGGAGTAATTGTGCTGCTTTAAACGAAATAATATATCCTGCAGTCCCCCACTGCGTGCTTCCGAGTAAGGAAAAATGTCGGTTTACATGCGGTAATACTGCCGGGCAGGGATAATACACCGAAGGCAATAAAGAAGTTTCAAGGCGCACGATGAAAGTATGTTCTGAAGAAAAACGCTTATCCAGCCAGCTTGCATCACGCAAAAAACAAGCGGCATTTTCTCCTAACAAAACATCATCTTCGTAAACGGCAATATATGGCAGATTTTCATCAATGCATTTTTGCCATAATAAAACGTGGCTCATGAAGCATGCTTTTTCACCGGAGGTCAAATGATCGGCATGTGCCAGATTGGGAAGGTGCCGGCGGATGGCTTGATCTAACGTTTCAGAAGGAGTTAAGGCATCGAAAAAAGTAAAAGGAATATTTTGTTGGGCAAATTGTTGTTGAAGATGCCGTCTGCGTTCTATAGCAGTTTTAATACTGATAACGTAATTCGTTAGCATAATCAAATCTCGGATTCTCTTGGTATATTTAGATGTATTTTAACGATGGCGCAGTAAGCTGTTATGAAGAGCATGTCGGCACAAAAGGTAAATAAAGAAGAATGCTTAATTGGCATATCCGTGAGGATTGCTGCATTGCCAAAGCCAGGCATCCCGCATAATGGTTTGCAAACTCCGCTGGGCACTCCACTCTAATTCAAGATTGGCTTTTTTTGTGTCCGCATAATATTCGGCGATATCGCCGTCCCGTCTCGGGCATAGGGTGTAAGGGATGGTTATACCCGTTGTTTCTTCAAAAGTTTTAACTATTTCTAATACTGAATGCCCTTTTCCCGTGCCTAAATTGTAAATATGAAGGCCGGGTTGGTTTTGTTTGACTTGCATGGCTTTCAGATGGCCTTCTGCCAAGTCGACAACATGGATGTAGTCGCGGATTCCCGTGCCGTCGGGGGTAGGGTAATCGCTGCCGAATACTTTGAGTTGTTCGATTTTCCCTGAAGCTACTTGACAGATATAGGGCAGGAGATTATTGGGTATTCCATGCGGGCTCTCGCCGATTCTACCGCTTTCATGTGCGCCGACTGGGTTGAAGTAGCGCAATATAATGGCACTCCAACGGGTATCGGCAGCAGCAGTATCTTTCAAGATATTTTCTACTATATGCTTGGTTTGGCCGTATGGATTGGCGGTTAAACCGGTCGGCATGTCTTCGGTAACCGGTATGCGCGGAGGTGTGCCGTAAACGGTTGCGGAAGAGCTGAAAATGATGTTAAAAACGCCGGCTTTGCTCATTTCTTCGATGAGTACCAAACTGCCGTAAACATTGTTGTTATAGTATTTAAGAGGCTGTTCTACGCTTTCGCCTACGGCTTTTAATCCTGCAAAATGTATTACCGCCTCAATAGGGTGGGCGGCAAATATTTGTTGCAATAGTTCTCTGTTGCGAATATCGCCGTGATAAAAAGGGATATTCTTTCCAATCATTTGTTCAAGGCGCGGAAGGATGTTGGGGGAAGAGTTGCAGAGATTATCGATGATCACGATGTCGTATCCTGCTTCTCCGAGCGATACAACGGTGTGCGAACCGATAAAGCCCGCTCCTCCTGTAACCAATATAGCCATGATTCATTTCCGTTTTTATCGAGTTCGTAATAGTAAGTATGCCCTTTGAGTCGGGGGGGTTACGGTTTTAAGCTGTCCAACCATTTGTCAAAGGCCGTCTGAAAAGTTTGATTCAGGAGGCTTTGATTTTCTCGATTATCTTGAGTGCGATAGAATTCGTTTTCACTTTCGATGCCCAATGTTTGAAAATAATCAGTCATAAAGTTTCCATAGCCTTCATCTTCATCGTCGTAGTAATACTGGGTGAAGCGGTTGCCTAAGTCGTTGAAGCAGGTTTTATCGATACCGCCTTTTAGTTGTTTCAGTACGAATTCTGCACCGGAAACGGTGCCGTTTTGCAGCTCGTCAAACTGCGGCAACGTTTCGGCTTCGGGGCTGTGCAGATTTTGCGAAACGGCCCATGCATAGTAATAGCCGATATGGTGGGCGGCATGGGTTTTAGGCAGGTCGGTCGGATAGTTTTCCGCGGTATGGAAGCTGATATGGTCGTACATGGCGGGCTTTGTTTTCAGACGGCCTGCAGGCCGCAAGATGATATAGATTCGGTATTGTATCAAAAATATAGACATTAATAGATAAACAGGCCGTCTGAAAAATGCATTTCAGACGGCCTGTTTATCCGGTTGAATCGGGCTATTCTCCCAATAAGGCAATATCTGCCACGGCGTTCATCAAATCCGCCAGTTGTTTCAACAGATTCAAGCGGTTTTGTTTTACGGCGGCATCGTCGGCCATTACCATCACATTGTCGAAGAAGGCATCCACTTGCGGTTTCACCGAAGCCAAAGCGGATAAGGCCGTCTGAAAATCTTGGGCGGCCAATGCGGCTTCGATTTTCGGTTGCAGGGCTTGTGCTGCGGTGAACAGGGCTTTCTCTTCGTCTTGCTGCAACAGGCTTTCGTTTACCGCGCTCAATTCGGCATCGGCCTTTTTGAGCAGGTTTTGCACGCGCTTGTTGGCGGCGGCAAGGGCGGCAGCTTCGGGCAGTTGTTTGAACGCGGCCACGGCTTGCAGTTTGGCAGAGAGATCGTTCAGGCGGCTGGGTTGTTTGGCCAATACGGCAGCGACGATGTCTTGCGGATGGTCGTTTTGCAGCAGCACGGCCAAGCGCGCCTGCATGAATTCGGCGACTTCGGCAACGGTGTTGTCGGCGAGTTTGCCTTGCGGGAAACTGTTGTAGGCCGTCTGAAGCAGGTCGTTGATGTTCAAATCGTGTTGCATCAACATGCGCAAGATACCCAGTGCGGAACGGCGCAGGGCGTAGGGGTCTTTGTCGCCGGTGGGGATCAGGCCGATGCCCCAAATGCCGACGAGGGTTTCCAGTTTGTCGGCCAGCGCCACGGCGGTGGCGGTTGTGCTTTGCGGCAAGTCGTCGCCGGCGAAACGGGGTTGGTAATGCGCTTCGATGGCTTGGGCTATTTCTTCGCTTTCGCCGTCCAAGCGGGCGTAGTATTTGCCCATGGTGCCTTGCAGTTCGGGGAATTCGCCGACCATTTCGGTAACGAGGTCGGCTTTGGCCAAGCGGGCGGCGCGTTCGGTAACGGCAACGTCGGCGCCCAATGCTTTGGCGATGTGGCCGCTGATGCTCATCAGGCGGCTGATGCGCTCGGCTTGGTTGCCCAGTTTGTTGTGGTACACCACATTTTCCAGTTTGGGCAGGCGGCTTTCCAAAGTGGCTTTTTGGTCTTGCTTATAGAAGAATTCGGCATCGGCGAGGCGGGCGCGCAATACGCGTTCGTTGCCGTGAATGATGTGGCTCGGGTCTTCGGCTTGCAGGTTGGAAACGAGCAGGAAGCGGTTCATCAGCTTGCCGTTTTGATCGAGCAGTGGGAAGTATTTTTGGTTTTGCTGCATGGTGAGAATCAGGCATTCTTGCGGCACGGCGAGGAAGTGTTCTTCAAACTGCGCTTCCAACACCACCGGCCATTCCACCAGCGCGGTTACTTCGTCGAGCAGGGCTTCGTCGGCGGCGACCGTGGCATTCAGACGGCCTGCTTGTTCGTTTAAGGCCGTCTGAATGGCGGCTTTGCGTTCGGCAAACGAAGGAATCACTTTTCCTTCATGGCGCATTTTTTTGGCATAGCTGTCAGCATTTGGGAATACGATGTCGCCGCTGCTTAAAAAGCGGTGGCCGAGGGTGTGGTTGCGGCTATTCAAACCCAATACCGAAGCCGGTACGGTGTCTGCGCCGTGCATAACCACCAAACCGTGTACCGGGCGCACAAAGGTATGTGTGCTGCTGCCCCAGCGCATCACTTTGGGAATCGGCAGCTTTTTCACGGCTTGCGCCAAAATGTCGCTGATCAAGGCCGCCAAAGGCTGGCCTTGTTGGGTAAATTCGTAGGCATACACATCTTGTTTGCCGTCGTTGTCGATTTTCAGACTGGCAATATCGGTGTCGCAAGAGCGGGCAAAGCCTTCCAACGCTTTGGTCGGCACACCGTCTTTCATGCCGGCGGCAACGCTCGGGCCTTTTTTCACCACCAAGCGGTTGGCCTGTGCAGCTTTAACGTTTTTCACTTGCACGGCCAAGCGGCGGGGCGAAGCGTAGGCGGTATATTCGGGCGCACCTTCGATAAATTGTTCTTTTTCCAAGCCTTCGACGATGGAAGCGGCAAGGCTGTTGCCCAAGTTGTTGAGGGCTTTGGGGGGGAGCTCTTCGGTAAGGAGTTCGATTAACAGGGTTTGGGTCATTTGGGATGCTTTCAAGTTTAATTTTTTGCTTAGGCCGTCTGAAATTATTTCAGTTTGTTTAAATGAAATATGAACACATTTCGTTTGGGGCCATTGTTAGTGCTATGTTCTTGTTTGACCGAATAAGGTTTTAGCTCGTCAATTTGAAACTCACCAATATAACGAACATAGCCTGTTTTTTCAGTGTGCTGAAAAACATATAAAGCACGATTATCGCTTTTGTGTTGAAAGATGGCTTTATTGCCACGTTTCATTTCTTGGTCGCCAGTTTGACCTTCGCCTGAATAATGAAATACTTGGCCATTTTTATCCCAGCTATCATAGTAACCGTGCTCTTCACCATGTTCAGGATTGGTGAAAATAAAAACGCTATTCGACTTTAAAGATGGAGAAATGCCACTTTGACGACTTCCACCAAATTTATCATGTAATTCTGAACGCTTAATAATGTCATTTGGTTTCAAATCAAAAGGTACTTTACTCATAGTCTTAAAGCCTGTTTTAAACAGTTTTATCCTTAATCAACGGAAAACCCAATTTCTCGCGGCTCTCCACAAATTTCTGTGCCACAATCCGGCTTAAAGCGCGGATGCGGCCGATGTAGGTGGCGCGTTCGGTTACGGAAATGGCACCGCGGGAATCAAGCAGGTTAAAGGTGTGGCCGGCCTTGAGTACCATTTCGTAGGCGGGCAGTGCCAACGAAGTGTCTTCCACCTCCAGCAAGCGCTTGGCTTCGGCTTCGAAGTTGTTGAAGTTTTGCAGCAGGAGTTCGACGTTGGCGTATTCAAAATTGTAGGTGGATTGTTCCACTTCGTTTTGGTGGTAAACGTCGCCGTAAGTGATGATTTGACCGTCGGGGGTTTTGGACCATACCAAGTCATACACGTTTTCCACGCCTTGCAGATACATAGCCAAACGCTCGATGCCGTAGGTGATTTCGCCCAAAACGGGAGAGCAATCAAGGCCGCCGACTTGTTGGAAGTAGGTAAACTGGGTTACTTCCATACCGTTGAGCCATACTTCCCAGCCCAAGCCCCATGCGCCGAGAGTGGGATTTTCCCAGTCGTCTTCAACAAAACGGATATCGTGTACTTGCGGGTCGATGCCGAGTTCGCGCAATGAATCAAGGTATTGCTCTTGGAAGTCGGCAGGGGCGGGCTTTAAGGCCACCTGAAATTGGTAATAGTGCTGGAGGCGGTTGGGATTGTCGCCGTAGCGGCCGTCTTTGGGGCGGCGGCTGGGTTGCACGTAAGCGGCATACCACGGTTCGGGCCCTAATGCGCGCAGGCAAGTGGCGGGGTGGCTGGTGCCGGCACCGACTTCCAGATCAAAAGGTTGTAAGACGGTGCAGCCGCGTTCGGCCCAGAAATTCTGTAATTTAAAGATAATTTGTTGGAAGGTAAGCATGGTAA
Source organism: Neisseria sp. MVDL19-042950 (assembly GCF_030504625.1). Taxonomy (GTDB): domain Bacteria; phylum Pseudomonadota; class Gammaproteobacteria; order Burkholderiales; family Neisseriaceae; genus Neisseria. The sequence goes on along the minus strand of NZ_JAUKWH010000003.1, from coordinate 48,913 downwards.
ATTTGTTGGTATCGTTAGCAGAAATTAAGTGCGTTATTCTACTGTTTTGTCAGGTAGTTGAATAGGGCTTGTCTGTTGTATCTGCGGTAAGTTGGGTATAATGAAAAAGATTTTAAATGTTGTTTAATATGATTTGTTTACTTAGATAGGAGAGAATTTAGGATGTCGGATAACGAAAATAAAGAGCAACGTTTGGGACTATGGGTGGCCGGTACGGCTGCGGCTTTGGCTACTGTGGGTGTATTGTTTTTTGCTGCATGGGATCCTGAGGCGAAGTCTGTTGATGGTGAAACTGAAGTGGTGCAAGTGGAATCTGACCGGGCCGCATCAGTTGAAACGACAGAACTTTCGGCTGAACAAGCGGCAGCTTCCGAAGCTGCGGCTTCTGCGGAAATTGAGGCAAGCAGTCCGGCCGAAGTGGTATTGGCTGCCGAATCTGAAATGCAAAATAAGGTTGATAGCGATGCCAAAGTGATTGTTGAGAATGGTATCGTGAAGTTTTATTTTGCAACCGGTAAAGCAGATTTGGCACAAGGTGCCGATGATGCTTTGAAAGATGTGCTGGCCGGTGTGCGTGAGGGCAAGAAGGCGATTGTATCGGGTTTTCATGATTCAACCGGTAATAAAGCGAAAAATGAAGAGTTGTCTAAGCAGCGTGCTTTTTCCGTGCGCGATGCACTTTTGGCTTTAGGTGTGCCTGAATCTCAGATTGAATTGCGTAAGCCTGAGAATGCAAAAGGCAGTGGTAATAAGGCCGAGGCCCGCCGCGTAGAGGTGGTATTGGAATAGTAAGGAATATCATCAAAATAGTAAAAGCCCGAGCTTATGGTTGCTTGGGCTTTTATTGTTTTCAGACGGCCTCTATTTATATCTATAAGAGCAGGCGTTTTATTTAAGATAGAAGCAGGCATTTGAAGTAAAAAAGCACCGAAATTATCGGTGCTTTTTTTATTTGAGTTGGCGGAGTGGACGGGGCTCGAACCCGCGACCCCCGGCGTGACAGGCCGGTATTCTAACCAACTGAACTACCACTCCGCACAAGAAACTTGGTGGGTGATGACGGAGTCGAACCGCCGACATTCTGCTTGTAAGGCAGACGCTCTACCAACTGAGCTAATCACCCGTGTCGCTATGAGAACGTGATTAAACCAAAACTTGATAGCCGATGCAAGCGGTTTTTTTAAGGTTTTATCAGTTTCCTTGTAAAGACCAGTTTTCAAAGGAAATTATTTTATCTTTTTTCCCTGCCACGACCAGAATGTCGTTTGCTTCCAAGCGGAAGTTTTCATCGAACTCTTCAATGCGGTGGGTATGGCGGCGCACAAATAACAGCTTGACATTGAGATGCTTGAGTGGAAGTTCGCTCGTGTTTTTACCGATGGCATAGGCTTCGTCGGTAAGAGTGAATGCATAACGGCTGATGCTGTTGCTTTCATCGTAGAAACCGGATTCGTCGTCGCTGCCGACAAACAAATCTTCCAGTATGGCATAGCGGCTGCGGCGGATGTTCATGATGGTTTGATGAACATGTTGATACGATAATCCTGCACCCAACATGGCATATGAGGCGAGTGCGAGGCTGGTTTCTTTGGTGTCGGATACTGCTTCTTCCGCTCCCATGTGGGTGAAAACTTGCAGGTAATCGTCGCTAACGGCGCGCACATGCACGGGCATGGTGGGGTGGAGTCTCATGATATTGTCGAGGACATGCTGGGTTTCGAGCATATTGTTAAGCGTGATAACAACCATTTTGGCACGGCTGAGACCGGCGGCTTCAAGCACTTCGCGCCGTTTGGCATCGCCGAAAGAAACCGGCTCGCCCGCGCTTCGGGCAATTTGTACGCGTTCGGCATCCAAATCAAGCGCGTAATAGGGGATGTTGTCTTGGGCGAGAATACGGCCTATGGTTTGTCCGCCGCGTCCGTAGCCGATAATCAATACATGGTCGGATTTGCTCATGGTGGCGATTAGCATGTTTTGCAGATCGACGGCTTTCATGTCCCAATTCGATTTCACCAATTTATTCACGAGCTTGTCGCTGCCATTCAAAATAAACGGTGCAATAATCATAGAGAGCAAGATGGCGGCAGTGGCAGCCTGCTCCAATTCAGTGGAAACCATATCGATTTTGCTGGAAACCGCCAGTATAACAAAACCAAACTCCCCGCCTTGTGCCAGATAGAAAGCGGTTTTCATGCTGTCGCCGACGGTGTAGCGCATGCGGTAGGCAATCAGGGAGATGACCAGTGCTTTGAGGGCAATCAAAATGCCGAGCAAGATGAGCACAAGCTGCCAGCCGTTAATCAAGGCTTGAATATCCAGCTTCATGCCGACGGTGATGAAGAAGAAACCGAGCAGAATATCGCGGAACGGGCGGATATCGTCTTCCACTTGGAAGCGGTATTCCGTTTCCGAAAGCAGCATGCCCGCTACAAATGCGCCGAGGGCCAACGAAAGACCTTCCAGTTCGGTTAGGTAGGCCACACCCAAAGTAACGAGCAATACATTGATCATGAAGAGTTCGGATGATTTGCGCTTGGCAACCATACGGAACCACGGGGTCATGACGCGGCTGCCGACGAAAAACAACACGCCGAGTGTCGCTACCATTTTTAATACGGCCAAACCCAGTTCCAGCCACAGATTGCCGCTGTTGCCTCCTGCCAGAGCGGGTAAAAGAATCATCAGCGGAACCACGGCGATGTCTTGCATCAATAATACGCCCATGGTCATTTGCCCGTGGGGTTGCCCCAGTTCGGTTTTTTCGGAAAGAATGCGGCTTACGATGGCGGTGGACGACATCGTTAACGCGCCCGCTACGGCGAAAGCCCAATTAAACTTGGTGCCGCTTGCCAATAAAATGCCGATAACCGCCAAGATGGTTATCACAACCTGCATGCCGCCCAAGCCGAACACCAAACGCCGCATGGCTTTGAGTTTGGGCAGGGAAAATTCCAAACCGATGCTGAACATCAGAAATACAATACCGATTTCGCCCAAATAGTCGGTTGCTTCGCTTTTCGGAATCAGATGCAGCACGCTGGGGCCGGCCAGAAAACCTGATAATAAATAGCCGAGCATGGAAGGAATGTTGAACTTGCGGCAGATGATAACGGCGATAACCGCAACCAGTAGTACGATAACGATCGGGGCGAGGGAAATGGTGTGCATGTTTTAAATCAATATCAGTTGATGGGCGGGTGGTGGATCGATTGATGGCTGGCTGAGAACTTAACATTCGGGGTTGCTGCTTTGTGCCGGTGTTAAGTTCGCGCTGCGTCAAAATTAATCTTAAAGTATAACGGGTTTATCTCAAAATAATATTTATCTGAAAAAGAGGCCGTCTGAAAAATTTTCAGACGGCCTCTTGCCCATGTATCGGATTAAGGCATCAACATGCCGCCGTTAACATGCAGGGTTTGTCCGGTAATGTATTTGGCCTGATCGCTGGCTAAGAAAAGCACGGCATTGGCAATATCTTGAGCTTCGCCGAATTTGCCCAGAGAAGTTTGGGCTTCAAACATCTTGCGGGTTTCCTCGGGCAGGGCGCGGGTCATGTCGGTATCGATAAAGCCGGGAGCAACACAGTTTACCGTGATGCCGCGGCTGCCGACTTCACGGGCCATAGATTTGGAGAAACCGATTAAGCCGGCTTTGGCTGCGGCGTAGTTGGTTTGGCCGGCGTTGCCCATGGCACCTACCACGGAAGTGATATTGATCACGCGGCCGCTGCGCTGTTTCATCATGCCGCGTAAAACGGCTTTGCTGGCACGGAATACGGATTTCAAATTGACTTGCATGATTTCGTCCCACTCTTCTTCTTTCATGCGCATCAACAAGTTATCGCGGGTAATGCCGGCATTGTTCACCAGAATGTCCAGTTTGCCGAATTCTTTTTCGATTTCTGCAATCAGGGTTTCGATGCTGCCTTCTTCGGCTGCATTCAAAGCGCGGCCTTCGCCGTTCCATTGTGCCAAGCGTTCGCTGATGGCGGTTGCGCCGTTTTCAGAAGTGGCCGTACCAATCACTTTCGCTCCTGCGGCGGCTAAAGTGTCGGCGATGGCCGCACCGATACCGCGTGATGCACCGGTAACTAAAGCGACTTTGCCGCTTAAATCTTGTGAACTCATTGTATTTCCTTTTTACGGTTAATTTCAGACGGCCTTATACCATAGTTGGAGTAATTTATCTAATCATCCATATAGACGGAAGAGCGTGCTATTTCTGACATGATTGATATCGGCCGGAAGGATTGCTTCGGAGGCCGTCTGAAAAGGTTAACCGATCAATTGTTGTGTGCGGCGATAAACGCTTCAACCTGTGCCGCATCGGTTAAGGCTGCACATGAGGCCTCTTTGTTGATGCGTTTGGCCAATCCGGCCAATACCTTGCCAGGCCCGCATTCGGCAGATTGGGTAATGCCGTCTGAAACCAAGGCGTTGACTGTTTCCGTCCAACGCACAGGGCTGTAGAGTTGGCGGACCAATGCGTCTTTGATTTGGTCGGCATCGTCGTAAGCGGCAACGTCTGCATTATGGATTACGCGGATTTGCGGTTGGTTGACGGTTACGTTTTTCAATGCCTCGGCCAATTTTTCAGCGGCGGGTTTCATCAGGCTGCAATGCGACGGCACCGACACGGGAAGGGGCAGGGCGCGTTTGGCACCTTGTTCTTTTGCCAGATTCATGGCACGTTCTACTGCGGCAGTACCGCCGGCAATGACTACTTGCCCGGGAGAGTTGAAATTAACTGCTTCCACCACTTCGCCTTGTGCGGCATCGGTGCAGACTTGGCGTACGACATCATCGTCTAAACCTAAAATCGCCGCCATTGCGCCTTCTCCTTGCGGTACGGCGCTTTGCATCAACTCGGCACGCAGGCGGACGAGTTTGACAGCATCGGCGAACTCCAACGCGCCCGCTGCAACCAGCGCGGTGTATTCGCCCAAGCTGTGGCCCGCAACCACGGAGGGTGTTTTGCCGCCGGCTTCCAAATAAGCGCGGTAAGTGGCAACGCCGGCGGCCAGCATCAAAGGTTGGGTATTAACGGTTTCATTGATGGGAGCGGCATCTTCTCCGTTTATCATCGCCCATAAATCTTGGCCGAGGGCGGCAGATGCTTCGTCGAATGTGGCTTTCACGGTAGCGTTGCCGGCAAAACCGTTCATCATGCCGAGGCTTTGCGAGCCTTGGCCGGGAAAGAAGAATGCAAAAGACATGATATTCCTTTAGTTTTTCAAAAATGAAGCAATCGGATTATCGGTGTAATGTATCAGTATGGCGTAGGTGATGGCAATATTTAAGACGGCCATCACCCAAAATATGCAGATAAAAGAAGTTTTACGGGTTTTATGGTTGAATAAGGCGCGGGCCAGCAAAGCCCCCGGCCAGCCGCCGATCAAGCCGATTTGGTGCAGTTTTTGTTCCGGTATGCGGCCGATATAGCCGCTGCTCGGTTTTTGGGATTGGGTAACGGCAGTTTGTTTGTCGTTGCGGTAAAGCCAAAATGCTACGATGCTGGCCAATAGATAAACAATGGCCAGTTTAACGGAAAAGAAGGCGACCGCCAGCAGATAGGCTGTGCCGATAGTGCCGAAGCACAACAATTTTTTCATATTCAAATTAAAGCTGTGGGAATCGTAGGGGCGGTCGGAGAATAAGGATGCTTCATGCCCTCTTAAAACCACTTTGATCGCTTTTTGAGGTTCGCCGCCGACGGGCCGGTTGCAATAAAAGCTGACCGGCTGGCCTATTTGGGGACGACGGGTGGCGTAATGGAAGGCGGAAATATGGAAAAAAACGGTTTGGCCGCGTTCGTCGGCGTGGATGAAGCCGTAACCTTTTTCATCGTCCCAACTGACAATATGCCCGCTCAGCACTTTGTTGTGGGGTAAGGGTTTGGCTGCACTGTAAGCAGGTTTGACCGGGTGTTCCGGTTGGGTTTCCGATGGAGACGCAACGGTAGGAAGCGTTTCCGGCGGCAGCATGATTTCGGGCGGCACTTCCGGGCTTGCAGGTTCTTTTTCGATAATGTCGATTTCGGTCATCAACCATTGGCCGTTGCTGTGCTTGACGAGCCGCCCTTCCAGAGTTTCGCCTTCTTCGGGAACACGGGTTTGATCATTCAGAAACTGCCCGAGTATGAATATCGGGGTGGTTTTCTGAATGTTGTGGATGCCGTAACCGCCGTTTTGCTGGAAATCCCATTCGGCCAGAGATACTTCGGTTCGCTCGTTTTCTACCAGAGGAGGCAGTAATTCGACGGATTTTGCGCACAGGCGGTTTTTTTCGTCGTAGAAAAGGCTGAAGCTGATCCGGTCGCCGCTGGCCGGAAGCAGATAATCCAAACTCAGCGAACGCGCATCTATATAGATGCGCTGCCCGCCGTGATCGTCAGATAGGATAGATCCACGTTGAAGTTCGCGGAACCAATGGGTTACCGTGCCGTAATGTGTTTCTTTGTTCATTTTTATCTTTAAAATTATTTATTTTAATCAGGAGCATACTCCCCGGGCTCCCGTGTGGCCGTCTTAAAAAACTTTCAGACGGCCTCTATATAAACGGTCAGTATTTTAATAATACTGCCCCCCATGCAAAACCGCCGCCGATACCTTCCAGCAGCAGGTGTTGTCCGCGTTTGATCTGTCCGTTTTTAATGCCGTTATCCAAGGCTAAGGGAATGGAAGCGGCGGATGTGTTGCCGTGTTCTTGAACGGTCAGTATCACTTTATCCATACTCAGGCCGAGATGTTTGGCCGTGCTTTCGATAATGCGTTTGTTGGCTTGATGCGGCACAATCCAGTCGATTTGCTCGGCGGTGTAGCCTGCTTCGGTGATGACATCGTCGGCTACTTTTGCCAGCATTTTAACGGCGAATTTGAATACGCCGGGGCCGTCCATTTTTAAAAACGGCGTGCCGCAAATCTGCCCGTTGGCAATTTGTCCGGGTGTGTTTAGAAGATCGATGTAATTGCCGTCGGCTTGTAATTTGCTGTGGATAATGCCCGGTTCGTCGGATGCGCCGAGCACTGCCGCTCCTGCGCCGTCACCGAACAGTACGCAAGTGGTGCGGTCGTTCCAATCCAAAATACGGCTGAAAATTTCCGCACCGATAACCAGCACTTTTTCAGCCATGCCGCTTTTGATGTAGGCGTTGGCCGTTGACAATGCATACATAAACCCTGCGCACACCGCTTGTACGTCGAATGCGGGGCAGCTTGTGCCTGCGATGCCGAGTTTTCTTTGAATAATGGTGGCGGTGGAAGGGAACTGCATATCCGGTGTGGAAGTGGCCACAATAATCAAGTCGATTTCTTCCGCGCCGATGCCTGCGTCTGCCAATGCCCGGCGGGCGGCTTCTGCGCCCAGATCGCTGGTTTTCTCGCTATCGTCTGCAATGTGGCGGAACTTAATGCCGGTTCGGGTGGTGATCCACTCGTCCGATGTGTCCACTTTTTTGGCTAAATCATCATTGCTGACGCGGTTTGCGGGTAAATAGCTACCTGTTCCGAGAATTTTGGCATATCGCATAGCGTGGTCTTTACTCTAATGAATGGTTGTTTCGCGGGAGAAGAGGTATTGTAAGGTAATTTTTGAGATTTTCCTAACGGTAAATCGACAGAACGGTATGTTTTATGGTTATTGTTTTGCAAAGGTTTTCAGACGGCATTTGTTGAAAATGAAATCAGGCAGCTTGTTTGAACCAAGCTGCCTGAAATGTTTGGTCGGAATGAGAGGATTCGAACCTCCGACCCCTTCGTCCCGAACGAAGTGCGCTACCGGGCTGCGCTACATTCCGAATAAGGCGCGTATTATAGAGAAATCGGATGGTATTGGCAAGTTGGAAATCGATGGTGATGCTTGTTTCGGGAATATCGGCTCAATCCGACAGGGAAATGTACGTTAAGTCGGATGATAAGGGGCATTTGTGATATTGATAAAGCACTTAAGGTTTTTATTAGGGTAGGGATTAACTTTGCAGGCTTATCATGCAGGGCTTTCGGTTTAGTCAAAGAAGAAAAGGCCGTCTGAAACCTTTGTGGAAATATAGTAAACTGCTGCCACTTTGATACTTTCTGCTGACTATGTGCCACTTGATACCTACCGACCGTGCCGCCCGAATCGAATGGCGTAACGAGAGCTCGCAAAAGCCGCCTAAACAAGCCGTTTATCTGAATGAAACCGGTGCGGCCGAGATACTTAAAAATGCCCACGCCCACATTGCCAGCGTGTGGAATGGTGATTTCCACAATGCCAAGCAAGTTTTGGCCGCCATGAAAAAACGTGTGCGCAAGCCTGTTTCCAATAAAGCAGCCGATATTCAGACGGCCTTTCATATTTATCGCATGCAACAGGCACAACAAAGCCGTGTTCTGAACATGCTTGCGGTGGAAATCGGCGTAGGTTTTACTTTGAATCTGCCGCGTGCTCCCGATGTTTATTCCGCGTTGCTTGATGTGTACGGCGAAGAAAACAACCGACCGTTCTTGCTGCCATTGAATCAGTTGCTCGGCTTTATAGGTGCCCACGAATGGCATAAAAAAGGTGTTTATATTCCTGCTTTGGAAAATACCGTTCATGTGCCTTTCGGTGTATTTTCTCCGTTGCGGGGGGAATATCTCGATTTAATCTCTCAGGCTCCGTTGCCGCCGGCTTGTAAAACGGCTTTCGATATCGGCACCGGCAGCGGAGTTATTGCCATGTTGCTTGCCAAGCGCGGTATTGCCGATATTACCGCAACCGATACCAATCCGCGTGCCATTGCCTGTGCGCAAGCCAATCTGCAACGGCTTGGGTTTGACCGCCAAGTTTGTATCAAAGCTGCTGATTTATTCCCCGCGGGCCGTGCCGATTTGATTGTTTGCAACCCTCCGTGGCTGCCGGCAAAGCCGACTTCCGCCATCGAGTCTGCCCTTTATGATCCCGACAACACCATGCTGAAAGGCTTTTTAAACGGCGTTTGCGAACATTTGCATGAAAATGGCGAAGTATGGCTGGTAATGTCGGATTTGGCCGAACATCTGCATTTGTGTGCTGCCGATTTTCTCGAACAATGCTTTCAGACGGCCTCTCTGGAGGTGGTGGAGGTACTGAAAACCAAGCCGATCCATAGCAAGGCTGTTGATGTTAATGACCCGTTGGCTTTTGCCCGCAGTAAGGAAACGACTTATTTGTATCGTTTGAAGCCGATAGCGATAGAGCAGTTATAGCCGACCAATAATTTTTGATTATGAGGAAGCAGGTTGGCTGCGATGCCGATATGGTCAGATACAATAGTATTAAAGCAGTTATCAGTGAATGGTTGATAACCGCCTAAGAATAGGCCGTCTGAAAATATAGGTAGGCAAGTGTATTGTTGGGCTAAATCAACTTTTATCTGATTAAACGGTAAAGGCCGTCTGAAAAAGCGTATATTTCAGACGGCCTTATCATTTGAAAGCAACATCAAACAGTATCTTTTATTCCAACCGTTTCAAACAACCGGCCGCCTTTCAAACAACAGGAGCCTGACGATGAAACCTAAAACTTTCGTCCTTATTTTATCTGCTTTATTGCTTGCTGCCTGCAGTAGCACCGCCAATGAAATCCAAACCCTGCGCGACCAGCTTGCCGAGGCGCAAACTGCTGTCAAACTTTCCGCAGAAAACACGAAAAGGTTGGAAAGTACTTATTCCGATATCTATTTCGAACTGAACAGCCTGACTGTTGAGAATTTCAAAGCTAAAGTAGCCAAAGGAGAAACGTTTTATGCCTATATAGGGCGGCCGAGTTGCGGAGATTGCAATGCATTCGAACCGTTGCTCAAACGTTATATCCGTGATCGCAAACTGCAAGACAAAATCTACTTTGTCAACGTTCATCGGTTAAATCAAGATAAACTTGCTTGGGCTGAATTCAAACAGCAATATAACTTAACAGGCACGCCCGTTTTGGCCAAATATGGGAAACGCCGCCAAATCAATAAACTCGATTTTGAAGATAAAGGGGGGATCAGTGCGGAAGACTTGGAAAAATGGCTGGGATTGAATGGATTATGAGCATTGAAAATACTATAAGACCTTTCAAGGAGTTGTGCCATAGCAAGCGCAGGCATTATATATAGTAAATATGGAGTATATAGGTAATACGGAAAGATGGCGGTTAGTAGTTTTGTGAATTTTGCATTCCGTATATTCCGATGAAAAGATTTTTCGGGTTTTTTTATTCATTATATTGATGGCTATTAAAGCCGTGCAAGTTAGATAGTCTTGCACGGCTTTCTTTATAGTTAATGTAGAAATAATAATTATATGTAAATATATTAATGATTTTAGTATCAGGAAATAATGTAACAAATGATTTTTGATTGTAGTAAAGATAATTATTCCATAGATACAATGAGTTGTAGGTAATAGAAATGCTGAGAGCGGACAAGGCGACACAGTATAGGAAAATAAATTATGTAACCATAAAGTAATTAAATTAAGAGCAGTAGCTCTAATATAATTTAATGGTTATATTGGCCTTTTTTTATATTTTTTCGTCTTATAATAGAAAAGGAAAATTAAATAATGTAAAAATTTGTTTAACATTTAATGTTTTTTAAAAATTATTCCTTAAAATACTGTAAAACGTAATATTTCGTTATTAAATTACAAGTCAATGTGCATGAGGCCTAATGAAGAATGTTCATGTGTTATGCATATAAAATTCATATAATAAAATTCTTACATCATATATTGATAACTAGAATTAATATTGTTCATGTTATGGAAATTTTTTTAGGCTGTTTTATAATTCACTCAAGAAATCAATTGAACACATTGAATTAAATGACACTTTTTTAGGTGTTGTTGTGATTTGGTGTGGTTTGGTTAGTTTCTTAAATGTCGGGAGTCTTACAATCTCCTTTGTAACTGACCGTTTAAACATGCTAAATAAATCGTTTAGCATAAATGGTCTGCTTATGAAACCTGTCTATTAAAGGAATATATATCATGAAGAATAAATTTGTTTCTGCTGTTGTCGTATTGGCTGGCTTGGGTCTGAGCGCTTCTGCTTTCGCTGCAGGTTCATTCGCACAAGCTGCATTTATCAATGATCAAGCACATTTGACTATTAAAGAAGGTGTTTATAATATCCAAGGTATTAACGTTGTAGATGCTGATGCGAAAAGCGTTGACAATGTGCAACAAGGGGTAGTGGGTAAAACTCTAAATCTGCAATTGCAAGATGCTGCTTTTTCCGTTCAAGGTGCAAACGTAGCAAATGTTGCTGCTAAAAACAGCAAAGTTGAGCAAGAGGCTTTTTTTGATCGCGTAAACCTGCATGTAAAAGGTGGTAATTCTAACACTCAAGGTGTTAACGTAATCACTCTGCAATAAAACACTTGTATGAGGTGATATGAGTCGGCAGCAGCGTTTATGGCTGTCTGCCGACTTGGTACATTGAAGTTTGCTAAAAAGGGAAGGAAGAATGAAATGACTAAAAAATCAAATTGGTTGCTATGCGCATTGTTGATTGGCGGAACTTCTTTACCTGCCTTGGCAGAACATCCAGGCGTTCCCCAAATTCCTATCTCCAGAAGCCCGACCACTCCGGCTATGATGATTTATGCGGCTCGGGTACGTCCCCAAGAAACCAAAACCGATGGCTATCATGTTACTGATTCTACCGGTAGATCTTTTTACGTGGACAATATTGTCAAACCCAGATGTGCATTCTATGCCAACCATGTGGACACTACGAATGTTCCTGAACACAAAGCAAATAAGATAAAAATTATAAGCAAGGCTTACATTGGAAAAGTTGATATTCAAGGCTGCCATTAGCTGGTTAAGGTAAGCGACTTGATAAGAAATGAGGAACTATGAAGCTTTCTTTTTTGAAAATGTTCAGTTTGGCTTTACTGACTGCCGGTTGTTCTTCGCAATCGATAGATTTTGTTTCTACTCGAGCAACTCCAAGCTATACGCAATCTTCTTTAGATAAATCTTTGGATTGTGCGGGTAAATTACTGAGCGAGTTTTCGCCGAAAACTCCTCGGGTGTCGCTATTTATTATTTCCGGTATTACGGACGGCACCGTACGGCCGCAAGCATTGAGCAGCCCTTTGGCTGATTCGGGCGCATTTCATTTGAGAACACGTATTCACGCATTGTTTCCTTCAACATTGGCAAAAATTGTTAAAGAAGAGCCGATTATCTTCCGAGCGGTGAACGGGCCGATAGGGATCAATGCGTTCGGTTTGGTTAATACCGATTATCTGAAAGCGTACCAGCAAGGGAATTTGGCTTCGATGAATTTCGGACGCACCCATGCGGGGCTTCCTCCTGCTTCTTATTTGCAACTGATACCGATTGAAGGTGCTTTTACCCGCAATGATCATGAAGATTTTTTCAGTAGAGGACGAGGAGCGAATGCTTCACAAAGCAAAGCACGCGTGAACGGTAATCTGGATTACGGAGTTAGCAATTCATCGAAAATCATCAGTTTTGCCGTGAATGTAACCGATCCTTCCACCAATACCATCGCTTATGCCACTTCTTTTGATTTAAAATATTCCGCAACTCGAAAAGAGTTTAGTTTGCAACTTTCCGGTACGGAACCCGGAATAGGGTATTCTTTCTCTTCGGGGCAAATCGAAAGCGTGCAAAGTGCACAGCAGGTATTATTGGATGCTGCCAGTTTGTGGGTGGCTGATTTGGCTTATCCGGAATTGCAATTGCAGAAAAAATGCTACCGCAGTCAAATTTCCTAACCCGTCCTTGAAATTGGCATAGGAAAGGATTTTTCGATGATTTTCGGTTTTATCAATTTCCAAAAGCGCCGTTGTTTGGGCATCTGTTTATCGGTAGCCGCCTTGACCGCTTGTGCACACATAGACGAACAGCCTGCTGCGGCAGCCGTTGAGCTCGGCAAGCAGGAGGCTGCCAGACAATTCGGAAAGGAGCCTAAAGTTACGCCGTCTTCCGCCCGCCCTGAACGGCATCATTCCGTTAGAAAAATGTCGCATCAGGCCAAGCAGATAGCTTCCGAATCCGGCCGCGGCGGCCATCCTGCAAGGGCGGTCAGCTCGGTAACGCCGGTTGTCAGCTCGGAAAAAGTGGCTGCATCAGTGCGGCAGTATGAAACCAAAGTTCGTCAGAACCCTCCCGTTAAAGATGTGGAAGAGCTTGATGAAACGGAGCGCGACGAATTGCTGAAAAAAACGCTGCCGATGATAGGCCAATACGGTAATCTCGACTCCACTGGCTTGGGTACGCATCCGCGGGTAGAGGGGGAAGTTTACCAATCCAACAGGCCGTTGATTTACCATATAGAATATATGGAAGAAGAATAGCCTGTACCAAGCTGGGTTGCTATCGGCAGATGCTGTTTAAAGGTAAAGAGGCCGTCTGAAAACACTGTTTCAGACGGCCTCTTTTTATAAATCGATGATTTGATAGTCGTAGGAAAGGTGCTTTAAGAATCGATACATGTCTTCCATTTTGATAAACACAGTATTGGTGTTTTCATTTCCATGAAACGTTATCCATTCCTGAGATAGTATTTCTTTGTCGAGATACACTTTAATGTCATGATCTTTATTGTTCAACAGGCCGAATAACGATACCACGCCCGGTTCGAGCCCCATTTTTTCTTTTAGCCGTTCGGCCGAGCCAAAACTCAACCTGTTTGCTTGCAGTAAGTCCGTCAGCTTGTCCATATCCAAACGCTTGGCATCATCTGTAACCACTAAATAAAAGGCCGTTTTCTTGCGATTGGTTAAAAATAAAGTTTTGGTTCGAACCCCTTCTTTGCCTTCGATAAAGCGGTCGGCTTCTTCGGTTGTTAAGGCCGGCGGATGTTGTACGACATCATAATCAATGCCCATTTCTTTGAGCGATTTGAAAACATGATCAGATAAAGCATCCATAAATCCTCCTCATATATTTTTTTCTGTGCCCGTTTAACCTTTACACGTTCGGGCCGATATAAAAAAACAACCGGATAATGTTACGGCATACCGCGATACAACAGCACAAACCGAGCTGTATAAAGCAACCCCGTAAACATTATCCGGCTATTTTTTAGCAGAGATTTCTTACTAATCAGTTTTTATCCAGATCAACCAATTTGTTTTTGGAAATCCACGGCATCATGCTGCGCAATTGTGCGCCGACTTTTTCGATTTGATGATCGGCATTCAAGCGGCGGCGGGCGGTCATGCTGGCGTAGTTGGTTGCGCCTTCTTGAATAAACATTTTTGCATATTCGCCCGACTGAATACGGTATAAGGCTTTTTTCATGGCCTCTTTGGTTGCAGGGGTAATCACTTCGGGGCCGGTAACGTATTCGCCGTATTCGGCGTTGTTGGAAATTGAGTAGTTCATGTTGGCGATACCGCCTTCGTACATCAAATCCACAATCAGTTTCAATTCGTGCAGGCACTCGAAGTAAGCCATTTCGGGAGCATAGCCGGCTTCTACCAATGTTTCAAAACCGCATTTCACCAGTTCAACTGCACCGCCGCACAATACGGCTTGCTCGCCGAACAGGTCGGTTTCGGTTTCTTCGCGGAAGTTGGTTTCAATCACACCGCCTTTGGTGCCGCCGTTGGCTGCCGCGTAAGACAGGGCAATATCGCGGGCTTTGCTGGATTGATTTTGATAAACGGCAATCAGAGTAGGCACACCGCCGCCTTTCAAATATTCACTGCGCACGGTGTGGCCGGGGCCTTTGGGAGCAACCATAATCACGTCTAAGTCAGCACGCGGCACGATTTGGTTGTAGTGGACGTTGAAACCGTGGGCAAACGCCAAAACCGCGCCTTCTTTCAAGTTCGGTTCGATTTCGTTTTTATACACAACCGGCTGGTTTTCATCCGGCAGCAGAATCATTACCACATCGGCGGCTTTGGTGGCATCGGCAACGCTGCGTACGTCATGGCCGGCTGCTTCGGCTTTCTTCCATGATCCTCCCCGACGCAAACCAATCACTACTTTTACGCCGGAATCTTTCAGGTTGGCGGCGTGAGCATGACCTTGGGAACCGTAGCCGATGATGGCTACGGTTTTGCCTTTGATTAAGGATAGGTCGGCATCTTTATCGTAAAAAACTTGCATATTGTTTCCTTTGTCGAATAAATGTTTGAATTAAAGGCTTTTATTGGCTTGAATTGTCGGAGATGTCGTGCATTTGTATGATTTCCAAGCTCTCGGTTTTGCCTTCGATGGCTTTAAGAAAGTCTTGGAAATGTACGGTGGCGGCATGCGCATCAACCGCGGCTTGCGATCGCCAGATTTCGAAAAATACCACGCGGTCCGGATTTTCAATATCTTGATGAAGGTCATAGCGTAAATTGCCTGCTTCTTGCCGGCTGGCCAATACTAATCGTTGGAATACGTCGAACAATTCTTGGCTGTATTCCGGTTTGATAACAATGGCGGCGACAATTTTCACGGGTTGCATAATCATGCTCCTATTTGTTTTTCAGACGGCCTGTTGCGTTTTGCATATGTTGCAGGCCGTCTGAAAGGTCCAATCAGATTTTCAGTATACGTTCCCCCCGACCGATGCCCGCCGCACCGGTGCGCACGGTTTCAAGAATTTGGGCCCTGCCTACGGTTTCCAAGAAGGAATCCAGTTTTTCGGAGGAGCCGGTAACTTCGATGGTGTAGCTTTTATCGGTAACGTCGACAATGTGGCCGCGGTAGATTTCGGTCAGGCGCAGAAATTCGTCGCGGTCCTTGCCGATTGCGCGCACTTTTACCAGCATCAATTCACGTTCGACAAACCGGCTTTCATTCAGATCCACCACTTTTACGACCTCAACCAGTTTGTTGAGCTGCTTGGTAATTTGTTCCAGCACGGTGTCGTCGCCATGGGTAACAATCGTCATACGGGAAAGTGTTTTGTCTTCGGTGGCGGCAACGGCCAGTGAGTCGATATTATAAGCGCGTGCCGAAAAGAGACCGACAACGCGGCTCATTGCGCCCGATTCGTTTTCCATCAAGATAGATAATATGTGTCGCATTATGGCACGCTCCTTATATCGTAATCACGGTCTTTGACATCATTTACGTCGGAATCCATCGGTGTTTCGCGCATGTGCGGCGGCAGCACCATTTCATCCAGACCTTTGCCGTTGCCCACCATCGGGAATACGTTTTGCTTTTTGTCGGTGATGAAGTTCAAAAATACCAAACGGTCTTTTTGCTTGACGGCTTCACGTAACGCGCCTTCTACGTCGGATTTTTTGTCAACACGGATGCCGATATGCCCGTAGGCTTCGGTCAATTTCACAAAATCGGGCAGCGAATCAAAATAAGTTTCCGATTCGCGGTTGCTGTAATACAGCTCCTGCCATTGCCGCACCATGCCCAAATAGCCGTTATTCAGGGTAACGATGTTAATCGGCAGTTTGTATTGGAAACAGGTGGAAAGCTCTTGGATATTCATTTGAATCGAGCCTTCGCCGGTAATGCAAAACACATCTTGGTCGGGTGCGGCAAGTTTGGCACCTATCGCATACGGCAAACCCACGCCCATCGTGCCGAGGCCGCCTGAATTCAGCCATTGGCGCGGCCGCTCGAACGGATAATATTGGGCGGCGAACATTTGGTGCTGGCCCACGTCTGAAGTAATGATGGCAGAATTGTTGGTAACTTCGGCAAGTTTTTTAACGACGTATTGCGGTTTGATGAGTTCGTCTTCACATTCAAACCACAGGCAGTTTCTGCCGCGCCAAGTTTCCAGAGTTTCCCACCACTTTTCCAATGCAGCCGGATTCAGCAACAATTCCTGCTTTTTCCACAGGCAAATCATTTCCGAAAGCACTTTTTTCACATCGCCGACAATCGGCACGTCCACTTTTACGCGCTTGGCAATGCTTGAAGGGTCTACATCTACATGAATGATTTTTTTAGGTTTGTCGAGGAATTTGGACGGCACGGAAATAACGCGGTCGTCAAAACGGGCTCCGACGGCCAACACCACGTCGGCATTTTGCATGGCTAAATTGGCTTCGTAAGTGCCGTGCATGCCCAGCATGCCGAGATATTGGCGGTCGCTTGACGGGTAGGCTCCCAAGCCCATTAATGTGCCTGTGCATGGCATGCCTGTTAAACGCACCAAATCAACCAATTCTTGATGGGCGTTGCCCAGCACCACGCCGCCGCCGAAATACACCAAAGGGCGTTTGGCAGAGGCCAGTATCTGTATGGCTTTTTTAATTTGTCCAGTATGGCCTTGCGTAACAGGCTGGTAGGAACGGATGAAGATGTCTTCCTGCGGATAGCTGAACTTCGCCATCGCCTGCGTAACATCTTTCGGAACGTCTACCACTACCGGCCCGGGGCGGCCGCTGGCAGCGATTTGAAACGCCTTTTTAATGGTGGGAGCCAGTTCGTTGACATTGGTTACAAGGAAATTGTGTTTCACACAGGGGCGGGTAATGCCCACCGTGTCGACTTCCTGAAAGGCATCGGTGCCGATAGCAGGCGTACCGACCTGACCGGTGATGATGACCATCGGAATGGAATCCGAATATGCCGTAGCGATGCCGGTAACCGCATTGGTTGCACCCGGGCCGGATGTAACCAATGCCACGCCCACTTTGCCGCTGGTGCGTGAATAAGCGTCGGCAGCATGTACGGCTGCTTGCTCGTGTCGTACTAGAATGTGTTTTAATTTATTGAATTGGAAAAGCGCGTCGTAAATTTCCAGAACTGCGCCGCCCGGATAGCCGAAAACATATTCCACGCCCTCGGCCTTAAGACTTTGCACGAGTATTTGTGCTCCTGATAATTGCATGTCAGCCTCTATTTCTGCGTGTAAACCAATAGGAGCAACCGGCCTCGCCACAGCACCTGTAATGCAATTCCTGCAAGCAACGGTTTAGGGTACGCGCATTACAGGAAAACGGCGACAACCAAGCAACCCAATCAATTAGATTCAGACGCTTTATAGTTTATTAAAGTGAAGAAATTGCAAGATAACCTAAACACACTATGTCGGGCAAGACAAAAACTTTCATCTGTTAACATAAAAAATTCATAAAGCCCTTACTTGTTGATTTTTATCAAAATAAAAATTTACTACGGTAAACTACAATGCTTTTCGATATGATTAAGGCCGTCTGAAAATATATTTTCAGACGGCCTTAAAAAAAGATGCCGCATGCTGGTGTTACTTTATCAACCTAAAGTTGCGTGCGGCCGGATTGGAATTATTTGTGGCGCACCCAACAGGGATCGAACCTGTGACCTCCAGCTTCGGAAACTGACGCTCTTCCAACTGAGCTATGGGTGCGAAAAGATGTAAGATTAGCGTAAAATCGCAAAATTGGCAAAACATTTGCAGCATGCACACAATCCAAATTGGTTATATGAATAATACAGGGCTTTTCAGACGGCCTTTGGCCCGACAAATAAAACCGGCAAACTTTTTTAGAAAAAGCCCAATCAGAAAGATTGGAAAGACACCGTGAATTCAGTATAATCCAGCAAATTATTGTTAATTGAAATTAACAAATCCAGACAAATGACAACTTAAATTTTTCGTCACAACCTACCAAAAACGGCGAGGCCAACCACATGAATCAACTGAACAACAATAAAGCCCAAGGCTCTGCATTAACCACCCTTTTGGGCGGCATCGTTATCTTGCTTGCAGTATTGTTTTTTCTGGTGAAGCTAGCAACCAGCGGCTATTACAGCGACGTAGAAGAAAGTACCCAATCTGCCACTGAAACACGAATCACGCCAGTAGGCAAAGTTACCCAAGGCGACGGCGTTGCCGTGGGGCAGCGCACGGGCGACAAAATCTTTGAAAAAATATGTATCCAGTGCCACGCAGCCGACAGCAACGTACCCAACGCACCTAAAATTACCAATAACAGCGATTGGGCTCCCCGTATCGCCCAAGGTTTCGAGGCAATGTTCAACAAAGCATTGAACGGCTTCAATGCCATGCCGGCCAAAGGCGGGGCAGCCGATTTGACCGACGACGAATTGAAACGCGCCATTGCCCATATGGTAAACCAGTCCGGCGGTAAATTCGAAGTGCCTGCCGTAGGAGATGCTGCGGCCGCTCCTGCTGCCGACAAAACGGCTGCATCGGAAAGCAGCCCGGCAGTATCTGCACCTGCGATAGACGGCCAAAAAGTATTCGAAAGCGCATGTATGGCCTGCCATAACGCAAACTCAGCCATTCCTAATGTGCCGCGAATTACCAACAACGGCGATTGGGCTCCCCGCATCAAGCAAGGCAAAGAAACCTTGTTTAAACATGCCATTGAAGGCTTTACCGGTAAAGAAGGCGGTGTTATGCCTCCTAAAGGCGGTAATCCGAGCCTGAGCGATGACGAAGTTAAAGCAGCCGTTATTTATATGGTGAACCAATCGGGCGGTAAACTCGAAGAGTCTGCCGGAGGCGGAGCAGCGGCGGCTGCACCTTCTGCTGCTAAAAAAGCGACTAAATCCGAAAGCAGTCCGGCGGTATCTGAGGCAGAAGGTAAAAAAATATTCGAAAGCATATGTATGGTTTGCCATAATGCCAATTCGGTAATTCCTAATGTTCCGAAAATTACTAACAATGCCGATTGGGCTCCCCGCATTAAACAAGGTAAAGAAACGCTGTTTAAGCATGCTATCGAAGGCTTTACCGGCAAACAGGGCGGTGTTATGCCTCCGAAAGGCGGTAATTCGAGCTTGAGCGATGACGAAGTTAAAGCAGCCGTTACTTACATGGTGAACCAATCAGGCGGAAAAATTTGATTTTTCATCCATGCCGCAATAAATAAAGCACACCTTTTCGGTGTGCTTTATTTTTATGTGCGCCCGACTAAATGCCTCAGTTTGTGTTTGGATCTGATTGCCAACGTGATGATTGACGTGAGAGGGCGCCATAGAGATATTCATCGGAAATGGTGCCGGCAATTGGAGTTTTTTATCGTTATAACAAATCGGCAGAACCCGAAGTTGCGTAAGCGGCTTTATAAGTTCCCTGTCAAAAAGATCAACCGGAAATTTTGCAAAATCGTTATTTGAATACCGTTTCTGCATTGTGTGCCGTGTCCACTGCCTTGTTATCGGTATGAAATATTGATGGCTTTTTCCGCTGCCGCATATCGGGTCGTATTCATATCTTTATGAGGCCGTCTGAAAACAATTTAGACAAAATGTAGATAAAAATTTGAACTTTAAAGATTGATTGAAGGAATTGAATTAATTGTTGTCGTTTTGTCTGATTTGCGTATAATCAGGCTCATCCGAATCACTATCTGAATAAAATTGGACAAAGGTATATCATGCAATTAGACATTGACCGCTTAATCGCTTATTTCGGCGGCGTTAATGCGCTTGCCGAAGCGTTGAAACAGCACGATCCCGAACATGCGGCGAGTACGGCGGCCATTTATAAGTGGCGCACGCGCGGGTCGTTGCCACTCAATCAATTGCAGAAACTGACGGCATTGGCCGAAGCACAAGGCAGGCCGTTGGATTTGAACGCTTTTTTACAACAACAAATATCTCTGGAGAAACAGACCATGCCGCAAAACAACCGCGTGATTATTTTCGACACCACCTTGAGGGACGGCGAGCAATCGCCCGGTGCCGCCATGACGAAAGAGGAGAAAATCCGCATTGCCCGCCAATTGGAGAAATTGGGCGTAGATGTTATTGAAGCAGGCTTTGCCGCAGCCAGCCCCGGTGATTTCGATGCGGTAAACAGCATTGCCAAAGCATTGACGACAGCCACCGTGTGCTCGTTGGCACGTGCTACCGAGCGCGATATCCGTGCTGCGGGCGAAGCAGTGAAACCGGCAGCTAACCGCCGCATTCACACCTTTATCGCCACCAGTCCGCTGCATATGGAATACAAGCTGAAAATGAAGCCCAAACAAGTGTTGGAAGCGGCCGTAAAAGCAGTGAAGCTGGCGAAAGAATATACCGATGATGTGGAGTTTTCGTGCGAAGATGCGCTGCGTTCCGACGTGAATTTCCTAGCCGAGGTGTGCGGTGCTGTAATTGAAGCGGGGGCAACCACGATTAATATTCCCGATACCGTCGGTTATTCCGTGCCGCACCGCACCGAAGTGTTTTTCCGTGAACTGATCGCCAAAACGCAAGGCAGCGACAAGGTAACGTGGTCGGCGCATTGCCATAACGATTTGGGTTTGGCCGTAGCCAACTCTTTGGCTGCCGTGTCGGGCGGCGCGCGGCAGGTGGAATGCACCATCAACGGTTTGGGCGAGCGCGCGGGCAATGCCAGTTTGGAAGAAGTGGTGATGGCATTAAAAACCCGTCATGACGTATTCGGGTTGGAAACCGGTATCGACACAACGCAGATCGTGCCCACGTCCAAATTGGTTTCAACCGTTACCGGCTATCCCGTGCAGCCGAATAAGGCCATTGTGGGCGCAAATGCTTTTGCGCATGAATCGGGCATCCACCAAGACGGCGTGTTGAAACATCGCGAAACTTACGAAATCATGTCGGCCGAATCGGTGGGTTGGGCGGCCAACCGCCTGACCTTGGGCAAACTTTCCGGCCGCAATGCGTTCAAAACCAAACTATTGGATTTAGGCATCGATTTGGGCAGCGAAGAAGCATTGAACGCCGCTTTTGCCCGCTTTAAAGAACTGGCCGACAAAAAACGCGAGATTTTCGATGAAGACCTGCATGCGCTGGTGTCGGACGAAATGGTTAATCTCTCGCACGACCATTACAAATTCATATCGCAAAAAATCACCACCGAAACCGGCGAGCAGCCCGTTGCCGAAGTGGTATTCAGCGTAAGCGGCACCGAACACAGAGCCAGCGCCACCGGCTCCGGCCCCGTGGACGCGATTTTCAAAGCGATTGAAAGCGTAGCCAACAGCGGCGCGAGCTTGCAGATTTATTCCGTGAACGCCGTTACCGAAGGCACCGAAAGTCAGGGCGAAACTTCCGTGCGGTTGGCCCGCGGCGGGCGCGTGGTAAACGGGCAGGGCGCAGACACCGATGTGTTGGTGGCCACCGCCAAAGCCTATCTTTCGGCCTTGAGCAAGCTCGAATTCGGCGCAGAGAAAATCAAAGCGCAAGGCGATATTTGATTAACCGAACCCGATTGGAAGAGGCCGTCTGAAAGCAAAGTTTTCAGACGGCCTCTTTTCCATGATGGGTTAGCCGATTTCCGCAGCGTATTGTTCCGCAGTCAGCAAACCGTCCAAATCAGCAGCGTTGGCCGGTTTGATTTTGAAGAACCAGCCTGCGCCGTAAGGCTCGCTGTTGGCTGTTTCGGGCGCATCCACCAAAGCATCGTTCACCGCCAAGATTTCGCCGGCAATCGGCGCGTACACATCGGAAGCCGCTTTCACCGATTCCACCACGCCGGCCTGCTCTTCCGCAGCCAGATTCGCACCCACTTCGGGCAGCTCTACAAATACGATGTCGCCCAACAATTCTTGCGCGTGATGGGTAATGCCCACGGTTACGCTGCCGTCGGCTTCCAAACGCAGCCATTCGTGGCTGGACACATATTTCAATTCAGCGGGGATATTGCTCATGGTTTGTTCTCCATAGGTTTCAAAATTAACACTGCCGTTACCGTCAATGAACACATTTTTAATACAAGGCAGCAAGCCGCAGCAACGCCGTGTAAAAGTTAAGTTGATTGACTATTTCTCGCATTGCTTGGTGGTTTCATTATAGCTGCCGCCTTGATCCAAGCAAGCATCTTTCGCATCGCAGCCGGTTAAAGCCAGCGACGACAAAACAGCAGCCAAAAATAATATCTTACGCATCGTGTGAATCCTCTTGTGTTCGGCCTTATAGTCAGCCTGCCTGAAAATACCGCTTTATCTTTTTCAGACGGCCTCTTGGTTTAAAGGCCGTCTGAAAGTTTGGTATGTTAAAACAACACTTGCTTGCACCGAGTAGGGTGTGCGGCCTAAGCCGCGCACGCGGTTTCAACCATTCCCAGCCAACGCGTGCGTGCCGGTGGCATACAACCTACTGACTTACTGCTTTACTCTTGTTCTTGTTTTTTATACGAACTAGGGTCATGTCTTTGATTGTAATCATGAGTGAACGCTTCTGTTATACCCAATAATCTAGATCTTTTTGGTTCAGTTAATTTAACGCTAATATTGTAATATGGATATTCACCCTTTATCTCAGGATGCAAAGTAGCAGCCACTTGCACATCTGATTCTGATACATAACGCCCTCCCCATCGCTCAATTAAATGCTTTAATGGTCTAGGCATGTGGTTCTTGTTGATTGTTTTGGTTTTAGTTTGTGCATCAAACCATTCATAAGCAATACGAATACAATCATCATGCTCATGAAGTATTTCACTAGTATATTTAGTCTTTTTTTTAGCTTCCGCAATCTGTTCATGAGTTAACATT
Source organism: Neisseria sp. MVDL19-042950 (assembly GCF_030504625.1). Taxonomy (GTDB): domain Bacteria; phylum Pseudomonadota; class Gammaproteobacteria; order Burkholderiales; family Neisseriaceae; genus Neisseria. The sequence continues at coordinate 25,555 of NZ_JAUKWH010000003.1, read as the reverse complement.
TACTTCCCTTTCGATCAATAAGTTGGAACTAAAAACTAATATGAAGAGGTTAGATTACAAGCTGCAACCCAACCTAGATATTTATATCCACATTTTCAAACCAGCATTCAATCAAACTGCTTCTGCCCATTCCGTACAAACGGCAGTTTCAACACGCGCACGTCCACTTCTTTGCCGCGAATCACCACTTTGGCCGCGTCGCCTTCAAAGGCTTTGGGCACGCGGGCGATGGCGATGGATTGTTTCAGGCTGGGGGAAAACACGCCGCTGGTGGTGATGCCTTTGCCTTGTTCGGTAACGACTTCCATGCCTTCGCGCAATACGCCGCCTTTGGCCAACAGCAGGCCGACTTGTTTCACGTCCACGCCTTTTTCTTTGAGGGCGACGAGGGCGGTTTTGCCGATGAAGTCGCGGTTTTCGTCTTTCAAATCCACCGTCCAGCCCATGCCGGCTTGCAGGGGGCTGGTTTCGTCGTTCATGTCGTGGCCGTAGAGGTTCATGCCGGCTTCCATGCGCAGGGTGTCGCGTGCTCCGAGGCCGCAGGGTTGTACGCCGGCTTCGCGCAGGGAGGTGAAGAAGGTGGTGGCTTCGGTGCCGGGCAGAATCACTTCTACGCCGTCTTCGCCGGTGTAGCCTGTGCGGGCGACAAACCAGTCGTTGCCTAAATCTGCGCCTTGGAAGGGCTTGAGCGCGTTGACGGTTTCGGCCCATTCGGGTTTGACGGCGAGCAGTTTTTCAATGGCTTTGGGGCCTTGCACGGCGAGCATGGCGAGGTCGTAGCGGGGGGTGATTTCGATGCCGAACGCTTCGCCGACTTTGGCAAATTGTGCCAAGTCTTTTTCGCGGGTGGCGGCGTTGGATACGATGCGGTATTGGGTTTCGGCTTCGTTGGTGCGGTAAACGATCAGGTCGTCCATCACGCCGCCGTTGTCGTTGAGCATGGCGGAATAGAGGGCTTTGCCGACGAACGAAAGTTTGGCTACGTCGTTGGCGAGCAGTTTTTGCAGCCATGGTTTGGCTTGGCTGCCTTTGATGTCGGAAACGAGCATGTGGGATACGTCGAACATGCCTGCGTCGGTGCGCACGGCTTCGTGTTCTTGGATTTGCGAGCCGTAGTTGACGGGCAGCTCCCAGCCGGCAAAATCGACAAGTTTGCCGCCTGCGTTTTTATGGGCTTGGTTGAACGGGGTGGTTTTGAGGGTAGTCATTGCTCTGGTTCTCCATAGGTTAAGGGCTGCGATGCTTTTCACGCGCCCCTATCTGTCCTTGAACCTGAGATTTTCGGCAACAGGCCGTCTGAATCGAATGCCTGTGTGTTCGCCCGAATGTTTTCAGACGGCCTTCTCCCCTTCGGTGGGCGCAGCCGCGCCGCTCTCCAGATGATTTGACGAATGCAGTCCTTTTACCTGAGCGATTTAAGGGTGTCTGCGCCTTCGGTGGCTTGCCGTGTAATACGGTGTAGCGCTCTCCTGCATCGGGTTTGATTATGGCGGGAATCGGCTGTTGGGGCAAGCGGTAGTTCGGCTTGTTCGCCGGCACGGTTGGCCTACGGTATTTGCACAATACCGCAGGCCGTCTGAAAAAGTTGTTTCAGACGGCCTGCGGTGCTAAGGTTCGGTCATATCTTTATTTGGAAACGATGATTCGGAGAGCCATGATGAAACTCTATACTTACGACCATTGCCCTTTCTGCATACGTGCGCGCATGATTTTCGGTTTGCGCGGCATACCGTTTGAAGAGGTGGTTTTGTTGAACGACGACGAAGATACGCCCATCGGCATGATAGGTGCCAAACAGGTGCCGATTCTGCAAAAGCCCGACGGTTCGCATATGGGGGAAAGTTTGGATATTGTGCGCTTTGTCGACGGGCTGGCAGGGAAAGGCCGTCTGAAAGAAGAAATCCGCCCCGAAATACAGGCTTGGTTGGATAAGGTGGACGAATACGCCAATAAGCTGATCCAACCGCGCGATGTGCTTATCGGCCTGCCGGAATTTGCCACGCAAGCGGCGATTGATTATTTCGTCCGCAAAAAAGAGCAGAATATCGGTAATTTTGAAACCAATCTGCTCGACACCCGCCGATATCTTGATGGGCTGCATGCGGATTTAGCCGTGCTCGAGCCGTTGGTTAAACGGGCCGACGGTTTAAACGGCGAATGGAGCATGGAAGATATTTTGGTGTTTCCCATTCTGCGCAATCTGACCATTGTGCGCGGCTTGCAACTGCCGCCGAACGTACAGGCTTATGTGGCCGAAATGAGCAAAATAACCAACGTGCCGCTTTATACGGACAAAGCGGTTTAAGGCATCAATGATGCACGGAGGCCGTCTGAAAACAACTTTTCAGACGGCCTCCGCCGATAGAAAAACGGCTGCCAGAGCGGGGCAGCCGTTTTTCTCCGCAACCTGATTACTTGGTAGGAGCGGGAGCTGCGGGAGCAGCAGGAGCAGCTGCGCCGGCATCGGCAGCCGGACGCTCAAAACCTTTATCTTTCATGCAAGCATCGAAAGCAGCACGGTCTTGAGTGCCAACAACTTGCTGGCATTCTTGCATGGCTTGTTCAACAGTCAGATTGGCTTCGGGAGCTTTTTCAGTTTTACTGCTTGAACAAGCAGACAACATCAGACCGGCAAAAGCAGCAGCGATTAATACTTTTTTCATGAAATAAATCCTTTCTTCAATTGATTGACGGAGATCCGGCGAACCGGACAACCGTAACCGGCATTAAAGCCGAACAGATGCAGGTTAAGCTGCATTGTGTAGTGAGAGTAATCTCGTTTTATTTAGTTTCTAAAATTTCGCAAGATAATGCCAAAATTGATGTTTTAAATAGAATTTATGTTAATTTAAACCCATTAAGCATAATTGCTATGGCATATCGTTGCTTCGTTAGTCGAAAAAAACGCCCGCTTGTCGGAAGCGGGCGTTTTGAAATTTGCAACAAACGGCGGTTACTGTTTTTTGCCGGTTAGCGACATAACCGTAAAGAACAGCAGCGGCAATGCGACGGCGGCAACCCACCAGCCTATGCTGCCGGTAATCAGCGCCTGCCCGATCAAGCCGGCCTGCAATACATAGTAGCCCATCGGAATCAGCGTTTGGCGGATTACTTCGCCTTCGCGGTTCAACAAGCCCACGACTGCGGCCGCGGCCACCACGTTGTGTACCGAAATCATATTACCGGCTGCCCCGCCGATCGCCTGCAAAGCCACCACCACGGAAGACAGATCGGTATTCAGCCCGATTTGCTGCGCGGTAGAGAATTGGAAGTAAGAGAACATCATGTTGCTGATGGTGTTTGAGCCTGCAATAAACGCCCCCAGCGCGCCGATCCACGGAGAAATGTTTGGCCACACGCTGCTGAACCAATACGCCGCACTCTGAGCCAACACCATCGGCATGGCCGGCAAAGCATCGGCGGCGGTTGTATCGCCGGATTGCGAGTTGATGAACACTTGTACCATCGGCACGGCCAAAAACAGTGCGGGAGCCGCGGCAATCAGCGTTTTACCGGCATCGCCCCAACCGCGCTGGAAGCGTTTGATGTCCATCTTAAAGATGTAGATACACATAATCGCCACCATAATCAGAATCGTGCCGGGAGAATAACCGAATTGCACTTTGCTGGTAATCGAGGTGCCGAATAAATTGGCCAGTTTGATGGTGGTCAGATCGCCGGTGAGAAACGCTTTCAATTCAGGAATCACACGGGTCAGGATCAACAGGAAGATAACGATGAAGTACGGTGAAAACGCACGAAATACCGAGAAAGACGGCGTATCGTCATCATCATGGCGTTTGCCGTCGATGGTACCTACCCAGCGGCTTTCCCAACGTTCCTGCGGCGGGAAATCGAATGTTTCTTTAGGCACGAACCAACCGCGTTTGGCCGCAGGCACCACCAGCAGCAGGCCGATGAAGCCGCCCACCAGAGAAGGGAATTCCGGCCCCATATAGCGGGCAACCAGATAATAAGGCACAGTAAAAGCAACGCCGGCGAACAGTGCGAATTTCCATGCTTTCAAGCCTTCGGCAAACGAGCGTTTTTCACCGTAGAAGCGGGTTAGCATGCCACACAGAATCAGCGGAATCAAAAAGCCCACCAAAGCATGCAGCAACCCTACGTTGCCGGTAATCTGCAACAGGTATTGTTCTACGGTTTGAGGGGCAACGGCGGTGGTAATGTCGTCTTTATTGCTGATACCCGACCATACGCCCACCAACAGCGGCGTGCCGACGGCACCGAACGATACCGGAGCCGATTGGATAATCAGAATCGCCATTACCGAAGCCATCGCAGGGAAGCCTAATGCCAGCAGCAACGGCGCACCGACAGCCGAAGGCGTGCCGAAACCAGAAGAGCCTTCTACCAGCGAGCCGAACAGCCATGCCACAATAATCATCTGCACGCGGCGGTCGGGCGAGATACCCATAAAGCCTTCGCGGATAGAATGAATCGCCCCGCTTTCTTTGAGCGTGTTCAGCATCAGAATCGCGCCGAACACGATATAGAGAATAGTTAAAGCGATTACCACGCCGTTAAACGTGGCGGCGGCAACCACATTGAAGGAAGCGTTCCAAACAAACAAAGACAGCAGTGCGGTAACCACATAAGCCGCAGCCATTGAGATTTTGGCCGACAACCGGAATACCACCAACAGCAAAAACACGGTGATAATCGGTGCCAAAGCCAATAACGTATTAAGAATACTCATAATCCTCTCCGAGATGAAGTGTCGTTATTGTTTCAGTGAATTTGTTATTTCCCGGCTGATTTTGCAGGGAAAGAAATTGGCAAATTGGTATAACCAATTTTTCAAAGCGCTTTTTACTTTACGAAAAGTTACATTGACGGTCAATAGCCTGAAAACGGCAAATAAACGGCAAAACGTGCCCGTTTTGTCAGATTTTGCCATATGAAAATTTAATATTATGATTTTTATAATAAAAAAATGTTTATATATTATTGTAAAGATGAAAAATAAAATGCCTGTTTTCGCGTAAAAAGCATAAAAAAGTAGTGTGATGTAGTTTTCTAAAGCATTTTATAATGCAACCTTAGATATAAATTGGTAAACTCTTTATACCAAAATCAATCTCTTTTTCAGACGGCCTGCGATACTTTTATGAATGCCAATATTTTGATCAAACCTCAAAAACTCAGCGAGCAAATCCTCAATATTTTGGAAGAGCGCATCGTGTCGGGAGAGTATCCCGTCAGCAGCAGGCTTCCGCCAGAGCGCAAATTGGCGGAAGAGTTCGGCGTGTCCCGACCTTCCGTGCGTGCGGCGTTGAAAATGCTGGTGGCGCGTAACATGCTCGAAGCCCGGCAGGGCGACGGGTATTATGTTTCCACCAAGTCGCAGCAGGATTTTCTGCACGATTGGCAAAACCTGCTCGGCAGCCATCCCGATTGGGAAGCCGATGTTTTCGATTTCTGCCGCAGTATGGAAGGCTGCATGGCGGCGCTTGCCGCCGAACGCCGTATCGACGCGGACTTGAAACGGATCGAATTCTGGCTGGAAAAATTCGAGCAGGCGTATCGGGATAAAAACCGCGAGCATCAGGCCGAAGCCGATTTCAGCTTCCATCAGGCCATCGCCCAAGCTGCGCACAACATCTTGTTTACCCATTTGTCGGGCAGCCTGCTCAATATGCTTTACCGCTCCACCCGCAGCCACATCATGCACACTGCCCAAATCGACGATCCGTGTCCCACCCTTATCAAACAGCACCGCGCCCTTTACGAGGCGATTAAAAACAAACAGCCGCACGAAGCGGCGCGGGTTGCCGAGGGGCATTTGAGTTATGTGGCGGACAGCTTGAAGCAAGACCGCAAATACCAAACCTTGAGCGAATACGCCGACACTTTGGCGCAAAACGACCGGCAACGTGCGGGCAAATGGTAAGGCCGTCTGAAAACTTTTAAGCGGTTTTCAGACGGCCTTTAAATCGCTTCTGTTTGCAAACTCGGCTGCAAACCCAATCCAATCAATAACCTAACCGTTGGCAAATCGTCGATACCAAACCCGCTTGGTTCAACGTGTAAAAATGCAGGCTGGGCGCACCTTCACGCAGCAGGCGTTCGCACATTTCCGTAACCACGTCCAAAGCCAACGCTTTAATGGCAGCGGTGTCGTCGGCATAAGATTGCAGTTTCAAACGCAGCCAGCGCGGAATTTCCGCTCCGCAAGTATCGGAGAAGCGCGCCAGTTTGGAAAAGCTGGCAATCGGCATGATGCCCGGCACGATGGGAATATCCACGCCGCGGCCGGTTACGTCGTCGACAAAGCGGAAATAAGCGTCGGCATTGTAAAAATATTGCGTGATTGCCGAGTCCGCCCCCGCTTTGACTTTGCGGACAAAATTATTGATATCGTCTTCCGCGCTGCGTGCCTGCGGATGATATTCGGGGTAGGCGGCCACTTCGATATGGAAATCGTCGCCGAACTCGTTTTTAATCAGAGAAACCAGCTCGTTGGCGTAACGTAGCCCTTCGCTGCCCACGCCGACACCCGACGGAATATCGCCGCGCAAAGCAACAATATGGCGAACGCCGATTTTTTTATATTCGTTCAATAAATCAACGATTTCTTCGTGGTGCATGCCCACGCACGGCAGATGCGGCGCGGCGGGCACGCCTTCGCTCAAGATATCCCGAATGGCCTGCATCGTGCCTTGTTTGGTCGAACCGCCCGCACCGGACGTGCAGGAAAAAAATTCAGGATTGAACTGGCTGAGCTGCTTGCGCGTTACCACTTGTTTGGCGCGGCCTTCGGGCGTGCGGGTGGGGAAAAATTCAAAACTGAGTTTCTTTTGGCTTGAGATCATGATTCGCGGCCTTCTTTATTTTTCAACTGCTGCTAGGTTATGGGCTTAAGCCATTGAAATCAACATAAAAAAGAGATTTTTTTGTGAAAAATATTTGTTTTTGTATGAATTATATTTTTGCAGCTTGATTTTTTTCACAAAATTCAATCATAGATTGCGGCCGCCTGCCAAAACGGTACGGAAAATCGGGCTTATCGTTCCCGACCGGCCGGCTTTTTTGCGGAGAAACGGCAGCCCCTGTGCATAACTGCGGTTTTTTATGCAGGAAAAACACCGAATTAGCTCCCCAAAACCATACTGAATAATGTTAAGATAACCCGCTCCGAACCAGCTTTCCCGTGCCAATCATGAACCCTTTATTAAACCGCCTCCAACCTTACCCCTTTGCCCGCCTGCGCGAAGCCATGCAGGGCATCGAACCGCCGCAAGGCATGAAACCCGTGCCGCTGCACATCGGCGAACCGAAACACGCTACGCCCAAAGTGATTACCGACGCGCTTACCGCTTCTTTGGGCGAGTTGGAAAAATACCCGCTCTCCGCCGGATTGCCCGAACTGCGCCGAGCCTGCGCGGATTGGGCAAAGCGCCGCTACAACGGCTTGGTGCTGAACCCCGATACCGAAATCCTGCCCGTGCTCGGCAGCCGCGAAGCCTTGTTTTCTTTTACCCAAGTGGTGTTGGAGCCCGTTTCAGACGGCCTCAAACCGATAGTGGTCAGCCCGAATCCTTTTTATCAGATTTACGAGGGCGCGGCATTGCTCGGCGGCGGCGAAATCTATTTTGCCAACTGTAATGCCCCCGACTTCATGCCGGATTGGGCGCAAGTGCCCGAACACATCTGGCGGCGTACCCGACTTGTATTCGTATGCTCGCCCAACAATCCCAGCGGCAGCGTGATGCAGCTTGACGATTGGAAAGAGCTTTTTGCCTTGCAGGACAAATACGGCTTTGTGATTGCCTCCGACGAATGCTATTCGGAAATTTATTTCGGCGACGACAAACCCATCGGCGGTTTGCAGGCCGCCGCACAACTGGGGCGCAGCAACAAGGGCTTGGTGATGTTCACCAGCCTTTCCAAACGCTCCAACGTGCCCGGCCTACGTTCCGGCTTCGTGGCCGGAGATGCCGAATTGCTCAAAGCCTTTCTGCTTTACCGTACCTATCACGGCAGCGCAATGGGCGTGCCGATACAGCGTGCCAGCATTGCGGCTTGGAACGACGAAGAACACGTTAACGACAACCGCCGACTGTATCAGGAAAAGTTTGAAAAAGTGGTGCCGATATTGCAGCAAAAATTCGATGTCGGCATGCCGGATGCTTCGTTTTACATCTGGCTGAAAGTGCCGGACGGCGATGATTTGGCGTTCGCACGGAAATTATGGCGCGAAGCGGCGATTCAGGTGCTGCCCGGGCGTTTTCTGGCGCGCGATACCGAGCGCGGCAACCCCGGCACAGGCTACGTGCGGATTGCGCTGGTGGCTGATGTGGAAGAGTGCGTGCGTGCGGCGGAAACCATCGCCGCTTTGTGCCGTTAGTCGGCAGCGGTTGAATGAAGAAGAGATGAAGAGGCCGTCTGAAAATGAGTTATTGCGATTTTGCCAATGCCTTGCCGCACGGCACGGACAACCCGAACAAACACTATCACGACCATGCCTATGGCTTTCCCATCGACGACGACAACGCATTGTTTGAACGGCTGGTGTTGGAAATCAACCAGGCCGGTTTGAGCTGGACGCTGATGCTGAAAAAGCAGCAGGCTTTTCAGACGGCCTATTCGGGTTTCGATATCGCCGCCGTTGCCGCCTATTCCGAGGCCGACCGCGAACGTTTGCTGAACGATGCGGGCATTATCCGCAACCGTTTGAAAATCAATGCCGCCATTTACAACGCCGGGCAGATTTTGGCATTGCAGCGCGAATACGGTTCTTTTAAAAACTGGCTCGACCGCCACCATCCGCGAAGCCTGCCCGAATGGACGAAACTGTTTAAAAAGCATTTCAAATTTGTCGGCGGCGAGATTGTGAACGAATTTTTGATGAGCACGGGCTATCTCAAAGGGGCGCATGCGGAAAATTGTCCGGTTTATGCGGAAGTATTGCGGCACAAACCGAAATGGGCGGAAGGATAACCGAATCGGCCGAAATGCCGTCTTAAACCGATTAAAGCAGATTTCATGAATACCGACGCTCCGTCTTATGCCGAACCCAACCTTTTGTTGATGCTCGCCGTTACGCTGGTTGGCGTGTTTGCATTTATCCAAGTGTATTCCGTGCAGGCCGTTCTGCCGGTGTTGATACGGGAGTTGCACGCAACCGAAGTGCAGGCGGGTTTGGCGGTGGGCGCGACAGTGCTCGGCGTGGCGTTGATGTCGCCGTTTATGGGTATGCTTTCCGACGCGGCCGGCCGCAAAATCTTTATTGTCGGCTCGCTGTTGTTTCTCGGCGTGCCGACGGCTTTGCTGGCCACGTCGCAAACCATCGAGCAGATGATGTTTTACCGCTTTTTGCAGGGCATCGCCGTGCCGGGGATTACGGTGGTACTGATTGCTTACATCGGCGAGGAGTTTATCGGCACGGCATTGGCGCGGCTGATGTCGCTGTATGTGGCGGGTACGGTGTTGGGCGGCTTTTCGGGGCGGTTTCTGCTCGGCCACCTCAGCGAAATGATGGGTTGGCGCGCAGCATTTTACGTGATGGCAGTGCTGAGTTTGGCCGGTGCGTTTTTTGTGCGGAAGCAGTTGCCGAAGTCGAAACGGTTTGTGCCGAAACCCGATTTTCAGACGGCCTTGAACACTCTGGGCGGCCATCTGCGCAACCGTTACGTGTTGACAGCCTGCGCGCTCGGGGCTTGTGTGCTGTGTTCGCTGGTCGGCTGCTTTACCTACATCAACCTGCATTTGGCCGAAGCACCTTACCGCCTCGACAGCGGCAGCTTGGCCAATATTTTCACCGTGTATTTAATCGGTATGGTGATTACGCCTTTATCGGCCAAACTGATTAACCGTTTCGGCAGCGCGCGCACGGTTATGGCGGCGGTGGTGGTTTCCATGACCGGCGTGCTGGCTACGTCGGCTGAACCGCTGGCGGGGATTGTCGTCGCTCTGGTGCTGATGTCGTCGGGCGTGTTCGTTACGCAGGCAGCTACCATCAGCTATATCGCCGTCAACGTAAAAGAAGGGCGGTCGCTGGCTTCGGGCCTGTATTACATGGCTTACTACGGCGGCGGCACCTTCGGCGCGTGGCTGTGCGGGCTGGCATACCAACAAAGCGGCTGGCACGGCGTGGTGTGGGTGTTGCTGGGCGTGCAAGCGCTGGCTTTGCTGATTGCAGGCAAAGGCATGGTAAAAACCAAGATGGCGAAGAAGGCCGTCTGAAAACAACCGCACACTTTACCTTGAGAATTTAAACACCCTAGAATGCCGCAATTTTGAATATCCGAATAAAACATGATGCCCAAAACCGTATTTATCGCTGATTTGCATTTGTCCGACGACACGCCGGAATTGAACCGTTTGTTTTTCCAAGCGCTGGAAAACTGGCGGGGCAACGCAGATGCGCTTTACATACTGGGCGACTTGTTTGAAGTATGGCTGGGCGATGACGTATTAAGCGACACCGCCGTTCAGACGGCCTCGGCTTTAAAAGACTTCGGCCGAACCGCGCCGGTATATTTTATTTGCGGCAACCGCGATTTTCTGCTCGGAAAACGTTATGCCGCCCAAGCGGGCATGACGCTGCTGCCTGAAAACCAAACCGTCGAACTTTACGGCAAAAGCTATCTGATTACCCACGGCGACGAAATGTGTACCGACGATATTTCCTACCAACGCTTCCGCCGCATCATACGCCGGCCGTGGCTGCAAAAACTGCTGCTTGCCCTGCCGCAAAGCCGCCGCCGAAAAATCGCTGCCAAAATCCGTGCCGCCAGCAAACGGAGGAAACGGCAAGTGGGGCAAACGCCGATTTCCGACGTTACCGAACGCGGCGTTCAGACGGCCTTAAGCCGTTATCCGCAGGCCGAAGCCATCATCCACGGCCATACGCACCGGCCGGATGTGCATGAGCATACTTTCAACGGCAGAACGGTGAAGCGTTATGTGCTGCCGGATTGGTATGGGGCGCAGGGCGGGTATTTGGAAGTGTCGCCAGAGGGAGCGGCCATCAAACCTTTGGAGGCCGTCTGAAAAATGGATAAATCAACAGACAGCTTAAACATTCCCGCTCGGCAAATTCCCGAATATGTTTTTCGGGAAAACAGCCGTCAAATGCTCGAGCGTTTGAGTGCGGAGCTGGCAATCGGCAAAACATTGCTTTGGTTTTCCATGTATCCGCCCATGTTGAGCGCGGCGGTTTTGCGCGGCGTCAATCTGTTTTTTGTAGTTTGCTGGATACTTGACGCTTTGTTTTGGTTCGACGTGTTGGCGTTGCCAAGAGATACGGTTTGGCCGTTTTTGGATAGGATATTGTTTGCCAGTGTGTTCTGGTTTTTTTATGTCGGTTTGAGTATAAATCCGAAGCGTTGCATTTGTTTGGACGTGCAGGAAAAAACTGCTGCTTATTACACCAAAGGCCGTTTGGATGAATCATGGCAGCTGGACGGACAATACGGTTTATGGTGCGACATGGGGGCAGTTCATCTGACCCATGCGCAGCAGGGCGAAAAAGGCGAATTGTTTGTTTGCGACGGTTTTATATCGCAAAAAAAGATGGTTTCGCTGGTAAAAAACTTATGCAGCCGTTTGGGTTTGCGTTTGGTCTATGTGCAGCCCGTTCCGACTAAAAGCAATCATGCTGTCGGAATGATGGTGTTGGGACTGGCGGTTGCCGTATGTGCTCTGACGGTTTACGGTTTTCAGTATGCTATGAACAGACAAACGCTGCGGTATGGCCTGAATATTAAGGAAATCAGCCAATCAGATGCACGGCTCCGTAGCGTGTTTCAATGTAATAAAAGCGGCTGCGCACACTTTTTGCGCTGGTATTTGCCGGAAGGCGGTACCGTACCGGTTTCCTGTAACGGTCTTGAAGATACGCTGTGCAGCGAAAGCATGAGAAATGTCGAATTAACGCAAGTGGATTTGACTTTGGTACGTTTTCAGCGGCGTGAATACCGTGTCGTCCGCGCTCAATATGTATTACCTTTGGGAGGCGGAAAATTGTATGTGGACAACAGGCAGAATGTGTTGCAGGAAGCGGCGGTTTTTGAACAAACGTTGCGGAAGCATATGCAACCGGCGCTTTGGGTTGCAGCCGGCGGCATGTTGCTTGCATTATTTAGTTGGGTATATGGCCGTCTGAAAAAGAAAAAATAACAAACAGATATCGGTTCGCTAAAGAATCAGGCCGTCTGAAATAATCGGAAATTATTCAGACGGCCTCCAATCAAACTTTAATTCATCCACAAAGGAAAAATCATGGATTTCAAAGATTTGTTTAACCAAAACGAATTTGCATCACGCCACATCAGTTTCAAAGACGAAGCGGCGCTATTGAAAGCACTCGGCGAAAGCAGCATGGCCGGTTTTATCGACAATACCGTGCCGCAAAGCATCCGTATGCCGTCTGAACTCAATCTGCCCGAGGCCTTGAGCGAGGCCGATGCGTTGGCGAAGCTCAAAGGTGTGGCGGCGAAAAACAAGGTAAACAAAAGCTATATCGGCTTGGGTTATTACCCGACCCGCCTGCCGAATGTGATTTTGCGCAACGTGCTGGAAAACCCGGGCTGGTACACGGCTTATACGCCTTATCAGTCGGAAGTGGCGCAAGGCCGTTTGCAGGCTTTGTTGAACTTCCAGCAAATGTGTATCGACCTCACCGGCTTTGAAGTAGCGGGCGCGTCGTTGTTGGACGAGGCGACGGCGGCGGCCGAGGCGATGGCGATGGCCAAGCGCGTGAGTAAGTCTAAATCGAATCAATTTTTTGTGGACGAGCGCGTTTATCCGCAAACGCTCGACGTGATGAAAACCCGTGCCAAATATTTTGGCTTTGAGCTGGTGGTAGGCGATTTTCAGACGGCCTCCGAAGGCGATTTCTTCGGCGCGCTGTTCCAATATGTCGGCAAAGACGGCGATGTGCGCGATTTGGAAGCCGTGGTAGGCCGTCTGAAAGAAAAAGGCGTGATTGTGGCGGTGGCGGCCGACGTGATGAGCTTGGTGCTGCTGAAATCGCCTGCTTCTTTGGGCGCGGACATTGCTTTGGGCAACACCCAGCGTTTCGGCGTGCCGATGGGCTTCGGCGGCCCGCATGCGGCTTACTTTGCGTTTAAAGACGAATTCAAACGCTCGTCGCCCGGCCGTATTATCGGCGTGTCGAAAGACGCTTCGGGCAAACCCGCGCTGCGCATGGCTTTATCGACCCGCGAGCAGCACATCCGCCGCGAAAAGGCGACTTCCAACATCTGTACCGCGCAGGCTCTGCTGGCCAATTTGGCGGGCATGTACGCGGTTTACCACGGCCCCGAAGGTGTGAAACGCATTGCCAACCGCATTCACGCGCTGGCGGCTGCGTTTGCCGACGCGGTGGTTTCAGACGGCCTCAAAGTGGTGCATGAAGTGTTCTTCGACACCGTGGCCGTAGATTGCGGCGCCAAAGCCAAAGAGATTTATCAGGCCGCCTTAAACGCGGGCTACAACCTGCGCCAAGTGAACGAAAACGTGTTGGCCGTGGCATTCCACGAAGAAACGTCCGCCGACGATTTTGCCAAGCTGGTGGAGCTCTTCACCGGCAAAACACAATGCCTGTCTGAAAAAGCCTCGAGCAAACTTTCAGACGGCCTCTTGAGAAAAGATGCCATCTTGCAGCACCCCGTGTTCAACAGCTACCACACCGAACACGAAATGCTGCGCTACCTGAAAAAGCTGGAAGAGCGCGACTTGGCAATGAACCGCAGCATGATTTCGCTCGGCAGCTGCACCATGAAGCTGAACGCCACCAGCGAAATGCTGCCAATTACATGGCCCGAGTTCAGCAGCATCCACCCCTTCGCCCCGCGCGACCAAGTGGCGGGCTACATGCAGATGCTCACCGATTTGCAAGACCAGCTCAAAGCCATCACCGGATTTGACGCGATTTCCATCCAGCCGAACTCAGGCGCGCAAGGCGAATACACCGGCTTGCTGTCTATCCGCCGCTATCACGAAGCCAACGGCCAGCCTAACCGCGACGTGTGCCTGATTCCCCAATCCGCACACGGCACCAACCCCGCCACCGCGCAAATGCTCGGCATGAAAGTGGTGATTGTGAAAACCGACGAAAAAGGCAACGTCGATATCGAAGACTTGAAAGCCAAAGCCGCCGAGCATCAACAAAACTTGGGCGCGCTGATGATTACCTATCCGTCCACCCATGGCGTGTACGAAGAAGGCATTCGCGACATCTGCACAATCATCCACGACCACGGCGGCCAAGTGTATATGGACGGCGCGAACATGAACGCCCAAATCGGCATCATGCAGCCCGCCGAAGTGGGCGCGGACGTGCTGCACATGAACCTGCACAAAACCTTCTGCATCCCGCACGGCGGCGGCGGCCCAGGCATGGGTCCCATCGGTTTGAAAGCCCATCTCGCCCCGTTCGCACCTAGCCACACCGTATCGCCCGTGGAAGGCACAACCGACGGCATGAGCGCCGTATCCGCCGCGCCTTACGGCTCCGCCAGCATCCTGCCGATTACTTGGATGTACATCACCATGATGGGCAAAACCGGCATGGAGCAGGCCACCCAATGGGCATTGCTGAACGCCAACTATGTCGCCAAAGAACTGAGCGCGGATTACCCGATTCTCTACACCGGCAAAAACGGCCGCGTCGCGCACGAATGTATCGTTGATTTGCGTCCGCTCAAAGCCGAAAGCGGCATCACCGAAACCGACATCGCCAAACGCCTGATGGACTACGGCTTCCACGCCCCCACCGTGTCGTTCCCCGTGGCCGGTACGCTGATGATCGAGCCGACAGAAAGCGAAAGCAAAGCCGAACTCGACCGCTTCATCGCCGCGCTGAAGTCCATCAAACAGGAAGTGCTGAACGTACAAAACGGCGTATGGCCGAAAGACGACAACCCGCTCGTAAACGCCCCGCACACCGCCGCCAACGTAACCGACGGCGAATGGACACACCCCTACACCCGCGAAGAAGCCGTGTTCCCGCTGCCTTATGTGCGCGAAAACAAATTCTGGCCGAGCGTGAACAGGGTGGATGATGTGTACGGCGACCGAAATTTGGTATGCTCTTGCCCGCCGATGAGCGCGTATGAAGAGTAAACTGAAAATCGGCGAATAAGCCGATGAATCAGTGTCAAACAGCCGAAGCGTGTTTGAAGCGCGCTTCGGCTGTTGTTTTTCAAAAGGCCGTCCGAAAATCACTTTGACACATTGCAAAACCTTATATATTATTTTACATATATGGAATTTTTTCTATATGAAAATCATTCTTAAATTAAAAAGCAAGGAGGGCGTTATGAAACGCAACGTGGGCGGAATCGATAAAGTATTGCGTATTGTAGCGGGAGCGGCTTTGATGATAATGGCCGCTACCGGAGTGATCGGCTGGTGGGGTTGGCTGGGCGTAATCCCGCTTGCAACCGGATTGATGTCTTATTGTGTTGTGTATTCTTTGCTGGGCATTAACACTTGCCCGCTCAATAAAAAATAAAGGAAAACGTACCGCTTGAAGCGTTTAATCCGCACCGGCCAAAACCGGTTTTGTGCGGCAAGATTGCGGTATTAGAAAGAAAGATTTATGGCTATTTCTACCATTACGGCAGCCGATGCCGCGAACAAAGTTACCCGAGGGGCGTTATTGATTGATATCCGCCGGCCGGACGAATATCGCCGCGAACATATTGAAGGCGCAGTATTGCAGCCTTTAGCCCAATTGCAAATGCAAGGCTTGCCGAAAGCAGCGACGCAGGCGGATTGTCTGATTTCCCACTGCAAATCGGGCATGCGTACCAAAGGGGCTGTCGATTTATTGGCACAGACGACAAACGGCAAAGAGACCTTATATTCTGGAAAAAGGTTTGGACGGCTGGAAAGCCGCCGGTCAGCCGACGCAAATCAATACTTCGCAACCGATAGAGCTGATGCGGCAAGTTCAGATTGTTGTCAGTTTGTTGGTGGCCGGTATAACCGGATTTTGCGGTATGGCCAGATTGCTGGCCTTTACGCTGTGGAATAGAGGAGTTTGTTAATCTGCTAATTTAGAAAGATTTTATTTCTTTCTTTTAAAGCAGAGTGATTAAAGGGTTGTCGATATCGGAGGCATACTGATTTACCGGTGAGGTGTATCAGTTTGTAAACTCCGAGTCGGCAACCTTTAAATCGTTGTACAATCGATTCGCAGATGGGATAAAGCTGTATCTCCCATTTGCCGAAGTGCTTGCGTAGTGCAGCACATATTTTTGAAATCGAAGTGAAGAGAATGAATGATGGAAGATTTATTTTCCAAATGTAATGAAGCTGTTGCCTTCTTAAAATTGCTTGCTAATACCAACCGTTTGACGGTGCTTTGCACTTTGTTGGATCAGCGCCGGAATGTTACCGAGCTGGCAGAAATGACCGGCTTGCCCCAAGCTGCAACATCAAGCCAATTGGCTTTGTTACGTGAAGCCGGATTGGTCAATTGCGAAGTACGCCATCGGGAACGCTTGTATTACATTGCCGATGGACGGGTTAGCGAAACCATTCAGTTGCTACATACGTTTTTCTGTGCGGATGACGTATAGCATAATAATAAAGCGGGCTGTTGATGATAGAAATAAGCAGAGAAGCTTTGAATTAAAATGCAATCTTTGTGCAAAGCAACCAACCTGTGTGTAGCAGCCCAGCTTCTTTTCATATCTGGTTATATAAGGGAATTTCTTCATTTTAAAATCATAATTTCTTGGAAAACAAAACATCCCAATGGCGTAAAATTATTTTATGCCTATCTTAAAAGTATCTGTCAAAAAGCGAATCGAATATAGATTCCATTCCAATCCAATAAATTCAGTATGTAATGCCGAAACTCAGCCTTATAAAGATTGCAATCATTCCGTAAGGAAGATGGTAACTTTGTGTTTCGTCGTATCGCCGCAGCTTGTTATCGAAATATTGTTATCGGTACAAGTGGAAAGTAAGTCTTAAAAGGCTTTCTGTCTTAATTCATGCAAATTTTTTCTTTTTTGAAGTAAAAAGGGCGAAAAAAATTGCATACCAAGTGCAAAAAATTGCATGGCCGCTAACAAATAAAATGTTGAAGTCATTTTTTATTTGAAAAATAAACATATAAGTATTAATAAGTTGTATCGATATATTGCATAAATTCTATCTTGGCATATGGATTGCTAAACATTTAGTAACAGCACTTGCTGTGCAATTGTTTAATTAAATGTTTTGGAGGTCTGTTATGGCAACAAAGAGAATCAAAATATCCGAAATACAAAATCACTTATCTGATGGTATGTCGATTATGTTCGGCGGATTTATAGGTATTGGTACTCCGGCCAAATTGGTTCAAGCGATTTTGGACTCAGGCGTTAAAGACTTGACATTAATCGGTAACGATACGGCTTTGGTTGATACCGGCGTGGGCCCGTTGGTTGTAAATAACCGTGTGAAAAAAGTCATTGCATCTCACATCGGTACCAATCCTGAAACAGGTAAGAAGATGATTGCAGGGGAAATGGAAGTGGAATTGGTTCCGCAAGGAACTTTGGCTGAACGCATTCGTACGGGGGGAGCCGGTTTGGGTGGTTTCTTAACGCCAACCGGTATTGGCACTGTTGTTGAGGAAGGAAAGCAAAAGATTGAAGTAGACGGAATCGATTATCTATTGGAACTTCCGCTCAAAGCAGATTTGGCAATCGTGCAAGCAAAAAAAGCTGATGAGGAGGGTAATCTTGTTTATGAATTGGCCGCACAAAACTTTAACCCGTTAATTGCATTGGCTGCGAAAACAGTAATCGTTGAAGCAGAAGAGGTTGTAGGTGTTGGCGAAATTTCACCGGATGAAGTGGTTACTCCCGCTGCACTTGTTGATTACATTGTTTACCCGGAATAAGGAGCTTGATTATGAACGCTAAAGAATTGATTGCCCGCAGAATTTCAATGGAATTGAAAAACGGTGATGTAGTGAACTTAGGCATTGGGCTACCCACGCAAGTTGTGAATTATTTGCCGGATGATGTGGAAATTACTTTGCAGTCTGAAAATGGTTTCTTAGGCTTGGCTGCTTTTGATCCGGAAAAAGCAAATCCGAACATGGTAAATGCCGGCGGCCAGCCTTGCAGTATTAAGAAAGGCGGTTGCACTTTTGACAGCGCATTTTCTTTTGCTCTGATCCGCGGCGGGCATGTGGATGCTTGCGTATTGGGCGGATTGGAAGTGGATCAGGAAGGTAATTTAGCTAACTGGATGGTGCCCGGTAAGATGGTACCCGGCATGGGCGGAGCCATGGACTTGGTTACCGGTGCCCGCAAAGTAATTATCGGCATGGAACACTGTTCTAAATCCGGTAGCTCAAAAATCCTCAAACAATGCACCCTGCCGCTTACCGCAAGAAAAAAAGTGCACATTATTGTTACTGAGTTGGCGGTATTCAAATTCATCGATGGCCAGTTGGTTCTTACCGAGCATGCACCAGGCGTAGACCTCGAAACCATTAAAGCAAATACCGAAGCCGATTTTGTTGTTTGCGACGACTTTAAAGAAATGTGCATTAGTCGGAAAGGACTGGAATCATGATCAGCAAAGTCTCCCGTGTGATGACGACACTGGTCAGCAAATATTTGCCTGACCCGCTGATCTTTGCCGTCCTTCTCTCCTTTGTCACTTTTCTGTGTGCTTGGGGATTAACCGACAGTACCCCTGTTGATCTTGTCAATATGTGGGGTGACGGGTTCTGGAACCTACTCGGTTTCGGTATGCAAATGGCACTGATTGTGGTAACGGGTAATGCCCTTGCCACGTCTCCGCTGGTTAAGTCGTTTTTGGGGCGTACGGCTTCAATAGCACAAACACCGGCACAAGGTGTCATGCTCGTTACCTTCATGGGGGCGATTGCCAGCATCATCAATTGGGGGTTTGGCCTAGTAGTAGGCGCGATGTTTGCCAAAGAAGTAGCAAGACGTATCAAGGGTACCGATTATGCTCTTCTGATTGCCTGTGCCTATATAGGTTTCATGACTTGGGGAGGTGGCTTTTCCGGTTCCATGCCGTTGCTGGCCGCCACTCCCGGCAATCCGGTTGCCCATCTCATGATCACGGAAAGTAATCCGCAAGGCATTATTCCGGCTTCTTCCACGCTCTTTTCCGGTTACAACATCTTCATCATCGGTTTGTTAGTTCTGTGTTTACCTTTCATTACTCGCATGATGATGCCTAAAGAAGGTGAAGCAAGAAGTATAGATCCCGCATTGCTGGCTCCCGATCCGGTGTTTACCAAACAACTCGGCCCTGATGCCACTTTAGCCGAACGTATGGAAGAAAGTCGCCTGCTTGCTTATGCCATCGGCGCATTGGGATATGGTTACTTGGGGATGTATTTCTACAAGAATGGCTTCAATCTGACCATTAACAACGTCAACCTTATTTTTCTGATTACAGGAATATTGTTGCACGGCACTCCGATGGCTTATATGCGTGCCGTTGTTAATGCGACAAGAAGCACTTCGGGCATTCTCATCCAATTCCCTTTTTATGCCGGTATTCAACTGATGATGGAGCATTCCGGTCTCGGTGGGTTGATCACTGAATTTTTCATCAATATTGCCACTAAAGATACTTTCCCTGTGCTCACTTTCTTCAGTTCTGCTTTGATTAACTTTGCTGTCCCTTCAGGTGGTGGCCACTGGGTTATCCAAGGTCCGTTCGTTATCCCTGCCGCTCAAGCGCTTGGTGCCGATCTTGGCAAATCAACTATGGCTATTGCATATGGTGAGCAGTGGATGAACATGGCGCAACCTTTCTGGGCATTGCCCGCCCTTGGTATCGCCGGTTTGGGTGTGCGTGATGTGATGGGTTATTGCATGACAGCATTGATCTTTACTGCCCCGATCTTTGTGATTGGTTTATATTTCTTGTGACCTATATAAGGATTTGAAAAATGGAAAATATTGTTATTGTAAGCGCAGCCAGAACCCCGCTGGGAAGTTTTAACGGAGCATTTGCAGGTGTTGGCGCGGTAGATCTTGGTGCGGTAGTAATTGAAGATGTTTTGAAAAGAGCCGGGGTGGATAAAACCGCCATTGATGAAGTTATCATGGGAAATCTCTTGCAAGCCGGAATTGGTCAGAATCCTGCACGCCAAGCTGCTTTAAAAGCAGGGATTGAAGAGCATATTTCTTCCTTTACCATCAACAAAGCCTGTGGTTCAGGTATGAAAAGTGTAGTGTTGGCTGCTCAAGCGATTGCCAATGGTGATGCTGAAATTATTGTAGCCGGCGGTATGGAAAATATGAGCCAAGCTCCTTTCTTGTTGGATAGCCATATCCGTTCAGGATGCCGTATGGGTAATCAACAGCTTCGAGACTCTTTAATTGAAGATGGGTTGACTTGTGCGATAAACCACTACCATATGGGGATAACAGCGGAAAATATCGCAGAAAGATACGGTATCAGTCGTCAAGAGCAAGACGAATTTGCTTTGCGCTCACAAAAACTGGCGGCAAAAGCATTGCAGAGCGGGGCTTTTGAAAAAGAAATCACTCCCGTAGTAGTGAAAACTCGAAAAGGTGAATTCATTGTTTCAAAAGATGAATATCCGAAGCTGGATTGTACGGCGGAAGGGTTGGCTAAACTCAAACCCGCGTTCAAAAAAGACGGTACGGTAACGGCTGGAAATGCTTCCGGCATTAACGATGGTGCCGCTGCATTGTTGGTTATGAAAGAAAGTAAAGCCAAAGCATTGGGATTAAAACCATTAGCCCGAATTCGTAGTTATGCTAGTGCGGGGGTTGATCCTTCCGTTATGGGTTTAGGTCCGGTACCGGCTACTAGAAAAGCATTGGAAAAAGCCCGATTAACTTTACAGGATATTGATTTAATTGAGGCCAATGAAGCGTTTGCTGCTCAATTCCTCGGAGTAGGACGTGAGTTGAACTTTGATTTAGACAAGGCTAATGTGAATGGCGGTGCCATTGCTTTAGGCCACCCTGTAGGTGCTAGCGGTGCCCGTATTTTAGTGACTTTGTTGTATGGTATGATTGAACGCGATGTTAATCTTGGTTTGGCTACCCTCTGTATCGGGGGCGGTCAGGGTATTGCCATGATTATTGAGCGTATTTAATTAATTTTTCGTCATAACAATGGCTTATACCTGATTTAAATCAGGTATAAGCCTGTTTTATAGAAACATGGAGATTTGCACCTGCAATGACTTTCAAATCCTATTTAAGGGGAATAATGCTTCGTCTTGGAGAGAAGCTATATCCGGAAAAATTACGCATCAGAATTATGTTTCTCAGCGTATTCCTGACTTGTATTTCAATTTTTTCTATCGCTTATTTGGTCGAAAGGGAAGGTATTGCTCTTTTGTTACAAGAAAAAGAGCAAAAATTATTTACCATCGCGCATGTGTTGGATTTAGAGTTGGGGGAAACTTTCGATCAGGTTAACTCAAAGTTACCACGGGATGAGCAAATCAAACAATTAAATAATAAACTTTCCCCTTATTTGGAAAGAATTTTACAAAATAATCCTAAAATAGCTGCCGGTTACTACCATCGCGGGCTTGATGCGGTAGTTGTGTATGGGCCGCATATTAAATATGGCGATAAGGTCGGAATCACAATTTCAAATGACCATCCGGGGAGAATGGTCATGTCTTCCGGTAAGCCGCTTGTGTGGCAAGGTCCGCAAGTACGCGGCAATATTATGAACGCGATGGTGCCGATTATCCGTAGCGGAAAAATACAAGGATATATTTGGACTAACGAATTGGCAGAAGATATCAGTCTTCAAGCGATGGGTTTAGACAAACGTATAGTATTGGTATGTTCGCTCGGATTAATTTCCAGTATTGTTCTGACATGGGTTCTTTCCCGTCGGATGAATACTGATATAGATATCATTAGGCAGGGATTAAAGAAACTTCCTTTGGACTTGCGTACTCCTTTACCAAATATTAAGGGTGAAATGAATGCTATTGTCGAAGGAATAAACCAGCTTGCGTTGGCACTTAATGAAAGTAAATCAACAAATGAAATGATCTTGGATAGCATCATTGATGGTGTTGTTACAGTAGATAACAATGGTTTGGTTACCATGCTGAATCCGGCAGCCGAAAAGATTTTTAGGTATAAACGTAGTGAT
Organism: Neisseria sp. MVDL19-042950; assembly: GCF_030504625.1. GTDB lineage: Bacteria > Pseudomonadota > Gammaproteobacteria > Burkholderiales > Neisseriaceae > Neisseria. Next base: position 3,433 of record NZ_JAUKWH010000003.1, on the reverse strand, counting down.
GTCATTGGTAAACCGTATCATTCAATCATTGATGATGAAAATTATCAAAGCCCACTTTTAGATACATTGCATAATGGTACTAATCATTTAGGCATTGAAATGGATTTTCCGGTTTCAGGCAGAGTTGTTCATCTCAGCTTAAGTACCAGTCATTTGAAAAACCATAATGGGAAAATCATCGGCGCAGTGCTGGTGTTTAAGGATTTGTCCGAGCAGCAAGAAATGCAACGGATTATTCAGCAAACTGAAAGATTGGTCGCAATTGGAGAATTAATGGCCGGAGTTGCACATGAAATCCGTAATCCATTAACTGCTATCCGGGGATTTGTGCAGTATTTACAGAAAAACGATATATCTGAAAAGCATCGTAAAGAATATATTGATATTATTTTGAAGGAGGTAGATTCGATTAACGAAGTTATCCGTCAGTTATTGGATTTATCAAAACCGCATAAGAATTATTTTTCTCCTGCTTCTCTTAATCAGGTAATTAAAGATACATTGATTTTGGTGAATACATCCAAATATTCTCCGACCATTCATTTTGAATTAATATTGGATGATTCGTTGCCGCCAGTTTATTTAGATGCGGCTATGATTAAACAAATGTTGTTAAATTTAATTATTAATGCGATTCAGGCTATTTCGGGCGAGGGAACTATAACAATTAAAACATACCTTTCAGAAGACAGTCATTGCCAATATATTGAGATTATTGATACAGGATGTGGTATTAACGAGGATCTCAAAGACCATTTGTTTACACCTTTTTTTACTACAAAGCCTTCAGGTACCGGATTGGGTTTGGCGATGGTAGAAAAGATTGTTACTTCACACCGAGGGACAATCCAGATTAAAAATAATATCAATGGAGGAACCGTAGCCACGGTTAGTCTTCCTTCCATTTGAAGATAAAAATTTTGAAAATAGTATATGAAGATATTGATAGCTGATGACGAAGAGAACGTCAGAAAATTGCTTTCCATCGTATTGGAAGAGAGTGGTCATCAAATAGAATCGGCAAAAAGCGGCAAAGAGGCCGTTGATAAGTTTAATGAAACTATTGATTTGGTTTTATTGGATATCCGAATGCCGGAAATGGATGGCTTACAGGTATTGCAGCATCTAAAAAATGCAAGACCGGATGTTCCTGTCATTTTGATGACGGCCTACGCCGGAGTAGATACGGCTGTTACTGCGCTTAAATCCGGTGCATTCGATTACATTATCAAGCCGTTTGATTTGGATGAAATACAAGCGCTGGTCGCAAAGGCTCTGCAATATAAACAGTCATCCCAAGAAGAAAGTTTCATTATTGATAAATTGGAACTTTACGACGAAGAAGGAAATCCTCAGAGAATTTTAACCAGCAGTCCGGTAATGATGGAATTGTGCCGACAGATTGCTAAAGTTTCCCAAACCAATGCAACTGTTTTAATTACGGGTGAAAGTGGAACCGGTAAGGAGTTGGTAGCAAAAGCAATTTACCATTACAGTGAGCGGGCTGCAGGGCCTTTCATTAAAATCAACTGTGGTGCATTGCCGGAAAGTCTGCTTGAAAGTACTTTGTTCGGTCATGAAAAGGGTGCATTTACGGGAGCACAAAGCCGTCAGCAAGGATTGTTTGAAAGGGCTCACAACGGGACATTGTTTTTGGATGAAGTAGGTGAAATGTCTACCAATCTGCAGGTAAAGTTGTTGCGTGTTTTGCAAGAAAGAGAGTTTGAGCCGATTGGCAGCAGTAAAACCATTAAAACGGATTTTCGCCTTATTGCCGCTACAAATCGTAATTTGGCGGAGCTTGTCGAAGAGAATAAATTCCGTTTGGATTTATTTTATCGCTTAAATGTTATGCCGCTGGTGTTACCGCCGTTGCGCGAGAGACCTGAAGATATCACATTATTGGCTCGGCATTTTGTGCAGAAGTTTTGTGTCGAGCATCAACATAATTTTTTAGAATTGGATGAAAGCACAATAAAAGTTTTAAAATCCTATACTTGGCCCGGTAATGTTCGCGAGCTTTCCAACACAATCGAACATGCAGTAATCATGTCGACAGGGCTGTCTATTTATCCGGATGATTTGCCCCCCGTTGTATTGGGAGAAAGTAAACGCCTTTTGGCAGAACCGGATACTACGGATGAAGAAGGGGTAAATCAAAAAACATTACGGGAGTCGATGAAAAATTATGAATGCAGTATGGTTCGCGAGGCGTTGAAAAAGCATAATGGTAATCGGGAACGTACGGCTAAAGCTTTAGGTATCAGTAAACGGGCTTTGATGTATAAAATCCAAGAATATCAAATTGGATTGTGAAGAGTGTTTAATCGGATATGTTGTAGGAACAACTTGTATTTGTTGAAATAAAAAATTGAAAACAGAAAAGCCGACATATGAAAATATGTCGGCTTTTCAATAAAAAAACATAATATAAAAAGACCGAAGCGGTTTCGCATGGCTGTTTATCCGCTTCAATTTTTAATTTTTTTAAAGAGTCTTGGTTGATGCTCCCCAAATGGCGTTCGCCTGTTCATTAATACTCTGTAAATCCATCCAACCCATCTGAGTGAACAACAGTATCAATAAAGATCCGAAAAACATCAAAGCAACCAGATAGACAATATAGCCCAGTAATACTTTCCAGGCGGATTGTTGTCCCATTTTCATGAAACCGATGGCCTGCACCCAAAAAGTCCATACTTGCCAAAAAATACCGATTGAGCCGAGAGCAGGTACATAAAACACGAGCAGCGCAGGAATAACCAGTGCTTCCGTTGCCAACACAAACCCCAAAAATGGCAGTTTGGGTGAGCCATAATAGTGGAGCACTCCGCTCATCGCGCGACTGAGAAGCAGCCATTTAAAAATACTCAGTAATACGGAAAATATGATTGCCGCCGTGCTTTTGCCGAACAGTTGCGACATTCCGGCAGCATTAACCAAGCCGATAAGCAGCAATACGGCCGATAATACAGGCAGAGTGTAGAGATATTCGGTAGGAGATCTATAGCGCAAACGTAATATGTCCCACATATCACGCAATAATTGATACAGCATGTTTTTGAAAATCATCATTAAAAGAAGCTGCATTGTAACGTAAAACAAAGTATTCCAACGAATAAGTTTCAGACGGCATACGGCATGTCGGACAAGGGTGGATTAATCTGTCAATAAATCCGAAATAGCCCGAAACCGTGGCGGCAATACCGTTTACGATATATTTCTGCGTTTTGCGGGAACGTTGATAAGAAACAGGCCGTCTGAAAATATTTCAGACGGCCTGAGACCTTTGCAAAATAGCCCCTTTACCCAACAGCCGAAAACCAAACACAGGGTTTCGGCTGTTTTCCGTTCTAAATATCCTTTTATTCCCCTCAGATACCCGATAATCGGGTATCTGAACTGTCTTTCAGACGGCAACAGGCGCACGTAG
>NZ_JAUKWH010000029.1 GCF_030504625.1 Neisseria sp. MVDL19-042950 | reverse complement strand
CAGCCGCACAGATCGGCGCGGCATTGGTGCGCTACGAATACAGCGCCGGCGGCGATTTGCTGCGCGTGATCGGCCGCGACGGCGCGGTCAAACGCAGTTTCACCTATCAAAACAACCTGATGGTGTCGCACACCGATGCGGCGGGTTTGACCGCTTATTACGAATACAGCCATTACACCCCCACCGGCAAAGTGCTGCGCAACTGGACTTCGTTGGGTGAGGAATGGCGTTTCACCTATCACGACGGCTACACCGAAGTTACCGATGTCTTGGGGCGCATCGAGCAATACCATTACGACTATAACAACGAGTTGACCAAACGGGTGTTCGCCGACGGCAGCACCAACATCATGGAACGCGACAGCTTGGGCCGTCTGCTCAGCCACACCGACGCAATGGGGCGCGTTACCCGCTACCAATACAGCAACGAAGGCCAAATCGAGACCATCGCCCGCCCCGACGGCGCCATGCTGCATTTCGACTACGACGACAGCTACCGCCTGATCCGCAAAAGCGATGCCGAAGGCCACTACGACAGCTACACCTACGACGAAGCCGGTAATCTGCTCACCCACACCGACCCGCTCAAACACACCACCCGCTTCGAGTATGCCGACAACGGTTTGCTGCTGTCGGTAACCGACCCCAAAGGCAGCACCACCGAGTATCACTACGACCGCAACCACCAGCCCGACCTGATTACCGACTGCTCCGGCTACCAAACCCGACTGGCCTACACCCCCGAAGGACAGTTGGCGCGCATCACCGATGCTTTAGGCCAACACACCGAATACCACTACGACGCCAACCAAAACCTCACCCTCGCCCTCTATCCCGACGGCAGCAAAGAAACCTTCCGCTATGATGCCGCCGACCGTCTGACCGCCCATACCGACGGCGAAGGACATACCACCGCATACGAATACGGCCAAGACGGTCTGCCGACGCAAAGAACCAATGCGCTGGGGCATACCTTCGGCTACCACTACGACGCAGCCAGACGGCTCATCGGCCTCACCAACGAAAACGGCGCCCGCTACCGCTTCGCCTACGACGTGCTCGACCGTTTGGTGGCCGAGAGCGGTTTCGACCACAAACTGACCGCCTACCACTACAACGCCGGTAACGAACTGGTGCAGCAAAGCGAATACG
>NZ_JAUKWH010000028.1 GCF_030504625.1 Neisseria sp. MVDL19-042950 | reverse complement strand
CTTACTCATTTTCAACATAGGCTATTTTCCGAATACCCATTCCCATACGCCGTTGGCCTTTTTCACCATATAGCCTGCTCCCTTTTGAATACTCTCCGCCGTTTGTTCAAATACATAACTGCCCGCCTGCACCGCGGCATCGGCAGCCTCCTGTGCAGTATCCAACGGATTTTTTACTTTATGCGGCACCACCTCCCATGCCACATCTACCGCCTGCTTCCATGTTTCCGGATCGGCCCATTCTTCCACATTCGGCTGCCCGAACACCCGCATCAGATCGGCAATCGGCACATCTGCAATCCCGCCGTCAAGGTAGGCCGGCACATGGGTTCTGAAAGCGAATTGTTTGAAGGTATCGTTTTGCAGTTCCAATTGCTGGATATCCACTTTCATAGGTGGAATTTTCTTTTTAGGATAACTTCTAGATTCAAATACCAAAAGCGTACTTTGCATATTAGCTCTCAAACCGTCATCCATATATTCCTGTAATAATTTTCTTGCGTCTCTCATCCACCTTTGCCCTTGAGAAGATTTCAGCCTCGGATAAAGATAACGCTGGAAGTTGGAACAATAATAATAGCCGTAGCTGATATAGTAAGCAGGCGGTTCATGTCCGCATGCTACATGACGCGCTTTGAAATTATGCCATCTCGACCAATTCGGGTCTTGGTTGTCGGGGGCAATCAAGGTGTCGCGATTGGTTACCAATTTATTGAAAATTCTTGCCGCATCAGCCGGTGTGCGATTCAGATTCACCGCATAATCAGCAATTTTTTTAAAATTGACGCTCGTTTTCTTAATAACTTCACCTTGATGCGGGCGGTAATAAAATACACACTTCCCATAAATGGAATCTGCGGCACGGGGAACATTTTTATCGCAACGGCGGCTTATTTTCTGTTGCACCGTATGTTTAGGTTGCGATGAATGAGTACCCGAAGTGATATTGGCATGTTTTTGTTGTTTTTCAGTCGACATAACGTTTCCTCAACAAGCTCAAAACGAAACTTAGATAAAATAAAACATCAAATTAAAAGCTGGACATCGATATTTTGCGGGTCATCGGAATAAAAAGTGGATGTATACCCGTTTTTATCGGTTTTTGCTTCTATGGTAGAACCGTCGGGCAGATAAGCGATAAACGGCGTATTCCGATATGGAGTACCGTTATCGTCAGTAAAATGAAAACGCAAATTGTGTCTGCCTGAAACAGGAAGCGTAAAAAAAGGTATTTCCATCTCAACAGGCCCCGTAACCTCCCAAGCCGCACATTTC
>NZ_JAUKWH010000027.1 GCF_030504625.1 Neisseria sp. MVDL19-042950 | reverse complement strand
AAAACCGGCAACCTGCTCCACAGCACCGACCAGCGGACAGGAACCACGCACTTTGAGTATGACAAGCTCGGCCAGCCCCTGAAAGTACAAAACCAAACCTTTGCCTTCGACCCCGCCTACAACCTGATCAACGAATACGGGGAGCAGGTAAAAGACAACCGCATTGCGTCTTACAACGACATAAAATTTTTCTACGACGACTTCGGCAACACCATCCACAAAGAACATTCGGACGGCAGCACCCAAAACCTGCATTACGACTTATTCGACCGTTTGGTTAAAGTGGAAACGTTTAAGAAGAACGCCGAAACGGGAGAGTGGGACAAAGAAGTTTGGGCATTTGAATACGATGCGTTGGACAGAAGAGTAAGCAAAGGCCGTCTGAAAAACGGCGGTATGGAAACCATTGAAAACGTTTCAGACGGCCTAAGAGACAATGCCTGTCTGAAAACTCAGACCGGTAAAGATATTCTAGACAGCGAAATCACATTCCTGTGGGACGGCAGCCGTCTGCTTCAAGAACACAATTCAGACGGCCTCTACACCTACATCTACACCGACCAAGATAATTACGAACCCCTAGCGCAAATTCACAACTATACAAACACGGAAAAAGAAAGCAGACAGGAAATCAATTACTTCCATTGCGATCAAATCGGCATACCGAGAGAAATGACCGATAAAGACGGTAAGCTGCTTTGGTTCGGCAAGTATGATGCTTGGGGCAAATTAACCGAAGAAACCAATGTAACAGGAAAGGCGCACCAACCGTTCAGGTTGCAGAACCAGTATTGCGACAGCGAAATCAGGCTGCATTACAATTTCTTCCGGTATTACGATCCTGATGTGGGGCGGTTTGTGAATCAGGATCCGATTGGGTTGTGGGGCGGCAGTAATTTTTATCAGTTTGCATCTAATTCACAGATTTGGTTTGACCCATTAGGGTTAGCACGCTATAGACCTAACGCACTATCTCTTGCTCGTAGAACTGCTAGAAAAATGCGTTTAAAATTAGGGAAAAAAGCTCCAACGGCAACCTGTGCCGTAGTAGACAAGCGAACAAGAAGAAGTTATGTTGGGTTTAGCGGTACTAAACCTACTAACATTAGTGCACGTTTATTTGAACGCATGCCATCAGAATCAAGAACACCTTGGAGCGTAATCAATTGTGCGGAAATTGACGCTGTTAATCAAGCTCTGAAAGACGGGGCTAGAATGGAAGATTTGGAAATTGCAACAGTAAGAACATCCGATAGCTCGGCATTTGCTCGGTGTGATAATTGTAAAGTAACATTTTCTTCTTCTGATGTAACTACAGGATAGTATTTAATGTCTAAATTTTATTTATCAGCAAAAATTCAAAATTTGTTACGTAAAGATGGTTGGTATCCTGATAGAAAAATTGATATTAGCCATTTTGAAAATATTTTGAATGAAAACAATGGATATGAAATTAACCAATTTTCTAAGGAATTCTTAAGAAGTTTTGGCAACATAAAAATTCATCATGATAGTTATAGAGGTAATGGTAAAGATTACTCCATATTTTCTCCTGATTTGGCAATTGCAAATTTACCCTATGTAAAGGAAGAATATATAAAAGTTATTAACTCTTCTTTATGCCCTATAGGGGTTGGTTATTCTGAGCATTTAACTTATTTTTTAAACCCCAAGGGAGAAATGTTTGGAGGCTTCGAAAGTTATTTTTGCCGAATTGGTTCTACTTTAGAAGAAGCGTTTGATAATATTTTCTTTACAAAAGAGTTTGAAACTCTGTTGGAATAATATAGTTATAAAGCAGCAAAACGAATCTA
>NZ_JAUKWH010000026.1 GCF_030504625.1 Neisseria sp. MVDL19-042950 | reverse complement strand
GGGCCATAGTGGTTTTTTGTTGAGATGTTAATAGATAAAAACACGTGCGTGCTGTTGGCACGCACCCTACACATTAAAGAAGCATTTCATACAGGCTACAGCTTGCTGACGAGTTGGTAACACAGTTGCTACTCAAAATAAGCATGTTATACAGGCTACAGCTTGCTGCTTGCTATACAGGCTAACAACTGTTTAAACCTCATGTAATATCTTCAATATTCATGTTCGCTGAAATTAATCCTTCTGTAGTCTCTATAAACAATTCGCCCGTATCACTTACTAGATAAGAATCTCCCCTTTTAAATATTAGATTATAAAGTCCCTCATAAAATTTACCTCCAATATAATAAACATCACCTGAATCGGGAATCTCATAAATTCTCCCTAGCTCATCAATCATAATTTCTCGACCATCTTTAAAACCAAAATTTCTTATTTTTTTGTTTACTAAATGTGTACAAAGACATGAACTTTCTTCCTCTAATGAGTAATCTATTAGTTTAGCAGTAGTTTCTCCAAAGGTATAAACCTCATTGCGGAATATATATCTTCCATATTTATCTCGGTTGTAGAAATCATTAGTTACTGAAATGTACCATATTTCTCGTAAAAATTGCCTAACCAAATTAGGTAACTCCTCTAAATGAGATGGCAATTTTTTAAGTATAACGTCTCGTTCCAGATACCAACCGGAAAAAGTCATTTTTTTAAAAAAATCAGAATCTATTTCATATGGTTTTTTCATCTTGATACCTCAATATTCAAAGTTTTGCTAACTTTCCCATCTCCGCTACACCATCGATGATACCTAGTTCATCTAAAACACGGGAACACGATCCACATGCTGGCATATACATTCCATCATTTACCCTCATTGCAACCGACACTGATCCTTCTAAATTCTCGTCTTTTCCTTTATCTAATGTACAAACTTCTGCGCATCGGCCATGACCATTGCCCCGTTTTTCTGCAGGCACAGAGTTATACAAATCTTGGACAGACTTATCCACATCTTGTAAATGTACGGGTTGCAGACCTATAATTGGATCGCCAACGGGTGGTACTATCACATTTATTACTTTAATACCATTTTTTTTCGCTTGCGACTTCGTCATCTTGCTAAGTATTGTTGCTCTCAACTTTTGTAATTCCCTCACTGCTATATCCTGTTGTTCCTTGGGCGTTCGAGGCTTACAACTTAAGCCAGAAGGATCGGTCCAATTAATAACATTGTTAGCAAATTGGTAAAAATTATCCCCACCCCACAACCTAATCGGATCCTGATTCACAAACCTTCCGCACTCCGGCTCGTAATACCTGAAAAAGTTGTAATGCAACCCCGTTTCGGCATCGCAATACTGATTCTGCAATCTAAACGGCTGAAGGGCATTGGTAATATTGGTCTCGCTTTTCAGCTTACCCCAACCGAAGTAATCCCCAAACCACAACAGTTTGCCGTCCTTATCGGTCATCTCGCGCGGTATGCCGATTTGGTCGCAGTGGAAGTAGTTTATCTCTTGGTAGGTTTCGACCTCTTCATTGGTGTAGTTGTGGATTTGTGCCAAAGGTTCATAGCTGCCCACATCAGTATAGATGTAGGTATATCTTCCGCTTCCGCTTCCGTAAACTTCCTGAAGCAGATGGCTGCCGTCCCAAATAAACTCCCGTTCGTCTGCAAGGCCGTCTGAAAGGGTTTCCGCTTCGCAGTCTTCTTTCAGACGGCCTTTACCTATCCGTCTGCCCAAAGCATCGTAGCGATAAGCCCAAGTCTCTTTACTGCCGTCTTTTTTAAAGATTTCCACCTTAACCAGTTGGTCGTGCAAATCGTAGAAATAGTTCTGTACTTCGCCGTTTGGCAGTTCGCGGTGAATCAGATTGCCGAGGTCGTCGTAGTAATAGCTGGTGCCGTTGTAGTGTTTGATACGGTTGTCGGTAACGGGGTTGAGGCCGTCTGAAACGGTTTGGCCGTTGGTGGACAGGATATTGTGCGCGGGGTCGAAGGCGAATCGTTCGTCGCCCGCTTGGGTGATTCTGCCGAGTTTGTCGTATTCGAAATGCGTCGTTCC
>NZ_JAUKWH010000025.1 GCF_030504625.1 Neisseria sp. MVDL19-042950 | reverse complement strand
GGAACCACGCATTTCGAGTACGACAAACTCGGCAGAATCACCCAAGCGGGTAACGAACGCTTCGCCTTCGACCCCGCGCACAATATTCTTTCAGACGGCCACAGCGGTGCCGTAACTGACAACCGCATTCGGGAATACAACGGCACCAGCTACTACCATGACGAGTTCGGCAATCTCATTCACCGCGAACTGCCAAACGGCGAAGTGCAGAACTATTTCTACGATTTGCACGACCAATTGGTTAAGGTGGAAATCTTTAAGAAAGACGGTACGAAAGAGACTTGGGCTTACCGCTACGATGCTTTGGGCAGACGGGTAAGCAAAGGCCGTCTGAAAATGGAGAACGCTAACGAAGTTTCAGACAGGCATTCAACAGACCATGCCTGTCTGAATACACCGAACGGCAAAGATATTTTAGACAGCGAAATTACCTTCCTGTGGGACGGCAGCCATCTGTTGCAGGAACACAATTCAGACGGCCTCTACACCTATATTTACACCGACCAAGGTTCTTACGAACCGCTGGCGCAAATCCGTGATTGGACGGATGCAGAAGGCAAAAACCAACAGCAGACCAACTACTTCCATTGCGACCAAATCGGCATACCGAGAGAAATGACCGACAAAGACGGTAAGCTGTTGTGGTTTGGGGATTATTACGGTTGGGGTAAGCTGAAAAGTGAGAACGACATTACTGGAGTGCACCAGCCGTTCAGGTTGCAGAACCAGTATTGCGACCGTGAAACGGGGCTGCATTACAACTTCTTTAGATACTATGAATCTGATGCGGGCAGGTTTATTAATCAGGATCCGATTGGGCTGATAGGTGGAGATAATCTTTATCAATTTGCATCTAATACCCAAACATTACTTGACCCTTTAGGATTAAAACATACGGCTATATGGCAGCTATTTGACAAACATGGGAAGCCTAAAACTGAAGCAGAATTAATTCAAAGTGGTTGCGATACACCACCTGGGCGAAGATTAACTTGGAATGAGCAACTTGAAGTACATACAGAGCGCAAAATTCTTAACAAGATTTTAAACATGGTTGAGCCAGGTGATGTACTAGTTATTCTCGGTGAAAAAAATCCATGCAATCCTGGAGGCAGAGGATGTCAAGCGGCTATGCAAGATTTTGTAAACAAAAACCCCGATGTTAAAGTAGTCTATATGACTCAAGAGCAAGATTGGCCTTTCGAATCAAAATGTAATAAATCAGACTGTTAAACGAATAGAGATTAATATGAAACTAAGTGAATGGAAATTGTTATCTAAACCTGAAAGAAAATGTTATCTAAATGCTTTATTGCTTCACTTGGGTAACAATTTTCACTTGGATGAACATACTATTGAGCACGATTATCCATGTATTATCTATGCAAGTAGATTAAATATTAAGTATAGATTAATCTTTGAGCATAATATTGGATTCGGATTGAGCGATCAGTGTCTAGAAAAAGCTAAAAAAATCAATTCTCCTCCGCAAATAACACTTTCTGAATTAACACCGTTCTCAATAGTGAATGTTCACTCTTATGCCATATCTGAGAGCCCTCTTCTAGAACATGATATAAGCATGATTTTGAATGATTTTTATATTAGCAATCTTAATTACCCTGCTTTTCTAACTAGAGAGATGGCAATAAGCGTATTAGATAAAATATCTGCTAGATTTTTAAGCGAATTAGAGTGGGAAGCTGCTGTTAAAAACGGCCGAGATATTCTATTTCCTTTTGGAGATGAACTACCTAAAGAATCCGACTTAGATTGGTGGATGTCATTTGATTTCAATAAATTTTCTCATAAGAGAATTAGCAATAATATCTGTGGCCTATTTTTTGGTGAATGGTGTGCAGATTTATTTTCAAAGAGCCATAGCAAAAATAGTGAAATATTGAACGGGGAATATGTTATTAAAGGTGGGGGAGCATATTTTTGGCCGTGGCAAGATGAAGAATGGGTATGGTGTATGTGTTCAATGAGAATGCCATCAGGAGATTTAATAGATGGGACATCAGTATTAAGACCAGCAATATCAATACCAAAAAATTTAAGCTATTGATATCAAATAATATTGATTGCCTATAAAATTAATCAAAAATATTTACTGTTTGAAGAACTCCTTCAGACAAATGTCTTTGTCCATCCCTACACAATTACGACAATGAACACTTAATCTTAATCTGAGACTATCTGAAAAACACTTTTCTGTTTTTTGCAGATAGCCTCTTCTTCCTGCCGCTTTCCAACTTTAACGAGTTGATGTTCAGCGATACTGCTGGCTCTGAAATGGTGAATTTTCAGGCACAGAAGCAAGCTGTAGCCCGTATAACATACTGATTTAATATGTACGGTACGTGCCAACAGCATGCACACGTTTTTTACCTGATTAACCTTAATCCACACAAAACCCCATCATGGCCCTCAACAAAATCGCCCGTAAGAGCAGTTCGTTCCGCGTGATTTTTACCGTGCCCGATTTCTGTTGGCCGCCTCCGCCCGCTCCGCCTACCGTACCGCCGATTCCTTTCCCTCTGTTTGCCGACCTCGGCGGCGCTATCGACGATCAGGGGCGGCTGTTTCCATTGCCGGAAGTAGACGAAGACGATGAAGAACCGGTATTGTTCGAGAGCGAACAAATCTGGTTCAGCAAGAATTCAGACGGCCATTATGTGATTGCTTCGTTGGACGGTTCGGTATCGTTGCGTTTTGCACCGCTGGCGGTATCGGAAGACGATCCGAACGGCGACAGTTGCAGCCTCTTGCCGTTGGTGGCGGTGGAAGATGCCAACGGCAACCATCAGCGTTTTATCTACCACCCGCTCACCGGACTGCCGCAATACATTATCGACGGCAACGGGCGGGTGTTCTACCTGCATTTCGGCAATGTCGCCGATGCCGCCGCGCCCAAATTGCGCTTGTTGTCGGTATCGCTGCTCGATGCCCTGCCCGCTGTCGGCT
>NZ_JAUKWH010000024.1 GCF_030504625.1 Neisseria sp. MVDL19-042950 | reverse complement strand
AACCGTAGCGGCGAAAGAGGAAATCCTGCTGACTTCGGGCGGGGCGTATATCCGGATTAAGGACGGCGAGATTGAGTTGGGATGCCCGAAAGTGGTGCGGGTGAAGGCGGCGGCTTGGGAGGTTACGGGGCCGCAGACCATGAATTTGGCTCATCCTGAATGGCCCAAAACACTAGTAAAACGCCCTTTACATATCAGTTTGCCACAATCCCCTCATTCCACAAACGCTTATATAGGCATGCCATATACACTTTATGCTGATGGTGCGGAAATCCAAAAGGGCATACTTACCAAAGAAGGGATAAACACCGAGCAGGAGATCAGTACCAGCTTATATAAAGTCGTTCTTGCTAATGGACAGGAATTTTCGATTCCTGTTGTCAGTAAATTTGAGGAAGGCACCAGAAAAGCCCGAATCGGCAATCAAGGTTTTCATCCGTATAAAGATGCCGGCAACCGTTCTCCTTTAGAGAATGCAAGACAATATGCCGACCTTGTAAATAAGGCAAACCAGCAAGAGCTTGAAGATAAATAACCAACTTACCAAACAACATTACAATATATTTTTATTTTCAAACCAAGTCGTAAATACCACCGAATATCAGGAGTTGTTTCAAAGATGGCCGCACAAGAAAATCTGCAAAAATGGACTGCACCGTTATGCGCTACGGGCAATGATGTAAAGCTGGCTGCTTCAATTTTCTTAGATAAAGGGCAATATCCACGGGGAAAGTCGACTTTCAAGCCATTGGTAAATGGGGAACGTGCTTTTGGCGAAGTCTACCGGAGGATCAGGAATGCGAAAGATTCAGTGGAAATCGCCTGTTGGGGTTTCCAACCTTCCATGTATTTTCTCCGAGATGGTCGGTCGGCACCGATAGGTGAGTTACTCGCAGAAAAAGCCAGTAACGGAGTGAAAATTAAAATCATGTGTTGGCAAACGGTTATGGGAGCAGAAAAACTGGCGGAAGATAACACTCCGGGCAGATCGGCTCCATTCAAGCCGCGTGAAATGCACATTTTGCCCCATTTATTAGAATTTCTGGCATCTGATAACGTGGCTGCCAGACAAGACTTTGAACATTTTGTATCAGCCCGAGAAGATCAATTTATCGGTTTCAACCATCTTAACGGCTATACAGGAAAACAGGCACATTATGATTGGGCATGGCACGGTATCGTTACATACCATGAAACGCTAAACGAAGAAAATTATCGCGGCATCTGCAATAATCTGCTGCAACTCAAATGTACTCTCGGCCCTGCAATTAAATCCATGCGGGTGGAACAGGAAATCAGCAAAGCCAGAAATAATTTTTTAAAAAGATTGGTGCCGCAAGCTGTAAAAGATGCCTATAACGACCTTCTGCAAAACGGCCCTAATTTAACAGAGGCCAGCTTGGGTATACTGATTAATCTGTATAACAATACCGACACGCCTGTAATCAGCAACGTGTATAAAAACATTTCATTAAACGTTAACGACCAACTTGATGCTGCCTCGGCAGGCTATGAAAAACTGATGGAAGAAGCCGCCAAACAACTTAAAGAGCTGTTTCATCCGTGGGAATTTAACAGTACATTCAACGACCCTTTGGAATTCGTGCATTCTTATATAAAGTGTGTCAATTACATATTTCTTAAAAAACATCGCAAAGAGTTTCCTTACACCTTTCACTTAATGCAATATGGTACACATCAGGCTGCCCATCATAAAATATCAACCGACAATCCCGATGCCGGCATGACACCCGAACAGCCCTTTGAATGCAAGCCTGTTTTCAAGCATCCGGTTGAAATCAAAGATGAAACCCAAAGCACCGAAAACCAAAACCATGAAACACCGGCCTCTACAGACATAGGGCAAGTAGAAGTGCGTGCCAAAAGGAATTTCCCTTTTCTGATATTTCGCACCCGCGAAATATCGCACGATGATATCGAAGCAAAATTAAACAATCTTGAAGATACCGGCCTGAGCAAAATGACCAAGGAAATTTATGTAATGTTTCCTTCCCACCATCAGAAAACCGTTTTAATCGATTATGACCAACCCGATTCGGCGGTCGGATTCGTGATGGGACACAACATGCTTGAAGCATACTGGGATAAAAACAATCACGGCCAACGTGCAAGCGCTCCAAACCGCGGCGCGTTTTTTCCCATTCCCCGACAAGATGTTTCCAGTATTGTTACCGGAGAAGTATTATGTGATCTCAATGACAACTTTGCCGAATCATGGAAAAAAATTTACCCGAGAAATTATGAAAAATTTTTTGCTCCCCGAAAAAACCGTTCGCGAAGCCAGTACCAACCCAATCCTGCGTTGGGCACGCCGCTGATGGCGCAGCTTCTGCGCACCCAACCTGAAAAAGAATTCCAACGAGAAGAAGTGATGAAGTTTTATCAAAAATTAATCACCCACACTTCTTCCTATATTTATCTCGAAAACCAATATTTCCGTTGGCCGCCGTTTGCAGAACGCATGAAAAAATGGGGAGAAACCCTTCGTCAATGCGGACGCACCGAGCCGTTGTGTATTTTTGCCATTACCAATACCAGCAATGAAGGATTGGGAGCAGGCCGCATCAATACCGACCGCATGCTTAAAGTGCTCGGAAGGCGCGACACCATGCCCGGCGTAGGGAGGGTGCGCCTGATAAAAGAACTAAACGTAAAAATCGATCAAGCCGGAAAAGGGTTGCCTAAATTCAAATTACCGTGGGAAGAAGGCTACACGCCGGAAGAAAAGAAAAAACTGGAAGAACGGGGCAGGCTGCGCAAAGAACGCCAAGAATTGGAAAAACTTGATCCGGCAAAAGAATCCGATCTAGACAAATTACGGCAAATCCTCAAAAAAGACCTTAGCCAAGACGGCTTGGCCGTCCACGTTTGCCGCTTGGTAAGCACGGCGGTAACCGAGCACGATGTTGCCAACAGTGCACGCAGTGCCAACCCCGAAGCCGATCAAAAAATCAAACGGGAAGCCGCCGGCAAGCCCAACCGTGCGCAGGAAGTGTATATCCATTCCAAAGTAACCGTGGCCGACGATGTGTTTATCACCTTGGGATCCAGCAATATCAACACCCGCAGCATGCAGATAGACAGCGAAATGAACATTGCCACCGAGCACAACGTAGTGGCGGAGAAATTGCGGCAGGAGCTTTGGGGCATCCATACCAATAATAATCCTGAACTTAATCCGAATAAGCCGTTAAATGATCCAAAAGATGCACATGAAATACATAGGAACTGGGGCGTGTCTATGCAAGAAAATCGAAAGCTTTTTCTAAAAAATAAACCATTAATAATGTCGTTATTAGAATTCGAAATGCTGGATGATGATGTTGCACCATATAAATACGATTTGGACTAATCATGAACCGCTTTTTTTATCTATGCCTAGCTTTTTTGCTGGCCGCCTGTATCCCCAACAATAAAAAGGAAACAAAAATGACTCCCGAACAATGGGCGCAACTCGATTTCTCCTGCACTCAGGAGCAATACCTGCCTCTACCCGAAGAGGCCGATACCCTCTACCGTTACGCCCTCTATCATGATTTCCACTCCCGCCGCTTACCCAGTACCCGCCATCAGTTGCAGGAATATCTG
>NZ_JAUKWH010000023.1 GCF_030504625.1 Neisseria sp. MVDL19-042950 | reverse complement strand
CGTTATCTTCGGAAAACAAAATCTATCCGAATATTCATCAGCCTTTCCGTTTGCAGAATCAATATTTTGATGCTGAAACGGGGCTTCACTATAACTTCTTCCGATACTATGAGCCGGATACGGGGCGGTTTGTGAATCAGGACCCGATCAGACTGGCAGGCGGTGATAACCTTTATCAATTAGCTCCTAATGTGTACTCTTGGATTGATCCTCTTGGTTGGATTCCTAGGATGCCTACTTGGTTGCCTACAAAACAAGGCTATCAGAGACAACATTTAATCCCTTACTCGTTGAGAAATCATCCTATTTTTGCAAATAGTGGTAGAAACATACATGGTGCTACAAATATGATGTATCTCCCTGTAAATGTAGGAATTGACCCTAACCCCAAGCTAGGACTTCATCGAGGATGGACAATAGAACATAAACTATATAATGAAATGGTGGAACGACGATTAGATAACTTACAAAGGCTTGCGAAAAGAAACAAATGGAGTAACAAAAAAATTGCCGAGGAAGTGTTGAAATTACAGAATGAATTAAGAAGGGGCTTTAAAACAGGTAAATATACTTGCGCTAGTCCAATTCAAAAGAAATAGTTTCAGAAAAGGAAAAAATATGAAATTTTACAATATATATTCTGCAGTTGATAATGAAGCTGCCTATGTAGATTTGAAGCAATCAGATATGGGCATTGATGATTTTATTGTTTATGATGAAGGCAGCTATCAGGAAGAAGCTATCTTTATTGCACAGGAAGGATATACTTTAAAAAATATATCTCAAACTGATTTCATCAAAACTATACCTAATATGCTTTTATTCTCTGAAAATTTTGTTAATAAACTATCTAAAAATTTAGAGAAAGAATTAGAGTTTTTCCCCGCAAAACTTAGAATTCAAAATGAAGAATTGAAGTGCTTTTTAGCGAAGATAAAATTATCAGTTCCATTAGTTGACTTTGAAAAATCAAGCTTTTATGAAGTTGATGGTGAGAAATTTATTGATTACCCGCCTGTTTTCCTTGAAAACATCCAAGGATTTGAATATTGTGCTAAAGAAAATTCTGATGATTTAATTTGGATTTTTACAGAAAAATTTAAAGATTTAGTTCTTGACAATGATCTAAAAATAGATTTTTTACCTGTTTAAAATAAAATTAGAAAAAATAGTTTGTGTGTTAAAAGCAGATTGAGTTGAAACCAATATAAAGCAAAGCAATCATGCCGTCTGAAAACTTTATCCGAAACTTTTTCAGACGGCATTTTCCTGTTCTTTAAAAAATTAACCTCTTTTAAGAATAGCAACGGCTAAGTACACCAGCCGCTACGACTACGACCCGATGGGCCGTCTGAAACACCAAACCGCCACCGCCAACCGCACCTTGCAGCACAACGGCAAACTCAATACCCTGGTCGGCGGCGCAGTGCGCCGAAGCTACCGCTACGATAAAGCCGGCAACCTGATTCAAACCGCCGACCAACGCAGCGGCGTATTGGATTACGTGTACGACAAACTCGGACGGATTGAAAGCGCCGTCAACAAACAAACCGGCAGCAGCGAAAAGTTCGCCTTCGACCCCGCGCACAATATTTTGTCGGATAAGGTTTCAGACGGCCTCAAAGACACCAAAGGCCTGCCTGAAAACCTTTCAGACAGGCATCACACCGGCCGTCTGAAAGGCCGCAACATCGGCAAAGGCAACCGCCTCGAAGCATACAACGGCACCGAATACACCTATGATGCCTTGGGCAATATGATTTACCGCCAACTGCCTAACGGCGAGAGCCAGTTGTTCCAATACGATACCGAAAACCAACTTATCCGCGCAGAGATTAAAAAGCCCAAAGGCAATACCGAGATTTGGGAGTATGCCTACGACCCGTTTGGGCGCAGGTTAAGCAAAGAGCGCAAAGACAAATTGGCGTGGATAAGCACCGCGCCGAAACGGACGCATTTCGTTTGGGACGGGACGAGACTGCTTCAAGAGTATAGCTATAAGGGCAGCTATACCTACATTTACACCGACCAAGATTCTTACGAACCCTTAGCCCAAGTCTTTGATAACCACAAAGACCGACAACAATATCTTTTTTATTTCCACAACAATCAGATTGGCACGCCTCATGAGATGACCGACATCCACGGCAATTTACTGTGGTACGGCAGTTACTCGGCTTGGGGTTCTCTTGTGTCTGAAAAGCGCATCTATGAAAACGTTCATCAGCCTTTCCGCTTACAGAATCAATATTTTGATGCTGAAACGGGGCTGCATTATAACTATTTCCGGTATTACGAAGCAGATACGGGTCGGTTTATGAATCAGGATCCGATTGGGTTGGTTGGCGGGGATAATTTATACCTGTTTGCTTTCAATGGGCAAATATGGGTGGATCCACTTGGGTTAAAATGTACTAGATTAGTTAAAGAGGCAGATGGTACTACTACATTAGAGATTAAAAATAAATTTAAACCAGGATCTTATGAGTCTAGGCAATTGCAAAGATTTGTAAGACTATGGAATCAGCAGATAGCTGCTGCAGGAGGTTCTATGACAAAAAGAGGAACTTTGACGCCTGTACAGCAACGCCTTAGTGATGCTTGGACACGGCTGATGAGAAGAAGATTTCCAGGGCGATTTAGAGGTAAAGTGGTTGGACATACACCAGATGCCACAATGGGAGGGTTAGTTGCTAATGGACGTGCTACGGCACTAAGTACTCAAGTTAATAGTTATTTGGGAGGTGTCGCAAGAGGGGTTCCTAATGGTACTGTGTATCATTCAGTTAGGCTGGCTAGATGGTAAATAATTATAGAAAGGAAGAAATGATGACAGAATTAACAGCTCTTCTTCAAAAATATAAAGAAGATTATGAACTTAGAAAATGTGAAGTAGTAAAAGAAGCAATTGCTTGTGGCATGACGGAAGAAGATGTATCTCCTTTTATTGATAAGCAAAAAATTAAAAAATCTACTAATAACATTGACACAATGCCTACATTAGCGAAAGGTATTGAGAAAATTTTATCTCCTTTGCTGGTCGAGAGATTTCAGTTCGCAGGCAATTGGATGGATATTGGGGAACAATTTCTCGGTATAGAAGAATTAAAGAAATTAATTGCTAGCAAAAATTTTCAAAAATGGTTACGTTCTATGAGAGAGAATTGGGAAGGGTCAGCACCTAATTTGTATCAAGATGATCAACTTTCCGTTTTTTCTATTATAGACAAAAATAATGGAAATTATAGTTTATTGGTATGGATTGAAAATGAGACAGAACCAGAGGTTTGGCGTTATTTTGGACAATCAGAGCAAAAATTTAAAAATTTAACAACATATTTTGAATGGTTGAGCAAATAATGAAGAAAGTACCTATTTGATATAGATAGAGTACACTTGAAATAATTATATGTAAATATAAAATATTTTGAAAAGCCGTCTGAAAACTTTATCCGAAACTTTTTCAGACGGCCTTTTCCTGCTCTTTAAAAAATTAACCTCTTTAAGAATAGCAACGGCTAAGTACAACCAGCCCGCTACGACTGCGATCCGTTCGGCAGACGCTTGAGCAAAGAACGAACCGATAAAGGCGCCTTAGCCGCTACCGCGCCGAAACAAACCCATTTCGTATGGGACGGCAGCCGTCTGCTGCAAGAATATAACTATCGCGGCAGCTACAGCTATATTTACACCGACCAAGACAGCTACGAACCGCTGGCGCAAATCTTCGATAACGCCAAAGACGGCAAACAATACTTAAGCTATTTCCACAACGACCAAATCGGCATCCCGCGCGAGATGACCGACCGGCTCGGCAATCTGCTGTGGTACGGCGAATATACCGCTTGGGGCCGTCTGAAAACAGACGAGCGGGTGTATCAGCATGCGCACCAGCCGTTTAGGTTGCAAAACCAGTATTGCGATGAAGAGACGGGGTTGCATTACAACCCGATGCGGTATTACGAGCCGGATGCGGGTCGGTTTGTGAATCAGGATCCGATTGGGTTGTGGGGCGGGGATAATCTATATACATTTGCCCGAAATATTCAAAAGTGGATTGACCCAATTGGTTTATGGGAGGGGCAACCTCGAGAAAACGGGAGATTTTCTTTTGGCAAAGACCCAAATCGCAAACCAAAACCATCTTCATCATCTTCACATGGAAATAGCAGAAATAGTTCACGTAATACCGTGTTATATAAATTAGTGAACCCAGATGGAAGCCTAAGCAAATGGGGCATTACATCTGAAGCAAATCCACTTAATCGATATACAAAAGAAGAGTTGGGAAATAGGAGAATGATTCCAATAGCTAGCGGTTCTCGATCTGATATGCTGGATTTAGAAAGAGCATTAACCTCGCGTTTTGGAGGGCCAGAAAACAAAGAAAGTTGGGCAAATACGATTAGAAATTTAACTAATCCAAATGCAGTCATAGATTCGTTTATGAGTCTAGGACGATGTGGAGTAGAAGATTTAAGGAAGAAAAAATAATGGAATCTATTAAAAGAAATAGTTTATTAAGTCCATTTGCAATTACGGGCGATGAGCTAGTAGCAGAGGCATATACTGAAATAATATATGGCAATTGGGGGATTGCTGCTAAATTTGAAAAATACTTTCCTCGTGGAACCTATGGTAAAGATTTGGATTTAATCTTATTTGAATTTTTTGTTTTAGGAGATACTGATTGGTTCACAGTCCCTGAAAAAATTTGTTTAGGACGCTATTCAAGTAAAAATAAAGATCTCTCTGTAAAAATACCAGTACCTAAAGAAGTGTCATTGGCTGTTCTGAACAAAGATGTGCAAACAGTTGAAGATTTTCTATTAAATACTTTTACTACTGCCAGAAACCTTATCTGTTCTAGACAATCATTAAAGAAACTAGATTTTAATTTTGAAAAATTTAAAGCAGATTATGACTTATTTTTAGAGAGCTTGAACAAGCCATAGACTACATAAGATACCCAATCCACAGGTAGCGTGCGTGCCTCGGCACGCGCGCATTGTTAGTTGATTTACCGAGATTTTCTGCTTTAACGGAAAGCTAAATGCCTGTTTGAAAACGAGTGAAGTGAGTTTCTATGCTACTAAAACAAACTGGCGAATTAAAGTTTCAGACAGGCATTTTATTTAAGCTGAAATCCAATCAAACAATAAGGCCTATCTGAAAATTTTATTCAATAACTTTTTCAGACGGCCTTTTCTGCTCTTTAACAATTTAGTTTCTTTGTAGCGGTTTTAAACATGAAGAAGACCTTAC
>NZ_JAUKWH010000022.1 GCF_030504625.1 Neisseria sp. MVDL19-042950 | reverse complement strand
GGTATGTGCGGGTATAGTTCGGTTCTTCGCTGCTTCGGCGGTGTTTGAAACCGAATATTCATTATAACAGATTTTGCGTTAGGCAGTATTGTGGTTATGATGGTATTTGGAATGCTCTTTAACAGAACAGATTACCGATAAGTGTGAGTGCGATTGGGCCTCACACTGCGACAAAAACAGACAAGATAGATATCTTTGTCGGTTTCTTTGAAGCAGACCAGAAGTTAAAGTTAGAGATTGAACATAAGAGTTTGATCCTGGCTCAGATTGAACGCTGGCGGCATGCTTTACACATGCAAGTCGAACGGCAGCACGGAAGAGCTTGCTCTTTTGGTGGCGAGTGGCGAACGGGTGAGTAATACATCGGAACGTACCGAGTAGTGGGGGATAACTGTCCGAAAGGATGGCTAATACCGCATATACTCTGAGGAGGAAAGCAGGGGACCTTCGGGCCTTGCGCTATTTGAGCGGCCGATGTCTGATTAGCTAGTTGGTGGGGTAAAGGCCTACCAAGGCGACGATCAGTAGCGGGTCTGAGAGGATGATCCGCCACACTGGGACTGAGACACGGCCCAGACTCCTACGGGAGGCAGCAGTGGGGAATTTTGGACAATGGGGGGAACCCTGATCCAGCCATGCCGCGTGTCTGAAGAAGGCCTTCGGGTTGTAAAGGACTTTTGTCAGGGAAGAAAAGGTTGTGGTTAATACCCATGACTGATGACGGTACCTGAAGAATAAGCACCGGCTAACTACGTGCCAGCAGCCGCGGTAATACGTAGGGTGCGAGCGTTAATCGGAATTACTGGGCGTAAAGCGGGCGCAGACGGTTACTTAAGTCAGATGTGAAATCCCCGGGCTTAACCTGGGAACTGCGTTTGAAACTGGGTGACTAGAGTATGTCAGAGGGGGGTAGAATTCCACGTGTAGCAGTGAAATGCGTAGAGATGTGGAGGAATACCGATGGCGAAGGCAGCCCCCTGGGATGATACTGACGTTCATGCCCGAAAGCGTGGGTAGCAAACAGGATTAGATACCCTGGTAGTCCACGCCCTAAACGATGTCAATTAGCTGTTGGGGCACTTGATGCCTTAGTAGCGTAGCTAACGCGTGAAATTGACCGCCTGGGGAGTACGGTCGCAAGATTAAAACTCAAAGGAATTGACGGGGACCCGCACAAGCGGTGGATGATGTGGATTAATTCGATGCAACGCGAAGAACCTTACCTGGTCTTGACATGTACGGAATCCTCCAGAGACGGAGGAGTGCCTTCGGGAGCCGTAACACAGGTGCTGCATGGCTGTCGTCAGCTCGTGTCGTGAGATGTTGGGTTAAGTCCCGCAACGAGCGCAACCCTTGTCATTAGTTGCCATCATTAAGTTGGGCACTCTAATGAGACTGCCGGTGACAAGCCGGAGGAAGGTGGGGATGACGTCAAGTCCTCATGGCCCTTATGACCAGGGCTTCACACGTCATACAATGGTCGGTACAGAGGGTAGCCAAGCCGCGAGGTGGAGCCAATCCCAGAAAACCGATCGTAGTCCGGATTGCACTCTGCAACTCGAGTGCATGAAGTCGGAATCGCTAGTAATCGCAGGTCAGCATACTGCGGTGAATACGTTCCCGGGTCTTGTACACACCGCCCGTCACACCATGGGAGTGGGGGATACCAGAAGTAGGTAGGGTAACCGCAAGGAGCCCGCTTACCACGGTATGCTTCATGACTGGGGTGAAGTCGTAACAAGGTAGCCGTAGGGGAACCTGCGGCTGGATCACCTCCTTTCTAGAGAAAAAGAGGTTTGGTCGCATTCACACTTATCGGTAAACTGTGCATTGAAGATGCGAGACTGGTTGGGGGAATCCCGACGAAGTTGGAGTAATCTGGGTTTGTAGCTCAGCTGGTTAGAGCACACGCTTGATAAGCGTGGGGTCGGAGGTTCAAGTCCTCCCAGACCCACCAAGAGATTGGGGGCATAGCTCAGTTGGTAGAGCACCTGCTTTGCAAGCAGGGGGTCATCGGTTCGATCCCGTTTGCCTCCACCAAATACTTTGCAAATCAAAGTATTTTTATTTGCCTTTGTTTGTAGATGTAATAAGCATCGAAGCGAATGAAGGTAGAATAAAGAATAAGAATATTTTAATTTGTGCAGTTAGAGAGGGAAGAGTTTGATCATTCCTTTTTAAAAAACGCATCGATCTTTAACAAATTGGAAAGCCGAAATCAACAAACAAACGAAGCTAATCAGTGTTACAGCTGATTACAGAATTTGGGTGATGATTGTATCGGATTGGCTCTGGAAGACAAAAGGCAGAGTCAATCACACAACAAGCAGTAAGCTTTATCAAAGTAGAGGCCTTTAAGTTGCGAAGGTAGTCAACGCCGTAACAACGAAGTCAAAAAGGTACTTCAAATGATAGAGTCAAGTGAATAAGTGCATCAGGTGGATGCCTTGGCGATGATAGGCGACGAAGGACGTGTAAGCCTGCGAAAAGCATCGGGGAGCTGGCAATAAAGCTGTGATCCGGTGATGTCCGAATGGGGAAACCCACCGTATTCTGTACGGTATCGTTATCTGAATACATAGGATAAGCGAAGCGAACCCGGAGAACTGAACCATCTAAGTACCCGGAGGAAAAGAAATCAACCGAGATTCCGCAAGTAGTGGCGAGCGAACGCGGAGGAGCCTGTATATGATAGCTGTTGAGATAGAAGAACAAGCTGGGAAGCTTGGCCATAGTGGGTGATAGCCCCGTATTCGAAATTTCATCAGTGGTACTAGGTATACGACAAGTAGGGCGGGACACGTGGAATCCTGTCTGAATATGGGGGGACCATCCTCCAAGGCTAAATACTCATCATCGACCGATAGTGGACCAGTACCGTGAGGGAAAGGCGAAAAGAACCCCGGGAGGGGAGTGAAATAGAACCTGAAACCTGATGCATACAAACAGTGGGAGCCTATTAATTAGGTGACTGCGTACCTTTTGTATAATGGGTCAACGACTTACATTCAGTAGCGAGCTTAACCGGATAGGGGAGGCGTAGGGAAACCGAGTCTTAATAGGGCGAATAGTTGCTGGGTGTAGACCCGAAACCGAGTGATCTATCCATGGCCAGGATGAAGGTGCCGTAACAGGTACTGGAGGTCCGAACCCACGCATGTTGCAAAATGCGGGGATGAGCTGTGGATAGGGGTGAAAGGCTAAACAAACTCGGAGATAGCTGGTTCTCCCCGAAAACTATTTAGGTAGTGCCTCATGTATCACTTCCGGGGGTAAAGCACTGTTATGGCTAGGGGGTCATTGCGACTTACCAACCCATGGCAAACTAAGAATACCGGAAAGTGCAATCATGGGAGACAGACAGCGGGTGCTAACGTCCGTTGTCGAAAGGGAAACAACCCAGACCGCCAGCTAAGGTCCCAAATGATAGATTAAGTGGTAAACGAAGTGGGAAGGCCCAGACAGCCAGGATGTTGGCTTAGAAGCAGCCATCATTTAAAGAAAGCGTAATAGCTCACTGGTCGAGTCGTCCTGCGCGGAAGATGTAACGGGGCTCAAATCTATAACCGAAGCTGCGGATGCACCTAGTGCATGGTAGGGGAGCGTTCTGTAGGCCGATGAAGGTGACTTGAGAAGGTTGCTGGAGGTATCAGAAGTGCGAATGTTGACATGAGTAGCGATAAAGCGGGTGAAAAGCCCGCTCGCCGAAAGCCCAAGGTTTCCTACGCAACGTTCATCGGCGTAGGGTGAGTCGGCCCCTAAGGCGAGGCAGAAATGCGTAGTCGATGGGAAACGGGTTAATATTCCCGTACTTGATTCAAATGCGATGTGGGGACGGAGAAGGTTAGGTTAGCAAGCTGTTGGAATAGCTTGTTTAAGCCGGTAGGTGGAAGACTTAGGCAAATCCGGGTCTTCTTAACACCGAGAAGTGATGACGATTGTCTACGGACAAGAAGTAACCGATACCACGCTTCCAGGAAAAGCCACTAAGCTTCAGTTTGAATCGAACCGTACCGCAAACCGACACAGGTGGGCAGGATGAGAATTCTAAGGCGCTTGAGAGAACTCGGGAGAAGGAACTCGGCAAATTGATACCGTAACTTCGGGAGAAGGTATGCCCTTCGATGTGAAAGACTTGCTCTGTAAGCATTGGAGGGTCGCAGAGAATCGGTGGCTGCGACTGTTTATTAAAAACACAGCACTCTGCTAACACGAAAGTGGACGTATAGGGTGTGACGCCTGCCCGGTGCTGGAAGGTTAATTGAAGATGTGCAAGCATCGGATCGAAGCCCCAGTAAACGGCGGCCGTAACTATAACGGTCCTAAGGTAGCGAAATTCCTTGTCGGGTAAGTTCCGACCCGCACGAATGGCGTAACGATGGCCACACTGTCTCCTCCCGAGACTCAGCGAAGTTGAAATGGTTGTGAAGATGCAATCTCCCCGCTGCTAGACGGAAAGACCCCGTGAACCTTTACTGTAGCTTTGCATTGGACTTTGAAGGCACTTGTGTAGGATAGGTGGGAGGCTTGGAAGCAGAGACGCCAGTTTCTGTGGAGCCGTCCTTGAAATACCACCCTGGTGTCTTTGAGGTTCTAACCCAGGTCCGTAATCCGGATCGGGGACCGTGCATGGTAGGCAGTTTGACTGGGGCGGTCTCCTCCCAAAGAGTAACGGAGGAGTTCGAAGGTTACCTAGGTCCGGTCGGAAATCGGACTGATAGTGCAATGGCAAAAGGTAGCTTAACTGCGAGACCGACAAGTCGAGCAGGTGCGAAAGCAGGACATAGTGATCCGGTGGTTCTGTATGGAAGGGCCATCGCTCAACGGATAAAAGGTACTCCGGGGATAACAGGCTGATTCCGCCCAAGAGTTCATATCGACGGCGGAGTTTGGCACCTCGATGTCGGCTCATCACATCCTGGGGCTGTAGTCGGTCCCAAGGGTATGGCTGTTCGCCATTTAAAGTGGTACGTGAGCTGGGTTTAAAACGTCGTGAGACAGTTTGGTCCCTATCTGCAGTGGGCGTTGGAAGTTTGACGGGGGCTGCTCCTAGTACGAGAGGACCGGAGTGGACGAACCTCTGGTGTACCGGTTGTGACGCCAGTCGCATCGCCGGGTAGCTAAGTTCGGAAGAGATAAGCGCTGAAAGCATCTAAGCGCGAAACTCGCCTGAAGATGAGACTTCCCTTGCGGTTTAACCGCACTAAAGAGTCGTTCGAGACCAGGACGTTGATAGGTCGGGTGTGGAAGCGCAGCAATGCGTGAAGCTAACCGATACTAATTGCTCGTGAGGCTTGACTCTATCATTTGAAGGACTTTGCACCGTAGTGGGTGTGGAGGCTTCGAAAATAAAGCTTATATCAGTCTTGAAGACGATACCCATCACCGTTGATTGAAGAATAAAGAGAGGGGATGTATTTCCCTGACGGCTTTCCCGATTTGTACAGTTTACGTCTGGCGGCCATAGCGAGTTGGTCCCACGCCTTCCCATCCCGAACAGGACCGTGAAACGACTCAGCGCCGATGATAGTGTGGATACCCATGTGAAAGTAGGTCACTGCCAGACACCCATTACGAACCCCCGATACCGAATAGTATCGGGGGTTTTACATTGAGGAGAGGGATGTGGGGTTGTCGCGGGAGGGCGACAGTGGGGGTGTGGGGCGGCAGCGTTGCGCTAAAAATATTTGAGCGGGAAGGGAAATATGCTTATGATAGCGCGGCTGTTTCTGCGATGAGGCGACGTGTTCCGGATTAGTGCGGTTATACGACCTATCGCCTATCGTCGTGATGGTGGTTATTTACGGTAATGATATTATTTGAATCCATATTATGGAAGGGAAAACATGAAACGGTATGTATTGGCTCTGGTGGGTATGCTGGCTTCGGCGTGGTCGTTGGCGGCGGT
>NZ_JAUKWH010000021.1 GCF_030504625.1 Neisseria sp. MVDL19-042950 | reverse complement strand
CGGTGTGGTTTCTTCTGTTATCGCTTAATATTTAGAGGCCAGTAGCTCAATTGGTAGAGTATCGGTCTCCAAAACCGAGGGTTGGGGGTTCGAGACCCTCCTGGCCTGCCAAATAATAAAATTAACCGGCCCAAGTGCCGGTTAATTTTTTTTGTTTATATATAATGTTTTATTCCTTGAGATGGTTAGTCCAGGAAAGTTATACTGAATCAGTATGAAATTTAAAATTTTATATTGCTATTCACTTAATATCTGATATTGGATAAGAGATGGCTGAGAAATTACCGCAAGATAAAGAAGGCTCTGGTCAGCTGGTAAAACCTGTAAATAAGTTAGCTAGTCAGAAAAATGATGTTATCCTGCAAAGTGCTGATGTCCTTAAGCTTTTAATTGCTGTGCTGTTAATTGCCTGCGGCATTTGGGTTTTTTATACTATGCAAAATATACCTGCATATCTGCGGGCATTATTTCCAGTTGTAGGTGTTATTTTAGGATTGTTAATAGTTTTTTATTGGTGTCATTTTGGGCGTCGGTTGGTGGGATATGTGCGTGATTCCGTGGCTGAGTTTAAAAAGGTTGTTTGGCCTCTTAAAAATGATGCAATTCGCATGACTATTTTTGTTGTTATTTTCGTGACTATTTTATCCGTATTTATTTATGCGACAGATAGTCTGATATCGTGGTTATTTTTTGATTTGTTATTAAAGAGGGGATAAAAATGTCGAAGCGTTGGTATGTTGTACAGGCTTATTCCGGCTTTGAGAAAAATGTTCAAAAGACTTTAAAAGAACGTATTATCCGTGAAAATATGGATGACTATTTTGGGCAAATTTTGGTGCCTGTAGAAGAAGTGGTCGACATAAAAAATGGAAAAAAAACAATTAGTGAACGTAAGTTTTTTCCGGGTTATGTGTTAGTAGAAATGGAAATGACAGACGATTCTTGGCACTTGGTAAAAAGTACCCCTCGTGTATCAGGATTTATTGGGGGTACTGCTAATAAGCCTATGCCTATATCTCAAAAAGAGGTTGATGCTATATTGCAACAAGTTCAATCGGGAGTCGAGAAGCCTAAGCCGAAAGTTGAATTTGAGGTGGGGCAGCAAGTTCGAGTAAATGAAGGCCCATTTGCCGACTTTAATGGAATTGTTGAAGAAGTCAATTATGAGCGTAATAAATTACGTGTTTCTGTGCAGATTTTTGGGCGGGAAACACCGGTTGAGTTGGAGTTTAATCAAGTAGAAAAGATTTAATAAAATGGAATTGTTGTTTTAGGTTATTAAATCTTATTGAAAAAATATTTAATAGAATCTATAATAAAAAACTTGATTTTTTGTGGGGAGCGATTTTCGCGTTATACCCATTGATTTAGGAGCTTTATAAAGTGGCAAAAAAAATTGTAGGCTATATTAAACTGCAAATTCCTGCAGGAAAAGCCAATCCTTCCCCTCCAGTTGGTCCTGCTTTGGGTCAACGTGGTTTGAATATTATGGAATTCTGTAAAGCATTCAATGCTGCAACGCAGGGTATGGAGCCAGGATTGCCAATTCCTGTGGTAATTACTGCTTTCGCGGATAAGTCGTTCACTTTTGTGATGAAGACACCTCCTGCTTCCATACTGTTGAAAAAGGCTGCTGGCTTGCAAAAAGGCAGTTCAAATCCTTTGACTAATAAAGTAGGTAAGATTACCCGGGCTCAATTGGAAGAGATCGCAAAAACCAAAGAGCCTGATTTGACTGCTGCGGATTTAGATGCGGCTGTTCGTACTATTGCAGGTAGCGCCCGTTCTATGGGTTTGGATGTGGAGGGTGTGTAATGGCTAAAGTATCTAAGCGTTTAAGCGCTTTGCGTAGTGCTGTTGAGGTTAATAAACTGTATGCAATTGATGAAGCAATTGCGTTAGTTAAAAAATCCGCTACTGCTAAATTTGATGAGTCTGTAGACGTTTCATTTAATTTGGGTGTTGATCCTCGTAAATCTGATCAAGTTATTCGTGGTTCTGTAGTTCTTCCTAAGGGGACTGGTAAAACTACTCGTGTTGCTGTATTTACACAAGGGGTCAATGCTGAGGCAGCAAAAGCTGCTGGTGCTGATGTGGTTGGTTTTGAAGATCTGGCAGAAGAAGTTAAAAAAGGTAATTTGAATTTTGATGTGGTTATCGCATCTCCAGATGCCATGCGTATTGTAGGGCAATTAGGTACGATATTAGGTCCTCGTGGTCTAATGCCAAATCCTAAAGTAGGCACGGTTACACCTAATGTTGCAGAAGCAGTAAAAAATGCTAAGGCTGGTCAAGTTCAATACCGTACAGATAAAGCAGGTATTGTTCATGCTACTATTGGTCGTGCTTCATTTGCTGAGGCTGATTTGCGTGAAAACTTTAATGCATTATTGGATGCTATTGTTAAAGCTAAGCCTGCCGCTGCGAAAGGTCAATATCTGAAAAAAGTAGCTGTATCTAGCACTATGGGCTTAGGTGTTCGTGTTGATACATCAAGTGTAAGCAGTTAAATAGAATTTTCAAACAACCTGTAAAGTTGATCTACTTTGTAGATTGTTTGGATTTGGGCTACTTATTGTTAAGTAGATGTCCAAGACCGTAGGGATCGTAAGATTTAATAGTTATACCCTACGCAGACGGTAGTCCTGAATTGAATGGCAAGATTGCTTGTTAAATGTCTTTTTAGGTTGCCGCGCTGGTGGAATACATTTTTTGTATTTCTTTGTTAAACAGTGGGAGGTAGACCTTGAGTCTCAATATTGAAACCAAGAAGGCTGCTGTAGAAGAGATTAGTAATGCTATTGCTAATGCTCAAACTATGGTTGTTGCCGAATATCGGGGTATCAGTGTTGCTAGTATGACTGAGCTGCGAGCCAATGCTCGTAAAGAAGGCGTATATTTGCGTGTTCTGAAGAATACATTGGCTCGTCGTGCAGTTGAAGGCACTTCGTTTGCTGCATTGGCAGACCAAATGACAGGTCCGTTAGTATATGCAGCATCTGAAGATCCTGTTGCAGCAGCAAAAGTACTGCATCAATTTTCTAAAAAAGATGAAAAAATTGTTCTGAAAGCTGGTTCTTATAATGGTGATTTGTTAAATATCGCCCAAGTCTCTGAACTTGCTTCTATTCCAAGCCAAGAAGAACTGCTTGCGAAGTTGTTAGGTGTTATGCAAGCGCCTGTTTCAGGTTTCGCTCGTGCATTGGCAGCTTTGGCAGAAAAGAAAAGCGCAGAAGAAGCTGCGTAAAACTGCTGAACAATTTATATTCATTTAATTATTAAATATATCAATTTTAGGAGTTTAAATAGCATGGCTATTACTAAAGAAGACATTTTGGAAGCGGTTGCTGGTTTGACCGTTATGGAATTGAATGAGCTGGTTAAAGCTTTTGAAGAAAAATTCGGCGTTTCTGCTGCTGCTCTTACTGTTGCCGGTGGTGCCGCTGCTGGTGGTGCTGCTGCCGCTGAAGAGAAAACTGAATTTGATGTAATCTTGGCTTCTGCTGGTGATCAAAAAGTAGGTGTAATTAAAGTGGTACGCGCTATTACCGGTTTAGGATTGAAAGAAGCTAAAGATATGGTTGACGGTGCACCTAAAACTCTTAAAGAAGGTGTTTCTAAAGCTGAAGCTGAAGATATCCAAAAACAATTGGAAGAAGCTGGTGCTAAAGTCGAAATCAAATAATTTTATTCTATTGTTAAAGGCTGGCAGTTCACTGCCAGCCTTATTTTGCTTTTTTATAATTTAAAACAGCTTATTTACATTTAATTACATTAATAAATTAAAATTTAGTTAATAAATGTAAGTGAGTAATTTTTAAGTAGCACTAGATGATATGAAGAGATTTAGTTCATCTGTGCGCAATTATTCTAAAAGTCTCCCCTTTTTGGAGTTTTCATGAGTTATTCTTTTACCGAAAAAAAACGTATCCGTAAGAGTTTTGCAAAACGTGCCAATGTCTTAGAGGTACCATTTTTGCTAGCTACTCAGTTGGATTCTTACGCAAAATTTTTGCAATTGGAAAAGCCATTCAATCAGCGTGCTGATGATGGTCTACAAGCGGCATTTAATTCGATTTTTCCGATTGAGAGCCATAATGGTTATGCACGCTTAGAGTTCGTACACTATACCCTAGGTGAACCTTTATTTGATATCCCAGAATGTCAATTACGCGGCATAACTTACGCAGCTCCGCTGCGTGCCCGTATTCGATTGGTTATCCTGGATAAAGAATCTTCTAAGCCCACAATAAAAGAAGTTCGTGAAAATGAAGTGTATATGGGTGAAATACCCTTGATGACACCGAGTGGTTCTTTCGTAATCAATGGTACAGAACGGGTAATTGTTTCTCAGTTACATCGTTCTCCGGGTGTATTCTTTGAGCATGATAGAGGCAAGACGCATTCATCCGGGAAATTGTTATTCTCTGCTCGCATTATTCCTTATCGTGGCTCTTGGTTGGATTTCGAGTTTGATCCGAAAGATCTACTTTTCTTCCGTATTGACCGCCGTAGAAAAATGCCGGTTACGATTTTGCTGAAGGCTTTAGGTTATAACAATGAGCAAATTTTAGATACTTTCTACGATAAAGAAACTTTTTATCTTTCAAAAGATGGTGTTCAAACTGACTTAATTGTAGGCCGTCTGAAAGGCGATACAGCGAAACTGGATATTGTAGATAAAGACGGTAATGTTTTAGTTGCTAAAGGTAAACGCATTACTGCAAAAAATATACGTGATATTAGCAATGCAGGCTTAACTCGTTTGGATGTTGAGCCCGAAAACTTGTTGGGTAAGATATTAGCAACTGATTTGATTGTGCCCGATACCGGCGAGGTATTGGCTGTTGCCAATGAAGAAATTACAGAAGAATTATTGGCTAAGTTAGATATTCATGGTGTTGATAAGGTTGAAACGCTGTATATCAATGAGTTGGATCAAGGTGGTTATATTTCCAATACCTTACGTACTGATGAAACTGCTGATCAACAAGCTGCTCGGGTAGCGATTTACCGTATGATGCGTCCGGGTGAGCCTCCTACTGAAGAAGCGGTTGAGCTTTTGTTTAACCGATTGTTCTTCAATGAAGACAGCTACGATTTGTCACGTGTAGGCCGTATGAAATTCAATACGCGCACTTATGAGCAAAAATTGAGCAATGTTCAAGCAGAATCATGGTACGGACGCTTATTGAACCAAACTTTTGCCGGTGCAGCTGAAAAAGGCGGTTTTGTATTAAGCGTGGAAGATATTGTTGCTTCTATTGCCACTTTGGTTGAATTGCGCAACGGTCATGGTGAGGTGGACGACATCGACCATTTGGGTAACCGTCGTGTGCGTTCGGTGGGTGAATTGGTGGAGAACCAGTTCCGCAGCGGCTTGGCTCGTGTTGAGCGGGCGGTAAAAGAGCGTTTGAATCAGGCAGAATCTGAAAATCTGATGCCTCACGATTTGATTAATGCCAAGCCGGTTTCTGCTGCAATTAAAGAGTTTTTTGGTTCCAGCCAGTTGAGCCAATTTATGGATCAGACCAACCCGCTGTCGGAAATTACCCATAAGCGTCGTGTGTCTGCTTTAGGTCCGGGTGGTTTGACACGTGAACGTGCAGGCTTTGAGGTGCGCGACGTACATCCGACTCACTATGGTCGTGTGTGCCCGATTGAAACACCTGAAGGTCCGAACATTGGTTTGATTAACTCATTGTCTGTTTACGCGCGCACCAACGAATACGGTTTCTTGGAAACCCCATACCGCCGTGTGGTGGATGGCAAGGTAACCGATGAAATCGATTATTTGTCTGCTATCGAAGAAGGCCGTTATGTGATTGCACAGGCGAACGCCGAGTTGGATTCAGACGGTCGCTTGACCGGTGACTTGATTACTTGTCGTGAAAAGGGCGAAACCATCATGGCTACTGCCGACCGTGTGCAATACATGGACGTAGCGACGGGTCAAGTGGTTTCTGTGGCAGCATCACTGATTCCTTTCTTGGAGCATGACGATGCGAACCGTGCCTTGATGGGTGCCAACATGCAACGTCAAGCCGTGCCTTGTTTGCGTCCTGAAAAACCGATGGTAGGTACCGGTATTGAGCGTTCGGTAGCCGTAGACTCTGCTACTGCAATCGTTGCCCGCCGCGGTGGTGTTGTGGAATATGTAGATGCCAACCGTATCGTTGTTCGCGTACACGATGATGAAGCGACTGCCGGTGAAGTAGGTGTGGATATTTACAACTTGGTAAAATTTACCCGCTCAAACCAATCAACCAACATTAACCAACGTCCTGTCGTGAAAGCAGGTGATGTGCTGCAACGCGGCGATGTGGTAGCCGATGGCGCTTCTACCGATTTAGGCGAATTGGCATTGGGTCAAAACATGACCATCGCTTTCATGCCGTGGAACGGTTACAACTACGAAGACTCAATTCTGATTTCTGAAAAAGTGGCAGCCGATGACCGCTACACTTCTATTCATATCGAAGAATTGAATGTGGTGGCACGTGATACCAAATTGGGCGCGGAAGACATTACCCGCGATATCCCGAACTTATCCGAGCGCATGCAAAACCGTTTGGACGAATCAGGTATCGTTTATATCGGTGCAGAAGTTGAAGCCGGTGATGTTTTGGTAGGTAAAGTAACGCCTAAAGGCGAAACCCAACTGACACCGGAAGAAAAACTGCTGCGTGCCATTTTCGGTGAAAAAGCGTCGGACGTGAAAGACACTTCATTGCGTATGCCTACCGGCATGAGCGGTACCGTAATCGACGTACAGGTATTCACCCGCGAAGGTATCCAACGCGATAAACGTGCACAGTCGATTATTGATTCCGAGCTGAAACGTTACCGCCAAGATTTGGGCGACCAATTGCGTATTTTTGATAACGACGCATTCAGCCGTATCGAGCGCATGATTGTCGGCCAAAAAGCCAATGGCGGCCCGATGAAGTTGGCTAAAGGCAGCGAAATTACTGCCGAATATCTGGCATCTTTGCCGAGCAAGCACGATTGGTTCGATATCCGTTTGGCCGATGAATCGCTGGCTAAGCAAATGGAACTGATCAAAGTCAGCCTGCAACAAAAACGCGAAGAAGCCGATGCCTTGTATGAAGTGAAGAAGAAAAAACTGACACAAGGTGATGAGCTGCAGCCGGGCGTTCAGAAGATGGTAAAAGTATTTATTGCCATCAAACGCCGCCTGCAAGCCGGTGACAAAATGGCCGGCCGCCACGGTAACAAAGGTGTGGTATCGCGCATTCTGCCGGTGGAAGACATGCCTTATATGGCAGACGGCCGCCCCGTCGATATCGTTCTGAACCCGCTGGGTGTACCGTCCCGTATGAATATCGGACAGATTCTTGAGGTTCACTTGGGCTGGGCAGCAAAAGGTATTGGTGAGCGCATAGACCGCATGTTGGCCGAGCAACGTAAAGTAGGCGAAATCCGCGAGTTCCTGAATAAACTCTATAACAACAGCGGTAAGCAGGAAAATCTGGACGAGCTGAGCGATGAAGAAATTTTGGCCTTGGCTGAGAATCTGAAACGCGGAGCCACATTCGCCTCGCCGGTATTCGACGGTGCTAAAGAAAACGAAATCTACGAGATGCTCGACTTGGCTTATCCGAGCGACGATCCTGAAGTAGAAAAACTCGGCTTTAACAACAGCAAAACCCAAATTACCCTTTACGACGGCCGTTCGGGTGAACCGTTTGACCGCAAAGTAACCGTCGGCGTAATGCATTACTTGAAACTGCACCACTTGGTTGACGAGAAAATGCACGCCCGTTCTACCGGCCCGTACAGCCTTGTTACCCAACAGCCGCTGGGCGGTAAAGCCCAATTCGGTGGCCAACGTTTCGGTGAGATGGAGGTGTGGGCACTGGAAGCTTACGGTGCCGCCTACACGCTGCAGGAGATGCTGACCGTGAAGTCGGATGACGTAGCCGGCCGTACCAAAATGTACGAAAACATTGTTAAAGGCGAACACAAAATCGATGCCGGTATGCCCGAATCCTTCAACGTATTGGTTAAAGAGATTCGCTCATTGGGCTTGGATATCGATCTGGAACGTTACTAAATATCGGAACAGGTTTTCAGACGGCCTCATCAGTTACAGGCCGTCTGAAAAGACAGTTGCAAGCAAACAGCTTTCGAGCAAACTCAGGCCGTCTGAAAACCGCCGTTCCATAAGGAGCAAAAATGAATTTGTTAAACTTATTTAATCCGTTGCAGTCTGCCGGCATGGAAGAAGAATTTGATGCAATCAAAATCGGTATTGCATCTCCCGAAACCATCCGTTCATGGTCTTACGGTGAAGTGAAAAAACCGGAAACCATCAACTACCGTACTTTCAAGCCGGAGCGCGACGGTTTGTTCTGCGCCAAGATTTTCGGCCCGGTGAAAGACTACGAATGTTTGTGCGGTAAATACAAACGCTTGAAATTCAAAGGTGTAACCTGTGAAAAATGTGGCGTGGAAGTTACTTTGTCTAAAGTACGCCGCGAGCGCATGGGCCATATCGAATTGGCTGCACCTGTTGCCCATATTTGGTTCCTGAAATCGCTGCCGTCCCGCTTGGGTATGGTTTTGGATATGACGTTGCGGGACATCGAACGCGTGTTGTATTTCGAAGCCTATGTGGTTACCGACCCGGGTATGACACCGCTGCAACGCCGCCAATTGCTGACTGAAGACGATTATTACGCCAAGTTGGAAGAATACGGCGACGACTTCGATGCCAAGATGGGTGCCGAAGGTATCCGCGAATTATTGCGCAGCTTGGACATTGCTTCAGAGGTAGAAGTGTTGCGTCAAGAGTTGGAATCTACCGGCTCGGACACCAAAATCAAAAAAATCGCCAAACGCTTGAAAGTATTGGAAGCATTCCAACGTTCGGGTATGAAACTCGAA
Organism: Neisseria sp. MVDL19-042950; assembly: GCF_030504625.1. Lineage (GTDB taxonomy): Bacteria > Pseudomonadota > Gammaproteobacteria > Burkholderiales > Neisseriaceae > Neisseria. Next base: position 3,542 of record NZ_JAUKWH010000021.1, on the reverse strand, counting down.
TGGATGATTATGGATGTGCTGCCGGTGTTGCCGCCTGATTTACGTCCGTTGGTACCGCTGGATGGTGGCCGTTTCGCCACTTCCGATCTGAATGATTTGTACCGCCGCGTGATCAACCGTAACAACCGTTTGAAACGTCTGTTGGAATTGCATGCGCCGGATATTATCGTACGCAACGAAAAACGTATGCTGCAAGAAGCCGTAGATTCGCTGCTGGATAACGGCCGTCGCGGTAAAGCCATGACCGGTGCCAACAAACGTCCGCTGAAATCATTGGCCGATATGATTAAAGGTAAAGGCGGCCGCTTCCGTCAAAACCTGTTGGGTAAACGTGTGGACTATTCAGGCCGTTCCGTGATTACTGTAGGTCCTTACCTGCGCCTGCATCAGTGCGGTTTGCCGAAGAAAATGGCCTTGGAATTGTTCAAACCGTTTATTTTCCACAAACTGGAAAAACAAGGCTTGGCTTCAACAGTTAAAGCGGCTAAAAAGCTGGTAGAGCAAGAAGTGCCGGAAGTATGGGACATCTTGGAAGAAGTGATCCGCGAACACCCGATCATGCTGAACCGTGCGCCGACCCTGCACCGTTTGGGTATTCAGGCGTTTGAGCCGATTTTGATTGAAGGTAAAGCCATTCAGCTGCATCCGCTGGTTTGTGCCGCGTTCAACGCCGACTTCGACGGTGACCAAATGGCCGTACACGTTCCGTTGAGCTTGGAAGCACAAATGGAAGCACGCACTTTGATGCTGGCTTCCAACAACGTACTGTCTCCCGCCAACGGCGAACCGATTATCGTGCCGTCGCAGGATATTGTATTGGGCTTGTACTACATGACCCGCGACCGTATCAATGCCAAAGGCGAAGGCAGCCTGTTTGCAGACGTGAAAGAAGTACACCGCGCCTACCATACCAAACAAGTAGAGTTGGGTACGAAAATTACCGTGCGTCTGCGCGAATGGGAGAAAAATGCCCAAGGCGAGTTGGAGCCGGTGGTAAAACGCTACGAAACCACGGTAGGCCGTGCCTTGTTGAGCGAGATTCTGCCTAAAGGTCTGCCGTTTGAATACATTAATAAAGCGCTGAAGAAGAAAGAAATTTCTAAGCTGATTAATGCATCGTTCCGTCTGTGCGGCCTGCGTGATACCGTTATTTTTGCCGACCACTTGATGTATACCGGTTTCGCATTCGCAGCCAAAGGCGGTATCTCGATTTGTGTCGACGATATGGAAATCCCCAAAGAAAAAGCCGCCTTGTTGGCTGAAGCGCAAACAGAAGTTAAAGAAATCGAAGACCAATACCGCCAAGGTTTGGTAACGAACGGCGAGCGTTACAACAAAGTGGTGGATATTTGGGGTCGTGCCGGCGATAAAATCGCTAAAGCGATGATGGACAATCTTTCGAAACAGAAAGTCATTGACCGCGAAGGTAACGAAGTAGACCAAGAATCGTTCAACTCCATTTACATGATGGCCGATTCGGGTGCCCGTGGTTCGGCAGCCCAGATTAAACAGCTTTCCGGTATGCGTGGTTTGATGGCCAAGCCGGACGGTTCGATTATCGAAACGCCGATTACTTCAAACTTCCGCGAAGGCTTGACGGTATTGCAATACTTTATTGCGACCCACGGTGCGCGTAAGGGTTTGGCGGACACCGCATTGAAAACGGCAAACTCAGGTTATTTGACCCGCCGTCTGGTGGACGTTACCCAAGACTTGGTAGTGGTAGAAGACGATTGCGGCACGACTGACGGTTTTGTAATGAAAGCCGTGGTGCAGGGCGGCGATGTAATCGAGCCGCTGCGTGACCGTATTCTCGGCCGTGTTGCTGCCTCAGACGTGGTTGATCCTTCAAGCGGAGAAACGCTCGTTGAAGCAGGTACGCTGTTGAACGAACAATTGGTTGACCTGATTGACCAATCCGGTGTCGATGAGGTTAAAGTCCGCACTCCGATCACCTGTAAAACCCGCTACGGTTTGTGTGCCCACTGTTATGGCCGCGACTTGGCGCGAGGCAAGTTGGTGAATACCGGCGAAGCTGTCGGCGTGATTGCCGCCCAGTCTATCGGTGAGCCGGGTACACAGTTGACGATGCGTACCTTCCACATCGGTGGTGCCGCATCCCGTGCCGCCGCCGCCAGCCAAGTAGAAGCCAAATCAAACGGTACCGCACGTTTCAGCAGCCAAATGCGTTATGTTGCCAACAATAAAGGCGAGTTGGTCGTGATCGGCCGTTCGTGCGAGTTGGTTATCCATGATGACATCGGTCGTGAGCGTGAGCGCCATAAAGTGCCTTACGGTGCCATTCTGTTGGTACAAGACGGTGCCGCGGTGAAAGCCGGTCAAACCTTGGCTACATGGGATCCGCATACCCGTCCGATGATTACCGAGCATGCCGGTCAGGTACGTTTTGAAAACGTGGAAGAAGGCGTAACCGTTGCCAAACAAACCGACGATGTAACCGGTTTGTCTACCTTGGTGGTAATCGACGGCAAACGCCGTTCGGCTTCAACTTCCAAATTGTTGCGCCCGACAGTAAAACTGTTGGATGAAAACGGCGAAGAAGTATGTATGCCGGGCACGACGACTGCCGTGTCTATGGCGTTCCCGGTTGGCGCGGTAATTACCATTCGCGAAGGTCAGGAAGTCGGCAAGGGCGACGTATTGGCGCGTATTCCGCAAGCGTCTTCCAAAACCCGCGATATTACCGGTGGTCTGCCGCGTGTAGCCGAACTGTTCGAAGCACGCGTGCCCAAAGATGCCGGCATGTTGGCCGAGGTAACCGGTACCGTGTCTTTCGGTAAAGAAACCAAAGGCAAACAACGCCTGATTATCACCGATGTGGACGGCGTGGCTTACGAAACACTGATTTCCAAAGAGAAACAGATTCTTGTACACGACGGCCAAGTGGTAAACCGCGGTGAAACCATTGTCGACGGAGCGGTTGACCCGCACGATATTCTGCGCCTGCAAGGTATCGAAGCGTTGGCCCGCTATATCGTACAAGAGGTGCAAGAAGTTTACCGCCTGCAAGGTGTGAAGATTTCCGACAAGCACATCGAGGTCATCATCCGCCAAATGTTGCGCCGTGTGAATATTGCCGACGCAGGCGAAACCGGCTTTATTACCGGCGAACAAGTAGAGCGCGGCGATGTTACATTGGCTAACGAGAAGGCATTGGCCGAGGATAAAGAACCGGCACGTTACGAAAACGTATTGCTGGGTATTACCAAAGCCTCGTTGTCTACCGACAGCTTCATTTCAGCCGCTTCGTTCCAAGAGACCACGCGCGTGTTGACCGAAGCCGCGATTATGGGCAAACAAGACGAGTTGCGCGGTCTGAAAGAAAACGTGATTGTCGGCCGTCTGATTCCGGCCGGTACCGGTTTGACTTACCACCGTACCCGTCGCCAAGCATGGCAGGCGCATCACGAAGCCGAAGTAGCCGAACAGGTTAAAGAAGCCGAGTAATTTGTCGCAGACAAAAAAACCGCCGATTGCGTAAGCAGTCGGCGGTTTTTTCAGACGGCCTCACACTTCAGACG